>JBCBMU010000036.1:0-503 GCA_039822145.1 Pseudomonadota bacterium | reverse complement strand
CGGGTCAAGGCCGATATCGCGCGCGATATGATCCGTCAGCGGCGGCAGACGCCCGGTACGTGCAGGGCGCGCATGCCCGATGAACCGGCTGATTTTGGCACAGAACGACTGGACGCGCAAAAGCGCGGTTACACGTGTGATTTGCATGAAAGCCTCACTTATCCGAAGTTATACGGCATAATTCCGCGATTGGCGGGTTGAGACAAACAGAGGTTTTTGACATAACTTGTGCGTTTTTTGCACAGGATGGTCTGACATGCGGACATTGCCGCCCCTGAACGCTCTGCGCGCCTTCGAAGCCGCGGCGCGCCACGAAAGTTTCAGCCGCGCCGCCGAGGAGTTGGGGGTCAGCCACTCTGCCATCAGCCGCCATGTGCGCGGGTTGGAGGCGCGGCTGGGCGTGCAGCTGTTTCGCGATGCCGCGCGCGGTGTGGCGCTGACCGACGCGGGCGGCCACTACCTTGACCGGGTTTCACCCGCCTTTGACGTGATCGGCGCGGCGA
>JBCBMU010000035.1:0-530 GCA_039822145.1 Pseudomonadota bacterium | reverse complement strand
CCCCCCGCCTCCGCGCGGGGCCGTAGAGGGCGTCGCCCGCGGGACGGCGCGGCTGGTGCGCCGCCATCCCGTGGCCCACCTGGCGGCTAGGTCGCGGGCGTCGTTAGCTCCCGGGCCAGCTCCCGGACTCCACCCGCGTCGCGTGCCGGCACACCACGTGCAAAACAATCTCACGGCCCTGCGGCCCCGCCCTTTGGCAGAGTCGGCGTGCGCAGCGCCGGCTCCACCCCGCCCTTCCACGGCCTCTTCAACACGGCCACGATCGCGGCCGCGACTATCGAGAGCGTGGACACTCTCGCTGGACAGCGGGCAGATTTGGGGGGGGGTTGGATGTGACGGCCTCGGTCACACCCGGGGAGAGCTCCACGGCCGCTGCCCGAGAGTGAAGCCGCCCGCCGCTCCGCGCCCGGTACCTCATGCCCTGCGGGGACTCGTACATCGGCAAGATGCAGCACGCCGGCGACCAGCACGAGTCGAGTGGAGAACGCATGGTGCACATCACTGCAAGCAAGCTTCGATTGATATTCAGG
>JBCBMU010000034.1:0-542 GCA_039822145.1 Pseudomonadota bacterium | reverse complement strand
CTTAGTCTTCGCGCGAGATTCGAACGCCGTAGAGTTCCATTCTGTGATCCACCAGCCGGTAGCCCAGCTTCTCGGCAATCTGACGTTGGAGCGATTCCACTTCGGGATCGACGAATTCGACCACCTTACCCGTTTCGACATCAATCAGATGATCATGGTGGGCCTCGGGCACTGGCTCGTATCGCGAACGCCCATCACCAAAGTCATGGCGGTCGAGAATGCCTGCCTCTTCAAACAGGCGTACGGTGCGATAGACTGTTGCGATCGAGATCTTGGGGTCAATCGCAGATGCTCTGCTATGCAGCAGCTCGACATCCGGGTGATCATCGCTGTCCGAGAGCACTTTGGCGATCACGCGGCGTTGCTCGGTGATGCGAAGGCCTTTTTCGGCGCAAAGCTGCTCAAGGTCGATTTTCTGAGTCAAGGATAACTCCCCCGCCGACTAAGAGCGCCAATCATGCAGCGGGGTGAGTCCGATGCGACGCCCAGGATTGATACAATGATATCGTCCTTACCCAGACGGACCCGCTTGCTCAAGCGGT
>JBCBMU010000033.1:240-595 GCA_039822145.1 Pseudomonadota bacterium | reverse complement strand
CGCCTGCTCTACCAACTGAGCTATCGCGGATCACCAACAGGTAAGCGCGCCTGATAGCAAAACGCCTCGGCGGGAGCTTCGTGCTTCCGCCCTTTTTTTGTCGGCGTGCAGCAATTGGGCTTTGACACGGCGAGCCGTTTTGCTATCAGGCGCGCTTACCTGTTGGTGATCCGCGATAGCTCAGTTGGTAGAGCAGGCGACTGTTAATCGCCCGGTCGTAGGTTCGAGTCCTACTCGCGGAGCCATAGGCATTTCCAAGCGCCCTGATATATTTGATTGTTTTTCAAAGCCGCTGAAATTGTACCCGCAAATATACCCGCAAACTGAGACTTCGCCCCCTCATTGCAATGAGGGG
>JBCBMU010000033.1:0-230 GCA_039822145.1 Pseudomonadota bacterium | reverse complement strand
ATTGCCCTCTCACCACAATAAGAAGATGTTCATTCAGGGACGGCTAGCAGGTTGGGACAATGGACATCGATCGTTTCCTTGAAACTTGGAAAGACCCCGACGGGAATGAGATTGGCAACGCCCAGACCTTCCTGAACGATCTTTGCGACCTGATCGAAGTCCCCCGCCCGCATGACCCGCGCGAAGGTGACGGGGCGCTCGAAGGAATACTCCTCGCGCGTGCCACCTTC
>JBCBMU010000032.1:0-3855 GCA_039822145.1 Pseudomonadota bacterium | reverse complement strand
AGCTATGTATTGACAGGATAACCGCTGAAAGCATCTAAGCGGGAAGCCCCCCTCGAAACAAGTATTCCCTTGAGAGCCGTGGAAGACCACCACGTTGATAGGTCAGGTGTGGAAGCGCAGCAATGTGTGAAGCTAACTGATACTAATTGCTCGATTGTCTTGATCGTTTCTCATGCCAGTCATTTTTCTGAATGAGTGGCATGGGCAGTTTGAACTCATGCGTGGCGAACGATCCGTTTCCGGATTGTTTTGCTCAATCCTCATCCTCAGGTGGTCCGTAGGGCCGTCTTGAAGGGTGCAGGTTAAGTGTGGCAATTGACCCATTCTTCATCGTGAGGAACCAGCCCTAGGTTGGCGTCTCAAAGGACGAAGCTATAAATTTCTTGCATTACCAACGAAGCAATCATCATCTTTGCCGGTCCGGTGGTTATGGCGGGGAGCCTCCACCCGATCCCATCCCGAACTCGGTCGTTAAAGTCCCCAGCGCTGATGGTACTACGTCTTAAGGCGTGGGAGAGTAAGTCGCCGCCGGGCCTGCAAAGCTGATTAGCCCATATCAATTCGAACACAAACGCCCCGCGCCAGAAATGGCCGGGGCGTTTTTTTCGGTCTTGTTTCAGGATATGATTGGCTATGGCCAGCTCTCTTTACGTTACCAATGGTGGCCGCGTCATTGTCGCTCTCCTCGTTGGTGCCCTTATTGGAACACTTCCTATCGCCATTATGTATGGGATCGACGTGTTTCGCGCAAATGGCATTGACTACTTCCTTGAGTTTGGGGTCCGCAATACGTTTAGCGGGTTGGTTTTTGGGACCTTTGTCTGGTTCCTATGCCTCGGCATTTTTGGCGGCCCTGTCTGGATTTTCCTCCATCTAAGCGGCGGTAGATACTGGTGGATTGCTGCCCTCACTGGGTTTGTTGTGCCCTTCTGTGTCCTGATTATTCAAGGAACAGGTTTTTTCACCGGCCGGAGCGGCTCTACAACTCTTCGTCGTGGCGGCGTCGATATCGTTATTGATGGACACTTAACGCAGGCTGGTTGGATAGACGCAATCCAAACATCAGTTGTCTTTGGTGCCCTGGGGGGCATCGTGGCGACCGTGATATGGCGGATCGCCTATCGAAAGAACCCGGTTCAGTGAGAATTGAGATTTTTGTACGTGTTCGTTTGTAGATTGAATTCAAGCTGTAAACATTTTGACCTGCTCCCCGAGGGCCCTGCGTTTAATTTGAGAGTCCTGCTGCCAATTTACTCATAGTTTGCGTGTTGTCGAGCGCGCCTGCCGCGGAGCCCTCACATTGCTCAAGCTGGCGGCGCGCGGTTGCGGGTGCCATTCCGCCGTGGGCGGAGTGCGGCCTGATATTGTTGTAATCATATCGCCACCGGGCAAGGTGCCGCCGAGCGTCAGCGAGGCTCTGGAAAACCTCTTCGTTCAGCAACTCATCGCGCAGTCGGCCGTTAAAAGATTCAACGAAGGCATTCTGTGTCGGCTTACCCGGTGCAATCAGGTGCCAGTTGACCGCTTGCTCGTTCTGCCATTTCAGGATCGCTTTCGACGTGAACTCTGTGCCATTGTCAGAGACAATGGTTTTTGGCTTCCCATACAGACGAATGAGCCGATCGAGTTCCCGCGCAACCCGCTGACCTGATATCGAGGTGTCAGCGACCAAGCCGAGACACTCACGCGTGCAATCGTCAATCACGGCAAGGATGCGGAACCGGCGGCCCGGCTCGAACACATCCGACAGGAAGTCGAGGGACCATCGGTCATTGGGGCGCTGCGGCGCATCAACAGGCGCACGAACATCAGTGGCACGCTTGCGTCCTTTGCGCCGCTTTACCGTAAGGCCTTCATCCTTATAAAGACGGTATAATTTCTTGTGGTTCATCACGATGCCTTCCTTTTCCAGCATCAAGCCGATCCGCCGATACCCAAACCGGCGGCGTTCATGGGCAATCTCACGCATGCGCTGTCTGATTTCGGGACAATCAGGCTCACGCGTTCGGCGGACAGTTTTCGGATCGACACGCACCAACCGGCAGGCCCCCGCTTACGTCCCTTGGCCTGGCTCACCTCATAGGTGTCCATGGCGTAAAGCGCTGCCGTGCGCCGTTGTTGGGGTGCCGTCAGTTCTTTCCCAGCAAGTCTTTCAGGATCACATTATCAAGCATCTGATCGGCCAGAAGTCGCTTCAGCCGGGCGTTTTCGGTCTCGAGGCTCTTCAGTTTGCGAGCGTCGCTGACGTCCATCCCGCCAAATCTGGCTTTCCATTTATAAAAAGTCGCCGGGCTGATCCCGTTAAAAGCTATTCGCTTTTAACTCCGGCAGACCTCTTCGGTCTTCATTCCGCGCTCTTATTCCGCCAGAATCGCGATGATCTGGTTTCCGGTGCTGCGTTTGCTCCGCAAACGGTCACCTACAACTCAGTGAATTTCGATTTCCTCATGCCCATCTCCTTGATGATGGACTCTCCATTCAAACAACGGACCAATCGGGGAGCAGGTCAATCGCCGTGAAGCCTTCGGGTTTCAGCCTGTCGTACAGAGCCGCGGGTGTATTAAGCACACCATAAAGGAATAAATTTGTCGCAGCTGCGGGGTCAAACTGTGCAACAGATAGCTCAACAGAGCCATTTAGTTCGTTTCGCATAGGTCAATCCCAATCTCTGAAAACCAACGTTTGAGCGAGTTTTGCAGACTCTTTTCTAGATTCTACAAATTCATTTCCAATAGATTCTCCGCTGGCGCCCTTAGAATTTGCGCAGCGACCTAATCCAAGACTATGCTGATAAATTGGATAACCCGGTCTTCTTTGAGCCTTTGGCACACTTCTATGATTAATATCGACAAAGAAGACAACGACTGACATGAACGGTTCAGACCAGCCTCTAATTGGGTCGGAGGGGCGGTATCCGCGTGTTATTAGAAAACAACAATCTGGATTTTCGGAGAGATAGTCGTTGTATGATTCAAACTCGTCACCCACCCAGCCTTTGCTCTTCGCGTATAAAAACGCAGAATCAAGGATTTCTGAGTTTGATAGCTTCCGCCCCTGTGATTTACACTTTGGCGACGTAATCATTAAGTAATATGCATGAGACAACAAATTAATTGTTAGTATTAACGAAGCAAAAATGATGACCTTTTTTATCATAATTTTTTATGGGGCTGACCTAGGACTTTGATGATTTTGCGTATGGTTTGAGCCATTCGCGGAGAGTTTTCAAGAGTTGATCAGCGGCGCCGTAATTGAACCGCCATTCGCATTCCTTGAGATACAGATGAAAGTTTTGACGTGGGATGCCGTTGTATTTTCTGAGATGCCGTTTCGCCTGGTTCCAGAAGTTCTCAATACCATTGATGTGGTTTTCCTTGTCAGCAAATAGCTTTGAATGATTGATCCGCATGTGGTGGAAGTCGGTGATATCGAGTGTGTCATACGAGCGGTAGCTATCGGTATACACGATGCTATCAGGCTGTACTTTACACGCGATTATGGGAATCAGTGTGTCGGCTTTTGTGTCGTTTACGGCGATTGTGAATACGTGACCGCCCCGTTTGAGAAGTCCAAACACAGGAACTTTACCGGCAGCGCCGCGTCCGCGCTTTCCTTTCCGTACACCACCGAAATAACTCTCATCGACCTCAACTTCTCCAGCCAGCTCATCGGCTTCCTCTCCAAGCTTTTCGGCAATGATAACGCGCAGGCGGTGATAGAATTGAGTGGCGGTAATCTTATTTACACCGACCAGCAAACAGGCCGTTCGAGCAGGCGTTCCCGCAACGAAGTGTTCACGAAGCCTATTCGTCTGATTATGCGTTAGTTTTGAATGCTTTAGCCGCATCAGCCACC
>JBCBMU010000031.1:0-4837 GCA_039822145.1 Pseudomonadota bacterium | reverse complement strand
CAAGTAAACGGCGGCCGTAACTATAACGGTCCTAAGGTAGCGAAATTCCTTGTCGGGTAAGTTCCGACCTGCACGAATGGCGTAACGACTTCCCCACTGTCTCCAGGATATGCTCAGCGAAATTGAATTCTCCGTGAAGATGCGGAGTACCCGCGGTTAGACGGAAAGACCCCGTGCACCTTTACTGCAGCTTCAGAGTGGCATTAGGAAAGAGTTGTGTAGCATAGGTGGGAGGCTTTGAAACTTGGGCGCCAGTCCGAGTGGAGCCATAGGTGAAATACCACCCTGCTGTTTTCTGATGTCTAACCAACTACCGTTATCCGGTAGTGGGACCCTCTGTGGCGGGTAGTTTGACTGGGGCGGTCGCCTCCTAAAGAGTAACGGAGGCGCGCGATGGTAGGCTCAGGCCGGTTGGAAACCGGCTGCGAGAGTGCAATGGCATAAGCCTGCCTGACTGCGAGACTGACGAGTCGAGCAGAGACGAAAGTCGGTCATAGTGATCCGGTGGTCCCTCGTGGAAGGGCCATCGCTCAACGGATAAAAGGTACGCCGGGGATAACAGGCTGATGATTCCCAAGAGCTCATATCGACGGAATCGTTTGGCACCTCGATGTCGGCTCATCACATCCTGGGGCTGGAGCAGGTCCCAAGGGTTTGGCTGTTCGCCAATTAAAGTGGTACGTGAGCTGGGTTCAGAACGTCGCGAGACAGTTTGGTCCCTATCTGCCGTGGGCGTCGATACTTGAAAGGAGTTGCCCCTAGTACGAGAGGACCGGGGTGAACGTACCTCTGGTGTACCAGTCATGCCGCCAGGCGTGCCGCTGGGTAGCTATGTACGGACGGGATAACCGCTGAAAGCATCTAAGCGGGAAGCCTCCCTTGAGATTAGGTATCTTCGAACCGTCATAGACCATGACGTTGATAGGCCGGGTGTGGAAGCGCAGTAATGTGTGGAGCTAACCGGTCCTAATAGTTCTGATCGCGCTTGAGAGTTCGCACTGTCAATGACAGGCCTGAATAGGCCCGTCTGATGGAGGAGTTCTCCAGCCAGATACGCCCTTTGCAACAGCGTTCATTCGCTCATCGATTTAAGCCCGCATCCACAAGCTTCATTGCTTGGTGGTCATAGCGTCCGTGACCCACCCGATCCCATCTCGAACTCGGCCGTGAAACCGGATAGCGCCGATGGTACTATGTCTTAAGGCATGGAAGAGTAGGTCGCCGCCAGGCATTGCAGCTTGTGGAGCGCAGGAAAAACCCATTCACAGTCAAAGGGCTAGCCTTACAGGTTGGCCCTTTTGGCGTCTCTGGATCCGGTCCAAAGACGCCTGCGCTAGGTACCGCGGGATGGAGCAGTCCGGTAGCTCGTCAGGCTCATAACCTGAAGGTCGTTGGTTCAAATCCAACTCCCGCAACCAGCGCTGCAGAACTCAAATCAACAGCAAACGTTCACCATCCGTGCTTCTGCAAGGCCGGGACCATGGTGCGGTTGAGCGTGGCCGAAAGCGCCTTTATCCCCTGGCGTCGTGCCATGGGCAGGTGTCCGGTGTAGACTGCCATATACTCAATCACACTTCGAGCGCCACGGTTGGACTTAAACTCTCCGGCGCCCGAAGATCCGTGGTGGCGAAAGCCGCGTTCATGCGCCCAATCGGCGCTGAGCAGGCTTGCGATCCGGTAGAGAGCCTCTGACTGTGGCCGCTGCATATCGTATCCGAGCATGGGCACGGTGACGATGTCGCCCGCGACACGCATTCCCGCTGAAGCCATAATGGTCCCTTCCGCGTTGCGCGCAACGCGCCATTGCAAAGCGCCCGATTGGTACGCCTGTTGCACAAAGCGGGCTGAGTAGGAGGGGTTTAAGGCCGAATACCGCCCGAGATAAAGCTGCGTGTAGAGGTCTGCGATCCGCTGCGCGTCCTGTTCGCCAACACTCACCAAGTCTTCGATTTCCAAATCGGATCGTCGCAAGGCGCGGCGGTCGCTTTTTGTGTGACTGCGTGGTTTCCAATTGTTTTCAAGATCATCGGTCACCCAAATCTGCCTCGAAGGAAGGAGCGTCCAGCCATCGGCCCTCAAGCTCTCTAAAAGCTGAGGGCAGCTCCATGGATCCACATTGCGGATAATTAGCAGGTGTTTGGGAAACGCCTGTGTCACAGCTTGCCGGATTTGCGGAAGGCCGGCGCCTTCCCAGTTGCCGTGCAGGTTCGTAGACAGCATCCAGTTGTCGATGTGTACGGTGCGGTTGATGGCCAGGGCTTTAAGCCAGCGATCCAATCCAGCCAGAGCGACTTTCGCGCCCAAATGCCTCGCCCCCTTCAGGTTGAGGATATCGATTTCATCGCGCGCGTAGAGCACATACGCGCTGTGCGGGCTGGCCACATAGGTATTGCCTAACTGGTTGTTTTCGATCGTTATTGGCCAGTAGTGCCCTGCAAATTCGAGGAGCTTAAACTCCGAATGCGCATTCGTAATGCACTCGCGCACCGGTTGCGCGGTCATGGTTTTGACGAAGCGCGCCGCGCTCGTTGCTTGCCGGCACAAGTCTTCATTAGGGGCCAACAGTCTGGCGCGCGTGGAAATCGGACCGGTCATCGGCAAACTCGCGCCAAAGCGATCCGGGGGTAGGGGCAAGAGCCAGCCATGGCCGAAGCGTTTGGCACCGCCCTCTTGCGTCTGTGTGACGGGTCTGAGTCAGGAATGTGAAACCTGACCCGCCTTTGGATCGACCCTTCACGAAGCGACCCTTGCGATAGAAGTCGATTTGAGTGAGGATCCTCCGATACAGGGCGCACCACCTGGATGGATGCGGTTACGTTTGGAGAGACCAATGAACACGATTGATTCCAACCATAAGGCGACTTTCAAATCGTTCGAGGAGAGTCAGCCTGAAGATTGGCAAGGCATTGCCGCCAACGCTGCCGCCTTCAACAAAGGTTTGGCCAAGCGGGTTCTGGATCATCTGCGACTATTAGACGGCGATTTCGGAGGCTTTCCGGTCGATCGTCTTGAGCACTCGCTTCAAACCGCTACCCGCGCGCACCGCGATGGGCGCGATGAGGAATACGTCGTGTGCGCGTTGCTGCACGACATCGGCGATACGCTGGGCAGCCACAATCATCCCGATATCGCGGCCGCCATTCTGAAGCCGTTCGTCTCGGAGGAGAACCACTGGATGGTCGCCAATCACGGCATCTTCCAAGGATATTACTTCTTCCATCACCTCGGCCTCAATCGCAATATGCGCGATCAGTTCGCTGACAATCCACATTACGATCACTGCGAAGAGTTCTGCCGGTTGTACGATCAGACGGCCTTCGATGCGGACTATGACAGCGAGCCGCTCGAATTCTTCGAGCCCATGGTCGAGCGGGTCTTCGCACGCCCCCGCAAGAGCGTTTACAAGAGGGAAGACGAGCCGGTTCAGGCCGAGTAAAGCCCCCCTTTACGCGGCCTGACGCAATTCCTCGATCTGCGCGAGGTAAGCGCTCGTTTCTTCGGGCTTCAGGAAAGAGCCTTCGAACGAGTTCGTGGCGAGCTCGGCGAGATCATCAATCGAGAGGTCCAGCGCGTCGGCGACCGCTGTGAAGTTGTCGCCGATATACCCGCCAAAGTAGGATGGGTCGTCCGAATTGACGGTTGCCTTGATGCCTGCCTCGAGCATGTTCTTGACCGGACTTTGCCCGATCTCGTCGATCACGCACAGTTTCAGGTTTGAGAGCGGGCAGACGGTGAGCGTGTATCCCTCCTGCGCAATGCGTTGGACCAGCGCCTCGTCTTCCAGAGCGCGGTTCCCGTGATCGATCCGGTCAATCGCCAGCGTGTCGAGCGCCTGCCAGACATATTCTGGCGGTCCCTCCTCGCCCGCGTGCGCGACGAGCTTGAGCTCAAGATCCCGGCACGCTTTGTAAACGCGCGCGAATTTCTCGGGCGGGTGGCCGACTTCGGAGGAATCGAGGCCAACGCCTTCGATCCGGTCAAGCCAGGGTTTGGCTTCCTCCAGCGTGGCGAACGCGTCCTCTTCGGAAAGGTGACGAAGGAAGCACATGATCAGTTTGTAGCTGATGCCCAGGCGCGCCTTGCCCTCATCCAGAGCCCGCAAAATGCCCTTGATAACCGTGTCAAAGGCCACGCCTCTCTCGGTGTGGCCTTGTGGGTCAAAGAAGATCTCGACGTGGCGCACGTTGTCGCGGTGGACGCGCTCAAGATAGGCGATGGTCAGATCGTAGAAATCCTGCTCTTCGATCAAAGCCTGCATGCCCAAGTAATAGAGATCGAGGAACTCCTGCAGATTGTTGAACTGGTAAGCGGCCGAAACCTCTTCGACGCTGGCGTAAGGCAGGCTCACTCCGTTCCGCTTGGCCAGCGCGAACATCATTTCGGGCTCCAGCGAGCCCTCAATGTGCAAGTGCAACTCGGCCTTGGGCACCGCCGCGATAAACGCGTCGCGCTTTTCTTTAAGAGCGGGGTCCATCAGCGTTTCTCCTTGAGCTTTAGAATTTCATCGGCGCACGGTTTGTTTTGCGCGATCTCTTCGTCGCTTAAACCGTTCAATTCGTGCGGGAAGACAAGCCATTCCTCGGTTTCTCGCATAAAGTAATCGGGGGTGAGGGACGTCTGGTTCTTGGATGGCTTGTAGAACACAGTCGCGATCTTGATCGTCTCGGGCGTGTTACGCCGACAGCGCATCTTTAGCTCGCGCATGAACGCCTCCACCGATTTACCGGTGTCGAACACGTCGTCCACGATAAGCAGCGCGTCTTCGGAGTTCAGCGTGTCGATGAGATATCCCAGCGCGTAGACTTTAACCTGCCGGGCTTGCTGGCCGATCCCGGTG
>JBCBMU010000030.1:0-4990 GCA_039822145.1 Pseudomonadota bacterium | reverse complement strand
TGGGGGACGCCTACGAAGAGTAAGGGACGGCGTCCAGTCTCTCGCATTTCTCGAAAGTAAGCCTTCGTTCGGTGCTGTAGACTTCTTAGGGTGACAGCGGTGTTGGGTGCATACGGTACGATATCCGTTTTAGCCGTAGCCATATCCTTTGTCGGGCCCGCGTCCTCGTAGAGCCAGATCGCTGTATTAGCCGATGTAAATCCGGCTTTGTCCGCGTCGATTGCAAGAAAGCGAACGCCTTGCTTGGGCCAGTTGTGCCTGGTCTCGACCATTGCCGCATGGATCGCAGCTGGGTGGACTGTCGAGAATTGAACACAATCCCCCCAGCGACAGTCAAGCTCCGGTAGGCGACGCCAAGATGACCACCGCGCTTCTCGACCGCCTCACACATCACTGCGAGATCGTTGAAACCGGCAACGAAAGCTGGCGCTTCAAAAATAGAGCGTAGCACAATCGGCACCCCCGCTGGCCCGTCGCCGCTGCGCTATGTGAGGGCTACGCAGCGCCGGGCCAGCTCACCGCCAAAGAGGGTCAATATTGGACGCCGATAAGGGGTCACCTTTGGATGCCGATTGACAAAATGGTACCATGTCGCGCTGAGCACGGCGAAGTTCGGGTTCTGTCCGCGTTCGTACGTCACGCACGATCAGCGGCTCCGCTCAGCCAGAAACTTCCGGTAACGGCGGCACGGTTCTGGATGGCTTCTGATCAGCTCCAGCTACGCAAAATGGCTGGTTTGTGCAACATCGCCGCGACGTTCAGAGTTCAGCACGCGCTTAGGCCCGCTCAGAACCTAAATTGACAAATTCTGCATGATCAATGGACGGTCGCCCTGAAGTTACAAAGTGCTAGGCGGTCTTAAAGGCAGCAAGCACCTGGTGGGCTATCTCCTGTGCGGAGACAGGTCGCCTTGTATCTACTTCTAAAAGCCGACCTACGTTGAGTGGTCGATCATATTCGTCGAGCAGTTCCTGTGGCAACTCTTTTAAAGGGTGTGCAGCATGGTGCCTTTCTGATGCGGCACGCATTTTGAACCTACGGGCGGCTTCATCTCGGCCGCAGTCACAATGCACCTCAACCAAGTTGGCGTTTAACCCTCGGATTTTCCTGATCTCATAGTCGCTTTTTGGCCGGAAGTTTGCCTCTATGACGGCACAAGGAGCGTGATTTGCCAGTGACCAGATTAATTCCATCGCGGCACTTCCGATCTTTCTAGAATACTCAAGCGAATTGACTTCAGCGCCGAAGACATCGACCAGTGTTTCTTTCAGAAAGTCCTTTGAGAAAAGAGGGAAACCAAGCTCCAGAGCTAGTGGAACGGCCAATGTTGTCTTTCCAGCTCCTGGCGCGCCAGAAACGAGTACGATCCGGGAAATTTCTCTTCTTAACGAGTCCATGCAAGAAATCTTGTACCTTATGTATGAAATTTGAAAGCGGACTACGCCACATTAGCAGCGTAACGCGTATGCAGCTGAGACTCACGGAACGCGTTGGTTGCGCAGAGCTTCCATCATCGCCGTCGCAAGAGCGGCCGGTGTATGACCTCCGAAGATGATCGAGCGATATGCGGATGGCAATGAAGGCAAAGCCTCCGCGCTTCCGAGCAAAGACATGTCGGCCTCAACAGATGAAGCTGGCAAGGCAGCGACAACGATGCCTGCCCGGACCGCCGCGCGCAGTGAGCCAAACGAGGACGTGCGAAGCACGATTTCGTAAGATCGTTTCGCTTCCCGCAGCACACGCTCTGGAAGCTCGCACCACCAGCAAGAACGGTCCATCACAGCCAGAGGCACCGGACTAGAAGCATCGAGCGATAGGTTGGCGTGAGCGGCCCACACTGTCTCCGTCACACCCAACGATTCTCCATCCGCAAGTTCCAATCCAGATACCACTGCAACGTCCATGTCATCGCGCGCTATGGCGGCGCCGTAAGACGATGTGCAACCAGACGTGGCCCGAACGGCGACCTCTGGGTGCGTTTGCGTGAAACGAGCAAGTGCCCTCTCAAACACTGCGTCTTCGTAGTCGTCCGGCAAACCGACATGAATGGTTCCGCGCAACGGTTCTGCAAAAAGTGACGCTGCTGTCTGAAGCGCGTCTAAGGCAGCCCACGCAGCCGGGATAAAGCGCTCTCCCGCTGCCGTTAGGCGCATACCCGATGGGGCGCGGATGAAAAGGGTTGCGCCGAGTGCAGCTTCCAGCCGCGCGAGGCGGACGCTGACTGCTGATTGAGTACGATGCAGCCGCGCCGCCGCAACAGTCAGGGAGCCGACCTCCGCAATGGTCAGAAAACTGCGGAGAAGTTCGCCGTCGATCTGCATGCGTTCGATTTTGTTCATGCGCTTATCATATCTATTCGTTCGCATTTATGCATCAGCGATTGCACCATTCTCGCCGTAGCGGAGATTGGATCAGCATGGATATCACTCAAATACTTGTACTTGTCGTCATCGGTATTGGCGGTGGAGCATGGAACGCGGTCGCAGGCGGTGCCAGCTTGCTGACCTTTCCCGCGTTGATGGCAGCGGGTCTACCGCCGGTCGTGGCGAACGCGACGAACTTTCTCGGCCTGCTGCCGTCGAACGCCGCAGCGCTCCCCGCCTACCGAGAAGAGTTACGCGGACTGGGCCGCGAACTTCGGCCATTGATCCTCGTTTCAGGCGCAGGTGCCATTGTCGGCTCTTTATTGCTCGTGGTGTCTGATCCTCAGACGTTCGTTGCACTGATACCCGCACTGATCTTCACAGCGACCCTGCTTTTCGCGTTCGGAGACAAAGTGCGCGCTTTGCTGCTTTCGTCGGCCAGCGCGAAGACAAGTCGGGGCATTGTCTACACCAGCCTTTTCGTTGCCTCCATCTATGGCGGGTACTTCGGCGCTGGTCTTGGCTTTATCCTTTTGGCTGTCGCGCAAATCCTTGGGCACGACGACTTCCATGTCGCCAACAGTATCAAAAATCTGCTGGCGACGACCTTCACCATACTGAGTATCGCCGTCTTCGGCCTAGGAGGCCTGATTGACTGGACGGCTGCGGTGGCAATGATGGTAGGCGCGACCGTTGGGGGCTATCTCGGAGGTCGCTACGCAAAGCGGGTAAACCAGAAGCTGCTTCGAGCGACAGTCATCGTGTTCGGCCTAGTCTTGTCAGTCGTGTATCTACTTCGTCTTGTTTGAGAAAGGGCGCAGCGGCAGATGTCCGACGACGGTCCTTTGCTTGACAATCCTATGGAGGCTAGCGCGTGTCCCATGCCAGCCGAAGACCAAGAAGAACCAGAAACGCGCCGCATAGCCGGTCGACCCACTTGGAAACCGAGATATACTTCGCTTGTATGACGGCTGCGGAAAAGCCCACTGCCACCAACACGTGCCATGCCAACGACATCAAGGCGATTGTGCTGACGAGTACGATCAGCACCCAAGTCGGCATCTCAGGCGTGAGAAACGCGGCAAACACACTGGCGTAGTAAGCAGCAGATTTTGGATTGGTCATGTTGACCAGTAAACCGCGCCAGAAGTCTGTTGCCTCACCTGTAGCGTTTCGGTCCCGGCGCTCCTGCGGTTGAAATCCATTTGACCGCAACAGGTTTACCCCGAGGTAGAGTAGGTATGCGACACCCACCACCTTGAGGATAAGACCAAGGAGCGGAAAGACTTCGAATACTGAGACTATTCCGAGTGCTGCTGCTGCTGCCCATGCAAAAGAGCCGGTGGCTATGCCGCAAGCTGTCCAGATCGCGTGTTTGCGGGATTGAGAAACTGCCGCTGAGCTTACGAGGACAAAGTTTGGACCGGGGCTAACTAACGCCAGAAGGTCAACCAGCAAGATGGCTGCAATGAGAGCGAGATGTTCCAATTAAAAGGCCCTTTGCTGAGCTGACCGCCGGTTCTGTCTACGCTGGCATTCTTTACGGTATTTTGGAAGTCGGTTTTGTATGCGGCAGCCAGCATCAGATCCGCGCGCAAACGTCCAGTTGCGCAACACGAAAATGCAACAATGTTTGCATGAATCTAGGCTATGCCCGCGTATCAACTGACGACCAGGCCACCGCTGCGCAACTCGATGCGCTGAGCGCCGCCGGATGTCAGCGCATGTTCGAGGAGCGCGCCTCTGGTGGACGGTGGGATCGGCCGGAGTTGCATCGGATGCTCGACCAGCTCCGCGACGGCGACGTGGTGATCGTCTGGAATCTCGACCGGCTATCGCGGTCTTTGAAAGACCTTCTGACCATCATGGAGAAGATCGACGCGGCTGGGGCTGGATTCCGTTCGTTGACCGAGGCAATCGACACGACCACGCCCGCCGGGCGCATGATGATGCAGATGGTGGGCGTTTTCGCAGAGTTCGAGCGCGAGATGATCCGAGAACGGACCCGCGCCGGTCTGGAGCGCGCCCGCAAGAAAGGACGCCACCCAGGACGCAAGCCAAAGCTGTCGGACGATCAGCGCCAGGAAATCCGCGACTTGGTGCTTTCCGGCAAGCGTACGGAGGCCGAGGCTGCGCGTCTCTTCAAAGACCATCGCTCCACGATCAGCCGTCTCATGCGGAAGGAATCCGATGCAGCAGCTTGAGGTGTTTCCCGAAGACATCCGCATCGAGCGCGTGGACCCCGAGGCCAATATGTATCGGTTCTACCGGCTGCGCCTCATGCCCGATCTGTTCGGTGGGGTGTCGCTGTTGCGCGAGTGGGGCCGGATTGGCACCCAGGGGCGGCATCGGATCGAGCTGTTCGAAGATGCGGGCCGCGCGGCCGACGCGATGGTCGCGGTTTATCGGGCTAAGCAAAAGCGCGGGTATCAGCTCGCAGGGTGAGTTGAGGTCGAGTAGCGCCCCCCTGCCCCTTCATTGCGGCCGTTCAATCGCCCGGCGGCGAAGGTTTGGGAAGAGCCCAAATCTCCCGAGAGACTGCACTGCGGCTAATGGCGGCTTCCACACCTTTTGACCCTGTTGAATTTCACAAAGGTCGCTAGAGTTGGGCTGAAGTCTTGGAGATC
>JBCBMU010000029.1:0-5219 GCA_039822145.1 Pseudomonadota bacterium | reverse complement strand
GGACACAGGTCAGTACCAGACCAAGGTGCGCCGAAAACTCGAAAAAGACCTTGCAATGCAGGAGCCATCCACACAGGTCGCTCAGTTTGAAACCGTATTACCTGCACAAATGCCGACGAAGAATTTTTATCGGACGCAGGAGTCACGGTTCTAGCTGGCTTCATCAAGAACTAAGCGCCAGGCTGTCACTGTGCCGGGCTGTAGGTTGGGAATGACCACCAGATCGCCACTTATGGTTAGGTCATTCTGCAAGACCTTATCGCGCCTCGTGTCGAGCATTTTTGTGACCTGAAAGTCCGCGCCGATATGAAAGACCTCTCCCGGCCAGCTTGAGACGACGTACCCGCCGTTTGGGGCAAGACCAATTCCATCCGGCTTATCCAAACCGCTTGCGAGCACTTCAATGCCCTCCTCTTGGCGGTAGGAAAGGAGCGATCCGGTTGACATGCTACCGATCAAAAGCGCGCCATCTGACGCCTCAAGCAGTCCATTTAGTCCAGCATGGTCTTCCGTTTTGAACAGCACCAGAGCGGTGTTGCCTTCGAGCACATACACCGATGATGTTTCGCTATCAGACACGACGATATTGTCTTGCCAAATGGCGACGTCGTTCAGAAATTTCGCGCCGGGCACTTCAACGCTAGCCAGTTTTTCCCCAGTTATGGCATCGAGTACGACAAGCTCGTCAATGTCCGCGACGTAGAGCACTCCATCCTTGACCACCATGCCCTTAGGCGCATTGAAATCTTCCGCCCAAGGCGTGTCGTTAAACGCGCCATCTGCGCCGACTTGGGCAATCCAGCCCTTGCCATTCTTTTGTGTGGCATTGCCGGCAATGTTTGAAATCAGATAGGTCCCATCGGGTGCAGCGACGGCGCCTTCGGGTTTATCAAACCCTTCTGCTGTCCAAAGCTTTTCGAGGCGTATGTTGGCACTTGTCTGCTCACTGCCGGACTCGGAAATGCTGGCGGATGGCGCGCAAGCGCTGACCGTGAGGGCGATGATTGCCGACGAACAAATCATGTGAATGCGCGGCCTCTGATTTGGCTTCGGATCAAACATTCATCCCGCCATCGATAATCATACGGGCACCCGTAATGAAGCCCGCATCTGGTCCTGCAAGGAAGGCCGTCAGTGCGGCGACCTCATCCGGGGTTCCGTATCGACCAAGTGGCACCATGCTCCGCAAATGATCGGCGAGCTCGGTGTCTGCGGGGTTCATATCGGTGTCTATGGGGCCGGGCACGACGGCATTTATGGTGATCCCTTTCGGACCAAGATCGCGCGACCACCCTTGAACAAAGCCATTCGCAGCAGCTTTGCTCGCGCCGTATAGTCCGAGACCCGGCGCGAAATAGCTATTGGCAATTGTCGCAGTGATCAGAATGACGCGGCCACCTGGAGTCATCAGTTCTGAAGCTGCGCGGATCAGTTCCAGATTGGCGCGGACATTGATTCCGAATACCGTCTCATAGTCGGCGTCTTCGATATTATCGAGCGGCTTGGAGATATTTACGCCGGCATTGGAGACCAAGATATCGATCCCGCCCGTCGCCTCAACGACATCCAAAACGGCTGCACGACTGGCGCCGGGGGTCATCGCGTCAGCTTGCACGGTGCGGGCAACGCCGCCAGACGTGTTGATCTCTGCGGCAATGGCTTCAGCAGCATCTTTTGATCCGACATAAGTGAGTGTGACATTGGCACCTTGAGCTGCCAATCGCTTAGCGATGGCTGCGCCGATGCCGCGGCTTGCACCGGTTATGAGTGCGCGTTTTCCTTCAAGTACTTTGGTCATGCTATTCTTTCTCAAGGGTTTGAAATGATGATTTTGCCGAACGTGTCGCCAGTCAATGCAGCGTCAAAAGCCTCACGCGCCTGTGCGAAGGAAAAGGTCGCTTCCACAGGCAGCTCGATCTTGTTGATCGCTACCATCTGAACCAACCGCTCCAACATCGCTCGTGACCCGACCATGACGGGTTTTACAGAAACACTGGCGAGCATCATGTCGAGCACATTGATTGGGGGACCTTCCGGTGCTTTGAAGCCAATTTGGGCGACGCGCCCGCCCTGGGCCGTAGCGCGCACTGCGGCTGCAATGGAAGGCGGGCCTGCATTTTCCAGAATGATATCGGCGCCGCGTCCGCCCGTGGCGTGCTTTACGGCTTTGTCCCAATCTGGTTCTGCGCGATAATTCACACCAAAATCCGCACCCAATGCGCTGGCTCTTTCGAGCTTGTCATGATCGCCAGAGCTTAGACCAAACCTGGCGCCTGCAGCCTTGGCAAGGCAAAGCGCGATCAAGGACACCGTTCCTGTTCCCGTCGCAAATACTGTTTGACCGGGCATGAATGCGCCGGATTCAAACAATCCATTCCAGGCGACGACGCCGGCGCAGGGCAGACAGGCCGCTTGTTCAAATGATAGGCCTGCTGGGAGTTTCACCAGCGCGCTGGCGGGCAACACGACGGTTTCAGCCAGCACACCCTGCGCTACACCGCCAAGCGCACTCGGCTCCATGTCTGGCGTATACGGGCCGTCCAAATGAGCTGGATTAAAGGCGCTGACCACTCGGTCGCCGACCTCGAAATTCGAAACCCGGCTGCCAAGTTCGACCACCTCACCTGCGCCATCGGAGAGCGGGGTCAGCTCTTGCGCCACGGGCAAGGGCGAGTGCCCGCCCGCGATCATCAGGTCGCGTGAGTTTAGGGATGCGGCCTTGATCGCAACTCTTACATCACCGTCACCCAGAGGACGGTGATCTCGTTCTTTCAGTTCAAGAGAATCTGCCCCGTGACCAGGCTTGAGTATCCAGGCTTTTGTCATGCTTGATGAGCCTTTGATTGGTCCCGACTGTCTCGGGGGTCCCGTTCGAAAAAAGCGTTTGAGCACATATTTACTCCATGAGGTTTTGTCGGATTTTCAGGTAAAGCTTCCCCGTCGCTTCGACTTGAAGCGTTGTCTGGCAAGGGGGGTGGGGTGACGCCAGAACCATCGATTGCGTTTGATGGGGCTGGCGCCAGATGTCGTCAGGTGAGGCGTTCAGCGATCAATTCAGGCTCACTCACTTTTGTTGAAACAGTATCGGGCGATTTTCCACTCACCGTCGACCTTTTCAAACACCCAAAGCTCACGGTTGACCTCTGGTACGGTCAAGTCCGCTTCTTTGATGTATCGCGTGCCTGCCGAATCGGTGGTGGCATAAGCGACATCGCCGGCCACCGTGATGTTTGCCGGGTCGATATTGAAATCGATATCGAGGGTCAGTGCGCTAAACGCGAACTGATAGAAGCCGGTAATGTCCTCAGCACCAAGAAACACGTCAAACCTGTCGGGAAACAGCACGCCATCTGCGGTGTAGAGACCGCCCAGACTTTCATAGTCTCCTGCATTTGCGTATGTTTCGTAGCGCTTCAGCACGTCTACGATGCTCTGCGTCTCGCTCTCCACGACCTCCTCGCTCTTAGAGGATGATGCGGACGAATGGTGATCGGCAGACGCGCACCCGGCAGCGCCCATGGAAAAAGCGAGCCCCAGCGAGATTGCAGCGATTGGCGTTGGAATCAGTTTCATAAAGTCTCCGTTTAAAAGTCTCTGTTATTGCGGACCATCCGAGGCGGCGATCGCCGTGATGGATGAATTAGAATTTGCCGTTTTCATGCGCCATTTCAGCGGGAATTTCGGCGATGACGTCCCAATGTTCGACAATCATGCCCTCTTCGACGCGCCAGAGGTCGTAGAACGCGGTTGGCATGTCACCTTCTTTGCCTTCGCTGACGGTGAGGACGAAATTGCCTTCGGCGATCGTCATATGCAGTTTCGAGATAGTGTATCCCAACCCCATTTGCGCTTTCGCCATGAGGGCTTCGCCCAGCTCCGTCAAACCATCGGCGACAGTGGGGTTATGCTGGTGATATGCCCCCGGCGCTGAGGCGATATAGTCTGCGGCTTTTTCCAAATCACCGCCGAGGAAAACATCAGTCACGAACCCTTCAACGACGGCCTTGTTAGCGGCGGTTTTGTCGAGGTCGGTGATCTCGGTTGGTCCATCCGTCATCGAGCGACCGGAGACGGTCGTCAGGACTTGCGGCTGAAGATTGTCCCAATGCTCGGCGACTTTGCCATCTTCGACGCGAAATATGTCAAATCCAATCAAGGTTGGGGCGCCAAAGAACTCGGCATTGTTGTACGTGACGTGGAGTGCGACCAGGTTATCTTCGGCGATCACGCGATGAATGGTCGGCGAAAGGCCACTTTCCTGAAGGACTGGCAAAACGCCCAAGATCGGCGCCAAACCGGTTGGCACGCCTGGATTGTGCTGAATATAGTCTTCGGTCAGCAATTCCGCCGTACGCGCGGTGTCGAAATCAACAAATAGCGCTTCATAGGCCTCCAGCACCGTCTCTTTATGGTTATCTGCGAGTGCGGCGGAATGAATGCCTGTCATGGCGGCTCCTATGAGGATTGTTTTGAGAATATTGCGCATGGCTTGGCCTTTCGATGCGATCATCTGCTTGAGTTTCGATGACCGTATCGTATGTATACCTAGTTACAATAACGCACTTAAAGGATACCAGGTATGCTTCCGATAACCGTGACCAATGATGAAGAATGCGCGCAGTGTCCGATCCGAACCTTGATCGTGCCGCTGACCGGCAAGTGGCGTCCCTTGATCCTGTTTTCGCTTGAAGACGGATCGCAGCGCTTCTCAGAAATTCGCCGTCTCATCGGCGACATCACGCAGCGTGTCCTGACCGAAAACCTTCGCCAACTTGAGCGGGATGGCTACCTCACCCGGCAGGTTATCGAACGCCGCACGATTGAAGTTCACTATGAGATCACGCCGCGCGGTGTGGATGCTGTTTCGTATTTGAAGCCGCTCGTCGATTGGGCGGCGGGCAATTTGAAAGAGGTGAAGGAATCTCGTGAGGAGTACGATGCGCGCGAGCGATATTGATGGGTAAATAGAGCGACGATTCGCCCACCAGACTGCTCCGCAGAAAATTCAACTGGGTGAGCGGCTTAAAATCGCCCCAGAACGGTCGCTCGTAAGGTCTTCTTTGGGTCAGGAGGAGACAATGTGCGTGAGGTTCGAAACGCCTCAGGCCGTGGCATAAAGAGCTATTCAGCTGTCGATAACAGAGCACAAACGGGCGGTGCAGGACGATCCTTACAAAAATCAGGCGGGCCAAATCGGGTCCAATACTCGATATAGCCCA
>JBCBMU010000028.1:0-6623 GCA_039822145.1 Pseudomonadota bacterium | reverse complement strand
CCATCGCTCAACGGATAAAAGGTACTCCGGGGATAACAGGCTGATGATGCCCAAGAGTCCATATCGACGGCATCGTTTGGCACCTCGATGTCGGCTCATCACATCCTGGGGCTGAAGCAGGTCCCAAGGGTTCGGCTGTTCGCCGATTAAAGTGGTACGTGAGCTGGGTTCAGAACGTCGTGAGACAGTTTGGTCCCTATCTGCCGTGGGTGTTGGAAACTTGAGAGGATCTGTCCTTAGTACGAGAGGACCGGGATGGACATACCTCTGGTGGACCTGTTGTGGCGCCAGCCGCATTGCAGGGTAGCTATGTATGGACGGGATAACCGCTGAATGCATCTAAGCGGGAAACCCACCTCAAAACCAGGTTTCCCTTGAGAGCCGTTCTAGACTAGGACGTCGATAGGCCAGGTGTGGAAGCAGCGCGAGCTGTGGAGCTTACTGGTACTAATTGCTCGATAGGCTTGATCTCTAGGAACTCGTGTGTGGTGGTGAACGCCCCATACGGTTTGAGATCAGAACATCCCAGAATAAATTTTTAATAATCTGCGGTTTTTTACTTATTGGTTTCTTACATTGCTAGCTTTTGCCGACCCGGTGGTTATGGCAGGGGTTCCCCACCCGATCCCATCCCGAACTCGGTCGTTAAGTCCCCTAGCGCTGATGGTACTGCGTCTTAAGGCGCGGGAGAGTAAGTCGCTGCCGGGTCAGCTAAAGCTAGCGATGGAAAACAGACGTCTTCCCTTATAGATTGCTCGACTGGTTCGAGCCCGCCAGCTGCTTGGCGGACAATGAGAACCGGCCTTGTGCCGGTTTTTCTGTTTCTGGTGACCTCATTGGAGGAAGCCACTCTGACGCGGGATGGAGCAGCCCGGTAGCTCGTCAGGCTCATAACCTGAAGGTCGTAGGTTCAAATCCTACTCCCGCACCCAAATAAGCCCCTGAAATCTTTGCCGATTTCAGGGGCTTTTCTTTTTGTGCTAAAGCGCGCTTTTGATTGTTTCTACCATATATCTACCAAGTTGGTGGGAGATATCGGGATAGAGCGTGATTTATACTGGTGGTTGCCGATGCATTAGCCCGTTCGTTGCTCGCGGCTTTAAGCATGATGGCTATGCGCTGGCATGCTCTTTGCTTTCCCTTTTTGCGGGAGCTGAAAAATGAAAGTTAGTGAAATACGCGAGCTGCAGGATGTCCTGCCGAAATATGACTATACTGCCAAGCTGAGCCGAGACCGATGGGCTTGGGAGTTTTATCGTCGCGATCCAGAATTTTATGAGATTGCACAATATTATCATCAGCGCGATTTCATCTCATCGATTCAGGGCGCGCGCAGACTCACTCTGCTTAAACTCAGGCGTCCTCAACCCGAGGCCGAAGCTTGTGGTCTAGCCTTCTTTCCAAACCCAGACGCATCCGCGCTACGCGCAAACGTGTTTTGGTCCGCTAATACATACCCCAGAGACATATGTGTTCAGATAGTGCCAACAGCGCCCGGTGTGGTGGATGAGATGCTCATTCAAGCCATGAAGCATTGTGAGATCATACACTTTACTGGTGTTGATGGTGCCGAACAATTCTTGCTCCGTAGAGATAGCTGTACGGTTCAGGTGGGTTGTGAGGGTATGTCTTTGCTATCTCACGAGCCGCATCGCATGCGCATCGTGCTGGATGGGCATGAAGACATGGACGAAAAGCTTGCCATTCTGAAGAGCGCTCAACGTCTTATGGCCGGAAAGGCAGACCCCGTTCCGCCATTCACCGACAGGAGCGGAGATCTGCGAAACGCGCTCATCTGTCTTGATGCCAAAGTTGCCGGGCTTTCATTCTGGGAAATGGCTGAGATTATCTATGGTACCGATCATGTTCGCTCGAACAAGAACAGAGGATCGCGTTCGTTGAAAGATGCTATGCGTCGCTCGCTGAAACTCGGTGAGCAACTTCGTGATGGTGGTTTCCGAAGCCTGTTGATGCCCAAGTCTTGTAAGCAAGAACTCGCAGCCTAGTGTATTGGCCCCTAATTCCTAAAACCGGAAATAAAAAGTGCGTTTTTCAAAGCTACTTCGAAAACGAACGAAACGGTTGCTCCGTCCAAGGGACAGCAAATAAAAGCCGCTTGGTCTCTGCAACCAAGCGGCTTTGTATGTTGGATGTCGCGTTCTTTATTTTTGCGCGGTGAACCAGGTAACCACTTCACCGACCGCCCGATCAATGGCTTCTGGCTGGTCGTAGTATGCAAGGTGGGGTGTATCATCCCAGATCGTCTTGGTCTGAGTGGTTGCAGGGACAGCCTCCATATGACGCTGAGCGGCGCTTGGTAGGAAGTTGTAATCTCCGTGGATCATCAGCCATGGCGTAGTCAGAGTCTCCGCTGCGCTGATGGATCCATAGGACAGCAGGTCGGCGTCGCTCATGACCGCATAGCGGTTCTCCCATTGGCCACGCTCTGCCCATGGACCATACCAGTCATAGACGAAGTCGCCAGGCATACCGACATTCATATCCACCGGATCAACCGCTTTGACATAGTCGATTTCGCCGGTCGCTTCGAATTTCGCTTTGGCGGCATCGCCTTGTGCTTTACGAGCGGCAAAGCCCTCTTCGGTAAGCCATTCAATATCACCTTCGGCGTCTCGGTAATGGCCTGCAATTGTTGCAAGCGCATTCAAGCCTTCGATCTCAGCGGCGGCGCGGAAGGCAATCGAGCTGCCTTGGCAAATGGCCAGAATTGAAACTTGGCTGATATCGACGTCAGGACGTGAGCGGATGTATTCGACCGCAGCTTTCAGATCTTCCACCTTATGGAAGGGGTTCTCCCAAGCGCGCGGCTCCCCGCCACTTTCGCCGCGATAGCGGCTATCATAAGCGAGTGTGACGAAGCCTTGATCGGCAAGGCGTTGCGCATATTCCGTTGGCGCTTGCTCTTTTTGGAAGGTCATCGGACCGATGATAACCACGGCGGGACGTTTTCCAGCTTCTTGCGGTGTGTAGACGTCTCCGACAAGCGGTGTGTCTTCGATGTTAAATGTGACTTTTTCCATGTTCGAGAGTCCTTGAAGGTTGTTTGCGTGGGCGTTCAATGCGCCCGTTCCAGAGGTGAGAAACAGGGTGAGAGCGGTAGCCGTTCCGGCGAGAAAGCCGCGGCGGCCGAGTTTTGAAGTAAGGTTTGCCATGTCGATCTCCTTTGTTTGACTTGGATGAGACAAACTTACTGAGATCGGTCTTTGGACGATTGTACCGGCATGCCCATTTTTTGAAGAATTCTGCTCAAGACACGCTATATTCGCAGACATGAAGACGTATCAGGACACATATCCAAGCGAACCGCTGTTGCGGGCGAGCGATCTCGTGCGCCCTAAAGCGGCGTCTTTGCTCAACTTAGAATTCTTCGAAGCGGAGCCAGCGCTGATGGAGCCAGAGGTCTACGCCCAACACCACGTTCTCGTGAACCTGAAACCGACGCCCCACCGGGCTGAGAATTGGCGCGATGAGGAACACCGCGACTTCATGCTCAAGCCGAACGATATAATCGTGACCCCGGCTGGCGTGAAGAGCGGATGGCGTTGGCACGAGAAATCGAAAGTGATCATCGTAACGCTAGACCCGGAGAGTTTGGAGACGTTTGCAAAAAGTGAAGTGGGCATTTTGCTGACCAAGCAACAATTGCAAGATCTTCCCCAGTTTGAAGATCCCGATATTGTTGCGGCCGCGACCATGCTTTTGGATGCGCTACAATTGGGCGGCACTGGCTCAGATGTGATGTTCGAAAGCCTCGCACGCGTATTCCTGATCAAGCTGATTCAAAAGTATGGAGACGAGCGAAGTGGCGAGGCTGAGTTTTCCCGCGCCTACACGGCTGATCAGCATCGCCGTGTGTTAGACCTCTTAGAAGACCGGTTCGGCGATGAAATTGGCGTTGAAGAGATGGCGAGTGAGGCAGGACTGTCATCCTCTCACTTCTCTCGAATGTTCAAGGCGGTCATCGGCGACGCGCCGTATCAGTTTTTAACCCGGTATCGCGCCGAGCGCGCCGCAGACATGCTGCTCGACCCTGCGCGTCCGGTCATTGATGTCGCCCTTGCGTGCGGATTTTCAGATCAGCCACATTTGACGCGCGTCTTCAAACAGATCCATGGCGAAACGCCGCGGCGATGGCGTCTCGCACAGCAGGGCTAATCACCATTCAATCAGACGACGATCGCGCCAGAACCCGCCGGTTGGGCCATCATCATCGAGTGTCGCAAGCCAAATGGCCGTATCAGCGCCTTCTTCCGGCGAACGGCTCGCGGCTTGTCCCCCCATTCTTGTGCGCACCCAACCCGGGCATGCAGCATTCACTTTGACTGATCGACCTAGCGCTTGAGCCGCCGACAGCGTAACCGCATTCAGGGTCGCTTTAGAGATGGCATAAGCCGCCGGGCCCGAGAGCCCCTCTGCGAAGCTGCCCCATCCAGACGACAAATTGACGATACGCCCCCAGCCGCGCTTCTTCATAGACGAACCAAAGACTTGCGTTAACGCGAGCGGTGATAGTGCATTGGTAGCGATAGACTGGTTGACCTGCTCAAGGCTGGCCTCCAGCGCGTTTCCTGGGGTAAGAATACCAGCATTGTTGATCAGGATATCGATGGCCCCGAATTCAGCCTCAAGCTCTAGCGCCTGCCTTGCGGCGGCTTCTGGATCGGACAGATCCAAAGCAACGCTGGTGGTGTCACCGCCAATTGTAGCGGCAACTGCCACGGCATCTTCCTCGCGGCGAGATGCTGCGATGACACGCATTCCTTCGCGTGCGGCCAATCCAGTTGCAAGGGCCCGACCGATGCCACGGTTGGCGCCGGTGATGAGAGCGGTTCGTTTCATTTGAGTTCTCCACTTTCGGCTCGATGAATGAACGCAACGTGCCAGGAACGAAAAATCCTGCCTTGGCGAGACCTGCGAATTATTTGAAGATTCATGCTAATCCTTAGCGGATTCAACCGTGTCTCTAAACGCCTGAGAAAAGAGATGCGGGTGTCGAAAACGCGTCGATCCAAAAGCTCGCGGCAACGATGCCAATGCTAACGACGATGGTCAGGCTAACAAGTGGTGATCGCTGTTTCATGGGTCTGCTCATCATTGGTGGCTGATGTGGTCAGGTTACGTGTTCAACGAAATGGTTGATTGTCAGTGCGTGCGAAGAAATTGAAGAATTATGCTGGTTTATCGCAGAAGCGGACATCAGAGATTCCTGCACAACCCCAACCCTAGGAAGGTCCGTAAAGTTTCTAAATCATTGTAAATAATGTGTTTTTATGGGGTGCAATGTGGTCTAACGGGGCCTAACGTGGTGTAACGGGGCGCATCGTCGTTGCCCCTTCGTTGCCCCGCTAAAGTTGCGGGACTAAACGGCTTAAAACGCCCTAAAACGGTCTCTGAGATCGCTCACTGGTAAACAACGAGAGCGGCGTCTTGCGTTTAGTCGCTGAGTGTGAATTTGTCTTTACATGACAGACTTATCAACGCTCTCAATCAACGACGCTGCGCTACTATCCGAAATTCAAACGGAGACTTTCACGCAAGCATATAAAGACGTTCACAGCGCTGACGATATCAATCTGTATTGTGAGTTAAACTTCTCGGTCGCAAAAGCTTCGACTGTTTTGGGCTCCGGCCTATACCTATGCAAATCGATTCATGACAACGGAAGTGTTGCTGGGTTCTATACGATTAGTTTTCAACCTTGTCCGATTGAGCTTCCTGAAAAATCGGCTGAACTGAAGCAAATTTACAGTCTAGCACATAGCTACGGGACGGGTGTTGGGAAGCGGTTGTTCGATGATGTGATTTTGGAGCTGAAAGAAAGATCTTGTTCGTGGGTCTGGTTAGCAGTCTCTGACATAAATTTTCGTGCACGATCTTTTTATGAAAAACTGGGCTTCGATGAACTGGGTAGAGGGCCTGCGTTCAATGTAGGCAGTGACCAACTTTCGTCGACGCTTCTAGCGCGGAAGGTCTAAAGACTGCTCCGTTTTGCAATAGCGAACGGGCGGCTTAAACTCGCCCCACAACGGTCGCTCACGGCTATTCAGCACTTACACTGAGAGTCTTAGATGGGGCGAATTTAAGCCGCTCAGCGATCATCCACCCTGCTATTTCCGGGGCTGAAACGTAACTTTCTCGGATGTCGTTCTTCGATCTAAAATTCGAGAAAGTTACGTTTCAGAACTCATGAGCGACCGTTCTGAGGTATGTTCAAGCCGTTCAGATGATGAAACCGTCAGCGTCGATACGGACGGTGCCCCACACGCCGCGCCGGGTGATAGCGCCTCTTAGCGATTTTGCCGGTTTTCGATCAGATCATCGACAACTTCTGGCTCGGCGAGCGTGGATGTGTCGCCGAGATTGTCGAAATTGTTTTCGGCGATCTTGCGGAGGATGCGGCGCATAATCTTGCCAGAGCGGGTCTTTGGTAGCCCGGTGGCGAACTGGATCAGATCGGGGCTCGCAATGGGGCCAATTTCGGTTCGGACATGCTGGACCAGGCTTTTCTTCAGCTCATCGCTTGCCTCAATGCCCGCGACAGGCGTGACATAGGCATAAATGCCTTGGCCTTTAATCTCGTGTGGATAGCCGACCACAGCCGC
>JBCBMU010000027.1:0-10856 GCA_039822145.1 Pseudomonadota bacterium | reverse complement strand
GAATCACGCTCCGCGACCTGCAAAGACGTAAGAAGTAGGTTCCTCATAGCAAGCAAAGCTGCCGTTGGCGCGGGCGTGTTAAAAGGCAGCAAAGTCCGCCAAGCGGTCAACTGCAGCGCCAAATGGCACGCGAAGTCCGACTGAAAGCGTCAGATGACCGCGAAGAGCCCATTCTGTAAATTCAGTTTTCTCTCTGCGCGCGCACGCGGCACGAGAATTGCTGCAGTTGCGTAAACTCATACGCCGCCACGCGGCATGAAAGCCGGCCATTTAGCCGCTGCCGAGCGGCCGCGAACCGACCGCTGATACAAGCGGCAGAGAAGACCGGCGGCAATTTGCAGTCTCCGTTACCTGTCTTCGCGATAGTAAGGCGCACCCAAGGCCGCAGGGCGGGCAGCAGACCGCGATCTTGTTGCGCTCCACATTGGAATGACCATGATGAAGAGCGTGGCAAGGTAGGGCAGCGCGGAAAGAAGGGCAGATGGAACCGCCCAGCCCCAAGTTTGCGCGGTAAACCCAAATGCCGTGATTAGGCCGAAAAAGAACGCGGCAATCGCAACTCTGACGGGCTTGTAGGCTGCGAAGATTACAAGCGCGATTGCGATCCAACCGCGACCGGCTGTAATGCCTTCCGACCAGCTTGGAACGAAGACAAGCGTTAGGTAAGCCCCAGCCAGCGCTGACATGACACACCCAAAAGTGACGCAGGCGATGCGTAGCGGTACGATCGCGATGCCGGTCGCGGCTGCCGCAGAGGGGTTCTCACCAACTGCGAGAATTGAAAGACCCAAGCGAGTGCGGAAAAGGGTAAGATGAATTGCAAGCGGCAGAACCAGAAACGCGAAATAAATCGGGATTTGGTGGTTGAAAAACATATCTCCCAGGACTGGGATGGCCGACAATCCCGGAAGGGCCGCCGCTTCAAAACTCGCCGCAGCCGGGCGGCCTGCATAGGTCGTTCCCACCCAGGACGCCAGCCCGGTGCCCAGAAAGGTGAAAGCGAGGCCGCACACAACCTGGTTGACGCGAAACACAACGGTCGCCACTGCAAAGCCAAGGCCAAAGATCAGCCCAACGGACATGGCCGCGAGGGTGCCCCAAACAACGTGCTCGGTTGCGGCGACGGCGGCGATGGCGGAAATGCCGCCCATAGCCATGAAACCCTCGATCCCGAGATTGAAAACGCCAGCACGTTGACCGACGGTTTCGCCCAATCCAGCCAGTGCTAGCACACCGCCAGCAAGAAATGCGGAGGACACCAAACCGACAAGAATTGTGAGAAGTTCCATGTGATCCCCTTCCGTCAGCCGGCTGGCTTTTGGGACGCCGGTGGTATGCGAACGAGGCGATAACCGGCAGCCACTTGTGCAATCCCGACCAAGAGCAACAGCCAGCCCGTGAGCGCGATCACTGCATGAAGCGAGAGCCCTTGCGTTTCGAAAATTATGCCGGCGTTTAGCAGTAGCCCCATCAGAAAGGCGGCAATGATGATCCCGATATGCGAGCCCACAGCCAGTGCGGCGATCACGATACCGAGGTAGCCAAACTGGCTGGAAATCCCAACCTGCAATCGGCTTACCGTACCGCTCACTTCCAAGGCACCCGCGATGCCGGCAATCGCGCCGGACAAAAGCATCGTGGTGATAATGCGTTTGCCTGCTGGTATCCCGGCGTATTTGGCGGAGTCAGGGTTCGCCCCGACATAGGACGTCTCATACCCCCAAACGGTTTTGTTGAAGAGGACCCAGCTTGCGAGGATGACCGCGAGCACGATGAATATGCCGATGTTCCAGATGCCGAACCATTCCGGCAGGGCGTATTGGATCTTGAAAGTCGACGCCGTGATGACCTCTTTGGGATCGCGCCATGGGCCGGACGCAAAATACCCGACCCACAACAAGGCAATGAAATTCATCAAGAGCGTGGTGATGATTTCGTCGACATTCGCGCGGGCCTTGGCAAAGGCGGGCAGTGCAATCCAGGCCGCACCTGCCATGGCGCCTGCAAGAAACATCAATGGCAGCATGATGAAACTTGGTCCGTTGATGTAGATGCCGATGCCTGCCGCGGCCCAGGCACCCATGTAGAACTGCCCCTCACCGCCGATATTCCAGAGATTGACGCGCATGGCTACCATGGCTGCAAGCCCAGTAAGCAGGAGCGGCGTGACCAAGGTGCCAAGATCCTGAAGACCAAAGGACGATCCCAGCGTGTACCCAAGGGCCTGAGTGGCCATCGCAAGGGGATCGAAACCAAGAACGCCCAGAACGGCCCCGGCAATCAGCAGTCCGAATACGATCGCGCCAAGACGGAACAAAAGCGCACGGCTCTTCGGGGCCGATTTCAGCTTTTCAAGACGCCAGCTCATGCGTGCAATCCGATGGTTTCGCCGCCCATAAGGAGGCCAATTTTTTCTAGTGTTGCCTCCTCGGCATCGAGAACTCCCACGATGCGGCCGTGGTTCAGAACGGCAATCCGGTCTGACATTTCCAGCAACTCATCGAGTTCCTCCGAAACCAATAAGATCGCCGCGCCTGCGTCTCGACGCTCCATGATCATCTCACGCAGTCTTTCGACTGCACCCACGTCGAGACCGCGCATCGGGTAGACTGCGACGAGGAGTTGATTCGCAATCCGACATTCGCGCTTGGCAATGAGGCGTTGCTGGTTTCCGCCCGAAAGGTTTCTGAGCGGAACATGCACATCGGGAGTTTGAACATCGGCTTCCGCAACCATTTCTTCTGCAACTCGGATGGCCTCGCGATCCTTGTACCAGGGCCCTGACGACAAGGGCGCGTTCGCATAGCTGCGCAGCACAGCGTTGGCTGAAACGGGAAGGTCACCGGCAAAGCCGCTTTTCAGGCGATCCTCCGGAATATGGCCAACGCCTAATTTTGCGATCGCGTCCGCGCCAAGCCGGGCTGTCGGTTCCCCCCCTATCATGATGTCCCCTGTTGTTGTCGGGTGCATGCCGGTTATGACCTCTGACAATTCACGCTGACCATTTCCGGCAACCCCGGCTACGCCAAGAATCTCGAATGAATTGATCGACAGATCGACGGAATCGAGCGCTTTCGCACCTGCGCTGTTTACTGCAGTGACGTTTTGCAATCGCAGGATTTCACGCCTGTCCGTGTCATGGAGTGATCGCCGGTCCATCCGCTCAAATACCACGTCGCGGCCGACCATCAGGTTTGCCAATTTGCGGGTCGTCATGTCTGCGACGTTTTGTGTTGCGACGACTTTGCCGCGGCGCAGAACGGTGATCCGGTCCGAAATGTCGAGGACCTCGTCAAGCTTGTGACTTATAAAGATGATGGTGCGCCCGCTCTCCTTGAGCGCCCTCAACACCTTGAACAGGCTCTGAACCTCTTGCGGAGTCAGCACCGCCGTGGGTTCGTCAACGATCAGAACCTGGGTGCCGCGGGCAAGAACACGCACGATCTCGACGCGCTGCTGTTCGCCCGCTGACAAGTCGTCAACGTACGCCTCTGGGTCGACATCCAGACCAAATTCCTGCGCCAAATCTTCTGCGCTCTGCTTGAGAAACTCCTGCGAAATCCACTTCGGAGTCTTGTCCCAACCCATATGGAGATTTTGAGCCACAGTGAACGCCTTCACCAGTTTGAAGTGCTGGTGCACCATTCCGATGCCCGCATTGATCGCATCCGACGCATTGGCAAACTCGACTGGGTGCCCCTCGATGAAGATGCTGCCTCCGTCGTGTTTGTAGATTCCGGTCAGGACGTTCATCAACGTCGACTTACCTGCACCGTTTTCCCCCAGGAGTGCGTGTATCTCGCCCTTTCGGAAATCGATGGAGACGTCTTCGTTAGCGATGACACCTGGAAAGGTCTTGGTGATCCCGTCCAGTTTGACGGCCGAATGCTGCTTGGTCATTGAAGTGCCTTGAATACAGCGATGTTCGGGAAGGCGCGATTGCCTTCCCGACTTTCATCGTCGGTCATGAACTGGCGGTGACACCTTCCAGAAGGAACGGCCACGCATACAGCATATCGTCCGACAATGCTTCACCGTCGGCAATCTGCGCGTTGCCCTGGTTGTCATTCATGGGTCCGACAAAGGGGTTGAACTCGCCCGACAGCATCTTGGCGCGGATGTCATCGACATGGTCGCGCACGTCCTGAGGAACGTTCTGCCCCCATTCATCGCGATCCACCCCGGCGCCCATCGGCAGAAGGTCAAGCCCGTTGCCGCTCCACGTGCCTTCGACCCGCTTTTTGACCTGGTCCACATAATAATCAGTCCAATCAAGCAACACCGAACTGACATAAGCGTTTGGACCGTATTGGCGGATGTCAGTGTTCCACATGGCCGCCCAGATGCCGGCTTCTTCGGCCACTTGCAAATAGGCTGCTTCATCCATGATCCCGAACAGGAAGTCTGCCCCGCCATTCACCAATGCACGTCCCGCCTGACTGGCCCCCTGCGGATCGAACCACGAGTTGATGTAGACAACACTGGTCGTCGCATCGGGATTGACCGAGCGCGCACCAAGGTGGAACGAATTGATTGATGATTGGACGGCGGGCGTCGGGTAGGATCCAACGTACCCAAGCTTGCCCGTTTTCGAGAGCATACCTGCCGCAACGCCAATCAGATAGGAGGGGTCCCAATGACGCACATAGTAGGCGCGCTTGTTGTCGGTCGGATCATAGGCGGCGCATTCCATCCAAGCCACGTCGCTGCTTCCGTCAATGATCGGGTTTGACAGGTCCCCATAGTCAGTCGTCAGGAAGACCATATCTGCTTCCTGTGCAACAAACTGGCGAAATGTTCGGGACCCTTGCGCAGAGAACGGGACGCTTTCAACTTCGATATATGTCGCATCCGGATAGGCGGCTTCTACCGCTTGGCGGCCCAGGTGGTGCGTCCAGGTCCAGCCTTCATCCGTTTTTGGACCCACATGCCCAAAAGCGATCGTCATATTCTTGGGATCAAGGGGGGCCGAGAGGTCTGACCCTGCGAATGTCATGGTCGGGGCGAGTGTTGCCGTGCCGACCGCGGCCGCTGATGTCTGGAGCAGTTGCCTGCGCGAAAAGAATTGACTTGGTTTCATGGTTTTTCTCCTGTTGGCAGTCTTTAGTTTTGGTTAGGCGTTTATTTCCGAAAGGATCAGGTCGATCTGCGGTGTCCATTCCTCGCGCCATGTTGCTTTCGTGGACTCGGCTACCCAGGCATGGTCAATCGTCGCGAGGATCGAGGCTTTGATGTCCTCAAGGCTGAAGCCCAGTTTTTCGTGGGCAAGAACATATTCGGTGTTGAGATCGGTCAAAAACATTGGCGGGTCGTCCGAATTTATCGAAACGACAAGGCCTGCTTCTTTCATGCGGCGTATGGCGTGATCGGGCGACCCAAGGTTGCGGTATTTTGTCGTGCTCATCGTCGTCGAGGGGCAGCAAGTGAACATGATGCCCAAATCCCGACAGCGCGCGACAAGTGCGGGATCGTCGACGATGTTATATCCGTGATCAATCCGGTCGACTTTCAAGCTGTCGATTGACCCGGCCACAAAGGCGGCTGGTCCGGCTTCTCCTGCATGAGCGGATGTCCTGAGGCCAGCGCGGCGGGCGCGCTCGAACACAGCCGCAAAGGGTTCCGGTGGGTAAGGCGCCTCAAAATAGTCCAGCCCAAGCCCAACCAGATCGTCCGCGCGGTTGGCGAGAACCTCGTCCAGATACTCTTCGCCTTTCTCTGGGCCAAGCTCACGATTCATGCCGGGAATTATCAGTGATGTGACGGCGTAATCAGTTTGCGCTTCGGCCATCCCGGCGCGGATACCTTCGAATTGTTTTGCAAAAGGGACCGTTGCATGGGCGTGCGGGCTGATGAAAAATTCGACATGGCGCGCCCCACTTTTCGCCGCACTTTCAAGCATTTCATAGGTGATCCGGCGGAAATCATCGACGTCCAGAACTGCGCTGGCAATCGCGCCATAAACGGCAAGAAAATCATCCAATCCATTGAACTGATAGAGGTCTTCAGGGCTGTCGTGCGGGGGCAAATCAACCCCGTTCTTTTGCGCCAACTCAACTGCCGTCCCCGGCAGGATTGCACCCTCAAGGTGAAGGTGCATCTCGATCTTCGGAAGCCGACGGAAAGCCTCAGTGATACGCGTGTTCATGATCGTTTCCACTTTTGAAAGGTCACTATGCAGATCTCGCGTTACTTGGCAGATAGGGTGCCAGGGACTCAGCAAGGGGAAGGGACTGCTCGCGGACCTGGTCGTAATTGAAGCTGCGCGCGACAACCTGGTTGTGCGTCTGGATCTTGCGTTTGACAGCGGCGACTTCGCCACGCTCAATCAAATCCAGAATATCGTCGTGATCATGCACAAAGCCGCAGGCCTCTGGATCTGTTGTATAAAGGCTGGAAAGGAGCGCAGCTTGACGGGTCAAGCGCGCATGGAATTCCTCGATCTGTCGGTTGCGTCCCAGCCTGACGAGAGCAGTGTGAAAGTCCCGCCCAAGGTCATGAGAGAGTTGTCGGTTTTCTTCTTCGATCGCCTTGCGCTGGCGTTCGTTTAATTGCCGCATCTCGCCAAGGCGGGCGGCTGCGCCGCGCTCGATCAATATCTCGGCTACTGACTGTTCAATGATGGTGAGCGCGTCATAGATTTCGAGCGCCTCTGCGAGGCTGGGATTGGCGACAAACGCACCACGATTGCGTTGCAGGCTTACAAGCCCGCCATCAGACAATTCGACCAAGGCCTGACGCACGATGACCCGACTCGATCCGAAGATTTCAGCTAGCTCTCGTTCACCCAATTTGGTGCCGGGCACCAGATTGTGGTCCAGAATTGCCTGCGTCACAGCCGATACTATTGCACTTGCCTTGTCTGTCATTTCTCCACTCACCCGCGCTGCAGGTCTTTCCCAGATTGAAACTGCTGACCCGTTCACGGCCTTGCTTGACATCTTGCGGTCTTACCGCTTCAAGCTGTTGCAGATTGCTGGCAATGATGCAAGGATTGTATAACAATTTGTGACCGCTCCCGGTCGCTTCTGAAGGCAACAAGCCTCTTGCCCAACGATTAACCTGCGCCGCCCACATCGTGTGCACAAACTGAAAATGGAGGAACCGGATGTTAGACGAAAACGGTGCTGTTGACCCCATAGTCTACGACTTGTGGCACGTCATTTCCGCTATTGATGACCTGATTCCCGGCAAAGTCGAACAAACGCGGCTGTTGGGCGAAACCCTCCATTTTGTCCTGGATGAAACTGGCGATGCCCAAGTCTGGAGCGGTAGCGCAGACCCGGCCGCTAGAGCCCAGAAGGTTCAGGCTCAGATCAAGTATGGCTACATATGGGCTGTTCTGGGGACCCCCAGCCGAGACATATTCGACATTCCCGAATTTGCAGAGCCGGGGCGTCGGAACATGAACGCTCTCTCGGTCGGCGTTCACACCTCTGCGCCACGCGTTGTCGAGAACTTTCTGGATATGGCGCATTTCCCCTTTGTCCATACAGACATACTGGGAGAAGAACCACATACCGAAGTGGTTGAATACAACGTGTCGTACCGACCCGAAGACTGGGAAATTCTAGCAAACGACTGCAAATTCTATCAGCCCAAGGCATCGGCGGCGTCCAACGAAGGCGTGGTCGCTGACTATGCCTACCGCGTCCCGCATCCGTTCTGCGCGGTATTATATAAATCAAGCCCGGACGACGCGGTACGATTGGATGCCATTGCGGTCTTCGCGCAACCCTTGGATGAAGAGCATGTAAGAGCGCATCTCATGCTCAGCGTGATTGATCATCATACCGAGTTGGACAAGCATATCCGCTTGTTTCAGCAGACAATTCTTGGGCAAGACAAACCGATTCTGGAAAATCAGATGCCCCGCAAATTGCCGCTGGACCCTCGCGCGGAAACTCCAATCCGAGCGGACAAAGTCTCCATCGCCTATCGGCGTTGGCTACGTGACCTTGACCTGCAGTACGGCGTTTTGCCAGCCACGGCCCAATAAGGAGATCGCTCAGATATGTCTGACCCACACCTGCAGTGGCATCCAATTGCCAGCTCTTCGGATCTGATCCCGCGTCATGTGTTTCACGCACAGCTGCTCGGGCAAGAAATGGCGGTCTGGCGAGCCGATGATGAGTATGTCAACGTTTGGGAAAACCGCTGCTTGCACCGTGGGGTGCGCCTGTCCATCGGGATCAATGATGGGGTTGAGCTTAAGTGTCAGTACCATGGCTGGCGTTACTCAAATCGATCCGCCAACTGCACCTACATACCTGCCCATCCGGCGGATGCACCGGCACGCACTGTTTGTAATCGAAGATTCCCGGTGAAAGAGCAGTTTGGCTTGATCTGGACCGCGCTTGAGGATGGCGGCCCATTTGATTGGTCCGAGCGCGTTCTGCAAGGCTTCGAGACCTTGCGCCCGCTTCCAATCAACGCCCCTGCGGACATGATCATCTCAGCGCTCGGTGTTGCTGATATTCCGGACAGCGCAGAGATCTCCTGGTCGCAATTGCAGGCCGAGGTCAAAACCGGGGCGGTGGTGCTAAAAGGTTCCGGGCAATTCGGGCTGATCTTTTTCGTGCAGCCGGTGGATACCGCGCGGTCCGTCATTCGGGGTCTGGCCAAAGGCATCGGCGAGAACACAACCCGGCATCTGCGCCATCTGAACACCGTTTTGACCAATCTGAGGAGCCAAATTGAAACCGACGCGGCATCCAAGCCGGCTGAAGCCCCGATCGAGCCGACATATACCCGTGTCGATGCCGAACTTGCGACGATGCCGGACCGTGGCAAAGCTGCAGCCGACGCCACGCGGGTCCGGGTGTTGTCCAAAACACCGACGGCCACGGATATCATGCGGTTTGAATTGGCCGCTCTGGAAGGCGATCTGCCAACCGGTCAGGCCGGTGCCCACATAGATGTGCATCTGCCCAATGGGCTGACGCGTCAGTACTCGTTGACAAATGGTCCGGGCGAAACCTCGAATTATACTATTGGCGTCAAGCGAGAGCTGGAGTCGAAAGGCGGATCAGAATGCCTGCACGACGTTGTGCGCGAAGGCGACGTGTTGAGCGTTTCCGTTCCGCGAAACAACTACCCGTTGCGACGAGATGCCATCCGTTCCGTTTTTGTCGCGGGCGGGATAGGGATCACGCCTCTTATAGCCATGGCCAAAACACTGGACGCACAGCGCCTTGACTATGAATTGCATTATTTTGTGCGTGCCGATGACCATATCGCCTTTCGCGATCAGATCGATATGTTGACAGGGCGAGTTGTGATCCACACGGGATTGTCCCCTGACGACACAAGTGCCGCTTTCGAAAAGATCTACGCGGGCTTTGAGGCCGCAAACCACACCTACATCTGCGGTCCGGGACCAATGCTCGATGCAGCGCGGTCCGCGGCGAGCCGCGCGGGTTGGCCCGACGACGCCGTCCATTTTGAGTACTTCAAGAACACGACAGATATTGACGACAGTTCCAGCTTTGAGATTGCCTTGGCCCGCTCTGGCCAGACACTGACCGTGAATGCGGGCGAGACGATCCTTCAGGTTCTGCAGTCGAACAAGATCGCCATTGCCTCAAGTTGTTGTCAGGGGGCCTGTGGGACATGCAAGGTTGCTGTGATCGAAGGCGAAGTTGATCATCAGGATGTTCATCTGACAGAGGCGGAGAAGCAGTCAAACGCCTATGTGATGACATGCGTCAGCCGCGCAAAGTCCGGTCGTCTCGTGCTGGATATCTGAGGAAATGGCCATGAAACTCTATGATTATGAGCTTTCCGGGAACTGCTACAAGATCAGGCTGTTTCTCAGCATTCTGGGCGTTGAACACGCGCTGGTCCCGGTCGATTTCTACCCCGGCAATGAACACAAGACCGAATCGTTTCTTGCCGTGAACCCGCTTGGGCAATTGCCTGTGCTGGAAGATGACGCGTTCAAGATTCGCGATGCGCAGGCGATCCTGACGTATCTGGCAGCTAAATACGACCGGTCCGGGCAATGGTATCCGACGGGGAGGCCTGAAAGGCTCGGCAAAGTAAACGAATGGCTCGCCTTTGCCGACCTGATCACGGGCACTGCATCTGCCGCCCGCCTGCACGATGGCCTGTTCTACACCGAGATTGACGTCGAAAAAGCTCGTCACGGTGCGCACCGGTTGTTCCGGATCATGGACGAGCACCTCTGGTTTTCAGAACGGGAAGGTCGGAATTGGCTCGTGCAAGGTGCGGTCCCAACGATCGCCGAGATCGCCTGTTTCCCGTACACGATGCTTTCCGCAGAAGGAGGGATTCCACTGCAAGACTATCCAGCGATCCGGCGATGGACCGACAGGGTCAAACGCATTCCAGGTTTCATCGTCATGCCGGGCATCTTTCCAGCAGGTCCATCGTATTCACCTGTCTCGTAAGTCCCAGTCACTGGCGCTCATGCGAACCAAAAAATTAGTCGCAACCTTGGTCCGCAGATTCTGAAAAACGCATCGTCGGCGTTGCAGGCTGGGTCTCATTTGATGGTCGATCAGTCGTGTGGCGAAAGGAGAGCAAACCTAGCTCTAGGAGCGGTCTTCAATGATAGCTCTGGCGACACGAGTTGCAAAGCAGCGAAGAACGCGCTGCATGTGCGAGCAAATGCTGCATCAGCAATAGCCGCGCGTGCATGGTTCTGCTTTGTCCCGCATAGCTGACATCGAGGCTCTTCGCGCTAAACGGCCGCTTTGGGTCAGAAATGCTCGACGTTTGGGTCAATATTGCAAGACGAGGCCTGTTGATTGGATTCAGAAAATCCGTTGAATCGATTCAATGTCTTCTGACGTTCCACAGGATGATAGATCCGACGCCCCATGCGATTGACACCC
>JBCBMU010000026.1:0-24751 GCA_039822145.1 Pseudomonadota bacterium | reverse complement strand
TCTGGAACCATCGCCACGATGTCGAACTCCCGCGCCCACCTGAAAGCTACCGCGGGATCGCGCAGTAACGGGCGTTTAAAGACGCCGAGCCAATGTATCCTTCGACGCCGGGAGCAGACATAACCTCAGCGGCTTAAACTCGCCCCACAATGGACTCTCGTAACGTCTTCTTTGGGTCAGGAGCAGACATTAGCCGAGCGGCCGACTTGGGGCGAGTTTAAGCCGCTCTGCTTATGTCAGCTGACCTGAGACCCTTGGGTCCCTCATTTACAATGAGAGTCTCGCCTTTCCATAGTCCCTAGTTTGAGGCTTGGCGAGCTCGTTGGGTGCGGTGCTCCCATCAAGCTGGAAAGGCTAATAGAATAGCTGTTGGAGCCCCTTGTAGCAATGAAATAGCGATTAAACTCCAACACTTTCGAATAGTTTGCGCAATTTTTTAGAACGGGGAAATGCCGGGGAGCTGGAGCAGATTGAATTCGTCATCGCGTCTGTATCTCGCGAGACAACAAGGCGCTCACATCTTCCTGAGATAATTTATGACGCTTTCCAGTTAGCGTAAAATAAAGTAAGTTTTCACACATTTCCGAGTGTTTTTTGATTTTCTCTTCTGAAGCACTTTCAATCAAGTGATCCATCTCTGATCTATAAATGCTGACCTTGGCCTCTCCAAAACACTGAGCACTGAACCGATAAAAACTTATCGTTCGCAAATTTGGCGGACAACTTGTAGCTAAACTACAGTTTAACTCAACAAATTCCGGGCTGAGTTGTTCAATTCGGCGGTTCCAAAATTCATTAGAGATTAGTGGGTTGAGTAAGATTACTTGCTCTATTTCTGAGAAAAATTCGTCACTTTGACCGAACACCAAAGCACCACCGAAACTCTCTGCAACTATACTCAAACTTGGCTCCTCTTTTTGGATAGATGCCATGTGGTCAGCTATCCAGTCGGTTAACTCCAAAAAGTTGTAGCCTCGGACCTTATTTCGCGCGTGGAGCGTATAGGGATATTCTAGGGAATAGACGCGGCGAAATTTTCCAGACAATTCTTGTTCGATGTGATTTAATTCACGATGGACTGATTGAAATGGTCCTCCCCGAATATAGACCACAGCGTCTTTTTTTGAGGAGTTGTTCTCGATTACCCTATGTTTATGCTTGCACTTATCATCCAGGCAATGAATTTGCACTTGTGAGGTCGTCGTGACCTTGAAACAGTCCTCAATCACTTTTGAGCGCCCAGACACGCTTTGTCCAAAAGCTTCACAATTCACATCGATAGCAACCGAAAAATCGTCCTTCGAGTCATAAACTGTTTCTACGGTCCCGGTTTTTAAATCCAAAAAAGAAAGCGAAAGCGTTCCTCGGGAAGTATAATAGACATAGGGTAACAGCAGACGACTTAGATCATCATCAAGCGTAACTGGGGAGACTCCGAACCTTATTGGACCAAAAGGATTAGGTATTACATCTGTCTCCAAGCACTCGCCACTGACTTTTCTATAGGTGAACGAACCTTCTAGAAAGTTGTAAACTATATCTCCCGCCAATCGACCATATTGAACTATCGGTGTTTGTATTGGACCTACTTCAGAGCGGTACCATTTGTCTTCGCTGGCTCCGGACAAGCGGTAAAGTATCTGCCCGCTATCTGACCGAAGAAATACCAATTCGGGCAATGGGACTGTATAAGTTATTATCTGGTTCGTCAGCGTGTACCGCTGGGCTTTCCCAACCCTTCTACCGTCGGCCGCAAGGCTACGACCGTAATAGTCGCAGCCTTGCCAATTAGTCGTATGGCGAATTTTCCCCGCGCTCTCATTTGAGGCGACTTGTTGCCTTAGTACAACAAACGAAACGGCGACTAATGCAACGGCAAGAACTAATTTTTGTTTGTTCGTCGAGAGCATGTCAGAAAATCAATACACTTTAATTGCTTCTAGAGCCATTTCCGCTGCTGTTACTGGTTGTTGCATTCAACCGACCCGCCATCTGCGCATAACTCCGCCCAAACCCAGGTGGCCTTTTCGTGGCGGCTTGTCTTCATTTCGGATTTGAAAGGATCATCTGACTAGTCAAAGTCAATCCGCTTAGAGTGTAAACGGGAATCATAAACTGTGGAATTCTTCAGCCACTTTTCTCGAAACGGTCTTTCGCCGGAGGCAAAGAACTGAAACTCAAGTCTTCATTGATTTGGCAAGCGACCGTTTTAGGGCGCATGCTGCCGCTTAGGTCAGCGGCTGTTTTGGGGCGATTTTAAGCCGCTGAACTAACGTCTGCTCTAGGCGTCACAGCGGACAAAGCGGCTTCCTCGTGATAGGCGTGAACCATGACGATTTCGAATGAAGAATATTTTGAAAGAACGCTCGCTAATATCGAAGAGCACGGTTGGCAGTTTACGTTCGTATTCGATCCCGACGGTAAAGACCCGGATTTCGCTTATACGGTTGGTTTGCCCAAATCGCTGAACGCACCAGAACTACTTGTTTGTGGACTTCCCAGAGACTTGATGTCCCACATGTTGTGGGAGATGTATCGCAAGTTGGAAAACGGTGAGCCCATCTATGATGGAGCGCGATGGTCGGACTTGTTGGAAGGATTTGATTGCATCAGTAAGCGCGCCGCCCGATCCGATCTATACGAAGAATGGGTGCTTTCATCAGTGTGGCACTGGGAGCATTGCGGGAACAGTGGCAATCCAGAGGTGTTCCAGATCGTATGGCCCGGTGCTCGTGACGGTTTGTTTCCTTGGGAAGATGGATGCGACCAAAGCGTTATAGCTGCTCAGCCAACTCTTTGGTTGGAAGATTCAAATCGATGAGTCTGCTTTCGGCGTCATGGGGACGCCCAAAGTCGAGCGTGTCTTCAGCATTGAGCCCAAACAATGATATGAAGTCATTGATTTCAGTTTCGGTCGAGTTGGCGGCGAAAAAGTATCCGCACCCCTGACTCGCAAAAAATTATGGTCCGAACGAAACGCTTTCGAACCTCGTGCTCTCACTCCAAAATATAACCCTGTATGACCCTACCGGCACACCAAATGGATCAACGGTCCAGTCAGATTCGTTCGACATCAGGAACCGATGTACGGCAGAAACTTCATCTTTTGCGCTCAATGACGCGATGGTGTTTTCTGAGGTCTCAAGTCCATTTGTCTTGTGAAGTCTAATCTCGGTTACGGACTCAATATCGATGAATGCAAAGTTCATCTGGTTGCAAACGTCTTTCTGCAACGTCTCGCCGCACGCGGTTAGCGCAAGGAGAATCCAAATTGAGACCGATCGGTGAACTGAGAACCGTTTCATGACGCGAGTCGACTGTAATCCGAAGCGCTTTGCAAAAGCTTTATGTCTCCTCCGATCCGAAGAAGACATCGCGAGTGACCGTTGTGGGGCGAGTTTAGGCCGCTCGCAGATTCCGCCAAAAGACGTGGATTGACCCAAAGCGGACTCCAAACAACCCGCAAATAGCCCCCCTGGACACACTTCGAAAAATGCGGTGTGCGCGGCTCACAGCAACGACGGAATCTTCGCTTTCAGACGTTATAGAGTTTTCAGAGATTGGAGGTAGGCTTGCAGAAGCACCTTTTTATACCCGCGGTTTTTGCCTTGAGTTTGATTTTATCAGCTTGCTCCGGTGAGGGCGGGAGCACACCCGTTACAGGCCCGGTCACAACAACTTCTCCGCCCCCGCCACCCCCGCCTAATCAGCCAACGGCTCAGACCCCGGAAAGCACTGCAGATATAGTTTATGGGTCAGGATTGCTGAGCAGTGGCTCAAAGCCTTTGCTGCTTGACATTTATCAATCAGGAGAGCCGTGCAGTGCGCTGCGACCCTATGTGATCCTGATCCATGGCGGCGGATTTACCATGGGCGCTAAAGATCAAGGACAATTGCCTTCTTACGCTGAGCGCATCGCAGAGGAGGGCTATGTCGCTATTTCAATCAACTATCGGCTCGAAGGCGATCAGCCAGTTCCTTCGGCTGAGTTTACACCGCTGCGCGATGGGCTTCTGGCCAGCACAAGCGTCCCGGTCACCGCCCAGCTCGAACTCCGTGCGGATACCATCTCGAGCGCAATAGAAGATGCAGTGACCGCCATACGATGGATTGAAGAAAACGATGATTCAAACTGCATAGATTCTTCGCGTATGGCGCTTTGGGGTGGCTCGGCGGGCGCATTTATTGCGATGTCTGTTGCCTATGCTCTGGACGATTACTCTATTAACGTAACCAAGCCAAAATCTGTGATCGATCATTGGGGTGGCTTGTTTGAAACGAATGTCGTTGAAATGTCCGACCCTCCGCTGTTCATTATCCATGGAGATTCAGACACGGTTGTTGACTATGGCAAAGCCTTAGAGCTGCAAGACGAAGCCGAGGCAAAAAGCCTACCATACGCCTTCTACACGATCGCGGGTGCAGGCCACGGGTTCGGAGAGATACCGATCGAAACGCTGACCGTAAATGGCGTCACGCTCCAAGAGCTTGAGATTCGTTTCCTTAATACGCATCTCAGAGATGGCGAAGCAAACTATGAAGTGGTCACTGTGCCAAAGAGCGGCAATTGAAGGCTCTTTTTTCGCGTGATTGAATGTAATTCTAGCAAACTTAAAGTCCGCCATTTGACGGAGGAGACATAAGGTCAGTGTCCACCTGGGGGCGAATTTAGGACGCTAAGCAATCTCTGTCGGCAAGGCCGTTTCAAACTTGATGCGGCGATAGACAACGTTTGTCGTCGAGCGTGAAATGGCGGGATTGGTGAGAAGTCGCTCATTCACCCATTCATCGTAGGCCGCCATGTCTGGATAATGTCCAATAAGGATGAAATCTTCGTCCCCGGTCACCGTATAACACTGAGTGATTTCAGGTGTTTTCATCATCTCCGCTTTGAACGCGTCATAAGTCGCCTGGCTCTCTTTTTCGAAGCGGATGGATATGATTACGGTGATGCCCAGTTTGCCGGGATCGACGAGACTGACATCACCAATAATGTAGCCGTCCTTTCGAAGCCTGCTGACGCGGCGCCGAACCGAAGGTTCTGACAATCCAACTTTGCCACCTATGGCGTGCATGGATTGCCGATTATTGCTTTGCAGCTCGCCCAGTATCCTTCGATCAAAGCTATCTAACATGAGGCACCTTACGATTTTCGTCTGTACCTTTCAGGATATGATCTAATTTCGTCATACGGCAACGATTTTAGATCAGAAAGACAACAAGCATCGATCTATCTCTAGCTCCGACGCGCGTTTTATCTTCTTTTTTGATCGATGGAGCAAAATCGTGAAAACCCCCTTCTGTCGCCTGGCGACATCCATTTCTGCATTGCTGATTATGGCGACGCCGGCTCATGCCGAAGCGAACAAAGCGCACCCGTTTTTTCCCGCTGACTTGCAAACGGAGAGCAGAATTACGCTCACGCCTGGCTTCACGCCCGATGGTCAAACCATGTTCTTCGCCCAATCGGAATGTTCCCCGATTTGGGAGTGCCCACAGCGCTTAAAACGCTCAACACGAACAACAAAGGGTTGGACCGCGCCTGAACGTGTGTACCTTCCGATCGACTCTCGGGTCGATTATCCGAGCGTGACACCTGACGGGTCGACTTTGCTGTTCTCTTGGATGGTCACTCACCCCGAGCGTGCGAGTAACGACACCACAGGAAACTTTGACCTCTGGCAACTGGATTTGACCACCCCTGATGCGCGCCCTCAGCCCCTTGAAGGACCCGATCTAAATCGTGTGCGCGCAGGTGCGGTCAAAACACTTCGCTTCGTCAACAATGAAACCGCGCCGAACTTAACATGGGCGGGCGATCTTTATTTCTGGGGGGAACGCCTGGATGGGGTCGGTGATCGGGATGCCTATGTCGCGCGCGCCGATGGCACAGGCGGATTTCTCGCCCCAGAGCTCCTGCCTGCACCTATAAATTCCACCAAAGCCGACGATGGCCTGTGGGTGTCGCCGGATGGCAAACTGATGCTCATCACCTATTCAGATCGCGGCGGATGCGGCGGCAGTGATCTGTTCCAATCGCGGCTAATCGACGGCGCATGGACAGAGCCCGTCAATCTTGGCTGTGATATAAATTCTCCCTTTGCTGAGTACGCTGCTTCAATGATACCAGGAACAGAGCAGATCGTTTTTCCGTCAGATCGCCCCTCCGCAGGAACGGACAAGCGCGATGTGCAACTCTGGACTGCTGGATTGCCCAAACTCAATTTGAAGGATCAATAGTCATGGATTTGAAATCGCTTGGTATAGGTCTCGCCGCACTCACGCTCTCGCTCTTAAGTGCCCCCGTTGCAATAGCGGACCCAGACCCATCCTTCGATCCATCTGGGTACTGGACGGGCGCAATCATCAAGAATGGCTCCGTACTCCCGATTGAGCTTGAAATCGAAAAATCCGATGACTCATTCATCGCACGCACAGAGTTCCCTGATTGGTTCTTTTACACCCTATCAAGCTTCGAGACGGTCCGGATCACGTCAGAAGGCCTGATCATTGAAGATTTGTTATCGGGTGATGCGATCTTGGAATTGGAACCGAAATTCGAGCAGCTGATTGGAACCGTCGGCGACGATGGCAGGCAAATTCACTTGAAGCGATCGCCGTCGCCCCCAACGCCGCTCATTTCCTTGACAGAAACAAGTTTTATTTCAGCTGATGGCACACGGATAGCCGCCACTCTGACCTTGCCTGATTTCGGAGAACAGGTCGCCGGAATGGTTATGGTCCGCGGGAGAGGATGTGCGTCGCGATTGAATGGCCGCGCTCGCTTCCTCGCAAATTACGGCATCGCCGTTTTAACATATGACAAGCGCGGTGCCGGCGCTTCAGAGGGCGATTGCGCCACCTTCACGTTTGAACAGCTTACCGATGATGCAATCGCGGCTTTGGAACACCTGGCCGCTCACCCAAAAGTCGACGCGCACCGCGTCGGCTTATTTGGTGAATCCGCCGGCGCCTGGACCATTCAAGCCGCCGCGGAGCGACAGCGCGCACTGGCAAGCGGTGTTCAGGCGGCTTTTCTGATCACATGGATTGGTCCCTCGACATCCATCATTCAACAGCAAATCAGCTCAGCGGCCACCTATGGCGACGCCGTTGGGCTTTCAAAAGACCAGCAGCACATATTGGCGGATGTCTCCCGTATCATCGTAGACGCTTCGCTTTCAGACGATGAAGCGTTTGCGAAGCTCGACCCGATCCGACGCGCCGCCGAAGCGGAGGGTTGGCTCGATCAGGGCTTTGGCGGTGACGACATTCCCCGCAAGCGTGAAGACGTACCAAAACTCTGGCTGAGGCGTTTCAGCTACGATCCAACGCCCTTTTTGCAGGACCTGGGCGATCTGCCATACCTCGCCGTATTTGGCGCGAAAGACCCAATTGTGCCGATCGCAGAAAACGTCAAAGCGCTCGAAACCACTGGGTCCGAAGTGCGTGTCGTCATTCTAAACGAGAGCGGACACGGATATGATTTCGATGAACGCGTCGCGACGCTCCCCAGCGGTCGCGAGTTATGGATGTTCGAGGGTCCAGATACTGGTTTCACAACAGCAACAATCACATTCTTGAGAGAACGTGGGTTCCTCATGCGCTGATACTTAGACTCGGTGGACGAAAAAGCGATCAGCGAACTCTCGCAAACAAGAGCTAGCGTTGCCCCACCGCTCTTCACGTCCACACGAACACCACGAGCGTCCTATTTAGGGCGTCTTAAGCCGCTTAGATCTGCGGTTGTGGCGGGGCAACGAAGGGGCAACGACGTTCAGCCTCAATACGCCACGTAGCGCCCCGTTAGACCACGTTACGCCACATTAATACTCTTTATTTACAATGCTTTAGCCTTTGACTGGACCTTGCCAAGGTTGTGCTCTACCCAATTCCCCCTTTGCCACCGAGATGTTTCTGGCAACTAGTTGGCAACGCGAGCTAGCTCGCGGTGTTTGAGGTTTGATCTGAATGGCTGTTCGGATCGAAATTTGTCTCTGAGCTTATGTCTCCTAATGCTCGCAAAGCGGACATTGCCTCAGAGGCTTAAGTCGCACCTCGCGGTAAGATCACAAACCTGGGGAGGTTGCGCGCTAAACTGGGTCTGCCAATGAGCGCTTAGGAGTTTTAAGACAGTGTTCTCGACGACTGAAATGGGCCAAATCGAGTGGTTCTGATTACGTTTAAACCCTGACCGGAATACTAAAGAACGATATCCTTCTGAACTAAAATCCTAAGCCGCCATCCAGGCCTGATTTTGATCGTCGGCTGCACCGCCAATTGCCGTCTGACAACTTTCTCACCTGCCCTACTTGCTCCATTCTGCACAGCATCGCGCAATGCCCGCGCGACCTGCTCATCATCATCCTCTGACAATTCCGCGCCCACACTGATCAAGCTGGATAGCGCGGCCGCCGAGAACAGCCTCAGCGTATGGTGATCCACACGGTCAGACAGCCCGGCATAGCCTTTAACGTCAGTGGCAGGCAGGTTCTCGATCTGAACTGATGAGCCATCCGGCATTATGATGCGGTTCCAGACAATTAGCGCCCGTGATTGACCATAAGCGATCACGCTATCGTAGCGACCGATCACACGGCTCCCCTGCGGGATCAACAGATGCTCACCGGTCACCGTATCGTAAACCGGTTCGGTCACCTGAGCGATGACCTGCCCTGGCAGATCAGAATTCACGCCGGTGAGCAGCGAAGCGGAAATCATTGTCCCTGCCATCACCTGATATGGCGAAACGGGTGTCTGGACGCGGTGTGGATTATAGATCGACGCATCTGTTGGCGTGTCCAGAAACGCTTCCTTTCGGTCCTGGCGGTTGGGATCAGCCAACGCCCCCCCGCCCCCACTGGCCTCAGACAATGACGCCAGCGCCGCGAATGGATCGAACCGTTCTGAGCGCGCTGACAAAGAAGGCGCAGTGTCCGCAACCCTGCGAGAGGCTCCCTTTCGGATATTAAAAAACACATCGCTTGTTTGCGCTTCGAGATTCTGGGCCTCAGCCCTCGCCTCAAATTCGGCTAGGCGCGCAAGCGTAGCATCGTCAGTGACCGCTCGCTTTGCAGGGAGCAAGTCATCAAAAGCGACACGCCCTTCTCGCTGTGCCCGAAGAATGGGCGCCCCGAGATCACCGGGAAGCGGCGGACCGAGCTCAGGCACGCTGCGCTCGGGTTCAACCTCACTGTACTCGGCAGGTAGTGCTGAAAGCCCTTCAGCTTTTGGCTTGTTTGCAGTCGAGTAAAGCTCGCGGGGGGCGTGATCCCTGCCCCCATCGCGCGGGCTCATGGCAACACCGACACTGGCGAGCACCAAAAGGGATGCGCCGCCAAGAACCCCTGCAAGCGCTTTTTTGCTGAACCGGCGCACTGGTCTTGGCGATGACCTGATTGCCAATCGTTCGGAGTGATGAGCCTCGGTGCTCATTGCGAGCTCCGGCCTAGATCAGTCCGCTTAATCTGCACAACGTTTTGATCGCGTTCGCCCATTCTCAGCTCTGCCCGGGCAAATAGGCGGTCCACAATATAATAGTGATCACGCATGCGGTAATTGACCAGCTGTGATTTCCCATCACGTCCCACGACAAAGAGCGGCGGCGCTTCACCTTGATCGAGGCGTCCAGGAAACTGGATGTAGACTTTCCGGCCATCGTCGAAAACGCGCTCAGGTCGCCAGTGAGGCTTGTCACCGCTGATGTCATAGCGGAACTGGAGGCGCTCGAGTTGCAACCCTCGCAATGCTGTCTCACCACGAGCCCCACTCTCCCGAACGGTGCTCGCCGTGCGACGCACCAGTGGATCATCCGGGTAGCGCCACGAGACCGCTGCCATATAGGTTTCGTTGAAGGCTGTCAGCTCGAGGTGATAGGCGCGGCGCGATGTCGTGATGATGAGATTGGTCTTCAGGCCAGACTGGATTGGCTTCACGAGAATATGCACCTGCGCGTTTTCGCCTACGCCTGAGACCGTATCTCCCAGCACCCAGCGCACTGTATCTCCTGCTGAGACAGACATGAGCTCTTCGCCCGGCTGCAGGGCAATATCAGTCACCTGCTCGGGCGCGGTATAGACCTGATAAAGCGCACCGATCGCATATGGGTAAATCTGGATCGCATTCATATAATTATCCGGATGAGGCTCAATCGCCGCCTGCGCATTGGCCGCATCGATTGCCTGATCGGGTCTCAGATCTGGCGTGGCGGACACAGAAGCAGGAATGGGCTTCAGCTGCCCAGGCATCGTTGTGGGGGCCATTGTGCGATAGACAACCGGCTCAGCTCCCGCATTGAGGGGCTCTGTCTCTTCAAGATAGATCGCTTCAACGAACTCTTCCTCGTCAAGGATAATGTCCGGGCCTTTCTCCTGAAAAGGTAGGGATTCGCAGGCGCAAAGACAGCTTGCGCCGAGGAGTGCTAGTATCAATCGGGACGTCATGTGAGGGGTCTCCTCTTTCTTAAGTGAGGTCTTTCGACCAGTTGATGCCATGGACATAAAGTCCGAGCGGATTGCGGTGGAGCGTGCCTGCGTCGCGCGGCGGATCGAGCACAACAGACAGTGTCGCGGTCCAGGTTTCACGGCCAATTTCAGCGCCGTTACGAAAGGCTGTTTCGCGCCAGCGGACGGTGAAACTGTCATCGGATGAACGAACGACGCTGGTCACATCGACTGAAACAGAGCGGCTGCCAACATCGGCGAAGGGATCGTGTTCGCGGGCATAATCATTGAGTGTGGCTGCCGCCCTGTCTGTGGCGTAGTCATAGGCAACCAGCCAATTCTGGCGCACGACAACCGGGTCAATCGATACGCCGCGCGTGTTTTTGATGAAGCCTGCAAGATGATAGGCGATCTGAGCATCCGTCGGCTCATAGGTTTCAGTGGCAGGACCAACGGCGCGAACCGCTCCATCGCTAGTCAATTCGACAACATAAGGCGTGACGAAGGATTGAGTGGAGCGCCAGACAAGACCACCCGCTAAAACGAACGCCAATGCCAATGATCCAAGAGCTGCGAGCCGCCAGTTGCGCGCCTGAACGCGGGCGGAGCCGATCCGATCATCCCAGGCCTGCGCTGCGCGTTGATAAGGCGTGACCGGTTCAGGCGTTTCGCCATATCGGTTTCCAGGTCGTTTCCAAAGCATAGTGGCCTACTCCTCATCTTTCAGGCGCGGGGACTCTCCCGCGCCGGGACGGTCGCCGTCGCGCACAGCTGCAGCGGCGGTCATGCCGGCATCGCGTGTAGTCTGGCTGCGGCGGATTTTTCGGGCCCAGTCTGGCGCGCTCACATCATTTGCCGGAGCAGCAGGACTAGGCCCTGCCCCTGTGCCACCTGTGGCAGAAAAAGCTGCGCGGCCACCGGAGCGAAACCGATTCCCGGCTTCGCCCGTCATTCGGCTGAACACACGCCCCGCGCTGCTTCGAACGGAGGCAGCACCTGCGGAGACGACACCGCCCATTCCGGCAGCTGCTGCTTTCATGCCGCTCGCGCCCGAAGCCGTACTGGCAAGCGCATAAGCGGTGCGCGCACCGCCTGTCATGGAGGCCGCCGCACTGATCGAGCTCGTCGCAGCACCTGCTGCGCGGGAGACTGCCCCACCCGCAATCGCACCGCCCGCTGCACCGCCAGCTGCCACACCAGCGACGGTGCCGATCGCGGCACCTGCACCAAGCTGCGGCGCGCCGGATACGAGGCCTGTCGCAATGCCGGGACCGAAGATACCGAGCGCCAGCATGCCCAGCGATCCGAGAATGACGGAGGCCGCCTGCTCGAGGGTGACCTCGTCAGGCGCGAAGGTCGATGTGATCGAGCCGAAGATGGTCGAGCCGATGCCGACAATGATGGCGAGCACCATGAGCTTGATACCCGACGAGATGACATTGCCGAGGACGCGCTCGGCCAGAAAGCTGGTCTTGTTCCAGAGCGCGAAGGGGATGAGGACAAAGCCGGCCAGCGTCGTCAGCTTGAACTCGATGATGGTGATGAAGAGCTGTATCGCCAGGAAGAAGAAGGCCAGCAAGGTGATCAGCCAGGCCAGGAACAGGACCGCAATGATCACAATGTTCGTGAAGAAGCCAATCGGCCCGGTCAGTTTCGAGATTTCGTCAAGCAGCGGATAGGCCGCGTCGAACCCGGTCGCGGCCACAAAGCCCGGCTTCATGATGTCATCGGCAGTAATGGTGCCGCCCGTCGCATTCAAGCCAAGCTGGGCGAAGCTCTGGAAGATGATGTCTGACAGGAAAGAAAAGTTACCGAGAAGCAGCGCAAAGAAGCCGACATAGAGCACTTTTTTCAGAAACTTGGCGATCACATCGCTATCTGGCCCCATCGCCCAAAACAAACCCGCCAAAGTGATGTCGATCGTGATCAGGGCTGTGGTCAGGAAGGCGACATCCGCGGCCAGCAGACCAAATCCGCTATCGATATAGGTGGAGAAGGTTGCAACAAATTGATCGATGACATTGAGGTCTTCCATCACTCTTCCTCACTTACGCGTATAGGCAGAGCCATCACCACGAAAGCGCTGGTGGCGAGTACGGGCCTGCTCTTCAATCGCGGCGCGCCGAGCCTCTTCGAGCGCAATCATGCGATAGTGCGAGGCCATCAGCTGCTGCATCTGCATTTGCTGCTCGACCGATAGAGCTATGAGCTGATTGCCTGCCTGCACAGCAGACAGGTTCCCCGCAGCGCCCTGACTTTCTTCAACCAGCGTCGTCAACGTGTCGCGCGACTCCGAGATTGAGCCGACGATGCCAGACTGGATCATGATGGCGCTGCGAAACGCGCTGCGTGTAACGACCCATTGATCAGTCGCGCGCTCGACAATTTCTTCATTGGTGAGGTACTTATAGGAGTCCGGAAAGCGTTCCTCGTAGCGACGCTCAGACTCTTCTACCTCATAAGTGATTTCGTCGGCCTCACGCATGAGCGCGTCGATGCGTTCAAGGATGCGCTTCAGGTGTTCAACGGAATCAAAATCAAGGGATTTTAGATCTTCGGCCTGATTGATCAGCATCTGGGCTTCATTCTGAAGCTGCTCAATCTGATTGTTGATTTGTTCGAGCGTATTGGCAGCGGTTAGAATATTCTGAACCAGATTGGTCGGATCGATAACCACATCCCCGACACCAAAGATGGCATCGGCGCGCGGCGTGGCGACAAAGACAAGACTGCCCGCAATGAGCAACGGAATTATTCGGCGGCGCATGGGACACCTCCCTCTTTGGTTTCAAGGATGAGATCGGCGGCCCAGGTGAGCCCCTTATAGGCGAGCCAGGCCGGCGCGAAGGCCTCGCCGCGCTGAATGAGATCATCCATCGCGGTCTGGTCGGCCTTTGAGCCGGCGGCGCAGAAGGCGAGTGCAACAGGCCCGAGTTCGAGATCGAAAAGCCGGTTGCCTGCCGGGCTCTGGACATAATAGTCCCGCTTCGGCGTTGCTCGCGCGATCAATTCGGTCTGTCGATCACTTAGGCCAAAACCAGAATAAGTATCTGCCTGCCCTGGCTCTTGTGCCCGCGCATTGGGTAGGAAGATGCGGGTTGGGCAACTTTCGATAAGGGCGGGCGCGATCGCGCTGCCGGATATGTCAGATAGGGATTGGGTGGCAAAGACCACAGACACATTCTTCTTGCGCAAGGTTTTGAGCCACTCGCGCAAGCGTCCGGCAAACATGGGATGATCGAGAAAGACCCACGCCTCATCCAGTATGAGCAGCGTCGGCGCACCATCGAAGCGCTCCTCCAGCCGGTGGAAAAGATAGGCCAGGACGGGTGCAACAAGCCGGGGCTCGTGCATCAGGCCTTCCATCTCGAGTGTGGCTGCACCACCTTTTGACAGACTGTCCTCGTCGGCGTCGAGCAGCCTGCCGAAAGGGCCTTCCAGCGTGTAGGGTTGCAAAGCTTGGCGCAGCTCGCCGGACTGGATCAAGGCCGTAAGACCCGTCAGTGTTCGCTGCTCTCGAGGGGTTTCTGCAAGATTGGAAAGCGCCGACCAGACGGCCTCCTTGACGGCAGGGGTCAGTTCAACACCCTCTTCCCCCAGAAGCCCGAGCACCCAGCTCTGCGCGAAGGACAGCTCAGCTGCCTCGTTAATGCGGGCAAGCGGCTGGAGCGACAGACCGCCATCAAGGGCCAGATCATAGTCCTGCCCGCCCATGGCCAGCATGGAGGCGCGGGCCGAGCGCCCCTTGTCGAAGACAAAGATCCTTGCGCCGTCATAACGCTGAAATTGCAGAGCCAATAGTGATAGAAGCACGGACTTACCTGCGCCGGTCGGTCCAACGATCATGGTGTGGCCGACATCGCCTTGGTGGGTGGAAAGCCGAAACGGCGTTCCGGAACTGGAGCGCGCCATAAGCAAAGGCGGCCCGTTCAAATGGGTATTCCTTTCAGGTCCCGCCCAGACTGCAGCGAGCGGTGCCATATGCGCGAGATTAAGCGAGTGCACGATGGGTTGACGCACATTGGCATAGGCATGCCCAGGCAGCGTGCCGAGCCAGGCGTCGACCGCATTCACAGTTTCATAGATCGCGGTAAAGCCATGCCCGTTCAGCACGCGTTCGATGGCGCGGGCGCGCTCATCGGCAATATCCGGGTCTTCATGCAGCACAGCGATGGCGGTCGTTAGATATCCGAAGCTCACATGATCAGCGCCAAGCGCTTGCAGGGCGGCATCTGCGTCTGCAGCCTTATTGTCAGCGTCAGAATTCACCATTGACGAGGGTTCGTTCTCGAGTGTTTCCTTGAGAATGGCCGCGATCGATTTGCGCTTGGCAAACCATTGGCGGCGATAACGTTCGAGCGTCTTTTCGGCTTCCGGCTTGTCCATGGGCAGAAAGCGCGTCACCCAGCGATAGGCAAAGCCGAGGTGGTCGAGGTCGCCCAGAAGCCCCGGCTCGGTCATCGCCGGGAAGCCCTGCACAGACACGACCCGCAGAGCATACCCACCAAGGTCAGGCGCAAGTCCCCCCGTCAGTGCGCTGTCGCAAAGTAGTGCATCGAGGCACATCGGCGTATCCGGCGCACGCACGCGGTGGCGCTTTGTGGAAACGGCCGCGTGAAGGAAGGTGAGTGTTTCATCATCGTCCAGCCAGGCCACTTCAGGCATCAGGCTTTCCATGAGATCGAAGGCGCGGCCTGTTTCGGTCTGAAACCGCATCAGACTGTCCTCCCAGAAACTGCGCGGCGCATCCGCCGGGTCATCGATCATTAGCGTTTCCAAGCGGCCCTGTCGGTCGGCAGGCGGCAACCAGCAAAGGGTGAGATAACAGTCTGTTTCGAAATGTGTTCCACCCTCTTCGAAAAGATGGCGGCGCTCTTCATCGACGAGCCAGCTGGCAGCATCCGTGAAGGAGGCATCCGGATAGTCCGTGCTCGGGCGGCGCGCGGCTTCGAAGAACATTGCCCAGCCGGAACCGAACCTTCGCAGCGCATTGTTGACGCGCGCTGTATAGGCGACGCGCTCTTCGGGCCCTGTGCTTTCAAGGTCTGGCCCGCGATAGCGCAGCGTTCGCTGCAATGAGCCATCCTTGTTGAGGACGATGCCTGGCGCGATAAGCGCCGCCCAGGGCAGATAGTCGACGAGCCCTTTGTGGCGCGTTCGGTATTCAGACAGGTTCAGCATGAGAGATAGCCCCGGTGACGGACATGGCGGACAAGCACTTCCATGAATTTCGGGTCGCGCTTGGCCGCCCAAACGCAAAGCCCGTGAGAGACAAGCCAGTAGACAATTCCGACACCCCACATCTGAAGGCCAAGGCCGAGCGCGGCCGCGAGTGTGCCGTTCAGGATCGCGGCCATGCGCGGGGCACCTCCGAGCAGGATCACCTCGGTCAGCGAGCGATGCAGAGGGACTGTGTAACCATCCGGAAGGGTGCGAGCGCCAGCCATCAGACCGTCGCCCCACCGCCGAAGGAGAAGAAGGAGAGAAAGAAGCTGGTCGCGGCAAAGGCAATCGAAAGTCCGAATACGATCTGCAGGAGCTTGCGCATACCGCCGCCCGTCTCTCCAAAAGCGAGACCCAGCCCGGTCAGGATGATAACGATTGTGGCTAAGATTTTTGCAACCGGCCCTTCAATGGATTCAAGGATGGATTGGAGCGGGCCCTCCCAGGGCATGCCGGAGCCTGCGGCATGGGCGGGTCCGGCGAGCGCCAGAACAAGGCCGGTCAGGGCAAGGGCTTTTATAATGTCTCTATTCATTTCGGTCTCCTTTGCGGATTTGCGCCGCCGACCAGAGACAGGTCGGGGCTGACAGGTGAAAGGGCGTAGCCATCGGGCGTGAGGCCATTTAGGCGCGCAACGGTTTCGACGCGGCGCCGACCGCCGCGCCGAGCAATGAAAACAACGCAATCAATGGCCTCAGCGATAAGCTCGTGGGGAATGCTGGCAGAGGATTCACCAATCAATTGTTCGAGCCGATGAAGCCCTGCCAGCGCTGAATTGGCGTGCAGTGTGGCTATCCCGCCTGGATGGCCTGTGTTCCAGGCCTTCAGCATGTCGAGGGCCTCGCCGCCGCGCACCTCGCCAATAATGATGCGATCAGGCCGTAGGCGTAGCGTCGAGCGAACGAGATCAGATAGGGACGCGACCCCAGGCTGAGTGCGCATCTGCACAACGTCTTCGGCGGCGCATTGCAGCTCGCGCGTGTCTTCCAGAATAACCACCCGGTCGCCGGTTGCAGCAATCTCTGCGAGCAGCGCATTGGCAAGCGTTGTCTTGCCTGAGCCAGTCCCGCCAACAATCAGAACATTGAATTTGTCGGCAATCGCCGCGCGAAGCGCTTCGGCATGATGGGCGGGCATGACGCCTGAGGCGATATACTCGTCAAGTGTTATGATCCGGCCAGCGGGCTTGCGGATCGAAAAGCATGGCGCAGGGGTCACGGGCGGTAGGCAGCCTTCGAAGCGCTCTCCGCTGACGGGCAGCTCCGCAGACACAATTGGCGAGCCAGCTGTCGCATCTCTTCCGATATGAGAGGCCACAAGTCTTATGACGCGCTCAACATCTGCTGAAGCGAGCACGTGGTCTGACTTTACCCGGCCCTCACCATGGCGATCAAACCAGAGACGCCCGTCTGGATTGACCATGATTTCGGTCACATCTGGGTCACCTAGCGCACCGCTAATCCTAGGCCCGAGCGCGCCTGCCAGCATTTCGCTGGTGCGTTTGAGAGAGAGTGCGTCACGCATCGCTGGCCTCGGTCTCGGGCACAGGCTGATGCAGCCGGTCGAGCTCGGCTTCGGTCAGAAAATCAGTTTCATCCGCGATAAGCTCATCAACGGCGCGCTGCAGCAATCGGCGTCCGGCCCGCAGGTCCCGTCCAAGATGATCAACAAAGCGTTCAAACCGGGCATTGCCCTGCGCGCGCGCCGCATCCATGTGGCTCGGCGGCACGGGCGGGGTGACCGTCAGATAGTAGCGTACGAATAGCGCGGTCAGCTCATTCAGTATGAGGTCATTGCGCTCGAGCCGGTCGAATTGGCGTGTCAGCCGATCGAGGCGACGGACAATAGCAGCGTCGCGTTTGTCATCATGATGACTGGCAAAGAAGGCCGATAGCGCCTTATCGACAACCGAGCTCTCGGTCTCATTAGGCCGGGCCGCCATGGCGCGCACACGCTGGTAGTTGTCTTCGCAGACATAGGGATGAAGGCGCGGCTTCATGACTCGTCCTCATCAAGCAGGTCAGTCCCCATGAGATGATCAAAGGCATCTGCTTCGGCGATCTCCTGACCGAAAATATCTGTCTTTGAAGCTTCGCCATCTAGAGAGAGCTCCAAAGCCGTATCGTCTGCAACATCAACGTCAGTTTCCGCTGACTTGCCGAGTTCAGGCTGGAGCTCTTGCGCAGCAGCTTCCTGGGCATCGGGCATAAGCGCGGCGTGGATCGTCGCGGTTCGGCCATACCATTCGCTCGAGCGCATCGCTTTATCGCCAGAGGTCGAAGCCGGTGGATCCATCACCCGGTCAAGGAAATTGCGGTCGAGATAATAGCGCAGTTTCTTTGCACGCACGGGCGGTGAACCCGCGACCAGGACGAGTTCATCATCCGGCGGTAACTGCATCACTTCGCCAGGCGTCAGCAACTGGCGGGCGGTTTCCTGGCGAGACACCATAGTATGCGACAGCCAAGGCGCGAGTCGGTGGCCGGCAAAATTCTTCATCGCCCGGAGTTCGGTCTTGGTGCCAAGCGCGTCTGATATCCGCCGCGCCGTGCGCTCATCATTGGTCGCAAAGGCGACGCGGACATGGCAATTGTCGAGAATGGAATTGCTCGGCCCATAGGCTCTTTCGACCTGGTTCAGCGACTGGGCAATAAGGAAGGCTCGCAATCCATAGCCCGCCATGAATGAGAGAGCGCTTTCAAAGAAGTCGAGCCGCCCGAGCGCTGCGAATTCGTCGAGCATAAGCAGAACCTGCCGGCGACCAGGCTCTGGCAGTTCTTCTGTTAGCCGTCGCCCGATCTGATTGAGGATCAGGCGCATCAAGGGCTTGGTCCGTGACAGGTCAGAGGGCGGAACCGCGAGATAGAGGGACAGCGGTCGATCCGCGTCCACGAGATCCGCGATCGCGAAATCGCTGCCCGCGGTCGCCATTGCGACAACGGGGTCACGGTAGATCGACAGAAACGATAAGGCGGTCGAGATAACCCCAGAACGCTCATTGGCCGCCTTGTCGAGTGCTTCGCGGCAAAGTGAGGCGATGGTTGGATGGACCTTCGGCGCTTCATCTGTTCCCAGATGATTGGTCTGCATCATCAGTTTCAGCGTGTCAGCGACAGGACGGTTCGGGTCGGTCAGCAGTTCTGCAACGCGCGTGAGGGTCTTGTCGCGCTCCGCGTAGAGCACATGCAAGATGGCGGCGACGAGAAGCGCAAAGGCGGTGTTCTGCCAATGGTTGCGAACGCTCAGCGTGCCTTCAGGGTCGACAAGAATATCGGCGATGTTCTGCGCGTCGCGCACTTCGTTTGCGCCAAGCCGCACTTCTAGAAGCGGATTGAACCGCGCGCTCTCAAGAGCCGTGGGATCAAAGCGGATGCAGCGGGAGAAGCCTGAGCGCCAGCCCGCTGTGAGCTGCCAGTTCTCACCCTTGATATCATGGACCACGGCCGAATGCGGCCAGGACAGAAGCGTCGGCACAACAAGCCCGACGCCTTTGCCTGAACGGGTTGGCGCAAAGGCCATGACATGTTCGGGGCCGGAATGACGCAGATATGCCCCTTCAGACAGACCAAGGAAGACGCCGTCGGAGCCCAGCAGTCCCGCCTTTCGAATATCTCGGCGCACCGCCCATCTCGATGAGCCGAAGGTAGAAACGTTGCGTGACTGGCGCGCCCGCAAGGCAGAGCAGACAATGGCGATCAGTAATCCGGCAAAGCCGCCTGAGGATGCGATCAGCCCGGCCCGATCAAAAACCTCCGGAGCGTAGGCCTCGTAGGAATACCACCAGCCGAAGAAAGCCCAGGGCGCATAGACCGGTTCACCTAACAGGCGGAACCAAGGCTCGCCTAATTGAGTTGAATAGCCAAGGGCGTGCGCCGTCCATTGCGCCGCCGCCCAGACTCCACAGATTGCTGCGAGGAGGACGAGGAGCACTTGCCAAAAAAGGATCGTTGTCAGTCTCATACCCCTAAGACTGAGACATCCGCCCCCTTTTCGTCCAGAGAGTAAATTTCATAAAAACAATAGGTTAAGGAGGTGCGGTCAGAGATCCAGCGCACCCTCGCGAAATCTCGTGAAAGTCAGTGAAAAGACGTGGCCGCGCTTTAAGCAGCAGGTCAGATCGCCAGAAGCGCGCCCCGTCTCGCCTGCACACCCGCAGCGATACTCTCAATAAGCGCAGCTGGTACGGTATTGTCCGCGAGGTCTGTAATCACTTCAAGCGCAGCAGGAATAGAAGCTTCCAATTCCTCGCAAAGTTGATCGACGCTGCCTCTTGGCAAACCAGCTGCCTCCGCGCTCTGTTCAAAGTGTCGCCGCGAAATTTGTTCGATCTGGTAGCGGTTATTGTCTCCGAGCGACATGGCGAGCTTGTAGCGATTGCGCGCAATACGACCCGCATCCACAATCGGCTGAGCAGAAACCACATCATAAAGCGGCGCGAGCACGAAGCGCCCACCCGGACGATGCTGAATCGAGAAATTCTTGGCATGCCCATCCGTAGCTCCGATCAGCCAGAAGATCATCTGAGCCCGGAAAAAAGCGAGCCGGTCTTCATTTGGTTGGTCACTTTCCTTGAGCCTCTCCAGAATTGCCAGCACGCTTGGACCCTCCTCGCGCTGGTATTTGCGAGTCGAGGGAACAGACAGGGCCTGGCAGAAATCCTCTTGTGGCAATCGGAGCAAGCGTCCGTCATCGGTCCAGAGCCGGTCGAACCGCGTGACGCTGAGCGCGAGCTGGTCTTCGAAGCTCTCGATTGCGGCTTCAGCGACATCAAGTCCAAGCGCCGCGCAGAGCTTCAAGCAAACAAATTCGTTCTGAACGCTGTCATTCAGATCGATGTCGTTGTGTATGACACCGATGGCCGGTTTCAGAATATGGGTTGTCGCCGTTGTTCCAATCGGGCGATGCCACAAACCGTCCTTTTTCAGCAGGGCAGTCTTATCCTGCGCGCCTGCGATGGAGATACGAAAATCCTGGTCGTCTGGATCGAGACCGAGGGGAGCCACGCGTAGACGGCGAATGAGGTCCGCGACCTCCGCCTCGCCTACAGGCTCGCCGCGCACCTCCCCTGCCATGCCGGGCGTGTCATCCTTACCAAGGAATTGAAGCGCACCGACACAGTCTCGTCCTGTGACCGCGAGCAATGAAAACGCATCGACGCCTTCAGCCCCCAGCCGTTCAGCGACATTGCGCCGAACGCGGTTAGCGTCTGGTAAGAGGTTCTCGAACACGTTGACGACATCAAATCCGCGCCAGGTCTGATCCGACAATGGCAAGGAGATAGAGACTGGCATGGCATTGTCCCATGCCAGCCAGTCCGGGTCGTAAGCGAAACTGATCGCGCCGCTAGACGCCTGCTCCAAGAGTCCAACCTTCCGAGAATTCAGAAAGATGTTCAGCCGCCGCATTTGTGATCGCCGCGTCATCAGAACATCTTCCCGAAATCAGTCTCACCACCGCGATCCGAAACCACAAGCTCCAGTCCGAGTGCGGTCAGCGCATCGAAGAAGACTTCCATACGTGTGGCGGGCTCACCAGCTTCAAGTTTGGACACGGTGGCCTGGCGTACATTCATGCGATTACCGAGCTCGGTCTGCGACCAGCCGCGTGCCCGGCGCGCCTTGCGCACCAGATCACCTGCCATTCGGGGGCTTCTCACCAGATCTGCCATCGGTTTCACTCCATACGCATTTGCGGATAAAGTAGATATATACGCTAATACGTATACCTCAAGTTAATACGCGAAACCGTATAGGACGAATTTGCGAGACACCGTTTAGGTGTAACTCACGTCGCTACGACAAAAATACTGGATGACCACATATCAAGATCGCCCAACGCACGCCAAGACACTCACGGAGTTCGACGAGGCCCATGACAATATCTATCTTTTTGTGCTGGACGCAGAAGCTGCGGGTTATGGTTGGAAATTCATGGCGGATAAGATCTGGGAAGGTGAATACCCAGAAAACGCCGAGATCATCGTTGGCGAATTCCTCAAGCGTGCACGCTGGATGACCACAACCGGTTACAAACTTATGCTCACGATGGACCCGACCCCACGCGAAGAAGCTCTTGATGGTCTCATTACCAGCGGTGCGATGACCAGGAAGGAGCGCGTCTTCCTCGACTCACCCGAAGGCGAACACATGTGGCCTCGCCCCAAACACTGATTATCGTCCAATCCCGCGCCCTTTAGTGAGAGTCCAGCTGATCTGGCCCTTGCTGATCTGTCCGGTGACACTCTTACCTATATTGCGTTCCAGAACCTTGCGCCATGGCACGATGGTAAAGTCATTCTGTCTTTCGATGACGGCAAACCGGCCGCTTGGTCGATCGAGGTGCTGCTTATACACGCCCTCAATACGCCCTGCATTTGGTGCCCTGCGATAGGTTTTACCCAAACTGTGAGAGACTTCCTTGCCCGCCGCATCCAGATCCATCTGCTCAAGTTTGCCGAGCTGTTTTTCTGAGAGCTTTCCGTTTGCGGGGACTGTGATTCCAATCTCTTTCAGAAACGCAATGCGATTGTTCAGGGCGTCACGCACTTCGCCGCCCCAGCCAAAATGGTTCGCCTCATGCGCTGGCGCGTGATCAAGCCAGGTTGCCCCAATCGCAAATTGTTGCGCAGAAAGCGGCGAACGTGATTCAATGGTCATAGAGAGCGGCGCGCGTCCGGCTCTTCGCCGCTGCCAGGCTTCTATTTTTGAAAGATGGTCATCCGGTATATGCCAACTGCCATCACTCTCCCGGCGAACCAATCCTGCCCGGCGCAGCGCCTCAAGCCTGCGCACATGCGCGGCTATAAATTCCGGACCTGCCTTTGGGTCAGAAGACTGATGGAGCCCCGCACTATAGATGCCTTGATGTCGTGCGGCTATCTCAGCGACGGTTCGGTCTGCAGGTTTCGGAGATGTGTCTGGGGGTCTTAGGCTAACGACCGAACCAATATCCATATCCTCTAATTGAGAGGGATCACCAATGCCGCCATAGACAGCGCGGCCATCAAGGCCATCGAGGATGACATAGGCCTGATCGTGACCTTCTCCACTGACACCTTTCGCGAGGACTGCACCTGTCACTTTGCGCCCATTAGGATCAACTGATTTCAGAATGGCGTCTGGGTCAAACCGCCTGCCTTCGCGGCCTGCAAGCGCGCGGTTCATCGCCTTAACGATATCGCGCCGCTCCCCGAGACCTGTCAAAGTGGCTTCTAACGCGTCTGCCAGTTTCCAGACGGCTCTACCAGTCTTCTCCGCAAGCCCTAGTCGCTCGAGTGTCTTGAGCCGCGCGGCATGAACCGACCGCCATTCAGAGGGTGACTTTCCCAGCTTCAATTCACCGGCTTCCCCGGCTTGCCTAATCAAGAAGCGGTCAATGCGCGTCAATCGCTCAGCGCTCGCCTCTCGGGCGATTTTCTGTTTTGCCTCCAAGACGGTTTCGGGCCCAAGTTCGAGTGTCACAAGATCCTCAGCCCGATTTCGGATCGTGTGAGAGATATAGGCACGCGGCATGACAAGATCACGGCCATCATCCCGCTTTCCCCTTACTACGATATGGGCATGGGGATGGGCGGTATCGTCATGCACGGCTGCGACCCAATCCAACCGCGTGCCAAGATCCGTTTCCATCTGGCTGACCAGGTCACGAGCAAAGGGTTTGAGGTCTGCAAGTTCGGCTCCGTCTTCCGGTGACACAATGAACCGGAAATGGTGACGGTCCTTCTCGGCATTCTCAACGAAATCCCGGGTCGGTGCGTCGTCGCTGATATCGTTGAACAGCCGTCCCTTCTCCTGATCCAGTGCGGCGCTATCGCGGCGAATGTAGCCAAGATGCGCGCGCAGGGCTCCAACGTTGGAGGCTGACATTCGAACGATCCGTGCCTTTACAACAACGCGCCTCTGACCAACCGATCGGACCTGCGAGAAGCGTCTAGCTCCACCTCTTCCGCGAGGCGGCCCTGCAGCGCTCATGGACCGCGCCATTCGCGAGAGAAACGTCTTCGCACGCCGTCCTGAGCCCCGCGACCGAATACGCCCGGGTCGGACTTCAAAGCGATCATCTCCAGCCTCGCTCATGAGCGTCTCAGCGATGAAGTAGTGTGAGACGGCGTGAAATAGCGCCGCGTCAACCTGTTGAAAAAGTTGACATTTTCTTCAGAGTATAGCGCCGTACTTTTACAAATGGCGCTATACAAATTGATGTACAGACAAGGCGTTAACCCGTGTGCGGCGCTGCGCGCTTTTATCTTGCAATCCGCGCCCAGAGCCCGCGCCCCGGCCAAGTCCGCACCTTGCGCGTCCACCTGCACATCATGACGCCCGCCGACATATCGGACCGGTCCCAAAACGAGGGACGTATGGACCGGTCCGATATATCGACTGTCGAAAGAGGTATCTATTCGGGTTGAAACCAGAAACACGGTTTCATGTGGAAGTGTGAAGCATCCAGCTGGCAGCTGAGGTAAAGCTCGCCCGATGTGATCGGAATCTTTAATCTCTAGACGTTCTCCATCTGGCAGCAGAATTGTAGAATCGATCCGGCAAATTTCATCTCCCGCAACAGCGCCAATTGTCTTGATTACGGGTATGCCGAGCGGCAGATAAATTCGATCATTTGCAAGTTCACCAGCTTGCTTTGGAAGATAAGATGCGACGAGATCGCCTCGACCAAAGGCTTTACCGGGAAAGACCTTGTACCATCCAACCTGAGCACTCGCAGACGGATTATAGACAAGCCTTGGCGCTGGGTTCAGAAACTTCGGACTCAGCAGCAGACCTAGTCCCAAAATCACCCAAATGATGAGCCAAACAGAAGGCCGTTTCATTTGCTGATACCTCGCATCCAAAGGGGGCATCCAGCAGCTAGCCTGCCCCCAAGAACGTGCCACCGCTCCGCATCTATACGCTCCAGAACGGTCGGCTCGCCCAGCTTTTCCAACTCTGAAAGCGCCCGTCTTGCGCGGTCTTTTCCATATCCTGTTAGGAGAATTCTGGCTCCTGGACGGACACCAGTGTCAACGCCGGTTTAAAAGTGCCCCACCTCGCCGATTGAAAAGGGACCCACCTAGGGTTTAGCAGGCTGGCCCG
>JBCBMU010000025.1:0-25899 GCA_039822145.1 Pseudomonadota bacterium | reverse complement strand
AAAATCACCCTCGCTGCCGTCGCTGCAAGTTCCATTCTAACGGCATGCGTCGCCACCGCCGAAATGCCCACCTTGGACAGAAATAAGGAAACGGCCCGTCAGTTTTATCAGGACTTATGGTTCACGGATAATACGGACATGTATTCAAGATATGTGGCAGATACTTATGTCGTCCACGATATCGGTCCCGCAAAAGGTGTAACGGAGTCGGCCATCACTCAGAAGCAAATCGCTGATGTCTTTCATGGTTTCGGAGATTTGACCGGCGAAATTGACTATCAGATCGCAGAAGGCGACAAGGTCGCGACGCGCTGGTTTGTCAAACTGGACCCAACTGAGGAGGCCAAAGCACTTGGTATGACATCCATCGATGGCGTCGCGATCATCAACGTCTTTCGCTTCAATGATGAGGGCAAAATCGTTGAAATCTGGAACCATCGCCACGATGTCGAACTCCCGCGCCCACCTGAAAGCTACCGCGGGATCGCGCAGTAACGGGCGTTTTAAGACGCCGAGCCAATGTCTCCTTCGGACGCCGAAAGCAGACCTTAGCTCAGCGGCTTAAACTCGCCCCACTACGGTCGCTCATAGATTCCGAAAAGCGAGCATAAGCAGACATTAGCTCTGGAGATTAAGTCCGTCCTAAACCGGTCGTTCGTAAATACCCGGGCCATCTTTAATGGCCCGGGTCGTTTGCATAGTATTTTACTTCTGGACGAAACGAAGCAAGTCCGCGTTGACGATGTCGGGATGTGTCGCGAACAGACCGTGAGACAGTCCTTCATAGGTGATGAGCTCACCGTTCTGAAGGAGTTCGATGGCCTTACGCGCCGTATTGTCGACTGGCACGATCTGATCATCTTCTCCGTGCATGACTAGAACGGGTTGTTCAATCGACTTCAGGTCTTCCGTAAAATCAGTCTCCGAAAAGGCTTTGATACTGTCGTATTGTGCCTTTGCACCTCCGACCATGCCTTGGCGCCACCAATTGCGGATGAGGCCTTCACTCACTTCAGCGCCCTTGCGATTGAACCCATAAAAGGGACCTGAGGGAACATCGAGAAAGAACTGTGCGCGGTTGTTCACAAGTGCTTCCCGGAAGCCGTCGAAGACTTCGATAGGAATGCCATCTGGGTTTGAGTCCGTCTTTGCCATGATCGGCGTGACAGCGCCCAGCAAAACAGCTTTGGACACGCGGCCCGGCGCGCTGATCGCGACATAGCGTGCAACGACACCTCCGCCTGTTGAGTGACCAATATGAACGGCGTTTTGTAGGTCGAGCGCTTCGGCAACGTCAAAGACGTCAGTCGCGTAGGTATCCATATTATTACCGGAATACGTCTGATCCGAACGACCATGGCCGCGCCGGTCCATCGCAATCACGCGATAGCCTTCTTGCAAGAAGAAGAGCATTTGCGCGTCCCAATCGTCAGAGCTAAGCGGCCAACCATGGTGGAAGACAATCGGTTGGGCGTCTTTTGGGCCCCAGTCTTTGTAAAAAATGTTAGTTCCGTCTCGTGTTGTAATGAATGACATGGCTTGTTCTCCTTGAGTGATAACGGGTTGAGCTTGGCTAAGGTTGGGGGCTTGGCATGCCGCGAGCGCTCCGAGGGCGGCGGCGGATACGAGGGCTTTAAACATGATGGTCTCCGTAAACTATTGCGATAATGTTTATCACGATAAGTGATGGGCTGAATATGCGCCTTGAATCTTATTCGTCAACCGTTATATTTATCGCGATATTAAATAGTGCGATAATATACGGATTCTGTTGCACATTTTTTTGGAGAAAATCATGTCGAGTTCCAAATTTACGTCCCCACCTCCCTTGAGCGAACACGTATGCTACTCAATCTACTCGATGAACTTGGCCATCCAGCGGGCTTACAAACCAGCTTTAGACTCCCTTGGTCTCACTTACCCTCAGTATTTGGTCATGAACCTGCTATGGGATCGAGATGGACAACCGGTGGGTTCGCTCGCGGAGCAATTAGACCTAGAACCGAGTACGCTGACACCGATGTTGAAGAGGTTGGAAAGCTCTGGTCTCGTCGAGCGCACTCGGAATCCAAAAGATGAGCGTCAGGTGCTGATCGGCTTAACGGCGCAGGGGAGAAAGTTACGATCCAGTTCCGGGTGTGTGGCTCAGACAATGCTCGATAAATCAGGGATGGATATGTCCGAGCTAAAGGCTTTGAACGAACAAATTTCGATACTTCTTTCGCGACTGAAAGATGGGGCAGAAAGTGATAGCGCTGTTGGAAATTAGTTTCCGAAAAGCGAGCAAAAGGGAGACATTAACTGAGGATCATAACGCGCGGACATAAAGTTCACGGCGCGCCGTAAGTTCGAGAGTCGCGGACTTGATAGCGAGAACGCCTGCAATATCGAAGCGGGACAACGACCTCGTGCACCGGATATGAAGTTAGGGCAGTGTTGATAATCGTTGGGTTTTCGTTTTTAAGCGATCAATGAGCGTCGATTCATCTAAGTCTTTGAAGGGTAGTCCAGCCGAAGTCATCGATGCAGTCTATGAAGGTGCATTGGAGCCTGGAGAGTATATCCAACTCTTCGAGGCCTGGGATAGGTTTTTCCTCGATCCCGCGACGCAAAGAGAAGACGACTCTGATCGACAATTGCCACGCGGTGCCGAGCTGGAGTCTCATTTTCGCAGGGCCGCGCGAATATTTGAACAAACACTGCAAACGGAAACAAACGGCCTCCAAGCCGTCATCGATGAGATGAAGTATGCGGCGTTTGGAATAGACGGGAGCGGCGCGATTGTACTTCACAATCAGTCTGCGCAAAATCTGTTCTTGGATCGCGGCGTAAAGTCTCTCTTCGATTACGTAATCAATGCTGACGCTGAAACGCGTCTAAAGGCGTTTTTGAGAGACCACCAAGTCAAGAACACCGTTTCAGACTTGCAGCTCTGTTTGACTGGCGAACACCCTAAGACGAAGCAGAATCTGGTATTCGTGATTGAGCCGGTCGCAGATGAAGAAAGCTCAGCTTTAGCGCTCGTAAAAACATCATCTGTGTCTTGGAATGATGAAAATGAGCGGTTGCTCAAATCGGCCTTCGGGTTCACGCAAGCCGAAATCGAAATTACCAAATCCATGGTCAATGGATACTCACTTTCGGACATCACCGAACAGCGCGGTCGATCGCTGAGCACGATCCGGACTCAAATCAAAATGATGCTTCAGAAGACCGGCCTTGGCTCGCAGAAAGAACTGCTGCGTCTCGTCACCTCTATTTGCTTCATTTTAGATGAACGCGCGTCAGATAGTGCAGATCGTGAAGTAGACATTCAGAGCTCCAGTAGCAGTCTGAAAAGTATCGAGTTAAAGAATGGTCGTTCGCTCCCGTATGTTGTCACCGGCACACAAAACGGTACGCCGGTCCTTTTTTTGCAACCAACAACGCGGCCGGACTTTACGCAGCGTTTGCAAGCCGCATTTGCAGCGCAAAACCTGAAGGTTATTTCGCCGGTCAGGCCCGGCAGCTGGGGAACAAGCCCACTCAGTAAAGGCGAAGGTTTTGATCAACAAATCGATGACTATGCGATGCTTATCGAACGCCTGGGTTTAGATATTCGCACGATTGTTGGTTATTGCTCCGGAGGAATATACGCGGCTAAATTAGCAGCTCGATTGGGCTCTAGGGTCAAACGGGTTTGCCTGATTGATACCGGCGCGCCATTGGATAAAGTTGCCAAAATCCGCAGTATGCCGCGCACCGAGCGACGAACATTCTTAACCGCGCGCCTGTTCCCATCGGTCCTATTGGTGCCGCATCGATTGATTGCAGCAGACTTCAGGCGGTCGACCCGCGGCGAAGAAAAGACGGTCTCCTATTTTTATGCAGACAGCCCTCATGACCGCGCGCTGATCAAACAGAAAGAATACTATCAGATCACACGCGACAACATTGCTTACTGTTTCGAAAACGTCCCACAGCTCGTTTCAGACGTCATTCTTTGGGCCCAAGACTGGACCGAGCTTCTCAACGACATCACAAAGACAGCTCAGGTGCAGTTCATCATGGGCGCAAATAACAACATGTTTGCGCCGAATGATGTTAGACAGCTCGAGGCTCAGAACAGTAATGTTCAATGCAGGATCGTCGATGATGCAGGTCAAACGCTGATCTACGAACACTCGGAAGCTGTCGCGGCCTTAATTGCCGAATAACCCGCGCACTAAGCCACGAACCTCGCGCCGAGCTTCTCGCTCAGATTGGTCTTCCGCTTCTTGCATGGCTCCATCGATAATGCTGCCGATAGGGTTCATACCTTCGTCGCCCATACCCCCAGTAAACATGCTCATATCCATGACTTCATAACCCGCCGGAACTGCAAACAACGCGGCAGGCTGAGCACCTCGAACGAGGTTGATCATTTCGAAACTAGCAGTCTCTTCGACTTGGTTTTGCGCGTGCAGTAAAATACCACCGGAGGTTAAACACGCGCGCTGCTGTGAGATTTCACCAGTCTCCGTCATGCTCGAAACTTCATAAATGGTGCATGCTTCTCCCGCATAGGTCGCGCTTCCGATGGGAATACCTTGCTCCGGAACGGTTGGGTCAAACGCTTGTCCGTTTTGCCCGGGTGTAAATGTAAAGCTCATCGCCATACGTTCATCTGCCGGAACGCTATCTCCCACTGGAAACATAAGCATTGTGCCCTGATCATAATTGAGAACCATCGCCATAGGGTTGGCTTCCTCGAGCAGGTCTGCGGGCAAGTCATAACGAAGCACAGGACCGTTGGCGCGCACGTCAATTTCATACGTCTGGTTCTGCTCATCTGCTACTTGTGCAGTTCCAAAGTAGGATTCGGATGGTTGAGGAGTCGGTTCTCCAACAGCAACGTTTAACGTGTAAGCTGCGATCCCAGTAAGGATTGCCGCTCTGTAGGTCAGATGGTTCTTGGTCATGAAATGCTCCAATTATTCGTGCTGCTTCTTGGGGCAATCCTAAAAAAAAGCGCTTTCGGCGTCATACGCCGTTTAAGGTAGGCCCTGGTTTCGGGCCTTTCACAAAGCGGCCATCTTACCTCATCTACGGTATGCGCCAGGCGCGACGCGAGTGCAGGATATCGAGGTAAAAACGGAGCTTAATCGATGAAAAAAATCGGACTATTTGTTGTCAGCGTTGCCTTGCTGTGCGGTTGCAATTCTCAATCACAAGAGAGCGGGCCGAGCGCAACGGATCACCTGCTCGTGAAATACACCTCGATCGGAACACCAGAGTCTTGTCGGGTCGAAATTTTGAGTACTATTTCCAACCAAGTCGATATCTATATGCTCGACTATAACCTGTACTTGAATGGACAAAAGAAAATGCTCAGTCAGCTTCAGTTTTCTGGACATGATGGCATAGATTATGTTCGCGACAAGACGGTCTCATTGGTGATGGAAGAAGCGCCTTGTGACGCCTATGATATCGAGTGGCGGGACTTGAAATGCATCACCGACTTCAGAGATGAATTCGAGTGCCCTGAGATAAAAACAGAAGGCGCCGATATCTTCAAGTCTCACACGATTACGCGAAACTGATCCTTAGATCGCGCTCAAGACGCGATCCTTGCCCCATGCAAACACTTTGTGTCTTTGCATGGGGGTCCTTTTTTGTGTCTTACAGACTTTAGAGCGGCTGAGACGTCGGCCCACCAATCATTTCAATGCCGTCCAGCAAGTGCTGGAACTCGTCTTTTGACATTTCATTGATGGCTTTCGCAGATCGTGCACGATCCTGCGGAAGCTTTATACCCATTTGTTCCCAATAGTACTCTATCGCCTGCCGATGCTTAGAAACACGATCTATTTCACCGAGGGTTCTGCCATCTGTATCTGTCGCGCCGAGTGTCCCACAATCAGAGCAGCCTTCCTCAGGTAAGCTTTGGACCTCTTGGGCACAGATAGGTCCTGCGGCGCATGATACGCTTAACGCTGCGACCGCTCCGCGTGTGAAAAATCTTCGAAAGACTGTCATCCTTGTCCTCTTCTCAAACCTATTCCTGCAGCAGGCGCGCCTGGCTAAATTCCAAGTTGCTTTGCGAATAGCTATAGAGCCCCAATGCACCCTCATCAGGGAAGTCACCCTTATGGCGGAGGATCTGCTCACCATCTACGATGAGCGAGATCTCGCTATCCGAGTAAGCAATTTCAATCTCATACGTGCGGTTGAACTGCCACCCGGTGTCGGAGCCTGTTTTCTCCGCCAGTGGCGTGATCAAAGCCTCATCAGCATGCCCCCAAAATCGTTCGACCAGGCTTTTGCGATTGAGCGTTTCTGGAAGCTTTCCGTTAAAGGCAGACAAACGCCAGCCCTCTGGCGCTGGAACGCCGCGATAAAGGGCGTCGGAGTGTTTCCAGTCGAGTAGAAGGAAGTCCAAATCTTCACCGGCGCCGCCAATTGATTTCAGCCCTAGGATAAAGCCGATATGATCTTTTTGTGGCTCTTCCACCGTGATTGTAGTTTTAAATCGATAGGCGCCTAGAACGGGCTCTGAGAGCAAGAAGATTGGATAGCGAATATTGTCCTCAACCCGCGCCGCATCGGTTTCGTTGGCGAAAACCCAATTCCCGTCACTAGTCCCTCCAATTGCGGATTCGCCCCATGTGCTGAGATCAACTGGCTCGGAACCGTCTGCCGAATCCTGATCTAGCCCACGATTTGCATCAGAATTTCGAGCCAAATCTGCTGCTCGAGTAAAGCTTGGCTCTTCTCCCGATTGCAACCAAGTCCAGATCTCTTCAAAGACTGAAGGATCACCAGCGTTCGCGTAGACCAGATCGGGTTTTTCGCGCCGATCAAGACCTGCGGCGTAGCTTTCGTCTCCGGTCACAGCGACATCATGGACACATATGGCCAACCACGGCTCTTTGAAGCCTTGGCGTTCGCATATAGAATGCGCGGACTCCAACGCCGCCATCGTAGCATTTGCCTTACGACCGGGGTGCCCAGGGACGAAAAATGTGAGCGCTGTCTCACCCTCGCGATACGGTAATAGGGGAGAACTCTCTGTGAATCTCATGCTTTGCGCGTAATCGTTATGAAGCCATTCCCAAAGATCTACTCCGTCAGGAATGGAAAGGTCGTCGGTTACCGACCCATTTTGATTGCCGAGCAAGCCGCGTGTGGTTTGTTCACCAAGCAAATGAACGTCGACATTCAAATGCCCCGCAGGAACTTCAACTTGGACCGCACCAATGCCGGGCTTCATGAACACAAAACGTCTGTAAGAACGCTCGCCCATGACAATCCCATTGACCGGTCTCGTGACGGCTTCGGCCCATGGAATGAACTGTCCGCGATCTTTGATGATCCAGAGTTTGTCGCGGACGTCATAGGTCATGACCGTATCATCAATCTTGATACCAACCGCTGTTTGCGCGCTTGTCATATCGTAAACAGGCGACATACGAACGTGCACAGCGAAGCGACTATCCAACGTTTCCATTAAGGGAAAATCACCGGCGCTCTGAAGATCATAGACTAAACCATCAAAGGTTTCGTAGTGCGGCTCCCCTCGACCGCCACCATTTGGTGGGTCGGGCTCGTCTGGTTTCGGGGGATCACACTTAGAGTCGCCAAAACTGACTTGTTCCATGGCTTTGCAATAACGCTCACTCGCCTTGCAGCCATTGTTGCGGGCATTGTCGCAAATAAACGCATTACCCGTCATCTTGCATGCGCGTTTCAGACGATCGATTTCCTCTTGGCAATCCTTTTTGACCTTATCGCATTTTTTCTTGCACGCTGCAGGACCACCCCCGCCGAATATTTCAGGAATGAAACTGGATTGCGCGGCAGCTGGCATGGTGAGCAAAGCCAGCATGAACAAGACCTGGGTTAATCGAGCTATGTAATTCAAGTTACACTCCCGGGCAGATATTATCGAGTGATTGTAGGAAGAGTGCGACTGCGAGAGCGTCTTCGTCGCTTAGTGCTGCGGCATCTGAACCCTCATCTGTGCCCGCGACCAGTTGTTGCACAACGCCCAATGGGTGCTCTTTTGCCGCTGTCTTGAAGCAGGCTATAAAAAGGGCGCTGGGTTCGATGAGCGTTTCATCTTCAGGTCCCAAAATAGCTGTTTCAGAGAGAGCCGTCGGAGCGGGTTCGCTCTGTTGCGTGCACGCGGTCACCAGAACGGCCCCCGCGATGATGTCTGCATAAGGTCTCGTTAGACGCATGGATCCCTCTCTAATCTCTGAGGGTACCGTGGCGCAGCATGGGTCCTGCGTCATACACCAATTGGCGTAAGTCAGTCTGACAATACACATTTAAGATCGTTACTCGCCGGTCTGCGGACCGACCAAAGAAGAAGGCGTAGATCGACATTGTGCGCCGAAAGGGCGCTTTAGATATGATCCGTTTTCTAGCCTTAACCATCCTTTACAATTCAATCGTCTTCAATGCTGTCGCGCTGGCGCAGCAGGTCACCATGGGTCAAACCACGGTCGGAACTTGTGAGAAAGACGGTTACGAAATCAGACTCACAACGATAGAAAATTCGATCTCCGGCAGCAACGCAGCGGAAGCGCTCCCAGGGGCTCATGCGGCCACTGCCTACGTTCAAATGACGTCGATTTCACCTGGTCCAATGCGCGAGGATGAAACCTGTACGCGCATTAAGTGGCGTGGCCAGGGCGGGTGCGTTAAAGCCAGCGCACAGGCATATCTTCCGAAACTCGCAAGTGAAGAGCTAAACACGTGTGCTGACTATAACGAAACGGTGCAAGCCATTCGCGAACAAATGGTTAGACTGTTGCGCGACCGAGTTTCCAACTTTCGCCAGACGCTTGGCCAGTGCGAAACGCAAAGCAATAATCCACTCCGCGTCTTAGCGGCTAAAGCGGCAGCCATAACAGGAGATCCCGAAAAGAACCGTAGCGTTCAAAACCAAATAGACGCGTTGCTCGAAGCAGCCGCATTTCGCGTCGATCGGTGTATCCCAGTGATTACCGTCAAAGAGTATGGCAGCCGCGCCTATTACCAATTCGACGAAAAGAAAAGACAATCCTGCGGGCTCACCCCTGACCCCCAAATGCTCGGCGTGAACGTGTACGCACCGGCTAAACCTCTTATGAAAGAAGTCCGTGTGTCGCTTACAGGCGGAGATGGCGTGCTCATACTCAGTCGCAACCAATTTACGGCATCAATTCCTGGGGAAGTCGGCTCCATCCCTGGCTACGCGAAGTGTGAACCGAGAGACGTCAGTCATTACACAACGACGCATCCATTTGTTTTGATCGCGTCCGAACCCGTCTATTGGATTGACTTTCGAGGGTCTGAACCAAGCCGAGAATATGTTGCGACGCTGGAACGCAAATGCGCGATGACGCGCTGCAACTAGAATTGAAATGCGGGTTGGGATTATTGGCGTTCATTCCGTCCGCGTGTCACCGAGTGTGTAAAGCGACAAGGTTGAACCCTTGCATAATCGAATTGGATCGGGATTCGATTTCGACTGAATGAGCCCCCCTCAGAATGATGAACGATAGCTTGTCCGATAAAACTTTTTGATATCGAATTTCTCTGGCGTCAGAAGGGTTCCAAGAAGTTATACCTTCATTATACGCCGCCCATCTTCTCCCTTTGAGCCCTATCATAGTTTTGAGCATCCGACCCATCTAAACGAAGTTGGTGAAAAACTCACGCATTTAAGAATCACGGTTCAACGCTATCCGACTATCAAACCCGAGACAAAAGCAGTCAAAATTCGTCGTCCTTATGTCCGCTTTTAGGAATTTGCTGAATCCGCAAAAGGTTGGTTTCGGGATGAAGCTGACCGAATGAGTTTGATCTGAGTTTAGATGGAAACTGCACTCGATCTATCTTAAAGGGTCGCATCTGCCGTCTGGCAGGGGTCGGTCATCGTGAGCCATATTCACCGCGCGATTGCCGAACTGGATGACGAAGAGATCTGTGCTCAGGAAGGTGTCCCTAGAGCCTCGCTTTGACCCTCGTCTAGTTTTGACTGTGATGCGTCGCGATTGGTCAAGAAGGCCACCTGAGCGAGAAGGATTGGTAACGTCCAATAACCCGGCGCCGCGATATACCGTGGCTCCCAATCAGGATTGAACTTTTGCTTGAAGCGTCGAAGCCCTTGGAAATTGTAAAATCGCTCGCCATTCTCAAAGACGAAACTTCCCACTTGCGCGATCAGTGGAGATGCCTCCTCGTCGGCAAGACCGGAGAGCGGTGCCATGGCCAAATCGAATTTTTGATACTCAGAATCCTTTGCCCAGAAGATCAACTCTACTAAGAGAAAGTCCATCGTATTGGTGATGGTATGTTCAGGATCATAGCGCATTAGATCGATCCCGGCCCAACGCCTATCAGGCGTTGCCATCAGGCTTCCAAATGCGACGGTGCGCCCGCCAATCTTCACAATCCCGATCGGGCAACGATTTAAGTAACCGGCCTCAAATCGACCTAGAGAAAACGACTTTTCATGTCCGCCATTCTCTGCCAGCCAAAGATCGGATACCGATTGCAAGCTCGAGAGTGTCGTAGGTTTATGAGGCGGCAGTGAGACTTCAAACGTCGCGCCAGCGCGCTCAGCAAGTTTCCGCCGCGATCGACGGATGACCTCGCGTTTGCGTCCGGACAAAGTGAATGTCGACAGATCGAGGATCGCGTTTTCCCCGACCTTCTCAAATCGAAAGTCGAGATCATGCAGATCGGGCAATATATCTGGTGGGACTGAGTAAAATGCCGGGCGAAATCCAGCATTCTCCATCTCGGTCCGAAAGCTTTGAAGCGTCTCTTTCCACGCGTCCCGCGCCCCTATTGGAGGCCCCATCGCAATGCTCGATCCAGCATATGTTGAGTAGGAGATTGCTGCGCGTCCATCAGGTCCATAAAACATGCTTTTGTCGCCGGAGAAAGCGAGAACGTTGTCGGGCCGGGCAAAGTCGGAGTCTTCAAGCAGGCTTGAGATTCTTGCATAGTCCTCGGTATTCGCGAGTTGCATTCGCGCCCGAGCTGGGCTCGCGACACTGAAATATAGGATGGTTAGAGCCAAGAAGACTGCTGCAATCAGAACTGGGCGACCCGCGACCCCTAAATCAGGGTCTATGACAAGATCTGAGAAACTCGCCTCGGCAAACCCTGTTTTGTGGCTAACAATGAGAAGTGCAACGAAGCTCGCAACGGCCAGGACCAGAACGCTTGCGATAATCCAAACGCGCGGCAGCATCTTGGTCAACAAACTCGAGCGCCGATAAAAGCTTTTGCGGGCAATCAACAACACGCTGAATAGTGCGAGATAGGCGATGAATTCAGATAGGCGTGGCCTAAAGAATGCCGTCGCTAAAATGCCATGGACTGTAACGATCGTGGTCAACAGCCAAGCGGCACGAATCCGTCGCGCTAGTCCAAGCGACAAGACCGTCAAAAACAACCCGCCGATCGCAAGGGCAAAGGCGGGGGCTTCGGAAATCAGGTGATGTGTTTTGATGCTCTCGGGCTTTATCGGTCCTGGAATTGCGGCCGATATGAGCGCCGCCGCACCCAGCAAAAACGCAAAAATCGAGAGTCCTCGAGGCGCGTGATCAAAGATCGCATCGCGGAGACGAATGATCGGAGGGTCTTGGCTACTGATCCTTCACTCTCCCGGTAATCTCGCGAACGTCGCGAGAAATTTTTTCGGCATTTGTCTTATTTAAAAGCGAAACGTGAGATTCATCCGGTAGTCCGGTCACGCCACCAATTCCTGTTACCTTTTTGGCTTCTAAGGCGACGGAAGCGTTTGCTCCGCCATTCTCAGAGTTTGAATAGACAAACGTTGGGATGCGCTCAGCTCCCGTTTGGGAGTTCCAACTTGCGTCTGGCCATGCCGTCACCGCTGCGAGCAATTCGCCCTTGGTCGCTTTGTGATGGCTCACTGCTGAAACTGATCGGCGTTTATCGCGGGCGGGCGCACCGGATAAGTCTAGTTCGTCGGGTAGCAAGAATGCAGCCCCTCCCGCCAATCCGAGACGAGCGAAAAAGCTCGAGACCGATAGAGCGCGAGACATCCAGGGTATAAAAGACTGTATGCGCTCAGTTTGAAGGGTCTGAGGACGTGCCGCGTCAACAAACACCAATCCCAGCAAGTCCTCTGGGTAGGCATTCGCATAGGCGTGTAAGCGAATTCCTGCCATCGAATGCCCGATGAGAACGAAAGGTGCGTCTTCTCCAAGTGCGGCGCGCAACCGGCGCATATCGTCGACATGCCAGTCTGGTGATGGTGACACGCCCTCAGGAACCGGATCACTCCACCCCATTCCCGCTCTGTCATAGAGGCAAACGCGATGATCTTTGCTCAATTCTTGGAGCAGCCACCATCCATCTGTGTAAATTCCAAAGGCTCCAGCATCATACAAAACAAAAGGGGCACCTTTCGGCCCCTCGCAGACATAGTGTAGCCGTCTATCTCCTTCGACTTCGATCATCGAGAATGACGGCTGATCGCCAAGACGAAAGATGTGTCCAACGCCCCCCAGAAGCGCCAGCGCGAGGATGCATATGAGGATGAATGCGATGACAATTTTGAAAACTAAGAAGACCACCGACATCATCGTTCAACCTGTTCCGTTCAATTTGAGATGTAAGGACTTTGAGCTGCGAACCAAGGAAAAGAACGGCGGAAAGCACGCTACCGGGCCCTGCGGTTCAATTCAGCGCCTTTGCCCGGCTGCCACGTTAGTTGCTTTTCAGAAACTCAGCGATCGCTGCGGAAAGAGGCGGTGCGATGTTCCGAATCCCTTCAGCCGTCGGGTGCAATCCGTCCTGCATCAGCAGATTGGGCTGGTCAAAAATTGGATCCACCAGACCGGAATAAAGCGCGATCTCATAAGTCTCTGCGAGATCTGGATAAATTTCGGCAAAGACGGCAGCACGGGGATCACTGGCGGCGGATGACCTTGCTGACACGCTGACCAGCAAGATCTCCACATCGTCAGATGATGCGCGTTCGATTATTGCCGTCAAATTGTCCTTTGTCTGATCAGGATCGATCCCGCCCAAATAGTCATTCGCACCGAGCGCCAAGATGAGCATATCAGGATTTGCTGACGCGACGCTCCAATCATACCGGGCAAGTCCGCCAGCGCTGGTATCGCCCGACACACCTGCATTGATAACATCAATTGAATGACCCGCAGATTTGAGAAGGCGTTCTATTTCTGCCGGTAGAGCTTGCGAGGGTGGCAACTCAAAGCCCGCTGTCAAACTGTCACCAAGCATCACAATTTTGAAAGCCTCAGCTCCTGGCTTCACTTGTGGGGTGGTGATTTCGGAGGTCGCATCGTTCGGCGCTACGATTGCTTCTTCAATCGTATCTTCAGCATCAGGCGCCGGCTCGGAACCACTGCACGCGGCAAAGACAAAAAGGGCTGACGCGACAACAAACTTGCGCAGATTAGGTCTCAACGCAGACTCCTTCAGTTCAGTGATCGACATGCGGCGGAATTATCCTACCTAAGACTCTACATGACACATCCCCTTATCATGACAAATGTGGGCTTGACGCTCTCCTCGGCATCCGGGCCTGTTGAAATCCTTCGCGGCGTGGAGTTTTCGTGCGCCGCGGGCGAGTCTGTGGCCATTGTAGGCCCCTCTGGGTCTGGAAAATCTTCGTTGATCTCAATCGGTGCCGGATTGGAGCGCGCGACGTCTGGCGAGGTCAAGCTACTCGGGCAGAGCCTGTCCGGGTTGGATGAAGACGCCCTCGCGCGACTGCGGCGGGGACGGGTCAGTATGGTCTTTCAATCATTTCATTTGCTGCCCACGATGACGGCGCTCGATAATGTGCGTGCGGCCCTCGAAATCGCAGCGATGGATGATGCGCTCGACCGCGCAAAAGAAGCGCTTCAATCCGTCGAGCTTTCAGATCGGCTTGATCATTATCCCGGGCAATTGTCGGGGGGCGAACGCCAGCGTGTGGCCGTCGCAAGGGCATTGGCTTGTGACCCCGAGCTTGTGTTTGCCGATGAGCCGACCGGCAATCTGGATAGCAAGACCGGGGCGGCGGTTGCTGATCTTCTATTCCAAATCGCGAGTGACCGAGGCGCCACGCTGGCAATTGTCACGCATGATGAAGTTGTTGCCTCGCGCGCTGATCGCAGAGTCAAAATGCTCGACGGCCGGCTGCAATGAACAGATTGGCTTGGATTATCGCGAGCCGGGAGCTCGCTGGCGGCGTGCGCGGTTTCTTGATCTATCTCGCTTGTATCGCGCTCGGGGTGTTCGCAATTGCAGCGGCTGGGTCGGTAACTGAAGGCTTCAGCCGAGGTCTCGCATCAGAGGCCCGAACGCTTCTCGGCGGCGACGCCATGTTTACGGCTTCACAGCGCCGCGCCACGCCGGATGAACGGGCTTGGATGGAGGCACGTGGCCGCGTCTCAGAACGCATAAGTCTAAACGTGATGGGCGAAGCCAGGGACAAACGCCAGCAAGTCGACATTAGAGCCGTTGACGAACGGCATCCATTGCTCGGTGAAGATATCGTCTTTGGCGCTTCCGAGCTTCGCGAGGCTCTCTCCTTCAAGGACGGCAAATGGGGTGTGGCGGTGACACCATCTCTGCTGGAGGCGTTCGAGCTTGAAATTGGCGACGACATCCAGCTCGGCCATATCGCAGCGACCATCCGTGCACGATTGGATGCCGAGGCGGATGGAATTGGCACCCCGGGCGTCTTTGGGCCCGAGGCGACAATTGATATCGCGGCGCTCGAAGAGGCCGAGCGTCTAACGAATGGCCAGCTCTTTCGGTCGCGGTATTTGATAATCCTACCCAGCGGGCAAACCGGCGAAGACATCTCTCAAGCTGCAGATGCAGAGTGGGGGAATGGCGGCTTAAGATACCGCGGTCCGGAAGACGCTGTGGATGGCTTGCAACGCCTCTTGGAAATGTTGAACACATTTCTATCCGTCATAGGTATCGCCGCCCTGATCGCAGGCGGCGTCGGGATCGCGCAAGCCTGCACGGCCTTCCTGCAAAGCCGCGTCCAATCGATCGCGGCCTTCAAGGCGCTCGGCGCTGAAACTCAGACCATTCGAATGGCTTATTTGATCCAGCTCGGCACTCTGGCTTTGATCGGCGCTCTGATTGGTGTTGTCCTGGGCGGAGTCGTGCCGTTTCTGATTGCGCTATTCCTGGGCGATCGAATTCCTCTTCCAGCGGTTCTGGCAATTTATCCCGAACCGCTTTTGCGCGGTGCCTTTCTCGGAATATTAGCCGCTGCAATGTTTGCGCTGCCGCCGCTTGGACGCGCGCGTGCAACGCGACCTGCAGCTTTGTTCCGGACGCTCGGGACTGAGGATCAGGAATCTGTGCCGTGGAAAGAGCGCGTGGGGTCTGTCTTGGCAGCGCTCGCCTTAGTCACCGTCGCAATATTCACCAGCACGACCCCTATGATCACCGGATTGCTCTTGGCAGGATCGGGCGCGGCGTGGTTGCTCTTTCTTGGAACGGCGTCGGCTATCCGATGGATGGCGCGACGATCTCTACCAGCAGCGCGCGGGTTTGGACGATTGGTTCTATCTAATCTCGGCGGACCCGGATCGCTGGCGCCCACCGTTGCACCGGCGCTTGGGTTAGGTCTCGCGCTGCTCGTCTTTGTCGTCGTGATCCAAGCCAATATCGTAAGGCAAGTGAAAGAAACGGCTGCCGCAAATTTACCGGCGCTTTTCATAACGCAAATCCCGCAAGCCCAGGTGACGCAGTTTGATGCGCTGATTGAAGCCGAAGGGGTCGATATTGACGATCCAGAAGCATTTCGACGGACTCCGCTGATTATTGGACGCGTGATCTCGCTGAAGGGAGCGCCTCTGGAAGAAGAGTCCGTCGCGGAGTCTGAACGCTGGGTCGTGGAAGGCGAAATCGGGATGCCATACATCGCCCGACAACCTCCTGAAGTTCAGATTGTGGAAGGCGACTGGTGGCCGGAAGACTATGAGGGGCCACTCTTGGTATCTATCGAAGCTGATGCCGCTCGGGCCCTGGGGCTAGGCATTGGAGATATGATCGGATTTCGGGTATTCGGGCGCGATATTGAGGCGCGTGTTTCCTCACTACGAAATGTCGATTGGGGAAGTTTCGGTGCCAACACCGCGTTTATCCTATCGCCTGGAACGCTAGAGGCGGCTCAACCACAGCACATTGCAATTGTGCAAGTCGAACCCGGAGGCGAAGCCGCGATTATCGAAGGCCTGGCCAAAGATTTTCCGAATATCGTTGTTTTCCAAACGCGTGAGGCGCTCGCCACGGCGGGTCGGTTGCTGGGAAACATTTCGATCGCGATCAATGCCGCTGCGAGTATCGTTCTCATCGCTGGCCTGCTCGTACTGTTTGGAGCGTTTGCCTCTATGGCTCGAGAACGCCGAAATGAAGCCGCGCTTCTGAAAACGTTCGGCGCCAGTCGATCGCAAGTGTTTGGTCTCTATGCCTCAGAGTTTGGAATATCAGGCGCCACTGCCGGCCTGATCGGGGCCGCAATCGGGACCGCCGCGGCTTGGCCGGTCGTCACGCTTCAATTTGAGGCCGAATGGACCCTGCCATGGCTGGAATTGGGGGTAATTCTCTCGATCGCCGTTTTGGTTTCAGCAGCTGGCGGATTGATCGTCGGAAGTCGAACCCTCGCTCATCCGCCCATGCGCGTTTTGCGATCGATCTGAAACGACTTCCAATTTTGGTTATGCCTGACCGCTTTAAGCATCAAGGAGTAGTCTCGTTACGTCCGCTTTTAGGAACTTCCTGCCGTGCGACTAACTCCAAGTTGTGGGATCAGACAGCGCCGCGGGCTAGATCCCTCAATTCTTGGAGCGCGGGAATACTTGATCCGTATCGGTCATGGGCCGTATTTCGTGCATGCCCCATCAGGTACATTGCCTGATCTCGGCTGGCACCTGCCTGATACAACTTATCTTTCATTCGATGACGTAATGAATAAACGGACTGACGATCACCCAAATCCGATATCGCCTTCTTTAAATGCTTGTTCAAAATCTGGCTGACGCCATTTGCATTGAACCGTTTGGTGGGCAGGTGTTCACTCCATTGAAGCGCTTCGCCGACCAAAGGGTACATCCGAAACCGACTTCTAGCCTTTATCCCACGCAAATCATTAGAACGAACGACGACGTGTGGGACCTCATGTGCCACAACAACATCTCCCAATTCCAAGCCGCCAGCTTCCGACGGCCCTAAGGAGGAACACCGAACCAACCAAAAAACTGCTTTTATATGCGGATCAATCGCATTGTTTGATTTGAGGTATGCATCCAATTTCGCGACCTGTTCATCGCTAATGGGCTCTCGGTCAGAAATTTTTGCGGCTGCACCAATAAGAGGGACGCGGGCGAACGGGTTACGCCTCGAGATGTCATGATCTTGATAATATCGATTTACCACGGCGCCCAGCGCCCCGATCCGGCGCTTAATCGAGCTTTCGGCCAAACCGCGTCTGCGAGCATCATGAACATAGCTCATAACTTGATCGCGGGTGACGTCTTCGACCGCTACATCGCCATTCACTCGAATAAAATTCCGAAGACCAATGGTCTGGTGCTTTTGAAAAGTGACTTTATAGAGCTTTTGATCTCTTTCAAACGCTTCAGAAAAAGTAGTCTTATCGGATAAGAGAGCTTTTTGTTTGGGTGTCAGTCCATCTTGAATAACCCGCTCCAGGTTTTCTCCATAATTGGCATGGAGCGCTTCAATACTCCCTGCACGCTCTAGCGAAAGCGCGAAAGCTTTGTCGTGAATGGCTGAATAGTCATGCTCGGTGAGCGTCTTTTTGGCATCGACCCGAGCGGACAGAATCTCGCGATCCGTGTCGGCGGCATGGTGTTCAGCTAACCGAATGGCTTGCGCCTGAGATACACGGCCCAGGCTTACGACCCATTCTCGCTTTCCTACAACGTGACGGATTTCATCGGGCACCCGCCGCCGAAATTGCCAGCTACCACCACGTTGGGTGAGGTATTTTACATTAAGTTTCATGGTCATTTTCGTCAACCATCCGTGCAGTTTGTGTAGCAATTGTGTAGCAGTTTTAGCGCCATACGATGCAAAAACTATTAATAAACAATACAATATGCTAGGTAACTGGTGCCCCCACACGGACTCGAACCGCGGACCTACTGATTACAAATCAGTTGCTCTACCAGCTGAGCTATAGGGGCACTGGCGGGTCGTTTATAATGACCCAGCCGAAAGCGCAAGACGTCATCACAAGATCATGCAGTTGCCACATTTGATCCTGATCCGGGCATGATTTCGCCGCGCGCCAGGCGTTTCCTGGGTCTCAGCAAGACGGGAGCTGAACATGATCAAAACCATCTCAAGCCTGACAGTGATTTTAGCCACGACGGCCCTGGCCCAGGCCCAGCCACTGCCGGCGCCGCCAACTGAAGCCTACACACCCGCACAGCAGCTCTCCTGCGATACGCAATCCTTGCAGGTTTATTTCGCGGACGGCGATTCCGCCTTGACCAACGCTTCGCACCAACTCCTAATCGCAGCGCAATCTGAACTGGATGGATGCATTGTCGGTCCGGTCTCGCTGACCGCAAGCGCCGCTGATGCGCCCTCACCGCGCGAGGCCAAGACCTTGGCGCAGGCCCGTTTAAACACCGTGACACAGGCCCTGAAAGAGGTCGCCCTATCGGGGGCGCGCATCGACGCACATTATGAAACCGCCAGCGTTGCGGCTGCCTTGGTCAATCCACGGGCCCGCGCCGTTGAAATTGAACTCACGGCTTGGGCGCCGCAAATCGGCTAAAGCGATCACAGGTTTTCCTCCCAGATGCGCCTAGAATCTCCCACTAGAGCTCATCCCTTGCCCCCGGAACGCATTGCGCTTCGGGGGCTTTTTATTGGGGTCAGTCGAACAGGGAAAGCACGGCGCAAGCCGCAACAAAAGTCACAACCGTATGGCTGCCATCAACAAACAATCCCATGAGCGACCCATATGGCGTATACACCGTATCATAGGCCATTAGCGGGACGCCGATGAGCAAACTCATCCATAACCCGAACAAGAGCGCTGTATTAAGCTTTGAAATATTCTTCTGCTTCATATGCCAGCCGAGCCCGAAACTGAGCACCAGCGACAAGACAAAGCCCCACAACATGACGATTGGGTTGGGTCCAGCATCCGCGGCGACGGTTTGCAGCCCGTCCGCCGTGAGCCATTGCATCGCCGTCTTGGCTTCGTCGGTGAAAAATAGGCCATTCGCGCCCATCCACGGCTCGACAAATAGCAGCCCGTACCAAATGAACCCGATGAAAAACATAGCGACGGCCGCGAGCAGCACGCCCAGTAAATTTACGCCTGCAATTTTTGGCATTGTTCCCTCCTTAAGGATGTTTCCTTTATCCCCACGCGCGCTTAGACAGGCCGAACGTCTCTGGCCGACTCTGTTTGACGCTGGGGAAAACCTAAAGGAATGAGACCCTTGAGTAAACGCCGCATCCTGATCACGTCCGCCCTGCCCTATATCAATGGCATCAAGCATTTGGGAAATTTGGCTGGTTCAATGCTGCCGGCCGATGTCTATGCGCGCTATCAGCGGCTTCAAGGCCATGATGTTCTCTATATCTGCGCCACGGATGAGCACGGCACCCCAGCGGAACTTGCAGCGCAGGCGGCTGAGATGAGCGTGCAAGCCTATTGTGATGAGCAGCATGAAATCCAGCGCGCCGCCGGAGAGGGCTTCACGCTCTCTTATGACTGGTTCGGCCGCAGCTCGAGTGATGAGAATAAAGTACTAACCCAGCATTTTGCCCAAGTCCTTGAAGAGAAAGGCCTGATCGAAGAGCGCGTCTCGAAACAAGTCTACAGCGTCGATGATGGCCGGTTCTTGCCCGACCGCTATGTCGAGGGCACGTGTCCGCATTGCGACTATGAGAAAGCGCGCGGCGATCAGTGTGATAATTGCGGGCGCTTGCTCGACCCGGTGGATTTGAAGAATCCTTATTCCGCGGTCTCTGGCGGTACGAATATTGAGATCCGCGACACCGCGCATCTCTTCTTATTGCAGTCGAAAATGCAGGACACGATCCGCGAATGGGTGGAGGCGTCGAACGACTGGCCACAGCTCGCCCGGTCAATCGCTTTGAAATGGCTCGACGAGGGCCTCCGCGACCGGGCGATTACACGCGATCTCAAATGGGGCGTTCCGGTGCTCGGCGCTGACGGCAATCCGCGCCCCGGTTTTGAGAATAAAGTCTTCTATGTCTGGTTCGATGCGCCGGTCGAATACATCGCCGCGACGGAAGAATGGTCGAAGGCCAAAGGCGGCGATTGGGAAAGCTGGTGGCGCAAAGACAAAGGCGCTGACGACGTCGAATATGTCGAGTTCATGGGCAAGGACAATGTCGCCTTCCACACAGTCTCCTTCCCCGTCACAATCTTTGGCTCTGGCGAGCCCTGGAAGACGGTCGATAAGCTAAAAGCGTTCAACTGGGTGACCTGGTATGGCGGGAAATTCTCGACCAGCCAGAAGCGCGGCGTATTTATGGATCAAGCGCTAGAGCTTCTCCCGGCCGATTATTGGCGCTGGTATTTGATGGCCAACGCGCCAGAAGGCTCAGATGCGGCCTTTACTTGGGAAGGGTTCCAAGCGGCGGTCAATTCAGACCTCGCCAATGTTCTCGGTAATTTTGTCAATCGCATCACGAAATACACGGTCAGCAAGTTTGATGGTGCCCTGCCCGCCAGCGGCACACGCGGTGAAGACGAAGCCTGGATGGAGGCTGAGCTCAAGGCCAGCCTGACGCGCATCTCAGAGCATTATGAAACAATGGAATTCCGCAAAGCCGCAGCTGAGACGCGCGCGCTTTGGGCCGCCGGGAACGAATATCTGACCCGCGCTGAGCCTTGGGTGAAGTATAAGAATGATGTCGATGCGGCGGCGGTTGGCGTGCGCACCGGGCTCAACCTGGTTGTGCTGTTCGCCATTGTCGCACAGCCGCTTATCCCGAACACGGCGAAGAGCATTCTCGATACGCTCGGCATTCCGGACGAGAACCGCAATTGGCCATTGCCCGACGATGACGGGCTGCTTGACGCGCTGCCGCACGGGCTGCCGATTCAAGCGCCGCCGGTGCTGTTCCAAAAGATTGAAGACGCGATGGTCGAAGAATGGACCGAACGCTTTGGCGGCGAAGAGGCCTGATCCATGCCCCTGCAAAACCGCGTTGATCCTTTTGGGCTGATCCATGCGGTGCCGGAGCGTGGAACGCTGATGGGCAATCGCGGCGGGTGTTTTCACAATGACGACAAACAGCTCAAGCCGACCCATTGGAAGACCAGGCAATGGATTAGCTGCGTGCTCGAATTTAAAGGTCGACAGCGCGAGCTAATGGCGGAACGCAGTTATACAGAGCTCTTCTTTCTGGATGAAGTGACGTCGCTCGCGGCCGGGCACCGGCCTTGTTATGAATGCCGCCATCCAGACGCGAAGCGGTTTCGCGAGGCGTTGGTGCGCTCAGGCGTGTTTCACTACCGCCCGAAAGCCAGCGACCTGAGTGACGCTATTGCTGGCGAAATTCAGAGCGTCCTGAAAGGCAAATCAGAGCGCGAATTGATGGCCGTGGCGGACTTGCCAAACGGCGCCATGTTCACGACCGGCGCGACCGCCTATCTGAAATGGCAAGACAAGGCGCGAGCGTGGAGCTTTACAGGTTATGGCGCAGCGCAAGACCTGCCCGCGCAAGCGGTGCGCCTAACGCCGCACATCACATGTCAAGCTTTGGCGCATGGCTACACGCCGCAAGTGCATCCCAGTCTCATGCCTTAATCGACAGGACGTGTGACTATCAGTTCATTGATCCGATTGGCTTTCTGCTTGGCGAAAATCACATTGTGCAAATACCAAACTTCGCCAGTTGCAAGCGTGATCTCAATGTCGCCCGTGACCACCAGGCCGAGCATGCGATGGCGCAGGAAATCGTCTTTCAGATATTTACAGCGCGCATTGGCGCCGCTTTCGGCCCGGTCGCCGCTGCCCCAAAAGACCCGCTCGCGGACCTGGCCGGGCGCGATTTCGTAGAATTTCACTTTGTCGAAACCGAAAATCATCACCGCCCACATGATAAAAACGGTGACTCCAACGAACCAATAGAAAGCCGGGCTCATACGGATATCTAAGCCGCCGATAAAGGCCGCGATGGGCCCTGACAGATTGGCCGTTGCCAGCAATATCCCGCCAATCGCCAATAGGAGGCCAAGGATAACCGAATTGGCACCGCGCAGCTTTACCGTGGTCGAAAAGATCACGAAGATCAGAACGAAGACAAACGTCTGTCCCTGGACGCGCGCGGCAGCCTCAGTTCCCTCGCCGGAGACAAAGGTTGAGATTATGCCAAAGAGTAAACCCAAGCCCCATATCGGCCACCAATATAGGATCGGCGAATGGGTGTAGACTTTCAGCTCTGAAAGCTGATTGAGCGCATCTTGGACATGGCCATGCGGCGGCGTTTGCGCCGCGGGTGTCGGGGTTGAATTTGGGGTTTCAGACATCAGAATGCGTCTCCATCGCTCAGCTCAGCTTAGCAAGTCAACGGCCCAATATGAAACGATTTTTCGAGGCTTTTTTGCGGCCGCTTTATGCGGCGTCTTCTGGCGTCGTATTGCGATGATGCAAACGCTGTTGCAAGGACATCAAAGCCAGACCGCGATACAGTGTGCCCCGGCTCGCGCCCTTTTTATAGCTCAGGCGCTTGTATAGCTCGATCGTGCCTTCGCAATATTCTTTATTCTGAGCGCCGGTGCGCTCATCATTGGCTTGGTGGCTCAACATGAGCGCAACTTTGGGTTCAAGCGTTGCGACATTGCCGACCCAATTACCGACTTCCTTTTGAGAGGCCGCGCGCCGATTGGCGACCGATTGCGGCGCATTCAACAGCTCGAGCAAGAGTTCAAGTTCCTGCTGGCGCAGTTCGCGCGGGAAACTCTTCACGTTTTCGAGCGGGACGCCATCAATACTGCGGGCGCAATCATCGGGGTCTTCTTCATTCAGGTGCTCAAAGCCCGCGACAGTCACTTTGATCATTTCGCGGACATCATCATCACTGGCAACTTTAGCCAGTTTCAACAGCTCGTTGCGCAAGGAGGACTGCAATTGCAGGCCGGCAATATAGGTCGAGTCCTGGGCGCTATAGCCTTCCAAATAGGCTTCGAGCGTTATGTTGTGGTAGTCCACAAATAGCGATGGGCGATGTTCTTTCAGGCTCGCATACATCCGGCCATAGATGTTTTCTTCATCAGCCAATTGCTGGATTTCGCCATTAAACAAAGATGGGTCGACAACCGGCCCACCGCACGCCGACAGGCCAAACATGGCGCCAATGACAAAAGTAGCTTTTAAGTGTTGGCGGACCGACATCTCAAACCCTCATAAATTGATAAAGGATATCTGGCTTGCAAAGCCCATCCTGAACCGTCACCATGGCAGGGTTACCTTAATATGTGGATAAATCCGGCATGATGATTCGATCAATTTCAGCCCTCACCCCCATCCTATTGAGCGGCGCGCTATTTGCCTGTTCAGCGCCCACCGGCAGCGAGAGCACGCCGGTCGACCCGCCAGGGGTTACAGCGGAGCTGACACAAGCTGCGGTGCAGGTCGCCACCGACCTACCCGCGCCAGGCACAGGATTGATTGACCTCTACACCTATTTCCACCGAAACCCGGAGCTTTCCTTCAAAGAGATCAATAGCTCAGCGATCATGGCGAACGAACTCGAAGCGCTCGGCTTCACCGTCGCCACCGGACTGGGCAATACGTGGACGCGTGAAAAATCGATGCGCGATTATGGCGAGATCCGTGACGGGGTCGGCGGCTATGGCGTCGTCGGCGTATACGAAAATGGAGACGGCCCCACCGTCTTAATCCGCGCTGATATGGATGCCCTGCCCCTGACCGAGCGGACCGGTGTCCCACATGCATCAACGGTGATTGATGAGACTTGGACCGGGGTCACCAATGGCGTCATGCATGCCTGCGGGCACGACATCCACATGACCAGCTGGGTCGGCACCGCGCGCAATTTGATCGCCGCAAAAGACGATTGGTCAGGCACCCTGGTGATGATTGCGCAGCCGGCCGAAGAGCTAGGCAACGGTGCCAAAGCAATGATTGCCGACGGCCTGTTCGAGCGCTTTCCGCAGCCTGACTACAACCTCGCTTTGCACGTCTCCGCCAGCCTGCCGGCGGGAAAAGTCGCTTATGCGCCGGGCTATGCGATGGCCAACGTGGATAGCGTCGATATCACTGTAAAAGGCGTTGGCGGGCATGGCGCCTATCCGCACACGACCAAAGACCCCGTCGTGATCGGCGCGTCGATTGTCACCGCGGTGCAGACTTTGGTTTCGCGCAACGTCAATCCCCAGACGCCCGCCGTGGTCACAGTTGGATCCTTCCAAGCCGGTGCCAAGCATAATGTTATTTCCGACGAAGCAAAACTGCTGCTCACGGTGAGATCATATGATGACGCAACGCGGACCATGTTGCTTGAGGGCATTGAACGCATCGCCAAAGCCCAGGCGCTCGCCTTCGGGGCCCCTGAGCCAGAAATTTTCAATGAACCGGATTATACGCCTTCTATCTATAATGACCCGGATCTCGCAGCGACGGTCTCGGCCGCGATTGGTGGGCAAATTGGCGCTGACAATGTCCAGCAAGTTCCGCCGGTCATGGGCGGTGAGGACTTCAGCCAATATGGCCGTACGGATGCGAAAATTCCGGGCCTCTTATTCTGGGTCGGGGCGGTTGAACCGGATCGCTGGGCCGCGGCTCAAAATGGCGAACTGGCTTTGCCGTCATTGCACTCGCCTTTCTTCGCGCCGGACTATCCAGCGACCATTGAAACCGGCGTGACCAGTATGACGACCGCCGCGCTGGCGCTGTTCGACCAAAGCTAGGCGCCGCGAAATAAACGGGATGGCTTCCCGTGGCGACACCCCTAGCGGGCTCAGTTGTGGGACCTAAATCTAAAACAGAAACTCAAACTGGGAGTCCCACATGGATGTCAGCACAGCGATCAAACAGCGGATTTCAACACGCGCCTTCTTGGACACACCATTGCCGGAAGCTGAGGTTAAACAATGGCTGATCGATGCGCAGCGCTCGCCGTCTGGCGGCAATTTGCAGCCATGGCGCGTCATCGCTTTGGCCGGCGACGCCAAGCAAGCCGTGGTCGATTTAGCAGCCGCAAAACTGGCCGAAAATCCGCGCGGTGAATCGACGGACTATCCGATCTATCCTGACTATATTTCTGACGCCCAAAATGCCCGTCGCCGGGCCGTTGGCGAAGGCATGTATGGCAAAATCGGTATCCCCCGCGAAGATAAAATGGGCCGGATGATGTGGTTTGCCCGCAATTATCAATTCTTTGGCGCGCCGCTGGCGCTGTTCATCATCATGGATGAACGCGTCGGCCACGGCCAATGGGGTCATGGCGGCATGTTCATGCAAACCCTTTGTTTGCTAGCGGAAGAACGCGGCTGGGGCACGTGTATGCAAGAATGCTGGGGCATTTTGCGGCCAAGCCTAAAAGACCATCTCGGGCTTGGTGAGCACGAAATGGTTTGGTGCGGGATGTCCGTCGGCATTCCCGATAAGGCTGATCCTGTGAACTCACTCTATACCGACCGCGCAGGCCTGGATGAGTTCGCCGAGCTGCGCGGATTTTAGGTCTGTGTTTAGCGCGGGATAGCCATCGCGTGCGCCGAGATCACATGACAGTTTGAGTCCACAACCAGAAACAATCATTCCCGAAGCGGTTTCTTCTGACTTCAAAACAGCGCCGGCACCCCGCCCGGCTAATTAGAACCTAATCGTGATGCCGGCCCAGCCTTCATGCTCGATGAGGTTTTCAGAATGGGTCGTGTCA
>JBCBMU010000024.1:0-32707 GCA_039822145.1 Pseudomonadota bacterium | reverse complement strand
CAAAGGTTTGGCTCGGATCGGTGGGCAGCTCTGTGTCGAGCAAGCCGAGCGGGTGCTGTTTGGCAATGTCCGCAGCGATCGCTTCGACAAAGTAACGCGCAAACATTGAGGCGCCCTGCCCGCCGCCGAGCGTAAGAGAATCTTCCAGCCCGGTATGCGTGAGCAATTCAGCCCATAGCATTTGCTCAAATTTCAATTTGGTCTCGTCAGAGGTGACGGGAGTCTTCAAGTCCGGCGTCGCTGACGGCGCCGGAGACGCATTTGCTGTGGGCAATGTTGGCAACATGGCAGTCCCCAAAGTTAATGAATCAAGATTAAACCTTAAGTTGTTAATTCACTCTTTACGTCCTGATGTTGTATTAACCTTGCAACTTGAAGAGAGTGACATGATCGCAGGACTGCTAGGAGAGCATCTGGCGTCGCCGAGGACGGCACCAAAGACGAACCAGAATACAGCCCTCGAGACGACGCCCGCTGAACCGGGAAAGACTTCGACCAAAGAAGGCTTTGAATCTTACGTCAATAAAGACGCCGATGCGCCCGCCGAGGATAAAACGGCGGCCGATAACGCGCTTGCGCCGGCCCAGGCGGATACAGAACAATCTTCGGCGCCGCCGGTCAATCGACGCGAGCTCACGCTGGCCAATGCGGGTCAAGCCGCACCTGAGGGCGATGCGATCTCGGCGCCGAATGTCGATGCTGCGCAATCGTTTGGCACTTCAGCCGACGCAGACTCAGCAGCAGATAGGGGTCATACCGCAACGACGACACCACGCGCTGAAGTTCTGAACGATGATGCGCGCGTGGCGCCGGCAAGCACCGACGCAGGCCTCGAAGCCGCGCTTGATCCACGCAGCCAAACCAGAGAAGGCGTCAAAAAAGACGCAACGCTCGCAGGCATCGATGCACAGCTGCGGGGTCAGTCGAATGACCCGCAAACCGCGCGCGCTGACACGCCTCAATTTGCCGCCGGTGAGGCAGACAGCTTACGTCCAGGACCGCACGCCGACAGGGTCTCAACCGACACACCAGACGCGCAAGCCCAGCAAATCGCGACGGCGCAATCGGCCGCAGATACGGCATCCATTTCGGCAACGCCAAGAGATGTCGCAACGCCCTCAGCAGAGCCGTTGGCCACGCTTGGCGCAGCCGCCAGCACACCGAATGCACCAATGGCAGTTAGCACAGCAGGGCTCACGCCAACAGGGCCAGCCATCCCAATCGCCAGTCCTGGCGAACTCACGGGAGTTATCCTCAACGCTTTACAAAATGGCGCCGACCCTCAGGAACAATTAGTCGTTCAACTCGACCCGCCTGAGCTCGGCCGCATCATGATTGACTTTAAGTTTGATGCGCAAGGCGTTCAGCAGGTCGTGGTCACATCAGAAAACCCAGAGGCCTTGAAACGCCTGCGTGAGATGCATTTCGAATTGACCGAAGCGCTGCGTCAACAGGGACTCTCTGATACGAATATGTCGTTCCGCCAAGAGGCAGAGGATCGCTCGCAACAGGGGTGGCAATCACCTGAGCGCTCGCGCCAAGAGGCGCAACTTTATGCGGTGGAAGCCCCCCGCACCTCACCGTCAGCCATGTCAGATGATCCACGCGTTCGGGTCAATGATCGGCTCGACTTATTGCTTTAGGAGTAAGCTATGAGTGAGATTTCGCCTGTTGGCACCACTGGAACGACCACCGGGACCACCGCGACGACGGCGGCCGCGGCAGAGTCGGCAATTAGCACGGACCAAATCAGCGAGGACTTTGATACGTTCTTGCAGTTATTGACTGCGCAAATCCAAAACCAAGACCCGTTGGCACCGCTCGACTCAACGCAATTTGTCGAACAATTGGCGACATTCTCTTCACTCGAACAACAGGTCGAAACCAATCAAACTTTGACCAATATTGAATTGATGCTCAACGACTTGCACTCCGCTGCCGCGAATGAATGGCTGGATCAAGAAGTTGCGGTGTCCTCCAAACATGTCGCCTTTGAGGGAGAGCCGGTCGAGTTTGAAATTGACCCCGCCTATAAGTATGACGATGCGGTACTGACGATAAAGAATAGTCAGAACCAAGTGGTTTGGCAGGAACAACTCGATGCCAATGCGCAGAGATATAGTTGGAATGGCGAGGTTTTGGATCCAGCGCTCTCGTCCGAGCAAGGCGTGTATGAATTCCAAATCGACCTATTCTCCAACGGCCAACCGATAGCAACAACCCAAGCTGAGATTGTCAGTAAAATAACAGCAGTGGCGCACGAGGATGGCCAACTCAAACTCGGTACGAATAATTATCTGACGACGGATTTGGACAATGTCCGTAAGCTGAAGACCAATTAAACGAGGTTCAGCGCCTTAGAGATCTTGCTTGGCGATATCGCCAATCAAGACATTCTTGATTTTGTCGGAGATCGAGTCCTGAAGATTCATCAAAATCATCGCCCGAATGGTCTCATAATTGTTGACTTGGGTCATATCGATAAGTGTCCGACCATCATTACTCAGCTCGATCAAAGTGGTCATGATATTATCGCGAAGCTTTGGCTCTTCTGAAAATAGTCGTTCAGAGGTCGCAGGATCGGTTTCCAGACTGATATGGAGGATAACTAGGCTGTTGACCTGACCGCCCCGCATGATCGGAACGACAAATTCGCGGCTGAATTTATAATAGGCGCTATCGCCCGAACTGGCGGCTTTGTCATACTTATCAGCCTTTTTGGCGCTGCCTTTCTTCTCGTCCTTCTTCGCGTCGCCATCTTTGGACTCTGGATCAGCCGTCGCCGCTGACACTTCGACACTGGGTTTCAAAGCGACTCCGGCAAAGCTACCAAGGGCAACAAAGATGATCGCAACAACGCTGGTAATGACAAGTTTCATGACAAGTTCCTTTAGAACGGGAGGACTTTCTCGAGCACTTTCGGAACCATGCCGCGCTTAATGCCGGCCATCGCTTCCCCTTGGCTGAGATAGGATAGGTTTGCGTCTGCAATTTTTTCGTATGAGACGGTATTGGTACGGGTAATATCTTGGGCCCGAATGACCCCGGACACAGTTAAATAGCGCACCTCATCGCTGACTTGTGTTTGCTGATATCCTGCAATCACCAGATTGCCGTTTGGCTCCACTCCGACGACGCGCGCAGACAAGCGAAATGCGACTTGCTCGGCGCGGTTGACGGCGCCGTCACCGGACAATCCGGACGTGCGGTCATAGTCAATCGCAGGCGATACTGAAGCCCCACCCGGTAAGACACCATTGGCCCATTGCGGCAATCCCAGCAAAGCGCCGAGATTGAATTGCTCATTTGTGGTCCGATTGCGCGACAAGGAAGTTTGCAAACTCGCTTGGTCATTCATATCAACCACAACGGTCAGCAAGTCACCGACATCTTTCGCCCGGCGCATGCCCAGCAGAGCATTCGGCGCAGTCGTCCACAGCGACGCCGATGTCGACGACGCTTGCGTCTGCGAATAAGCTGCTTCTGTGACGCCGTAATAGGTCGGTTGCGTCACTTGCACGGCCTCTTGGGCCGGAGCGGCGCTACCAGACGAAGCGCATGCCGTTAGCGATAAAGCGACCAATCCTGTCGCCATTGTGTTTTCTATTGAACCCATATCCAGCCTCCTGCTTGAACGATTCCTTCGACCACTTGGCGTGACTGTAAGTTCAGCACGGAGACACTTTCATCCTCCGCTGCTTCTCCGAGCGCACGTCCCATGAGAGAGATTTCCAAGGGGCCCTTCATATATTTGAGGGTTACCAGTTGATTGCGTTTGACGACGCGCGCGGCGCGTGTGTCTTGGGCTTTGATCGGTTGGCCGGCATAAATCGTCCGGCGAACTTCTCGGCCGAGCAATTCTGCATGTTCGTCTTGCCAGACATCATCCGGCGCGGATGTATTGTCGGCTGTGATGATCTCACCGCTTCGCAACACGTCGTTCGCGGTAAGAACCGCGGGCGTCGACAGGGTTAACCCGAGACTAAGGCACAAAAGCTGGATCATGATCTTATCTCAGCCTCGTGGTGGCGGCGAGCATTTCATCGGAGGCCGTGATAACTTTCGAGTTTAGCTCGTAGCCGCGTTGGGCTTCGATCAGGTCAGAGATTTCCTTGACCACATCAACGCTTGAATCCTCGACAAAGCCTTGGCGAATGGTGCCGACGCCTTCATTGCCAGGCACCTGGCGATTGGCTTGGCCTGACGCCTCGGTCTCACGGTACATATTGTCACCGATCGCTTCGAGGCCCTTTTCATTGACGAATGTCGCGAGCGAAATCACGCCAATTGTCTGGCCTTGAACCTGATTGTCAAAATAGGCGACGACTTCGCCGTCTCGGCTGATCGATATCCGGTTCGCGTCATTTGGGATCGTGATCCCATCAGCTAAAGCGAAGCCATCACTGGTGACCAAGGATCCATCATTCGCGCGGTTGAGTTTACCGTCGCGCGTATACGCGGACTCGCCATCCGGCAGAGTGATTTCAAGATAGCCTGTGCCATCTATTCCAAGATCCAACTCACCACCGGTTTGGCGCATCGAGCCTTGGGTGATTTGCATTGAAACGCTGGACGCTTTGACCCCGGTGCCGAGCTGAATACCAGCCGGGACAACAGTGCCCGTTTGCGAGGTAATTGTGCCGGGCGTCAAATATTGTTGATAGACGAGATCTGAAAATTCGGCGACGCGCGGTTTGTACGCCGTCGTGCTCATATTGGCGATATTGTTTGAGATGACATCGACGCGCATTTGCTGCGCGGCCATCCCAGTCGCTGCGATCTGGAGTGATTTCATGGCTACCTCCTGTGCCTATCGGTCTCTAACCGTTGAAATAAATTGCGTGATCCGCTGATGCTCCTGTTCCATCAGGGTCTGGCCGGCTTCATAGGCGCGCTGGACCTCAATCATGCGCGAGACTTCTAAAACCGGAGATGCATTCGACGCCTCCAAAGCGCCTTGCAATACACTTGCTGTTTCACTCTGTTGAACGCCGCCTTCAGCGATAAAGCGGGTATCGGTGTCGCGCTGCAGCGGGCCATCTGAATTGAAAACACCGATGCGCGCGATCAAACCGCCGCTGGCGGAAATCGTCCCATCACCCGCGATTTGGATATTCTCGGCTTCAGGTGGAATTTGAATGGGGGTGCTGCCATCGCTCAACACACGGGCACCGTCAGGGGCGATCAATTCTCCTTCAGAAGACAATTGAAACGCCCCAGCGCGTGTGAGGCGTTGGCCAGCATCAGTTTCAACGGCAAAGAAGCCATCGCCTTGAATGGCAAGATCAAACTGACCGCCTGTGAACTTCACAGTGCCTTGCGTCAGATCGAAACTGTGCCCAGCAAGACCACCAATTGACAAAGACGGTGAGTTCTCCCCCGTCGCCATGACATATTCGGCGAAAACTGCGCGGTCGGTTTTATACCCTGTTGTATTGGTGTTTGCGATATTGTTCGCGACGACTTGAAGTTCTTTCATCAAGCCGTCTTGGCGCGCAATGGTCGCGTAAATGCTATTGCTCATTCGTGGCTCCTGCCTCCGGTTTCGACAGCGTTTGTCGAGACGCGTTCAATAGATCTGCGATTTGATACGGTTTAATTGTGCGGCGCGCGCGCTCAGCGGCGTCTCGCGTTGCAAGTTGAATGGTGCGGACGCGGTCTAGGCGCTCAACCTCATCATCTGTGAGATCGGCGACGAGATCGCTCAAGTCACGGCGCCATAAGGTCCAATTGTCGGCAACCGCGCCATGCTCCAATAATTCTAGCTGCACACTCGGATAGGCGGCAAGCCCGGCAAAAGCGGCCTGGGCGACGGCAGGAACATTCGCCTGCAGGGCCCGAATGCCGGCCATGCGATTGATTTCTGCTTGTGTCGGATAATCATCGCGGACCTCGAACAAGTCTTGATTCACGTGTCCCCAGAAGGCGGCTTGGGCGAGCATGAGGCCCACTTGTGGCTCACGATCAACCGGCGCTAAATAGTGTTTCACCATGCTGAAAAGTCCGAGCTCAATCGCACGGCGCGCGCCTTGTTTGCGCAATTGATTGGCGCGGTCCGTACTCGGCAGTTCGCCATGAAACTGATCGAGGGTCTGCAAAGCATTGAAGGCGTCAACCGGGTCGTCTTTGCTGAGATAGTCTTCAAGCGCGATCATCGTATGGGTATCGATAGAAGCGCGAATATCGTCGCGCGCGGCCACCGGAAGCGCACGCATCCGCTCAAGTCCGGCGTACAGATCTTCGCTGCCTAAATGCTTGATTACAAATTCCAGAATTGGATCGAGATCATGCTGAGTTTCACTTGCCTCCAGCACGTTCCAAGCTTCTTCCAGTACGAAGGAATGGATGGTTGGGCGGAGACTTTCATCCCGCTCAACCAAAATCAAAAGCGCCGCAAGCTTGAGTTTCGGGCGGCTCATCAGCATCACTAGCCGGTCATCAGATTCCGAGCCAACAGGCATGTCTATAATGGCAGTTTTGAGCGCGCTTAATCGTGTCGAGTTTTTAATCTCTTCGGGCGTAAACATAGCCAGGACTTGCTGCCCTAGATCACCGCGACGCTCGATCAAAAGGCTTGGGATGGACAAGACAGCTAAGTCTTCTCGCATGTTGTATGGTAGACGGCGAACGTCAGCCAAACGCTCCGCGAGGCTTTCGACGCCTTCGGGATCAAACACCACCAATTGCGCAACCGCACGCCAGAGGCCCGCACCCGGATGACAGGTTTCGAGGGCCTGGAAATAGCGCGTATCTGGGCGCACACGATTGTCGAGCAATTGGATCAGTTGCCGATAGGGCGTCCATTCAGGTCCTTCTGCGGTCGCAATCAGTGCGCTGGCTTCGGAGTAAAGTCCAAGTGCCAATTTCGCTTTCAGATCGGCGATCAATTTAGCTTGCACTTCGCCATCTGTATCCGCGTAAATGGTCGGCATGTCATTGAACCGGCGCAGCGATCTCACAACTGAGAAGTCAAGCGGATATTCGCCGCCGCATTGAACCCCAAGCGTGGCCAACTCTTCCTTCGACAAGCGCAACCTATCTGGGCCAGCCGCGCCCACGCCCGTTGGCGCCAAAAGCCCAGCATCTATGGCGCTCTCGACAAAATCTTCCAAGCCCTCCGCACTTTCGGTCGCGGCAGAGGTCTCTTCGTCACTCGAAACATCTTTCGCTCCGGTGTCTGCGAAGGCCGCAGACGCCAGAGCGAGTGAGAAGCAAATAGAAGATAGGCGCTTTATCATGCGGCTTGGCGTAACCCCCTAACCGCTTCTTCGACTTCGTCGAAAGATGGGCGAACCCGAGCTGGCGCATGGCGCCGGGCCACTTCAACACAGATATTGATTGGGTTCTTGTGCAGACTTGAGACCAGGACCTCGCCAATCATAGAGTAGAAGAAATGCTCTTCTTTTCGCGTATGGCTCACTTTCGCCGCGAACGGACCGACGACGCCATAAGCCAAGAAAACCCCAAGGAAGGTTCCGACGAGCGCGCCCCCGATCATGCCGCCCAACACTTCTGGTGGCTTATCGATTGACGCCATGGTTTTAATCACGCCCAAAACCGCGGCAACAATTCCAAGCGCTGGCAGAGCGTCCGCCATGCTTTGCAAAGCGTGCGAGCCGTGCAGGCTTTCTTCCAGCAAGCTCTCAAGGTGCTTTTCGAGCAATTCTTCAACCTGGTGGACATTGTCAAAGTTCATGATCATCGAGCGGATCGTGTCGCAAATCATTTCAATCGCATGATGGTCTTTGAGGATTTTCGGGTATTTTTGGAAAATCGCAGACTCGTTTGGCGCCTCGATGTGCGCTTCGATGTCGACTGGGTTTTCTTTCAAGATTTCAAGCAGTTCTGTCATCATACAGAGCAGCTCTTGATAGTCTTTCTTCTTCCATTTCGGACCCGCAAAAGCAGCGCCTAAATCGCTCGCTGTGTGCTTGATCGTTGCCATATCATTGGCCGCCAAGAACGCTCCGGTCGCAGCACCGCCAATCATCATCATCTCAAACGGCAAGGATTTTAAGATGATCGACATCTTACCGCCGGCGAGAATGTAGCCACCGAAAACCATAACCATGGTAACGACCAGTCCTAGAATTGCGTTCACCGCTTCACTCCTTTTAACCCGTATTCACCCTGAATATTCATGCCACTGAGACCTCTTGTAAGAAGCTCGGCTCTATTTCTGTTTTTAACCGCACGGCACGCTGGTGCTTCCAAACACCGAGCTCGCCCATGGCAATATCGACCGGACCGTCGACCGTGTGCGCGGCAATGGTCAGCTTAGCGCGGTCCGTCCCAGGCAATGAAATCACAGCACCAGGCTGGAGCCGGGCGCAGTCTGCAACGCTCATAGGAATACGATCGATAATCACATCGAGGCGCACACTCGAATTCTTCACACGCGAGCCGTTAAGGGATTTTGCGGAAAGTTCGCTGGCGCCATCAGTGGACGCTACGCCATTTTCAGCCGATGAAGCATATGCGATCACGCGGTCGAGCTTCAGCGCCACGCCAATCCGAATGGCTTGTCCCTCAATGTCGCATAAATAATAGATCAGAAGACAACTTCCCTCGACGTCGAGGCTCTCCAAAGGCACACAATTCGGCCCTTCCCCATCGGGATCGAGCTGATCGAAAGCGGTCGCGATGTCTGCAGCGAGATCTTTTGCGGGTTCTTCTAACAGAAGCTGTAAAAATAGCTGAGGGGCCTCCGCAAGAGCCTCGACTGATTGTTCCATTTTTCCGGCGGCAACTCGCGCAGCGATCAAATTGTCAATCGAAGCGCCTAAGATGAAGTCGTTCAAATTGCTGTGGAAACCGTACAGATAGGCGCCGAAAAGATCGTCGGTCAAAGCTGTGCCACGGCACACTTCGCGGGACTGCAATCGTAGTTCGTTCTCGCCCCCGACAATGGTATTAAGCCAGTTCGCCACAACGCTCTCCAGCGACATCCAGAACGATTGGTTCTGCAAGACGCTTGGCGGTAAACCTCCGCTCGATTCAAGTTTTTTCCGTAGAACGGTGCTCACGTAATACCCCTAGTCGAGTTCGCATACTCTCTACTAAGGATTGAATTTTTTAGGTTGATAAAACGTTATCGAAGCCGAGAAAAATCGACCTTGAGTTGTATCCTGCAAATTTACCATACCTTGCTATGACGCTCCCACAGAATGAAGTGGGACACCTCATGTCGGCAGAAGACGCAACTGGCCTCAGGCCGATTATCATCATCAAGAAGAAGAAAAAGGTGAGCGGCGACGGTCACCATGGCGGCGCATGGAAAGTCGCCTACGCTGATTTCGTGACCGCGATGATGGCTTTCTTTCTTCTCATGTGGCTTCTCAATGCGACGACCGAAGAACAGCGAAAAGGTATCGCCGACTATTTTAACCCAACTATTCCGATCAGCCGAATTTCGGGCGGCGGGTCTGATGGCCTGAACGGATCTTCCATCTTTACCGAGCAGACCTATGCTAAAATGGGTACAGGTGCGACGCGCGAAGCGACCGCTGGACGGCCGTCAACGGCAAAAACCTCCGGCAATGAACTCGCGGATACCGAAGCTGCGGGCGCTGGTGAAGGCGCGGGTGACGCAGCTGCAGCTGAACAATTGGCTCTCGCGGTCAAACAAGATGGGTCCGCGCTAAACGATCATATTATGGTAAAGATGTCGCCAGAGGGCATCGTTATGGAACTGATCGATTCCGAGGATATTCCATTGTTCCAAAACGGTTCCAGCGAGCCAACGGAGTTGCTGCTGACTCTGGTTTCAACGGTGACCCGCTCTTTTGAAACATTCGGCAATTCGATCAAGATTGTCGGCCATACAGATGCCCATCCGTTCCAAGGCACTGGTGGCTATGACAATTGGGATTTGTCCGCGGAGCGCGCCAATGTCGCCCGGCGGCTTTTGCTAGCTGAAGGTTTCCCAGCTCAGCGCATTGAAGAAGTTTCGGGTCGCGCAGATACTGATCTTCTGTTCAAGAACGATCCTTATGGCGCGCAAAACAGACGGATTTCGATTACACTGTTGAAGCACGAATAAACCAGTTAAGATCAATTATTCGTCTATTAACCAACGGTTTGGCCATTTAAAAAAGTTTTCCACTGTTTTTATGAGATTTTTTAGAAATACACAGCGGAACAAATCAAGATCGTCCGACTGAGCAAAAGTCGGACGACCATTTTTAATCCGTGTTCGGACTATATTTCCACAAATTTGTCCACAACGTCAAAAGCTTAGATAAACCTAGGGTTTAGCAGCGAAGTTGCAGTAAGCGACGGTCGCCGGCACGATCGCCCATGTTGGCGTTAGGCACGATCAGGCATCCGACTGAACGGCTTGTGGACAAGTGTATGAATGTCGGGGCGCGGGACCGAAATAGGATTCGACTCACTAGTCGAGTCATGGTGCACTCTTCTGGTCTGGCTGATTCGAGGCTGTGGGAGCCCCGAACCAGCAGTCGGCAACCCATTAGAGGGGTCGCGCCGACCAGTGCATTTTGAATGATGCGATTCTATGAGATCGCAAATATGCCAAGCAGTCAACGGCCCCTCGCTCATTAAGAGGACCATGATTATGGCCAAACGAACCGAAAGAAAATCCCGCCTAGCCGGGCGCGATGCAGGCACAGGCAGATTTAAGCCTGTTAAAGATGCACGCAAGGACAAAGGGGGGTCCGTTGTAGAGCGGCTACCTTTGCCTGGACATGGCCTCGGCCGCGACTAGTCCGAGCCTAAAGCGCTAGAGAGCATATTTCTGGCGCAAACGTTAATCGGCCCCGGCGGTGCTTGCACCGCCGGGGTTTTCTTTGCGGTGCTCCGGCGAAATGTGGAAGTTTTCTGCCTCATCCACCAAACCGGAGCATATTGCAGATTTTTAATAATTCTACCCTAGAGAGATTTCACTTAACCTCTCTAGAAATCGTCCGACTTTTACAGGTTTTGATCGGTATTTGTCGGTAAAAAAGTTGCTAAGTCATTGATTTTATTGAGGCTGGTTTTCATCGTCTATTAACCAATGATTTCTACTCTCGGTTGCATCGACTGCAGGAGCGACCGACATGAGTATTACATCATCTTTGAACGCGGCCGTTATGGGCCTTAATGGCAACGCCGCACGACTATCAACCATTTCAGACAATATCGCCAACTCAGAAACCAACGGCTACAAGCGCGTTGATGTCGAGTTTTCGAACATGGTGATCGAACAGCGCAATTCAGCCTATTCTGCGGGCGGGGTTCGCGTCGATACGTACAAAGATGTTAGTGCTGTCGGCTCGCTCATCTCCACCGGCAACGCCACCGACGTCGCGGTTGCCGGCCGCGGGCTGGTCCCCGTGACGACGGCTCAAGGGATTGATCAGACCGCTGCTGACCGGCCGCTACAATTGACGCCCACAGGGTCGTTCACGCCTGACCAGGACGGATACCTCCGTACACAGAGCGGGCTATTCTTACTCGGGTGGCCAGCGGACACAGCAGGTAGCATCGGCAATGTTAGCCGCAATAGCGGCACCAATCTTGAGCCGGTAAATATCGCCACAACACAGTTTACCGCTGCGGCGACGGAGAATATTGAAGTTGGCATCAATCTGCCCGCCGATGCGACGCAAGCTGGCGCGTCTCCAGATCCGTACTCAATGTCGGTCGAATATTTTGATAATCTTGGCCGCGGTCAAAACATGCGGATGGAATTTACGCCAGTTGTGCCTGCGACAGGGTCGAGCAACACTTGGACCATCCAAATGTATGACGATGCCGGCGACCCGAACGTCTCACTTGGCCAGCTCGACATTGTGTTTAGCGACGCGACAGGTGTTGGAGGTCGCATTGACTCGGTGGCTGCCACGAATGGCGCCACTTATGATGCTTCAACTGGACAAGTTTCAATCAATCTCGCTCATGGCCCCGTCGATATCTTTATCGGCCGACCTCTTGAGTTGGAAGGTATGACACAACTCGCGGCGCCTTTCTCTCCGACATCGGTGACCAAGGACGGCGCCCCGATCGGTGACCTGCAATCGGTCGAGATTGACGAAAACGGTCTCTTACAAGCGATCTATGACACGGGGTTCCGCCGGACTCTCTATCAAATCCCGGTCGGCGATGTTCCAAACCTGGATGGATTGGATGCCCTTGATTCACAGGCTTATAGTGTTTCCGGTGAAAGTGGCAGCTTGTATCTTTGGGACGCTGGCACAGGCCCGGTTGGGTCCCTGGCAGGTTATGCCTTGATGGAATCGACAACCGATATCGCAGCTGAATTGACGGATTTGATCGAAACCCAGCGCGCCTATTCATCGAGCGCCAAGATCGTCCAAACCGTGGATGAGATGCTGCAAGAGACAACCAATCTGAAACGCTAACGTCTTTAAGCCCGATAGGCCCATGACATGAGCATTTCCAGCGCCCTCCTTGCCGCGAGATCCGGGTTAGATGCCGTCGGTGCCCGCGCCGATATTGTCGCCCAAAACGTCGCCAATGCGTCAACGCCCGGCTATGTCCGGCGGGCGCTGACCGTCAGTGAGACTATTCTCGGCACTGAAACCGTCGGCGTAAATATTGTTGGCATCACGCGATCTGAAGACGCGCAACTGACCGCCGAACGCCGGCGCTTGGGCAGCGATCTCGCACAATCAGACGTATTGAGTGAAACCTGGAGTTCCCTTTCCCGCCGGATTGGCGATGATCTCGAGAGCTCCAGCCTTTTCCAACATATTTCGGCGTTTGACACCGCCCTTGAGGATGCCATCCAAAGCCCTGAATCGACCAATCACGCGAATGAAGTCGTGCGAACGGCGAACAATCTGACATCTGCTTTCAATGCCCTCTCGACACTGATCCAACAAGAGCGGCAGCGCGCAGATAGCGATATTGCAATCGCCGTAGAGAGCCTGAATGCGTCCCTCAAACAAGTTGAGGAATTAAATGGCCGCATTTCCAAAGTGGACCCAAGTTCGGGCCAATCCGCCGCCCTCAAAGATGAGCGCGACCGAGTCTTAGATACTATTGCCGAGCTTGTGCCGATTGAAACATTCCCGCGCCAAAGCGGGACGGTTGATGTCCTAACCACCGAGGGTGTATATCTACTCGCTGGCACAGCCAAAGAGGTCACCTTTACGCAGGCAAGCACCGTTGGTCCAAATTCCTCGTTGGCCAATGGCAACCTTTCAGGGCTGTTCGTCGAAGGTACCGAACTGACGCCTGGCGCAAGCTCATTCGGGGCAATTTCGAGCGGTGCCATCGGCGCCTTCTTCACGCTCCGCGATGCCGATCTGCCGGGGCTTGCAACTCAGCTCGATGCCATGGCGCAAGACCTTGTCGATCGCTTCTCCGGCACCGCGATTGACCCAACAAACCCCGTTGGCTCCCCTGGCCTATTCTTGGACTCAGATGCAACCGCGGGCGACGGTGTAGCTGGACGGCTCGAACTCAACGCCTTGGTTGACCCAGATCGCGGAGGGGCAGTTTGGCGATTGCGGGACGGCTTAGGCGCGACAGTCCAAGGTCCACCCGGCGACAACACGATCCTGACCAATCTAGCAGGCGCGTTAGACAGCGTCAGCACGATCAGTGTGCCAGGCCTTCAAGGCGGGTTCACCGCCACTGACATGATCGCTCAACTGGGTACGCTTGCAGGGCAACAGCGGCTCCAGAACGAATCCACATTCTCTTCGATTTCCCTGCAATTTGATGCGGTCCAACGCGCCGAAGCGGATAAGACCGCAGTCGATATCGAAACTGAAATGCAAGCCCTGCTGGTAATCGAGCAAGCGTATGCCGCCAATGCACGCGTGATCGAAGCCGCCAGCCAAATGATCAACGAATTGATTGAGCTCTAATCCGATGTCTTCTATCAGCCTCACCGGTTTATTAAATGTCACCGTCACCAATAATGTTGCCGGGCTGCGATCCCAAATCGAGGATCGCGCTGAGGAATCCACCACCGGCATCCAAGCCGATTTGGTTGCCCATTTACGGGGCCGCGTGGATCAAGCGCTGGTCGGGGAACAGGCGATTCGCGACAATGCGGATGAGCAAACCCGCTTAGGCCTCAGAGAAGTTCGCCTGGCTTTGGTCGATTCAACATTAACGTCCGTGCGTGACCTGACAGCAGGACTGCAGCTCAGCATGCGCAGTGCCATCGGCACGGGTGAACAAGAGGCTCAGGATCTGGTCGCAACTGAAGCTGCCACTGCGCTCGATGATGTTCTGTCCCGCCTTGGTGCGCGCAATGGCGATCGCTTTCTATTTTCAGGTGACGCCACCGCGACACGCCCTTTTGCCGACTCTAGCGTGCTGCTCGACGATATCCGCGCGATCTCCGCCGCGGCGATAGACGCAGATGATTTCGCAGCGCAAGTCGATGCCTACTTTGATGATCCGGCGGGCGGCTTTCAAACGAGTTTCTACCAAGGGGCACAAACCGCGAGCGATCCGGACGGGGTCGTTGCAAATGAATCAGGGTTTCGAGACGTCCTGCAAGGACTCGCGCTCCTGACGCTATCGCACAATGGCGGCGGGGTGCCGTATGCTCAAGCCGGCACGCCAGCCATGGATGAAGCGCTTGATCGCCTAGCGCGCGGCCGCACGAGCCTTGTGGACGTGCAGGCTGGCGTTGGCATGCGTCGCACCAGCATCGCCGATGAACAATCCCTTCTGCAACGCGAAGAGACGTTGTTGACCCAAGCCTTCACTGATTTAGCCGGTAAAGATCAATACGAAGCAGCGACGCAATTGCGCGAACTCGAAGCGAATTTGGAAGCCTCATACCTTCTGACCACGCGCCTTTCTAACTTATCTATTTTGAACTTCTTATAGGCCTTTTATGCGACCCCTGCTTACGCTTCTTTGCACCGCACTTTTGATGTCCAGCGTCTGGGCCGCTGAGGCGCAGACAAAGCTGCGCGACGTGCTCGATATTGAAGGCGTCCGAAGCAATGACTTGGTTGGCTATGGAATCGTCGTCGGTTTAAATGGCACCGGCGATTCTGTACGGAATTCTCCGTTTACGGAGGATTCGCTTTCACACATGCTCGAGCGGCTCGGCGTCAACGTGCAAGGTGAAGCCATTCAACCGAACAATGTCGCGGCCGTCTTAGTCACGGCCTCGCTGCCCGCATTTTCTCGTAGCGGTTCAAATATTGATGTCTCGGTCGCTTCCATTGGCGATGCCGGCAGCATTGAGGGCGGCACCTTGATCCTGACCCCGCTGCGCGGTGCAGACAATGAGGTTTACGCGGTCGCGCAAGGCAGCGTGATGGTCAGCGGTCTCAATGTCGAAGCCCCGGGCGCCCGCGACACCGTCGGCACACCGACATCAGGCGCGATCCCAAGTGGCGCCATTGTCGAACGCGAGATTGCGTTTGACTTTAATGCTCAAGACACAATTACGCTCGCTTTGCACACGCCTGACTTCACTACGGCGGCGCGCGTCGAAGACACGATCAATCGGGCGCTTGGACAACCGGCGGCCTATATGCGAGACCCTGGCTCGATCGAGCTCAATCTATCCGGCGCGAACGGGTCGCCAGCGCGCGTTTTGGCAACGATTGAAAACTTGCCGATCAAAGTCGAAACGCCGGCGCGGATTGTGATTGATGAAAAGTCTGGAACAATTGTGCTTGGCCAGGATGTCACCATTTCGCAAGTGGCGATTGCGCAAGGCAATATCTCGATCAAAGTGCGCGAAAACCCGGTCGCGGTTCAACCAAATCCATTTGCCGCCGGTGAAACCATTGTGCTGCCGCGAACAGACATCGCCGTCGGTCAGACAGGGAATGAGAATATTGCCCTTCTTAACCAAAATACAACGCTGTCGCAGCTCATCGATGGCCTCAATGCCCTCGGGGTTCGGCCTCAAGAAATGGCCGATATCATCCGCGCTATGAGCGCGGCTGGCGCCATTCACGCCGAACTGGTTATTCGATAAATAGCCCTCATCAAGCATTTTCGTGGCCAAGGCGAGTTTTGCTTAGGCCACCGCTGCGCTTAACTGTGTTTACTCGTCTTCGGATGGACGCTCGAGCGTTATCAGACCATCTCGCTTGAAAGCCATCATTTGCATCAAGAAGTCTTTTTGAATTTGCTCTGAGATAGCGGCCGACGGCGCTTTCATGCGCTCCAGATCGCCTTTCATTTGATCCGCCATGCGATTGGAGATGTTGGACAGGAAGAAATCGGCGACCTCTTTGAATTCATTTTGCAGGCAATTAAGCACATTCAAAATGACCAGAGGGTCGATTTCTTTGAACAAGACCGGCACTTGGTTGCGGGGCAAGAATTGTGGGATGTCGGTGATTTCGAACATACCTTTTTGGATCTGCTCAACTTTATTCGCATGCGATTCCTCAACATAGCCCATTAAGGAGGACCGTCTTTCGTTCGGCATCAGACTGAGCATTTCGCCAATCGTTTGCAATTGGGCATCACCGTCTTCTTCATCATCTTCCGGCACCAGCAGGAATTCCATCCGCACCATGCGCGCGACAACTGAGTCGATCTCATACGATGGTGGTGGGGGATCAACCATTTCACCAAGGACTTTGGTCTGAAGACTCTCCTCCAGCATACAGATAATTTCTGAGCACAAAGTGGCATCCACGTTGCGCAAAATCAGCCCGATAATGTTCGGCGTGAGGCCCGAAAGGTATTTCACGATATGAGCAGGTTCGCGCTTGGAAAATTTCTCCCAAAGGCGGCTGAAGTCTTCTTTATTTTCAGGCTCAGGCACTTGCTCTTCTAGAGATTCACCGGAGCCATAGATGAGGTTCAGGCGCGGTGCATCGAGGACATTGGCCATAAACTGTTTTGTCGCTTCCGGGTCAGTGCGGAACGAACCACTGGACTGACGAAGATGTTGCAGGAAGTCGATGACAATCTCGACCAATTGCTCACGCGGCAAATAGTTTATTGATTCAAGCGAGGCCGCGATATTGATCACGGCTTGATCGTCTAAGCGATCCATAATCGGCTTCGCGGCCGCCTCTCCCAGCATGGCGATCACAACAGCTGCGCGCTGCGACGGCGAGATGTTCAGAGCAGGCTTTTCAGCCTCGGTCGTCGGAGATTGCGGGGCACTCACTTATGCATATCCTCTAAGCAAGGCTTCGGTGATTTTAAGCCACCCATCAGCCAAAACAAAAAATCCAAGTTTAAACGGCAGGGACACCACAGTTGGTGGCACCATCATCATACCCACCGCCATGAGCACAGAAGCGACAACCAAGTCGATCACCATGAAGGGCATGAAAATCACGAACCCGATCTGAAATGCATGCTTAATTTCAGACAGCATAAAGGACGTCGCGAGCAGCGAAAAAGATGGCTCTTCATCGATCGCGACCGGACGGTTTACCGCGTCCGACAAAACCATCAGCGCCTCCGGGTCGGTCCGGCGCGTCATGAACTCACGAAACGGTTCAGTGGTCAGCTGCCAGGCTTCCTGCTCGGTAAGCGTCCCTTCGATATAGGGCGACAGACCATTGGCCCAGGCCTCCATAAAGACCGGCTCCATGATGAAGAAGGTCAGGAACATAGCCAGCGCCATAATCATCATATTAGGCGGCGCTTGTTGCACGCCCAGCGCTTGCCGCAAAATCGAAAATACGATGACCATGAATGGCAAACATGTCACCATCATCGCAATGCCCGGCACCAGGCTGAGGATGGTGACAAATAGGAAGAGCTGGATCACGGTCCCGCTCAGCCCCTCGCCTTCGCCGCCAAGCACGGCTTGCAATTGTCCGGTCTCCGGAACGACTTGCGCGTAAGCAAGGCTTGTGCAGGCGAGGCCAGAAAAAAGCAGCAGCACAAGCAATCGAGCCGCGGCGCGCGGTTCGATCATTTGCAGGGCCTTAGCCATCTTCGCTTTCCTCAATCTGCGTGAGGCGGACGCCGATCGCGCCGTCTTCAAGCTCAATCAGTTCACCGTGCGCGATCAAGCGGTCTTCGACCAAAAGCTCGATCGGATCATCAATCTTCGCCGTCAGCGGGATGATCGTATCAGGCTTTAATTTCAGCAATTCGGCCACGCTGAGCTTTTTCTGGCCGATCGAGACAACGACATTCACAGGCAATCCGTAGATGGATCGTTTGAACTGGTTCTCTGGCGAAAGGCTTCGCCGATCTGATTCACCAATAACGGCTTCTACTGTTTCTGGCTCAGACATCATGTCCCTCTTGCGATTGATTTGGCCCGGCAAGATGCGCCAGGCTTGAGTCTAAAAATTGGTCCATGTCGAAGCTCAAACCGCCGGTCTGCCAATCGACATCAATGCTGATTGCCTCGCCGTCACCGGACGCGCGAATGTCGCAGATCTCATTCATTTCGGGTGACGCTTGGACGGCGCGTTGAAAAGAGGCTTCAAACTTATCAGGAACGTTTAGGATGAGGCGCTGTATATCCGTCGGTGCCATGCTCTGCGTGGCTTGCATAACCTCATCCGCCAACAAAACTTCACAGAGCTTCGGGAACGCTGATTGAAGGAATTCAGAGACCAGAGCCTGGCTGTGTAGCAACGCCGAGCGCTCCAGCCCCGCCTTCGCTTGTTCGAGGCTGTTTAGGATCGCCCCAGTGTCGATTTCCGGAAGGATTGGCGCCATCGGCATTTCGGGTTCAGGCGGCGTCTCTTGCGCCAGGGCAGCGTCAGCCTGATCCTCATCAGACGCGGCGCTGAAGCCTGGTTCATCGGGGATGGATGGCTCAACTTTCGCCGCATCCTTATGCGTTTGCGACAGCGCATTCACATGAAACTTCGGCAGCGAGAGAGGCGGCAAACTACTCATTAGCCGCGGCCTTCCGGTCTGCCCTCAACCAGTCTTGCAGCAGGGCTGCCGTCTGTTCTTCATTGTCGCGCGTATAGTCTTTCAAATAATCGATCGGATCCGTGGCCGCGCCAAACAAGTCAGGATCAACGCCATCTTCCGCCGCCGCCGTCTCAGCTCCAGTAGCGGCTTCGACGCTGTCTGCGTCAGCGTCATCGGCACCGGAACCTGCGCCGCCTTGAGTGAACACGGGGCGCATAACGCCGAAGCCTAAGGCCAAGACGATCACCCCTAAGAAAATCGCTTGAACCGCCGACCAAAGATGTTGCTCCATCAGACGCTGCATCATGCCTGGGGCCGGCGTTAATTCCGCTTCTGGTAATGGCTGGAATGGCATCAGTTCGACCGTCAAGGTGTCGCCGCGCTGGGTATCGAGGCCGGCCGCATTGCGCACCAGGGCCTCAAAGTTCTGACGCACGCCTTCAATCTGAGTGACGATATCGGCGGCAGCCAAATCAAGGCCGAGCGCCTCTTGGTTGAGCAAGACCGCGATTGAGATCCGTTCAATTTGGCCGGGCATGCGCTCGGTTTGAGTACGGACTTCATTAAGCTCATAATTGACGGTCTCAGTCGAATTTTTGCTCGTGCTCTCGCCGCCACCTGCCGCGCCGCCGCCTTGAGGCAGATTGCTGGCAACAGTGAGATTGCCGCCATTTGACTGATTGGTTTGATTGGAATCATTGGTGGTTCGCGACCGGATCACGCGAGAATCTGGATCAAAACGCACATCCGATACGACAGAGCGCTCGCGGCTTACATCGACGCTGACCGAGACTTCCGCATTGCCTTCACCCAGCCGGGCATAGAGAAGGCGTTTGATTTTCTGCTCAAGGGCGCTGGCTTCATCTTCGGCAATCACCGATGGCGCTTCGACACTTTCCGAGTTTGGGCCAGCCAATATGCCATGCCGCGGATCGATCACCGCAACATCTTCCGGGTTGAGACCGGCAACTGCCAGCGCAACCAGATATTGGATGGCTTCGGCCTGACCGCCACTGAGCCGGCGCGTTGAAGAGAGTGTTACCGAGGCTGTCGGGGTGGGTTGGGTGCGAGAAAATCCGGAGCGCAAATTGGCGCCAATATGAACACGCGCCGAATCGACGCCCGGCGTATTTAGGATTGTACGGGTGAGCTCACCCTCTTTGGCCCGCCAATAGGCTGCATTATACATCTCAGATGTGACCGAGAATCCGTTGACGGAATCGAGCAATTCATAGCCCTGAACGGACTGGCGCGGTAGGCCATCGCGCGCCAGTGAGAAGCGCGTTTTGTCGCGAATGTTCGCCGGTATAAAAATCGCTTCCCCGCGAATGTCATAATCAATACCAAGCTGATCGAGTTCGGCAATTACTTCACCGGCGCGAACAGGATCGAGCCCGGCATATAGCAACGACATAGATGGCTGCATCGTACCGCGCACGAGAAATGTCATGGCCGCCAGAACGCCCAAAACGGCGACTCCCAGCATAATCTGACGCTGCAAATCCAGCGCACGCAGATTTTCGATAAACCCCATTAGAAATTTGTCCGTTTTCTCGCCACGGTTGAACTTGGTTAATTTCTGGGGCGAAAGCGTTAAGGCTTCCTTTACTAGGAATTGATTTAAACAGGAAAACCACTTCTAGTTTAATCGGGGTTCCCATGAGCGAGACAGCTGCAGCGACGGCGGAGGACTCCCCTCCGAAAAAGGGCGGTCTCAATATGATGGGATTGCTCGTGCTTGGCGTCGCCTGTGCCGCCACTTCTTTTGCCAGCGTCTACCTGCTCGCGCCCGCGCCAACTGTGGCCGTTGCAGCGACCAGCGACGACGCGGCTGAAGCTGATTATGCCGAATCAGAAAAAGCCTCCGAAGAGAAAATAACCTACACTTATACGCCCGTTCAAGAGATTCTCGTTACCGTCGGCAATGCTCCAGCAACTCGATATTTGAAGATGCAATTGTCGCTGGCAACGGACAAAGCGGATGCCAAAACGATCAAGTCCAATGAAACCGCTTTAATCGATGCTTTTTTGCTTTATTTGCGTTCTGTTAACGTCGATGATTTCGAAGACCCAGCATTTTACAAACATATGCGCGAGCAGCTTGGCCGCCGCGCCGACTTGGTCTTAGGCGACGGCGTTGCCAAGGGCGTTCTCATCACTGAATTTTTATTGAGGTAGCCACGTGCTGATTTCTCCTTTTGATATTGCGATCATCCTTATTTCCGCTGTCGCCTGTATGTATTGCATCGTGCTCAGCCGCCGGTTGAAAGCGTTGCAAAACACGCGAAATGGATTGGGCGCGACGATTAAGGCGCTCTCGGACTCAATCTCTGCGGTATCCGCCACAACGGATGAAACCCGCTATCATGCCGGCGAACTGGCCGCTCGTCTCGCGCGTTTGATCGAAGAAGCAAAGCTTTCATGCGCGCGTATTGAGGACGTCACGCAGCGTCTCAGTGATGCTCAATTCCGCGCTGAAGCCCACCTCCGTCATGCACAGCAGGCGCCTCTCCCGACAATGCCTGTGGCACCGCCGCCAATGCGGATGGAGGCGCAGCCACAGCAGGACATGTCGGATCAGCGTATCCAAGAAATTTCGGACTTGATGGACAAATTGAAAGATCTGACTGAAGCCTCCGTCTCAACTGCGGAAACGGCTTCACCAACACTTCGTCCGCTGCCGACACAGCTGCGCTCGCGCATGAAAGTGGTCTAATTCGATGCCAATAAAATCCGCGAACCGATCAAATGTCTTGCTCACACTAGGTGTGCTTTTCACAATTGGCGCCGCGACCCGCTTAGTCCCGACCAATGTCGCCGAGGCGAAAGCGGCAGAGAGCGAGACCAGCGTCGAAACAGTCGAGGCGAACCTCGCGGCCGCCGAAACCAAAGAGAAACCCCGGCCCATCGACGGACAAGTTTGTTTTAGCGAATACCTGTCAACACAGATGGCCAATGACCAATTGCGGCTCAAAACAGATTCTGAAAATCTGATCGAACGTGAACTTGAACTCCAAGCTTGGGAAGCTGAGCTGGAACAGACCCGGGCTGATCTGTCAGCGCTGCAAGCAACACTCGAGACGCGCTGGGAAGATATGCAGTCTTTCGCCGGCGAAGACCTCAATCATTTGGCGCAAATGTATGGCGCGATGAAACCAGACCAAGCGGCGACCATTTTCAATCAAATGGATCCAGGATTTGCTGCGGGATTCTTACGCCTGCTCTCGAGCGAGCAAGCCGGACTGATCATGGCAAATATGGAATCTCAACAAGCCTATATTGTCAGCGTCAGACTCGCGAGCATCAATGAAGACTTACGAAGAGAAGAATCATAAGAAAACCATCTCTCTCGTTCACAAAATATCGCCTCGCTGAGCATATTCTAGATATTTTTCTACCAAAAGTAGTTTTTGGCCCGCTTATTGCTAGACCTGGCGCTGATACTGAGTCGCCGGGTTGGGAAAAATGGCGGATAGAGATTTTGAACTGTCCCATAGAGTGATTTGGCAAACCTGGATCACTCGCGAGGACTTAAGAGCCAATCGCGATTTGGTTTACGTGTTCGGAGACAACGCGGCCCGCGAAGGTAAGCGCGGGCTTGCACGCGAAATGCGCAATGAACCGAATGCTCACGCAATTTCAGTCAGCTGGGGTCCGTTTGAGCCATTCTCGTTGATCACGTCTGAAGCCGCCATCGCACGAATAGAACGGGATCTCGTGGAACTGGTTGAGCGGCGGCCCGAAATCATTGTTTGGCCGCGCCAAGGGATTATCCCTGAATTTCAATCTATGCCCGAAGAGTTGAGGCTACACTTACGCCAAGAAGTACGCCTGCGCCTTGGCATCAATACGCCGCTCTAAGCCACTCTGCTGTGCCGCAATTAACCCTAAATAAAACAACCCTACGTAGAACCTCCAGCAAGACCTAAAAATGGGGATCTCAATGGCAAACGCCGCTCAAGCCGCCGAAATTGAACGCGAGGATGTTACCCCGGTCAGTGAGCGCTCGCGCATTTTCCAAATGTGCAAGGCCGCTTTTGATAAAATCCAAGAACATGGCACACCACCAGACCCAGTGACCTATGCGCTTTGGTACTCATATGTATCACGCGAACCAGCACCGGTTCGGCTCGCCATGGATAAGCTCCTGACCGGTGGTGGCACGCTCGACAGTTACGAATTGTATGAAATTTACAATGAGCACCTGGGCCGCACAGACGCTGATAAGACCAATGAAAATATTGGCCGCGAGATCGAAGACAGCATTCAGAACGTATCTAAATTGTTGCAAACGGGGATCTCTCAGAATGCACACTTTCGGACAACCTTGGATGACCTTAAGACGGCCCCGAGCGGCGACGCACCGGAAGAAGATTTCAAATCTCTTCTGTCGCAACTGATTTCGGAAAGTCAAAAAATGTCGGTTGTTTCAACGCGGCTCACGGATGGATTGAGAGAGTCGCAAGAGCGCGTCAAAAAGCTCAACGAAGAGCTCGAGCAAGCACGTCGTCAGAGCCTGTTGGATCCTTTAACATCAGTTGCGAATCGACGTGCGTTCGAACAGCGATTGAAGTGGCAAATCCAAGATGCGGAAGAAACGGGTAGCCGGTTTTGTCTGGTCCTCGCCGATCTCGATGAATTTAAAAGGGTCAACGACAATTTGGGCCATCAGGCCGGGGACTCTGTCCTCAAATCCTTTGCCGCGACGCTCTATGACCATACAAAAGGATCGGACCTTGTCGCTCGGTTTGGCGGCGATGAGTTTGCGATTATTTTGCCGAATATCGACATCACGTCGGCATATAATTTGATGGTTCGCGTCAAACACCAATTTGAAGAGAAGCGAGCTTCAAAAACAGAGTTCCAGGCGGCCAGTGTTCGAGCCACAGCCTCATTTGGGATCGCTGCGCATAAAAACCGACGGTCTGCTGAAGACTTGGTCAGCGCTGCAGATACAGCTCTCAACCGCGCCAAATCTCTCGGACGTAATCGGGTCTGCGCGGAAGGCTTTTCCTAAGCTGCGTAGGCCTGTCGAGGCGGTCCGTTATTTCCAATTAGCACTCGCGCATCCCGCTGCCGGCGCCACAGTGTCCGGGGGCCGCGGATATTCGATCATGGACCGACTCAGAATTTATCGATTAGACCGTAAGCTGAAAGTCGCGTATCAGCACGCCTTGAATAGTCGTTCCGGGAAAGCTCTCTTCCAGTCTGGTTTTTACCTCTTTTGAAATGAGCCCAGGCAGCTCCCACTCCAAATATCGTCCATAGTTGACGCTTTGAGCGGCTTCAATTTTGAGGATGTTCACCGCCAACCCCTGCGCCATCAATTGCTCTACACCCGCTTTGTCTGACAGAATGCCCAATGATAGCGTGAGATAAGCCGACTCACCGCCGATTTTTAACGCCACAGTCGTTGGCGCAGTGTGATACATCGCGCCAGACGCCGCGAATGAGATGTCGCCATATAGAGGGCCTGCAGGTGTTTCTTCTTTATAGGCATCCGTTTCAGCGGCGGACGCCAAGTCTTCTTCGCCATATTCTGCTACGGGCGACGCGCTTGCCTCCTGGAGTTCACTCGAAGGCGTCTCTACGGTCGCTATGGCCTCATTGTCCTCTGCGCCATTCGATGTTTGAAACACCCCAGAGACAAATAAAATTGCGCCAACCATGCTGATGACGACGACCGCGCTCGCACCCAGGCCGATTGGCGATTTGGCACCCCTAATCACTTTGGCGAGAAAACCTGGTGGGACCACTTCGGCCTCGGACTCGGGCTCTCCCTCTAACGCGACGTTCGGCTCGTCCTCGTCAAAAATGTCCGAGTCAACAAGCGCTTCACTGGTCGCTTCCATTTGAGCACTTGTACTCACACTAGACTCCGTCACTGGCAATCTACTTTAGATTGAATTCTTGGGTATCAGAGTGAACTTAAGATTTCATTTTACATGCCGGCTCCTCTCAACCTGTCTCGTTTAGCTCAGCTCCCGCGAGGAAGCCGCTTGAAGAGTTGTTTTTAGTCGGCGCTTGACCAAGCAGAGGGTGAATACCACCGGTCCCAGAGCTTGCCCGAGGCGATGCTTTCGTCGTTTAAACGGGCTGGCGACAGGCAGCCGAGGACCTGATCTGGCGCGAACCCAAACGTATCCTCGAACCTTTCGATAAATGTCTCAGTTTGCGTGTACCCGCATAGCGCGGCAATGTCCGCGACGCGTGTTTCGGTCGCCGCCCCAAAGACCAGGCTCCGAAGCGCGTACTCGAAGCGTTTGTTTCTTATATATTCGTCTAGGCTGTTCGGGAAATAGGCGGCGCCATAAAGGTCGGCTTTGGACAGTTGAAACTGCTCACTCAACGCGGCGAGAGTCAGATCAGGGTCGAAAACATGCTCATCAATGAACTCCATAACCCTGTTGGCCTCGGAGACCTGCTCTAAACTCGACCGCACGGCCTCATCCTGCAGGGAGCGCATCTTGCTTTTGGCGTTCAAAGCGATTTCAGGCGCCTCTTTCCGCGTGGCGCTCGGCAAATTGGCGATTGTTTTTAAAATCCAATCTCTGAACTGACCGGCTGTCTCACTCGCAGCTCGGAAATGACAATGCGTTGGATGCAAGTTCGGATCATAGCCAACCGACGCGTGCGGAATGATCAGCGCATACATTTCCGCATCCGTCATGAACGCTGACGCCCGTTTTGAAACATCCATAAAGAACACATCACCGGCGCAGATATTGAATATCCTGCCATCGTGGAAATACTGACCATTTCCCCGCGTACAGGTCCAAGCCATTATCATGGTGCGCTGATCAAGATTGAACCCGAACGCCTCGTCACTCTGATAGTATTGTGGATGACTTTTTGCGAACGTGAAGGTCACACGCTCAGCGATCCAAATCGACGCCCGCGGCAGAAATACTTTCTGTGGTAGAGGCACGATTGGATTAATCTTGCTGAAGAACCGCATCCAAGCGACCTGACGATCGGTGTCGGTGAATTCCGCTGGGTCAAATGTAAGCGTGTGCAAGCCTTTCATGAGCGCCACTATAGCGAGCAACGCAGAGAAATGAAATTTACGCGCTGCTATGAGAGCCTCGAGCTCGTTAGGCACAAAGAAAAGCCCCTGAAATCCGCAAAGATTTCAGGGGCTTATTTGGGTGCGGGAGTAGGATTTGAACCTACGACCTTCAGGTTATGAGGCGATTATACCACGATTCACGCCACTTCTAGCCACGTCCCATATCCTCACAAATATCTGTAATATATGTGATTTTTATATTTTCAATTTCTCAGCCATTCATTACAAATCACGGAAAACCCTTGAAACCTGGTATATATATGGTAGAAATCAATACCTTCAGGGATTGAACCTGAAGGTCGGTTATAGCAAGTATTTTGGGTTTTCCGATGCGTATTTCGCAGCAATCCGTCAAACAATTGGAGCCGAAGCCAAAGACCTATTCGGTCTGGTGCAGTGAGCTCAAGGGCTTTGGAGTGAGGGTCAATCCCGCAGGTACGATGAGCTTCATTGCGAAGTATCGGGTCAATGGCAAACAGCAAATGACCACGATAGGTCGAACCGATTCGCTAAAGGCGGAAGCAGCACGCCGACGGGCACGTGAACTCATGGGTTCCGCCGCCATGGGGATCAATGAAATCGCTATCGAAAAGGCAGAACGGAGCGCCACCACAATAACAGACCTCGCAGAACGTTTCCTTGAGGCCTACGTTCCCTACCATCTCAAACCCAGCACACAGAAAGACTATCGCAGATCCATAGAGAAGTTCATCATTCCCCGACTTGGCCGCACGAAGGTTCGCGATCTCGATCGTGCGGCGATTTCGGAATTTCATCAGGGCTTTGCGGATACGCCCTATCAGGCAAACAGAATCCTCGGCACGCTTTCCGTTATGCTCACACAGGCGGAAATCTGGGGCATGCGCCGCGAAGGCATCAATCCTTGTCTTGGCGTAAAGCGTTTCAGGGAAAAGAAACGCGAACGATTTCTGTCGTCGGAAGAGATGGGACGGCTTGCAGAGTCTCTTGACAAAGAAGCCAAGGAAGCACCGAGCGCCGCGGTAGCTTTTCGACTGTTAATTCTAACAGGTTGTCGTCTCGGCGAAATACAGAAGCTTCAATGGCGCGATGTCGATTTTGAGCGGGAGGAAATCCGGCTCAGCGATTCAAAGACGGGGCAGCGCACTGTTTATCTGAGCCCACAAGGTATCGCGCTCCTCCTATCAATCCCACGCATAGAAGGTAATCCTCATGTCATTATCGGCAAGCAGCCTGGCGGCTACTTAACCGACCTCCAAAAACCTTGGCGCCGGGTGCGCGCAAGAGCGGATTTGGAAGATGTACGTATCCATGACCTACGCCACACCTTCGCGGCGAATGCCGCCGCCAGCGGCCTCAGTTTGCCCATGATCGGAAAACTTCTTGGGCACACCCAAGCTCAAACGACAGCCCGTTATGCACACTTGGCAGCAGACCCGGTGAGAAAAGCAAACGCCGATGTAGCCCGGCTGATCGCTACTGCTATGGATACCAATACTTAGCAAGTTAAGATCCGCGATTCATTACTAGCCATATGGAAAAACTGTTCACAATCATCCTTATCCCTATCGGGATCATAAATGGAAAATTCCAACCTTAAATGGTCCGAAAATCAGGGGTCAGGTCAATGGGAAATAAGGATCGAGTTTGGCGTATCGGCATTAAAGCGACTTAAGCCGATTAGGTTATGGCTGCTTTGCTCGCGAAACGGATTTAACCCGAGTGACAGCAACTTCCTAAAACCGGACATTAGAAATTGCTTCGAAAGGCCACTGCGTTCGGATCAACGAAACGGCTATGAGCACAACCCTGTGTAGGTTGGGCTTGAGCAATCCTCTCAAATGCTCATGAGAAAAACTCAATTCATGCACTTAATCCGAACTGGACTTTACTTAAAAACCTTGAGTGGACATTGTGCTGTGCAATTAAGGTTTCAAAGTAACTATGCGCAAACGACGTCAACAGAAGCTCATTCTCGAAGAACCAGAAATTGCCCTCATAAAAGGGTTGATCGCGCATACTGACCTGAATGATCAAATGATCGTCGCCATTTTTAGCCACGCATCGCGAACAATAAATCATCGAGAAATTGGTTATTTCCGGGACCTCAACAACGAGAAATATCAAGCTTATGCCGCCTCTTCGAAATCTCATGTAGAAGCATTTCTTGCGCGGTACGGACGCTTTGAACGAGTCGCAAAGCAACTCGGATTTCTTCCACAGGAAGCAAACTTCCAACTCGTTCAAAAATCTGCCGAAGCGATGAAGAGCGCCGTCGCGACATTTAACAATCCGAACATCAAGTGGAAGTCGGAGATCTTCATTGTAAACGCGGTGATTTCATGGACGTATTTGATGCATGCTTATTATCAGGCCAAACGGGTGGACTATCGATACAAGAAGAATGGCGAGCTGATTTTAACAGACGAGCGCAGACCAAAACACTGGGAATTGACCAAATGCCTCAATGCGCACGAATGCCCACTCCCTAATCCGGTAAAAGCCAACCTTAAGTACTTGATTGCAGTTCGTAACGAAATCGAGCACCGCTTATCAGACAATGTCGACAGCTTTTTGGAGCCCAAACTTCAAGCATGCGCATTGAATTTCAATTACTGGATGTGCGAATGGTTCGGCGAAGAGTGTTCTATCGCACCAGAGTTAGCGTTTGCGATCCAGTTCGCTGAAATCTCTCTTCGCAGCAACCCGGCCATCGTCGGAGACAAAGGGCTCCCTGATGTGATTCAAACGGTTAACGATTTGATTGAAGGCGACATGAGTGAAGACGACTACAACGACCCCCAATATTCGTATCGGGTTTTTGTGGTCCCCAAAACTATCAACAATCCCAAAAAAGCCGATCAAGCTGTTACTTATGCATCGCCCGGATCAGCGATCGAGACAGCGGTGCGCGAAGTCGAGCGCCCGAAGTTCACCGCCAGTCAAATCGTCGCGCAAATGAAAGACGAGGGATTCGCTGATTTCTCGCTGTATGGAAAAGGTGGCTTCGTTGAGGTTTGGCAAGGTCTGGACGGAAAGAATCCGGCTCTTGGGTTCGGCGTGCATATAGCCGGTTTATGGTACTGGTACGATAAAATGGTTGGTGAGGTACGAGCAATACTCACACAAAGAGGAGCTGAGGCCTAGCTTAGGACGATCAAAACTGTTGCTTCATGTCAATCTCACGAACCGGTCTCGAATTTCTGCACAATTGATCAAGTAACCCTGCCAACCGGCTCTTTTGGCACTCGCACTGAGGGGCTTGCGGGGTATAAACATATCGGAGGTTTGCAGGTCTGCAGGCAAAAAGAAAACGGACGAATCTTTGTAATCGGCGGTCACTAAGACGACGTACAATGGAAAGTAAATACCGGCATCCATTCGCTCTTTTTGCGGGCCCCATGCCGCTCCCAAAATTGTGTTTGGCAGAGCATTCGTATCTTTTACCTTGCTCGTTTTGACCTGCGCTAAGTAACCGCAAAAATCGCATATCAGATCAGCACACCTAAAATTGGGAGGAAGTAGTCGGGTAGACTTTGGTCTTTTGCACTTTGGGCAAGAGCATGTCGTTGCCACTAGTTTTTCCCCCCAGTCTCCAAGCTTTTGTTTCTCCGTCGCCATTTGCGGTTCCTCCGAAATTGGTGTCCGGTGTCGGACCGGTAAGTGTTGGGGTATTTCGAATTGGTCTATCGAGTTTTGATTGATACTTGTGTTTGGCTGGACCTAGCTAAGGACGCCAGGAACTTGCCTATCTTGAGCGTTTTGGACGATCTGCAAAGGTCTGCAGTGCTGGAGCTGGTCGTTCCTGAAATCGTCCAGTCCGAATTTGAGAGAAATAAAGACAGAGTTTCCGAGAGAGCTCAGAAGAGCCTCAAGTCGCACTTCCGGCTGCTACGAGAATCTATAGTAAGTCTTTCCAAGGATTTAGACACTTCGACAACTCTGGACGCTATTTCGGAAGTAGACCGTCGGATAAAGGTCGATTCGCAAGATGTAACCCGCACCGTGTTGAGGATCGAAGGTTTGTTTGCAAAGGCGTCAAAGCCCGCGCTTACCACTCAAATGATGGAAAACGTGACCCGCAAAGCCCTTGAGAGCGTCGCCCCGTTCCACCTAAACAAAAACAGCGTCGCCGATGCTTTACTGTTAGAATTATATGCTGACCTTTTGGAGACTAAGTGTGCTGAGAAGGATCACTTTGCGTTCGTAACCCATAACGTTCGAGACTTCGGACGACCCAACGGCGATCGCCGAGAACCTCACCAAGACCTCGTCGATCTCTTTAGCGATGAGCGCTCGTCATATTGGAATAACCTCGCCTCATTGCTCGAGGAAATAGCTCCAGACTTAGTTGAGGACACTCAGATGGAGTTTTCGGGTTGGGATCAAGCAAGGAAGTTGTCTGAAATTCTGGACGCAGAAAACACCCTGTACCGTCAAATCTGGTACAATCGGCATTTGAATTTGAGAGCATCTATTGACGATGGAACTATAAAAATCGTTTCAGCAATAGCGTCAGAACGCGGTAAATACCGGACAGATCAGATCTCAAAAGGAACCTGGGAAATCGCGTTAGCGGCCGCAGAACGAACCGAGAAAGAGCTTGGCACAGAAAACCTGGGCCCTTGGGACGATTTCGAGTGGGGGATGCTGAATGGTAAGTTATCTGCTCTTCGTTGGGTATTGGGAGACGACTGGGATATGCTCGACACTTAACGTACCCAACCTTCCTAGGGTTGTGATTTTTCCGCGACGTGCGTCTTAAAACGCCCTAAAACAGCCGCTGGTCAGTTTTACATCAAGCCGCGCCGAGCGAGTTGCTAAAAAACAAAGTACTGGATGTTTTTGCTAGAGATTGGCAGGCTGCTCGGCATTACGGGGGAGCCTTACGTGTCGCTGGAAGCAATTTATTACATCGGTCAGACGATTGCAGTCATAGCAATCCTGGCCTCGCTCGTCGCGATCTACATTCAACAGCGCAAGGACCATTCGCTAGCGCGCGCGGAACATCAACGTCAAATCCTCTCGGAAGTGCCCCGATACTTCGAGTTAGCAGCCACGAACCCTGCTGTGTTGCAAAGTCTCCGTAAGTGTTTCGTGAACTTCGAAGGCGCATCCTCGCAAGATCAGGCTGTGTTCGTGCATTTCATGCATAACGCGGTCAACATCGCGGAAACTGCGCTTTACATGCACAAAGACAAGCTGATCAACGAAGCGTCCTATGCGGGCTTCGAAGGGGCGGTCCTCATGAGCTTAGTAACGCCAGGAGGCGAACAGTATTGGCAACGCGCACGCCTCGCCGTTGGTGCTGATATTCGAGAGGCCCTCGATAAAGCTCTGGCGGAGCGAAAAGACACCCCACCCGTCTGGGAGTTCTTTCCGCAATTCGCGCCCGACCAAGTTAAAGCCTCTATATCAAACGAGAAAGACGAAGCTGACGCATGACCTTGGAAAGCATTTACTATATTGGCCAAACAATAGCCGTTGTCGCGATCCTTGGCTCACTTATCGCAATCTTCCTGCAACAGCGACAAGCGAACAAGATTTCCCGAATTGAGAACTCACAGAGCCTTTCGGTGGTCTATGCGGATAGCCTTCGGGATATCATGAACAGCGCCGAGCTTGCTGCCATATTCCGAAAAGTCATGTTCGAAGATGCACCGCTTGATCGTGTAGAGGCGACGCGAATACTATTTTACTTCAATGTGATGTTAGACAGCAACGTGAAAGCCTGGGTGGCAAAACAAAATGGCCTTTATGACGCTACGGCGATGAAGCCGATGACTGCCAACACCGCGTGGTACCTGACGAAACCGATCTTCCGGAAGGAATGGAAACGGCTTGAGTCGCTCGGCTTTTATCCCGATGGCTTTGCAGACCATATTAATGGTCTGATCGAGCCTCCCGGTTCCGATGACGAGCAGACACAAAGCCCCGAGGACTTAGCACCTTCAGGGTCGAAGTTCGATTCAGATGAAGACGCAGAGTCCTAAATTCGCCCCAGAACGGTCGCTCGTAAGGTCTTCTTTGGGTCAGGAGGAGACAATGTGCGTCAGGTTCGAAACGCCTCAGGCCGTGGCATAAAGAGCTATTCAGCTGTCGATAACAGAGCACAAACGGGCGGTGCAGGACGATCCTTACAAAAATCAGGCGGGCCAAATCGGGTCCAATACTCGATATAGCCCAGGCGCTGCAGTATGGGTTCGAACCTCGGAGAAAACCGGGCCTCTGGGAACATTGGATCGAACATTACAACGGATAGAAAAAACCGCCCCGTCGCTGCTTCTTGTTCGGCGATCGATAGCGCTAAGTCTGTTTTACCCAGCTGATCCAGCAACGAATACGCAAACCAGCCCTCAAATCCGCCCTCATAGGCCGCAACGATATCTGAAACGGTCAGATCGATTGTCTCGTTGCTACCGCCCCGTTTGGCATCAAGAAATGCCTTGAGCAGCGTCTCATTGATTGGCAGTGGCGATTGCCCCATCCAGTCTTCTGCAGCATCGTAATTCCTCATACGCACATGGGTGTGCCAGATTCCGTACCAAGCGTTCGGGTTCTCAAAGCCGGTATCGGTCCAGATGCGCAGCAATTCATTTTGAGCAGCTTGAGGATCTGGTCCGATATGCGTCATCATACCCATAGCTGTTTGAAGCGGCGGCGAAGTCGGATCGAGTTTGAGCGCCTGGCGTAAAATTTCCAGATTCTTCTCAATATAACCAACTTCGCGATAATGCTCTCCAAACCAGAGCATGAGCATTGTGTTGCTCGGATCGATGGACAGAGCATCCTGAAAGATGCGCTCAGCCTCGATCCAATCGCCACGACCATGAGCCACTGACGCCATCACAG
>JBCBMU010000023.1:0-35793 GCA_039822145.1 Pseudomonadota bacterium | reverse complement strand
CCGTCCCTTGTCGTGGCGCAAAATATGGGAACGTCATTGGGACGTAGTTGTCTACTGGTCGGATCGTTGCCGGCGCGATAGGCGCAAAAAGGAAAACCCCAGCCGGGTTTCGGCTGGGGTCCGTGAGCCGGATGGCTCTTGAATCCTTGGCTGCGTTCAACTTTGCTGGGGCTCAACCCAGACAAGCAGCCTCAAGACTGTGCTATAGAATTCTCGGAGGCTGCTCCAAAAAAACCTTCACACACACGGATCCAATCACCGTACCTGGTTTCTCACTTGACATTGGATCACCTCCTTTCAGCTGTTGAACGACTATGCCCGGCACTCATAGTTTCACCGGGCACCATGAATTAAGCAGGAGTCATGCCTAATGAAAGGTGAATGTGGGCGTCGGTCACAAAAAATTATTTTTTGCACAAAAAAGGCTCACCCAGTTGGGGGAGCCTTTTTGGGTTGTGAATGGCTGACCTTTAATCGGCCAAGGCGCCAATAACGAGGCCAATAATCGCGCCGGTGGCAATTGAGGCCAAGATCGCGTCGCCACTGTCATAATCATGGACCCAGTGGTGGCCATGCGGTGGATCATACAGGCCCCAATAGCCATAATCACCGATGATGATCGTATTGCTATGGTAGCCATAATGACCGCCAATCCGATAGCGTGGGACATAATGCCGGTCATAGACATATCTAAATGTCGGGCGCGAATAATAATAGAACGGGCGATGACCGCTATAATAGAAGGCGCGCGGCGAATAGTGCCGGAAATTGTGTCGACGATACTGGTTACGATAATGGTAGCCATTATTGTGGCGTCGATAATAGCGATTGAAATCACGATGATTTCTGTAATGCCGATCATTGCGATAATGTCGATTATTCTGGTACCGGCGATCATTCCGATAATGCCGGTTTGAGCGGGCCTGGTTGTAGCCTTGCGAATAACCGCGATCATAGGAATTCCGGCGGATTTGCCGATTCTGTTGACGATTGTCGATCCGCCGATCTTGCCGTTGTTGGACCTGGCGGTTGTCCCGGCGCTCGACGCGGCGATCCTGACGCTGTTCGAATTGGCGATTATCACGGCGTTCTGTCCGCCGCTCTTGGCGCTGGTCCACTTGGCGGGTATCGCGGCGCTCAGTGCGGCGGTCTTGGCCGCGGTTTCGATCGCGCGTCATACTGCGCTCACCGCGGATGCGGTTTTCACCGCTGCGGACTTCGCGTCGAGCTTCTCGGCGTTCGCTGCGATCAATGCGCGGTTCGGACGAAAATTTGCGATTGTTGCGATCACCGCGGTCGGCATAAGCAACAGGCGCCAAAGACGCACCAGTTAAGGCAATCGCGGCGACGCTCGCAGTTAATTTGGAGAGGATGGACATTGGTCGCCTTCCTTTCTTTCTGAGGCGCCCCCGGGCACCCACGATTTCGGCTGCTCGTGACAAGCCTTACACACGACACTAGGTATGCCGCCTGAATTGACCCTGAACGGAGCTTTCATGTCCTCGTCCGATCACGTCTTTGTGACTGAAGCGATCCGGATTCCCGAATGGGAATTATCGGAACGCTTCGTGCGTGCGTCTGGCCCAGGCGGGCAGAATGTCAATAAAGTCTCGACTGCCGTACAATTGCGTTGGAACGTGATTGCGAGTTCAATCCCGGCCCCGGTTAAAGCCCGGTTTCGCCGACGCTATGGTGCCCGCTTAACTCAAGACGGCGAGTTAATCCTAGAAGTCAAAGATCATCGCAGCCAAGCGCTGAACCGAGAGACGGCGCGCAAACGCCTCGCGCAAATGGTCCGCGAAGTGGCGGAACCACCGCGCAAACGGATTAAAACCAAGCCGACCCGTGCCTCGGTTCGGCGGCGTCTCAATTCAAAGAAACAACGCGGCGCGGTGAAAGCGCTCCGGGGTAAAATTGGCGATGACGACTAAAGCTTAGCTCGGACGTTGCGGGTTGAGCACGGCTGTCGGGCATATGCCTTCCTCCGCTGCGGTGAGGGTTCCAGTCGGCATTGGGTGCGGCTGCGAAGCCGCAGGCGCGAAAGCCGGCATGGTGCGGTCATCTGACATGCCGACATCGATCGCATTGCGCTTGCCGCGCCGCGTCCACGCTGAGATTTCGTCTGCACTCAAATTCTCAGACCCAATTGCGGTAACATAATACGCAATATCACGGCCGAGCCGGTCGACACGTTGGTTTGAGGGACGAACATTCAGGGAAATATATTGCCGGATTTTTGCCGCGCTGGGTGGCCAGGCCTCGCCTGAGTCCGCCTTCAATTGGGCCATCGCCGCCCGCAATTTCGATTCTGAAATGCTCATATGTGTGGCGCGATCGAGGAACCAAGCGTGGTCGAGCTCGGTAACCGGCAGATCAAACTCTTCAGAGGTCCAGACTTTGTAGAATTTGTTGATTTTACCGCCATCAAAGCTGCTGGAGCTGTAAATCGTCCGGTAGGCGGTCTGGACGTGCTTGTTCTGACCCAGGGTTTTAAAGCCTGCACGCCAGGCGTCGCGCTGGGTTCGGTCCATCCATACGCTACACAGATATGTCTCCAGCGGGCCATTGGCCTCGTGCCGCAAAGTCAGCATGCGTTTGACATTCTCTGTCTCGTCGCCAAATGCCGCGGTCAGAGCCTCATCGGCATCCTCGCGTTCGAGGTAGAGATTCAATATCGCTTGCACTTCTCGGCCATGACCCGCAGTGGCGCCGCTTGGTCCCCAAGTGATGAATGATGCGCGATCATTGCTGAAACAGACCGACTGTCCCGTTTGCGGCGCATAAAAGGGCCGGTTCTGACAGAAATTCCACTGCATCCGGTCATAGTCTGTATTCTCAAAGGTCAGTTTAAGTGCCGCTGCACGTTGGCCAACGCTGGGCGCCTCGACCTCGGGCATAACTAAGGTCCACAATGTCTGGGTGATGGCGCCTTGCCGCGCTGGACTGTCGTCGGCCAAACCATCTGATACGGTCGGGCACGCCGCTGCCTCGGCAATCGCCGTTTTAGTGCCATTGCCGAACAGCCCATCCGCGGTCAGGCGGCGGTCGCTCCCGCAAGCCTCTAAGATCGGATTAAGCGCCGCTTGGAACTCGGAGACAGGGCCCGATTTGCCGTCTTTGATGAGCCATCCATTATATTGATAAAGGACCTGATCGGCCTGCGCGGAGAGCCCGCTAAGCGCCAGTCCAGCGCATGCGAGCATAGAAATCTTGTATCTCATATCGTCCCTTCAATGCGGCCGTGTAGACAGTGCTCAGCTCCGGTTGACCGTCCCGATGCTGTACGCCGCCAAACAATCGGCAGCGTCCTTTTTGGTGTACGCGTCGAGGTTTACCGCTGATCGACCTTCGCCGACAAAGCGTGGATCGTCGCAAACGCTATTGTTTGCCAAGTCACCCGTATTGTCGCCAAATTCGAGGTGCAGCGTCAGTTCGCCTCTGAGGTATAACGTTTCGCAATCACTCGCATCTTTCAGGATATGTTGGCGATGATAACCCCATTCCTCATTCGTCGATATAAAGCGCGCATCATCACAGGCGCCGTCATTAGCGTAGGTGCCGCTATCGTCGCCATAAACGACTTTCGGTAAGTCCTCAGCTGCGGGCGCGGGCGCTTGTGCCAGCGCGCTTTCCTCGTCAATGAGTTCGGCGATCGCCAATGTGTTGAGCAAATTGGTGCGAATATTCCCAATCGTCTGCCCGTCATCGAGGATCAGGTAGCGGGTGAGATAAAGGTCGTCATTGGTAATCGTCGCTTTGATGGCTGACCAACGCTGATTCAAGCGATTGGCCATTTCGGTATCGAAGGTCCCATTGAAAATGACGAACATCTCCAGGCCTAAACAGTTCGCATCGTCGCCGCAGGCTTTGCCTTGCAGCGCGTAGATGAGCTCGTCTTCGCGCGCTTCATTGGTATAGACTGCCAGCAGCCCGACCCCGTCTTCGAGTGGGCGGCGAATGCTGTGTCCGAGCGACTCAGCAACAAATTCGATCGTGGCTTGGTCCATGGACGTGACCAATTCATCATTCCGGCTCGTGTCTTCAGCAGCCGCACCCAAAGCGGCGCCGAGCCCAAACAGGCAAGCAAATAAGCGTTTCATCCCGTCCCTCTTCCTCCATAGCACTGACCCTAGCGACATTCCGGGGCGCCGTCACCTTGGCCGCATATCGTGGCATTGTTCGGGCAGGTTTTTGCAGATGAATGCGACCCGAATGTGCCGGTCACGCTCAGTTGCATCGGCTTATGTTTTCCTACAGCCATGATAAAACGTATCATGACCCCTCGAGCAGCCGCGCTAGCCCTTGCGGCGCCACTGCTCTTCGCAATGCCCGCGCTGGCTCATCACGATAAGCCGAGCAAACGAGTGACGGGCGGCATTACGGTCCAAACCGGAAATGGCGCATTGCATTTCAATGTCGGACAGCGTGGTCACAGCTCAATTGGGTATTCTAGCCATCGACGTTCTGGCTATAATGATCACCGAACTGGTAATCGCGAGGCGCGCCGCCGCGCCGTGCAGGCTTGCCGCCGGGCGATCCGAAGTGAAGCCAATTATCTCGGCTTCCGGGATGTCGATTTTGACGACGGTCGGTATGTCAAGCAAATTGGTCCGCGCGGTTACCGGGTGACCTTCAATGAGGTTGAGTTCGAATCTCGTCGCCGCGATATTGAGCGTCCTGTGACGTGCGTCGTTCGCGGCGGGGACCAAGTCCGCGACTTGCGCGGCATCCCACAGCGCGGCCACCGCGGCCACAATAATCGCTACGGCTACTACAAATAATAGCCTTATCTTTCAGAATGAAAGCACAGACGGGCTTCCCCTTGGGGAGGCCCGTTTTGCATCGCTCTCGGCTTGCTCTTCGGCGTGTCCGCGATACAACCCAATCCATTACCGAGGATTGTTGGAGGTCGGAGCAATATGCAGGACGTGATCGAAGCCTTAGAGGCGCGCCGTGAGAAAGCCCGTTTAGGCGGCGGAAAAGCGCGGATCGAACGCCAGCACGAAAAAGGCAAATTGACCGCCAGAGAGCGCGTCGCACTGCTGCTCGATGAAGGCAGTTTCGAAGAAACCGACATGTTCGTCGAACATCGCAGCCATGATTTCGGCATGGAAAAGCAGTGCATTCCGGGCGATGGCGTCGTCACCGGACACGGCACGATCAATGGCCGGCTTGTCTATGTCTTCTCGAAAGATTTTACCGTATTTGGCGGGTCTCTATCACTCGCCCAATCGGAGAAGATTACCAAGGTTCAAAAAGCCGCCGTGAAAGTCGGCGCGCCGGTTATCGGTATTTTTGACGCTGGCGGCGCCCGCATCCAAGAAGGCGTCGACAGTCTTGCGGGCTATGCCGACATCTTCATGGAGAATGTCCTGGCCTCCGGCGTGGTGCCGCAAATCTCTGTCATCATGGGCCCCTGTGCGGGCGGCGATGTTTACAGCCCGGCGCTGACCGACTTCATCTTCATGGTCAAAGATACGTCTTATATGTACGTCACCGGTCCCGACGTCGTAAAAACCGTGACCAATGAAGAAGTGACCCACGAAACCCTCGGCGGCGCTTCTGTGCATGCGGCCAAGTCCGGCGTGGTCGATGGCGCGTTTGAGAATGATATTGAAGCGCTGACGCAAATGCGCCGTCTGATTGATTTCCTTCCGGGCTCGAACCGCGAAGAACCGCCCATGCGGCCGACTTATGATGCGATTGAACGCCAAGATAATAGCCTCGACAGCCTGATCCCGGACAATCCGAACCAACCTTATGATATGAAAGAGCTGATCGAAAAGACTGTCGACGAGGGCGACTTTTTTGAAATCAGTCCGGCTTTCGGTGCCAATATTTTGTGCGGTTTTGGCCGGGTTGAAGGCTCGACGGTCGGCTTTGTCGCCAACCAACCCATGACATTGGCCGGCGTGCTCGACATCGATGCCTCACGCAAAGGCGCGCGTTTTGTCCGCTTCTGTGACTGTTTCAACATTCCGATTGTCACTTTCGTTGACGTCCCTGGCTTCATGCCAGGAACTAAGCAAGAATATGGCGGCCTGATCAAACATGGCGCCAAATTGCTCTTCGCTTACGCCGAAGCGACGGTGCCGAAAGTCACGGTCATCACCCGCAAAGCCTATGGCGGCGCTTATGATGTGATGAGTTCAAAACACCTACGCGGCGACGTAAATTATGCCTGGCCAACGGCTGAGATCGCAGTCATGGGCGCCAAAGGCGCGGTCGAGATCATCTTCCGCAAGGACATTGGCGACGAAGCGAAAATTGCTGAGCATACGAAGAGCTATGAAGACAATTTCGCCAATCCTTATGTTGCCGCGAAAAAGGGCTATATCGACGATATCATCATGCCGCATTCCACCCGCCGCCGGGTCGCCAAAGCGCTGCGGACGCTGCGCGGGAAAGAGCTCAGCAATCCGTGGAAAAAGCACGATAATATTCCGCTTTAGGGCGTCGTCTCCAACATTCGATATTTGGAGTTAGACTCGCAATTGGCGTTTGCGCTGCCGGGCGTCAGCCGCAACATCACGCGAAGGGCTCTAGAGAGTATTTATGGTGAGCGCAGCTTCACGGATTTCGCGCGTGATCTTGCTCTCCGCTTTCACAGCTTGCTTCCACGCGGCGCGACTTTCAGAGATTTTAGATTTGCGCTCTAGATCTCTTCTAAGTTTTCCGTAAACCTTCACTTGGAAAAGGGGAGACAATGCAAGTGAAAATTTGGATTTTGATTCTGACGGGACTATCAATTGTTTTCAGTGTGCCGCACGCGCTCGCCGAGGAAGAGTGTTCGCGCAGAGACCTGTCCGCTGATTTTCGAGACCGCTATGATGATTGGAATTGGGCCGAAAGAACCGGTACCAATGTTGAGGAAGCCTTAGAAGACGTTAACGTCTTTCTTGCTGGAAGCTCTATCCCAGGCTGCGAAAAGACGGCAGCGGAGCGCGTGAGCTGGCGCTTGCGGGCGGAATCAAGCGATCCGGCTATTTCTATCCCGGTTCTAGAGCTGTTTGTGAGCTCCAGCGATGCGGAAACCAATCCGAACTGGAATCGACACGTCGACCGGCTCGCAACAGCGTATATCCGAAGCAACCAATATGAAATGGCGCAAACTTTCAGCGAAGAACACTTGCCAGACGTTGATCGGTGGGCGGCAGCGGCATTGGAAAAAGTAATTCTTCACGCAATGATCGGCCAGAATGACTTAGACGGCGCGCTCGAGCGACTGGTTGCGACACGCGAGATGTCTCGCTCAGCTCTGAATCGCCATGACGCCCAATTTGGCTATGCGCTCGCGATTCGTCAGGGTCAGCAAAGCGAAGCCGACGCGTTTGAGGCCTATGCGAAGAAAAATCTCGATGGCCTGCTGTTTCCGGGCGCGCCGCCGGTGTTTGAGGGGGATGAGCTCGACAATCTCATAGCGCGGAATATGACGACAAAATACCTTGTAGAAATGCTGAATCTGCCGGTCCCGAATTATCCGAGCTCGGCAGCCTCGAGGGGATTAGAAGGTAATTGCGAGGTTTACTTTGATGTCGATACAGACGGCAAACCCGTCAATGTGGAGCCGATTTGCACACACCGTTACTTTAAACGATCAGCGAGGAAAGCGCTCAGCGATGTACGATTCAAACCGCTCAACATTGATGGTGTTGACTATCCGATGACGAGCATTGTTTATCCGTTGGAGTATCGACTCGGTCGATAACCCGAACACAAGAGCAGGCTGATGACGGAAATTACCGCGCAACACCGTCTCGCCTCCTATGGCACGCTGGCGCCGGGGCGCGTGAACCACAACAAAGTGAGCATGATTGAGGGCATCTGGCGGACGGGCATTGTGCGCGGCTGGCTTAGCGATGATGGTTGGGGAGCAACCTTTGGATTCCCTGGATTAAAGCTCGATCCAGACGGTGAGGCGGTGACCGTTGACGTCTTGGAATCGCCAAATCTTCCCGGCCATTGGCCGCGCTTGGATGCGTTTGAGGGCGAAGAATATGAGCGCGTAATCGCCATCGTGGAGTCTGATGATGGCCCCTTCAAAGCCTCTATTTATGTGGTGAAAGTGTGAGCCATCTCGCTGCCTTCACGGCCAGCTTAGAGGCCGTTTCAGCACGATGTCCCGATGTCGTGCCGCCCGTCTATGCCGCCTTGTTCGAGCGCTTTCCAGATTTTGAAAAACTGTTCGTCCTCGATACGGATCAGGGCGCACGTGGGCATATGTTGAACGAAGCTCTGACCATGGCCGAAGGCTTGTTGCGGGCCGATCCGGTCGCCATCAGTTTTGTTTCGGCGGAGCGGATGAACCATGAAGGCTATGGTATCGATGATACGGTTTTCGAAGGGTTTTTTGAGGTCATGGCGAATGTGTTTCAAGCGCTCGCCGGAGAGGCGTGGTCAGCGTCCATGAGTGCCGCATGGTCGGCGGTGTCCGAAGCGGCGGCGCAAGCAAAATTGTAACTGCTCTGCATCCAAACGCCCTCCTGATTGCATCTTCCTAAGTGAGCCCTCAAACTGGGCGTGCAAAAAGGAAGTAAGTCCATGGCCGAAATACTTGTGCCGATTTTTCTGTTCGCGGCGATTGTCGCGATCATCTGGCTGTTCAGCCATTATAGTTACAAGAAGCGAAACACCGCGCACGAGACCCTGCGATTGGCCGTTGATAAGGGCCAAGAAATCTCTCCGGAACTGATCGAGCGGATGTCTTATTTGAACGATCCGGTGAAATCTGATCTGCGCCGCGGTATCCTCCTGATCGCGTTTGGCGTCGCCTTCATGATCCTTGGCTTGATTATGCCGCATGAGGAACCCGAAGCGATCCGCGGTGTGATTGGAATTGCCTCATTCCCAGTGGTTTTGGGGGTCGCGTATCTCGGCCTCTGGCGGTTTAGCCACGATCGATAGAGCAAAACGCTGGGACGATTGTGAAACCTGATATCGATCTCGCGCGCGCCGCCGCCTCTGGACAAGAGGCGGCGTTCGAGACCTTGGTTCGGCGCCATCAAGGCAAAGTGCGCGGGCTCACGCGGCGCCTATGCCAGCATGCCGCCGAAGCCGACGATATTGCACAAGCGGCGTTCTTGTCGGCCTGGCGCAAGATTGGCACGTATCGCGGGCAATCGTTCAAAGCATGGCTGTGCACCATTGCCTATCGCGAATTCTTGCAAGCGCGGCGGAAGCAAAAGCCGGAAATTGAGTTTGATGAAAGCGCGCATATTATCGCGTTTGATACCAGCGCGGCGCGCCAAGCTGAGCATCTGGACCTGGACCGCGCGCTCAAAGCCTTGCCTGAAAATCAGCGCATTTGTGTGATCCTCTGTGTGGCCTCGGGTTTGAGCCACTCTGAAGCCGCGGCCGCTACCGGCATGCCTTTGGGCACAGTGAAATCCCACGTCAATCGCGGCGTCGCTGCGCTCCGGCGCCAACTTGCCACTGATGATGTGGCGTGATGGAGTAGAGAAGATGGAACGAGACGAGCACTATGATGACCTTACTGCGCTGTTCGAAGCGCAAGACGCGGCGTTGAACAGCGACGCTTTTGTTGAACAGGTGATGACCCCGATTCAAAAGCGCGCGCGCTGGCGCGCCCCATTCCTGTTTGGCGCTGGCGGGCTCGGGGTCGGTGCGGCGCTGTCACAAATTGGCGGTCTATTCGAAATGCTGCAAACTCGGGCAGGTGAGGTTAGCGTATCGCTGCCTTCGGTTGATGCTCCCACGTGGCAGCCGGGTTTGGCTGATCCGCTTTGGATCGGCGCGGTTATCATCGTGGTCGTAAGTTGTGTCGCTATCATCGCGACCGAGCGGGCTTAAACCGCGGTCCACCGCGCGCAAATCGCGGTCGGCAATAAGCGCGCATCATTCGAGTGCGGAATGGCCATCTCGCCCATCTCAATGCGCCCCCCTAGGCCGTCCAGATGTCCCGCCAAGGCCTGCGCCAGAGCAATATGAGACAATCGCACCGCATAAGCCGTTAGGATGACGAAGAGTGGCTGATCTGAAAGCAAGGCGCGAACGTTTTCGAGCAGAGCTGGTAAGTCCTCTTCAAACCGCCAGGTCTCATTCTTCGTGCCACGGCCAAATTTAGGTGGGTCGAGGACAATCGCATCATAGCGATTTCCGCGGCGAATTTCTCGGGCCGTGAACTTCATTGCATCATCGGCAATCCAGCGAATGGGCGTGTCGTCGAGGCCGCTCATTTGCGCATGTTCTTTGCCATAACCGTTTGATTTGGGGCTGGCATCGAGATGGGTGACCTCGGCGCCCGCTTGCGCTGCTGCCAAGCTCATCATGCCGGTATAGCCGAACAGATTGAGGATCCGGACTTTGCGCCCAGCCGCGCGGATCTGATCTTGGGCAAAGGCCCAGTGCACACTGTGCTCTTGGAAGAGGCCGAGATGCCGGAACGGGGTTCGACGGGCGTTGAAGTGCAAACCGCGCCAGGCCATTGGCCAAGCCTCTGGCGGGTTGCTGGAGATCTTTTGCCAATGCCCGCGCTCATCATCGCCGGCTTTGGCATCAAATCGCGCATCAGCGGTCCAAGTGGTGACCGGCGCTGCCGGCGGCCAGAAGGCTTGTGGGTCAGGCCGGATCACGGTTTGGCTTCCGAACCGTTCCCACTTTTGACCATCGCCGCTGTCGAGCAGAGCGTATTCCGCGGCGTCCCATTGGTCGGCGAGGAAGAGTGTCGACTCAAATTCCATCATGCAAACCCTCTTTGTCGCCAGCCTTCATACAGCATGATCGCCGTCGCTTGCGCGAGATTGAGACTGTCAGCGCCGCCGCGCATTGGAATCAAGCAAAGCGTCTCACATTGCGCTTCGATCGCTGGCGGCAACCCGGCTTGTTCATTGCCCATCAGGATGAGGCTGGGCTGGATGAAATCGACCCCGGTGTGCGCGATGTCGCCATTGACGCTCGCCGCCACCATGTTCAACCGCGCTTCCTGTCGCCAGGCATTGAAGCCGACGAAATCGGCGCGGGCCAATGTCACGTCGAACAAAGAGCCCATAGACGCCCGTACGGCTTCGACGCTGTAAGGGTCACAGCAATTCTCAATCAGGATGACGCCAGCAGCGCCGGCGCAATCAGCAGTGCGCAAAATCGTCCCAAGATTGCCCGGATCACGGCATTCATAGAGGCCGATCCAAAGGCCCGGATTGTTTTCGGACACGTCAGAGAGCGCCAGGTCTCTTTGCTTGATCGCAGCAATCACCGCTTGCGGATTGTCCTTGCGCGCGATCGAGCTGGCGAGCCGATCGGGCACTTGGATAAGTCGAGCCCCTTGCGCTTGGGCGCGCGTCGCCAGGTCTTGAACATAGCCGCGCTCGGCACCGGAGTTTGAAACTATCAGCTGCTCAACTTGCCAGCTTTGCGCCAGGGCTTGCTCGATCAGCCGCGCGCCTTCGGCGAGAAACAGTCCGGTCTCATTGCGGCCCTTTTTCCGCTCCAGACTCCGCAGTGTTTTGACACTTGGATTGCTGGCGGATGTGATCTGTTCGAACGCGACTTTCATGACCGCCCTGTAACACGCACTTGCCTGATTCCAAGGGATAAGGCAGGACTCTACAGTTAATGCAGTCTTTATGAGAGGGGATTGCGGCATGGGCGCGTATGATACATTGACCGCCGGATTGAGCGGCGGAGCGCTCGCTGTGGTGGCGATTGTTACCGTCCACGGTGAGTCTGAATATCACTTAAACGCGGCGCAAATGCAGGCGCAACTGCAAGACGTGGTGAGCGATGCATTGGTTGAGTCTGGGCAGTCTTGGGCGAGTGTTGAAATGGATGGGCAGCGCGCCAAACTGGTCGGGGCACCGCCCAGCGTTGATGCGGCAGAGCTTGCAAAGACAGCGGTGCTCACAGCTGCGGGACCAGGGGGAATGTGGCGCGGCGGCGTGCTCTCCGTCAGCACCGAATTCTCAGAGATTCGAGATATTGAGACGGTCTCACCCTTTGTGTGGCGGGCGATTAAAAGTCCGGGCGGCGACGTCGTCTTGGTTGGGTCTGTGCCGAATGATGCCACACGCGCGGCGCTGGCCGAACATGCAGCGGCGATGAGCGTCGCAGAGCTTGACGATCGGTCTAAGCTGGCGCTCGGGGCGCCGGCTGGGGATTGGGCCGGGACAGCGCAATTTGGTCTCGATCAACTCGCTTTGCTGGATAGCGGCGAAGCGCGATTGACCGATTACGTGCTGCAGTTGCGCGGTATTGCGATGGAGGATACGGCGCGGATCCAAGTCACGGCGTCGGTATCAAATCTGAGCGCGCCTTGGTCGGGGGTCGCGAAGATTGATGGACCAAGCCACTGGAAGGCCGAGCATGTCGATGGCGCACTCGTCCTTTCGGGCGCCTGTGAAACCGCAGAAGACCGCGCCGAAATTGCCGAAATTGCAGAAACCTATTTTGACGGCCCAGTTATTGATCAAATGGAAGTCGCCACCAGCGACTATGAGCCATGGATCCAAGGCGTGCGCTTAGGCTTGCCGCATTTCACACAGTTTGAAAGCGGCCAAATGGAGTTTGAGCCCGCCGGCGACGGGTTTAGTTTTGAAGGCGAAGCGACGCCGTCCACGCTGCAATTTTTGCGTGAAGACATGGCTGAACTTGAAGGCGACTATGCCGTCGACATTGCGGCGGAAACGGTCGCAATTGAATTGGATGAGATTGCTGGCGTCACCCTTAGCGACAACCCCCTAGAGGCCTGCCAAACATCGTTTGACCTGATCATGGACGCGAATGCGGTGATTTTCAAAACCGGTAGCGCCGAAATTTCGCGCGAAAGCGGTGCCACTCTAGATAAGATCATGGCGGTCTCGCAGTCATGTGCAGAAACGCTTGGCTTCGAAGTTGGCGGACACACTGACAATACGGGCGATCGCAGCGCGAATTTGCTGCTCAGTGAAGCGCGGGCCCAAGCCGTAGCCAACTATATGCGGGATGCGGGTTTTGATGTTTCCCGTCTGGTCGTCAAAGGGTATGGTCCAGATCAGGCGGAGGCGGACAATGCGACAGCTGAAGGCCGCGCCGCCAATCGTAGAATCGAATTTAACGTTCAAGAACGGAGCGAGTAAATGCAGTGGCTGATTGCGAATATGTGGATGGCGCTCGCTGCCACCACGATACTCGGGCTTCTCTTTGGAGCCTCATTCCGGGGATTGCTAGCGAGTTCGAGCGTTCGACGCGCTCGCGCCGAGCGTGACATCGCGCAGACGGAGCTGGCTCAATCGAAAGATGAGATAGACGCGCTGTTCGCAGCGCAGCGAAAACGTAAAGAAGAGACTGCTCAGGCGGTTAGCGGCGATAGTGATCTGCGCGCCGAACTCGATGACCGGGAAACCCGTATCACCGCTTTGGGCGATGAATTGGCGGCGGCGCAGGCCGAATTGGAGCAATTGAAAACGGCCAAAGACGCTGAACCCGATCCAGCTCCGCTGGCGGAGGCGGACAATCAAGAACTCGTGCAACTGCGCGATCGGAACACCTGGCTCGAAGACCGCGTTGGTGCATTAGAAGCAGATCTATCAGCGGTGCCAGACGTTGCTGCGGCCGTGCCGGTTGCGGAGCCGGAGGCAAATGACAGCGATCTTGCTAAGGAGAAATTGGCTTGGCAGGCTGCATATTTGCGCCAACGGGTGGGCGCACTGGAAACCAAGATCATTCAAAAAGACGCCGATACAATTGTTGAACCGGTGGCTGAACAGATGGCAGCGCCCGTCGCGACTCTGATTGAAGTTGCTGAAACCGATGATGCAACAAACGAACCCGAGCGCAGCGAAGCGGATGAAGAATTGGCGCGCCTGCGCTGGCGCAATCGGTATTTAGAAGGACGGCTTGCCTATTTCGAGCAAGCCCCTGAAGAGTCTGAAGATGACGCGGAAGCCGCTTTGGTCGCTGAAGATGTGGCTGAGCCCGAAGTCGAAGTTGAACCCGTTCCGGAACCTATCGACGAACCCGAAGTCGAACTGGAAGTTGCGCCAGAAATATCTGAGCCCGAGCCCGAGGCTGAGCCCGCTGAACTCGATGTGCATCCGTCTGAAGCTATGTTGGCAGAACTCGAGGGCGCGCAACCGGAACAGATCGGTCGGCCGACAAATGGCGGTGATGATTTAACCCAGATTACGGGAATAGGCCCCCGCATTGCTGAAGTCCTGAACGGGCTTGGTATTTGGACCTATGCTCAGGTCGCAGAATGGCAGCCCGAGCATGAAACTTGGATCGAAAACCACTTGGCCTTTAAAGGCCGCGTGGGACGCGAAAATTGGGTGGGTCAAGCCAAGGACCTGCTCGTCGACGCCTGAACAGGCGCACCAAGACCGCTTCATAGAGCATTCACGTGACCCGTGAGACAATCTATGCAAGCTGTTGGTAAATAAGACGCTCGGCCAGAATTATGGAGCTGTGCAGAGCGTCTGAAATTTAGGGAGACAGGCATGAGCAAATTGCTGATTACAGATGAAATGATCGAAACGGGCGACCGGATCGATGCCCCACGCGACTTTCTCGACAAGGCGCCGCGCATGAAAATGTCGCGCCGGACGATGATCCGCGGCTTGGCTTGCGGCACGATCGTGCCAATCGTCACCGGGTGTTCGACCAATCCGGTAACAGGCGAGCAGCAATTAATCTTACCGGGCTTTGATAATGCTTCGCTTGCGGCAATGTCGACAACGGCATGGACCGAAATGAAGAAACAGACCCCGCAAACTGGGGATAGTCGCTTGCGCAGCCGCGTTCTCACGACGTGGGATAAGACGGCGAAGGGCCGCTCATCGGCGCTTAAGTCGAAATACAATCAAGACGCAGCCTATGTCCCCAGCGAGTGGGAAGTCGCGGTTTTTGATACCGATGATGTCAATGCTTTCGTGATGCCAGGCCAGCAAGTTGGCGTCTTTCGCGGGATTACAGAGCTGACCGAGAATGATGATCAATTGGCGTCGATCCTCGGCCATGAAGCCGGGCATATTGATGGTCGCCACTCAGCGGCTCGCGCCTCGGCGCAAATGACGGCACAAGTGGCTATGGTCGCCGGCTCGATTGCGATCGCGCAATCAGAAGAGCTCAAGCAATATGGCAACACGATTGCCGCGCTCGGCGGCGCCGCGATCCAGTTCGGGGTGCTTTTGCCATATAGCCGGAACCATGAACTGCAAGCCGATAAGCTTGGCGTCGATTACATGCATTCTGCCGGCTATGATGTTCGGGAAGCACCGCGGCTCTGGGAATTGATGGACAAGAAAAGCGCCGGCAATCGTCCACCAGAGTTTATGTCGACCCACCCGGATCCAGGTCGGCGCCGTCAAGAGTTGATCAACTATATCAACGCCAACGGGTACGCCTTCATCTAAGAGGCGCCTGTCAGAATCAAAAAGCCCGCCAGTTTCGATTGGCGGGCTTTTTTCCGTTTGTGTGATTTGTTGCTAAGCCGGTTTACACGGCACATCCGGCAGCGCGATCCGCGTGCTCGTGCCTTGCTTAATGGCGAAACACGTATCGCCCTCAAGGTATAGGTCGAACAGCGTCGGCATGGCCGTACTATGGGTCTCACGCGGGGCGGGGCGAGGCGGTAAAACAGCCACGGACGGAACCGCTGTCGGGTCGCCAGCACCGAGATCTATGATCGCTCGGCCGAGGGCGGTGGACAGCCCAGCCTTCAAAGCGCTTATCGTCTCAGGGCTGTCATCAGACAGGGTTGCAGCCACGGGGGCGCCTTGATGCTGACAGGCGCCCAATATGAAGCCGAAAAATCCAGTGAAGAGCGCGCGATTTACCATGGCATTGTCATATCCCGATTGCTGGCGATGAAGGCGTCCTGTTCGCTTTGCAACGTCGTGGCGACGTCTGCCAGTCCGGCCTTTGTATAGACCGGGTCCGCTTCAAGCTTGGTGGAAACAGTGGGGCAGGTGCCGTTCTCGCGATAATCGAGCGCTGCCGCAAAAAGCCCTTCAGTTGGATCGCCAAGCTCTTTGGTGAAATCATCGGAGACCACGCAGCCGGATACGCGTTCGCCAAAAGCAAAAGTGGAATTGTTCGGGACGAAGCCATCGGAGTAGTCGCCAAAGCCCTTATCGTTCACGCCCCTAAATTGGATCGTGTAATACGTCTCGCCGCAATTGTCCGTCGGGTAGAAGCCATAGGGTTTGCCGCAGGTGACGCTGCCAATCAGAACGATTTCGACGTCAATCCCGCGCAGGCCATTGATCACAGCCTCACTGGCGCTGCACGTCCCTGGCGTTGACAGAATGAAGACCCGTCCGAGGTCAAGATCGTCAAGCGGTGTGCCATTCGCGAGCGAGAAACCGAGGCCTGTATCGTAGAACGGGATTGGCCCATTCGATGCGCCGGTCACCGGGTTTGTATTGCCGGCATTGGAATTGAACTGCAATTGCTCAAATGTCCTGCCGGTGGTGCGGCTCGGGCCTGCAATCATGTAGCTGAGCTGGCCGGCCACCGCGAGCAGTCCGCCGCCATTGTATCTGAGATCCAGGACCAAGTCGCTGACCCCTTCATTGCTCATCTGCGTCATCGCATTGGCGATGGCCTCTTCTGAAGAGAACGGGCTAAACGTGTTGAAAAGGATATATCCGACTTTCCCGGAACCGGTATCGATCACGTCGGTGCGGTTTACCGGCGCTTGCGCGACGTCGGCTGAAGTGATCGTGATGGTTCGCGTGCTGGTGGCGCCTGGATCTTGAACTTCGAAAACGTGCGTCTCGCCCGCGGTCGCCGGGAACAGGCCATCATTCAACGTATCAAGCTCGGCTTGCGTGCTGCCACCATTGACCAAGTCGACACCATCAACCGAAAGAATTCGAGTGCCGCGTTCGAAATTGACTTGGCCGTTGACGATTTCTGAGGCCGGTGAGTTGGGTTCAGTGTACCGGATACGGTAGTCGCGCGGGACGGAGCTTGAAAACACCGCTAGACTGAGACCATAGCCCGACCGTGCGGTTGAGTTGCGGCGCTCCAGAAAGTCCTCTGTTGGCTCATTAAAGTGAAAGTCGTCGCGGTCTTCTCCCGACGCCGTCGTCGCCGTGGTTTTTAGGACGTCGAAATAGGCCTCGCGATCATTGAAGCCGGCCGGATCTTGATCCGTCACCTCATCATTCCAAAGATATGTCTCTTCGGTCCATGAGCGCAGCCAGAACAGTTCCTCTATCAGCGATCCAGATTCATCGGGAAATGTATTGCCTTCGATATCCGTGCCTGAGCGGGGGCTCTCGCATTGATCTTTGAAAACGCTTGCCGCTTCAAACACGCCTTGGGTCCAAGTCGGGTCTTGTGAACTGACCGGAGGCGGTGGGGGCGGGGGTGATATCGTTATGGGCGCGACGGTCGAACCGCCCCCGCCGCCGCCGCAAGCGCCGAGAAGAGGGCCGCTGGCAAGTAATGCGGCAGCCGTTGCGAGTTTTGTCATTGAAGATTTAGACACTGATTTTACCCTATACGCTCGTTTCGTAGTCTACCCACGTCACTTTATTGGCACCACATTCCTTCAGGAATATGCAAGTGAAAACTGCATTTTCTCCGTAAAAGTGATGTGGAAAGACAATTTTGTTCGGGAAAGTCACGCCGATCACCAGGGCGAGTCCAAGCTTCTTTCTGGTCATGCTGCGGGGGCAGCCCGCTGCTTGACTTTATATGCCGGGAGTGATTTACGCCGCATCTCTCGCGCATGCGAGGCGAAAACCGTTTGTGGCAGGGGCAGTCAGCCCGAACCACGGACCCTCTAAACCCTGGCGTCTGGATCGAAAGACCACCAGACACCGCTTTTGCCAGAGAGGCTATCATGGCTAAGAAATTGCTGGGGCAGCTTAAGCTCCAGATCCCTGCCGGTGCTGCAAACCCGTCGCCCCCCGTTGGTCCGGCGCTCGGTCAGCGCGGCATCAATATTATGGAATTCTGTAAGGCGTTTAACGCCAAAACAGATAAAATGGAAAAAGGCCTGCCGCTGCCGGTCGTGATCGACTATTATCAAGATAAGTCGTTCACTTTCATTGTTAAGACAGCGCCTGCGTCTGTCCTTTTGAAAAAGGCCGCTGGTCTGAAGTCTGGATCAAATGAGCCAGGTCGCACCGTTGCCGGTAAAGTGACCCGCGCGCAGTGCCGCGAGATTGCCGAAGCGAAAATGGCTGATCTCAACGCCAACGATCTCGACCAAGCAACCAAGATCATTGAGGGCTCTGCGCGCTCAATGGGTCTCGAAGTGACGGGGTAAGAACATGGCTGGAAAACGTTACCGCGCCGCCGCCGAAACGGTCGATGTCGAGACTCAATACGGCGTTACCGATGCTGTTAAAATGGTCAAAGCCAACGCGACCGCTAAGTTTGACGAAACGATTGAGATCGCAGTCAATCTCGGTGTTGATCCGAAATATGCTGACCAGATGGTTCGCGGGGTTGTCTCGCTGCCGTCCGGAACCGGTAAAGACGTTCGCGTTGCTGTCTTTGCACGCGATGCGAAAGCCGACGAAGCCCGCGAAGCCGGCGCTGAAATCGTTGGCGCTGAAGACCTGATGGAAGAGATCCAAAACGGCAAGTCTGACTTTGACCGTGTGATTGCTTCTCCAGACATGATGTCTGTTGTCGGTCGTCTGGGTAAAATCCTTGGCCCACGTGGACTGATGCCGAACCCTAAAGTTGGCACCGTGACCCCGAATGTTGGCCAAGCCGTGAAAGACGCCAAAGGCGGATCGGTTGAATTCCGCGTTGAAAAACTCGGCATCATCCACGCCGGCATTGGTAAAGCGTCCTTCACCGAAGATGCGATCGAGAAAAACGTTCGCGCCTTTGTTGGAGCGCTGATGAAAGCCAAGCCATCTGGCGCCAAAGGCACATATGTCAAAAAAATCGCGCTCAGCTCGACTATGGGTCCAGGCGTTGACGTTGACACATCAGACGCGATCGCAAGCTAAGCACGCATCTGGTTCGAACAATTTAAAGGCCCGCTGGATCGCTCCAGCGGGCCTTTTCTTGTTTAAGCGAAACGCCTGGTGGCTTACTCCTCGACTTGTGGTCCATTGAACTGACGCGCGAAGAAGTCGCCCTTATTCCATAGCGGCCGGTCATCGCGATTGGCGAGGGTGAGCGCGATGCGCGCATTGACTTCGGCAAAGCGTGCTGCGGCATCGAAATTGATATCATTTTCCATATCGTCCGACGGGCGGTGATAGTTTTGCGCAAAATGGGTGGCCCAGGCCTCCTCGCCGCCATTAGCAAACCCGGTGGCGAGAAAAATCGACGGCACACCAATTTCGACCAAACGGAAATGGTCTGAGCGCGTAAACAGGCCCTGGTCGGGAAAGGGATCGGGGCTGAGCGTCATACCCATCTCTTCCGCCGCGGCTTTTACCGCTGATTCAATCGTCGAGCGATCAGAGCCAAACGCAACCACATCCTCAAAGGCATACGTCAAAACCGGCATGTCCAAGTTCACATTGCCGACTAGGCGACCCGCATCGACTGTTGGGTTTTGGGCAAAATACTGCGCCCCGAGCAGGCCTTTCTCTTCTGCGGTGACTAAGAGCAACATGATCGACCGGCGCGGGCGGTCGCCAGCCAGCACCATGCGCGCCACTTCCAGCATGGTTGAAACACCGGCGGCATTGTCGAGCGCGCCATTATTGATTTTGTCATCCTCAAAGGATTTCGAGACACCAATGTGGTCCAGGTGTGCTGTCAGCACAATAATCTCGTCCTTGAGGTCTGGGTCGCTGCCTTCGATCAAGCCGATGACATTGTCGGACTCAACGATGTCTAAGCTCGAAGACTGAGAAATGTTGATCGTGACAGGGAGGTCGAACCCAGCAACGGCGCCGCCCTCGGCTTCTGCTGCTGCCATGATGGCGTCAAAGTCCTGGCCTGCGGCCTCCATCAATTTGCGTCCGCCGTCTAAAGAAAGCCCGGCCGAAGCTTGCAGGTTTGGCGCCCGTGAGAACGTCGCGTCTGCCGCCGTCAACCAAGTCATGCGCGCGGATTCCAGGCGGCCTTCACCGACCAAGCGGGCAAATGAGTAAACGCGTTCACGGGTTGGCGTGGTCAGAGAGACAACTCCAATCGCGCCGCGCTCAGATGCTTCCGCGAGTTTGCGATTGCCATAATAGGCCCGCTCTTCGGTCTGGATGCCTTTCGGGGTGCCGCTCAGCATGACGACGATCTTGCCGTCGACATCAAGTCCAGCATAGTCATCGCGGCCAAGATCAGGCGCGACAATTCCAAAGCCGACAAAGACCGCTTCGGCGGAGGCGCTGCTGCTGGCGGCACTGGTCGAGCCATAGACGACGTGATCGACATTGTCTTCAAACCCGAGATCTTCGCCGGTTTCGTCTTGGATGACTGAGAAGGCTACTGCGTCCGGCACGCGGTAACTGCGCTGCAGAGGCACGGTCTGGAAATAGGTTCCATCCAGGCCGGCAGGGGCGACGCCCAGCTTCTCCATTTCATCCGCGACATAAGCCGCGGCTTTGTCATAGCCCTCGGTTCCGGCCTCACGGCCTTCTAGGGCATCATCAGCCAGAAAGCGCATATGCGCTTCTATGATGCCGGGCTCGGCTGCCAGTTCAGTTGCGGTCACCGGCGCTACAGGGGCCGAAGTGTCATTGTCGGTCGAAGGCGCTGCACATGCAGTCGCTAGCAAGAGCGCGCTCAACGCGGCGCTAAATTTGATTGTCATTCTGGTCATTTCTCCCAAGTCCAGATGCCGCGCAAAAGATAGGTTCGAAATGAAATTGTCTAGTCACATCGGTGTTTGCTTTTTGCCATTGATGCGGCAAGCTGTGCTCGGGAGAAAACATCATGATCATCAGAAGCGTCTTAAGCGCCGCGATATTGGGCTTAGTTGCCTGCTCCGGCGAGTCCGTCGAACCCATGCCGCCGCAAGGCAGCAACGCAGTTATTTACGCCGCCGAAAGTGTCGTCACCATGGCCGAGCATGGCGTGACCGAGGCTGTCGCGGTTCGCGATGGTAAAATTATCGGTGTTGGGTCATTGGCCGAGCTGCAGGGCGACTTGCCTGGCGCTGATACAGATTTCACTTTCAAAGACAAGACCATTGTTCCCGGCCTGATCGATCCGCATATCCATATGGGGCTGTCATCGCTGCAATATGCGACGCCGCTGACACCGCCCTGGCCGATGGCGACGCCGAGTGGGATGGTGCGCGGTTTGCCGACCCGCGCCGCTTTCTTTGAGCGTCTGCGAGAGATCGAAGCGGCGGCGCCGAGCGGCGACCCGTTAATTGTCTATGGCTTCCACAATCTTGTGCATGGCGATTTGACCAAGCATGACCTCGACGCCGTGACGACCGATCGGCCGCTAATCATTTGGCATTATTCGAGTCATGACTTTTACCTCAATTCCGCAGGGCTTGAATGGGCCGGCATAGACGCGTCTTTGCATGAGCAGTTTGAGGGCGTCGCGCTCGATGCCGATGGTGCGCTGACCGGGCGTATTTATGAAGACGCACTGCCGGCTTTGATGACCGCGATTGGTCCAATCCTGCTGGCGCCGGATCGTCTTGCCACCGGTCTTGAAGGATTTTCCGGTCTGTTGCGGGCTGGCGGCGTCACAACCGTCGCCGATCTCGGTTATGGCATTTTTACGCTGCCCCTCGAGAATGCGAATATTCAAGGCAATTGGCGTTCGATCGATCATGCCGGCTATCGCCTTTATTTGGTGCCTGAGCATCGCGCCTTTGCCCAAGCCTTTGGGGAGGACCGGGTTGATCAGGTATTAGGCATGGTCGCGGGCGAGATTGAAACTCCGGCGCCGGTCTTGCCGCAGGTGAAGTTTTTCACCGACGCGGCTTTCTATTCGCAGACCATGCGGGTCTCAAGCCCGGGGTATCTAAGCGGTCAATCTAAGGGGACGCAGGGCCTATGGGTGCTGAAGCCCGATGAAATTGCGCCGACGATCCAACCTTATTGGGACGCCGGCTTGTCGGTTCGGATCCATTCAAACGGCGATGCGGCGCAAACCGCAACCTTGGACGCATTGTCAGAATTGCGGGCGTCTGGTCTCGAACAAAAATTTGTTTTTGAGCATGCTGGCCTGTTTTCACCGGAACAGATCAAACGCGCCTCGGAGCTCGGTGCAGCGATTTCAGCGGCCAGTCACTATGTCTTCTATCTTGGCCAAGCCTACCAATCGCCGTTGGGGCCTGAACGCGGGAATTGGATCTTGCCCTTGGCCAGTTTGAGTAAGGCCGGCGTGCCGGTCACCCTACATTCTGATGCGCCGCTGGCCCCGCCTCTGCCGCTGCGCGCCGCGAGTGTTCACATGCTGCGCTCGACCCGAGAGGGCACGGCGCTGACGCCTTCGGAAAAACTTTCTGCTCAAGAAGCGCTCGAGTCGATCACGATTGATGCGGCTTATGCGCTCGGGCTCGAAGCCGAAATTGGGTCTATCTCGCTTGGTAAGGTTGCTGACTTTACGATTTTAGGAGCAAACCCGCTAAGCGTGCCAGGGGAAGACTGGCCGGGGATTGAAGTCTGGGGCGTGGTGATTGATGGCGAAAAGCGACCACTCGAGCCATCTTAACCCTAAATCCGCAAAACACTTGACTTTTGTGATTTTAGGGCTTGTGTGGCTGTGGATGAAAGGTTAAGGACGTCGGCTTGCGGGAGATTGGCGATTCGTCGGTCTCCCGTTTCCTGTCCGAGACCATGGGTGGCTTTGTTCGAAGTTTAAATCCCTTGATAGACGGGGTGATGCAGGTTGGTCTGTGAAGTTTCACAGATTGGACTGGTCTGCGGATGCCCTGGGCAGGCGCTCGAAATGGCGCTTAGGCGTCATCGACGGCAACCCCAGGCGCCCGGATGGTCCGGTCGCCTTGTTTGAAGGAGATCCGTAATGGATAGAGCCGGAAAAGCCGAAGCCATCAAATCGCTGGAAGGCGTTATTGCTGACTCAGGCAGTGTCATCGTGGCACGTTATACCGGTCTTACAGTTGCGGAGATGACTGAGTTCCGTGGCAAACTGCGCGAGCAGGGTGCGACAGCGAAAGTGGTCAAGAACCGTCTCTTCAAAAAGGCACTTGATGGAAAAGGCGGCGACGCGGCAAATGCCATGTTCGTTGACCAAACCGTCATTGCTTATGCTGAAGACCCAGTTGCTGCGGCAAAGGGGGCGTCAGAGTTCGCTAAAGATAACGACAAGCTCGTAATCGTTGGCGGCATGATGGGTGACGAAATTCTTGATGCGGCGGGCGTAACAGCGCTCTCCAAAATGCCATCTCGCGAGGAACAAATTGCGACTGTTGTTGCGCGCCTCTTGGGGCAAGCAAGTCAACTGGGTCAGCGCCTCAATGCACCAGGTCAAGGCCTGGCGGGCGCAATCAACGCCATTGGCGACCAGGCAGCAGCGTAAGGTCAATTCCACAGCAAAGACCAGCAAACACATCAACCCGTAACAGGAAATCAGAAAAATGGCTGATATCGCAAAACTTGGTGAAGAGCTCCTTGGCCTCACCATTCTAGAAGCAAAAGAACTAAACGACTTTCTCGAAGAGCGTGGCATTAAAGCTGCGGCAGCTGTCGCTGTTGCAGGCCCAGCAGCTGGCGGCGACGCTGGCGGCGAAGCTGCGGCTGAGAAAGACGAATTTGACGTCGTGCTGACCGATGCAGGCGCCAAGAAAATCAACGTGATTAAAGTTGTCCGCGAAGTCGTGGGCGGCCTTGGTCTGAAAGAAGCTAAGGAGCTCGTCGAGAGCGCTCCGAAAGCAATCAAAGAAGGCGTCGCAAAAGACGAGGCCGAAGAAATCAAGAAGAAGTTCGAAGAAGCCGGCGCAACCGTCGAGCTCAAGTAAACTTCTGCCCCTTTTGGGGTGAGTACAGTGCGGGATGGTGTGTGCGCGAAGCGCCGTTTCGTCAGTAATTAGCGCGGCAAAGCCTGTTTGGCTTTGCCGCGTCCTCGCGTTCTAGGCGACACGCCGCTTCGGTTCCCGACTGAGCGGCACAAAACGGAAGACAAGATGGCACTCTCTTTCACTGAAAAGAAACGCATCCGCAAATCCTTCGGCAAAATTCCCGAAGCCATCGATATGCCAAACCTCATCGAGGTTCAGCGCTCCTCATATGAACACTTCCTGCAAATGCACACGCCACAAGCTGAGCGGACCGATGACGGTCTCGGCGGTGTGTTCAAGTCAGTGTTCCCAATCATCGATTTTAACGAGCGCGCGTCGCTCGAATATGTCTCGTATGAGTTTGAGCCGCCGAAATTCGATACTGAAGAATGTATGCAGCGTGACCTGACATATGCGGCGCCTTTGAAAGTGCGCTTGCAATTGGTCGTGTTCGACATTGATGAAGACACCGGCGCGAAGTCGGTCAAAGAAGTTAAAGAACAAGAGGTCTATCTCGGAGACATCCCGCTGATGACCAATAAGGGGACGTTCATCGTGAACGGAACCGAGCGCGTGATTGTTAGCCAAATGCACCGGTCGCCGGGTGTGTTCTTCGATCACGACAAAGGCAAGACTCACACATCGGGTAAGCTGCTCTTCGCGGCGCGGATCATTCCGTATCGCGGCTCTTGGCTCGACTTTGAGTTTGACGCCAAAGACATCTTGAACGTTCGGATTGACCGGAAGCGGAAGCTGCCAGCGACCACACTTATGATGGCGCTTGGCTATGATTCCGATCAGATCCTCGACATGTTCTACACCCACTCGATTTATCGTTTGGACAAAGCGGGCTGGATCACCGGGTTTAATCCAGACGCCTGGAAGGGCGTGAAGCCAACTTTCGATCTGGTCGACGCCAAGTCTGGCAAGACCGTCGCGCCGGCCGATCGTAAGATCACCGCGCTTGCGCTGAAGCGGATCAAAGAGGGCGGCACGGAAGAGCTTCTGCTGCCAACAACTGCAGTTGACGGCAAATTCCTCGCGCGTGATATCGTCAACCGCAAAACCGGTGAGATTTACGGCGAGTCCGGCGATCTACTCGACGAAGAGCTTCTCGCTGAGTTGCGCGATCAGAAAATCAAAGCGATTGAAGTGCTCGACGTTGATGGCGGTGGTCGCGGCCCATGGCTGCGCAACACGCTCAAAGCCGACAAGAATGACACCCGCTTTGAGGCGCTGTCTGACATTTACCGCGTGATGCGCCCAGGTGAGCCGCCAACCCAGGAAGCAGCCGACGCACTGTTTAACCAGCTCTTCTTTGACGGCGAGCGCTATGATTTGTCGGCCGTTGGCCGGGTGAAAATGAACACCCGTTTGAAAGTCGCTGTGTCAGACTATGAGCCGGCTGAAGACACTGAGCGGACGCTCCGCAATGATGACATTATCGGTGTTGCCAAGGTCATTCTCGACCTGAAAGACGGCAAAGGTGACGTCGACGATATCGATAATCTGGGCAATCGCCGTGTGCGCTCTGTCGGGGAATTGATGGAGAATAATTACCGCATTGGTCTGGTCCGTATGGAGCGGGCGATCAAGGAGCGGATGAGTTCTGTCGATATCGATACGGTTATGCCGAACGATCTGATCAATGCAAAGCCGGTTGTCGCGTCTGTGCGCGAATTCTTCGGTTCTTCGCAACTGTCTCAGTTCATGGATCAAACCAACCCGCTGTCAGAGATTACGCACAAGCGCCGTCTCTCAGCGCTTGGGCCAGGCGGTCTGACCCGTGAACGTGCCGGCTTTGAAGTCCGAGACGTTCATCCGACCCACTATGGCCGGATCTGTCCGATTGAAACACCAGAAGGCCCGAACATTGGTCTGATCAACTCACTCGCCACCCATGCGCGCGTCAACAAGTATGGCTTCATTGAAAGCCCGTACCGGAAAGTTGAGAATGGCAAGCTGACCGATGAGGTTGTCTATCTCTCGGCGATGGAAGAGCAGCTTTATAAAATTGCTCAGGCCAACACGCTGTTCAATGAAAAGGGTGAGCTGATCAATGAGTTCGCAAACGCCCGTGTGAATGGCGAAGCGATGCTCGTGCTCAAAGAAGACATTCAATACATGGATGTTTCGCCGAAACAGGTGGTCTCTGTCGCCGCGGCGCTCATCCCATTCCTTGAGAATGACGATGCGAACCGCGCTTTGATGGGGTCGAACATGCAACGTCAGGCCGTGCCACTGTTGCAAACAGATGCGCCGCTGGTCGGGACTGGGATGGAAGCTGTTGTGGCCCGCGATAGCCGCGCTGCAGTTGTTGCCTCGCGTCCAGGTGTGATTGAGCAGGTGGACGGGACGCGGATCGTTGTCCGCGCCACGGAAGATCTCGACGGCAAATCGGGCGTCGACATCTATCGCTTATCGAAATTCCGTCGCTCGAACCAGAATAGCTGCATCAACCAGCGTCCAATCGTGAAAGTGGGCGATGTTGTTAAGAAAGGCGATATTATCGCTGACGGTCCATCTACCGATCTTGGGGAGCTGGCGCTTGGCCGTAACGTGCTCGTCGCGTTTATGCCTTGGAACGGCTACAACTTTGAGGACTCGATCCTGATCTCTGAGCGCATTGTGCGTGATGATGTCTATACATCGATCCACTTGGAAGAGTTTGAAATCGCTTCGCGCGACACCAAGCTTGGCCCAGAAGAGATCACCCGCGACATTCCAAATGTCGGTGAAGAAGCGCTCCGGAACTTGGACGAAGCTGGCATTGTTGCCGTCGGCGCCGAAGTCAAAGCGGGCGATATTCTGGTCGGCAAGGTGACGCCAAAAGGCGAAAGCCCAATGACGCCGGAAGAGAAACTCCTGCGCGCAATCTTTGGTGAGAAAGCCTCTGATGTGCGTGACACGTCTATGCGTGTACCTCCGGGCGATGCGGGTACAGTTGTCGAAGTGCGTGTGTTTAACCGTCACGGCATCGATAAGGACCAGCGCGCGCTGCAAATCGAGCGTGAGCAGATCGAACAGCTGCAAGAAGATAAGGAAGATGAACAGTCTATCCTCGAGCGCAACACGTATGACCGTCTGCGCCAAGTTCTAACCGGAAAAGAAGCGGCCGCAGGGCCTAGAGGCTTCAAGACTGGTAAGATTTCTGCGGCAGATCTCGAAGAGCTGTCTGATCGTGACCTCTGGGAAATCGCGCTAAAGTCTGAAAAAGCCCAAGCCGAGATCGATGGTCTGCGCGAGCAATTCGACGACGCCATTCGTGAACTCGATGCACGCTTTAACGACAAAGTCGATAAGGTTCAGCAAGGCGATGACTTGCCACCAGGCGTGATGAAAGTTGTTAAAGTCTTCCTCGCTGTGAAGCGTAAGCTGCAGCCGGGTGACAAAATGGCCGGACGTCACGGCAACAAGGGTGTTATCTCTAAGATCAACCCGATCGAAGACATGCCATTCTTGGAAGACGGTACGCCGGTCGATATCGTGCTCAACCCGCTCGGCGTTCCATCGCGGATGAATGTCGGGCAGATTCTCGAAACTCACCTTGGATGGGCGGCAGCCGGTCTCGGTAAGCTGGTCACTGAATCGCTCGAAGAGTGGCGCGCTAATCATGACGTTAAGCAGCTCAAAGAGACGCTTCAAAAAGTCTATGGCAATGACGAGCCACTTCCTGAATCGGAAGAGGATCTTGTAGAGCTCGCAAGCAACCTTCACAAAGGTGTGCCATTCGCAACACCGGTCTTTGATGGTGCGCGTGAGCCCGACATTGTTGAAATGCTCGAGCGGGCAGGATTGCACGGCTCTGGTCAGTCTATTGTCTTTGACGGTCGCACCGGCGAGCAGTTCAAGCGCCCGGTTACAGTCGGCTATAAATATCTCCTCAAACTGCACCACCTGGTCGATGAGAAGATCCACGCCCGTTCAACCGGACCTTACTCTCTGGTCACGCAGCAGCCTCTCGGCGGTAAAGCCCAGTTTGGCGGCCAGCGCTTCGGGGAAATGGAAGTCTGGGCCCTTGAGGCTTACGGCGCAGCGTACACACTACAAGAAATGCTCACGGTTAAGTCGGATGACACGGCCGGCCGGGCAAAAGTGTACGAAGCCATCGTTCGCGGCGACGACACGTTCGAAGCAGGTATCCCAGAAAGCTTCAACGTGTTGATCAAAGAGATGCGGTCCCTCGGCCTCAATGTCGAGTTGATCGGAGACAATGACGGAGACTCAAACGTGGCGGCTGAATAGCCGTCGCGCCTTGAGTTCAGGGCAGTAGAGTAAACAGGTTCAAAGGTCGGATTTTCGGCGAGGAAGCCGGCCAAACCCTCCCAAGGAGTGGAAACATATGCGCCAAGATGTAGCCAGCATTTACAGACAAAAAGAAGAAGTCCCGACGTTTGACGCGATCCGGATCACGATTGCCAGCCCGGAAAAAATCCGCGGTTGGTCGTCCGGTGAAATCAAAAAGCCGGAGACCATTAATTACCGAACGTTCAAGCCTGAGCGTGACGGCCTGTTCTGTGCGCGGATCTTCGGACCGATTAAAGACTATGAGTGTCTTTGCGGGAAATATAAGCGGATCAAATATCGCGGCATTATCTGTGAGAAATGCGGTGTGGAAGTCACGCTCGCTAAAGTGCGCCGTGAGCGTATGGGACACATTGAGCTGGCCTCGCCGGTAGCTCACATCTGGTTCCTGAAATCTCTGCCATCCCGGATCGCGACATTGCTCGACATGACGTTGAAAGATGTTGAGCGCGTTCTGTATTTTGAGAGCTATGTCGTCACTGAACCTGGCCTGACACCGCTCGAACCAAAGCAAATGCTCACTGAAGAAGAATATATGGATCTTCAGGACGAGCACGGTGAGGACGCGTTCACCGCGATGATCGGCGCTGAGGCGGTCAAAGAGATCCTAGAAGGGCTCGACCTTGACCTGCTCGCCGACCAGCTGCGTGAAGATCTCGCAGAGTCGACGTCGGAGCTGAAAACTAAGAAGTATTCTAAGCGTCTGAAAGTCGTTGAGGCTTTCCTCGCTTCAGGTGCCAAGCCAGAATGGATGATCCTCAACGTTGTGCCAGTCATTCCGCCAGATCTGCGCCCATTGGTGCCGCTGGACGGCGGTCGCTTTGCGACGTCCGATCTGAACGACCTTTATCGCCGTGTGATTAACCGGAACAACCGTTTGAAGCGCCTTATGGAGCTTCGCGCACCTGACATCATCATCCGGAACGAAAAGCGGATGCTGCAGGAATCTGTCGACGCTCTGTTCGACAATGGTCGCCGTGGCCGGACGATTACCGGGACCAATAAGCGTCCGCTGAAATCTCTTTCAGATATGCTGAAGGGGAAGCATGGCCGGTTCCGTCAGAACCTGCTCGGCAAGCGCGTCGACTATTCTGGTCGTTCGGTCATCGTGGTTGGTCCAACCATGAAACTGCACGAGTGCGGTATTCCGAAGAAAATGGCTCTGGAGCTGTTCAAGCCGTTCATCTATGCTCGCCTCGACGCGAAAGGCCTGGCCGGAACGGTCAAAGCCGCGAAGAAGCTGGTTGAGAAAGAAAAGCCGGAAGTTTGGGATATCCTCGAAGAGGTGATCCGTGAGCATCCGATTCTTTTGAACCGTGCGCCTACGCTTCACCGTCTTGGCATCCAAGCGTTCGAGCCGAAACTGATTGAAGGTAAAGCTATTCAGCTTCACCCGCTCGTCTGTGCGGCGTTTAACGCTGACTTTGACGGCGACCAAATGGCGGTCCACGTGCCGCTGAGCTTGGAAGCCCAGCTCGAAGCGCGCGTCTTGATGATGTCGACGAACAACATCCTGTCGCCTGCCAATGGTAAGCCAATCATCGTTCCATCTCAGGATATCGTTCTGGGCCTCTACTATCTCTCGCTCGATAAGCCGAACGAGCAGGGCGAGGGCATGGTCATTTCCGATATGGCTGAGCTTGAACATGCGCTGTCATCTGGCAAGCTGTCGATGCACGCTAAGATCAAAGCGATGTACCATACCAAGGACGAAAATGATCAGGATCTCTCCAAAATCATCGACACGACTCCTGGTCGTTACATGATTTCGGACATCTTCCCGCGTCACCACAAAATCGACCCTGAGAAACTGCTCGGCGACGTTATGGTGAAGAAAAATATCGGGAAACTGATCGACGAAGTCTATCGTCACTGTGGTCAAAAAGCGACCGTGATCTTTGCTGACCGTCTAATGGCCCTCGGCTTCCGGGAAGCGGCGAAAGCCGGCATCTCGTTCGGTAAGGACGATATGAAAATCCCAGCCGCGAAAGTGAAATTGGTCGAGCAGACCAAAGAGCAAGTGTCTGAGTATGAGCGTCAATATGCTGATGGTCTGATCACCCGCGGTGAGAAGTACAATAAAGTCGTCGACGCTTGGTCGACCTGTACCGACAAAGTCGCGGACGCGATGATGGACGCCGCAGGCGAAGCCGAGACGGACAAGAAGACCGGCCGCCAAGAAGAGACCAACTCGGTCTTTATGATGGCCCACTCTGGCGCGCGTGGTTCGAAGAACCAAATGAAACAGCTCGCCGGGATGCGCGGCCTGATGGCGCGTCCGGATGGCTCGATCATCGAGACGCCAATCATCTCAAACTTTAAAGAGGGTCTGACCGTTCAGGAGTACTTTAACTCCACCCACGGGGCGCGTAAGGGTCTTGCGGATACCGCGCTTAAGACTGCGAACTCGGGCTATCTGACCCGCCGTCTGGTCGACGTGGCTCAAGACTGTATCGTCACCGAGGACGATTGCGGCACCGATCAAGGCATCGAGCTGTCAGCCGTCATGGAAGGCGCCGATGTTGTCGTCTCGCTCAGCGAACGCATCCTTGGCCGGGTGACCGGCGAAGACGTCAAAGCACCGAAGTCTGACGAGCTGGTCGCGCCTGCGAACACTCATATTGACGAAGTGCTCGCGCGGAAAATCGAGGACGCCGGTGTTGATCGTATCAAAGTGCGATCGCCGCTGACGTGTGAAACCAAGATCGGCGTTTGCGTGTCCTGTTATGGTCGCGACTTGGCGCGCGGTACGGTGGTCAATAAAGGCGAAGCGGTCGGAGTTATCGCGGCCCAGTCGATTGGTGAGCCGGGTACCCAGCTGACCATGCGGACCTTCCACATTGGCGGCGCCGCATCTGTGGCCGAGGAAAGCTCTGCTGAAGCGCAGGTTGAAGGGAAGATCCGGTTCGAAAACCCAACCTTCGTGACCCGCGAAGATGGCGCTCTGATCGTCACAGGCCGTCACATGGTCGTGTCGATTGAAGATGCCGACGGTCGGACCCGTCAGACCTTCAAGCCAACCTACGGCACGGCGCTGTCGGTCAAAGACAAGAAAAAGGTCAAGCCTGGCGACAAGATGGCGGATTGGGATCCATTTGCGCAGCCAATGATCTCAGAAGTCGAAGGGAAGATCCGTCTCGTCGACATCGTGGACGGCCTGACCGCCCGCGAAGAGACCGATGAAGCGACCGGTATTTCGTCTCGCGTGATCATTGATGGCCGTGGTTCGAAAGGCGCAGACCTGCGTCCGTCCATCATGGTTGTGAATGACAAGGGTGAAGCGCTGGCCCTGCCAAATGGCAATGAAGCCCGCTACATGCTGTCACCTGGCGCGATTCTTTCCATGGAAGATGGCGATACGATCAAAGTCGGTGAATCAATGGCGCGTGTTGCGACCGGCGGTGCGAAAACCAAAGACATTACCGGTGGTCTTCCGCGTGTGGCTGAGCTGTTTGAAGCCCGTCGTCCAAAAGACCACGCCGTGATCGCTGAGATGGATGGCCGTATTCAGTTCATTCGTGAGTATAAGCAGAAGCGTAAGATTGCGATTGTGCCCGACGAAGAGGGCAAAGACGCGATCGAATTCCTGGTCCCGAAAGCGCGTCGTCTCGACGTTCAGGATGGCGACTACGTGAAGCGCGGTGATTATATCATCGATGGTAACCCAGCACCGCAGGACATTCTTGCAACGCTCGGCATCGAAGCGCTGGCGGATTATCTCGTCGACGAAGTCCAGAAGGTTTACCGCCTGCAAGGCGTGCCGATCAACGACAAGCACATTGAGGTGATTGTTCGCCAGATGCTGCAAAAGTTCGAAGTGACAGATGCTGGGACAACCACGCTGATCAAAGGCGAGCATGTTGACGCGCTGGAATTTGAAGAAGCCAATGCCGCCGTGCGTAAGTCTAAGAAGGCTGATCAACGCGAAGCGGTAGCGGTTCCGGTACTGCTCGGCATCACCAAAGCCTCGCTGCAGACCCGCAGCTTCATCTCCGCGGCCTCGTTCCAAGAAACGACTCGGGTGCTGACCGAAGCGGCCCTGCAGGGTAAAGTCGATACGCTTGAAGGCCTGAAAGAGAACGTCATTGTTGGGCGTCTCATCCCGGCTGGAACCGGCGGCGGTATGCGCGAAATGCGCAAAGTCGCAGCCCAGCGTGACCAGCAGCTGCGCAATAAGCGCGAAGCCGCTGCGAAAGAGGCAGCTGCCTCTCTCCCAGCACCGGAAGCGGCAGAATAAAATCGAATTAGACTTGGCGGCGGGGCTTATTGCTGAAAGCTCTGCCGCCAAGGCTTGACGTGGCCAGCGCTGGGCCTTAACACGCGCCACATGCTGGCTGGGCAGTCCCTTTGGGTCTGCCCGGTAATCCTTTTGGGGGTTGCCCGTTTGGCAAACACATTTAATTGAGCGGATGCACGGTTTGGGAACTCACGGCCTGACTTGCGTCTCACCTGAAATTGGTCCGACAGGGGCCACGAAACTAGAGAGTATCAAGGCCCCTATGCCGACGATTCAACAGCTGATCCGGAAGCCGCGCAAACCAAAGCCGCAGCGTTCCAAAACACCCGCCCTCAAGGGCAACCCACAACGTCGCGGTGTTTGTACCCGCGTGTACACGACCACACCGAAGAAGCCGAACTCGGCGCTTCGTAAAGTGGCGAAAGTCCGCCTGACGACTGGGTTTGAATCGCTTTGCTATATCCCAGGTGAAGGCCACAACCTGCAGGAACACTCTGTTGTCCTGATCCGCGGTGGTCGTGTAAAAGATTTGCCAGGTGTGCGTTACCACATCCTGCGCGGCGTTCTGGACACCCAGGGCGTGAAAGATCGTAAGCAGCGTCGTTCGCATTACGGCGTTAAGAAACCGAAATAAGGGAGGGCTGTTAAATGTCTCGTCGTCACCGCGCAGAGAAGCGTCAGGTCCTGCCTGATCCAAAGTTTAAGGACGTTGTCCTGTCAAAATTCATGAACCAGATCATGCAGGACGGCAAAAAGTCGACTGCTGAGCGTATCGTCTATGGCGCGCTGGATCTGGTCGAAACACGGGCCAAAAAAGACCCAGTTGAAGTGTTTCACGAAGCTCTAGAAGCGATTTCACCTGCGGTTGAGGTTCGTTCTCGCCGTGTTGGTGGTGCCACATACCAAGTGCCGGTCGAGGTTCGTCCTGAGCGCCGTCAAGCGCTGGCCATTCGTTGGCTTGCTGCAGCTGCGGGCAGCCGCAACGAGAACACAATGCGTGAGCGTCTCGCAGGAGAGCTCATGGACGCATCGCAGGGCCGCGGCAACGCGGTCAAGAAGCGCGAAGATACGCACAAGATGGCAGAAGCCAACCGCGCATTCTCGCACTATCGCTGGTAGATTTCACTTAAAGAGCTTCCGTTTCCTCCCGGAACCCAACTACGAAGGTAAAGCCCATGGCCCGCGAATATCCGCTGGAGCGCTATCGCAACTTTGGTATTATGGCGCACATTGACGCTGGTAAAACCACAACGTCTGAACGCATCCTGTATTATACGGGTAAGTCCCACAAGATTGGTGAAGTCCATGACGGTGCGGCGACGATGGACCATATGGAGCAGGAGCAGGAGCGCGGGATCACGATCACGTCTGCTGCGACGACCACATTCTGGGAACGCACTGACGATGGTCAGACGGCGCAAACTGAAAAGCACCGCTTGAACATTATCGACACACCAGGACACGTTGACTTCACCATTGAGGTCGAGCGCTCTCTGGCGGTTCTTGATGGCGCGGTATGTGTTCTGGATGCCAATGCTGGTGTTGAGCCGCAAACTGAAACCGTTTGGCGTCAGGCTGACCGTTATCACGTTCCACGTATCGTGTTCGTCAATAAGATGGACAAGATCGGCGCGGACTTCTTTAACTGCGTCGACATGATTGAAGACCGGACCGGCACCAAAGCGATGCCGATCCAGTGCCCAATCGGTGCCGAAAATGAGCTTGAAGGTCACGTTGACCTAATCACCATGCAAGAATGGGTGTGGGCTGGCGAAGATCTCGGCGCGAGCTGGGAATTGCGCGAGATCCGCGACGAGCTGAAAGACAAATGTGCTGAAATGCGCGCGACCATGGTCGAGCTGGCGGTTGAGCAAGACGAAGACGCGATGATGGCTTACCTCGAAGGCGAAGAGCCTTCGATTGAGAAGCTGCGCGAGCTGATCCGTAAGGGGACTCTGGAAATGGCTTTCGTGCCAGTTCTGGGCGGCTCTGCGTTTAAGAATAAAGGGGTTCAGCCGATGCTGAACGCGGTCATCGACTTTTTGCCGAGCCCGCTGGATGTGCCTGACTATATGGGCTTTAAGCCGGGCGATGAGACAGAGACTCGCGACATTGCGCGCTCAGCTTCTGACGACCAGCCATTTGCCGGCCTCGCCTTCAAAATTTGGAATGATAAATATTTCGGATCGTTGACTTTTGTCCGCGTCTATTCCGGTGTTTTGTCAAAAGGCGGATCTGTCCTGAACGCGACCAAGGGTAAGGCAGAGCGCGTTGGCCGTATGATGATCATGCACTCCAACGATCATGATGACATCGAAGAAGCCTATGCCGGCGATATTATCGCGATTGCTGGCCTTAAAGGCACGACAACTGGCGATACGCTGTCTGACAAGAACAATCCTGTTGTTCTGGAAACGATGAATTTCCCAGATCCGGTGATCGAGATTGCGGTTGAGCCGAAAACCAAGGCTGACCAAGAGAAGATGTCGACTGGTCTTGCCCGTCTTGCGGCGGAAGACCCAAGCTTCCAGGTTGAGACTGATATTGAGTCAGGTCAGACCATCATGAAGGGCATGGGCGAACTTCACCTCGACATTCTCGTCGATCGTCTGAAGCGCGAGTTTAAAGTTGAGGCGAATATCGGTCAGCCGCAAGTGGCGTATCGTGAAGCGCTCGGCAAAGGCGCGGAAATCGACTACACACACAAGAAGCAGTCTGGTGGTTCGGGTCAATTTGCCCGTATCAAAGTTGAATTTGAACCGCTTGAGCCAGGTTCAGGCTTCGTCTTCGAAAGCAAGATTGTCGGCGGTAACGTTCCTAAGGAATTTATCCCGGGCGTTGAAAAAGGCCTGAACATGGCCAAGGAAAACGGCCTCCTGGCGGGCTACCCAATGACCGACTTTAAGGCGACGCTGTTTGATGGGGCCTATCACGATGTCGACTCCAGTGTCCTGGCGTTTGAAATCGCGGCGCGGGCTGCGTTCCGTGAGCTGAAAACTCAAGGCGACCCGCGTTTGATGGAGCCGATTATGAAAGTCGAAGTTGTCACGCCAGAAGACTATATGGGTGACATCATTGGTGACTTGAATTCTCGCCGCGGCCAGATCCAAGGCAGTGAGCCACGCGGCAATGCAACGGCGATCAACGCCTTTGTGCCTCTGGTGAACATGTTCGGGTATGTGTCTAACCTTCGCGGCATGTCGCAAGGCCGGGCGCAATTCACCATGCAATTTGAACATTATGCGGAAGTGCCAAAAGCTGAGGCGCAGAAGCTGGTATCTGAGCTGGCTGGCTAAGCCGAAATAAGAATAGAAAATTTGGTATTAGGAGTATCCCATGGCCAAAGAAAAGTTTGAGCGTAATAAGCCGCACGTGAACATCGGAACGATTGGACACGTGGACCACGGCAAGA
>JBCBMU010000022.1:0-39538 GCA_039822145.1 Pseudomonadota bacterium | reverse complement strand
CCGCTGCCATCGGTCACGTCGGTGGCCAGAACGGTCCCGCCTGCATTGACGGCTTCCACGACAATCCCGCGGGCCGGATCCTGCGTGATCGCGTTATAGTTTAGCCCCGTGAAATCATTCTGAGACGGCACTTTGTCAAACGTCACCTGCCCCGAAATCGCCACGGACGTTGGCGGCGGCGGAGGAGGAGGTGGCGGTGGAGGCGGAGGCGGAGGCGGAGGCGGCGGAGGAGGTGGGGGCGGCGGAGGAGGCGGAGGAGGTGGCGGGGGCGGTGATACAGACGCGCCGTCACCGCCGCCTCCGCCGCCACAAGCAGCAACCATCCCGGTTGCCAAAACCACCGCCAGAACGCTGGCTACGCTTCGCATTTTTGAGGCGCGCATATTCGTCATCTGTTTCCCCGTTCGCAGTCGTGTTTTATTCTACGGGAATACGCATTTATCAGATGCTAACGCTCGCACCTAAATTCCCTTCGCAGTTGCAAGCTGCTTGAACTCAATCCATCAAGCAAGCGCGAGATGCCGAAAATGACTGAAATTTGATCCCGCCTCTCGCGAGAGCGTTAACCACATACACAAGCGCAGAGGGCGCAAAGTAAAACCTTTGCGCCCTCCTCTTGCCCGCGTCACGTCCCGAGCCTGCGGGGAAGCTCACTCACGGCATAGGCCGGTTCTTATCGGTTCGAGCCTTTACGCTCTTTCACTTCTTCTTCTTCAGCGACCGCGCGGTCTTCAGCATCGAAGACGATTTCCGCTTCTTCGCCTTTGCCATATTCGCGGGCCTTTTTTGCCAGGCGCTCTTGCGTCGCTGTCAGCGACCCTGCGCTCACGGCCATTTGTTTGTCAGAACGCACGCCGACCGCATCGGCGTCGCCAAAGCTGGCAAATTCAGCGCCCAGGAAGACGACTTCCCAGCCGCGCGCCTCAGCTCGATCAAGCGCCGCTTTAGCGCCTTGGCGGGTCACTTCGCGCGAAGAGTTTTCGTGGCCGTCTGTCATAATCACGATCACGGCTTTTTCAGGATTATCGGCTTCGGCCATAGTGATGGTACGATTGATCGCGTCGAATAGAGGGGTCATTCCGCGCGGCGTCACGTCATCATTGGTGACATTGGTCCAAGCGGCGGGCTCAACATCTTTGCGCAGGACATCAAATTGCAGACCTTGTTGATAATCAAACACCGCCAGGGTGACCGAGGTTTTGAGGTCATCCGCTTCGCCCTCTTCGACTTTCCCGACCGCGTCGGCATAAGCGTTAACCGAGCCGAGCGCCTCGTCCCAAATATCAGACATAGAACCTGTACGGTCGAGGAGGATGTAGGACGAAACTGCGCTCATAATTGGATGATCCGAAATAGGGTCTGGGGATGGTTTGGTTTTGGCATGGGCGCCGAAGGCCAAGGCCACAGCCGCGACGATACCGGCGACAGATAAGCTTGTTTTTTTCATGGGGTGCGTCCTCCCGTTCGCGTTTTCGATGCGGTCCAAGATGACGGACAATCAAGGCGACGGGTTGGCGCCAAAAAAGGCAATTTGTCCGCATTTATGTTCAAGAAATCCGATTTTACTCAGGTTAGGTTCAGAATCCTCTCTTGTCCGGCTCTGTCAGTGCGCTAAGGCTCCTCGTATGAGCCGTACTTTTATATCCTTATCCCTAGCAAGTGTTACGCTGTCAGCATGTACGTTCATCATGGGTACGGACGTCGGAGCAGGCCACCAATTCGTGACGCTCGAACGGCCGGCTGACTATAACTTGGTCTGGTCAGATGAGTTTTCCGTCGATGGGGCCCCGGATGAGGCCAATTGGGCCTATGATACATACCGCAACCCGGATGGATGGTGGAACCAAGAGAAACAATATTATTCTGGACCGCGGGCAAAGAATGCACGGGTTGAGAATGGCCGTTTGATTATTGAAGCGCGGGCAGAGCCGACCCCGATCGAGCAATTTCCAGATACCGGTGGGCAAGTTTATACGTCAGCGCGTCTTATCACCAAGGACCGCGCATCTTGGACTTATGGCTATTTCGAAGTCCGCGCCAAACTGCCATGCGGCCGCGGTCTCTGGCCCGCTATTTGGACCCTTCCACAAGACCGTAAAAAGTGGCCGGATGACGGTGAAATCGATATTATGGAATATGTCGGTTGGGACACGAACCGCTTTCACGCCACGGTTCACACCAAAGATAGAAACCACGTCAAAGATAATCAGATCGGCGCGACTTACACATCGCGTAAAGCCTGCGGCGCCTATCATACACACAGCATGCTGTGGACAGAAGACGAAATCCAAATCGCGGTCGATGGCGAGCGCTATTTCAGATACCTCAAGACCAATGAGAATTACGGCGAATGGCCGTTTAATGCTGCACACTATCTTATTTTGAACATCGCCGTTGGCGGCGGTTGGGGCGGGCGCAAAGGCATTGATCGAAGAGCGTTTCCGGCCCGAATGGAAATCGATTATGTCCGCGTCTATCAAAAACCAGATGCCAGCTAACCGCTGAGCCCCCTTGCGCCGCGCCGCAACCCGCGCCATACGCGCCTGAATCAAAATTGACGATGGAGTCGACAATGTCCTCTGCGCCCAAAAAAGTTGTGCTCGCTTATTCTGGAGGGCTCGACACCTCTATCATTCTGAAATGGTTGCAAACCGAGTTTGGCGCTGAGGTGATCACTTTCACCGCCGACCTCGGCCAAGGCGAAGAGATTGAACCCGCCCGCGCCAAAGCCATCGCCGCGGGGGTGAAGCCGGAGAATGTCTTTATCGAGGATGTCCGCGAAGAATTTGTCCGCGACTTTGTCTTCCCGATGTTCCGCGCCAATGCGGTCTATGAGGGCGTTTACTTGCTTGGCACCTCGATTGCCCGGCCCCTGATCGCCAAACGCCAGATTGAGATTGCCGACATGATGGGCGCCGATGCGGTCTGTCACGGCGCCACTGGCAAGGGCAATGATCAGGTCCGGTTTGAGCTTGGCTATTACGGCCTGAACCCTGACATCAAAGTCATCGCGCCCTGGCGGGACTGGGACTTTAAATCGCGCACCGATCTGCTCGCATTTGCGGAAGACCAAGGCATTGAAATCGCCACCGACAAACGCGGCGAAGCCCCCTTCTCGGTCGATGCCAACCTGCTCCACTCGTCTTCAGAAGGCAAAGTCCTGGAAAATCCGGCCGAGGCCGCTCCGGAATTTGTCCACTTGCGCACCGTGTCGCCGGAAGATGCGCCGGATCAGCCTGAAGTGATCACCATCGGCTTTGAAAAAGGCGATGCCTGCGCGATCAATGGCGAGGCGATGAGCCCAGCGACGATCCTGACCAAGCTCAACGACTATGGCCGCAAGCATGGCATTGGCCGCCTCGACCTGCTCGAAAACCGCTTTGTCGGCATGAAGTCGCGCGGCATCTATGAGACGCCCGGCGGCACGATCCTCCTCACTGCGCATCGCGGCATGGAGAGCATCACACTCGACCGCGGCGCTGGCCACCTCAAAGACGAGCTGATGCCGAAATATGCTGAGCTGATCTATAATGGCTTCTGGTGGAGCCCTGAGCGCGAAATGCTCCAGGCCGCCATCGACCATTCCCAGCGTTTCGTCACCGGCGAGGTGAAAGTGAAGCTGTACAAAGGCGGCGTCCACCTGGTCGGCCGCGACAGCCCTTACTCGCTCTACCGCGAAGACATTGTGACGTTCGAGGATGATCACGGCGCCTATGATCAGAAGGATGCTGAGGGCTTTATCAAGCTCAACGCTCTGCGCTTGCGGATCTTAGCCGGGCGGGATCGGAAGTTTGGGAAGAATGGCTAATCAGTGACGCTCATAACGAACAATGAGCGCAGCCTTCCGCTTCTTGATTGGTTCTCGAACGCGCCAAATTTGATTGGGACTTCTAGCTTTCTCTGTGCAAGTCGTTCCATGCTTCTAGCGAGCAAGGCCCCTACGTCGGATTCTGCCAAAGGCGCTGACAGCTTAAATGGTACGGTTCTAGACTCTGCGACCAAGTAAAAGCGGCCAACTTTTGTGTTTACATTGTAAGAAGATACGAGCCCCTCGTATTGTTTAATGATTGTTGTTCGTCTCTCAAACCTTAGTGAATCATATGTCTGTGCGCTAAGCCGTGTGACCAGTCTGGCAGGCTGGTCTGAGACAATCCTGGAAACGTTAGCGCGCTCTGCCGTTTCAGATTGGACAATCGGTCGATGCATATCTTTGATCGCGATCTCACATTTTTCAGTTAAGTCGTCTAATCGCCCTTGGTTGAGGGTTCGTCCAATTTCCTTTGAGCGCTGCTCCAACAAGTCGCCAATCGACTTTTCGTAATCGAGTTTTACACCAAACGCGTTCTTCATCACGTAGTCATAAGCAGAATGTACCAGATGACCTAAAGGCGTGTCTGTGGGTCTGGTTCCCAAATAGCCAATTCCGCCCAAAATAGTGACCAATACTACGAAGCTGCCTTTCTGAGGCGGCGACACGATAATCTTAGCATTCTTGAGCGATGGCGATTGGGTTATGACCTCGCCGTTTAATATAAGATGTGTGGTGAGCGCCAAGCTCCGTTGGAATCCATCCAGAGCTTTGGCTAAATCGTAAAAGTCGATCTCACCATTATCAGCAAGATTTCCCTGAAACTTCAGTCGCATCTCGGCGGAAAAATATCTGTCATAGCCCCCAACGAACGTAATATTACTATATTTTTTATTTGATCCGCGTGATCAAGAAATTACCCAGAACTCAATACCATAAAACAAACAAATTATAGGCCTTCCAATTATTTCACCCCATAGAAAAATATATCTAAAAAATGCTCGATTTTTCACCTTACAACGCCTGACAAGCCGTCGCGCGGCCTTTGGCTTCTGGTCTGGGGATCTGCGCCCGAACTTTCCATATGAGCCAGAGCCAACGCTTCGCCCCCACCCATTGCCGAAAGATCTCGTGCTGGATTGCCCAGACGCGCTGGGCAAAGCGTCGTCGAGAGTCTGAACGAATACGAGACATTCGGAGATTGAACCTACCCCGCGTCCCCGCAATCAATTCCTATGGCTCGATCTGTCCCGCGATCTGCTTTGACACCGGTAGTCTGTAAGGCTACGCGCGAGAATTAGAAACACTTTGCAGGTTGGTCTTGTCCTCACCGGCGCGCTCCTCCAAATGCGCACAAGACAAACCGCAAGAGGATGCGCCATGACCACCCCCCTTTATAAATCCACAATCGGCGTGATGATCCGTCAGACTGAAGCCCTTGTCGGCATTATGGCCGCCGGGCGCGAGCATCTTGGCGCCGACGCTGATGCTTTTGTGAATGCCAAGCTGTGCGATGACATGCTGCCCTTCTCGTTTCAGATCCGTTCGGTGTGCCATCACACGATCGGTGATGTTGAAGCCATGCGCTCTGGCCAGGCGGGTCCGCCGCCGGAGCTAGAGGTCACATCTTATGCACAACTTGAGACTCTGCTGGCGACGAGCCTGGAGCAACTCAAAGCCGTCACGCCCGAAGAGCTGGACAGTCTGCTCGACAAAGATGTTATTTTCGCGTTTGGCGATTTTAAAATCCCGTTCAAGGGTCTTGGCTTTTTAACCTCATTCGGACTGCCGAATTTCTATTTCCATATGACCACGGCCTATAATTTGCTGCGCCAAAAAGGCGTGGCAATTGGCAAGCGCGAATATCTCGGCGCCATGGACATGAATATGGGCTAAGGGCCCGCCCAAAAAGAACGCCCCCGCGATATGGCAGGGGCGTTCGCAATGTCTTAGGCGTCAAAACCCTTCGGGCTTAGCCGGCGTGGAACAGCGACGTGATAATGTCGGTGCCGGGTGTGCCGCCTGAGCGACGACGGCGGCGGCGGCGCATGCGCGACTGTAGCTCATCACGGGCGACCGCCAGCGGCTGCGCATCTGCGACTTTCTGCGCCAGCTCTTCTCGGTTGGCACAAAACTCAGCATAGGCTTCGAGCTCTGGCGCCAGATCAAACGCCGCCAAGTCGACCATGATCGTGTCATCCAAAAACCCAATGCCTGGCAATTCATCGGGAATAATGTCATTCGGATCGGCGAAATAGGCGAGCACTTCGAGCACCCGCTCGCGATCATCATTCTCCAGGTTCCAATCGCGATCTTTGAGCATATCGACCATGTTTTGTAGGGTCAGCATACGCGACACAACGAAGGTGGGTGGGGTGCTCTCCAACGCTTTCACGGCCAGGGCTTCAGCGGCGAGAATCACCCGGTCATCGTCGCGCAAGGCGCGGTTTTTCCTGGCTTTTGACAGGCGGCCACGGAAGTATTCAATATCCTTCGGTCCGAGCTCAAAATTTATCCGAAGGCTCTGCTGCTCTTGCACATCCATAGCTGTGGTCTCCCCATTAGCGCTGTTGTGGCCGCACGATGCCGAGAGACGGGCGCGGATGCAAGAGCGAATTTGGCTCGAATTGCCCGCTTTTCGCTTGCGCCATTACAGGATACGCGTTTCGCTCGCGAAAAATCACGAGAATAAGCGACAATGCCCATACGATCCTATCGAGCCGATGATTTCCCAACGCTGTTTGCTGCGAATGAGGCCTCCGTCCCAGGAGTTGGCGCAGAGACAGAAGCAAGCCTCGCCAAATGGATTGCGCTCGCGACTTGCTTGGTCGCCACCGATGCGGATGATCATCCGCTCGGCTTCATTACCTTGATGGAGCTTGGTCTGCCAGATTATGATAGCCCGAATATGCGCTGGTTCGAAGCCTATGCGGCCGAGACTGGAAAATCAGTCGTCTATGTTGATCGGATCGCGCTTCTGCCGGCGGCACGCGGTCAACGGTTAGGCGAAGCCTTGTATGAAGCCGCTTTTGCGCATTTTCCGACATATGATGAGATGGGCTGCGAAGTGAACACGCTCCCGGACAATCCAGGCTCGCATCGCTTCCACAAACGTCTCGGCTTTGTTGAGGCCGGCAATGCCACTTACCGACCCGGCGAAAAAGCCGTGCGGTTTTACACCCGGCCTTTGCGCTAGACCGACACCACGGTCTGTTCAATCGCACCGAAAATAGACTTTCCAGCCTCGTCGAGCATTTCCATTCGCACGGTGTCACCAGGCTGCATGAAAGGGGTCTCAAACGCCCCGTTGGCGATTTTCTCAATCATCCGGATCTCTGCAATGCACGAGTAGCCGAGCCCGCCTTCGCTGACCGGTTTGCCGGGTCCGCCATCCGCGCCCTTATTCGACACCGTGCCGGAGCCAATCACTGTGCCAGCACTGAGCGGACGAGTTTTCGCGGCATGCGCCACCAGGCGCGCAAGCGAGAACGTCGCATCGACACCAGCTTCGGCGCGCCCAAATGCTGCGCCATTATAATCGACGCGCAATGGCAAGTGAACCAGCGCATCGGCCCACGCCGCGCCGAGTTCGTCCGGGGTCACGGCGACTGGCGAAAACGCGCTCGGTGGTTTTGATTGGAAGAAGCCAAACCCTTTGGCGAGCTCTGGCGGGATCAGGCCGCGCAAGGACACATCATTGCACAGCATGATGAGCTTGATGTGATTTGCCGCTTCCGCCTCGCTCACGCCCATCGGCACGTCATCCGTGATGACCGCGATCTCGCCTTCCATATCGCAGCCCCAAGCAACGTCGCCGAGCGGGATATCATCGCGCGGTCCGAGGAACGCATCAGAACCGCCCTGATACATGAGCGGATCGTCGTAGAAGCTTTCGGGCACGTCGGCGCCGCGCGCTTTGCGGACCAATTCCACATGATTGATATAGGCTGAGCCATCAGCCCATTGATAGGCGCGCGGCAGCGGGCTTTCGCAGTCTTGTTCATGAAACCGGAAGGTCGGCACTGAGCCAAGCTCAACCCCCTCGGCCATGCGTGCAAGGCGCGGCGCAGCGATTTCCCAATCGTCCAGCGCCGCTTGCAGTGTCGGCACAATGCGCGCCGCGTCTGTGCAGCGCGTCAGGTCTTTGGAGACGACGACGAGACGCCCGTCGCGAGAGCCATTTTTGAGGGTGGCGAGTTTCATTTATTGGCTCTCTTCTTTGATCTTATCGTGCAACCAAGCCGCATGGCGGGGGGCTTTCTTGGTTTGGCTCCATTCTTCCAGCATGTCTGGCGCCACGCGCTTAAGCTCCGCATACTGATCGGGCGTGCCGATATCGCAGGCAAGTTCCAGGCGGTGGCCGTTCGGGTCGAAGAAATAAATCGATTTGAAAATGCCATGATGAGTCGGTCCAAGCACTTCAAGCCCGTGCGCTTCGGCGCGCGCTTTGGCGGCCAGCAGCTCGTCCATCGATCCGATTTTGAAAGCGATATGCTGCACCCATTGCGGGGTGTTTTCATCACGGCCCATATTTGGCTGCTGGGGCAGCTCAAAAAAGGCCAATACGTTGCCATTCCCAGCATCCAGGAAGATGTGCATGTATGGGTCATAGGCGCCGGTTGACGGGACATGATCCTCGGCGATTGCCAATTGAAAATCCATGCCGAGCACGTCGTGATAAAACTCGACGGTTTCTTTCGCATCCTTGCAGCGATAGGCGACATGGTGGACGCCTTGAAGCTTAGGGGTCTGGGTCATTCAAACTCCTCCGATGGATCCGGCTTTACCGGCAGTAAAAATCGAGCAATCCAAACCGCGATCGGCCCGGCAAAGCCACCAAAGATGGCGCCGCGAAGAGAACCTCTAATCGGAAACATCGGCCATAAGTTGTCTAGGGTCAGCAGAGTCCATATTAAGCCACCGGCAAGCCCCCCAACGAGTAGCGCTCGTTTCCAACGGCGTGAATTCGCCTCACGCATCGGGATCGCTCCTCTTAGGGAAAAGAGTCATACCTATGATCGCGCCAATCAGGCCGCCTGTGGCGCCCGCGGCGGCGCTGACGCCATATTCCAAAGGGCCTTCAAACGTCACCAGCAAGTCTTTGAGAAACATCGCGCCAAATGCGCCGATCAGGAAAATTACAATCGCTGGCAACGATAATCGGTTCACTAGGCAGGCTCCTCAACGGCCAGAACGCCGCGCTCAACCTGATCACGTTCGATGCTTTCAAACAAGGCTTTGAAATTGCCTTCGCCAAAGCCGTCTTTGTAATCGCCAACCCGTTGGATGAATTCAAAGAAGACCGGGCCAAGCTGCGGCTGTGCAAAGATTTGCAGCAAGAGACGCGGCGCGCCGCCTTCTGTCGTTCCGTCGAGCAAGATGCCACGCGATTTCAATTCGCCTTCGGGCTGGCCGTGGCCAGGCAAGCGCTCTGACAGCATTTTGTAATAGGTCTCTGGCGGCGCCGTCATGAACGGGACGCCGAGCTTTTGCAATCGGTCCCAACAGGCCACCAAGTCGTCGCAGATGAGGGCAATATGCTGAATGCCTTCGCCATTAAACTCGCGCAGGAATTCCTCAATCTGGCCCTTACCGCCCTCGCCTTCTTCATTTAGCGGAATGCGGATTTTGCCATCTGGTGCTGTCAGCGCTTTTGAGGTGAGGCCGGTATATTCGCCTTTGATATCAAAATACCGGATCTCTTGGAAATTGAACAGCGTCTCGTAAAAGTCGGCCCAATATTTCATCCGGCCGCCATAGACATTGTGGGTCAAGTGATCGACCACTTGGAAGCCACAACCTTCTGGATTGCGCTCTACACCTGGCAAATATTCAAAATCAATGTCGTAAATGGTGTGGCTGCCCTCGCCATCTGTGTAGCGGTCGATCAAGTAAATGATCGAATTGCCAATGCCGCGAATGCCCGGAATGTGGAGCTCCATTGGGCCAGTTTCGACCGATACTGGCTCAGCACCTTGCTTGAGGAGGTGCTGATAGGCTTTGCCCGCATTGCGGACGCGGAAGCCCATGCCACAAGCGCTTGGGCCATGCTCGCGTGAAAAGTACCAAGCCGCAGAGCGCGGCTCATAATTGGTGATGAAATTAATCCCGCCTTGGCGCCACAGCTCGACGTCTTTGGAGCGATGACGGGCGACTTTGGTGAAGCCCATGCTCTCGAAAACCGGCTCTAGGACGCCTTTTTCAGGCGCGGAGAATTCAATGAATTCAAACCCGTCCAAACCCGCTGGATTGTCGAATAAATCGGCCATGCCGTGCCTCCACGCTCAAGAAAATTGCTTATGGGGTTTCCGTATCAGCAATTAGTTGCATATGCAACTATATAGATTTGACCTGGCCTCGCACGCTAATCCACGGCAGATAGCCGGTATGACGGATTTGCTTCTCTCATCGCTCCAGCGGGCATGCGACGCCTTCGCGGATCAGGCTGGCGAGATCTCAATCCTCGTCGAAGGGATCAGCCATAGCGCCGCCGCCAGCATTGCGCCGAGGTTACTGATGCCGGCCGCGAGCGTTATCAAACTGGCGATTGCCTGCGCCGCATTTGAGGATGACAGCGTAGATCTCGACCTGGGTGTGGAGCTGAAAGATATGGACGAGACATTCTATTGCTCGATCCTGAAAGCCTTTTCCCCGTCAACCGCGTTGTCGTTAAAAGAGCTGATAGGCTTGATGCTGATCATTAGCGACAATCCCGCAACCACGGCTGTGATGGATCATATTGAACCGGCGCGCGTTGCGCATTGGATGAGCGCCAATGGCATGACCCAGTCAAGATTTAGCGCGGGCTTCACCGATCAGGATTTGTCTGGCCGTAATCGCGCCAATGTGACAACGGCGCAGGACTGCCTCACCTTGCTGAAACAAGTCTATGATCCCAGCCGTCCATTTGCCGAGATCCGAACATTTTTGGCCAATAATTTGCGCAATGATCGCATTCCGAAACGCCTGCCTGATGATGTCGTCATTATGCACAAGACGGGGACTCTCAGCGGACTCGTGCATGACATTGCGATCGTAGAATCGCCGCACGTTTCCTACTATTTTACCGTCCTCGCGAACGCGCTGCCGGATCCGCACAAGTTCGCCTTCGACTTGGCAATCTTTTCTGAGCAGGTTTACGAGCTGATGCTCGCCTCAGCGCCGCGGCAGTAATCGCGCGTCTTGCGGCACTGGGTCTTCAAACGTTTTGATCGTATCTCCTGTGGCTTCATCAATCAGATGCTGAATCAGTTCCGGGAAAAGCAAAGGCTTGGCGGCAGCTTCCCAGAGGAAAAAGCCGTAAGAACCAGGGATGGCGTTAATCTCGTTAAACCAGAGCTCGCCGGTCTCGTGATTGCACATGAAATCTATTCGCGGCGCACCACGTTTGCCCAGCGCGGTGAAGGTCTTAGCCGCATAATCATAGATCCGGTTTTGCAGCGCTTCCGGAATGTCGGGATTAATATCGCGGGTCAGCGACAGCATGCCTTCAGACGGTTTGAACGCGCCTTTTGTTCCGCCATCGCTAGAGAGATATTTCTCCCGAAAATCAAGCAGTTCAGCACCAGATTTCGGCCGTTCAATCGCCGAGAATTCGATCTCGCCATGTTTCGCGATCATCGCAATATTGTACTCAACCAGATTCTGCACTTGCGGCTCGATCAAAGCGAGCGTGTCTTTCTTCAAGACATATTCGACCAGCGGCCAAAGCTCCGCATTGTCACTCTTGGCCAGCCCAACGCCGACGCTCGAGCCGAGATTGGCGGGTTTGACGATGACCGGAAAACCAAATGCTTCGCGGACTTCTTGCAACACGGCCTCGGGATGATGAACCCGGTCACGATCGACAGTCACATGCGGCAGCACATTCACGCCCGCCGCTTTGACCAAGGCTTTGGTCACGTCTTTGCGCATGGCAATCGCATTGCTTGAAGCCGACATGCCGGTGACTGGAATGCCTAAGAGCTCGAAATAGGCCTGCACGCGGCCATCCTCACCAAACGTGCCATGAAAGACTGGTAATACGCAATCGACACTGTCGAGCGGCGTGCCATCCATGGCGCACATAAGCGGACCATTGTCGCCCCAGCGAAATGTCACTTGTTTCGCCAGCGGCGGTTTCGGGCCATATCTAGCAATATTGCGGAGGTTCGCGCCAATCCAAAACCGATTGGCAAAGTCGGTATAAACCGGGATAATATCGAGGCCGCGAACGTCCGCCGCGTCCATCAATTGATGGGCGCTCACCACGCTCACATCGTGTTCGGAGCTTGCGCCTCCAAAAATCACCACAGTTTTCAACAGTTTTGCCAATTTTTCACCAGTCTTAAGTCTTAAGCTCGCTTACTGTATTAAAGAGCGAATCGTCGAGCGGGATCAAGCACGCCTATGACCACTGTATTGAAACCAAATTTGGTTCAAATTGGGGACGCTACAAAACCCGCCGTGGTGTTTGGCCACGGCTGGGGCCGCACCTATAATGATTTCATCCCGGTTGCCGAGGCGCTTAGTCCTGTCGCCAGCAGCTATTTGATCGACTTTCCAGGCTTTGGCGATAGCCCGCGGCCCGACAGCGCTTGGGGAACCGAGGACTATGCCGACCATATCGTTACCTATTTGCGCGAAGCACACGGTCTGACCCGGTTCGCCTGGGTCGGGCATTCATTCGGTGGACGCGTCGGCATGCGGATCGCCGCCGCGCATCCTGGTCTGATTGAGCATCTTGTGCTCGTCGCCTCTGCTGGCATACCGCGCACCCGGACATTGGCGCAGCAATTGCGCGGCAAGACGCGCAGCTGGGAATTCAAATTTCGCAAATCCATGGCAAAATCACCCGAAGCCCTCGAGGCGCTGGAACGCCAATATGGCAGCGCGGATTATGTCCACAGCCGCGAAATCGGTATGCGCGACATTTTCGTGCGCACGGTCAATGAAGATCAAACGGATACGCTCAGCCAAATCTCGTGCCCAACGACTGTGATCTATGGCGGTCTAGATTTCGATACGCCGATTGACGTCGGCGAAAAAATTGTCGCCGGCATTCCAGACGCGACGCTGACGGTTTGCCCGCATTATGACCATATCTCGATCCTAGATCGCGGGCGCCATCAAATTGCGCTCAGCATAAAAGAGAAATTCGCGGCCCCATGACGCTCTTGTCCCATTTGCCTTTTATCGTCTTTGTCGGCGCCTTGATCGGGTTTGGCTGGGTCCGGATCAACACCATCCTGACCTATTTCCAGCAGGAAGAATATGACAGCTCGCGTTTTCTCGGCGCGGTCCTTCGGGTTCGCTTGTTCGATATCCTGGCGACACTGGGGCTGATCGGGCTTTTTGTCGCCCGCAGCGTATTTGCGCTCGAGGCAGGGTTTTGGCTCGGCGCGGCGGCGCTGCTCGCCCTCATCGCCCTGCGCGAGCGCGGTTATGCCTATAAGAAAAAGCTGGTCGCGACAGAACGTTTGCGGCGGATCCGATGGCTTGCCAGGGCGTTCTATTTGGTCAGCTTGTTGCTTCTGATCGTCCATGGCTTTGCGGTCTTCATCATCCTCCAAGCCGTGCCCTTGATGATCATGTTGGCCAATCGGTTGCTGCGGCCGATGCAGGAAAAAATCAATCAAGGTTTCGTTGATCAAGCGGTTGAAAAATTACAGACCTATAAGCCCGCCACAATTGGCATTACCGGCTCATTTGGGAAGACTACGACCAAGCACATTCTTGCCGAAATCCTCGAAAGTGCGGGCCCTGTTTTCTACAGCCCTGGCAGCATCAATACCGTGCTCGGACTGACCCGGAACATTCGCGAAAAGCTGCAGCGCGGGCACAAATATTTTATCGCCGAAATGGGCGCTTACGGGATTGGCTCAATTAAACGTCTGTGCGATTTCTCTGACCCAGAATACGGTATCGTGACCGCCATCGGAAACGCCCACACAGAACGTTTTGGCGACATTGCGACGATTGCAAAAGCGAAGTCTGAATTGGTTGAATATGTCTGCGGGCGCGGCGGGCATGCGGTGATTCCGTATGAGATCTTAACCCACGCGCCGTTTGCGGATTTGAAAAAAGCCTATCCGGCGCTCGTCCACACTGTCGGCCAGGACGCCGAAGCGGATTTCCAAATCACCAAAGCCGACCTCGAAGACAGTAATTGGGCGATCGAAATTCAAGCCAAAAGAATTTCGGGCGCGGCGCCGCTAAATTATACTTTGCCGCTGCTTGGCGATCATAATATTCTCAACTCAGCGCTGTCTGTGGTGATGACTTATTTGATCAAACCCGACGCTGCGAAACGGATTGCCGCCTTCTCCAAAGACGTCGAACAAGTGCAGCATCGATTGCAGAAAATTGACAATCCAGGACAGCCGCTGATCCTAGACGACGCTTACAATTCGAATGAGATTGGCTTTAAGAATGCCGCTCAAGTGCTGCGCAAACTGGCCGATCAACGCGGCGGCAAAGCCATCCTGGTGACCCCGGGTGTGGCCGAGCTTGGCTTAGAGCATGACCGCGTTCACGGCCGTCTGGGTGAATTCGTCAACGGCTATTGCGATCATGTCATCGCCATCAACCCGGCGCGGATTGAAGCCTTTGTCGAGGCGTTGGATCATGATCAAGTCGAAATCCACACCAGCGCATCTTTCGCGGACGCGCGGAAATTCGTCAGCAGTTTTGCCACCGAAAATGACGTGGTTCTGTATGAAAATGACTTGCCAGATATATTAGAAGAACGCCGCGTTCTCTAATCTTCAAGCCGCTTTAGAAACGGCTTGGATGTGATCCAAATCACTCTGCAATTGCTCAATTGGCGAGCCAACAAAGTCTGGCTCTTCTGCGACCCAATGCTCTGAGTGATAGCGGCCAAGCGCGATATCGCGGGCGCGGCTGACGCGGCTCTTCACTGTTCCAGCGGCACAGCCCAACACGTCGCCAGCTTCGTCATAGGTAAAGCCCGCGGCGACCACTAAAAGGAATGCATCGCGCTGCGCCTCTTTCAATGAGTGCACCGCTTTCAGCATACGCGACAAGTCTGATCGCGGTTCCAAATCGCAGGCCGTCGTTAGACGCTGGTCAATTTGCGAGTCGTCTTCAGTTCGGCGTAGCCGCGCGCCGCGCATATGCTGATAGTATTCGTTGCGAAGAATGCGAAACATCCAAGCGCGTAAAGGGCCCTTCTCAGGGTCGAAACTGGATCTGTTTTGCCAGGCGCGCAGGCAGGTATTCTGGACCACATCATCTGCGAGAACAGTATTCCCGGTAAGCACACGCGCATACGCACGCAGGTCGGGTAATATGGCTTGCAATCGATCTGAAAACATTGCGAATTCTCTATATTTCTACCTAGGCTAGATTTATTTACCTAACAGAAAGTTTCCAAAATCGACCCCCGCGGACCTATTTTAGGAAATTGTTAGCCGGGCAAGGCGCCTTTCAGGCGATACCGCGCGAAAGCTGAGACACTGAGACAAGCCCGCAAACACTCAAGATCGCGGCGATTTAGAGTATTTAACCAAGCAAACGCGGACTTAGATCGTAATATAAACGTCACTTAATAATTTTTGCTTCCGAACACACGCGTCGATTTGTTTATTGCTAACTTATTAATGGAGTTAACCCTTAATTAACCAACGCTACAGAAACCTGGGCTTCACGGAGGGGGTATTCCATGTTTGCGAAGGAACTCGAAAAATTACTGCCAGACGCGCGCGCTTTTGCTCGAATGTTGTGTGGCGATCGAGAGTTGGCGGATGACATCGTCCAAAATGCCTGCCTGAAAGCCTGGAATGCCCGCAAGAGTTTTGATGCCGACAAAGGGTCGTTCAAAGCTTGGATGTTCAGCATCACGCGGAACGAATTTTTACAGCATCTCCGTAAAACAAAGCGAACCGATTGTTACGCCCCGAGCGATCTCGAAAACATTCTCACCACGGATTGCAATTTAGCTCATAAAACAGAGTGTTCCGAGGCCATTCGGCAGCTTTTCGCTCTCAGCCCAGAGCAGAGAGATGTGTTTATTCTCGTCGTCGCGGCGGGCTATTCCTATGAAGAAACCGCAGCAATCTGTGGCTGCTCAATTGGAACGATCAAAAGCCGCATCAATCGCGCGCGGGCCAAATTAGCCTCTGGAATTGAGCCTCTGGCGCCGCAAATATTGAGTGATGGCGACCTAGACAGCGTCCCGGTCCAGAACATTCCAGACCTGATTGATTATGTCGAAGATCTCGTCCGCCCCGCGGCCTGATCAAATTAGCGCATGTCCCCAATCCGCTAAATTGCGCAGTTTAATATTCGGCAAATAAAACTTTCTCAAAAAAAATTGGAACGCTTTTTAAAGCTGAGACGTAGGGACTATGGAAACGCCCGTTTCCAAATCTCCATTATGACTGACCCACGCTGGTAACGGCGTGGGTCTCTTTTTTGGGCCGCCCGAAGTCTAAAAAACTTATCGAAGTGCGGCGGTGTAAACTATTTTACAACCACTAGTGGATTATACGTATTTTTATACCCAGAGAGGTACTAAGCGGGAGATTTCGGGGATGATTTCATATCCACCACCAAAATTCGAGGAGCAGCGCTCTGAGATTTTGCAGCGCTATCAAATTCTCAGCGATGAGCAGCCTGAGGGCACGCAATGCCTCGCTGATACAATCGCTTTGGCGATGCGAACCCCGTTCGTCGTCGCTGCACTCAATCGCCGATACCGAAAATGGTATGGCTGCGAGTATGGCGTCGAGCAATACTCTCATGAAGATTTGCAAACCTATTGCGCGCGGATGCACCTGTCCCAGACGCTATTCCAAGTCGAAGATTCCTCGGACGAAGAATTTTTTTCAAGCCACACGCTCGGCCTGAAGATTCCCAGCTTTAAAGCGCTTGCTGGCGTCCCTCTGATGGACCCGAATGGCAAACGCTTCGGAACCTTGATTGTCGCCGATCGCGATGCGCGAAACTGGACTGAACAAGAAATGCGAATGCTGACCAGCTTTGGACGTTTGGTGAGCAATGATATTTGCGTGCGCAGCGCTGCCCGCTATGCGGTGCAAGACTTGGTCGAGCTCGAGCATGAGAAATGCGACTTGTTCGAACTCGCGACGATTGATCCGCTTACAAAAGCGCTGAACCGACGCGCTTTCATGCGCTTCTCAGAGCGTGAATTGGCGCGTTTTAAACGTGACAATGGGCGGCTTTCCGCGCTCATGCTGGACATCGACCATTTCAAGCAAGTGAATGATGTTTATGGCCATGCAATGGGTGACAGAGTTCTCGCCAAGCTGGTCTCGGTTGCGACCAGTATTCTCCGAACAGAAGATCTGATTGGCCGCTTAGGCGGCGAAGAGTTTGCCATTGTGTTAGCGGAATCTGATGCAAACTCGGCGCTTCGTGTCGCCGACCGCATTCGGCAAGCGATCAAACAGGTGAAATTCCCAAGCGAGACTGGGCCCTTCAATATTTCGCTCAGCATTGGCGTTTCAGAGCCCTTCTATAATGAAGCAAGTATCAATGATGCGCTCGAGCGGGCGGACGCCGCCCTTTACCGCGCCAAGCGCAATGGCCGCGACCGTGTAGAATTAGCCAGCGAACACTCTTCCGAGACCGACGCGCTCTATTTAGACACAGCAAGCTTGCAAACGCCGAACTAATGGCCAAGCTGCCAAGCGCCTGAGAAATAACACCAAAGAAAAAGCCCGCATCCAAATTAAATTTGGATGCGGGCTTTTTCTTTAAGGACCAGGCGGGCGGCAACCCGCACGCCTGGTTTTTTAGGATGATCACTTACAAACAGTAATGGTCCATCACGCTGGCGATCCGGCGAACAGCGACCATATAGGCGGCGGTGCGGAGGTCTGGACACTCCGGATAGGCTTCGCGCATTTCCCGCATCGCTACATAGGCGGCGCGCATAGTGTCATCGAGGCCAGAGCGCACGAGATCAATTTCACCTGCCCCGCAGGACAGTTTTTTCTGCGTCGCCACATCAACACCGTTTGGCATCAAGGTTTCGATTTGCTCCAGCAGCGCGCGGCTGCGGGCTTCTTCCTGACGGCGCTGCATACGGCCAAATCGGATGTGCGAGATATTTTTCGCCCATTCGAAGTAAGACACAGTGACCCCGCCCGCATTGGCGAACAGATCCGGGATAATCGTGACCCCACGCTCCAGCAGCGTGTCATTCGCTTCTGCGGTCACAGGGCCGTTCGCGGCTTCAATGATTAAGCGCGCTTGGATACGGTGAGCATTGGCGTGCGTTATAACGCTCTCGCATGCGGCTGGGATGAGGATATCGCAATCGTGCTCCAAACCAGCCATGCCATTCGCGCTAAACTCGCCGCCGCTAAACGCAGACAAAGGCTGGCGATCATTCAAATGCGCTTTCAGCGCTTCAATGTCCAAGCCTGTTTCATTGTAGATTGCGCCGTCACGTTCAATCACACAAGTGACCCGAGCACCGTCTTCTTCGCTTAAGAATTTTGCCGCGTGATAGCCAACATTTCCTAAGCCTTGGACGACAATGCGCTTGCCATCGAGCGAGCCATCAAGGCGCGCGGCAGCAACATCATCTGGATGACGGAAGAATTCTTGAAGCGCATATTGGACGCCGCGTCCGGTGGCTTCTGTGCGTCCAGCAATCCCGCCAGCGTTCAACGGCTTCCCAGTTACGCAGGCGCGCGCATTAATATCCGTCGGGTTCATCTTACGATATTCGTCCGCCATCCAAGCCATTTCGCGGGCGCCTGTGCCCATATCTGGAGCCGGAACGTTTTGTGACGGATTGATCAGGTCGCGCTTGATCAATTCATAAGCAAAGCGACGCGTGATTTTCTCAAGCTCGTCGGGCTCCCATGCGTTCGGATCGATAATCAACCCGCCCTTTGAGCCGCCGAAGGGCGTCTCAACCAGAGCGCATTTATACGTCATTAGAGCGGCGAGCGCTTCGACTTCATCCTTATTCACTTCGATAGAATAACGGATTCCGCCTTTGGCTGGCTCCATATGCTCGGAGTGAACGGAGCGATAGCCTTTAAAACTATGCAATTGGCCGCGCAGGCGCACTGAAAATTTGACTTCATACGTCGAATTACAGGTCCCAATGGCTTGGGCCACATCTTCTGGAAGCTGCAGCAACTCGACCGCGCGATCATACATCAAGTTGACGCTCTCGAGGAAGCCAACGGTTAATGGTTTTTTATTTTGGAAGTTCATTTTATCCCACCTTTCCTGATGGGATGAACGTACAACATATTGTTTTAGCTACAGATAATCGAAAAAAGAAATCTCGGACTGGCTGTTAAGAGGGCGTTAGTATGGTTAATCAGATGTGATTAATTTTACCGACATCCGCCACAAGACTGTGCCGCCGGAACTGTATTAGGCACGCGCGAGACGCGCCTGAATTGGACCATAACCGATCCGTACCCCTAGGCTTATCCGATTATGGTAAATTCTCGCTTAAGTAGTATACGAAATTTTTCGCGCTTACTGATGCTCTTCTAGCCAAACCTTCAGTTTTTCACGATCGACTTCAATAAAAGCCCGCTCAACCCGCCTCACCAGACCTTCGTCTTCCAGAGTTTTGAGCGCCTTGGAAATACTAATCCGCGTCACAGCGAGAATGCTCGCCAACTCGGCCTGCGTATATTCGACAATATCGCGGTGCTTTGTGATCAGCAAAAAGCGTTTGGCGAGGCGAATAATGAGCGGCTCTTGGCGCTGCTCGCGCAAAAACGCCATCGCCACCATGAAGCGTTCTGAGAGATCTTTGAACAGAAACTCAGCGAATTCTAAATCGCGCGAAATAACGTCATAAATCACCTTACGGCGCAATAAAACGACGCGTGTGTCATCTTCAGCAGCATCGATCCGGAACGGATTGGCGATTTGGAGATGCATGCCGGAATGATGCAACACCTCGCCCGAAACTCGAAAAATAGCGGTCGGCTGCGGCCGACCGTCTTCAAGATAAATCAGCGTCGCCAAGCCGCTCAAAATGATCAATAAATGGTCGTCCGTCTGACCAATCTCAAGCAGGGTATCGCCTTCATTCGCCGTGAAAAATTCACCATGCTCTTGAATATAGGACCAAGTTGAATCCGAGAACGCCTCGATCTGATCAGTTTGAACAGGCGCACACTCGCGTAACATCACATCCTCAGTCTGGCGCTAGGCGGCGTGCTTATCAAGCGTCTTCGACCTAGCATCGTTTCGCATCGCCAAGACCAGATTCGCCAAAGTCGAATTCTGGCGGCCTTGCTTGATTAAATTGGTGAGTAGATCCCCACGATCTATTGATTTGTCACATTTAAGCGATTCGGTCTCTGTTGTATCTGCGAAAAGTGTTCTAATTTCAACTTGCAATACTTTCGAAAAAGCCGTCATTTCTTGCGCATTCAACCGGATTTTCCCGGTTTCGATCGCAGCAATGTCCTGAGCAGTGCGGCCCGTCGCGCTCATGACCAAATGCAAGTCCAATGCCCCTGTCTTTCTAGCAGCGCGGAGGTTGGCGCCAATTCTAGCGTCTAAGGCACGCGATTCGGAATAAGTCATTCTGGCCTCCACTCAAACCACGGAAACGTAAACTAATTTACACTCCGGGTTAATGAAGGGTTAACGCGTGTGCGCCGATCAAATCAAGTGGAAAAGTAAAAACGCCCCCAAAAGCTTACTGTTAAAGGCGTTAACGCGCACAGTTGCCGCGAAATCTAGCGCGCCGTCGCGCCGCGAATGTGACCGCTATGCGTGATAAGGGATAGACCGAATCAGCTCGTCTCGAAACACATCTGGCTCGCGCGCTCGGCAAAAGAATACTCAAAATGCGCCATGCCATAGGGACCGACTGTGACACCAACCTCGTCATCTTCCGTCTGCGCCATGCAGTGCATCGCATGACCGTTGAGGTTTTTCAGATTGACGCGGGACACGACGCGCTCGGCCTTGCAGTGATAATCTTGGGTGACCTGCACGCCGTTCTTCACGGCGATGCTTTGCTGGGTAAACCCGACCGCGCGTTCGAGCCGGTCGCGGCATTTCTCACCTTCGATCAGGTCGGTGAACGGGGTTGCGTTAATGCGTCCCAAACTCGCCCGCTGGAGGGCGTGCTCACTAAGCTGGGCGGCACTGTTGCATCCTGACAAAATCAAGATGACCCCTAAACCCAGCGCCGGCGCCTTAAAAACAGGTTTCACGCGATGTCTCCCTCGAGGCTCACCGATCTCGGGGCCGATGTGCAATGAGGCGACTAGAAGATACGCTCCAGCCGCCCCGAAGTGCATAGTGAGTGCGTGCGCTCTCAAGCTGGTCCCAATCGCAAATACCCGCGGTAGAACGCAACGCTAAACGCGCGCTCCGTGTTTGTCATACGACGCCTTAACAAAATACTACTCTAAGTAGTTTTATGGTTGAGTGGGCGGCTTTTTAAAGCGCCGATCAGTAGGACTATTTCAACCTTATGTTGAAAAACTGAATTCTGATTCGTTTTTGAACTGGGGATTTTATGCAAACCGCATTCGATTTGGTGATTATCGGTTCTGGCCCGGCGGGTCGGCGCGCCGCGATCCAAGCTGCGAAGCTCGATAAAAGCGTGCTGGTGATCGAGAAATTCCCCCGGGTTGGCGGGGTCTCCGTTCACTCCGGCACAATCCCGAGCAAAACGCTACGCGAAACCGTACTCAATCTCTCTGGGTGGCGGGAACGCGGCTTTTATGGCCGCACCTATAAGGTCAAGAATGACATTACCGCAGCCGATCTCAAGCATCGCCTTGGGCAAACGCTCAACCATGAAGTGGACGTTTTAGAACATCAGTTTTGCCGCAACGGCGTGACAATGGCGCGCGGGCATGCCCGTTTTACATCCCGCAACACATTAGAGGTCACACAGCCCAATGGCGCTTGCCAAATCTATGAATTTAAGACGGCCCTGATCAGTGTCGGAACGAAGCCCTATCGTCCCGACACCATTCCCTTTGATGGTAAGCAGGTGCTCGACAGTGACGATATTCTGAATATCGAAGAATTGCCGCGCTCAATCACGGTGATCGGCGCCGGAGTGATTGGGATCGAGTACGCGACGATTTTCAGCGCGCTCGATATCTCCGTCACGGTCATCGAACCGCGCGCCCACATTCTCAGCTTTATTGACGATGAGCTGATTGCTGAATTCACCCATGAATTGCGCGACCGCGGAATGAAATTGCGGCTTGGCTGCCGCGCCGAACGCGTCTCGGTTCAGAATGGCAGTTGTTTTGTCGATTTGAGCGACGGGCGGCGCGTAAAGTCTGAAATGGTGCTCTATGCCGCGGGCCGGGTCGGGGCCTCAAAAGATCTTGGCTTGGAGACGCTCGGCCTTAACGCAGACTCCCGGGGACGTTTAAAAGTCGATCCCGAAACCTTCGAAACCGAAATTCCAGGCATTTACGCTGCTGGCGATATTATCGGCTTTCCAAGCCTCGCCTCAACCTCAATGGAGCAAGGCCGCATCGCGATTTGTCACGCGCTCGATTTGCCCAATCCGCCGACCCCGGAACATTTCCCTTATGGCATTTATGCGGTGCCGGAAATCTCCACGATTGGCTTGTCGGAACGCGAATTGCGGGAAAAACGCATTCCATATGAGTGCGGGATTGCGCGCTTCCGAGAGACCTCACGCGGGCATATTATGGGCCTCCAGCGCGGCATGTTGAAAATGCTCTTCCATTTGGAGACACAAGAAGTGCTCGGCGTGCACATTGTCGGCGAAGGGGCCACGGAGCTGATCCATATCGGCCAAGCCGTGCTGCTGCATCAGGGCAAACTCAAATACTTCATCGACAATGTGTTTAATTATCCAACCCTGGCGGAAGCGTACAAAATTGCCGCGCTTGATGCCTGGAACAGGATCTCCTTGCACGATAGCCAATCTGAGCAGACGCCGGATGAAACCCCACTTTCAGTTGTAAATGGATAACCCAATGGAATCCAAAAACGCCTCTTCATCACCTGCCCGTCTGAGCCCGTTCACTCTGCTCGCAACGATAACGCTGGCTGTGACCAATTTGATGGTCGGCATCATGCAGAACAATACGTTCTTGGTGCTCGCAAGCGCTGGCATCTCCGCGGCGCTTGCGATCGTTTACTCAGCCAAAATTGGCTTATTGCCAATGCTTAATTGGCCGGCACGGGCCACGGAAGGCGATCCACTCGCCAAAACCGGCCCCAAGTCGAAATTCCCGCTTTGGCTCTTCATCGCCCTGCTCTTCGGAATCCTACCTTTTGCGCTTTTATTTCTCCAATTCGCTCAAGCTTGAGCCAAAAAGAAACTCAATTTAAGATTGAATTTACGCTCTCGGCCTTACTCTTAAGGCAGGGACAAAAATATGAGTACAAAGCCAAACACGACTGTCGACCACCAAATCGGACATCGGATTCGAGCAGCTCGGGTCGACGCTTCGATGACCCAATCTGAATTGGGAGACCATCTCGGTTGCTCGAGCCAGCAAGTACATAAATACGAGCGTGGCACCAATCGTGTTTCGGCAGGCACTTTGTTTCTGATCGCTCAGACTCTCGGTCATACCGTCGATTGGTTTTTCATTGATGCTGAACAAAGCGACGTCATGCAAGTGCACGCGCCATTTGTCGTGAATTAAACCTTCTCACCCCATCTGATCGCGGGCAGGAAATGGTACATTCATAATCGCGAGCGGATCGAGCCGGGTGAAAAAGCCAGTCTTCGCAAACATTTTTCGCAACCGTTCAAACACCCGTTTTTCGGCAACGCCGACCAGGCTGATTTGCGCCGGGGCGCTATCGACGATGAAATCGATCAGCGCAGATGGCAATTGAAATACGGGCCCGCTTGTCCGGAAAACGGGATCATAACGACGTATCCGAACCCCAAGCCCTGTGAGGCCGGGTCCATGCGCGCTTTGAATATACGCAATCGCACGACCGGACTGACGGGCTTTGTCTATCCGGTCTCGTATTCGAACAGCGACTTCGGCTAAGTCTTCTTGATTTTGACCGCCATCAAAATCACTAATGACAAGTATGCACATTTCTTAAGTCTAAGCGGCAACGTCCCGCAAATCTCCCCCTCTAGAGCTTGAGGCGTCCAACACACCCGGGCTGTCCCAAGCCCCTTCAGGCCGGATCATCTGATACGGATCTGTCGTTGGGCGGATGGCGTCGGGATGCGGCGCCAAAGGAATTTCGATCTCATAATATTCAAAATCAGAGAAAAAGATGCGCGGGCGATCTTGCAGCCGGCGACAGGTCAGGGTTCGTGACCAAAGCGGCCACAGACGTGCTTGAATTTGGGCAATCATACGCCGGTAGCCCTTGCGTGCCGCCAGTTCGAACGCCGCCGCAAGCATGACTTTGACCACCGCACTGCCGCGATGCGCTGGGGCCACACAAACCCGCTCGACTTTGCCGAAGCCAGAAAACCAACGCAAGCGAAGCGTCGCAATCGGTTGCCCTTCTTTGAACGCTAATAGGTGGCAGCCGCAAAGATCATTTCCGTCATATTCTTCGTCGAACGGGCAATCTTGTTCGGCCATAAAAGTCATTGCCCGCAGCGCCACCATTTTCTGATAATGGTCGAGCGTCCGCACCAGTTCGATTTGATATTGGTCCAGGATTTCGGGTTTGATAGGGCCTGAAAGCCCAGATTGTCCGACCGCGCTGATTTCGAGCATTAGGCCACCTTCTTTTCAGGTGCGCTGAGCGCCCCTTGCATCCAAAGCTTGTCAATTCCGAAGCCCGCAGCTGACCAGCCGAGGCTCTCCATAGAGCGGGCGCCATCCTCGGTCGCTGCCCGCGCAAAACACGGCACTTGGCTAAACACGCCCATGCGGATCACGGCGGCGCCGGTCATCACAGCCTTGCGCGCGGCGTGCGTTGCCCCCGCATAGATGCCAATGTAACAGCCCGCGCACTGATCACCGATGGCGGCGATCTCTTCATCCTTCGGAGCACCTGGATTAAAAACGCCGGCCTGAAGATTTTCTAAGCCTTTCAAAGTCAGCGGAACATTAAGCACCAAGCCTTCGATTGGGTCTTTCCCAAAGGCCCAAGCCGATATGCCAGTTCGCTTGTGAACCGCGTCGACAATGTCGGCATCGGCAAGCTTGTCATCGATCAAGGCTTCGCCAAGCGCAATCAATTCGGGGATTTCCGCGGAGCTCGCGCTGCGCCAGCCAAAATTGCGCATTTGCTCGGTCATATAGGCATGATCGACAATAAATGGATAAGTTTCGAGCGTGTTTGTGTCTTGAGCCATCTAATTTATCCTTTCAACCGAATAAACCTGGCACAGATCGAAGTTTTGAGATGTAGAGAATATCGAATTGGGGTTGTACAGAAATTGTAGTACAGGCAGCGCATGTTTGAGAATCTCGACTGGGACAAACTTAAAGTCTTCATTGTTGTTGCCGAATTGGGCAGCATGAATGCGGCTGCAACGCGTTTGAAAGAAACAGCGCCGACAGTGTCGCGCAAGATTGATGAGCTTGAGCGCTCCCTAAATGCGCGTTTGCTCAACCGCTCACCGCGCGGCGTGACTCTGACCGAGGCCGGCCGCAAAGCGCTGCGCTATGCCGAGATTATGTCGGATGCTGCCGAAGGGCTGCGCAGTGACGTGCTGGATCACGATTTGCCGGCAGAAGGTCCGGTCACCCTATGCGCCGGTGACGGGCTAGCGGCGCATTGGATTGCCCCGCATTTGCCGGAATTCCATTTGCAATACCCAAAGATCGAACTGCGCCTGTCAACGACCGATCGACCGGATGCGGATTTGCTCAATGACAAGGCTGATATCGCGATCCAGTTCCAAGAGCCCGGGCGTCAGGACATTGTCTCGAAACGTCTTGGCATTTTGCATTACATTTTCTGGGCTTCGCCGGAATATATCCGAACGTTTGGCGCCCCAACCAGCGTCTTCGATATGCACGAGCATCGCTGCATCATTCACTCAGGCTATGTCCACCAAATGGAACGCTGGGCGCCGAAAGCAAAGCAGTTTCGTGATTTGATTGACTTCGCACTGGTGACCAATTCTGGCGCCGTTATGCTTGAGGTCTGCTCCAAAGGCGGCGGCATCGCGCTTATGCCGACCTATGTTCACGACCTCAATAAAGAGCTCGTGCCTTTGAATTTGCCTGAGGTCGCCCCGATTCGATTCTGGTTGAGCTATACCGAACGCGCGCGGCGCCTGGCCCGCGCGCAAATCGTGATCGATTGGCTTCGCGGGCTGTTCAATCAGCGGCAAACCCCATGGTTCCGTCCAAACTTCGTGCATCCCCTCGCCAAGGACACGAATCCTGGGCTCATCTCAGGCTCATACCAAGCGGATCACGCCGCCGCAGTGCTTGATGCAATGAAGCGGTCCTAATTCTCGAAAACAGTATTACAAAAATCATATAACTAACCCGCTTGCTATAACATAGGTATTTCGGCTCAACCGCTCGCAAGGGAAATAGAAATAGAGATTCGTGAATGTCCGGTGACAATAAGTCTCCAGAACCTCCTCCCCATTGGTCGAACAAAAAACCAATGGGTGAGTCCTTGCGTGATCACTATAAAGATGTGCTCAAAGAGCCTGTTCCCGAAAAACTCAAAAAACTGATCGAAGCCCTGAAAGAAAAAGAGAAAAAAGATCTCGAGGGTGAAGAATAGGCGTCATGCGCAAGGCCTACCTTTGGCCTGGACCAGACGGATCAAAATTTTTTGAAAAAAGTTAATTTTGGCGGGAACAAAATCCGCACCTTACGCATTTGTTATATGTCCGATCTGCGAAATCGGGCGTTGAAACTGCGTTAGATGTTGAAGGAATTTGTAATGGGGACCGAAAAACTCATTGACCGTGAGCTGCCGCAATGGACCAAATCTGTGCGCCGCCATGCCCATTTTGCTCAATCGATCGAGACTGAAGAACTCGCAGATGCGGAATTGGACGTGCAATTGGGAATCATCGATGCGCTCAGCGCAAAGCCAGCCGAAAGCCCAGTAGATATTCTGCTCAAGTTAAAACTCTGGCAGAATTATGTGGCTCCAGACGGGAATCATGAGCGTCTTAATGACGAAGCGAAGCTCATCCTGTCCGTGATCACTGACTTGGAGTCTTTTGTTGATACAGGCGGCGCCTCAATGGCGACATATCAAGGGAATAATTGGGCAAAGGTCAGCTGATGAACAGCTGACCTTATCCAAGACAGGCTCAAAGGCTGGGCGCTTAGCGCGTCCCTGCAAGGCGCAGCACTTCACGTACCGGGCCAAGATTATTGCTCTGACGCAAGTCGAGCAGCAAATTCATGCAATCATCAAACTCCGTCGCAGCACCGCCATCGACACTGCCAATGCGATCGACAACTTCCTCGTCGAAAAACCAGCTAATGTGCAGGCCGAGGGCTTTCGAAATTTCATATAAGGTTCCGGCGGAAACCCGGTTCACGCCCTTCTCATATTTCTGAACTTGTTGGAATGTTAATCCAATCATGTCACCCAATTGGCCTTGGGTGAGTTTTGCATCGCGCCGCGCTTGGCGGATACGACGACCAACTTGTTGGTCCACGTGGGACGGTGTCTTGGCGCTCATTTTAATCTCCATGCGTTTTGCGGTGGCTCGTTTTAATTGAAATTGCCACTCTTCGCGCTGAGATAGTATGATGATCAATATGAAGAGAAAGTAAACTGGTTTACGTACCAGCTGCTTCATCCAGCATTGACTGGGAAAATAGAGACTTCCGGAGAGCATCTTGCGCCGCCGTTGCCTCGGATTTCAGCGAATCAATCTGTTTCTGCAATGACTGGCGTCGATGCTGAACGTATTTGAGATATCCGTTTTCCACGCTCATACGCCCAAAACCATCTTGCGCCAGGTCCAATTTGGCCTCTTCTTCATCAAGCTCTGTCAGCTTCTGATAAAGCAGCTTCATCTCGCTCTGTATCGCCAGCAAACGCCGCTCTTGGTCCTTACGTTTAAGCTCAACCAATTTGGCAATGATCGGATCTGGCTTAGTCATTTGGGCCCCTCAAGTGTTGGCGCACGCGGTCAACATATTGCACCGCGGCAGCGACCGCAGCGAAATGCTCTTGGCGAATTTCCTCATCGACCTCGACCAGTGCGTAGAGCGATCGCGCCGTCGGCGGGTCGCGATAGATGGGCACCGCATTGGCCTGCGCCACTTCGCGAATTTTCGCAGCGAGATGATCAACGCCTTTGGCCACGCAAATCGGGGCCTTGTCGCCGTCCGGATCCCATTTCAAGGCGACGGCATAATGTTCCGGGTTGACCATGATGACGGTCGCCGCTTCGACATTTTTCAGCATATCGCCCCTGGTGATTTGGGTCCCGCGTTCGCGGCGCTGTTGCTTTAAGTGCGGATCGCCCTCGCTTTGTTTCATTTCCTTTTTCACATCTTCTCGCGTCATCCGCAGACGCTTTGCGTGTAGATAACGCTGCAGTGGCAGGTCGATTAGGGCAAGGAATAATTGGAAGGCGCCAAAATATAAGATCAGCTTGAAGATTTGCTGCGTGGTAAACTCAACAACCTGGCCTTTGCTTATGGCGCTGCCTGCATAATATTCAGACGCGAAAAAGGCCATGAAATAGGCCGCGATCAGCCCCGCGAAAATCATCTTCGCAGCGTCTTTTAAAAAGTCGAGCAGGCCTTTGGTGCCATACTTGTTTTTGATATTCTCAATCGGATTGATCTTCTTCATTTCCGGCTTGAGCTTCTTGGCCGAGAACGCAATCCCCTGCTGAAGAATCAACACCAATAGAACACAGGCAAACAATACGCCGAGCATTGGCAACAATGAGAACAAAGCGCCGCTTAGCGCTTTGCGAGTTTGCGAGCCATGGTCGGTGAAGATGTCGGCGGCGTATCGATCCGCATGATAAAACATGCTGCCAAATCCAGTGTTCAAGGCGTCCGACGTGACCAACATAAAGACCAGAGCCGCCAGTCCGATGCCAACCACCAGACCGAACGCATTCGCCTCTTTCGATACGGGCACATCGCCATCGTCACGCGCCTGTCGCAGGCGCTCATCGGTGGCGTCAAATTCCTTTTCGCCGGACTGGTCGTCTTGTTCAGCCATCGCCTAGAGCCACACAATCAATCGCGAGATTTGGTCCTGCCAGACCATCAACATGGCGCCAATCGACACTGCGAGCAGGAACATGCCTGCGCCGACCAGGAAAGGCGCGCCAACAAAGGCCACCATCATTTGCGGCATTGCTTTATTGATGAAGCCGAGACAAATATTGTACAACAAGTTCATCGCGACGAAGGGCCAAGCGAGCAGGACCGCGAATGCAAAAGCAGCGTAAATGCTATCAAACAAGAAGGCCTGTGCAATCCAAGACTGCCCGCCCACCGGGATGCTGTCATAAAGGCTGATCCAGCTCGAAATCACTTGCAGATGAAAATTCATCGAGAACAGCAACGCCGCCCCCGCCATCGATAGAAGATTGGCCGTCGCCGTCTGCGACTCGTTTTCCAGCGCAACGCCGAGCGGCTGAGACAGGCCCATGGACGCTGCGATGACACTGCCGGCAATGTTTAGCGACCAGATGACGACCCGAAGGCCAATACCAAGGAATAGGCTGAGCAGTAGCTCTGTCACCACAACAATACCAATATCGGTGAGACTCTCCGGCAAAACATAATTGGTAATGCCCAAACCAGAAATCGCGGCTGACAGACCGAGCAAGAGATAGACGCGGATTTGAGCGGGGATGACTTGCTCGCCAATCCCTGGCAACAGCGCGATAACGAAGGATAGCCGGGCGACGGTTAAAACGAACTGCGCCACCCAATGCGATAGATCCGGCCCGAGCAGATCCATGAAGGGCATTAGACAATGCCTACAATTTGCGGCTTAGAGCTGGAGCGAATTTCCTCATAAGCCAGAACCGCATTGCGAATGCCTTTGCTGGCGAGCACGGTTTGCAGGAAGCGGCGGCGTTTCGACGAGGTCGCGATAGCGGCCACGACGCCGCGCTGGGCTGTCTCGTTGAGCTTTTCTTGGATGCCATTGAGCAATTCACTGAACAGCTCAGGCGGCAGGGCGATATCTGTCGCGCCTGCTTCAGAGCGAATTTCATGCTCGGCAAATTTTTGTTCCCATCCCGTCGACAATTGCACCAGCGGCAACCGCCCCTCACCATCTTGCAACTTGTTCAAGATTTGGAAGGACAGGCGCTGACGCACCAATTCGACCATTTGAGTTTGATTGGCGCCCTGCCCTTTGGCTTCGCCAATCGTCTCCAGGATCAAGAAGATATTGCGGATCGAAACCCGCTCCTCGAGTAAGGCCCGCAGCACGGCTAACAGGATTTCTGGTGGCACTTTGGTCGGAATATACTCATCCAAGAGGCGCTTATTGCTGGTGCCGCGCTCTTCATCGGAAACGCTGGTCAACGCATCCAGAGTTTGGATCATCACCATTCGCGTAAAGATCAGAGAGAAATTCGCCTGAATAATTTCCAACATATGCGTGGCGAGCACTTCGATCGGTTCAATCACTGGGGCGCCATGCGCCACCAGCTCTTGTTTCTTGGTTGTCGGCAGCCAGCGCGCGGCAGCTTTATAGACCGGTTCGCGGACCCGTTCCCCTTGCAGATGCGGCAACTGATCTTCTTCGAGCAAGGCCAAGAGCGAGCCTGGGCGCAGCATGCCAGAATCGACCGGAACACCTTGGATTTTGAGCTGGTAGGTATTGCGGCCAAGCGTTGGATTATCCGTCATCCGAATGGATGGCAGGACAAAGCCATATTCTTCGGCGATATAGCGGCGGATCTTCTCAATCCTTGCCTCAATACCGCTTTCCCCTTGCAGCACGGTTGCGACCAAATCAGGCGCCACTTCCAAGTGGATCTCGTCAGAGTGAATTGAGTCGCCGATTTGTGTGGCTTCACTTTGCGGTTTTTCCTCCGGGGTTTCCGGACTGTCCAACAGCTCTTGTTGCTGTTTGCGCAAGAAATAGGCCGTCACCCCAAAACCGATCGCCGCCGCCATGAAAGGCACAAATGGCAGGCCTGGGAAAAGGGCGAAGACGGTCAACAAACCAGCGACAATCATCAGCGCTGTTGCATTGCCGCCAAGCTGCTTTCCAAGCGCTTCGTCAATCGCGCCGTCATCGCGGCCTTTGGACAAGAGCAGAGCCGCCGAGACTGAAACAATGACGGCGGGGATTTGTGAGACCAGGCCGTCACCAACCGTCAGAATAGAATAATTGGCCAGGGCCTCATTCAGCGACAAACCGTGCGCGGCCAGGCCGAAACCGATGCCCGCAACCAGGTTCAACGCCGTGATCAAAAGACCGGCAATGGCATCGCCTTTAACAAATTTAGACGCGCCGTCGAGAGAGCCTAAAAAGGCCGCCTCTTCTTGTTCTTTTTGGCGGCGCTGCTTGGCTTCTTCGTGACTGATCGCGCCAACGGCAAGGTCGGAGTCGATGGCCAGCTGTTTGCCCGGCATGGCGTCCAAAGCGAAACGCGCTCCAACTTCGGCCATTCGGCCCGCACCTTTGGTAATGACCATGAAATTCACGATGATCAGAACCGCAAAGACAACCAGGCCGACAAACAGATTGCCGCCCATGATGAACATGGCGAAGCCTTCGATCACCCCGCCCGCGGCGCTTGTGCCGGAATGGCCCTCGGAAATGATCAGCTTGGTCGATGAGACATTGAGCGCCAAACGCAGGATCAAAGAGGCTAGAAGCACACTTGGAAAGGATGAAAAGTCGAGCGGCTTCTCAATAAAAATCGAGGTTGTGAAAATCAAAATGGCGAAGGCGAATGAGGCGGTCAGGCCGATGTCTAAGACCCACGCTGGTACGGGTAAAACCATGACCAGAATAACCAACATAAGCCCAATCGCGAGTAAGGCGGTGGGCTTCGACAAATCAAGCAGCTTGGATTCAGTCATATATTTGTCAGCCCATGATCATTGGAATGATGAGATTATCGAACAGGTCCAGACAGACGCGCGTCATGTATCCAATGGTCAGAAAAAATACCGCCACCACGGCGATGATTTTGGGCACAAATGTCAGCGTCATTTCTTGAACCGAGGTCAGCGCCTGCACCAGGCCGATGACAAAACCGAGCACCAAGGACACGCCGAGAATGGGCATTCCCATCATAACGCCGGTCCAAAGTGACGCGCGCAAGACTTCAAAAATTTCAGATTCGCCCATCGCCCCGGCTCCTTGTTAAACAGGCATGCGGAGGAGTTCCTGATAGGCCTCCACGACTTTATCGCGGATGGTCACAGCCGTATCGAGCACCATTTCGGCATTCGCGAGCGCCTCGACCATAGCGTGCGGATCAGCGCCGCTCACCGCGGTATCAATCGCCGCTTGCTCGGCTTGCTGTACGGCCTCGCGAAAGCCGGACACGCCTTTGGCGACAGCATCTTCTTCTGCCGCTGGTTTTGCTGGTACATTTGTGGGGGTCGTGATCTTCGCTGGATTGATCGAGTTATACGCCCCAAACCCGAAATTAGACACGATGAGCCTCCTTAACGCCGCAGTACGTCAAGCAGTGAGGAATACATATTCCGTGCTTGCTGGAATGAATTGAGATTGGCCTCATAAGACCGGTTAGCTTCGCGCAGGTCTGCCATCTCGGTGACGAGCGACACGTTAGAGAGCGTCACATAGCCATCACCATCGGCCATTGGATGAGCTGGATCGAAGTCTAGTTCGCCCGGCGTTTGATCGAGCGATGTGCGCAGAGCGCCGAACGAGACCTCAGAGCCGAAACGCTGTTCTGTGGTCAGTATCTTACGCTGATATCCAGGCGTATCGGCATTCGAGACATTCTCAGCACTGACGGTGATGCGTTGCGAATTTGTGCGCATCCCAGAGACGGCTTGCTGCATGGAAAAATCAAATGGATTCATCGTTCAAATCCTAGCTTCTTCGCCCAAGGGCGAGCTTCATCATTTCCAGGGACTTGCTATAAACAGTGAGCGCCATCTGGTGCTGGTTGGCCGCTTCTGCTGATCGAAACACTTCTTGCTCAATGCTCACCGTGTTGCCGTTTGGCGCGGCAGGGGTCTTGCTCAGGCTTTGCTCAAACCCTTGATTGAAGTCGATTTGCTCAATCGTTGGGCCGGTGCGTTTCATAAAGTCCGAGAAGGATTCGACTTGTACCGCTTTATATCCAGGCTCATTGGCGCGCGCGAGGTTTTCGGCACTGGTCTGCTGCGACTCCGCCGCATGGCGCGCCATCGCTCCATAGACCTGGAACAGAGACATATCCGATAGCATCCGCAAATCCCCTAGAGTTAATTCTTCCTCAAAATTTGCGACTATAAGTTGAAGAAAGGATTAACAGATACCCTAGGTTTAATTAACTTTTGGCCGACTGCGACCGAATGAGCACGGCACTGGGGCATCACGGTCAAAACGCAAAGCGCGCGGGACAATCCGCGCGCTTTCCAAAGGAGAATGACACGCCGCTTGGGCGTTTTATTTCGGCAGGGTGGTCGGCCTTAGGCCGCCAGTGCTGTGTCCGATGCTTCGCCCAGAAGTTGTGCTTCGAGTTCGATGATCTGCTTCAAATAGCATAACGCTGAAAAATAGCTGCGACGGCGGATCATTTCCTGCAGGATCGGAATAAGATCTGGATGCGCAGGCGCGAAGGCCGCGCTCAATTCATCGCAGGCTTTTTCCAATGCCGGCAGCGTCGCCTCTTCATCCGCGTCCTGCGTGATCAAAAGCTGGATCACGTAATAAACGCGCTTCACGGGCGTGGTAACGTCCTCAGGCATTAGCGCATCGCGTGTGCGCAGCACTTTGACCTCGGGACCCGGCACACGAATGCCGCCAGGGGCATCGCCATTTTCGAACATGGTGCCATTGAGATAGAAACGCTCTTCTGGAGCGAGCTTTAGCATTAATCCGGACATTCCTAGTCCCTCCTAAGTTTGCACTTAACGCTTATCCTAAGAAACTTATCCGAAGCGTCTGATTAGACGCTCCGAACGATTGAGTATTACTGGAACAGTGACAGCAGTGACTGCGGTGACTGGTTGGCAATTGATAGGGCCTGTGTGCCGAGCTGCTGTTGAACCTGCAGCGCCTGCAAACGCGCTGAAGCGGCTTCAAGGTCTGCATCAATCAAGGTTCCAATCCCTGATGTCAGCGCGTCGGACAATTGAGTGACAAATTCTGATTGCGACTCGATCCGGCCCTGGTCAGACCCGAAAGCAGCCGCGGCAGAGATGGAATTGCCAAGCAGTGTCTCAATGTTAGAAAGCGCTGCAATCGCATTCTCCGCCGTGGAGACATCGATCTGATCGAGGCCAAAGAGACCGCCAGACGCTGTGCCGGCGCCATCATTCGCAACAATGTCGATCGCTTGCCCACCCGTTGCATCATCAACCGCGAGGCTCCAAATATTGGTGTCTGCATCGAACTGCACCTCTGCTGTTACGCCAGAAACGCCGGCCGAATCAATCGCGGTCTTTAAGCCGCGAGCGACATCAGCAGTGGTTTCGCCTTTGCCGGCAATATAAGTGAAACTGTCAGTGCCGACCGTGATCCGAAAACCGCGCCCCTCTTCAATTGCAGCCGTCGCCGAGAAGTCGATCGAAGTCGCACGCTGCGCCAGTGTTTGCAAAGCATTCGCGTCGCCGCCGGCGACCGTGGCACCATCATTGGTTTCAGCCACGAAGTTTGCCGAAACATCAGAGTCAGCCGTGGCTGTGATCGATGTGAACGGATTTTCGTTGCGCAGGATGAGCTTGTCTGGTGTGCCGGTATCAACGGTCAGGCCTTCAATGCCGAGCGCATTAATTTGAGCCGCAAGGCCAGCTTGAATTTCCGCGGTCGTGGCATCAGCGTCAGACTGATAAGACAACTGGGTGCCGTTCACAGTGAGCGTATAAGCATCATCATTCGCCTGAGTAATGTCGAACTGAAGCGCCTTACCCGTAGCGGCGTCCATTGTCGCATTATTTGTGGTGCCACCATCGACGGTCGCAAACGCCGCCGAAAGCGTATCACTAATACCCTGTCCGAAGACACCCGCCGTTGTGGTTAAGTCTTGCCGGCCAACATTGATGTTAGACGTCGAAACCGTGCCATCTGCCTGACGGTCTAGAGACGCTAAGAACGTGACGTCATCAGAGCCCTGCACAAGGTTCACACCGTTAAACTGGGCGGCGTTGACGATGTTTGAAATTTGATCGCGTTTCGCCGTGATATCGGCTTGGATCCGAGTGCGGTCATCGGCGTTGAGATCGTCCTGCGCCGAAACGATCAGCTCTTTCATCTCTTGGATCAGAGTGGTGGCTGATTCCGCCGCGTTCCGCGCCACACCAACCGTCGCTGATCCCTTATTCAGAGAATCATTGATTTGCTTAAAGCTCTCAACATCTGTCGACATGACAGTAGAGATGGCCCAAATCGCGGCATTGTCTTTGGCGTTGGCGACAGACTTACCGGTTGAAATCTCAGCCTGAACGTCGGCCAAGTCCTTATTGATGCCGCGCAGCGTTTCGAGCGCAACCATCGCACTATTATTGGTCAAAAGAGTATTCATTGATGCATATCCTTTGCGTGTTAGGCCCGAAGCCGGGCATATGCCACGATGTTAGTTACTTGCTTCTGCAATCGCATTGGCTTCTGGGTTAAACTTGACCGCCAAACTTACTGGTGTGGCAGCCGCCTTACTCAAGGACCGCTCCAACGGTCGATTGAAATTCGAAGAAGATTGAGATGAACGCGCGCGCGAGATCGACTCTATGAGCGCCTCAATCTCAGCCTCAGAGAGGACGAGCTCATCAGCAAAGGAGAATTTCCTCGCCCGCATCCGCAACGCCTCTTCTTGCAAACGCCGCAGCGCTCCGACCATTTTGAAGAGAGTAGGCTCTGAAAGCATGAAAAATCCCCGGAGGTTAACGATTCTTCAAAAAATGCGACTATAAGTTGAATAAAGCATTAACGATTACCCAGGGTTTATTAAACTTTTAGCCGATGACGCACCAACTCACTTCGCCTTGCCGCCTTTGGGGCGCGATTACAGAGATCCTGCCGGGGATGATTGAAGTCTCAGGCGTTGGCCATGCCGTCGGGATTGGCGACAGTGTTGTGATCGAGAAACCAGGCCAGTCACTGCTCGGCGAAGTAATTTCGGTGAGCGGTGCGCGTGTTCGCGTGCTGATGTTTAGCTCAACTGAAGCCGCCCGCATCGGCGATCGTGCATTTATTTCCGCGCAGGATCGGATCCAAATCAGCGATGCTTGGCTCGGCGCCTTGGTGAATTATCGCGGCGAGGTTCAAATGCGCCGCACGCTGAACGAATCGCCTGGCAAAACAATTGCCGTGCCCTTGCAGCGGCCTGCATTATCGCCGGCTGTTCGGAAACCTTTAGGCCCGCGTCTGAATTCAGGCTTGAACGTGACCGATACGCTGCTGCCGATTTGCCGCGGCCAGCGGATGGGGTTGTTCGCAGGTTCAGGCGTCGGAAAGTCAACCCTCCTAGGCAAGCTCGCAGGCCGTATGAGTGCAGACCGGGTCGTCATCGCCCTGATCGGGGAGCGCAGCCGCGAAGTGCAAGAATTTATCGATGAGGTTCTGCCGGCGGATGTGCTTCCGAAAACCACAATTGTCGCGGCGACGGCAAATGAGCCGCCGGGCGCCAAGAAACGCGCCGCTTTTTGTGCCATAGCCGCGGCCGAGCATTATCGCGACCAAGGCCACTCAGTATTATTCCTGTTTGATTCGCTCACCCGGTTTGCAGAGGCGCATCGGGAAACCGCTTTGCTGGCCGGAGAAACGCCCGCGCTGAATGCCTTTCCACCATCAACCGTTCGCGTCGTATCAGAATTGGCGGAACGCACAGGCCCGGGCACAAAAACTGGCGGCGATATCACCGCGATTTTTTCGGTCTTGGTGGCGGGTTCGGACTTAGAAGAACCGGTTGCAGATATGGTTCGCGGGATTTTGGACGGCCATATTGTCTTGTCGCGAAAAATAGCAGAACGCGGTCGCTACCCGGCCGTTGATGTCTTGCGCAGCGTGTCGAGGAGCCTGCCCAAAGCCGCCACGCCAGCTCAGAATGAGCGACTTAAACACTTTAGAAATTTGCTCACGACCTATGATGAAATTGCGCCAATGGTGCGCGCTGGATTGTATGAGTTTGGCAAAGACCCAAATGGTGACATTGCTTATACGCTGTTTCCGGAACTCGATCGTTATCTAACCGAAGAAAGTGACGGCATTGATTTGGCGTTTGAGTATTTGGACGGCTTATTGGCCCGCGGCAGCTCTCCAGAGGCGCCTTTAGAAGCCGCTTAGAAATAAGTTTTGGCTCGCCTGCGCGCCGAACCCGGCAGCTGCATTTCCCAATAGAACCAAAGCTGTAGAAGCGGAACTCGTCGAGGCCGCGTTGGTATTCAGTCCTTGCAAAACTTGGTAGCGTTGTATGACTTTCTCAACATTTTCTGGGTTTTTCAGATCTTGAACGGAGCTGATCCCAAACTGGCTATTCAGTCGCTCGGCGAAGTAATCGGCCTGGCGCTCAATATCCAAACTGTTGATATCACTCGAAATACCAAGCGCGGATTCTAACACTTCACGAACCGGCAAGCTGCCCAATAATTTGTATAAAATCGCTTGGTCAGTCGACCCCTCAGTGACCAATTCACTGATGCCATTTTGATAATTCAAGCTGAGACGCATGCTGTCATCTTGCTCACCAACAGCGAGCTCAAACGACTCCGCAGCATAGCGCGACGTGATTAAATCGAGATCCGTTGCCGATAAAGAAATCTGCCCATCGGTTGGCTGAAGCGTCTCGGCAAAACTGGTATATTGCGGGTTATTCAAACGCGCCAGAAAGGAGCTATCTGGGTCCTGCACTTCTTCCAGTACATTGCGAATGTAGCCAGTTTTCCACTCTTCCCCGTTTAAGCCAAACGCCGTCGTCGAAATGCGCCGCAACCGCGGGTCGCTGAGAAAATCTTCAACCGCGATAGGCTGAGCCAGTTTCTCTTGGAAATACTCTATGTCACGATTAATTTGCGGCGACTGAGAATATGTGTCGAGCTGCGAGTCATAAGTCGATTGGAGGAAGTTCCATCCAGCGAAACCTGACAGTGGAATAACCGGCTGAAACATAGTCTATGCCGCCAACGCTCCGGAAGATGATTCTTCTCCCAGCAATTGGCTTTCTAGCTCAATGATTTGTTTCAAATAGCATAGCGCCGAATAGTAATTTCCGCGGCGAATCATTTCCTGAAGTATGGGAATCAAATCCGGGTTTGCAGGCGCAAAAGCGGTCTTCAAATCTTCGATCGCTCGGAACAGGGCCGGCAGGGTGTCGTCTTCTTCAAGATCGCGGGTGATCAGTAACTGGATGGCATAATAGACTTGCTTAACCGGCGTATTGACCTCGCTCGGCTTGAGCGCATCACGGCACCGCAACACCATAACATCAGGACCCGGCACGCGAATGCGTCCGGGTTTATCGCCATTCTCTAAAACGGTTCCATTGATGATGAACCGCTCCCCTGGAGCCAGTTTTAACATTAATCCGGACATTCCTAGTCCCTCCTGGTTACGCCTACGCTTATCCTGAATTGGCGAGCCCCTTCATAATGGACTCATTGATTGCAATAAGGTCGGCGAGCTCATCAGCGGTGCCGGCCATAATTTTCATACTGGAGCGACGGACAAAACCGGCGAGCTCCAAAAGCGACTTCCGCAAGGGGGCGCTCAAGCCATTTTCGGGATGCATGAGATCTGAGGCCAAGAGGGTCCACAGATCCAAGTTTCGGTTGATTGCATTCGCCCATCTTTCAGGGTCGCTGGTCTGCACATTTCGCGCTTCAATAAGCCCATTGGTGATTTCCCGAAACAGGGCGTGCTCAATGGATTTACTGTCAGCGGTCCTGTTGCGAACTTCGCCATATGCTTTGTGAGCCAGAGCTTGCAATCAATCCTCCTAAAATCTTGTAAGAAACTCGGAGCGTCCGGATGGACGCTCCGAGCCATTGGTTATTATCTGAACAGTGACAGCAGAGACTGTGGCGCCTGGTTGGCGATCGACAGCGCTTGTGTGCCAAGCTGCTGCTGAACCTGCAGCGCCTGTAAACGCGCCGAAGCGGCTTCAAGGTCTGCATCAACCAGTGTACCGATGCCTGATGTCAAAGAGTCTGACAGCTGGGTCACGAACTCAGACTGCGATTCAATCCGGCCTTGGTCAGAACCAAAGGCAGACGCAGCTGAGATTGAGTTGCCGAGCAAGGTTTCAATGTTTGCAAGGGCGGCTTTTGCCGAATCAACCGTGCTGACGTCGATCTTATCGAGCCCAACAAGACCACCAGAAGCTGTACCAGCGCCATCATTAGCAACAATGGTCAGCGTTTGACCACCGGTCGCATCGTCAACCGCCAGGCTCCAAACATCATTTGTAGAGTCATACTGAACTTCAGAAGTGACACCGGAAATGCTGGCTCCATCAAGCGCAGTTTTTAAGCCACGAGCGACATCGGCCATCGTCTCGCCTTTACCGGCGACGTAAGAAACGCTGTTGCTTCCAAGCGTGATTTGGAAACCACGCCCTTCTTCAACGGCAGCCGTCGCCGAGAAGTCGATCGAAGTCGCACGCTGCTCGAGGGTTTGCAAAGCGTTTGCGTCGCCGCCGGCGACCGTGGCGCCATCATTGGTTTCAGCCACGAAGTTTGCCGAAACATCAGAGTCAGCCGTGGCTGTGATCGATGTGAACGGATTTTC
>JBCBMU010000021.1:0-40008 GCA_039822145.1 Pseudomonadota bacterium | reverse complement strand
ATCAACTTCAGAGAGCGTAACAGGTGGGTCCCTTTTTAACTGGCAAACTGGGGGACTTTTACATCGGCGCTAACACCAGTGACTGACGTCAATTGCTCGCCTGCCCCACCTGCCTGCAGCACGTGAACACTCCAGTGAATTGTTCCATGGCGGCCCGCCGCCCAGCGTTCATATCCGAATATCTGGCCGGTTTCGAACACTGCTAGACGCCTTCGCCAGTCGAGCCTCACCCACCGGCGCGGCGTCCCGAAGAGAAGGCGATGATTGCGCTTATTCTTCCTCCAAGACACCGACACTGTGGTCAGTACATCTTCAGTGCGCATGACCGTTTCCTGGACGTGAAAACTTGATCAAATCATCCTCGTGATAGACCACGCGCTGGCCATGTTTGTGGAAACGCGGCCCCTTTCCGGCCCATCGCCAATTATCAAGTGTTCTGGCTCCAACACGCAAAAATTCTGCGGCTTCCTCAGTTGTCAGGAATGGGCTCGTTTTTCTCTTCTCCGTCATGATTTACTCCTTTCATATCGGAGCGCCGCTCGAGACCTCCCGTGCAGCGCTAAGAACAATCGGGCCAAATCGAAATCCTAATTTGAAGTGTCGAATTGAGGGGTCGCGAGGCGACACCCCTCTTAACCAAGTCGACGAGGACGCTAGGGAGAGTGGCCATAAACGGAAGAAAGCCGCTCCGGAGGATGGCTCCGAAGCGGCTTCGATGGTCCTGAAACCCATGCTTAGTCGCGCGGGTTCCAGAGGATGACGTGGCGGCCTTTCTTGCCTTTCACGGGCGCGAGATTTGCGTAGATCTTGCGCGGTCCGATCTGCGGGTCTGCAAGTGTAACCGAGACATATTCGCGTCCCGAGGATTTGGCTTTGCGCATCCAAGCACCGCCGATTTCGGTTGATGTTTCTCCGGCAAAGATGCGGTAGTCCGGTTGTCCGTCTTGCGCTTTCTCACCGTTCTTCTCGATACGGATGGCGGCTGAGAGGTTCATCATTGCGGGGGCGCCTTCGAAGCCTGTTTTGGTTTCGCTGACATATCCGAGTGCATTGGCCATGTTGTTCTCCATTTCGTTTCCTTGGCTGTCTTGGGGACCTCTTGTCCCCGTCGACGCCGGACCGCCCGGACGAGGGCGGACAGGCTTGAACCTCACAAGGGCGAAACGCAGTGCAGCACCCGGTCCGCGTAGAATTTTTTATCCGCGAGGAGCCGCAAAGCGGCGGGGAAAATTCTTCGAAGGACCGGTTTCAAGGCAGGCTGGCCGCGTCCAGGTCACACGGCAAGAGACGGGAACGGGAGGACTGCCTCTGACAAGCGAGCATCAGAAAAGGGCAGCAACGGGCCAGAAATACCGATGCAAAGCGACCCTCGAGTTGGGCGCTTTTTCGCCTTTTCTATCCATGATCCTGACCTGCACGCTCTGTAGTCTGGATATGAGAGAGCCGCCCGGTGACCATCACCCGGCGCCCTTCAATTGCCGCGTTAACGGGAGACTAAAACGCCAGGGGGCGTTGTGTTGCTCGAGGACTTGGGCCTCGCGGGCGTCAGGGTCTTCGAGGTCATCGAACAGGCTACTGATCCGGTTCCGTGTCTGTCTCCTCTTCTGGCGGACAGAGTGAAAGGCCCAGTTTCCATGCCGGGGCTCTCCAGTTGATTTTGGTGAAAGGGAATCCATCCACATCGCGCGATGGGTCCGGGTCGGTTTCGCCCCAATCATAATCGCGGATGGAAATTAGCGGCGCGCGTCCCTCTACCCATATCTCGGCGACTTGGCTGTCGCAAATGATCAAAGTCATGCGCGGGCGCGGCTCAAGCTTGGCGAATGCCATCGCTAATGGCTCCAGAAAACGTGGACTTCATCAAAGCCCAACTGAAAGACCATGATCTCGCCATTAAGCGACATGTCGCGGGCAAGGGAATGCCAGTCTATATAGTATTGCAGGCTCTTTGGAATTTCGGTGCCAATGCCTTCGTGCAGGCTCTCGGCAAAGTCAGCCGCGCTTTTGTATTCGCCTGCATAATCCTCGAACGCTGCGCGAGTAAGGCTAAGATCACCTCCAAAATGGCTCAATACCTTGCCGCCAAGCTCGCCATGCTCCTCGATGAAATCGGCAAGCTCGCATACGGTCTCGAATGAGGCGTGTTCGGACAGGTTCGCGCCCTCGAAGCCCTCATAATCGTGGATTGCCCATTCCTCGGCGTCAGGTTCCGGCGAAGCCGCCAGCATGGCGCGCACCTGTTTCCAAATTGCGTCAGGCGTGGTCGCATCAATCCAGCGCCCATGCGGGCGACCATTATTGTACGCCGCAAGGCATGCCACGTAGATGCGCGGTCTATCACGCTGCACGGTTGCGGTGTTGGCTGCAAAGGGTGCAGCGTTTGCGAGTTGGTCAGTCATGTCAGTCTCCATCCCCGCCCGCGTTCTTTTCCCGACAGTCGGGTGGGCGGCGAGGAGGTGCATGGGCCGGAGCGCATCAGGGCGGCGCGCAAGGGGAAGCCGTAGGTATGACGTTTAAAGACGATCAAAGATAACAAAGTCCCGCCCCCTTGCGCGGCGAAGGCGCTCTGGCAGGCGCACCGTCTGCCCACCTGACTGATGGGATAGATATTGAGGCGGGAAGACGCTGAATACTATCTTCAGGTAAGCGGGCAAAGAAGTCATTGGCTCAGCGGCTTACGTCGCCCTAAAACGGCCGTTAGTCCCTTGCATTCTTAACGCACAAGTACGTGATCGATGAACCGTGATATTTTGCGCGCGACTAAGACCGTTTCGAATTAGCGAAATACCTTTAGCTACGGTGTGGGGCGCGGCGCTTGATAACGGTAGTAATCGCGTTCTGCCTTTTTAATTGCGTGGAACATCTCTTCATCGCGGCCTGCTTGGGCCGCTTCCGATCCTGGAGGAGGTGTATTTATGAGCGCGTCTACAAGAACGTTCGTCAAACGCGCCGCGCTAGCGACGTCTTCAACAATTAAACTCAAAGCATAAGCATCGGCGGGATAAAGTGTCCTTATGAGTTTGATTTGCGCAATCGCCTCATCATAGTTTTTCTGCGTTGCGGAAGTACGAAAACGTAAAGCTGCGATTGTTGGTTCGATCACAAGTGCATGCGGATTTCCTGCCTCGAGAGCAACCTTGCCGCGGTCCGCAGAACTTGTCATCTTACTTCCTGTCCAAATTCCTTGCCACGCCTCCAAGCGGGCGAGCTGAGCCTCAAGGAACGGCGACGGTGGCTGATCGGCAGATGCGCGCTCCGCAATAGCCGCAGAACAGGCTTGTGCCCCGGCATTCGTGTTCGCGCTCAAGATCCCATTGCCAGCCCCGGCGCCGAAGATCGTTTGCCCTGGAAACCCTGCTGCGCAATCGCATATCTGCGCGTATGTGAGCTGTGGCGCTTGGCAAGCCGCGAGACCGCCCACAACCTCAGAGCGAGTTAAACCAGACGCAAAGTATAGGCGCAAATCGCCTGAAACGATGGTCGGACGAGACACCGTTTGCACAAGAGAATTAAACTGAGCCGTCGCCGATTTTCTGCTGCGATCGGTATTTTCTTGCGCATCCCAGAACGTGTCGTGGTCGAGTGCGAACGTATCTTTGAAGTAGTTTATTGGACGCGTATCTAGCGGGTTCTTGACGGTTTCCTGCGGAAAAGAAGTGTCGCGATTAAAAATCGCTCGATCAAGTCCTGCGCCTCCGAGCCAATCAAATTTCGACCGATATTGTAACTCAAACCTTTTCCACTGTCTGACTGCGGACGGAAGCACTGGTAGCGCTTCATATTCTGCCCGGCGCTTTTCGCCTTCCGCTTCGAGATAGGGCTGCAGCTCAGCTAGTATTTCTGGATCAAGCTCATAAGGTTTTTCGGGCGCATTTGCTTCTTCGATCCTTCGCGTGGCTGCACCGTCGAACAGTAAGTCGACAAATTCAACCACCGATTCTTTAGGCACACGGACTCTCAGATTGCGGCAACTCCCAGGCTGATCCGAAAACTCTATGCAGGCAAATTCGCCGTCTCGAATTGCGATCGCAACGGTTTGAGTAAGGCCAGAGGTGAGCGAGTAGTCCGCGAGAAGATTTACGCTGAGCGTTTCTTCACTCACTTGGCGAAGCCTGGGATTTCTCGCGCTTCCTAATGCATATTTGTTGAAAAACCACTCTTGAGAATCGGCGCGAAGAAAGGTTTCGGCCAAAGCGACGCTATCAGCGTCTGTTAACTGAGGCAAAGCAGCGTTTGAGGAGTCGGATACCTCTGTCGCATTCGGCTGATCTTCCGGACGAGCTGAGATCGTCGACGCTTCTTGGAACATTTCGTTCAGCATATGCTGACCTTTGTCCTGGATGGGATCAAGGCCGCACAGACTTGTAGTGAAGACACGGGACACTGTTTTCTCGCGGACACCGGACGTCTGGACCTCGTATCCATTTTCCGACCAGGTAAACGTGTTTGCTCTTTGAGTTGCCCCCTTCGGTTCACCAGTATCCAGGCAGTAGTAGACTGTAAAATCCTTATCCGACGGTTCTGAAGGCAGGTTTTCTGCCGGAATCATGAACGCGACGATCGACCTAGGCTGAGCGCATGCCGCGTTGAAAAAGACATAGTCTTGGCTTCCACCATCAGGACGCCTCAGTGTTAGTCCGCGTGACCCATACCATTGGCAGCCCGCCGTGAGATTATATCGCTTGGGGCTATATGATGGAACTTGGCCATATCCGGGAACGTTGACCATTTCATCATTGGAATAAGCGTGTTGAAAATAGGCGTGTTCTATCAAGGTCAGGTTCGTTCCATCGGCCTTATCAACCCCAGTTAGCCCAATCCAGGACGACGGCTGCGGTGCTGAACCGGTCTGAGCCGCTACCCAATTGGAAGTTAACAATGGAGTTGAGAGCAGTGTTGAGAGCACGAAGGCCCGTGTCGTAAACTTGATTTTCCTGGCCGCCATGAATGTCCCCCTTGGCGCTGCTGAATTTTCGAAGACGCTATTTCGAGCCTCTGGATTTGTCCACACCACTCTTTGCGATCAACTCGACTATGGATTCTAGGTCACTCATCCAAAGATGATTAGAGGTATACGTGAGTCTATAGCAGGCGTCCTAAACTCGCCCCAACTAAGACACTTATCGTTTCCGCAAAGCGAGCAATAGAAGACATAAGCTCAGAGGCGGGAACCGCCCTAAGAAGGACGCTGACGGAAATCTAGTTTTGCCATTTGCCGAGCGAAAAACACCACAATATGGTGGGGAAATGGAAACGAGCGCAGCCGAAATCATCGAGCAACTGAGAGCACAAAGCAGTAAAGACCCTTTCGACGTAGCCGAAAAACGAATGGTCCCGGCTGAGACGGTCATAGGGGTTTCGACGCGGGACATTCGCGCGCTTGCGAAGCAGACCGCCAAAGATCGCAAACTCGCTGAGGAACTCTGGTCCTCAGTATTTATCGAGGCCAAGGCTTTAGCGATATTGTTGCTGTCGCCCAAACTCGTAGACGAAACCCTCATTGAGGCTTGGGTCACAGAGATCAACGATTGGAGCACATGCGATCTGTTCGTCAAAGTTATTATGGCGGGTCGATCCGATGCGATTAGTTGGGGCGAGAAGTGGGCTTCAGACCCTCGTCTCTACACAAAACGCGCAGGCCTCGCCTTAATTGCCAACTATTGCATGCGGGCAGAGACATTCGCCGATAATGTTTCAACGTCGATTATCTCAACCATCCGGCAATCGGCACCGGACGATAGAGATCATGTTCGACAGGCTTCTTGCTGGGCTCTCAGAGAGTTTGGAAAGAGCAACACCGACAGCCACGAACAAGCTTGTATTTTGGCTTTGGAGCTTATCGAAAGCGGTCATGCAGAAATGGCTTGGGTTGGTAGATGCGCTTACCGCGAGCTCGAAGATTTAATCAAAGTGCCCGAGCGAAGGCGGCTGATTTCTCGCAAATCCAAAACTGGCATGAAGTACGCAAACTAGCGTGTTTCGGGCGGCTTAAATTCACCCCAGATCGGCCATTGAGCCCAGAGGCGGGACAAGCCCTACAATGGACGCTCCGCTGGAAACGTTCGATGCTCCGAAAATGATTCATGCAGCACAGTAGGCTCAACGTTGTTGGGTCTGTGGTTCTGATGTACCTATGTCTGCGGCGAGGGTATTGATGCTGAGAAATGCTGATACGAGAGATGCAATCCGGATCGCAAAGCTACACAGATTAGCGCGCTCTGTAGCCATGCCATGGCTTCCCGTTGTTCATTCACCGGAGGAGGATTTGGTTTTCTTTTCTGAGATTGTGTTGCCGAACGAAAACGTACGCATCGTCGAGATCGAAAATGATATCGCAGGATTTATTGCGTTTTGCGGTGACTGGCTGAATCACCTTTACGTACACCCGGACTTTTGGGGTCGGAGATTTGGTTCACTTCTCCTGGAAGACGCAAAGGCAACGTCCAAGCGGCTACAGTTGTGGACTTTCCAGAGGAATACCGCGGCCCGTGCCTTTTATGAAAGGCATCAATTCTTGGAAGTCGAGCGAACTGATGGAGCCAAAAATGAGGAGCGTACCCCCGATGTAAGAATGGTTTGGGCGGCCTCTGATCAATAAACTTCAGCACGCGATAGTCGCGTCGTATCGGACCTCGAACTCAGCGTCTTAAAATTGCCCCACATCGGTCGCACGCGAAGAACGTGTTGAACTTAGGAACAAACATTGGAGCTCAGCCTCGTTTGTGGCACTGAGCTATCCATGCACGCCGACGCTTTCCATATCGATGATCAAATCGTCCAAACACTCATCGATGAGCAGTTTCCCAACTACTCAGATTTGGAGCTGCGTCTGCTTAAATCCAACGGTTCGGACAATGTAATTTATAGACTCGGAAGGGATATGTGTGTCCGACTTCCGATTACTCCAAGAGCATCTGCGATGTTAATTAAGGAGGTTGATTGCATCCCAAAGCTGCCTCACCTTCCTCTTCAGATTCCCATACCTTTGTCGGCAGGCAACGCCGTAACGGACTATCAAAGCCCGTGGGCGATTTACCGATGGATCGAAGGAGAGACTCTATCGGATCATCCACTTCAGGATGTGCCGGATGCAGCGGAAAAACTCGCGAGGTTCATTGATGTCTTGCAGAAAGCTGATGCTTCGGATGCTCCGCTGTATGGCGAGCATAACAACTTTCGTGGATGCCCATTGCGCAATAGGCATGAACCAACTGTAGCCGCCATCGAGAAAGTGTCTGATCTATACAACGCAGAAAGCCTACGTTCTGTTTGGGAACAATCGCTGAATTTGGCAGAATGGTCTGGCGGCCCGGTCTGGGTTCACGGAGATATCCATGCCGCCAATTTGCTTATGAGCGATGGAAAATTGTCGGCAGTGATCGACTTTGGCTTGATGGGTGCTGGCGATCCGGCGGTCGACCTGATCGTCAATTGGTCGTTGCTAGGTGGGCCTGCGAGATCGCGCTTTCGATCAGCAGTGGATATTGATGAAGATACCTGGCTACGCGGACGCGCGTGGGCTTTTTCCACTGCATTGATTGCTTTGGCCTATTATCGTGATCGCCATCAATATCTCAGCAACATGTCTATCCGGGTGATAGGCGAAGTGCTCTCTGATGCTCAAGGTTCGCCTTGAGGTGAGCGTCCTAAAATCGCCCCATAATAGCCTCTGAGCGTGGGGCGGGAAACGCCCTAAACCGGTCGCCGACGCTCTGGCGACTAATCGTCGGAAGCCGTCAGTCGGTTGATTGTTGGCCAACGGTTCAAATCAGACGGTACTCCGACCGCCAGTTTCACGCGTGGCACAGACGGACCGTCTACATGCCGGTCTCGGCACCACTTTCGTCCAGCGCGGGCCGCACGGTGATGGAGCTGAGCAGCGTCCGCCTAGCGGAGGACAAGGCCCTCTGCTAGCAGGATGCAGAGGCTCGCTCGCAACATTTGCGCCTTGGCGCATCATGCGATGATGAGACCGGTGGCCATGGCGGCCAGCGCGACAAGGCCAGCATTCCAGACGAGCGTGCGAAGACCTACCACACCAAGGGGATAGAGCACTGCATAAGCCGCGCGCGCGGCGACGAAGGTAATGGCCCCGTACTGGGTCAGTGCGTTGGAAACCCCCAAAACCTCGGTCGCGAGCACGAGGGGTACGAACAGAACGGCCGCCTCGATGCTGTTGTTTACGGTGCGTGCTAGACGGCCAACGGACGGGTGGGCTGGGTCTGGCGCGCCGTCACGGTTGCCTGTTACGTACTGCATACCTCTGGCCTTCGCCAACACCAGAGGCTGCGCGAGCAGCAAGGCGGCAAACAAGGCGAGAAAGGCGAGTAGCGAGATCATTTCGACCGACATTTGATGTTTCTCCTGGAGATGATTGGTGTATTGTATTGAGCAGTACAGAACGGATAGCGCCCGCGCTTCCCGCCTGTCAATCGTTTTGTTTGGAGCAGTACAGAATGCCCAGGAATTTGAGTTTCGACGTTGAGCAGGCGCGGGCGGACATCATGCGCACGTTCTGGGAACGGGGCTACGAAGGGACCAGTCTCAGCGATCTGGAACGGGCGACGTCGCTCGTGCGGACCAGCCTCTACAACTCTTTCGGCAACAAGCCCGACATGTTCCTTGAGAGCCTGACTATGTACCATCGGGCGATCGAAGCGCAGATCGACGCCGCCACGAAGGATTGCGGCACGGACGCACTTTGCGATGTTATCGCAGCAATTATGGAGGGCCGGGACAAGACCGCGGGACTGCCCGCGGGCTGCCTGATGGTTAGCGCGGCGACACAGAGCGCCGCACTGGAAGATCGCCACCTGCAGCGTGTTCGCGCCTACCGGCAAATGCTCGCGCTTAAGGCGTGGGAAGCCCTCGAACGCGACCGGTCCTCAGGGAAATTGGCGCCGACGTTCGACACAGCGAGCGCCTCGGAGTTCCTGGTTTGCGTTGTCTGGGGCGCGCTTGCAGCGCAATGCCTAGAAAATGGAGCGAACTCTGCGGCAGCGGGGGCCGCACAGCTGCGGACAACGATGACCGGTTGGGTTATCGGATGACTGAGCACCTCGCCAGCGCAGCAATCAAGGTCGAGTATCGTGCTTTCTGGCAGACCGCTCGCAGGTTGAGGCCGGAGGTGCCTACGATTGGCCGGAAAGGTGCGATGTCCAGTCAACTTGAATACCGAAAGCCGTCGGCAGATATGGGCCAAAAGTCTCCAGTAGCGCCTAACCGCGAGCGGCTTAAAATCGCCCCAGAACGGTCGCTCGTAAGGTCTTCTTTGGGTCAGGAGCGGACATAGAGCAAAATTAGGCTGGACCGTTGTTGAGCCTGCCCTCAATATGCTTTCATGAGCTCGACATCCGCTTCTGTTGTAAAATTCTCAACCGCAAAAATTGCCATCCTAATGGGGATCGGCTTGATAGCCGATTTCGGCTTGCCGAGCGCTGCAGCGCAAACCGAATGTTTCGGGTCCTTTTCGAGATGCTTTGAAATCAAAGGCTCACTCACCGAACAGCACGTAAATGATCTATCCGCGGTCGCCGATGACATAGAATTCCTGGTGATAGACTCAATAGGGGGTGGTGTAGGATGGGGCATGGGCATTGGTCAAATTGTGCTTGATCATGACTTGCCGGTTTACGTGAGGGGTATTTGTGCATCTGCATGTTTCGAGTTTGTTTTGCCAGCGGCGCAATATGTCGTGGCCATAGATGCGCCGATTTTCGCGGTTCACTCCAATCCGTTGATCATTAGGGATATGGCCAATGAGCAAGGGATCGAAATTCAGGAGCATTGCGCATTTCATGTACCCATGCAGTGGTTGGACGAAGTTTATGAATTAAGAGATTTAGACTATGCGTTTGTCGAGCTTCAAAGAAGCAAGACGGGATCACCGCGGATCGATTTTATCGTGAGTTCGGACGGGTGCGCAGAAATGAACCTCGATACCTACTTACACCCTCAACTTTGGCGGGTGCCTGTGGAAGTGATGCGTGATGTCTGGGGACTGGATATTCGGACTTTCTCTTACGAATAGGTTTCCGGTGCCTCAATGTCTCTTCGACGCCGAAAGCAGACATAACCTCAGCGTCCTAAAATCGCCCCTAATCGGTCGCGGAGCACTCCAAGCATTCCCGATCAAGGGTTATGACGCCATTCGTTGTATTGAGATGAATATGCTCTCGTCCATTGAGCCGACTGTCTGAAACACCGAAGGCCATCTCGGGTCTAACTCAGCGTCCCACCGGGCGGTAGAGATGCAATCACCTCCATATATTCTGCAGACGTTTATCCGTGGAGATTGGTTCGCACTGGTTGTTACTTCGAGCCGGTAAACCGCGTTCTGTGTCACGGTTGTATTGATTTCTAGCATCTGCGGATGGTCGCTCGAAAGATCATACGCAAATCCAAATGCTGAACCTTCGATCATTCCCTCGACGAAGTAATGGTTGCCGCTATTTTTGTTGAACGAGAAACCGACAATCAAAGCACCGATCAGTGCTCCAGCCGCAAGGAATGCGGACGAAAGAAACATTGAGTGCCTTTTGGTTGGGGAACTTGTATTGATTGCGACATACTTTCGAACGAGGTTGCGCACGAGTTCGCTAACGCTGGTTCCTTCTAAGTAGGCCAGCCTCGCTAGCGTTTGTTTTTCGTCCACAGAGACGCGAATTTCAACTTTTTCAGACTTTTTCATTTCAGTGACACTCCATCCCTGATTGATTTATCCATCCTAAAAGGTGGCGCGCAACGAAATTGCTGTCATGACGATCATAAAACCCGGTCATGACAACCTTTAATTTTCGACCAAGTGGCATTCACCGAGCGACTTAAACTCGCCCCAGAACAGCCTCTCAGCGTGCGGCAGGAATCGCCCTGAACCGGTCGCCCACACTCATTTGAATACCCGACCTCAGTCGAATCTGATCAGCAGACCCGAGTGGATGAAAGCCAAGAAGTCGATCGGTCTCCGGATTGAAATCTATTTCATTTCTAAGCTTATAATTTCTAATCAACTTGTTTCGCGCTCAAAGGAACGCAGCAAATGTTCACCGGCCAAGATGAGCTGGCAAGTTGGTAGACAAGATAAAACTAGTTGGAATTAATGTATTGAATTAAGATGGATTGGTCGCTAGCTTCTTTTCGGTCGCAACAGATTGATAAGTATCTAGGAGTCTACTGGAGTGCATACTAAGACGCTCCGAACCAACCTATTTTGGGCCAGTGCTTCGCTCATATGCAGTTTGGAGGCGTGCAGCACCTCTTCACTCGCGCATCCTATTATACAACTTGCAGCTCTTAGAACAAAAATTCCAAGTATACTTGCGATGCAAAAATAAATGGGGAGGGAAAATTGGCAAGAACTCAAGTGGACAAATGGCTTGGCGCTCGATTGTATCAAGCGCGAATTGAAGAGGGTGTGCTCATATCGACCCTCACCGATATGCTCGGAATTTCCGAAGAAGCTTATTTAGACGTTGAGGCTGGCATCAGGCGCCTATCAGCATTTGAGGTTGCGCGACTAGCTAGGGCGTTGAACCGGCCAATACATTGGTTTTTTGATCAGTCACCTGCTGACATAAGCTTCCCTTTAAATCGCAGCTTTCCGACGGAAGACTAATCAGTGCCGAATCGCCGAGAGCTGCGCTTCGAGAACAGCACGGCGCAACGCCGCTTCCGTCGCGACTAAACACTCGAGGAGTTCGGACTTCGTTTGCTCGGACAGTGCCGGCCAATCTGCGTCGGCCTTCGAGACGGCAAGTAGCAAATCCGCTATATATAACAGATCCGCCGAGGTTATTTCGTCACTACTCAAAATCGCTCCCCGCGTTTTCAACGCTTTTTTGAGTTCGATAGTTCAGTTGGGTTTGAATACAAACGACCGGGCTGCAAAAACATGTGCGTTTGGAGCCCTCAGCAGATTTCGCAGTGCGCGAACGAAGGACAGGGGGATATGGCGGTTAGAGACGACTTAGCACGAAAGTGTGAGGGCTTATGCGTTCCAGCCTTTGCGCCGCAAACAGCAGTCTTATGAGCGACCTAAACTCGCCCCAGAACGGCCTCTGGTAATGTCTTCTTTGGGTCAGGAGCGGACATTGGCTCAGTGTCTTACTTGGGGCGAGTTTAAGCCGCTCAGCTGATGTTCGCTTCCGGTGTCGAAACGGATATTGAACGGTCTGACCGACATTGGTAGTTTCGGCGTATGCAAGGTTTGATTTCAAAGACGTGGTTTCGAATTGTCGCCGTAGCTGCGATAGCGGTTACGATATTGATTGCGGCGAACTGGCCGACTGTCGCTGTGACGTCAGCGGTAGCATCTTCGGAGCGACGACCCTCTCTTCTAAATGATGCATCTTGGAAAGACCTTGCATCTGCTGAGCGCTTCTATGACCGGTTCGGTAACAATCCCAGTGATGACGAATTAGTGAGTTGATTGGAGCAGAACGGTTTTGACATCGATAGAGATGCTCATGTTGCGCGAAAGCGTGTTCAAAGCCTTCCCTGTAACGAAAACATTGAAGTGGCTTGGTCTCTCTCAGCGACGGGATCAATGACCGAATTAAATGCGATCATCTCAGAAGGTGGGTGCCTATAAGGTCCACATTCGGCGTCAACGCGACCGTTATGGGCCAGTTTTTCTGAAGCAGTCCACATTTCGGCGGAGCAATTTGCGACCTTTCAATCCGATAAAGGATAGTCACCGGAGCCGATCAACTTATTCAACATCACCCTGAATCGCGGCACTTTCGGGCGAGCCCCTCAGTGGCGTCTGACTCACGCGCTATAATTTTGGTAAGCGCAGAGACATAAGCAATGTGGCGATTCTGCCGCTAGATCTCTGTTTTCATGCGGTTTTGAAAGTATCTCTTTCGTTAAGCTCTTAGCGTAAAACCGCACGCTGGATTTGAGGAGGAGTAGAAGTATTTATGATACACGGGCAATATGAACAAGCTCGACCCTGAATTGCTCAATTCACGTCAGAAGACTACCAATTTGCTGGTATTTCCATGCGCTGTTTTTTGCTCAACCTGTCTTTGGGTATCCGCACTGACAATGGTCGCGACATCGTTCGGTCTTAATCAAGAAGCCGGATCTATACCTCTCCTTATCTTCTCGATCACGGGAGGCGTTGCTGTCCCACTGACATTGCTCGCCTATTATCGCGAACGTCTAAAACGCAGCGAAATGCGCTTGCTGGAAGCGTTAGCCACGACAGATTCATTGACGGGTTTGTTTAACCGGCGCGCCTTTCAGCTTTCTATCGAACACTTGCAAAAGCGGTTGGAAGGCGGACAATTTGCGTCGGCGCTGATCCTATTTGACCTCGACCACTTTAAATCTGTAAATGACAATCATGGCCATCTAGCCGGGGATCATGTTCTAAAAGATGTCTCAGCTCTGACGAAATCTGCCTTGAGAAACCCAGAAGATAAAATTGCCCGCTGGGGCGGCGAAGAATTCATAGTCTATTTACCCGATTGTTCGGTTGAAACTGCTTCTCTCGTCGCAGAACGGATTCGGCGCAGCATCGAGGATCATATTTGCAAGTCAGGCGATCTCGAAATCCGTGTTTCGGCAAGCTTCGGCGTCACCATGATGGCCCCGCTTGCGTCTTTTGAAGAGAACATTGCACGGGTTGATGAGGCCCTTTATCAAGCAAAACATCGCGGGCGCAATCGTGTTGAATTCAGCAAAGTCCGGCTAATTGCTTAATTAGTAAATTGATTATCGATAGGATGGGTAACACCCAGATTGGTGCTGTTAGACTAATGCGAACCAGTCTCCAGCATCGAACGGCGTACGGGCTCTTATCCAGCCAGAAGCTGGCGCCATTCAGAGAGGGCTGCATTTCTCATCGATTTGAATGTTTGTCGGTGGTTGATGTGGCGGTCTGAGTTGAAATGATTGTAAACCGAAGCGTGGGTCGAAACGAATTTTTGTAGATTGCTCATCCTTCGAAATCTCGACATTGCTCGCTCCCTTCGTTGGAACGGTAGATGGCTATTCTCGGCCCGATTATTGAGATGGCGACCGACCTCCTGGCGGTCTTCGTTTCCGATCTCTTTCATCGCCGCTCCATATGATCGAAGTCGGTCGGTCACGATCTTTCGCGGAGCACCGTATCGCTTCATGGCTTTCTTCAAAAATCTAAGTGCCGCCTGCTTATCCCGGGTTTTGGTGACGTAGCTCTCCAGGACCTCGCCTTCATGGTCGACGGCGCGCCATAGATAGTGTTGGACGCTATTGATCTTCACAAAGACCTCATCCAGGTGCCACTGCCATTGAGGGTGTTGGCGCATGAATGAAGCGCGCTTCGTTCGGATTTTTCCGGCGAAAACAGGTCCAAATCGATCCACCCAAAGCCGTACGCTTTCGTGGCAAACATCGATCCCGCGTTCATGAAGCAGGTCTTCGATATTTCGCAATGAGAGCGGAAATCGAACATACATCATGACCGCAAGCTGGATGATCTCAGGTGATGTCTTGAAATAGCGAAACGGATTTTGGCTCATACAATTTGACTAGATCGATTCAATTCGACCAGGCAGGGCGGATTGCGCTGACAATACCCGTCAACGTCGATCGTCATACTCGTGTATGGCTCAATCCTCATCGTCGAGGCGATTAGGTAGGTCGGGATACAAACTGTAGATCGGCGTCTCTAGCTGAAGGTAAATCTCAGCAACTACTTTGCCGAGTCCCTCAATTACGCTCTTGGCCTGAACTCTGTTATCCAAATTTGACGCAAACATCTCAATATCGTCACAAATAGGATCGAATCGTTTCACGATTTCGATCAGCTCTATTGCCTTGCTTCGCTCCATCAAAAGCTTTCCTTAGTAATTTGATCAGTAACTATTACACCCATAGGCACGCATACATCTTCTTACACATTTTCTCATACGCCCGGACGTGTTGCTCCCCGATCCGGGCAATGAGTTTGGATCTTCTATCCATTGGTCTGTACATTGACTTACACACTTCTTCTTAATCGCAGCGCAAAAATCTGAAATATTGTTCGCTAATCGCCTGCTACCAGCTGGAACGCCAGGGGTGCACATAGCTGCTAAATCAGCGCCAAGGTTGACCATTTCGTCTCCAGCTTCATCCCACCTGCCTTGCATCGCAAAGCCCGCGGCACGCCCGCCAGAAAAAGCCGCATTCGCAGCGTCCCAAGCTGACTCCCAAATTAGGCCTTTTGGGTCGACCAGGTTGGTGGGCTCCTGGCGAACATATCCATAGACCGACTGTCCCGCTGCAATTCCAAGCGGATCTGCTTGAATGTACCTGCCAAGCGACGGATCATAATCCCTGTGCCAATTGTGATAGAGCCCTGAGCCGGCTTCCAGCCATTGGCCGGGGAAGCGTAGGTCTGGGTCGGAGGCGCTGCCGGTTGTAGCTACAAAGACCCCAAATGGCGTGGTCTCGCCGGTCCAAGTTGCAGCGCCAGACCCATCCATAACCAGCAGCGGCTGGCCAAGATGCCCGGTCTGGACATAAGACAGCGTGCCCGAACCATCGACCGTCGCGACCAGGCGATCCGCAAGCCAGATATATTCGGTGACCACAGCGCCAGTGACGCCATCATATTCGCCGATCAATTGCCCAGAAGGTAAGAACACAAAATGGCGTTCTTCGCCATCGGCAAGACGGCGGACGCGGTGCTCGAAGGCATCATAGTCATAGGTCGCAACAGAGGTGCCATTCACACGAACCCGTCGCAGCCGTCCATCGCGGCCATAATCATAGTCTCGTGACGGCTGCGCCGTTTGAACATCGGTATCGATATTGCCATCATCAGTATAGCTGATCATGCGATTAACACCGCCGCCACGTGCGCTGACGGACAGCAATCGATTACTCGATGCAGAATAAGTGTACTCATCATCCTTCAGCAACGTTGAGGCCTGATAGCGTGTTTCAGTCAGACGGTTACCAACCGGATCATAGCTCCAGTCAAACTCGCCCCAGGGGCCGTCGGCGCTCGCCAGGCGGCCATCGGCGGTATAGGCATAGGTCGCACTATAGGCACTCTCGAGATGATCGGTGATGGCGATCACTCGATTATTGCCATCATAAGCATAGGATTTACTGACCAGGGTCGGGCCAAGGCCGCTGACCCGAAGCGCCGACAGTCGGTAAGACGCATCAAGACCGAAATTGGCAGAGGCTCCATTGCCAAACGTATAGCCGGTCATCGGCCCGAATGATGCGTACTCAACTCCGCTGATGACCGGCTGAGCGCCGCTACCTTTCACCTTTGTCGAGACGGATGTGATACGATTATTGGCGTCATAGGCAAACGTGATGGTTCTCTTGCTTGGCAGTGTAATTCTGGCCAGCTGGCCGTTACTATTATACTTCTGAACGAGCCTGTATTTCTTCTTATTGATCGTGGCGACCATTGAGGTGAGCTCACTAAACCCACTATAACTGAATCTGTATCCTGCAACCTTGTTTGAAATCGCCGTTAAAAAGCCTTTGCCGGTTTTGCCTCGGTCATAGGTAAATTTAATGTTGAGGTTTCTCTGATTGGGATAGGCTTCTGAGGTCAGTCGGCCAGCCGCATCGTATTTATAGCGAACATCATCGCCCGCGGCATCGCGCATCCGGGTCACTCGCCCGGCGCTGTCGTGCCAATAATCTGTAATGCTTCGATCCGGGCTGACTTCGCGGATGACTTCTCCGAAGCCGTTGCGGGCAAATTGAGTGGATAGGCCCCGACCGTCCCGGAACTTGGTTAAATCGCCATCTGCATCAAGCTCATAATCCACTGAATGGCTCTCAGGGTCACTCTGTGAAATGACCCGGTCGAGCGCATCAAAACCGGTCAACCAGCTACGCCCCAAACCATCTTCCATCGATACCATGCGATCGGCGCGGTCATAAGTATAAGTTACACGGTCGCCGGCGCCACCTAAGCGCTGGGTCAACCGACCGAGATCATCATATTGCATCGCAAAAGACGCGGTCGCTCCCGTCCCACCGAAAGAGGCTCGTGTGATGTTTCCTAGCAAATCATGTTGGTAATTAATCTCGTCGCCTGCACTGGAGGTCACCTTTGTGAGCCACGATGCATCATCATAGATGTAAGAGAGCCAGTTACCCGCAGGAAAAACAATGCGCGTCAAATTTCCAGCGACATCGTATTCGAAGGCCGTTACGCGGTTCGCGTTGCCAGACGTTTGAGTGACTTTTTCAACCCAACCGCGTGGCGTATAGGCAATCGCTGTGACGAGACCGTTGGGCTCAGTGATGCTGATCGGGCGTCCCATACCATCGACTGCGTCAATAGTCGTCACATGTCCCAACTCATTTGTGATCGATGAGATATTGCCGTTCTGATCATACCCGAAACTGATTGTATCTTCACCACCAGGCAGCGGCCCATCTAAAGAGTTGAGCAAACCGCCTGATTGCCAATCATAGCGCCACGTGCGCGTTTTGCCGCTCGTTCGATAAGGGGTCGTATGCCCAGTTGTATCTCGCAACGTAACTTCGGAAGGCAATTGATCTGAGCCATAAGAAATAGACGCCGTTAGTCCCGGGTATGAGACTTCAGTCGGTTTACGGACTGCTTGATCCCAGGTGTAATTAACCGTGACCGCTTCAGGCGTGCCAGCACCATATGTGACGGAATTAGGAAGCCCTGTTGCCGCGTCAACATCACGATTTTTACGCTGACCCTCGGCATTAATGCTCACCGTTTGATAGCCGTCAGTATCATAATCGCGGCTCTTAGATGAGGCTGCACAATTTGAAGTCGCAACGCCGTCTATCGAAGCGAGACGCAGCACGTTGGCTGTGTCTATATAGCGATAAATCGACTCCTTTCCTTTAGCGTTTTTAACGCTGTATTCTTTGCGCTCGATGCGTTCATCGACCAGCGTTTCTTCGACGCCATTCGCACCGCGGCTGGCGATCGCGCGGACGCCTGAGCTCAGACTGGAATAGTCATAATCCCACTCCTTGACCTTGATACCTCGCTCATCGGTGATACCGGATAGATAACTCGAACGAGCAGCGTGGGACGCATCGATTTGCTTGTTTGCGTAATGATATTTCGTAAATGGATTATCTGTTTCATCCCCTGCGTTTTCGTCTGGATATATGACTTTAGACAGCACCGAAAAGGTCGGCCAAACGTCATCACGCAATGCTGGACTATTTGGTAGGGCAGCTTCCCCGAACGCTGCAAATTCATACTTGTAGACTGCGCCATCAGGTGCCGTGACGCTTTCGAGCAAGCCACGATCACTATATCCAAAAAGAATTGTGTAACCATCGGTATCTGTGACCGATTGCAACACCTCGTCCCCGTCGTAATTCAAATTAATCGAATATCCATCAGGATATTCAATTGACATCATTCCTATGAGTTTAGCTGATCCCTGTCGCGGGGGCGGACTGAAGGCGAAGCGGCGAACTACATTATCAGGGGTTGTCAGCTCGATAGAGTAATCCGGTAATTGCTGCAGGCGATAGCCTTTCAGATCCTTACGATCCTTGTCTTCTCGCGAAAACCAACCGCCGCTTCCTCCCCAGGGAAGACCCGGATTCCGCCAAACGCCGTTCTCTTTTTGAAATCGCAACAGCACCCCATTCTCAAGCCGAAAGATAAAATGGCCCCGAAGCTCTGTATAACTTGCCTGAGCCTCTGGATGAAAATTAGACGCCCATTTTGCCCCAAGTGCCCCGGCAGCGAATGGTGTTTGAAGGCTTCGATAGGTTCGTGAAAAATACAATCGCCCTCTACCGACGATAAAGTCAGTCGCCAATTCAACCTTCTCGCCATTAAGAACAGAAATCGGGTTTCCGGCGCATTCATCGCCAGCATTTTTTGGGATCGCGCATTGATTACTATCGCCACTTTCGGTCGTGCCTTCTGGGCATCTCAAAAATGCATGCCCAGTTGTTCCGCCACTGAATCCGCCAAGCTCATCATATTGTGCGCAAGTTACGCTTGTGCGGTTTCCTGTCGCGTCATCTGTTCCATAATAATAAGCGTTCGGGACAAGGCCTTCATTAATGATGGTGAATGAAAAAAACATTGCGTCGCAAGCAGCGTTAGCGCTGCTGTACCGCTCATCACTATTACCTGGCTTCCAAGACTTCACCGCTTCAGGCAGCGGCGCGCTTTGCTGAGCAAAACTCGAAAATGAAAAGACCAAAAGCGCAAGCGACGCTATTAATCTACGCATTTATCCCACTCCCCAAAACGTCATGGCGTTAACCTTGATGGTGTACGTACTCAGGTGAAGTGTAAATCACGTATTATTAGGACAGTTTCCAACTTTAACATTACTTTAGAGATTATTGTCTGCGTAACTTCGGCTAAAACGCATCTACCTTGATTTTAAGGGGTGGTCATTGTCGGAGTCGTCTATGCAGCCTGCACTGATGCCGTATTCGTCCGTCGGCTCAGCGGCTTAAATTCGCCCCACAACAGCCTCTGGGTGTGAGACCGTTGTCGCCCTAAGAAGGACGTTCACCAATTGACCACGTCGATACATGATCATAAATTACGTCATGATCTCAAGACGCGAATTTTCTGGTTGGCTCGACCAAATCCGATCTAAGTCTGGGTGGTCAGGCAAAATTGGAAAAGCGAAGTGGATGGTATTGCAAGCACTTATACCGATGCCATTTATTGCGATTGTGCTTTTGGCTCTTTCCGCGTGGTTCGATTTGGGAGCATCGCGAATTGCAATATTTAGCTCAGTCTTCCCTGCGATACCTGCCGCATTTTCCGGAGGAAGATGGGATAACGACCAAAAGTCGCTGTCTCGCTAAGCGTCCTAAACTCGCCCCACAACGGACTCCCAATCAGAGGCGGGAGACGTCCTTAAAACGAACCTGGTCCAGAGTGAATAGGACGCTATAATCAGCCTAATTCACATGGAGCATAGAGTGGCAGAAAATAACGATAACAAGAATCTCAAGGGAAAATCCTCCTGACTTTGGGGGATTTCTCGATATTGGTGGGTTTTAATCATTGAGGTTGCGATGGGGTATTTGTTGGAAAAGACCTCGCGCTAAAGCACAATGAGGAAGACCAGAACAGTACAGTTTCAGTCGGTTAAAATCAACGACTTGACTTAATAGAAGTCTGATAAACTGCTATGGTGGGCAGCGATATCATCCCGGCAATCAATTAAGTATAAGAGGGAGGAATAAATTTGGAAAGTTTTGGCATAATTGGCATGGTATTTGGCATGTTTGGATTTGCATTTTCTCTAATTGCGTATTCTCGTTTAGATAAGTTGGAAAAAAGACTAAAAGAGCTTGCTGTGTTACCAGAAAACTTCAAGTCGGATGAATAACGATTAACAACCTATTCCAAACTCAGTTACATAGCCGGGAGTTTAACGAAGCCTATGAAGTTGCAGATGAGCGTGGCATAGCGGGACAGCATTACGGGGAAACTCCTTCCAGAACAGCCTCTGAGCGTGAGACCGTTGTTGTCCCAAAACGGATGCTTGCCTTTGAACAAAAAGCTGAACAAAATTCGGCACTGATTGTCGGAGGAAAACGATGAATTCAAAAGAAGATGCAAGTACTCTAAGAGTTATCGGCATTATTGCAGGGCTATTTTTGTTAACGGTTGGTGGAATTCGATTTTTCTTTTTTGAAAAGAACGATCTCTTACCGGTTGTTATTGGCAGCGGCTGTCTTATCGCGTGCTCGCTTTGGTGGTTAAGCGAGAGGCGAGAAAACCAGTCTACGAAAGATACAGACTAACTTGCCTGAATTCGGAGAATGTGAGCGGCTTAAAATCGCCCCATAAAGGTCGCTCGCAATGTTTTCACCAATTCGGATTTGGGTTGCTGGCCAGCGGCTTACTTGGGAAACGACGAGACTCTAAATCACGTACCAGATGATCAGCAGCCCCGTTCCCACTGCTACATCAATCCAAACACAGAAAGGTATGTACCACTTCGGAATGCGTGCGCCGAATAGATCGTTGTGGTGCAGGAAATCCCAGAACGCATGAGCAAAGATACCGACTGCGATCACCCAAGGTTGCCAAAGTAAACCTAAAAGCGCCGCACCGCCAAACAAGCTCGACCCTACAAATTCCGTCGCAAACGCGCTTGGCCGTCCGTCAGCAGCACCAAAGCCGATATATGCTCCGGCAATCAGCGCGAGCAGCAATGCCGCAATCTTTACGGATATGCCGAAGGGCAAAATCAGATGCAAAGGGAGGGTGAGACCAATCACTCCCGTCCCCATCAAATAAGGTTTCATTTGCCTCTACCGCCCCGCTGTGAACAAAAATCAAAATATTTTGTGTTCACAGCGGGGTCAATCGGTAATTTGCACTAATGTCTCCGCTTGCGCTATTTTCGCGGTGACGTTGCCGTTTCAGCCATAACTCCGAATTCTCACCTTAAGAGTGCGTACGCGTGTTTCAGCATCGTATTAGATGATGTGCTCAGCGGCTTAAACTCGCCCCATCTAAGCCGCTCGCTATTTCTGAATCGCGAGCAAAACCAGTCATTAGCTCAGGGGCAAAAAACGCCCTATAACGGACTCTCACAGTCGCCAGGCTAGCCCGGCTAAATCAGTAGACCACGACCAGGACCGCTTGCATATCTCGCCAACGTTCGTGTTTTTTTGGACAGGGGGCAATTACTGATCGGCTTCAACACATTCCATGAATCTATCGATGGAACGTGCCCTTTTCTCAAAGTCTCCGAATTCATGGGCAACATTTCCCGCAAGTCGAAAGCCTGAACAATCGTGTCTCCCCTCTACCCACGAAATCTCGTGACTTACTTTCGGCGATGTTAGTCTATCGAGACTGCCATGCCTGATTTTGATCGGAGTTTTTTTGATTTGTTCTTTATAGATTCGGACAATGGGCTCGACTTTGCCTTCGGCAACCTTAAACTTTGAGGAAGCGTCGCAAGTGCCATTCAGTCCGTCGTATAGGGTTGGGCTCGTTTCCGGTGGTCCGTCTGGTAGTGCTCTTAAGTCTCTAGGTTCTCCAGAACGATGGAAGTATAGGGAGCTCATAGAATCGCAGACGGAAATTAGCGGCATATCCAGCCAAATGAAATCGACGTTCTCAGTGCCTTCTAACAGAGCGAACCCGGTTACCAAACCAGCAAAACTATTTCCGACGACACCCACTAATTCGTCTGGGAACGCCTCACGAGCCAATGATAGCGTTTGATTTAACTGGGTGCCGGTCTTCTCAACGCCGCCATTGTATATCTTATGGGCGAAATCAGCTCCGTATCCGGTTGTGCCGTAGTAGGGCAACATCCAGACCTCATATCCCCTCTGAAGCCAAGGCTCCACTTCTCTCAGGTTTGATCGACCGATCGGGAAATGAGGACCGCCATGCACATAAATTACTGCTCCTAACGCGGGCGCTTTTGTCGGTTTGTATTGAAGAATATCGAGAACGGACTCTTCAAATTCTATGTGTCGAATTTCGAACGCGCCTATTATCTCATCGGGCACACTCAACCGTCTTTGTTTCAGCTTGCCTTGTTCAGAGCGGAAAAGCCATTTGGAGTAATCGGCGCCCGTATATCGACCTACAACTACATGTCGCTCCGGATCGATCTGCAGATTATATACAGATACTGTGTCCTCTGGCAGTTTTTCGATCACTTGAGATATCAACTCAATCGCGCCCTCTTCGGCATCCACAATGTCAAATGGAGCTTCGTTTCGAATGCGGCCGTGAAAGGATGGAAGATCAATGGAAGAGACCACCTGATAAGGACCTTCAACTGCTTCTAATGGTGCTCGTTTTATTGCAAGTTCAGCTTCGGACTTCACAATAGTGAATAGGTTCGGACCTGCAGAATCGCCGTCGATAAATACGTATCCGCCTTCTTTAACAGACGACAAACGCTGAGAAATATGCGTGGTCTGGTAATGATCGCCCAACCCAATTTTAGTGAGATTGCCGTCGTTTTCTGAGTCCCTATACTCAATGGAAACAAATGGAAGTTCTTCATCATGGCTTTGAGCAATTCGAAGAAGCGGTTCATCGTCTACCCCCAACCTGTAATATTCATCCCAGCCAATTTTGCCATCCAACAAAAACCGTTCAGATTCTAAATCCCATAAACCGCTTCTATCTGTGTATGGATTGTCTTTGGACGCAAACACGACTGATGAATGTTGCGGCAAAAACGGAACAGAGAATACTTTCCGATCCCAGACAGGCCGCTTGAAAAACTTGTCAAAATCGACGCCTGCTAGCCGCTTTGAGGTTCCGTCTGATAAGGTAATTTTTTTGACCGAGTCACTCGGGAAAAAATATGCAGTAGAACGGTCTGCTGTAACTCGAACACGACCCGGTTCGTCAAGCACATGCACCTCTTCAACTTCCAAGCTTGTATTTAGGATGACGAAGCCGCCATCGAACCCTCCTACAAAATGGTCGCCGCCCTCCAACCAATATCCATAATCTATCTCATAGTTAGGGCCTGCGTTGACAATAGAAATGCGATTGGGCTCGGGAGCGGCATAAAATGCCCATGTAAATAACACGAGTAAAACACCCAAGCTGCAGCGTATCATTTCGTACAACTTCATTTAGAAAAACCTAGATAAATGCAGTGTAAGAAATCAGCATATACAGTGTCTTTCACAATGAGCAATTTGAAATCAAACAAAGGAATCGTTCGCGTAGACCCATGCAATATGTACCACGGTTGAATGATCTTCAGCGTCCTAAACTCGCCCCATCTAAGCCGCTCGGGATTTCTGAAAAGCGAGCAAAACCAGACGTTAGCTAAGCGGCAAAGAACGCCCTAGGAATAACGCTCAGTATGTTTCTGTTGTTCGCCAAGTCGAGACCGCGACAGGCATTACCTGCATCGAGCGCAAGGCTGATTTGATCGAATTAAATTGGCAGTCTTATTCCAATTTAAACTGCTCCGTAAGACGTTCGACGGATAAACGGATGGGTTTTGATAAAGCATGGATAAGTTTCTCAACGCGATCTCGGCGGTTTTGAACGCGGTCGGAACGGTTCTGATAGCAGTCATCATTATTGGTGGCGCGCTGCTCGGAGGAGCTGTGGCGTGGTTCATTCTCGGCGCTATGGAATCAAGTATGTGGGTGCGCATAGGAGGGACAATTTCGGCCGGGTTTATCTCGGGTTTCCTGTCGTGGGTTTTCATAAACATCGCAGCGTTCATCAATTTAGATTGACGTTCAGCGAATGGCTGTCCTGGGCTAAGAACCATAGTTGCAGTTTGGATGAGTTATGCATTGTTTCGGACAAAGATCGGAATAAGCTGAGCGGCTTAAACTCGCCCCAAGCAAGCCGTTCACTCAATGTTCGAATGTCATCTCTCGCTGAGGTTGATGGTTGAGTTCCCAGTCCGTAAGCGTAAGCAGGTTTACGCTCTCTGTCCGCGTGCGTCCCCCCACCCAGCCTGCGGAACAAGTGAGCGAGCCTGTTGGGTCCACGGGGCTCAACAGGTGCTCACTCTTAGCATTGAATTTTGCTCTAAAGAAAAAACTCGAATACCTCACTTGCGAATACCGAATTGTGCGCATGCATCGAGCAACACTTTCAAAAAATGCGGCAATTTACGTAAAAGGGCGCCCGCTTTGACGACGAAATCGGTCGTTAAGTGAGCGGCTTAAACTCGCCCCAGAACAGCCGCTCGTAGTTTCCCAAATGCGCGCAAAACCAGACATAAGCCCAGAGGCAAGACCAAACGCCCTAAAGCGGACACTGGCGCTCTGGCGACTAATCGCCAAAAGCGGACATTTTCGTTTCAATGTACTCTAAAACAGTGCCCATAGAACCTAATGATCAAGCGTCGTTATTCATCGCGATTCTCAAGAACCGGTGCGAACAAGAAGAACACAACAACAAACCAATTCGCGACGGAGAGCACATTGACCAAGATAGATACGTTCCTGCCAGGTCCTTGCACCCATTCAATCGCAGCCACCGACGCCGCGCTCCGCTCTGGGAGGGCCTGAATAGCTTCTCTGACAGAGACATAGGCGGCCTGCTCCCAATAATATAAACTAAGTAGTGCCACATAGCTGGCGGAGTATAAAAATAGAATACCCAACTTTAGCAAAATTCCTGCGCGGTTAAGAAACAGGAAGATTCCAGCAATTAGCGCGAATTGCACGGCAATGATCTGAGTTGAAAGAAAACCCAAATTCGCTCGCGACATAGCCGCTAGTTCCAAGAGATCTGCTTCTGTCATAGCGCCCCGCTCCTACTAACCGTCGTTCTCCTTAGCATGGAATCGCTGACTTGCGCTAAAAGGGCGAAACAGTCGTTCAATTTAGGCATATTGAATGACCGATACATGTTACCAATCAACTACGAAAGGAGCCGACTGGACACGCTAGAATCTGCTAGCCCACAACCGTCCACGGAACCGGGGGAAGTCCAATCCTATGAGCTACTTCTTTTTTGCAACGATTTGTACGCACAAGACATGGCGTAAATTTGATCTAGGTGCTTTGAGAAATAAAAGAGAAACCAAGCGGCATAGCTATTAGGTCTTTGTCGAGTATCTTTGGCTACTTCGTCTACGCTCACAAACGCGACGCTTGAAGCTTCTGCCGGGTTCGGTTGCGGCAAGGCTGAAACCTTGCAACCAAAGACATGAACATACTCGTGCTCAATAAGCACATTCCCGACATTGGCTATGTACGTAGTTTGAAATGACGCGTGAAGAGTTGGCCTGAACCCCAACTCTTCATGCGTGCGCCGGGCCGCAGCCTCGATCGTAACCTCGCCAGGGCGTGGATGGCCGCAACAAGAGTTCGCCCACAATCCTGGTGAATGATACTTTGTTAGTGCGCGCTTTTGTAAAAGCATGTCTCCTGCTTTATTGAATCCAAAAACTGAAAAAGCGCGGTGCAACCGACCGTCTAAATGAACATCTAGCTTACCCGCTTCTCCAAGAGCACGGTCATGCTGGTCCACGATTATCACCCGTTCCTCAACATCTATCATGCGCGCGCTCCGAAGTGCCTGTGCCAAATGCCATCAACAAGAGCCATGTGCGGTATCGTGAGCGCTGCTAATCCAGTGAAGATTATCTTTGTCATGGTCACCTCAAAAGAAATTTGATCGATAAGCGAGACAAAAAATATGACTGCAAAAGAGAGCGTTAAAACCGTCATACCCATAGCGTTTAAGACGGCGGCTAACCGCTCATCTGGTGGGAGAAGCTTCAAGACCGCTCCAAAATGGCGAGCGCTATGCAGGGCGCAGAAGTAGAGTGCGAAATATATGAGGGGGGGCATAAGCCAAGCGAACGCTAATAAACCGACGATAGTCATCAATGCTTTCCTGGCGTGACCTAGAGATGGAGCTCGGTGTGCTGTGATCAATATGACTGCCACGGACAGAGGCACTGCGGCAGATTCCAGCGGGGCCGCCACGGCTGCAGCACCTGGCCCTGAAAGCGCTTCAAGCAACATTTGTGTCTCATCCGGCGCAAAGAATGCCGGTAGGCTCAAAAGCATCGCCCCAAACGTCAAACGCTCAAGCGCGCTCTGTGGCTCAAAATCAGCGCCGAAGTGCCAAGCAGATAAAATAAAGAAAGCAGCAAGGGCAATCACCGGCGCGATTTGCCATGCCAAGATACCGAACGCTGCCAATCCAAAGTATAACGAAAAGAACATCGAAAATCCATTAGGTGTGCGCCAAAGCCCTGTGCGCTTCGCTATAAAAGCGTCCACTGCGCCATGCGGCAAACCAAAGAGTGAAATAGCCAAGCCTACGATAAATAATTGGGTGGTGACCGAAAATTCCGGCAATAGCATCATCAGGAAAGAGACCAGACAGCCTGTTATCACAAACAGAATTTGAGGCTTGGGCAGTGTCATGCCGGTAACTCAAGGTCTGAGCGATTGCCGGGTGACGAACTCGACACAAGTGCAGCTAAAAACGGCATCTTTGGCAACGCTGCCACTACTCTTAACCAGAGCTTTGCATCCGGTGAGCGCGACATGAATCGTGCGAAATCATCTCCTGTCAGGCGGCCTGCGATGCGCACAAACCAATCACCCGCATCGATGGGTCGGCGCGATAATGCTTTCAGGAATACTTTGTCCATGGCAGTTTCGAACGCACTGCCATATGTGGTATCTAGGCTAAATGACCCTTGGCTCATCCTATAAGCTGCACGCTCTGCCCAGTCCTGAATACGTGTAAAGGCGTAACCAGAAGACGCTCGCAGTGCACCGCCGGGAAGCCCCGCTTTAAGCACCCGCGATTTCATTATTTGTGGTGGCAAATTGAGCCCCATAGGCAGTAGGCCGCGCTCCCAGCGCAATATTTTCAATGGACCATCTATAACTGTTGTAAGATCCTCCATAAATATAGGATCGAGGGCCGTTGGATCGATTTTTCTCAAGCTAAATAGCGTCGTTTGAATGAGCGCTCGGCGATCTGATTGCGGAAGAATATATAAAAACTTAAGGCCGTTTTCATCAGCTTGCATTTGCGTCATCAGCCCAGCAGATTTTGAGTCGAAGCATGGGGTAACGGTCTCAACTTCGCCACCGCTAAAGACTTGCCAAACTTGTGCGGAATTGTCTTTGAATGAAGGCGGGCGTGTATCAATTGCAAAGTCTGCAGAATAAACGTCAGCTTCTGTCTTGATTTGTACGTAGTCTGTTTTCTCGATTACAGCTTCTGCTTTTACTCCCAGTTTCAGTTTAATGCTGCTTGCAGTTTCTAACTGCTTCATCATTGCCGTATAGAAATCAATAGATCTGATCTGCTGGTAGGAAAGCTTATTGCCTTGATGCCGCGCACAGACAGTAGCCGTTGAGATGTCCCAATTCGACCATCGCTTGCTTACAAGATAAGACTGCTTGTGATTCTCAGAGGCCCAAAAGCACCAGGTCCGATCATTTTCGTAATTACTCCGTGGCTCAATGATAACGATGCGGCCAGGGAAGCCTATACGAATGAGTTCGGAGGCTAATGAAAGTCCCGCACACCCGCCGCCTATAATTGCCAGTCTATAATGAGTGGTCATCGCTATCCAACATTCGCGCCAGACAAGCCGCCTAGGCAGACGTGAAGTCGACTTTCATGCGCATGTTGCGGTCGGCGCAGCCTTGTAGTGTTCAGATATGACCAGCTCGCCCCACCAGAGACTACCACTTTTTCTGCTAATCCAACGATTGTACGGCCACGCCAAACCTGAAATCCGTCTCGCTTAAGCTTGATCCCAATTTGGCGATAAACGCGGGCTGCGATCAAAATGGCAAAGCGCGCACGCGGAGGCAAATAGCCAAGGCCATCGTATGCACTTTCATAGTATTCCTCTGCCAGGTCGATCAAGCGCGCAGCCGATCGTGAGAGCGTAGGTCTAAGGTCAGGCCCTTTTCCAGCAAGTCTGCTTGCAGATGCGCCGTCGACCCAGGTCGCCGGAATATAGCGACGTCCGTTTTCCGCATCTTCCTTTATGTCTCTTGCGATATTTGTCAGTTGCATGGCAACACCGAGATCTATCGCAAATGGGTAAGCTTCATCGTTTCTAACGCCTAGCAAGCTGCACATCATGAGCCCCACCGTACCGGCAACACGGTAAGCATAGCGCAGCAAATCAGCCTCAGTCGCAAACGCAACTTCCCCCAAATCTGACGTCACGCCATCAATCAGAGCCGTTGCGATTGAAAGATCTAAGCCTGTTTCATCGGCTAGGGCTAGAAAATCAGCAACGCGACCTTCGCAAGCCACGCGCGTTTCAACTTGTTCACGAACATGCGCGAGCTTGCGTGCAGCATCAGATTTATCTGGTGTTTCGTCGGCCAAATCATCGACATACCGACAAAATGCATAAAGACGCGCTGCTCGATCACTTTGCTCTTTAGTCAGAAACAGGTTTGCAAAGTAAAACGAGCGGCCGTTTTTCCGCAGAATGTTAGCAGCCGTTTCGTCCGGGTCATGAATTTTTTTGTCCGGCATCATTCTGCAGCTTTCAGCAGAGGTTTGGCTTGCGCGGGGTCGCACAGTGGCTCGATTAAGTGTTCCAAGACTTTTGCAGACGAGACCACGCCGGGCAGGCCCGCGCCAGGGTGCGTCCCCGCCCCCACTAGATAAAGATTGTCTGGCCCTTCCGCCTTGTTATGAAATCGAAACCAAGCAGATTGCGTAAAATTCGGCGCGATTGAAAAGCCGGCGCCAGCTGGGCTGAGATAATCGTCTGAAAAGGTTTCAGGTGTCATCCAGAAATCATGCACAAGATGGTCAGACAGACCAGGCAGAAGTGTCTTTTCCAGCGCTGCAATAACCTTGTCTTTCAGCTTTGGGCCTTCTTCGTCCCAGTCCACATTGCCTTGCAGATTTGGCACTGGAACAAGAGCGTAGAAACTATCGCATCCATTAGGCGCAAAGCTCTTATCGGTCGCAGTCGGGCGATGCAGATAAAGCGAGAAGTCATCCGCCAATATTTTTTTCTGAAAAATGTCGCGCAATAAGTCTTTATAGCGCGGACCGAGCCAGATCGTATGATGTTCTACATCCGGATAAGTTATGTCTGTGCCAAAGAACAGCACAAAGAGACCCATAGATTTCTTTGCATACTTGGTTTTCAATTTAGCAGACGCTTTCACCGTTTCATTCGGCAGCATGTGTCGATAAAGATGAGCAGGGTCGGCGTTCGATACGACCAAATTGCATGGGAAAACATCGCCGTCTTCTGTTCTGATCGAAGTCACTTTGTTGTCTTCTACGTCAATCGCGTTGACGGTCTCATTCAACCGAACTTCTATACCTTCCTCGGCCATTAACTTTGCGAACGCATCAACCAGAGCGCCCGTTCCGCCCATTGCGAAATGAACGCCATGTGCGCGTTCCAGATAATGTATCAAGTTGTAGATGCAGGTTGTATCAAATGGGTTGCCACCGACCAAAAGGGGTTGCACCGAAAACGCTTGACGTAACTTGTCATGCTTCAAGTGTGACGAAACCAGATCCCAAACGCTCCGGCGAATGCCAAGTTTCAACATTTCCGGAGTTATTTTTGCCATGTCGGCAAAAGAATGAAATGGCTTGTTTGCGAGTTGTTCGTAACCGATTTCATAAATCTTTTTGGACTCGTCTAGCAGCGATAAATAGCCCACTTCATCGAGTTCCGAAATCCGACGGATTTCATTGAGCGTGTCGTCAACGGTTCCGCCATAATCAAAGGTATCACCATCAGGGAAATAAAAGCGATACCATATGTCTAGCGGAACAATATCTACGTAATCGTCAATTCGCTTGCCGAAGAGCTCAAACAGCTCTTGGAATAAGAATGGCGCTGTGATGACTGTGGGTCCAGCATCATAACGAAACCCATCTCGCTCAAAAACTTGCGCTCGACCGCCCAGTCGTTGGCACCTGTCAAAAACTGTAACATCATAGCCTTTCGCTCTCAGACGAAGAGCTGCGGCAATGCCGCCAAAGCCGCCACCGATGACTGCGGTGTTGCTCATGCCGCAGCTCCTAACGGTGTAAGCTTGACAGCACCTTTGCGAGCATACGCGGCCAAAAGGGTACCACTGTCGAGCGGCAACTGATCGGCAAATCTTGCAGCTGATTCATAATGCTTAGCAGCAATTTTTCGCGCTTTTTCTGCTTGCGGTGAACTTTCACTTTGTCCGCCAAGAACTGATACAATGTTTGGTCGACCAAGGCGCGCATCGTTAGTTACGTCTTCAATGTCATCTGCCATCTGGTAAGCAAGTGCAAACATTTTGCTTGCCTTATCGACAAGCGAGCAGCTTCCTACGTGACCCGCTTGTATAAGTGGCAATTCTAATGGCAACGCCAAAAGTGGGGCCGACTTTAGTGTCGCTATTGTTTGGTAAGTCTCGACATCAGTCTGCGCGCTTGCTTGCAGGGTCAAATCCTTACATTGACCTGAAATTACTTCCGCGATCCGCTTGTGCGCTCGCCCAATAAGCAGGCTCGTCGATAGGGAATTGGTTTGAGCAAGTGCTGCGTAGGCGGCGGAAATCAATAGGTCGCCCGCGCAGATGGCAATGTCATTTCCATAGCGTGCACAGAGCGTTAGCGCACCCCGGCGAGTCTCTGATTTGTCCTGTACGTCATCGTGCACAAGAGATGCGTTGTGAATAAGTTCGCAGGCTGAAGCTATAGAGATTGCTTCGGAGCTTGGCAGCTCTAGCGAAAGCGCCGCACTGAGAGATAATCGCGCGCGAATTCTTTTTCCGCCACTTTCCAGGTGCTCTAATGCGGCCTTTGCCGCATGACCGCCGGACGCATCCACAAGAACGCGCATCACGTTTTCTGATTGGGACAACAAATGATCTGTAATCGAGCTTTGCATATGCCCTACTCCTCCAGGGGTTTGGCCGAACCGATAAATTTTGATGACTGATTTCGGCTTCTGAAGATGACTGGCACCCGCGTTTTGACGGGTGCCAGAGTCGAGGAAGTTACTCAGCAGGGCTGAGCGAAACGCCCGCAACGCTCTCTGGTTCTGACTTGCGGACCGCAATCGTGTAAATCAGAACACCGAAGGCTGCTTTAGCCATGACATCGGCAATCGTATATCCAACTTCGATCACGACGAAGGACGATGAGCCCTCCATGTTGATCACGAACGGAGCGAAGTATACGATCGGGTAGAAGAACCATGAGAACACGGTTATGTTCCGAGCTAATTTCACCAAGCCTTTAACATTGTCTGGCTGGCGCTGGATAGCATCGCCGAGGCTCACATAGAGGGAGTAGACGATATACAAGAATGGGATCATTGAAAGCGCGCCCCAAATTAGTCGCGTATTGCCAATGCCATCCGACATTTCACCTGGGTAGCCTAAAATGATCATGAGCGCAGCGGCGCCGCCGAGTGTCACACTTTTCGAGACTGTTTCTGAACGGGACAATCGCATCACAAGGATGAGTTCGATCAGAAGTAACGGAACGGTCAGTAGCCAATCGACGTAACGATATGCTCGATTGAATTCTTTACCGGTCGCCTCGATCATACCTGTATCGAGTGTGACGGCCGCATCGAAGCTCATAAACATTCGAAAATAGTGATAAAAAGCGATAAAAGTCACCAGGCCGGTGATTGTCATAGCGGTTTTATACTCTGGCGCGACTTGCGATCGACCGAACCAGAAGAAGATTGTTGCGGCAGCGAATGTTGCCGCCCCGAAAGAAAACGAATTGTATACTAGCGTATACTGGTCTGGCGTTAGCGCCCCTAAGATCTCAAACATCTTAGCCTCCTAAAAAATCCGAGAATTTGTTCCCGTAGACGCACAGGTATGTCGCACTAGAAGGCCGTCTAGCTAACGCAGCAACACTGGAGAATGAGCGCCGCGTCTCCGAATGCCAGCCATTACGATAGTTCCTGAGCATTGGATCAATAATTTAATTTATTCAATTAAAACAGCGCTCTGTGCTAATATCATGCTTGTACGCCGGGTTTTTTGGTGCGGAAAGGTAGTGACTATTTTTGCGTCAGAATGTCGCAGATTGTATGCGCACACAAACGACAACTCCGTGCGCTTCTATGCGATTACGACACATCACATGGTCGACTGAAGGCTCCCACTTTTCGGCATGGATGCACGTATCACTGTCATATGAATAGTCACTGTATGAAACGACTACTATTACGAAAAACGTAGCTGGGATTGATCTGACGGCCAAGTACAATCGTAGTGAGTGTATGAAAAATGCAATCAGACAGACGGCGCTATGGTTTTCAATGCGCTGCGCAGGCCGCTCCTGGCCCTTACGCTTTTTTTTGGAAAATAGAAAATCTCAGGTGTCCTGCAAATTCGAAGTAAAAACCCACGCACAATTGAGAGCCTTCCTCGCACCGCGTACGTTCTTCCCGTTTTGAAGCTCTGTTTGAATGATCTGATACTCAAATATAACTAGAGTCGGCGGCGGGCCGTGGCTCTTCCTCAATCGATGAACACAAAAACGAGAGACACGTGATGAAAATCAAAGACAGAGCAGAATTTCGAACTAAGCCAGCGCCACTCACCGCCCGGCGAGGTGAAACAGTCCTCGAAGCAGCGCAGCGCATGGCGGAGCGAAATTTTGGTTCCATAATTGTCGTCAACGATGACGGAACAATTGCCGGGATGGTCACAGAGCGTGACATGTTTAAGCGCGTTATTGCGGATCGCCGTGATCCAGAAAAGACAACTGTTGAGGATGTAATGACCAAGAACGTCCGTACAGCCAGTGAAGAAGACGATCTTCTAGATTGGCTTCGTATAATGTCCAACGAACGTTTTCGTCGCCTCCCAATTGTTGATTCGGAAGGCAAACTGAGCTCGGTAATGTCTCAAGGTGATTTTGTGTCTTATACTTGGCCTCAACTCTTTGAGCAGGCAAAGACACTCGCTAAATCGACAGTAGGTTCAAACTATCAGATTTTCTACATCCTAGGAGGCATTCTCTTGTACACAGTGCTCCTCGTATTTGCATTAGCAATCGCAACCTAGCGCTTAACACGCCGAGCCAACTCGGCCACGCCAAGGCGCAATAGCACACCAGGTGCGACAATGGCGGCACATGCAATGCGATCGCGTTTACAAATAGGTTTCGACTGGGCGTCGTAGTCTAGTTTTTACCCGGAGTGCAAAACTAAGCTTACGAGTTGCCTCAAGCGTCCTCGTGTTGGTCGGGTTTGACCTCACGCAAAAACCAGACGTAGCGTGTAAGCTACCGGCGGGCGGGACCAAGGCCTTACCCGCGCAAATCTGCAACGAAGGTAGCCCAGCCGAATGGCGCAAGAGACCAACACAATCGAAATTGACCGGCGCGCAGCGGCGCTCCCAGATGCGGCGGCCAATGAGCGCGCCAAGGGTCGGCGCGTCAAATCGCTCGCCATGTTGTGGCCCTATGCACGCCAACACAAGCTCACGGTCGCTGCCGCAGCGGTGTTTCTCCTACTGGGCACGGTCATCTCACTGACAATACCATTATTGTTTGGCAGCGCGGTCGACGCGGGCTTTTCCGGTGATGTCGACACAGATGGCATGATCGCCGCGATCAATCGCAATTTCTTTCTGGTGTTCATGGCGGCTGTGGCGCTAGGCGGGGTGAGTGCTTTGCGATTTTACTTCGTCTCGCGGTTTGGCGAGCGAATTGCCGCTGACCTGCGCCGCGACCTCTATGGCCATATGCTGGTCTTAAGCCCGCGCTATCACAGCACGATGCGCTCTGGCGAAGCAGTCTCGCGGCTCACGGCGGATATCTCCCTGATCGAAAATTTTCTCGGCGCATCGGCGTCGCTGGCAACGCGCACATTGCTCAACACCGCAGGAGCTCTGATTGCGATGATGCTGGTGAACTGGCAGCTGGGCGGGGCATTGCTGGTAATTATTCCGCTGGCGATTGTTCCGATCATGGTGGTAGGCCGCGTGATCCGGGGCTTGTCGAACCAAGCCCAGTCGGCGTTGGCTGAAGCGGGCGCCGAGGCAGCGGAAACACTTGACGCGATCGAGCTGGTCCAAGCCTATGGCCAAGGCGATGCCCGGCGCGGCCGCTTCACCAGCGCGGTAGAGGAGACATTCAGTGCTGCCCTGAAGCGCAACATGGTTCGTGCCTGGATGATGCTGCTGGTCTCCATACTGGCCTTTGGTGGCATTACAGTGGTGCTGTGGCTCGGGGCGCGGGCTGTTGCAATGGATACGATGAGCGGCGGCGACCTCACAGCAATAGTGCTTTACGCGCTGTATGCGGGGTCTGGTTTTGGGATGCTGGGTGAAGTTTACGGCGAAGTAATGCGCGCAGCGGGCGCCGCAGACCGGGCCGCCGATGTCTTGCAGGCGAAGCCTGACATTGCCAACCCATCCGCACCTCAGCTGATTGCCCAGCCGGTTATAGGCGCGCTCAGCTTTGACGGCGTGACCTTTGGCTATAGCGACAGCGAACAATCGGCCCTGCGGGAATTCTCGCTGACCGTCGCGCCGGGCGAGTTCGTCGCGCTGGTCGGGCCGAGCGGCGCTGGCAAGTCCACAGTATTTCGCCTAGCCTTACGGCTATTCGATCCCCAAGCCGGCGCGATCCGGCTCGATGGCGTGCCCGCCACCGCAGCGGAGTTGAATGCCTGGCGCGGGCAGTTCGCCTATGCGCCGCAGGAATCCGCTCTGTTCACTGGAACAGCGGGCGAGAATATCGCCTTTGGCGCGCCCGGGGCCGATGAGACAGCGCTTTTAAAAGCCGCCGAAATGGCCGAGGTACGGGCGTTTCTGGACGAACGTGGCGGCTTGGATGCACAGCTTGGCCAGAAGGGCCGCAGTCTGTCAGGTGGCCAGCGCCAGCGCGTCGCGCTTGCGCGCGCGCTGGTGCGGAATGCGCCGGTTCTATTGCTCGATGAGGCAACCAGTGCGCTCGATAGCGAGAGCGAAGCCGCTGTTAAACGCGCCATTGCCAAGGCTGCCGAGGGCCGCACCACGCTGGTTATCGCGCACCGATTATCGACTGTACGGATGGCCGATCGCATCATTGTCATGGAGGACGGCGCGATCGTCGAAGAAGGCACTCATGATCAGCTTGTGACCAGCGGCGGATTGTATGCTCGGCTGGCACAGCTTCAGTTCGCCGAAAAGTCCTGATCGCTGCGCTTCCCATGCCTCGCCTGGCCCAGCGCGGCTGACTCGCTATCGCTTAAAGGCCAGTTCAGCCTCAACCGCGTGTCGAGCAGGAGGAGACGTCTGCTCAGCGCCTTGGGGTTCGTTTCTAGGTTGCATAGACAAGCTTGCACTTATCCGCGTAACTTAATCACAGAGAGTGAATGATGGTGTGGCTGCGATGAGACCAATTCCAGATAGGCCTGCGCGTGGGCAAGAAAGCGTTTGGGATTTCCCCCGACCCGCAATCGCTGAGCCGACGTCACTACCTTTGCAGGTGAAATTTGGTGGAGCTCTGATAGCGGAAACAATACGAGGTGTACGTACGCTCGAAACAAGCCATCCTCCGACATATTATTTTCCTTTGGATGCGGTCAAAGTAGGTGTCCTTGCGCAAAGTGGTCACGGCAGTTTTTGCGAATGGAAAGGAGAAGCGACTTACTTCGATGTGGCGTTCGGCACAAAGCGGGTTGAAAATGCGGCTTGGACTTATCTGACCCCCACACCTGCTTTCGAAATCCTGCAAAGTCATATAGCCTTTTATCCGAGTGTAATGGACGCCTGTTTCGTAGATGGCGAGTGCGTTCAACCCCAGCCGGGTGGTTTTTATGGTGGATGGATAACGAGCCATTTCGCTGGACCATTTAAGGGCGAACCAGGAAGTTTCGGTTGGTAGCGAAATACCAAGCAACCGCGTCTGAACAAACGCGAATACTTACCAATCCTGATTGAGGCTACCACGCCAGGATGCTGGGATGACATGCGATCTTTAATTTGATTTTGTTTGCCGGATTAAACTAATTTTAGGCCAAGCAGACTCCCGCTAAGCGATCATTACATCTCAATATTGAGCTTCATTGCAGCCGCCGCTCCACAAGGCCTTTAGCTTGCAATAAACTTATCGGAATACAGCTTTAGCCCGAACTGATTTCAGCGCTAAGAGATTAATCCGGTCCTATCATGTCCAAAACCTGTCTGTTCAATTCACCTTGTCTATTTGCGAGTGCGGGAATAGTCAGGTCCACATCAGCCTCTTCAGTCGCGGTGGCAAATGCTCCGGGGGTGAGGATAACATTCAGCCCCGCACGTTTGGCTGACTTAGCCGATGATACAGTATCCTCGATTGCGATGACGTCGCTAGGATTTAGCGCTGCTTTTGAGAGCGCCGCTTCATATGCGTCGGGGGCTGGCTTTCCATGCTGAACATCAGCGCGACCGATAATCAAATCTACAGTCGCGCGGGTAAAACCGGCATGGCGAAGATCAAAAATCGCATCGATATTCGGTTTGTATGTTGTTGTGACAAAACCAACTTTGCCGCCTGCTGATCTTACCTGCTGCGCCAACTCGGACACACCTGGACGTAGCGGAGCATCCGCCGCAACAATTGCAGCGCAGGCAAGCTCGGTTTTGCGCGCATGGATTTTGTTAATTGCATCGTCATCCAAGTCGACACCAGTCGCGTTTGCTAAAAGACGCAATCTTTCCTTGCCGCCAACGTAATTTAATAGCTGGCGATATGTTTCAGCGTTCCAATGCCAGTCCAGGCCAGCCTCATTCAAAGCTTGGTTATAGGCCTGTCGTTGAAACTCAGAGGTTTCTGCAACGGCGCCGATTGAACCGAAAAAAACTGACTTCATGGCGAGGCGTCCTTAGATGTTATATGGCGACGCTAGCAGGTAAATCGAACGAGCTCATAAACAAGCCCGCACTAACCCCACAAACCTATCCTGGGTCAAACGCAAGCTTCGCGCGTGAGTTCCATCACTGTCCGTCGTCAGGTAATTTGAAACTGCGCAACTTACTCATCAGTCGGGTCTGTTTCGCGATACATACTACTATCGGGCGAAGGATACTCTGAGATTGGTTTACTTGCCTTCGCCACGGGTTAGAAAATGGTGGGCGTCATCAAGCGTGAACTACGCTAGCAATCCAGAATTTGTGAATCTCGTCGATAGCCTCGCCGCGGATGCTACGGCAGCAGATAAATCAGACAAGGGCGTGCAATCGAGATCGAATACTGAGCCAGAGAATTGACGTTCCTCGGGCGTCTTAAACTCGCCCCACAAAGGACTCTCGCGGTTTCCGAAAAGCGAGCAAAAGCGGAAATTGGTTCTAAGGCTAAATTCATCTTACGCGGGAGGTTCAAAGTTATGCCACTCATGAGACGACTTGCTAAATTTTAATATCGAAGCATATCAGTGGCGAAGCGCACTGATCTCCGCATTACGAAAGCGATCGGTACGGATCTTAAACGCGTCCATGCAAAAAACACTCTATTCCGTATCTCACTCGCGAGATCGACCAACCCAAAAGGATGGCTTCCTCGATATGAATAGCACGATATATCTTAAGCAACTCGAACTCGACTTGTCCCTTGGCACTTATGGGCCCGATGATATCGTGCCGGAAAAGCATCTGCTAAATCTTACACTGATGATTGATCCGCGCCTTGCTTTCATCGAGGCAGATGAAATGGGCTGCGTTTTTGACTATGACCCGCTTATTCGAGAAATCGATCGTCTCGCAAAAGACAAACACTATCACACGCAGGAAAGGCTTATGACGCTCATCGTTTTCGCATGCGCTGCTTATCGAGAAATCGAAGCCTTGGACGTGTCGCTCAGCAAGCAGCCCGTCTTGCGTCAAAGCGGAGAGTTGGGGGTGAATCTTTCGATCAGCCGAGACGACCTTCGCGCGTTGCGTGAGAAGCAAGACCGATAGGTTCGACATCCGGCATGACGTCAGAAAGGTATGCGGTCGCACAATCCTTCTCTTTGCCTCCGTACATAAAAGCGATCGATCCAAACGCTCTTCTCAATCATAAAAGACCCGCTGCAGCTTTAGAAGGCGATGCAGCGGGTGAGTGTTTTCAATCTTTCGGGAGGAAACATTGACGCTTGAAATCTATCCGTAAAAGTCGATCGCACAACCATAAAGCGCGTTTAGGTTAAATCAACAAACGTATTATGAGTGCTTTTTGAGCACAGATTCAGTCTCTCAGGTCCAAATGCTCAGATCGTAGGCTCATAGTTGCACGCTTAGACCCGGCGTAAACGGTTCGCTTCGAAATCTAGGGCGTCACCCACGATGCCTGACAGGTGTGCCCTGCGACACTGACCTTCGCGCGTCGATGTCCTTCCCTTTCAAGTGAGAGGATATCGTATTCCTGAGCGACAATTTCGATCAGCGCGAAATGATCGCGAGACAATTTGAGATCCCGCTCCGGCTTCGTACTGACTAAGCGTCCGCCAGGTTCCGTAACGGTTGAATAATCAGACCGACTGCGCGCCGGCAACTGATCAAAAGCGGAATCCTTTTCCGGTCCATTGGCGTGGACTTGAGCGGTTCCCCGCAGACGGATTTGCAGTAGATTTTTGGGATCGAAGAAAACCAGTTCAGCATGTGGTTTATCGGCTAAGTGCGTCACCTTCTTTGACCGTCGGTCTGTATAGATCACGGCTTGATGCATTTCCGCGTTGAACCGACGCAAAACAACAACCCGACCCGATGGACCGGATATCTCAGAACCAGTGACCAAAACGGGCCACTTGAAGGCAGATCTGCGATCCACGGTGCCTCGAACAAGCTGGGCAACCGTCCAAGCGGGTATCTCGTCAATTTGAGTAGGAAGCGACATGAAGGTCTCATACGTTGATTACATTAAAACAGCAGGTGCGTCGCATCACCACGCTTGAACGGATTGCCGCCTCGCTATCCCTGCTTTTAGGAGAAGGTATGAATGACGACCCACAACTCTCGCTCGGACTTGTCGGTCCGGAATGCCCGAGCGGATTGGTGCGCGCCCGGTGGCGGTATCTCGTCGGGTGTCGCCTACCAGAAGCGGCCCAAAACACCGACTGGCCTATAAACGCGGATCACTGTTTTGCCCGCGTGCTACTGGACAATGTGCATGGGGTTCCATGGAGACAAATGGTTCAACCACCGGCTTGGCGCAACACGTCCGTCGAACAGCTTGAAAGAGCGATCGAGCTTGGTGAAGACCTACTCGCGGGCCGCGTCGATCTTAAGAGACTCAATGACGCATCGCTCGCTATGAGAAAAGCCAAGCGTTAGGACTTTACGAGCGATCTATACAAATTCACTGCGCACAGTCTTCAGAAATGTTCTGAGCTTTCCTATAGCGCGCTCCTCCAATTGACGAACGCGCTCCTTGGATATTCCGAGGCGATCTCCAAGCGCGCCAAGCGTCGCTTTTTCATCGGAGAGGCGGCGCTCCTTAATGATAAACTGTTCGCGCTCATCGAGTGCCATTAGCGCCGTTGAAACCCAATTTTTATAGGTCTCTGCATCGCGCACTTCGATGGCCGCCTCTTCGGGCGACGGCCCGAAATCTTCCAGTAGATCTTGGCGTTCCATATCGCCGTCTGCCGCCAACGGAGCGTTTAAAGAACTATCTGATGCCGA
>JBCBMU010000020.1:0-40373 GCA_039822145.1 Pseudomonadota bacterium | reverse complement strand
CCTCAATTGAAACCTTTCGGATAGCTGCCACTACCCGTGCGTCCGCGCTATTGCTGTTTGGGTTCAAACGAGACTTTTTCGCTAGCTCTTGAAGCTTGAGATTTTTAGCGCCGTATTTCATTGGACGCTGTGTAGCAGTGCTTTTCGCGAATGTCCGCTGTCGGCGTCAAAGCGGACATAGGACTCGTTCCGGTATCGCTCCTGTCCCCGAAACGCCACACACCTGATCAATGCCGTGCTTGAAAACCGAATTCGGATTGTAGCAATCGCAGAAGGCAATGAACCGAGTATTTGGATGATGCACGAACTCAATAAACTGGATAGGCATTCGTTTGTGTATGATCGGATGGAACCGTTGAGGCCGATTGCGGATCGGACCTTGTTGAAATTCATCGCTGAAGAGACATTCTCAGGTGCAGACTTTCAGTTGCAGAAGGATGGAGTTGTGAGGCTCAATCCTAAGTTCGCGAGGTTCCTGTCTTTGCGGGGATACTTCTGGGAGAAGTAGAGTCCGTGTCGTCCCAAATTACGCGAAGAAGCGCTGCATTTGCCCCCACAACCGCCATTCACCTGACAAAAACCGTATTCATTGATCGGACGATTGTTTTTTGCGAGTGCGTGTTACAAGATCTGGCGGACGATGGAGGGCAACGATGACAATCGAAACTGTCGGCGAAGCTAACGAGAGTGATACTGCATACAGCACTAGGCCATTATTGATTCAGCGTTTGAGCGATCCTAGGGCGCGCAAAACACTGATGCGGTCAATGGCTCGGAAAAGTCTCGGATACCGAGGGTATCGCGAACTCCGTCACCGTAATTGGACATTCTTGGGCTTATCTTTAGTAGCGCTGGGGGCAATTTCTGACCTTACTACGGTCCTCGGGCCAGTTGTTAATATTGGGTTGTGGGTAGCCCTGGCAATCGCGATTGCGAGCGCCGTGGTTGTGCTTGGCAGATTTAAATATTGCCACAAATTTGTATTACCTCTTTTTCTGGCGATCGGCATGACCTTCGTATTTGCTGGATTCAACTTCGCACAAGCTCGGGTTCCACAAGGAACGGAAAAAGGATCTTTGTTCTCGATGTTGAGCCGCGTGGATCGCGTGACACAAGAAACGAATACAATCGTCACCGAAACGCAGGACGAAGTCGCAAAAATGAAAACTGCCCAGACAGATTTGCAACAGAGTCTTGAGGCTGGATTTCAACGTTTGGAAACCCAAAGCCTACTGCAGTACACTGAACTCTTGAATGCGATATCTGAGGAGAAAGGCGTGTCAAAATCAGCCCTGATTTCTCATCTCCTCAAATTAGGGGCGTCCGAAGATATCGATACTACGGAGATTCCCGTTTTTCTTGAGAGGTTTGCGGACGAGTACCTCTTAGTTAAAGAGCGGTTATTGTCGCTCGATATTGAGGATGAGGAGTTACTCAAAATAAGAAGAAGAGCTGCTGAAGCCCTGGAAATCGGAGATCTTGAAGGTGCGAGAAGTTTACTATCCAACGCTCGTGCAGTCATCCAAGGTGGCAGAGAAACGTCGGCACGTAAGGAGGCTATTTTATGGTCGGACGAGGCCTCTATCGATGAGCTTAACTTGGACTATGATGAAGCGACAAGTAAATATTTGGAGGCCGCTAGTTTGGTCGGGTTCGCCCCCACACTGCGCGCAGGATACTTAACTTCAGCGGGTTGGAGCATCTATAAAAGCCCCAAAGAACGGGACCTTGAACGCGCTAAAGCTCTTTTTCTGGAAGCAAATCCATTCGTGAGTCTGGACGAAGATTCACGCATCTGGACAAACAACTTTATCGGGTTGGGCAACGTAATTCACGATCTGAATTATACTCACACTGATCCAGTTTCTTTGTCCGAAGCTGAACGGTATTATACCCAAGTTTTGGCCGTTGATGGTGCGAGAATACCCGGTCATGTGCGCGGTGAGGCATTTCTGGGTATTGGAAACGTATATAGACGAATGGCTAGTACCGCCGTTGATTCTCAAAAGTATCTGGAAGCGATCGAAAAGTATGAAGCTGGGCTGAAGGTCGTCGACCCAATCACAGAGCGATCAACGTGGCACGCGCTTAGGCTTAACATAGCGGATGTATACACTAAGATCGGTATCAGGACGGCAGACAAATCTTACATGGATGCTGCTGCGAGACTTTTTGAGGACAGTATAAAAGCATACAATCCGAAGACAGAATTTTCTCGATGGCGACAGAGCAACACCAGCTACCTCGGCTTTCTGCGACATGCTGGAGACCAATACGCGGAAAACTCTGTCGACTACTATCATAAAGGACTGGCAGTCGCGGATGAGCTGCTGAAAGACCCAAGAATTTCTGATGAGAGCGGTTTTGCAATCAGTATTAGATATACTCAAGCCGTCTTATATGAACGGTTAGCATTACTCAAATCTGACATGGGTTATTTACAGCGCTCAATTGAAATTTACACAAAAAACATTGACTTATTGGACGGCCCTGATGACCGGATTGATTGGGCGAACCACCAGTTCGGACTGGCTATTGCCCTCTCTCGGTTCAGCAAATCTAATCAAACCAAAACTCGATTGAATCGCGCGATCAAGGCACTGGAAGCCAGTTTTGAAGTCTATTCGCAGACAGAACGGCCACACGAGTCATCTGGAGCCTTGAAACATCTAGCGATAAACAAAATGAGTCTGGGGGAAATGACATCTGACCCTGGATTGCTACGAGAAGCGATTGATCTCCTCGGTGCTTCCATGGAAATTCTTAGTGAGCATATCAACGATGAGGATCGCGTTGACAGACTTTACAATCAGGGTCTCGCGTACTGGTCTCTAGCTGAACTGACGAGCAACACTGATGATGAACTCAATGCTATCTCCAAATGGAGTTCCGCGCTTGAAATAGTAAATGAGCAGAAAGACCCGCACTCGTGGGCAGAACTCAATCGTCTTTTAGGCGAAGCATATTTTGAGAGTGTGATTGTAACGGACGACCACTCGGAACGATCAAAAAGCATAATGCATCTCAGCAACGCCTTAGAAGGATCAAAAGCGCTCGGCTTAAACAAAGCTCGACGCTCTCTTACGATGTATCAATTGCGCATCTTGTTGCAGAGCAATGGGGTGTTAAACGAACAAACTACGCGACCGGACTTCGCTCAGCTCAACATCGACCTCGCAGAATTGATCTCTGAACTTTTTCAAGGAAAAACGGATAATGGGGCACTGAAACAACTTGCAACGAATTACAATCAATCCTGTTGGCATACGGCTCTTGCCATCGAGAGCGACCCAGAAACCTCCGTCAATCTCTATACTAGAGCGCGCGCCCACTGCGATTCTGCTATGCAAAATTACAAAATGGCTGGGGACAGCCGGGGATACATAGCTTCTGCGCATAGTGCAGGATACATTGATTTGGTCAAAGGCGAGTTTGATAGCGATAAAAGCTCCTTGAACGCCTCGATCGAATTATTCTTTGACCTCCTGCAGCATAAGGACATTTCGGAGTATTCCGACCTAGAAGAAGAAGTTCGTCGCGATTTGAGTCGAGCCGAAAGCTCTTATGCTGAAGTTGATTGAGCGATGTTCAGACCTCAACATGAACAAAAACAGATCCCCTTATCGCCACTCAGTTGAGCGGGGGTATAGCCAACTGTGAAAATTAGGATTCGAGTGTCCAAAGCCGAAGTCACGGATTTCTCGTTATGTCCGCTTTTGACCCGAAGAAGACATTATGAGCGACCGTTCTGGGTCAAGCCCTTCACGCAAGCGTCTTGCGATCGATCATCTGGTCGTGTTCGCCAGCGCGTGGGGCTTGTGTGAAAAGTCACAGCATGGTCTCGAGTTTTCTGCGCCAAATCGAAGTCAAATGAGGAAGGGGCAATATGTCAAAATATGCGCGCGAATATAGAGACGTTTCCAGCAAGGATATCGATGGAATTAGCGACCTCGTCGTATGGGCTCCGATAAAGCAAGGATTCATCGAGGCATTTTCGAACGTCACTTATGAAACGCGGCTTCGCGTGGTCGCAGAAGCCCTGCACAATGTTCGGAAAAGCGCGCGCGAGCACGAATTGATTGAGCCTTTTTCCGACACCGCAAAGCGGATTTTGTCGCTATTAGATTTTCGAATTGGGATTGTCGATCGAGACCTGTTCCAAGTTCAACCTGGCACAGAAAAAAATCCCGAACAGTCCTTTCGCCCGCGGAAATATATGTATCTCGTCGCCACATTTGACGGCCCGTGGGAACCTTATATGCGCCTCATCTGGGAGCCGTTGGGGGCCTTTCTCGACTTGGTTTTGTGCAATTGTGAAGGGTATGTTCCTTCTATCGATCATGACTTCGAAACCTACGCGCAATGGGTGCGTGACAACCAACTTGATTCTGCGATTTTCTACTCAACGTCCGGTTTAACGGTGAAAGACAAGATCTATTTATCGGATATTGAAGAGGTTCAGCGCTCGAATTCTGGGCCTGTCGGCTTCGAGACAATCGCCCAACACAGCATTCGTCATCCCGATGATGTTGCGAAAGGCATTCGAGACTCACAGAGCGGTAGACTTCTGGCCTGGAAGCTCGGCTTGGAGGCGCTCAATGTCTTGTTCAAGCTTGCAGATTATTATCCGGGAGATGACGTAGAGATTGGCGACGGGCGATATTTGCTGAGGGCCGCCAGGCGCCTGCTAAACGATTATGATTTTCCGGGACTGCCGGGAGACTTAAAGCGACTCTATAAGCCGCAACTCGACTGGTATCGCCTCGGTTCTGTTGACCACAATCGACGCGTGGAGCGCGATCCAGAGTTTGATGAATGTGAGATCCAAAAAGGGCTGCTGACAAGTTACGATAACGAGGAATTCATCACGTCGCACGGCGCTCTATTGCTCATTCGAGTCAAAGACCCGGAACTGACGAAGCTGTTTTTGGAGTTCTTTCCGTTTAGTTGGGAGGGAGAACCAGCCAAAAGCGCGCTCACCAACACGTTCTTCGGTCAGATCTTCACCAATGTCGCCTTTTCATATGGTGGTTTGGAAAAGCTGGGTGTGCCAGAGCGCGAGTTGAGAACCTTTCCGAAGGAGTTCCGGCAAGGCATGCAGGAGCGTGCGGCTTTGCTTGGCGACAAATATGGAAACCACCCGCGTCGCTGGCGCTTGCCGGTACGCAACGGGCCGTTCGCCAGCGACTATAATGATCGTCCAGTAGAGCTTTCCGAGATCGATATCACAATTCAGGTCCGGTCCGGTTTTTCAGCCAAGGAGTTCATTACCAATACGTTCCAGTCTTTCAGCAATATTGCCCGCAATCTGCGGACCGCGAATGGCAAAGAGGACGGGCCGCGAACATTCGAGGAGGAGCTGGCGAGACGGTTTATCTCAGAGCACAATATTCAGCATAGCAAGGTCGCCAATTTGCTGAATGTCGACCCGTTCGATCAAGAAATCCCACTCTCTTTCGATTGGTTCAATCAAGTTTTCGCTCAACGAGATGGTGAGAGGAGCGCCCGCCCTCTGATAGAAATGTTCATTCTTTATGTGGCGACTCTCGGAGAGTTTTTTGGATTTGAGGTGGTTTGCGTCGAAGATATGTGTCGTCCGGACGCAGACCAAATTGCCCAACGCGCCAATGACACGGCTCCAAATTTGTCGGAAGCAATCGACCACTTTGGCTTTCGAGACGGGATCAGCCAGCCTGTCCTCGTTGATAAAGTCGCAAAAGATGCGCCACCCGATCACGTAACGCGTGGCGAACTGTTCTACGGTTATAAAAATATGCGCGGCGACACACATCGCCCCGAACAGCGCGATGATTTGAAATACCGTTCAAGCTTTTTGGTCGTCCGCAAGATGCGACAGGATGTGAAATATTTCAGAGAATTTGAAAACGCCCATTCTCCAAAACTTATCGACGCATTGGTCGGACGAAAGAAGGGTCCGGCTGGGACGCCATTAATTGGCGCGGCTAATGGGCTCAATGATTTTACCTACGAGTCTGACCCCAAAGCAAAAATGTGTCCGTTTTCTGCTCATATTCGTTTGTCTAATCCGCGCGGCGAAGACCACGGGCGAAAACATCCGATGATCCTCAGACGGGGGATGAGCTTCGGGGGGCGATATGACGAAGAGAATGAGGATCATCGCAGCGAAGTGGTGCCACAAAGAGGTATCGTCTTCATGGCCTACTGCGCCAGCATCGCGGAGCAATATGAAGTGATCCAACGATGGCTGAATGCCGGCAATCCGACGGGTGTTTCGTCTGCTCAAAATGATCCGCTAACCGGCGCGCATCCAGCGAACGGGCCGCAATTATTTCGGTGTCAGATCGATGGTGCGGTTCAGCAGGTTCAAATTGAAAAGCCTTTTGTGACGCTTGATTGGGGGCACTATTTCTTCGTCCCCAGCAGGACATCTTTAAACAAGATTGCAAGTTTCAAAACCGATCAGGATACAGACCATGAGCGTCAACTTTCCGGGGAAGAAATTATTACTCAAATTGAGCAATTGCCCGACAATGTACAACGCGATGAGTGGAAGCGATTGCTTGAGGACCATCTCACCAAAGACCCCGCGGAGCACGATATAACGCCACGGGTATGGGAAGCTATAGATGCCCGCGGCGGAGCCATCAGGATTGAGAGCGGTATCGCCTTTGATTCAGGTGATGAGAAACCAACTCACAAAAAGGACTCGACCCAAAAGGTCGTTTTGGTGACAAGCCAAAAGCATATCATGGACGTGTTCAAAAATGAGTGCCTAACCGGGGGAAGTGGCGATTCGAGTTCGCCGGTTCGACCGTTCTCTTCGCGCGAGCAGTACGAACGGATCAGCCGTGAAGGTGCATTTGGTACGATATATGTTTCACTCGACTCGCCATGCCCGCATCTTGCGACCACAGCATCGCAGCAGAGTCGATACCATAACGAGGCATACCCCACCAATTCGTTCTTGATGAAGCACACCCTGAACGATGCTATTCATGATGGGTTTCTGGCGGGTCAGACGGTTCTGAACGAGCTAAAAGCCGTCACGGAAAAGCTAAATCCGTTGCCGCGGTCGCGGGCGCTGGAATTCAAATTAGAGTTGGGGCATCAATACATACAGCGCGCTTTGGCAAACCTATGCCACACATGGTTCGGCATTCCGGACTATAAAGAAATCGAAGCGGGAAGCTGGGACTGGCGAAAGTCTCGCTCGCCCGTTTGTCCTGGTGATTTCTTATCGCCTTCGCGTCATGCATTCTATCCGCGTCCTACAACAACGATCGAAAAATACGGACTTAAACATGGATCAGCGCTGCGCGACGCTGTGAGACAATATGTGAAAGACCATTGGGATGAACCCACGCTGATGAAAGGGAAAATTGCGAGCCAGATGCACGATGCTCTCCGCAAGCAAGCAACCGGTGAACGCCCGGGGGCGCCAGATGTCGACTATAAAGAGTTAATGGGACGAAATCTGATCGGGATCATGATCGGGGCTTTGCCGCCCATGGATGCCAATTTAAGATTCGCAATGCTAGAATGGTTGAATGAGGAGACGCTGTGGCGGTTGCAGTCAGACTTTCGTCAGCAGAAGCAGAGTCTTGGCTTGGTCGATGCCGCGAAGGCTGCACTAAATGATCCGTTGGTGCGGGCCATGTGCCTACGCCCCGCACCCGATTTGATCTATCGCGTCGCGAATGAAGATTTTGATTTCGACGGCGTCACCGTGCGAAAGGACGAAATGGTTATTCTCTGTTTGTCCGCGGCAATGCAGGCGCTTATTCGTGAAAATAAGCCGAGCGTCGAGCTGGTTTTTGGCGGCAACCGAAAGGATCAGTCTGGGACGCCTCTTGCGACCGGTGATCATCCGCAGCATGCTTGCCCCGCCCAGGATATGGCAATGGGGGGGATGATTGGCATCATTGCCGCGCTTCTAGATGCAGGGACGATTCAGGCTATGCCGGCGTCGCTAATCGTTGGAGTTTCGGATTGGACTTGAGGCGATCAGACCAGAGAAGACCGTTCGAGCTGTCTTTGTATCGCTTGAGTGTGCTCAATCTCTCTTAGCGACTCCCTTCGCTTCGCCGCTTCGAGGGCTCTGAACACGTAGATCTCGGGTCGCAGTTTTGTGTGCCCCTGGGCCGCGGCGAGTGCGAGTCCTCGATACGCGATACTTTCGCCTAGACGATCGCCTTTTCGAGCGCGTTGCAAAGCCCGAGCGGCGAACCGCCTGACATTTGGCCAATCTTCCAGCCGGGCATACCCGTCGACGAGATACCCATAATTGAGCGATATATATTGCTGACTGCCATCAGAAATCATCCAATTGGAGGCGATTTCGATTTGTTTCAAATCATCGGCGTCACCTGTCTGATAGAAAGACGCCGCGGCCAATAGCGCTTTTGACATGGCGTAGTGATACCTTGATCTCATTTGCTCTGCCATTTCTAGAACTTGAGATGAGTACTCGACCGTTTTTTGGTATTCGTGTCGCCACAGGGCGGCTGCGCTCCTATGACCAATAATCGACATGGCCGTTTGATGTCGGGTTTCGTTCAAATATGTCAGTGCTTCCTCGAACGAGGCTTCGCCCTCGTCAAAGCGCCCTTGATCGGCTAACGCAAAGGCCCGGCAAGAGACAGCATAAGCGAGCGCCGACGATGCGCGATCACCCGACCGGTTCTTCAACTTGGTTGCGACCGCAGAATTTATATGTCGATACGCGGAGCCATAGGCTCCGGTTGCCGCTAGGAACTGACCTCTGCTGGCTTCAATTTGAGTGTCCAGACGCGCATCCTGAAGACTGCGCGCGAGTTGCCCAGCCTGTTCCAAGAAGCGAGTTGCGCGTTTGGGTTCTCCTAAACCGTAATACAAAGATGCCAGCCAATAATTGCTCCAAGCTAAGCCTTGATCGTCCTGAAAACGTATTGACCACAATACCGCCTGTTCCAGGACCTCGAGTTGCTCCCAGCTTGGATCGATAATGCAAGCCAAGCCATACTTGTGTATGATGGTGCGCGTTCTGAGATCATAAGCCCCCTTTTTTTCGATGTTCTCAAAAGCAAACTGAAAGTGCTGCTGAGCTTTGTCTAAGGACGACCGAAGCAGTGCCGTTTCACCGGCCCAGACCGAGTGTTCTATTGCGCGCTCAAACTGCCCGCTATTTCCATAATGATAGGCAAGCTGAGCGTTATGAGCGATATCCTGAGTGGGGTTAGGCAATTGCGATAATACTTTGGCAATTTCACCGTGGATCTGCCGTCGTTCGTGCAACCCGATAACGTCGTAGATCGCATCGCGCGTCAGCCCATGTTTGAACCGCAATTGGCCTGGGTTCTTTTCAGCGAACAAGAAGTCTTCTTCTTGCAAACGCGCCAAATGTGCTTTCGAATATCCTGACTGAAGGACTCCTTTCAAGACCCACGTGGGTAGCGTGTTGCCGATCACCGCGGCGACCCGCAGCACACGTGCCAATTCCGGAGTCAGTTTTGAATAGCGATCGCTGATCAGAGAGCGTAGCCAGACATTTTGATCGAGGGTCTTCAATTTCCCACGATCTCGTTTCACGGCATAACACAATTCTTCGAGGAATAAGGGGTTGCCGCCACTCAACGATTGAACTTGCTTCAAAACAAAGGGATTGATCTCGGGGGCCAAATGTTGCGCCGCTTGCTCGATGCTGGAGCTGGTAAGCGGGGTCAAGATGACGGTTCTCGCGCGCAAGCGATTGGCGAATAGGTCGTCAATTTGTCGAGTGGCGAAAACAAAAGTTGCGTTCGCTGCCTTTTGAGACAGGGCAATTTTTTCAATTATGGCGGCGCTGGCGCTGTCCGCAAACTGCCAATCATCAATTATAACAAGATGTTCCTGATCTGATTGCAGCTCATTGATCGCGCGAGTAACAAGGTCGGCCATCCGATTGAGTTCGGCCTCGCTGGTCGAAATCGTATCGAGCGCGATCAGCGCGTCAATTTCATCAATTATTTGTTTTCGTGCAGTCAGGTTTCGAGTGGCGCCATTCTCGAGAGCAGCTTCTTTCGCCGACAAAAGCAATTGTAGTATAGGGTATAGGGCCGATGCTCCTGGCTCCGGGGAACAGGTAACGAGCTTCGTCGAATACCCTAATTGGACCGATTGGCGTTGAAGTACATGCAACAAGCGGGACTTTCCCATACCTGCTTCTGCTTGAATAAGGATCACCGCATCGGGAGACTTCACGGCGCCCCATATCGAGTTCAGTTCCAGGTCGCGGCCCACAAACGGAGTGGTTGAATAGCGCGCACTTTCCGAGCCGTTGACGGCGTCTTTTTCGTCATGCGTAAGCGCCAGCACTCGCCTGGCCAGGACTGGTTCGTTCTGGTTCTGCAGCTTCACGGACACGAGATCCGAGACAGGATATGAGCGTCTGTCCCCGCCCAACGTGGAATCACTAATCAGGATTTCATCTGGGGCGGCGGCGTCGAGAATTCTGGCGGCGACGTTTGTAGGCCGCCCGAGTATCTCATACGCACCACGCTCTTTGTCGCCGTCCCTCACCAAGACTGTGCCAGCATGGATGCTGGTGTGGAACTTGACGGTGATATCGAGCCCATTGTCTTGACGATTGAAATCGTTGACGGCTTTGTGGATATCGAGAGCGGTTAGGATTGCACGTCTGGTTGCATCCTCGAACACGACAGGGTGGCCGAACGCGAACAGAAATCCATCGCCATCAATGCGTAATAGTGTGCCGCCATATTTTTCAATGATTTCAAAGAACTGCGCCCGCATTTCAACCAATATCGCGCTATACACTTCTGGCTCGAGTTGCGAAGAAATATGCGTCGATCCGCACATATCTGAAAAAACGATCGTTATGTGCTTGCGGAATTCGTTGATTTGAGGAGGCGCGCTCACGCTATGATCCTAGATGACGAATGATCATTTCACGTAAGCGATAGACGGAACAGATTTCTAACTCTCGGCCATTTTGTTTTACGATGCCGTCGCTCGTGAGCTTGCTGAATTCTCTGGAGATAGCTTCCCGATGCGTTCCAAGCTTTGCCGCAAGTCTCCGGTGGGCTGGAAAATTGATAAGTGTCACACGGTCTCTATCGCCTTCCAACTCTTCACACCGCTGAACGAGTTCTAGCCACACTCTGCAGGGGACGGTGAGCGTCGACAGGTTGAGGATGCGCTGACTGAGCTCTCGTATTCGCCCCGCCATGAGCTTTAAAAACCATTCTCTGAACTCACGGTTCTCGTCGATCAGTGCCCAAAAAGAGTGACGGGATAAGCGAAATACTTCGCTGTTTTCGAGCGCGACTGCGTTCATGGATCTCGGAGTTTCATCAATGGCGGCCAATTCACCTACGATTTGACCGGGGCCACATTCGCGAAAAAGCGTCTCTCTCGCGGTCACGGAGAGCAGCGTGAATTCGATACGGCCCTTGTGGATCAGATACACGCTGGTTGTATCATCTGATTTTGATAGAAATGTCTGCCCCTTCTTGACCTTAACCAATGACGCATCGGCAACAAATGAAGCCTCAAGGCTCTTCGGAATGCGCACCGGGCCATCGTTAATCAAATCCAGTTGCGCAAAATCGTCGAACATAAGGACTTATTCCAATTTCGTGAGCTTGGTTTTTTGATAACGTGAACAGAACGTAACAGACTTTTGAATGAGACCAAATATTAAATTCAATGCGCGATATCCTTCTCTTTTCGCGTCTTTTGCGAATTTAGAAACTTGTTTTCTACGGGTGTTTTTCCGCTTTAGGCTTGCACCTGGTCTTTAATTGTTTTTGGGGCAGGGAATCCGCGCATTTGAATCCTCAAAAACCCTGTAAGCACGTATAATTGTTGAGCGATTGAGACCCGGCGGATGCAGTGTGGTGGTGCAGACGCGCTGTGTGGCACGCGGGCCGTGAAACACTTCCATGGCTGTCGTGAGAGTCATTATTTTGGTAGCGTTGGAACCGACTTTGTCCAATCGATCGCAGACCTCAGCCGAACATTTTTAGCCAGAGTGGTGCTATAATTCTTGGAGTTCTGCGATGAAACGTCGTTGCTAGAATGCTCTAAGAGCTTGCCCGTTCATTAGCCTGTCAGCGTTGTTTTCAGATATCTTTCGCGATTCACACTCGAGCGATAACGTGCCTCTTCAATGGCTTGTTGCTCGGACGCCACCAGTAAAGCCTCGATCAAACGAGAGAAGTGATAGCGCATGGCGCTGCGGGCTTTATCGGGATTTCGATCACGCAGGGCATTCAAAACAGCTTGGTGTTCGTCGACGCGGTGCGAAGAGTCTTCCACACATACCGCCGAGTAGATTTTTCTCACCTCGGGAAGCTCCGTGCGCATGCGCCAGAGGCTTTCCATGATGTGTATATTTGCTGAGTTCCCCGTCGCTCGGGAGATTAACATGTGGAACTCGCGATCTGCATCATCGCCGTCCGGAGAGTCATGGCTCGCATTGGCCATTCGCTCGATCGTGCGTTCGAGATCTGCGATTTGCTCGTCGGTGATCATGCGTGCGGCAAGGGCAGCTGACTCTGACTCAAACAGCAACCGCGTCTGAGTGAGCTCAAACGCGGTGACTTTTGGTATTCTGTTGGATAAAGATGCTTCGGATTCGAGGACGTAGACGCCTGAACCGACCTTGATTTCAACATGACCAAGTGCTTCGAGCGAAATCTCCGCCTCGCGGATCACGACGCGGCTCACGTCAAACCTATCCGCCAGTTCTCGCTCGCCGGGGAGGCGTGTTCCAGGAGGATACGCGCCTGACGTAATGAGCTCTAAAATCTTATTGGCGACTTTCTGATATAAACGCTTTTCAGCCATTCCACCCGTCCGCCTCTTGTAACTAAAACTCCCTTACCACCTGAATCTTACAAAATTGTCCTACCAATTCAAGTAAGATCCAGATGGCATAGGGGGTTGCCTTAGAATCGTCCTCGAACGCCAAAGAAGATACGCGGGCCATAATCATTGACTTCATAGAGGTCATCATTGGTGAACGCGTATTGTTCTTTCGGCGCGCTACCGAGATTGATGGCTTCAACGGAGAGACGGACATTGTCTGTCACATTGTAAGACGCGCGTGCCTCCCAAACCCCAACGTCACCGACGTAGCGAAGACGTGTGCCGTCCGACACGAAGGGCTGGAAATACTCGTCACGATACTTGTAGGTGACCGACATATCGAAGTCGCCATGACCCCAGAACGCTTGCGCGGACAGCGTGTTCTCGGAAAGACCCGGCAACCCGCCTGGGGCGAGGATGCCGTCATTCGTCTGCAGGATCGAACCGTCCAACTGAACCGTGAACTGATCGCCATAGCGGCTGTCTTCAAATTCAAAGTCAGAGTCGACATAGTTATAGCTGATCTTGCCGCCGAGACCGCTCCACAGACCAGGGAGATAGCTCATTGTATGAGCCGCGGTGAGCTCAAGCCCGTAAAGTTCGCTGGTATCGTCACTCGTTTGTGGCAACGCGATTGGTAGAGTGAGGCTACGTCCGTCAATGTTATAAGTCTCATTCTGGATCGTGTTCACAAAGCCACCTTGGAAGGACTTATAGTATCCGCTGACGGCCAGGATCGTATCGTCATTCGGATACCATTCGAAACCCGCATCGAAGTTCCAGGACATCAGTGGGTCAAATCCGGGATTGCCGTTTCCGCTGACATTGGTGATGAGGTCATCGACGCTTGTGATCGGATCGGCGTCGTCATCATCAGATGTATTGGCGAAAGTGAATGACCGTCCGAAGCCCATATCGGCTGGATCTGGGCGTGACATTGCACGGAAGACGCCAAGCCGGAGAAGCTTGTCAGGGGCAAGCTCAACAATCGCAATCGCGCTTGGCAGGAACTCTGTATAATCGTGCGACGCCGAGACTGGGACGAGGTCACCGAAGCTTGCAGACAATTCGCCATTATTATCGTCAATGAGGATTTCAGGGCGATAGCCGGTGGCTTCTACTTCCGTTTGAACAATCCGTGCGCCGACATTACCGGTGACCGGGAAACGACCGATTTGGGTCTCATAGTTCGCCATCATGTAGAAAGCATTGGTTGTCTCTTTGACATCAATGGTTCTGGCGTTCTGTTCGATCAGGTTCGGGATGCCATTTCCAAATGCGTTCAGAGCGGAGTCGAAGGAATTTTCGTCAGCGTTCGGATCCGTCAGGAATGCGTTGATCGTATCCAAGAGCGAATTCAACTGTCCTGTCGCGGTATCGGCGACACAGCGGGCATCAAATGTCGCCCAAGAGTTGGTCGAGCTGATGACATTGCCATCGTCGTCAATGTTGGTGACGAGATCACCTGGACGCTGTGACTCAAGGAAGCTGTTGCCTTCTCTGAACGCCTGGTAACAGGCCTCATTGGTGTTCGCGATGATGCTGACAAGATCGTCCTGAAGGGTCAGGAATCTTGGATCCGTATCGTACAAATCGTCGTCACTATCATCGATGACTTCGCGGTTGTTGACGGTCAACTCGCCATCATTCTCAATCTCGAATGAGAAACGGCCGCTGCTAATCTCAAGCGGGTTTCCGGAGTCGGCGCCGCCTGGCAGTTCAAGATAGTCTTGTTCAGCGATACGGAAGCCCGCCTGGACATTGGTAAAGAAGCCATCGACTTCATAGTCCGCGTCAAAGCGGAAAGCGTTGACTGTATTGTCACGGAAGACGTCATTATCGATGCGGACCCGCAGGCGATCGACATAATTCGTCGGATCGTTGACGTCGAAGACTTCGTCATACAGGCGATAGACCGGCACATCTCCGCCGCGCAGATCATATTCGATCACCGGCGAAATGTCAGACTGGATACGGAATTCCCAAGCGCGCTCGGTGCGCTCTGTATTCGAGTGAGACACATCGGCGGAAACTGTCAAACGATCGCTAACGTCATAAGAGACATTCAAGCCGCCGCCGAGATAGGTTTCAACCCGCTCATAATCGCCGCCTTGAACTTCGATCGAATTATCAGTGATTGCCCGCAGGATACCGCTATTGCCATTGGTAATAAGCGAATCGAAGCTGGTTGTATCCGTGCCCGCGACGTTCAATGAAGTGTCGTTGCGCCGACCACCATTAAAGGTGAGATCGCTGCGGAGCTCTTGTTGGCTGCGCTCTGACCACTGAGCGTCGAAGTTGATGTCCCAACGCTCATTGGGTTGCCATTGCAGCTGACCAAAGAAGGCGTCGCGCTGATCGCGTGTATCGTTTTGGCGATAGTGGCGCTGCGATGGAGCAAAGACGAATGGCGTGCCAGCATCAATCGCAAGCCCTGTGGCAGGATCGATTGTGGTGTCAAATCCTTCCGTGTCTGATCCGCGCGTGGTCAGGTTATCCGGGTTACGGCGATCGTTGAAATCGTCGCAATCATCATCGCCGCGGTCAGTCGTCTCTGGGTTGTTCGAGAACCCGGTAAATGTCCCGCCATTGGTTTGGTCGGTGTACTGGGCGAGACCATTACTGATAACACAAGCTGGCCGTGAGTTTGAGGTCGGGCCGGTTTGACGGCTTTCTGCTTCTGGCTGAGAGATGTCAGACCGCTGCAGACCAATCGAGAAGCCGATTTCGCCGAGGCCTTCGAGCTCATACTGATCGACATAACTCAGCGTGCCGCGATAGCCAAGATCGCCAGCGAGCGAGTCTTCAATGTTTTGTTGATCTGGGTTGTAATTGCCCTTCAATTCGGCCTGAAAACGTTGCTTTCCGAAGTCGAGCGGACGCAGTGTTTCAAGCTGGATCTGGCCAGCGACGCCGCCTTCTATCTGGCTTGCATCTTGAGTTTTGAAGACTGCGAGTTTGTTGATCAGTTCAGACGGGAACTGTGAGAAGTTCACAGAGCGGTCGCCAGAACCATTGGTCGCTGCGCGGCCGTTGACAACCGTTGAGGAAAGGTAAGGTCCCAGTCCGCGAATAGAGACTTCAGTCGCACCGCCATTTTCCCGGTGAGAGGCAACGCCGGTGACGTTCTCAAGCGCTTCACCAATTGAAAGCGCTGGGATGTCGCCAATCTCGTCGGCAGAGAGGCCGTCGACAATTTGTGTGCTTGAGCGTTTTAACGCGATTGAGTCTTGAATGACTTGGCGCGTGCCCGTGACGGTGATGACGTCGAGCTCGCGAGCGTCGTCCGTTTCTGTTGTGACTTCGGTTGCGTCTTCCTGTGCGATCGCGACATTTGCGAACGGCAATGCGGCAGCGCTCAAAAGCAGCATGCTCGATAAACGAATAGGGGTGAGACCAGCGCTCCGCGAGCGGTGACGAGTAGACATATATTCCTCCCTCAAGGATTTTTTTCTGTCTTCGGATGTTCGAAGATCTTGCCTTACGGCTAACGTTGCCGCTTGGCGTGTCAACAAAAAGGTCAACAATAATTCACCAAATTGGTCCTACCAGTGGTGGATTCGCTGCAAATGTTGCGGATTCGTCACACTGTGGGTGGTTGAAACTAATAGACGACGCTGCACGCCTGGACGGCAAATTGGTATATGTGAGTGGTTGACAATTAGATTGGTCCGAATAGCGTAAGTGGAAAGCCCGTGTAAAACTGGCGACGTCGGAGGAACGCATGAAAAAACTGTTGGTTGCAGCCATTGTCGGCTTCGCGGCGATGGGAGCGTGTTCAACGTCGCCAATCGCGTTCGCTGAGGTGTCGGCCTTTGAAGGCAAGCCTCTGCGGAAGATCCTAGTTGCGACACAGGAAGAATATCAGACCGCTCAAAAAATTGCCCAGCCAGGCGATGTCATCGTTCTTAAGAATGGTACTTGGACGGATTTTGACTTGGTGCTCGAGGCCAAAGGGACGGCTGAGCATCCGATTTTCTTAATCGCCGAAGAGCCGGGCAAGGTGATTTTAAACGGACAATCCAGCCTCCGGCTCGGCGGTGAGCATTTGATTGTATCTGGGCTGGTGTTTCGTGATGGCTTTACGCCGCGCGGCGAAGTCATCAGCTTTCGCCGTGACAGCAAAACTCTGGCCTTCAATTCGCGGGTCACGCGCACGGTGATCGAGAATTACAACAATCCGGACCGGACCGAGCGAGACGCTTGGGTGGTGATGTATGGTCAGAACAATGAGTTCGACCACAATCACATTTCGGGCAAGCTGAATTCCGGCGTGACGATGACGGTTCGCCTAAATAGCGAAGACAGTCAGAACAATAATCATCATATCCACCATAATTATTTCGGACCGCGACCTGTGTTCGGCTCGAATGGTGGTGAGACCTTGCGGATTGGCACCAGCCAATATTCGCTAACTGACTCAAGCACTCTGGTGGAGCATAATTACTTTGATCGCTGCAGCGGCGAAGTTGAAATCATCTCGAACAAGTCGGGCGACAATATCTATCGCGGCAATACATTCAATGAGTCCCGGGGCACGCTCACTCTTCGCCATGGCAATGGCAACTTGGTCGAGAATAATTTATTCGATGGCAATGGCGCGCCTTACACAGGCGGTGTGCGGGTCATAAATGCGCAGCAAACGGTCCGCAATAACGTCTTCCGAGATTTAAGCGGAGAGCGCTTCTCTGGCGCCCTGGTGGTTATGAATGGCGTCCCGAACTCCCCGATCAACCGCTATCACCAAGTCGATGGTGCGGTGATTGAGAATAACTCATTTGAGTCAATCGGAACGATTGAACTGGCAGAAGGATCAGACAGTGAGCGAAGCGCCGTTCCAATCAATTCGGTCTTCCGGAAAAACCTGGTTTTGAGCAATCGCGAGGTCACGCCATTCAATCTGTATGATGATTTGAGCGGGATCGAGTTTTCCAGCAATATCACCAATCTGACGCCGCCCGAAGAGCTCGCCTCTGGCTTTACAGTGCAGGGCGTTGAGGCTGCTGTGCCGGCTGGCACAGGCGCGTCGGGCGATGTCGGCGTCGCCAAAGAGGCGACTGGGGTGCCGTGGTATCCAAAACCGAGTGCGGGGTCGCCCTTCGATACGGGAAAGACGATTTTAGTCGCTGCAGGTGAGAACCAAATTGCCCAAGCTCTGGGCCAAGCCGAACCAGGTGATACGCTGGTGCTTGAGGCCGGCGCCTATCATGAAACCAAGGCGCTTAATCTGCAGATTCCAGTCACCGTTCGCGCGGCTGAACCGGGAACTGTACGCGTCAGCTTCGGACAACCCAGTCTTTTCCTTCTGTCCTCGACCGGTGGTTTGCGGATGAGCGGGATCCATGTTTCCGGCGCTCGTGCGCCGAAGGCGAGTGGAAATAGTTTTATCGCTTCGAGCGCCCGCGGAGGCACCGGCAATCATGTGGTTGAACTTGCTGACCTGAGCTTTGCCGATTTCATGAACAGTCCTGATTTTTCGATTGTAAGCGCCGCAAAAGGGACGTTTTTCGACCGAGTCGAAATACGCTCATCGCGCTTTAAAGGCATCTCCGGCATCCCGTTCAAATTTGACACGGAAACCGACGATCGAGGCGTCTACAATATTGAGTATTTGATCATCGAGGACAGCCAGTTCGAAGACATTGGTGAGCCCGTTGCGTCCGTCTATCGCGGCGGTCGTGATGAGAGTACGTTTGGGCCGCATGTGTTTCTGACCAGCTCAAAATTCAAAAACACAGGCCAGAACGGCGCGCCGCTGGCCATCCTTTACGGCGTTCAGAATATGAAAATCCAAGACAATACCCTGGACGAGGCAAATCCAGCGAAGCTTACCATCACCACGGGCAAACCGAAAACTATTGTGGCCGGCAACATCAATAGCGCTGGCGAAGCTGCGCCCGTCTTGACGATTGAGGATCTTCGCAAGTGAATCTTACGTCTTTGAGCTTACGAAATTTGAAAACGGGCTCGACAGGCGTCGAGCTCAAGACTGGCCGTTCGATTGGCTATGACTTTACCAAGATGCCCGCTTCAGAGGGGGCAGTCATATGCCAGGACGGGGTTTTCCTACCCCATAGAGTGCTCTTCCCTTGAGCGCTCTCGAACTAGGCCAAGCCGAGCCGTTTGCGTTTTCCTCCGGCGTTTTACGTAACGGCTCACCCGGAACGGAGCATGGCCAAGCCAGTCTCCGTTCCGGACCTTTTTCCTTGGACGATCGCGGGTGGAATCGTCACCATTTGTTCTGGCCTGCTTAGATCGTAACGCTTTCAGGCGGATCAAAGCGCGTTTGCAGCGTGAACACCTCTTGGGAGGGCCCTTCTTGGCGTAATTGTGAGATTTTCTCCCACCCCTTGCGAATGGTGATACGCTCAGATTTTGGCGCCCACCAGAGCGCGAGGGTCGCGCCGACGGACCGATCACTCCAGTCGCGCAGCTTTTTCATACCGTCACGGTGTTGTTCGAACCGATAGGCGAATGCGTGCAGGGCGCTGACATCGCGCCAGCCGGCCATCGTGATAACGTCTGGATTGAAGAACCCTTCTTTTGACGCCGCGAAGACTTCTTCAAAGGTTAGAAATTCGCCAGTTTGCGTCCGCAGCGCGTGATTGTGCCAGAACATATCCGGCTCTGCATCTGCCGCCGCGAAGATGTTAGGAAGCTGGCTAAAGAAAAACTGCGCATTGGGATCATCGACTGAGATCCGACCCAGCGGGCGGAAAACATTGATGTGAACGAGGGCATAGTCTGTCATCTTAGAGTCTTCTTGAAGTCCTGAGTCTGTCACTACTCGGGACATAGTGTGTTCGGGGTTAATGGCACTGAACAAGATTGACGCGGCTTTGATGCATATTGCAATTTGCAAAACATCACTTGCAAAACGCAAATATCGACTCGCATTTTCGATGTTGCAGAATCCAAAATAAAACATAGTACGTTGAAATAATAGAATTAAATTCGTGTGCGTGCATCTTGCAATCCTGAAAGCCCAAACAGGAGGTTTTCATGGCGAGCGTATGTATTTCTATTGCAAATGACACCGTTCTCACACGGTTCCAAAGAGCTTTGAATGAAGCCGGAACCGTCGCCAGTGACATGATTGAAGTGAAAACACAGATCATGGATGGCACCGTTCTAAAAGTCGTTCGGACCGAATGTCCGTGGGCCATTGCAGTGTTTCGGTCTTTAAGCACGTTGGCGTCGTAACATGGATAAGTTCATTCAGCTCTTCATCCGCGTTGTGGCGATCGCCATCGTCATTGCATTGGCCGGGTGCGCCAGTTCGTTTGACCGTCCTCGCAATCTGAGCACGGTCGACCACACTCCTTACCAAGCTGAGCGGCAGTCTATGTCGGATGCGCGCGAGACCGATCTTTTGGTCGCCGCTCATTCTCAAAACCTTGGGCGGTGCCAGGATATGGATCTCGCGCTTGCTGGGCAGCCCATTGATACCGGGCTCGCTGCGGCGTTTGAGGAACCAGCCGTCTTGTCGCCAGGCGATATGGTGCGCTTGCAAATTGTTCGCGGCGAAGGCTTTGCGGGTGATTTCGTGATTTCGCCAGGCGGCTATTTGCGTTTGCCTTACCTTGGCGACATCCCAGCCGCAGGCACCACCAAAAGCCAACTGGAAGGCACCGTGTCGCGCCTGCTCGTCTCGGGCGGATACTACAAGTCTAACTTTGTTCAAGTGTCGGTCGATGTGCTACACTGGGCGCCGATCCAAGTGTCGGTCTCAGGCGCTGTCTTCCAATCCGGCGACGCCATTCTCAATGAGCGCGGCGCCAATTCCGACCCAGGCGCACGCATTGATGCAGCGGGTGATTTCACCCTGCAGCGCCGCCTTAGCCGCGCTTTGTCAGCCGCTGCCGGCGTTCGTCCAGACGCGGATATCCGCAATGTCGTTCTGATCCGCAATGGTCGTCGCCGTGTGTTCGATATGACCGGCGCGATTGATGGCGGCCCGATCGATGATCCGCTTTTGGTCGCTGGCGACCGTATCCATGTGCCATCGCGCGGTTGTTTTCAGATGGCGCTTGCCCGTCCATCTCGGATTACGCCGCCAGGTATTCGCGTCTTCTTATCAAACCTGACGCGGCCAGCCGCTTCCAATGCAACTTCGGCGATTGGCGAACATTCCACCAAGCTGCCTTATGGCACGCGCTTGCTGCAGGGCTTGGTCTCAGCCAATTGCGTCGGCGGCATCCAAGCGACCAATGCGCGTCGCCACGCCGTTTTAATGTCCCGCAACCCGATCACGGGCGAAAGCGAAGTGATTGCCCGGTCAATCGAAGACTTGGTACGCCGTGCTGACCGGGATGACTTCAACCCCGTCTTGCTGCCGAATGATGCGATTGCTTGCTACGACTCTCACGTCACCAATACCCGCGATGTCATCGCAACGGTTTCGGAAGCGATCTCTCCTGTCCTCAATGCCGCTCTGTTCGGAGGAATTGTCCGATGACCCGCTCTTGGAGTTTCTTAAAAGGCGGGCCCCGCCAAGGGCGTTTTCTACGCTATGTTTTGGTGCTTGGTCTGGGCTGGCTGGCAATTGGGATCCTGGCTGCCGCCTTTTTCTTCCTCACACCGAAAACCTATAGCAGCGGCTTCACATTGATTTTGCCCGGCGCAGGATCTTCGTCTTCCGTGAATCTAAGTTCGCTTGGCCAAGCCACCAGCAACACAGCGTCGCCTTTTGGCAGCCATAGCCTTAGCCCAACCGAAAATTATAAGCGTTTGCTGCAATCTTTCCGTCTGCGCGGCAAAGTTGCGACCACTTTGGACCTTCCGATCACCGAAGTGCCAGCGCCGAGCATCAAGCTCGCAAACCAAACGAAGCTCATGTATGTGTCTGTGCGAGCCGCAAGCCCTGCTGCTGCTCAAGAGCTTGCAGAAACCTGGCTGACCTCATTTGAGCAAGAGCTCGATGCGCTTCGCGGCGAAGAGCAATCGCTGCGCGATATGGCGTATCGTGACACGCTCGCTGGCTTCGAAAAAACTGTGCGCGAGGCGCAAGCCAAAATCATCGCGTTTCAAAGCGAGCACGGCCTGATTTCGGTCGAACAGTTCCGTGAGCTGGTGGGGCAGACAGAGACTTTGCGCATTGAGCTCGAACGCGCCCAAGCCGAAATGGATGTTTCGCGCGCTGAAGTGATGCGCCTATCAGAAATTCTCGGCATCTCTGCGGAACAGGCCATCGACATTCTCACGCTGCTGTCGGACAGCGCTTTTCAGTCAATCATTGAAGCTCATTCCACTGCGACGACAACGCGGTCGGAGCTGAGCAATATGTTTGGACCGAACCATCCGGACGTGATCGCCGCAACGAACGAGTTGACCGGATTGAACCAAGGTCTGTTTGACCGGGGCCGTTTGTTGATCGGTTTTGAAGCCTTCGCCAATTTAGACCGCGCGTATTATACATCGAAAGGTGAGCGCTCAACTCTGATCGCGAAACTTGTCGATGCAGCCGTCAATTATACTGGCGTTCAACGCCGCCGTGACGCGGTGCGTGAGCAGCTTAAGAACACGCAGCAGCGGGTTGAAGACTTGTCCGTGCCGGCGACCGAGCTCGACGGTTTATTGCGCGATCACCAAGTCGCAGAGACCGTTTTTGCATCTGCCCTGGCGCGTATTGATACCAACCGCACGGACATTTTCGCATCTTACCCGCTGACCCAAACGGTCGAGACCCCGGGTCTGCCATCGTCACCAGCAACACCATCGAAAAAATTCATCACCCTCGGCACCGTTGCCGGGATGATTTTCTACGCAATTGGATTGGCCCTCTTATGGATCAGACTGCCCATCATCCGCGCGCTCCTGAAGACCTTATAGTCGCGCTCGCCCTCGCGTCGACCTGGTTCGTCTACCTCTTTGGAGGCTTGTACGTTCTCGGGCCGGTGCTCGGGGTCGGCCTGACCGGTCTCGTGTGTGCGCGCTTGTATCTTGCAGGCGACTCTGTCTCGACCCGAGCGGTGCCGAGCATCCCAAGTGGTGTTTGGGTCTGGATTCTCGGCATGTTGGTCATGCTGCTGGCGCTCGAAGTCGGGCATATGAATCAGAACTTGGGGACAGGACAGACGATTAAGTCGACCATTGGCTGGGCCAAAGGCTGGGCGCTTCTGGCTCTGTTTCCACTGATCGGGGCGTGTCTGCATATCCGTCTTGAAACGCTGATCAAGGCGGCGGGATGGGTGGCGCTCGGAACACTTTTATTGACCCCGATTTTCCTGGTCTCGCCGATGGTGGGATTGCCGGAAGTCCTGTTTGTTTCGCCGCTCAAATTGGTTGGCGGGCCGGGGCCTGAATTCTTCGCAGTACAGCTTTATTCAATTGAGCCAACGGACGGATCGACGCGTCTGCGTTACTTCACGCCATGGTCGCCGGCGGCCGGTATGATTGGCAACATGTATTTGATTTTCGCGCTGTCGGATAAGCGCAAGTTTTGGAAATGGATGGGGATTGTTTCGGCTTTGGCAATGATCCTGACGTCGAAGTCGCGTCTGGCGCTCGCTGCTGCGCTGTTCATTTGGCCGGTCGTGATCGCGGTTGGCGAAGCGCGTCGCCCTGTGATGTGGTTCCTGGCAACCCTTGGCCTGTTGATGCTGACGCCGATTGCTCAAGCCATTCTAGATTGGCTTGATGCCACCCTCAATTCAGTGAAGTCGATGCGCGCTGACTCGACCCGCGTGCGTGAGTTGCTTGGCGATATCGCGATCCAACGCTGGTGGACCGAAGCCCCGATCTGGGGTCATGGCATTGTCGAACGGGGACCCCATGCAGTTGAATATATGCCGATTGGCAGTCACCATACATGGTTCGGCTTGCTGTTCGTGAAAGGCGCTGTCGGCGCTATCGCACTGGCCATCCCATTGGCCTGGAGCATGATTGAGTTCGCGCTTTTGGCACTGACCCGGTCGGCGGCGGGGCGGATTGCGTTTGCGATGGTCTTGTTGATGTCTTTCTACTCGATTGGCGAGAATTTGGAGATCCTCGCTTATCTCATGTGGCCGGGCTTGATTGTAATGGGCATTGCGGCACGAGAGCTGAGCGAGCGGAGTAACTTGGCGGCCGCGTAAAGTGGGGCAACCTCTGTCGGTCAAACCGGTGGCCTTAACCGGCGCCGCCCCAACGCCCCACCAGCGCCTAGACCGACTGTTTCAGGCGTAAGCGTACCACCCTGCCGCGATACATTTCGTATTGATCATAGATCAGAGTGACGGCGCAGATCGTCGCGAACAGCGCTGTGACACTGCCCCAAACACCGAGATAAAGCGCAAATTCCGCCGGCGCGATATAGGCGAGAATGTTGCCAATCCCGAAGGCGAATAAGCTACGACGTCCAAACACTTGCAAGCTGCGTCCCATCCGAATGCGCCGAATGTCGTAGACATAGATGCACAGCCAAGTGAGGCCGATGGCGCCGACCATGCCGACGCTAAAATACATCGGGTGGCTTTGCATTCTAAGTGTCGTGTTGGCGAGAGCCTCAAGCGACAACAGTGGCGTCGTCCAGTTCCAATAGATTGCCACCACGCTGAGCGCGGCGACGGCGATATAGATCGAGCCTCTGGGGGATATTTGGGTGGTCGCGTCAGCTTTGCTTGTGCGGTTCAAACCATGCCCGAACAGCATGCCGAGACAGACCAGCGAGAGCCCGTGGATGAGCGATGGGCCAGCAAAATTCACGCCTTGGCCGTACAAATAGCCGCTCATGTGCTGCAGATAATCGCGCCCAAACAGCTCTGGAGCTGGCGGTAGAGCCGCAAAGATCGGGTGAGCGAGATGGATGAGCAAAGCCGCACCGACGATCGGAAACAGTCCCCATCTGAGGCGAGCGACGATCAAAAAAGGCGCGAGAAAAATGGCGGCCGTATAAAACGCAATCAGGTTCGAATAGGGAACACTGATAAAGCCCGTGAAGACTAAGGGCAGGGCTTTCCAGGAATAGGTCCCCATCACCAAAAAGAAGACGATAATCGTCAAACAGTAATAGCCATAACAGTCTCGTGCACGTTTGAATAAACGCTGAGAAGCGCTCATGAATGAGGCTGTTTCGAACCTTGGCTTGTAGACCAGTTCGAGCATTGCGCCGAACAAGATTAGGAAGGTTGGCGTCGCCAATTGCATCAGCACTTCGAGGCCGTAATGCGCGGCGCCGCTAAGCAGGCCACTTGCCCCAAAGCTGGCCATGCTATGCTTCCACGTCACCAGCAGAATGGCGATCGCGCGGGCCAAGTCTATGCCGACGATTCTGTTCTGCATCCGCAGCCTACTTTCCGGGTTCGACGTCTCGTCAGACGGTTGTCAAAAGTGTACCGGCCGTCGCGTTTGCGCGGGTTTGAGGCGGCGGCGTCAACACTGAGCGCCAAGTCTGGACCATGGTTCCAAACTCTTTCGAAGCGCGGGCCCGGGCGAGCTGGCCGCGTTGTTCTAAATCGGTTGCGCGCGCGGCTTTGTAGATCGCCCGCACAATGCCTGGAACGCTGTTCGCGGCATGCGAAAAGCCAGTATGATCGAGCTGGTCAGCGAGGCCATCAATTTTTGCGGCAATGATCGGCCGCCCGGCGGCGCGGGCTTCGGTGCCAACCAAGCCAAAAGCTTCCCAACGCGACGGAATAGCGACGGCATCCACGGAGTCCAGAAATGCTTCGGGTGAGCTGAACGGATCGCAAATTTCAACATGCGGCAAGTCTGCTGCCAGCAATTTTAAGTGCGCAGCTTCAGGGCCGTCTCCGGCGATTTTTAATTCTGCGACATGGGCAGGAACGCGGGCCATCGCTTCGATCAAAAGGTCAAACCCTTTTTGGCGGTGGAAGCGTCCGAAGGCGCCAATCTTCAAAGGCCCGTCGGCACGTCTCGCTGGCGCCAAGTCGAGCAGGTCTTCACAGGTTCGAGACTGCGGAATGGCGACAGTTTTAGCTGCGGAGGCAAGTTTGTGCTCGAGGATCCAGTCACGTTGATTGTTTGAGACGGCAACGACCAAATCGGCCAGGCGATAAGCCGATTTCAGCATCCAGCGAAAACGATCCTTTTGCGCCACTTCGCTGGCTTCAAAGCCCGCCGTATAAGTGTGCTCAATCAGGATGATGCAGGAGAACCCGCCGCGAACCCGCAAGTCCAACAACCATCCAAGCTTTTTCCAATTCGCGGTAAAGTGGATCACCGCGACATCATTTGGGGTTTCGGCTCGAACCCGCGCGGTGCGAATGTCGACTGTTTTGTGATGGCCGATATCTGCGAGTTCGGGGGTGTCGAAATTGTTCAGAGCGCGGGTCACCCCGCCCATGGCGAGATCATCTAAGATATGAACGATATTGCGCTGAATGGGCATGATTAACTCCGCTCGATTAAGGCTTGAAGGGGACGCTCAAGGCCTTGCGGCCGAAATCGAAGCGCCAATACAGCGGCCAAAGTGGTCAGGGTTTTCGCCGGTTCCTCAATGAGAATTTGCGGGCAAGTTTTGAGCGCCTCTCGCATCAGCGACCACGCCAAAGCGCCTTCGCCCATGCGGAAGCAACGACGTGCTAAATAGCGTTTTTGATAGGCCTCGGCGTGAGCACTCCAGCGGTCGGCAAAATCGGGGTTGAGTTCAGCGACGCGGGCTTTGACGCGCGACCATGTTTCGAACTGCCGAACCACATTCGCTGATAGGCCGCCTTCATTGATCCGGTAGCGGGTCAAAGTGCCTGTAATGCCTTCGAACTTCCAATGCGTGATCAGTGCCATCCGGCACCAGCATTCAATATCTTCTGACTGTCGAAAGCTGTCGTCAAAATAGTCGAGTTCATTGCGCGCCTGATTGACGAAAGCGATATCATCGAACACGGCTTTCCGAATGACCGGGGCCGAACCATTGCCGACGGGATTGCGCAGAAATACATCGCGGGCAGTTACGTTTTTCAGCTTCGGACGTTGGGTAATGCGCAGGAAATTACCATCATCATCAATCATCGAAGAGGCGGCGTAACTAATGCCGACCTGCGGCGAGGTCCAAAGATGTTGGACATGACGCTCAAGCTTTTCAGCCTCCCAAAGGTCGTCGGAATCGAGCAGGGCGATAAATTGGCCTCGGGCTTCGCGGATGCCAGTGTTTCGGGCGCCTGCAAGACCGCGATTGACCTGTGAAACGATGCGAATGCGCGCGTCAGTATAGGCGCGGCAAAGCGCGATTGAAGCGTCGGTGCCAGCATCATCGATGATGAGGAGTTCAAAATCTTCGAACGTTTGTGCCAGTACAGAGTCGATCGCCGACTGAACGTATTTTTCGGTATTATAAACCGGCATAATCACGGATACGAGTGGGGTTTTCATCGTGCGACGAGCTCCTTGAGTTTCGAATTTGGAATGAATGATAGGATAATGCCGACCAGGGTCAGGCCGGTGCGTTTAGGCGCGCGCAAAAGCAAAAACGGATCATGCTTGAGGGCGCTGCCCATATATTTGAGTGCTTCTCGGCTCTCGCCCATGCGCAAGGCGCGACGAGCTAGTTGGCGGTGATAGGGGCCATAGGCGCCGCGGGCGGCTTTTGGCGCGGTCTCTGGATGATCGATGCAAGCTGCCCCGACCATTTGAACCCAACCTGTGCGCATGGCTTGAAGGTCTGCGGACTGACTGTCAGGCGAAGAACGATAAAAGAACCACTCTGCATTAACGCCGACGATGCGGCAGGCATTATCGAGCGCCAGACGCAACAGCCAATCTTGATCTTCGGCATAGTCCAAACCCGGGGTGAAGCCACCCGAGGACACGAAAACCGACCGCCGGCAGACAATGTTCGACGTGCTGCAAACGGCATTTTCGGCCATCAACTCTGTGGCGCTTAGCTTTGCCACGAATGGGGTCAGCGTGCCTGGCTTTAAGGTTTCGGAATCGATGAACCGCGTGCGGCTGAACGCAACACCAACCGCGGGGTCATGGTCAAAAATGGAGAGCATGCCGAGCAATCGCTCTGGTGCCCAAAAATCATCGGCATCTAAGAACGCGATTAAATCTGCGCGGGCAATTTCAACGCCGCGATTTCTGGCAATTGAAGGGCCAGCATTTTTCCGTCGCAGGACACTGATCCGGGGATCATTCTCGGCCAATTGGAGGGCGATCTCAGCAGTGTCGTCGGGTGACCCGTCATCGACGATGATGAGCTCCCAGTTTTGCAGGGTTTGAGCTTGCAGGCTTTTGACGGAGGCCGCGATGGTTTCACGCGCTTTATAGGCGGGCATGATCACGGAGATGACAGGGACGGGGCTCATGAGCTTGCTCCCAAGGGTTGAGGGTTTGAAGCCGCGTGGGTGCGCCAAACGAAATGAGTTACAGCAATCGCGAAGGCGGATGCGCTGGCAACAGAGATGGCGGATACTGCGAACAGGCCTTGGCTGGCGAACAGCGCGAACGGGATCAGGACGCTGGCTGAAAATCCGAATGAGATTTTGAAATCTTGTCCGGAATTGCCCTCGGCGCGGGCTTTCATACGGGCGGCGTCGATTAATAGGCGGGCTGGGCCACCGAGGCAGAGGATGGCGACGAGCGGTGCCACAGAGGACCAATTCGCGCCGAATACGATTGGCACATAATAGAGCGCCATAGCGGCCTGCAAAACATAGAGCAGGGCGAAAGGAAGGCCGAGATTACGGACCGCTTTACGATAGGCCGCGAGACGATCCATCGCGGCACAAAGGTGCGGATAGACAGCGTTTGAAAAGGCGCGATTGAGAGCCGTTGAGACGCCCAGGCCAGCATTGAAAGCGAAATAGTAAAGTCCAAGCGCTTCGACGCCTAAGGTGAGCGAGACAATAAATTTATCGAGCTGGTCGCGGAAGGCACACATCAATTCTGAACCGAGGACGGGAAGAGAGAATTTCAGCAATCCAGCAATCGGTGCAAAGCCAGCGGAAGTGTCGCGGACCCAAGCTTTCGTGCGCAGCATGCCGATCAACCAAATCGGAGCGGTCAGGAGCTTTGGCAAAATAATCGCCCAGGCGCCGAACCCGCACAGCGCGAGAATGGCTGTAAGGACGTGATCAGCCGCAACTTGTGCAGTTGAAATCGCTGCCAGCTCTTTCATGCGCTCTTCTCTGAGCAGGCAATAGGCGTGCATCACGCCAAATGGCATCAACAAGAATACAAGCCCGAGAATGGCGATCATGCCGCCAGCGTTCCGATCGGGCAGTATCACTTCGACAACCGCGCCCGCTGCGACTTGAACCGCTGCGAGCAAAATGCAAACGCCCCACATCAGGCGGTAAGCGGTGTTTGCGACTTGGTGAAACTTGTCGGCGCTGGCGCGCACGACCGCGGCGCCAATCCCGTTTTCGGTAAATACGCGGGTCACTTCGAAAATGGTGAGGGCAATAGCTGCGATACCAAAGGCGACCGCGTCGAGCTGACGGGCGAGGATAACCGCCGCGATGATGCGACCAAAGCGGCTGATCAACTCGGCGCCTGTCAGCCACCCTATGTTTCGTGTAAGCTTGTGCGCCATGACGCGGCGCACCAGCGCTTTAATTTGGATAGGCTTGACCATCAGATCGTCCTCGAAACTCTTGCCGGCAGAGGTTCAAGAATCGATGCACTTTTATAGACCGGTGTGAATTTGCTCTAGAGCTCTGTATTTATTGATAAAAATACTTTTGGCATGCGCCTTTTCGCAAATTGCAAAGTGCGAATCTTATTGCAAATTGCATGAGGGGATTGCTGCGCATTGCAACTTGCAGTGGGTGCATGCCAGAGCTCCCTGAGATTTAGATCGTTGTAAACATTGAAAATATTATTTCTCCGGGCGACCGGAACGCATCCTGCGACTGAACCAACAAGTTCAAGAACGCAGGAGAGCGACGATGCAAGCTCAGAAATCAACCGCCATCCAAACCCCAGCGCAAGCTTCATCGCGGCCTCGTATAGGGCCGGCCCGCGAGCTTGCCTCAAGCAAGGTCTTAGGCTTCGATGTGGTGAATGCCGGCATGGCCGAAACAGTCTATTGGATCGCTGATCGCGCGCAGTCGCGGACGCCGACTCAGATCGCCTTCCTAAATGCGCATTGCGCCAATATCGCACGCAAAGACTGGCAGTATCGAGATACGCTTGAAAACGTTGATGCATTGCTGCCGGATGGCTCCGGTGTTGCGGTCGCGGCGAAGCTGGATCAACAAAACCTCGGCGCCAATTTGAATGGCACCGATTTGTTCGGGCCGCTTTGCCGGTGTCTGGCCTTTCGCAAAATTCCGGTTTTCTTTTTAGGTGGGCGCCCGGGAGTTGCCGAAGCGGCGGCTGACAATGCCAAAGCGGATTGCCCGGGTCTCAACGTTGCCGGTCATCAGCATGGCTATTTCAGCCCGCGGGATGAAGATGAGATCATTGCCAAAATCAATGCTTCCGGCGCGCGCGTCGTGTTTGTCGCTTTTGGTGTGCCGACACAAGATGTCTGGCTCGCCCGCGTCCGTCACCGTTTGCATGCCCCTGTCGTGCTTGGCGTCGGGGGATTGCTGGATTTCGTGTCTGGTCGGATCCCGCGGGCGCCAAATTGGATGCGCAAATCGGGTACGGAATGGATGTATCGGCTGAAGTGCGAGCCGCGCCGCATGTGGCAGCGCTACCTTGTCGGCAATGTCACCTTTATGATGCACGCGGCAAAATACGCGCTCGGTCGGCGCAAGCGCGCTGTCGTTCAAAAAGCCGATCGCGGCCTCGCGCGGGCGATGGACATTGCCGCGTCGGGACTTGGCCTGCTGGCTTTGTCGCCGCTCTTGATCGGGACAGCCTTGGCGGTGAAGCTCGAAAGTAAAGGACCCGCTTTGTACAAGCAGATCCGCATCGGCGAGAATGGCGCGCCATTTGAAATTTATAAGTTTCGGTCGATGCGCATCAATGGTCCGACGCAAGAACAGCTCAGTCAGCAAAGCCATGATCGTGATGATGGCATTACTTTCAAACTAAAGCGTGATCCTCGCATCACCCGGGTTGGACAGTTTATTCGCAAATTCTCAATTGATGAATTGCCGCAGCTCTGGAACGTTTTCAAAGGCGACATGTCGCTGGTTGGGCCGCGCCCGGCGCTGCCGGTTGAAGTCGAGAAATACTCAGCCGTTGAGCGCCGACGTCTGCGCGGAAAACCTGGCATTACGTGCTTCTGGCAGATCCAAGGCCGGGCGGACTTGCCGTTTGATCGTCAGGTTGTCCTGGATGTCGCCTATCTGCAAAAGCGGTCGATTTTCATGGATATTGCGATCTTGCTAAAGACGCCAATGGCCGTGCTAACTGCAAGAGGGGCCTATTAGCAGCGAGTGCCATACTGCAATTTGCAATGAGACATTTGCATTTTGCAAAGAAAATTGTGGCATTCTGCAAATAATGAGAGGGCAAAACGAGCTCCGAAAATCTTAGTGTGCTGTATTTAAACGGTTAAACATGATTTTTGCGAGTGAATTGGAAATTGCAGCACCTTGAGCTGAACAGTTCGGGGTAGCCAATGGCCAAACAAGAAACGCCGCATGACTTATCGTGCGGAGGGGACTCGCAGATGGCAGATGCCAAAAATACGCTCGTCGCGATTGAGCGCGACACGGCGCTGAGAAACGCCGTGATCGACGCCGCGCTCGATTGCATTATCATGATGGATGGGGACGGCCTCGTGGTCGAGTTTAACCCAGCCGCAGAGCACGTGTTTGGCTATACGCGCGAAGAAGCGATTGGCGCCACCTTGGCCGAGCTGGTTATTCCGGCGACGCTGAGAGACGCCCACCATAACGGGCTCGAGCGGTATCTGAAGACGGGCGAACACAACGTCTCGAATAAGCGGGTTGAAGTTCCTGCGACGAACAAAGCCGGCGATGACCTGCTCGTTGAACTCGCGATTTCACCGGTGGAATTTGGCGGCACGACATTTTTCTCCGCCTATCTCCGGGATATTACGGAGGCCAAGGCCGCCCAGGAAAGGCTACTTGCCTCCGAAGAGCGATTTCAAAGCCTGTTCGAACTTTCGCCCGACGCAATTGTCGTCATTAACAGCAAAGGCGAACTGCTCGATGCCAACAATTTGGCGTGTAAGCTCGCCGGCTATAGCAAAGAAGAAATGCTGACCAAGCCAGCGATCGATTTTGTCGCCCCGGACAATTTAGCGGACGCCTTGGCCGGTATGAGCACGGCGAGCAATGGCGATACGGTCCGCATACAGATGGACTTTTTGAATGCTTCTGGCGACCGAGTGCCCACCGAACTATTAGGACGCCGCATCGAAAGCCCTGACGGCGCGCTGTATTATGGTGTTGTCCGGGATATTTCGGACCGGCTTGCCAAAGAGCGGCAGCTGCGCGACTCGAAAGAAGCGGCTGAAAAAGCGAATATCGCGAAATCTGATTTCCTCGCCAACATGTCTCATGAAATGCGGACGCCGTTGAATGGTGTAATTGGGTCACTGTCTTTGGTCGAACGCGGCGGGCTAAGCGAGCAAACGTCGGGACTGATCAAAGCCGCGGAACGCTCCGCAGAAACGCTGCTCACGCTGATCGATGATTTGCTCGACTTGTCACGGATCGAGGCGGGCGAAGTTGACTTGGAATATTCTGTGTTCGACCCGGCAGAGCTGTCGACCATAGTCAGCGAAGTCTTCAATCCATTGGCAGAGAAAAAAGGCATCACGCTTGCGGTCGAAGTCAGCGCTGCAGGTAAATGCATTCGATCAGATGTTGGGAAAATCCGGCAGGTCCTGATCAACTTAGTCGGCAATGCTCTGAAGTTTACGCAGCGCGGCGTGGTTGCGGTAAACATAGACTATGCTGGAGACGACAAAGAGGGACGCCTATCCGTCGAAGTGCGTGACACCGGCATTGGCATTTCAAAACGTGATCAAGCGATGCTGTTCGACCGTTTCAAACAAGCCGATTCTTCGCGTTCGAAATCACATAGCGGCGCCGGGCTTGGCTTGGCCATTTGTAAGCAGCTTGCTGACATTATGGATGGTAGCATCACCGTCAGCAGCGCCCCGGGCGTCGGTTCAACTTTTACTTTCTCGGTGCCCGTTCATCGCGCCGATGATACGACGAATAGCGGCGACGAACCCGCGGATGAGAACGTGCCTTTGATGGGTCGCGTTTTAATCGCGGAGGACTCTGAGACAAACGCCATGGTGGCGAAGAAAATGCTCGACCGACTGGGTCTTGATTATGAACATGTGCTTGACGGTGCTGCAGCGATTGATGCCGCTTTGACGGATGAGTTTGACGTGGTTTTGATGGATGTGTCCATGCCCAATGTGGACGGCCTAGAAGCCACTCGGATACTGCGCCAGCGCGGCTTTACGACGCCAATCATCGCGATGACGGCGCACGCGCTAAAAGGCGACCGCGATCACGCGCTGAAAGTCGGTATGTCAGGCTATGTCACTAAGCCCGTGCGACCAAAAGCGCTCCGCTCAGCGCTGCAAAAGTGGCTTCAGCCTGCCGCGACCAGCGCTGAGAACGCACCACCAGAACCGGCACCCGAACAGGAGATCCGAATGTCCGCCCTCGATCAAGATGCAATCCAAGAAGTTTGGGATGGAGATCTCGAAACCTATGCAGAGATTGGCCGGATTTTTGTTGATGAGCTCAGCTGGCGCTTGCCGGGCTTGAAAGACAGCGAGCCAAATGAAGTCGAGCATCATGCACATTCTCTCAAAGGCGCCGCGTCGAACATTGGTGCCACCGAACTCAGCCGATTAGCCGCCGAGCTAGAAGAGATGGCGCGGATCGGAAAAAATGCCCGGTTTGAACAGCTCCTCAGCAACATTGAAGCCGAGGCCAGCGCGGTCAAAGCTGAGCTGGAAAAAGATTATTTGGGAGCCTAATCAATGGCTAAGTTGGGACGCCTCTTAATTGTCGAAGACACGCCGTCGCTGTCGCGCACCTATCAGGCGCATTTGCGTGACGATTTCGCCACGATAGAGATTGCTGATACCGGAGCGAAAGCTGTCGCCTCGGTCGAAGCACAGGCGCCCGACTGCATTCTGCTCGACTTGAAGCTTCCCGACGCCAATGGTCTCGACTTGCTCGGCCGCTGGAATGATGCGGGGCTGAATGCGCCTGTCATTGTGATTACGGCGAATGGCTCCATGTCGGTTGCTGTGGATGCGATGCGGCGCGGTGCCGTCGACTTTGTCGTTAAGCCAACGACGCGCGATCGTTTGCGTGTGACGGCGCAAAATGCGGTTGAGAATTTCCAACTCAAGAAAGTCGTCGAAAATTACGAAGCTGAGATTGATCGCTCAGACTTTTGCGGAATCATTGGCAAATCTTTGGTCATGCAAGGCGTGTTCAAATCAATCGAAGCGGCGGCGCCGTCAAAAGCCAGCGTTTTCGTGACTGGCGAGACCGGGACAGGGAAAGAATTGATCGCCCGCGCTGTGCATGATCTCAGTCCCCGGCGCAAAGCGAAATTCGTCGCGATCAATTGCGGCGCCATTCCGCGTGACCTCATCGAGAGCGAGATCTTTGGTCATGTGAAAGGTGCATTTACGGGCGCGACGTCTGATCGCGCAGGTGCGGCTGAACTCGCCGAAGGCGGCACGCTCTTTCTTGACGAACTGGGTGAAATGCCGATTGAGCTGCAGCCGAAACTGCTGCGCTTTTTACAGCTCGGCGAGTATCAGCGGGTCGGCGACGGCACGCTGCGCAAGTCGAACATCCGCATCGTCGCGGCAACAAACAGAGATCCCTTGGAAGCCGTGCGGCAGGGGAAGCTGCGCGAAGATCTGTATTACCGTCTTCATGTCATTCCGGTCGCGCTGCCGCCATTGCGGGACCGCGGCGCTGATATCCTGCTGCTCGCCGAAAGCTTCCTGGCGAAATATTCCAGTGAAGAAGGGAAGAGCTTTGACGGGTTTAGCCGCGACGCCGAAGAATGGATGGTGTCGCACGGCTGGCCTGGCAATGTTCGCGAACTCGAAAACCTGATCCGCCAGGTCGTCGTTCTCAATACGAGCGGTACAGTTGCCCGCAGCCAGCTTCCAACCAGCGCCGTCGCCCAGCCTATTTCAGCGCCAGCGCCATCTTATAGCGGCGTGCCGACTGAGCCCCCGCTGACCATTCCGGAGCCAGATTACGGCGTTGAGCCGCTTTGGATGACAGAGAAGAAAGCGATAGAGAGAGCCATCGCGCTCTGCCGCGGGAATGTCGTCGCGGCCGCGAAGCAGCTGCAAATCAACCCGTCGACAATTTATCGCAAGAAGGCCTCTTGGGACCAGCATTAAAGTCGAACCGCGACGTCGGCGTCCTCGCAATCGGACCGCCTTACGATGATGAAGACTATAAACTTATCATTTATCTTGATGTGGATGTATAAATTTGTAATATATTGCAACATTAGTTCATAATATTTGCAAAATATAGGTCCAATGGTCCGATTTCAGGTTCCGAAGAAGTATTATACAGACTTAATATTGTTCGAGTCTGTGGCGCGACATGGCAGTTTAACCAAAGCCGGACTTGAGTGTGGGTTGTCTCAAAGCGGCATGAGCCGCCGGATCGCTGCGCTTGAAAAAGAATTCGAAGCGCCGCTCTTTCACCGCCGTGGACGCCAACTCGAAATTACTGCCCTGGGTGCGCGCGTGGCTGAACAAGTCAAGCATGGACTTGATGTCATGAATGATCATTGGCCACAGCTCTCTGCGCAGCAGGACCGTGGTCGGCCCCTGCGGATTGGTACGCTGCCGTCGATAGGGGCTTTGTGGCTCAGCGGAAAGTTGCGGTCTTTTACCATGGCTCATCCCGGCGCGCGTCTATCCGTGAGCGAAATTGAGAGTGATTTTTCGACCGGGCACAAAGACCGCGTCACTTGGAATTCTGACGATTTTGATTTGGTTTTGACCTGGGGGCGCGGTGGCTGGAAAGGGTTTGAAACGATTCACTTGATTGACGAAGTTTTGGTGCCCGTTTGCGCGCCGAGCTTTAAACAGCAGCACAAGATCAAAGTTATCAGTCAAGTTGATCCAGCCTTAGTGATCGATCACGTCACGCGCGATCCAAGCCTGCGCCGTCGATGGCAAAATAAGTTTGGTTTGGATTCCGAGGAGACATCGAAATACGAATTCGAGCATATTTTCTTGTTTCTCGAAGCTCTGCGACAAGGAATAGGGGTCGCGATTGTGCCTGAAATAATGGTGTCTGAGGACCTGCGGACAAACCGTCTCGTGCACGCGACAGATGAGCGGTTTTCAACCGGCGAATCCTATTGGCTGGTCGGCACAAAAATGGCGTTTCAGCGGGCGCCGGTGCAAAACTTTGTCGATTGGCTGATCAGCCATGACAGCGCAGCGCCTCAAAGCGCCCGTGCGCGAGGACGATTGGGGTGAAGGTCGCTCGGTCCTCTCTTGTCAAACTTGCCGTTTGAAATCCGTTAGCTGCGCGGAGATCCAAAGGGCGACTCGGCCCGGCGTCGCATGAGTGGAAACTCAAAGCCTTTATCCGGGTCAGAGCGGCCGTCCTCATAGCGATCCACCAGCCGGTAGGCGAGCCAGAAGCCAGCAATCCCGAATAGAACGCCGCCAAGAGCTTGCCCGATCAATACACCTGGCGCTCCGCCCAGGGCGCCGCCAATAGCGATGAAAGGGACCACGCCGAGCGTGTTCTTTCCCCAATTAAGGAAGGTCGAGAAGAGTGGTCGACGCAAATTGTTAAACGCCGCATTCGAGACAAATAGCGTGCCGTTGAACAAGAAGAGGGGTGCCACAACTAGCGCGAACCAGAACACAATATTGGCGCCTTCTTCGCCGAGCTGGAAGCTTTGCGAAATGAAGCCGTGGCTGACCATTAATATCGCCCACATGACCGCGACATAAATCGTTGTGAACTGAACCGCTTTGATCAGCGTGCCGCGAACACGTGGATATTGTTTGGCGCCGAAATTCTGTCCGATGATGGGTCCGACAGCACCTGACAGGGCAAAGATCACGCAAAAGGCGAGAGGCGTGAGGCGGCCGGTTACGGCCATCGCAGCGACAGCGCTATCGCCAAAGGCCGATATCGCACGGGTGACGAACCCATTGCCAATCGGCGTCGCGACATTCGTCAACATTGCCGGCGCTGCGATCGCAACAATTGGCGCTAAGTCAGTTCTAAACCGTGGCAGATCGATTTTGGCGAAGCCGCCATAGTGTTTGAAAATCGGATAAAGCGCTGTCGCAAGCGTCGCAAACCGGGCGGCCACAGAGGCATACGCAGCGCCGTCCAGGCCTAAGCCAAAACCGAAAATAAAGATTGGATCGAGGATGGCATTCACCGCCCCCGCAACCAGCGTCACAGTCATAGCGCGGCGGGCATCGCCATGCGCGCGCAAAATCCCACTCGCCATCATGCCCAATGCGGCAATCGGCATAGCCGAGACAACAATCCGGAAATAGCGCACGGCGAGGTCTTGCGTATTGCCTTGCGCGCCGATGAGGCCAAGCAATTGCGGTGCAAAAATCCAACACAACGCGGCCAGCACACTGGTCACAACTAGCCCGAAGAGAATGACGCTTGTGGCTATTTTCCGTGCTTCGACAGGGTCGCCTTGGCCGAGCCTCTGCGCCACCAGAGCACTTGTCGCAATGGTCATGCCGATCGAGACCGAGAAGGTCAGGAATAAAACGGTGCCAGCGAAGCCCACCGCGGCTGCCAGCTCGGCTTCGCCCAACATCGAGATGAAGAGGAGATCTGCAAAGTCGACTAGGAAGATCGAGACCAGACCGATGCTCGCTGACGAAGCCATGATAATGATATGACGCAGCAAATTGCCTTCGAGAAATTTCGCTTGCTGATTGGCCATGTCGGATCCCTTGCGCGCTGAGCGTGCCCCAAAGTCAGCCTCGCGCGGCGCCCGAAACCCTGCTTCTATATCTTCACATATAGGAGGAGCCCTCAAATGAGCCAGGTGCAAGGTTACTGCGATCCACAGTTTGAACGTGTAAAAGATGAGTTTGAGCGCAATTTTGCCGATCGCGGCGAAGTCGGGGCGTCGGTTTGTCTGAGCGTCAATGGCGAGACCAAAGTGGATCTCTGGGGCGGCATGGCCAATCCCGATACCGGTGAAGCTTGGCAAGAAGAGACGGTTTCAATTGTCTTTTCATGCACCAAAGCGGCAACCGCCCTGTGCGCGCATATTCTGATTGATCGGGGACAGTTGAATCCCGCTGCATTGGTCTCTGAATATTGGCCGGAATTCGCCAAGAATGGCAAAGAAAACGTCACCGTCCAAATGATGCTCAATCATGAAAGCGGGATCCCTGCCAATCGGGAGCCGATCCGCGAGGGCGGGTTTTTGGATTGGGACTATATGATCTCGCGGATGGAGGATGAAACGCCCTGGTGGGAGCCTGGCACGCGAAATGGCTATCATATGATCAATTTTGGCTGGACCGTCGGCGAACTGGTGCGCCGCGTATCGGGCAAGTCTCTCGGGCAATTTTTCGCCGACGAAGTGGCGGGACCGATGGGCGCCGATTTTTGGATTGGGGTGCCTGATGAGTTTACTCGCCCAGTCGCACCCATTCGTATGTATGAGCCGAAAGAGGGGGATCAGCCCACCCCGTTCACGTTGAAACTTTTGACCGAGCCGCAATCGCTTCAGGCGCTGTCTTTCCTCAACTCGGGTGGTTGGGACATGAACGACCCGGAAGCCCACAAAGCGCAAATTGGCGGTGCTGGTGGGATCGCCAATGCCCGCGGACAAGTCGCTTGGTATTCGTCTCTGGCAACCAATGATGGCAAACTGGTATCTCCGGATCGAGTTGCCGCTATGTCGCGCGTAACGACGGCCAGCGCCATTGATGCGACCTTATTGCTGCCCTCCCGTTTCGCCTCTGGCTTTATGAAGTCGATGGACAATCGCGCTTATCCACAAGGCGATCAGTTGAGCGCGATTATGGGTGAAGCGGCGTTCGGACATGTCGGGGCAGGCGGCTCGATCGGCTTTGCCGATCCGGACTGCGGCATGGCGTTTAGCTATACGATGAACCAAATGGGGCAGGGCCTGCTGCTGAATTCGCGCGGGCAAAGCGTCGTCGATGCCGCCTATCAAGCCATGGGTTACCGCACCAATGCGCCCGGCGTATGGGTGAAGTAGAGAGCGGTTAAACTCGGCACAGTTGTGACGTCTCGCAGTCCGGTGCCAGTGACCTATGTCTTCGCCTATGACGTCGACTAAGTTGCAAATTGTCTGGTTTAAGCGAGACCTCCGCGTGCATGATCACCGCGCTTTAGCGATGGCGGCGCGGCGCGGCCCGGTGCTCCCGCTCTTCATTGCCGAGCCTGGGCTGTGGCAGCAGCCCGACATGTCTGGCCGCCAATGGGCCTTCGTCGAAGAGAGCTTAATCGAGCTGCGCCGCGAGCTAGGGGCGCTGGGGCAGCCGCTCATCATTAGAGTGGGCGATGCGGTTGAAGTATTAGAGCGCGCGCGCCGACGGTTTGCGGATATCGCGCTGTGGTCGCACGAAGAGACCGGCAATGGCTGGACTTATGCCCGTGATCTAAGCGTCGCCGCCTGGGCTAAAGCAGCAAGTGTCGATTGGACCGAAGTGCGCCAAGCCGGCGTGATCCGCCGTCTGAAAAGCCGCAATGGATGGGCCAAACGCTGGGACGCTTTCATGGCTGAACCAGAGACGTCGCCGCCTAGGGCGCTGCCGCCTCTGTCCGATTTGATGATCGGAGACGTCCCATCGGCGCGTGACCTTGGCTTGCAGACCGATCCTTGCCCAGGGCGACAGCCCGGCGGGCGCGCGGCCGGGCTGTCGACGCTGGAGAGTTTTTTACATGTCCGCGGTGCCCCCTATCGACGTGCAATGTCGAGCCCCGCGGCTGGCGCTGAACACTGTTCGCGACTGTCGCCGCATCTCGCTTGGGGCACACTGTCGATGCGCGAAACAGCGCAAGCTGGATGGGCGCGGCAAAGGCAGCTTAAAGTCGATGGCGTTAAAGGTGGGTGGCGCGGGGCGATGTCTTCCTTCCAAGGCCGTTTGCATTGGCGCGATCACTTTACGCAAAAGCTTGAGGACGAACCGGCGCTTGAGTTTCGCAACCTTCACACGGCTTGCAATGGGCTCCGACCGCTTGAGCCGGATCAAGCACGGCTCGCGGCCTGGTGCGCGGGCGAAACGGGTTTGCCCTTTGTCGACGCCTGTATGCGGGCGTTAAATGCCACAGGGTGGATGAACTTTCGGATGCGGGCCATGCTAATGGCCGTGGCGAGTTATCACCTTTGGCTCGATTGGCGAGTGCCCGGGGAGCATCTAGCGCGAATGTTCACAGACTACGAACCCGGCATTCATTGGCCGCAGGTGCAGATGCAATCGGGAACCACTGGGATCAATACGGTGCGGATCTACAACCCGGTAAAACAAGGTCATGATCAAGATCCGAAAGGCGCATTTATTCGGCGGTGGTTGCCAGAGCTTGCCGGCATTCCTGATGAGCATGTGCACACGCCATGGACGTGGGATGGGGCGGGCGCGATCTTAGGCAAAGCTTATCCGATGCCGATTGTTGATTATATGGAGGCGGCGCGCGCAGCGCGCCAAAAAGTCTGGGCGCTCAGAAAGGGGACGG
>JBCBMU010000019.1:0-47153 GCA_039822145.1 Pseudomonadota bacterium | reverse complement strand
GTACTCATTGGCATACTCCAAAGGCTGATATTCTGCATCTCCGTCCGTCGTCAGACTGAGTGGCAAAACAATTTTCACGATCGCCCCCGGCGCCCCGTGTTCTGGTTCTAATAATTGTACATTCCCGCCATGATCCATGATCACACGGTTCACAATCGCAAGCCCTAGGCCAGTTCCACCTTCACGCGTGGTGACATATGGCTCAAGCAATTGTTCTCGCGCTTCTTGCGGAAAGCCTGGGCCATTGTCTTCGATCCGGATCATAATTTGGCGCTCTTGATCGGACAACGTCACACCCACAGAGATATGGCCCTGGGTTTCGTCACTTTCAGCCCGAGACGATAAGGCTTCGGCAGCATTTTTCACGATATTGGTAAGCGCCTGGCCGAGCAGACGTTCGTCGCCAAGGATAGACATTGTGTCCTGCGGGATATGCAAGCTAAATTTGAAATCCGGATGGACCACGCGCTGTGCAAATACCACATCCGTGATCAATGCAGCGAGGTCAAAACGCCCCGGTGTAGGCTTTGGCATCCGGGCAAAATCAGAGAATTCTTGGACCATGCGCCCGATATCGGAGACCTGCCTGAGAATCGTGTTGATACAGCGCTCGAAAACACCATCTTCGTCATCAATCTTATCGCCGTATCGACGTCGAATACGCTCCGTCGACAATTGAATTGGAGTCAGCGGATTACGGATCTCATGAGCAATCCGCCGCGCGACGTCGCGCCACGCGAGCTGGCGCTGCGCAGAGATCATCCTGGTCGCATCATCGAGCGTCACGACAAACCCGCCCACTGTATCAGATGTCACTTTCAAACGGACATGTCGTAAGCCGTCCTCGGTCACCAAGTTGATGAAAGAATCGTCTTGGCTGCTGCGCGACTCTGCAGCCGCGACCCTTTTCCATATTTCCGGACTGATCTCGGAGAGCGCCCGTCCTTCGAGATTCCCCATATTCATGAGCGTTTCGGCTGACCGGTTGGCGATCGTGACAATTCCATGAGAATCCACGCGAATGACGCCAGAACTCAACTCCACTAGGAGCGTTTCAAGGAAACGGCGGCGTTCTTCGGCATCTTCGCGGGCGGAGACTAAGTCATCTCGTCTTTCGTCAAGCTGACGGGTCATCAAATTAAACGAGTTTGAAAGCACGCGCACTTCGTCATTCGTCTCTGGCACGGGCACGGCAACGCCTCGGCGCCCCTCACTGACGTCGAGCGCCGCGATTGCTAAACGACTGATCGGACGGGAAATACGCTCTGCGATCTCCTGGGCCAAACGCACAGATAATAAGAGCACAAGCGCCACGATTTGAAGATATGATACAACAAAGAGAAATTGGATTGTCGCACTGTTTTCACGAGCTTGTTGATACTGGGCCTGTGCCGTTCGGGCGCGATCCAAGCGCGCGAACAGCTCATTGTCGATCGGACGGATCAGATACAAATAGCTATCATCATAATTGTTCAATCGGCGCAGGACGAACGTGTATCCAGCGCGCGGTCGAACAATGCTAACCGGTTCACCAGACTGAGCCGAGGCAAAATCGGATTCTCCGGGTGGCGCATAATTTGTCGATGCGCCGAGATTTTCTGCGCGCGCTAAAGTCCGCCCGTCGCGGTCAAGAACAAAGGCGGCGGAAAAATCGCGATAGGTTGCGACAAGACTGAAGAAGGATTCAAATGCGCCAGGGCTTGCCTCAAACTGCTCGACCGCCGCGTCGACATCGTCGGCGACGGCCTGCGCGTCAATCTCTAATCGGGTGGCGTATTCTTCGCCGCTTTGGGCGGTAATGGTGGCAAATTCATCGACCAGATTGAGAACCGTATCTCCGAGCCAGGTATCGATTCCACGGCTGATCGTCAGCCACAGAAAAAGAGACACAATGATCGCCGGGATGATCGCCACTGTCCCGAAGAGGAGCATAAAGCGCCGGGTCAAGCGCCCTCCACTTGCGACTGCGCGAGAGCGTCTCAGCTGCAAATAGCGCGACACTACCATCCACGCCAGTGCCGTGAGTATGACCATGTTGACGATCAGCAGAAGATAGAGGCTGTTCGGCACGTCAGCCGTTGGACTGCTCCGACCGAGCGCAATTATCGTGGCGGCGGCAGAAAAGACGCCGGCAAGGATGAACAGGCCTTGGAACCAAAGCCCACCATTCCGCCGCAGGGTCGCCAACACATTGGAGGTCAAATATAGGGCCTCTAATCCACACTGTTACAAACGAGCAACACTGATGATTTAGAGCAACACTTTGCCTTTACGTCAATCAGTCTTCTGTCATTCCCAGAACCGTCATGCGGGCACGGAGCGTGTTTCGGTTTACACCGAGCAGGGCCGCGGTGCGGAGCTTATTTCCAGAGGTGACGCTGAGCGCCAGCTTGATCAAAGGTCGCTCAACATGCTCGAGCACGGTTTGATAGATTTTCTCGCCTTCTTCCCCGCCTTTGAGCAGATCCGCCATGACATAGCGGTGGAGAAGCGTTTCGATCTCGCTTTCCAAAGACGCTTCTGGATTAAGCTCTTTCAACGTCTCGGCCCGCAATTCTCGTTCGATATCGCGTTGAGTAATGGTCACGTCTGGGCTCAAAGCCGCAAGACGGAAGATCAAATTTTCAAGTTCGCGCACATTGCCCGGCCAGTCATAAGCCATCATCAAGTCCATGGCCGGTTGCGCGATTTGCTTTTGCGCCAGGCCGCGGCCTTCTGCGCGGATCAAGAATGCTTTTACCAGCTCCGGAATGTCTTCTTTTCGGCGGCGCAAAGGCGGCATTTCGATCCGGACGACATTCATTCTGTAGTATAGGTCCTCGCGGAATTCTCCGGCTTCGACCAGCGAAGATAAAGGCTGACGCGTCGATGCAACGATGCGGGCGCCGCCTTCCTCACGCATCAGTTTTACGAGCTGTGTCTGCGCCTCCTGGCTCAAATCGCCAACCTCATCGAGATAAATCGTGGCTTCGCGATCAAAAGCGATCCCGGGTTTATCTTCGGATCCAAATAGCTCTGCACTGACATCCTGCGCAGGCCGGGTTGCAAGGTCGAGCGAATAAAACGCGCCGGCCCTGGTCTGACCAAGATCATGAATTGCCCGCGCCGCGAGCTCTTTACCAGTTCCTGACTCGCCTTCAATCAACACCGTAAGGTCGGTATTCATGACCCGCGAAATGATCCGGTAGACGTCCTGCATCACAGCAGATCGACCGACCAAGGGCAAACCAGTTTGACCCGTTTCCGCGCTCACTTTGGCAATCGCGCCATTGCTGGCGGGCTTGGCATCTGTGAGGGCTCGACCGACAAGGTCGGTCAGCTGGTCAATGTCGAACGGCTTTGGCAAATAGTCATAGGCGCCATGTTGCGCCGCCGATGCCGCCGTTAAAATCGTGTTTTGCCCGCTCATAACAATCACCGGCAATTCGGGGCGAACGAGTTTAAACGACGGCAGCAATTCAAAGATTGGGGTATCGGTCAGGTAGACGTCGGTAACGACAATATCGCCCTCGCCATTTCTCACCCAGCGCTCGAGCGCTTCGGGAGAGCTGGTCGCGCGAACAGTATACCCCGCCGTGACCAGGGTTTGGTTGACGATGAGCCGGATGCTGGCATCATCTTCGGCGAGGAGGACCGTTTTTTGACTCATGATTTTTTCGTTCTTGGCAGCGGGAGGTAAATTGAAAAACGGGTCAGGCCGGGCCTGCTATCAACTTTGATGCGGCCATCATGCGCTGTGACGATTTCGTTGACGACGCTAAGGCCAAGGCCGCGCCCCCCCGATTTCGACGACATGAACATATCAAACATGCGTGCTTTTTTCTCTGGCGGCACACCTGGGCCGTTGTCCTCAACGGTCACCCGGATTGCCCGTCCAAGCCGATCGGCGCGGGATTGACCGGCGATTGCAAAGCTCGTCTCAAATGCGGTTTCGACTTGAATTTGTGGACTTTGCGTATGCGCGAGTGTTGCCTCGATTGCGTTGCGCAAGACGTTTTGAATCGCCTCGTGCAAGTGATCTTGATCGGCGTGAATGTCAGGAAGCGAAGGATCATAGAGCCGGACGATCGAAATTTTGCCGCGATGCGCAGCTTCTTCGGCCGCGATCACCCGATCCAATAATTGATGAATATTGAGGGGTTCTTTTGCCGGCGCTGAAAACAGTTCAAACGCGGATAGTCGCGAGACAAGCCGCTCAATACGGCGTGTTTCGCTTTGAATAATTTCAATCATCGCGGATTGGTCATCTCTTGCTTTGCGCGACAATAATTGCGCAGCACCAGAGATCCCGGCGAGCGGGTTCTTGACTTCATGACCAAGGATTCGTCCGAACGCGGCGACCCCAGCAGGGTTGTTATTGACCACCGCAGCGTCGCTCGCTTCGGTCATGCCTATAACAATGCTGCCATCCTGGAGCGGCCTCAGGCGTAAGTCCAAAATGCGCGCTCTACGCAAGCTCGGCCCGTTAATTGGGATGCTATGCGCCGTGACATCACCGTTCAGCTTCATCGCCTTGTCGATCAGGCCAAACACCGGAGAGTCGTGGAACAGAATTTCGCTCAAGGGCTTGCGGTACATCGCTCGTTCGGAATGGCCGAGAAATGATTGCGCTTCTGGATTAGCGGCAGATACGCGCCGCCTTTCATCTAAAGCTAGCAAAGCAAACGGAGCGAGCCCGATAAGGTCAAGTGCGGTCATCATGCGGCAACTCTCAAGGTTTGACCGGTGTAAACGGAACGAATTTCAGATAATAAACGTGCAGGCTCGTCGATCCGGCAAAGATCAGCGCGTAGTGCGCGTCGGTCGTCTTCATTCAGGGGCAGATCGACTTTATCAATGTGTGCAGCGATATGTTTGCGAACAATTCTGATCCCAAGCTTTTCACCATAAAGGCTCAGGCTGTCTTCCACCTGCTCACACAATCCGTGCATTTGACGATCAAGCGTCGGCGCCGCGAAAGCCTCTCCAGCAAGCCCCGAAACAATTTCTTGCAGCAGCCAAGGCTGCCCCATTGCGGCCCGTCCAATCATCACGCCATACGCGCCGGACTGCGCTAGCGCTTCGCGCGCGGTCTCAACCGAGATAATGTCGCCGTTTGCGATCACAGGCACCGAAACCGCTTTCACAGTATCGCTGATCAGGCGCCAATCGGCGTGACCTTTGTAAAACTGGCAGCGTGTTCGCCCATGCACAGTGAGCATCTGAATGCCGAGATCGATCGCCGCCCGTCCGATTTCAGGGGCATTTAGCCATTGATGATCCCAACCTAAACGCATTTTGAGCGTGACCGGTCTCCCCTGCGCCCCTGCCAAGGTGGCTTTGATAATGTCTAATGCCAGTTCTGGCTCACGCATGAGAGCAGATCCAGAGTTTCCCCCGGTCACTTGCCGCGATGGGCACCCCATATTGATATCTATGACGTCGACGCCCGCCTCGACTAAAATTTCTGCACCACGCTGCATGTCTGCCGGGCGTCGCCCTGCCAGCTGGACGACCCAAAGGCCGCCGCCATCGTGGCGACATGTCTTGCGGACCACATCCGGGCGCGCTTCGGCTAAGGCTTCACCAGCGACCATTTCCGATACAACAATCGGCGCGCCATAGCGCATGGCTTGGCGACGGAATGCAGCATCCGTAGATCCTGACATTGGTGCGAGCCATACAGACTCTGCCCGAAATGAAGGCATTCGTATCATATTGAATTTCAAATCACATTTTTGCACTGCACAAAAGTGGGGCAGTGAGATTCGCTCATGCGTTCTTGCAAGGCATGTGGCTTTTTTATCGCAAGGCGTTATTCAGCCAACATGTCTATTGCAGCTATCATTGTCGCCGCCGGACGCGGCCAACGTGCAGGCGGCGCGCAAGCCAAACAGCTTTGGCAGCTCGGTCAACGCCAGGTATTTTTGTGGTCTGTCGACGCATTCCTCGCGCACCCATTGGTGACTCATTGCGTACTCGTGGTCCCCTCTGGGCAGACAGACACTTATGCAACTTTGTGCCCGAAAGACGCGATTATCGTCGAAGGCGGCGAGACGCGCACGGCCTCTGTTCGCGCCGGGCTCAGCGCGTGCGAACGGTTCGGCGCAGAACGTGTAATGATACACGACGCTGCTCGACCGGGGATTACGCCCGAGGTGATTGCCGCGCTCGCCAATGCATTGGATACATCTGACGGCGCTGCGCCTGCACTTGCTGTGGTGGACGCGTTGAAGCGCAAACATGGCGACAGAATTACAGCCGTCGACCGCGCCGAGCTCTATCGCGTCCAAACGCCTCAAGCCTTTCAGACAACCAAAATCGCTGCAGCTTTGCGTCATGCCGACGCGTTGGTCGATGATCTGGCCGCTCTCGAGCAATATGGCGGCCAAGTGACGCTCGTGCCTGGTGATGAAAGACTCTCAAAAATCACGTATGCGGATGATCTGCCAAGATTGGAGCGCCTTTTGATGACACCCCAGCCCGCCCCGCGTTTCGGCACCGGATTTGACGTCCACGCATTTGCACCCGGGACTGCTGTGACGCTTTGCGGCATCAGCATCCCGCATACGCAAACCCTGGCCGGGCATTCAGACGCGGATGTCGCTTGGCACGCGCTGACCGATGCCATTCTGGGCGCCGCGGCGCTTGGTGATATTGGCGACCATTTTCCGCCGAGCGACCCACAATGGAAAGGCGTCGACTCGGCTGTCTTCTTGAAACACGCGGTCGCCATTGCCCGCGACCATGGCTGGGATCTTAGCAGTTGTGATCTGACGATCATCTGCGAGGCACCCAAGGTAAAACCGCATCGGGAGGCCATGCGGCGACGCACAGCTGAGATGACCGGGCTGCCTCTAGACGCGATAAGCGTCAAAGCCACGACCACAGAAGGCCTCGGTTTTACGGGCCGCGGCGAAGGCATCGCTGCACAAGCGAGCGCCGTCTTGTCACCCCGCGCCATACAGGATTAAGGTTCGATCATGTTTCCAGACCGTATTCGAAATCTCGCTTTGCTTGTTATGGATGAAGCGCAAGAGCGCCGCGTCCGTATCGTGACCGCTGAGAGCTGCACAGGCGGCTTGCTCGCCGCCTTGTTCACCGAATTCGCCGGCTCCTCAAAAGTCTTAGAGCGGGGCTTTGTGACCTATTCCAACGCGTCCAAAGCTGAAATTTTGGGCGTGGCGGGCGATGTTCTCGCAGATTATGGCGCAGTGTCAGAACCAGTGGCACGGCTCATGGCCGAAGGCGCTATGGATCAAAGCCGGGCAAACCTCGCCATTTCGATCACTGGCATTGCGGGGCCTGGCGGCGGCACGCCGATGAAGCCAGTTGGCACGGTTCACATTGCCTGCGCCCGCGAAAACCAAGCAATGACGCATGAAATGCTGACGCTCGGCGATATTGGCCGCCATGAAATTCGAATGGCGACGCTCGAGGCCGCGCTCAACATGATCCGCGCGCAAGTCTAAATCGCCGCTAGGGCGATGGGCGCAGCTGTGATACCTTTAAAAGAAAAAGCGGGAGGTAACATGGCTTACGACGCCAATACTGAGTTCACGAAATTTGAGCCTCGGCTCTTATCGCCAGCGATCGGGGCTGAATTGATCGGCGCGGATATCGCCAATTTTGACGACACTCTGGTGGCAGAAGTGCGCGCGGCGCTGCTGAAATACAAAGTCGTGTTCTTTCGCGATCAACATTACTTGAGCCGTGACCGCCATATCGAGTTTGCAAGCCGTTTCGGAGATTTAGAAATCCACCCGGCAACCCCGAAAGATCAGCCGGACCCAGAAGTGCTGCGGATCGCCCATGGACCAAACTCTAAAGGGCAAGAGAATAATTGGCACTCAGATGTGACGTGGCGCGCCGAACCCTCTTTAGGGTCTATTCTTCGTGCGATCGAGCTTCCGGAGGTCGGCGGCGACACGCTCTTTTCTAATATGGCGATGGCATATGATGATTTAGAAGATGAGCTAAAGGATCGCCTCTGCAAAATGACCGCAGTTCATGACATTGCTCGCGTCTTTGCCAAGCGCCTGAATAAGGATGCGTCGGCGCTGCATGATAAATTCCCGCCACAGGAGCATCCGGTTATTCGCACCCACCCGGAAACCGGCGAACGTAGCTTGTACGTCAATATCGCCTTCACTGACTACATTGTCGGAATGGACCGCGAAGAGAGCGACGAGCTGCTTCAATTCTTGTATCGCCGCGCTTGGCTGCCAGAGTATCAATGCCGTTTCCGCTGGGCCCCTGGCTCGCTTGCATTTTGGGACAATCGCGCTTGCCAGCATTACGCGGCCAGTGACTATTTCCCGAATGTAAGGATCATGGAGCGCGTCACGGTCGCCGGCGATAAACCGTTCTTTCGGCCCTAGCGCCAAGGCATCTGCGAAAATCATTGGCTTGTTGACTCTTAGAGCCTATGTAAGCGTCGAACAATTCACTGCTTCGGGCCTTGAACCCGATTGGAGTATGACATGTCGAATTTGGCGGCGCTGACGGCGCCAGAGCCCTCGCCCGTGAACGGTGCACTCAACTCATTGGGGTTTGCTAAACCCCCATCTGAGACCCGCGTGGTCGCGGCGATGTCTGGCGGTGTAGATTCATCAGTGGTCGCCGCTTTGCTGAAAGCGCAAGGCTATGACGTGATTGGGATTACGTTGCAGCTTTATGATCACGGCGCCGCCATCGAGAAGAAAGGCGCGTGCTGTGCGGGCCAAGACATTCACGATGCGCGCAATGTCTCCGATCAAATCGGCATCCCGCATTATGTGCTCGACTATGAGAGCCGGTTCAAAGAGCAAGTTATGGAAGATTTCGCCGACACCTATTTATCGGGCGCGACCCCTATTCCTTGTATCCGCTGCAATCAAACGGTGAAATTCTCAGACCTGTTGCGAACCGCCAAAGACCTCGGCGCAGATTGTCTGGCGACGGGCCACTATATTCGCCGCGTCGATGATGGCGCTGGGCCAGAGCTCCATCGCGCCGCCGATGCCAGCCGGGATCAGTCTTACTTCCTGTTTGCGACCACCCCTGAGCAACTCGACTATGTCCGCTTCCCGCTTGGCGACTTGCCGAAAACTCAAGTCCGCGAGCTTGCCGATCAATTTGACCTCCCGGTTGCGGCCAAGCCTGACAGCCAGGACATCTGCTTTGTGCCGGAAGGTTCCTATGCCAAAGTTGTCGAAATCCTGCGACCCGGCTCGGGCCGCGGCGGAGAGATTGTGCATCTCGATGGCCGCGTACTGGGTGAGCACAAGGGCGTTATCCACTACACAATTGGACAACGCCGAGGCCTTGGCATCGCAACTGGCGATCCGCTCTTTGTGGTCAAAATTGACGCGCCAAAACGCCAAGTCATTGTAGGACCACGCGAGGCTTTGCTAACCGCTGGCCTAACCATGGAGGAGCTCAATTGGCTCGGAGATGGCACGCTAGAGGACGCCTGTGAAACAGGGGAAAACGTCTTGGTACGCGTGCGCTCAACCCGCGAGCCAACGCTTGGTCGGCTCGGCTATCACAACGGTGCTCCGGCAGTGTGGTTTGAATCGCCCGAAGAAGGCGTCGCGCGCGGACAGGCCAGCGTTCTTTACGATGCAAGCGGATCGACGCGCATTCTTGGCGGCGGCTTCATTGCGACCACAATCGCGGCCGACGAACGCCTTCGCTAAGGAAATATGCGCATCCGCAACAGCGCTCGATTGTCCGTGAAGTCTTGCACATCAGACGTTTGATCGATCAGTTCATACTCACCCGACAGCCAGATATTGGGATTGACTTTCCAATTGGCGCCGACGCTTAAGTCGACCCGGTCGTCTTCTCGATCAGAAGTTTCAAAGGCGTACTGCCGCAAGCCCGCTTCACCGTGAACGTAGAGCTTGCGCGTCAATCGCTGTTCAAGCCCGATGCTAGCGCCGGTTTCTATGGCGGCGTTGAGAATAGCGAGGCCTGGATCAATGACTTTACGTTCCGCCTTGGCCGAAAGCGTTGTTGCCTGTGTCAACATCACATCGACTTCCCCGGCGAATGCGAAATCGCTGATGTCTTCCAGCAAGTCATCATCATAGGTGTAATATTGATAGCCCAGACCAATATCACCGCGCACCCGGTCACCGAGCTCGAAATCAGTGCCGACAAGGAGCACGGTTCCGTAATAATCGCGGTTGAACGCGTTAAAGAACCCTGGTGGATCATAATCGCCGTAAATTTGGGCGACGTCGGCAAACAGAGCAACGTCACGGTTCATCGCATAAGATGCCCGGGCGGATGCAGAGAGCTCGCTATGATCACGGAAGTCTTGGTCTTGGAACAATTCTCCAGCGAGTTCGGTATCATCATAATCGAAAGTGTTATAACCGACCTCGACATCGACCCCGAACCGACCCGATTGGTGCTCAAGGCGCCCCCCTATTCCGGCTTGCGTATACTCGTTCGGCTCCAGGGCTGTAGCGATGTTCGAAAGGGCCGTGCGGTCTTCAGTCTCGTCTGCAGCTTTGACGTCAACTGTTAAGCTCGTAGCCTCACCGAGGTCTAAGCGGCCACGTAGCTTCAATTTAAAATTCGTTCGGCTTTCGGTGTCGAGTTCAGAATATTCACGATGATCGACCACAATCTCGGCGGCAAGCGCGTGTTGCGACCAAGCTGAGCCGATGGATATTTTTGGTGCGAACCCGACAAATGTGTCGCTCTCCTCATTCAATTCCGTCGCCAAAACGTTGGAGGCATACCCACCGGTAAAGCCGACTTCAGGCCGGAGCTTGAAGCTGCCAAGCGGAATGAGATTTGGCTCGACTTCGGGATCGGTCTGTTCGCTGACCGGCTGCACATCCGAGCGATCAAAATAGTCAGTTGCTGTTTGCGCACTGGCGGGGGCCTGGAAACAGGTCACACTAAAGGCGACTCCGAGGACGGAGGTCCAAACTCGAGATGTCATGGGTTATTCCACTTAATAGCTCGTTCTTTACAGAACTTATCGCCTAAGGGTGTGTGGACCGGGTTAATTCATCCAGTGAAATCTCGTCCACGACAAAAACTTAATCGAAGCGAATAGCCGGGCGCTAAACGCGAGGAAAGCGACGATCGGCTTCGGCTCTAAACGCGCCGATGATTTTCTCCACGGCGAGGCCCGAATTGCTCCGCGCCAATAAGCCTAAGATCGGGTTCTTAAATTCATAATCGATGTAGCAATGCACGCGTGTTTTGCCATCTTCGCGCGGATCGAATTGCCAGCGATTGCGCAAATGCCGGAACGGACCGCGCGCCAGTTTGACGTCGATTCTGCGTGCCACGGGATCGGCCTCTACATGTGTCGAGAACGCTTCGTCAAAGCCTTTAAAGTGAACACTCGCAGTCCCCAAACAAGCATAAGCCGTGTTTGCCTCGCCAGTTTCTTCGGACACGGCAATCTTCGTGATCCAGCGAATAAATTCCGGATAACGGCGAACGTCGCGGACCAATTCATAGAGGTTTTCCGCGCTATGAGGGATCAGGACTTGTTCGGAAACTTTAGGCATTCGAATTGAGCTGTGCGTCACGCGCTGCCCGCAATTGCGCAAAGTCTTCCCCGGCATGATAGCTTGACCGCGTTAACGGCGACGCTGAGACCATCAAAAACCCTTTGGCGCGCGCGATTTCTTCATAGGCTGCAAATTCGTCCGGGCTGACATAGCGATCGACCGCTGCATGTTTGCGTGTCGGTTGCAGATATTGGCCAATGGTCAAGAAATCGATGCCCGCAGAACGCATATCGTCCATCACTTGCATGACTTCTTCCTTGCTCTCGCCAAGGCCAACCATGAGGCCTGATTTGGTAAATTGAGACGGGTCGCGGTCCTTCACTTTTTCAAGCAGGCGCAAGGAATGATAATATCGCGCGCCAGGCCGGATGGTTAAGTATAGCCGCGGCACGGTTTCCAAATTGTGGTTGAAGACGTCCGGACGGGCATCGATCACTTTCGCTTCCCATCCGTCTTTACGAAGGAAGTCAGGCGTCAGTATCTCAATTGTTGTCCCAGGCGATGCGTCGCGAATGGAATGAATGGTGTCAACGAAATGCATCGCTCCGCCATCCTCAAGATCGTCGCGATCCACAGAGGTAATGACGACGTGTTCCAGTCCCATCTCGGCTACGGCGAGACCCACTCGGCGGGGCTCATCAGTATCGAGCGGGGCTGGTTTCCCAGTTATCACGTTACAGAATGAGCAAGCCCGTGTGCACGTATCGCCCATAATCATCATGGTTGCGTGCTTTTTGTCCCAGCACTCACCGATATTTGGACACCCGGCCTCTTCGCAAACCGTCACGAGGCCTTTGGATTTCACGATCTCTCGTGTCTCCGCATAGCCTTTCGACGTCGGTGCTTTGACGCGAATCCAGTCCGGTTTGCGCAAGAGCGGCGTATCTGGCCGGTTGCGTTTCTCCGGATGACGGAATTGAGGCTTCTTATTGATCAGCGTAACCATGCTCAATTAAATGGAGTGGATCGGACAAAACTGCAAGCGTCAGAGCATCATAGCCCCCATGCACGAAGATGGCGCCACAGATGAAAAAGCTTGCACTGATCACCAACTGTGACAGTTTGTTGCAACGAAGAGACAGTTTTGAGCATATTTCATAAATGACTGATACCGCCATTCCCGCCCCGCTACCTTGGCGCGCCAATCGCGCGAAAACTGACATTTTTTCAGCGATCATTCGCGCTGCAAAAGAATTTGGCGGAAAAACCGTCATTATTGTCGACGGTGACGGAACCGAAATCGACTATAAAACGGTCTTGCGCGGCGCGTTCGCTCTTGGCTCGGCCCTGGGTAAAAAATTCGACAAAAATGAAACTGTCGGAATCATGCTGCCCACCGGGGCGGGCGCCGTCATTGCCTTTTGCGCTGTACAAGCGAGTGGCCGCCTTCCGGCAATGCTAAATTTCACCGCGGGCGTCGCCAACATTAAGTCGGCAATGAAAGCCGGGAAGATCACCAAAATTGTCACCGCGCATAAGTTTATCGAACTCGGCGGGCTAGAATCCCTCGTCGCAGATCTCGAAGACAGCGCGGACTTTATCTATCTCGAAGATGTTCGCGAGAGCCTTGGCTTGATGGATAAAGTGGCCGGCGGCCTCGGCCCCATCATGCCAGGGCTATTTCACAAAAAGCAAAGCCATAAGAAACCAGGTGTTGTGCTGTTTACCTCAGGCACCGAGGGCGAACCGAAAGGCGTCGTGCTTTCGCACCATAATATAGTTGCGAATGTTGAGCAGGTTCGCGCGCATATCGGGCTCGACCCAAAATCTGATAGCGTTTTCAATCCATTACCCACTTTCCATTGTTTTGGCCTCACCGTGGGCGCCATCCTTCCGCTGGTTGCTGGTGTGAAAGCTGTTTTCCATCCTAGCCCGCTTCAGCCGCGCGAAATTGCCGGCCGCATCGAGTCAACGGGCGCTACGATTTTGTTGGCGACGGATACGTTCATCAATCAATATACCCGGGTCGCAAAAGATGGCGCAATGGATTCTGTCCGGCTTGCAGTCTGCGGCGCGGAACGTGTTCGCGACGAAACCCGCGCCTTCGTCCGCAAGAAATTCGATATTGAAATCCTCGAAGGCTATGGCGCGACCGAGGCAGCACCCGTGGTCGCGGCCAACCAGATGGAGTTCAACAAAGCCGGCACCGTCGGCCGGCTTATGGCGGACATGGAGTATGAGCTCGTTCCCGTCGAAGGGATCGAAGAAGGCGGAAAGCTGCGCATTCGCGGCCCGAATATCATGCTGGGCTATATGCGCTCATCGGCGCCGGGGATTATTGAGCCCCTACCCGATGGTTGGCATGATACGGGCGATATTTGCGTAATGGACGAGGATGATTGCATCCGCATCATGGGCCGTGTGAAACGGTTCGCGAAGATTGGCGGGGAAATGGTCTCGCTCGCCGTGGTCGAGAATTGCGCGAGCGCGATTTGGCCAGACGACATGCACGCAGCTGCGGCGATCCCAGACCCGCGAAAGGGTGAGCAGGTGATTCTGCTGACCACAGCGAAAGACGCTGACAGAAGCGCGCTCCTGGCCTGGTGTCAGTCGCATGGCGTCTCAGAGCTATCTGTGCCGCGCAAAGTCTACCATATCGATGAGGTTCCGGTCCTCGGCACCGGCAAAACTGATTATGGCGGCGTAAACAAGCTGGTCCAGTCTCTGACCGAGCCCGCTTAAGTCTGAGCGGTGTAGGACCAACCGTCAAAACCTGGTTCTACGCCATCCGGCAATTCAGCCTTTAATGTCTGATAATCAAAGTCGACATGGAGGTTTGTCAGCACGGTCCGTTTCGGTTTAAGCGCGCTGACCCAATCCAGAACCCGCTCCAAATGCGCGTGCGAAGGATGCGGCGTATAGCGGAGCGCATCAATGACGAGCAAGTCCAAGTCATTCAAGGCGTCGAGGGAACGACCGGGAAGCTCGTTCAAATCATTGCAATACGCGATGTCGCCAAACCGAAAGCCTAGAGATCTTATGTACCCGTGTTCCTGATCTAGAGGCAGGAATTCTAGATCGCCGCCAGGACCTGTCAGCTGAAATGGCCGGTAAGCCTCAATCAGAGGCTGCACGTCATAGATGGCAGGATAGGCCCCTGCCCCTTGGAACGCATACTTGAATTTTTCTAAGAGCGTGCCGCTCGTAGGCTGATCCATATAGGTTTTGACCCGCGCCCGGTTTCGAATGGCCAAAGCGCGCGCATCGTCGATTCCGTGGGTTTGATCGGCATGATCATGCGTGAAGACGATAGCGTCCAACCGCCCGATCTCTGCGTCCAATAATTGCTCTCTGAGGTCTGGCGACGTGTCGATGAGAACAATGGTGCGCGCTTCTGGCGCCGACATGTCCCACGTTTCGACCAAGGCTGAGCATCGCCGGCGCCGATTTTTTGGTTCGTTTGGATCACAGGCGCCCCAATCACCGCCAACCCTTGGCACACCGCCTGAAGACCCCGTGCCGAGGAGTGTTATCTTAGTTTGGCGCGCGCTCACGAGACGCCTCCAAACAAGCGTAGCGCATTGGCCTCGCACATTTGACCGATTTCGCCGCGGGTTAAGCCATGAAGGTCTGCCAGAGCGTCCGCGACATAAGGCAAATAGGACGGTTCATTGCGTCGCCCGCGATACGGCATGGGCGTCAAGTAAGGACAATCAGTTTCCAAAATCACACGATCGAGTGGAACATCTTTGATCACCGCCCGAACATCTTTCGCACTTTTGAACGAAAGGATCCCCGAGACAGAAACATAGGCACCAAGCGCAAGCCCTCTCTGACAGAGGTCCGGGCCGCCTGTGTAGCAGTGGAGCAAGATTGGGAAGGCTCCCATTTTCGTCTCTTGTTCGAGAATATCGGCGGTAAGCGCATCAGCTTCGCGCGTATGCACTATGAGCGGCAGGCCGGATTCCCGCGCGGCCTCGATATGCGTACGAAAGCTTGCTTCCTGTTGATCTTGCGGGCTGTATCCATAATGCAGATCCATCCCTGTTTCGCCAATCGCGACAACTTTTGAATCCCCCGCACGTTGGATGAGATCCTCAGCCGTCGTGGCTGTAAAATCTTTAGCGTGATGAGGATGTGTGCCAACGCTGCACCAAATATCATCGTGAGCATCAGCAATCGCCTTCACGCGCTCAAAGCTGTCTAGGCGTTCACAGATGGCGAGCATGCGGGTGACACCCGCCGCACGGGCCCGGCTAAGGATGTCGGGCAAATCGTCTTCGAAAGCTTCAGCGTGCAAATTAACGTGGGTGTCGAACATGCGGTCAGGCGCTTACAGTCTTTACGCCATCTTGCAAGACGGAAAACAGCTTCGTCGCGGTTTGAAGCGGGGTCAGGTTAAGCTCGCTTGCTGTCGCGCGGACTTGATGCATGTTCAGCCATGTGTGGCTGTATTCAGGTTCGCTTTCTGCTTTCTCAGCCACCCACTTCATCAGCGTATCAGCAAACGCCTGCAATGAGCCATCATCAACCATAGTTGAGGTGAGCGCCGCCGAGACGACGCCGCCATTCGGCTTTCGAATGGTCCGCAGCAGCGCGCGCGCCGTTTGCACGGCTTTCGCCCCAGCGGTTTGGCTGAGTGCAATACCGTAGCCAGGACGCCCCGCAGCGAGATCCATAACCAGCGCACTGTCCCCGCCTTGCTCCGATATGACGGCTTTGGTCGCGTCTTCTCCTAAGGGATAGAAGCGTAGGACCTGACAACGTGAGCGGATGGTAGGCAGAATAGGCTGGGTCGAATGGGAAATCAAAAGAAGCAGAGCATTGCGCGGCGGCTCTTCTAAGGTTTTAAGCAGAGCATTCATACCTGAGACATTCATTTCATCGAGCGCGTCGACAACCCCCACACGCCACCCTGCCAGCGCTGGGCGAAGCTGGAAGAACTGATTCAGCTCGCGAATTTGATCAACGGTAATGTCCTGGCGCAGTTTACCTTTATCATTGAGGCCCCTTTTCACCCATTTGAGGTCTGGATGCCCTCCGGATTGGATCAGTTTCATCGTCCGATCCTCCGCATCCGCATCTACGTCGGCGGCGCCGAGCATGACCCCCGCTATGCGTTTCGCAAAAATCGATTTGCCAATTCCAGACGGGCCTTGAAGGATCCAACCGTGGTGCAATCGCCCCGACTCGCGCGCCGCTAAAAACCGCGCCTGTTGCTCGACATGGCCATGCATTGGATAGGCGGCGGTCATTCGCCCCCCAATCGATCTTCAACTTCTCGCAATGCCGATTTGAGCACCTGTTCAGGGGATTGCATCGCGTCGATCACAACAACCCGGGCTGGGTCTTGACGGGCGACGTCTAAAAAACTGGCGCGAACGCGATCATGGAAGTCTAAGTCTTTGCCCTCAAACACATCTGCCTCGCCGCCACGTTGCTGTCTTCGCGCGAGTAAAGCTTCAGGCGGGCCGTCAAGCAAGAGCGTCAAATCGGGTTGTGTTCTGCCGACGATCATGCGCTCGAGTGTGTTGAGGTCCTCTTCAGAAACCCCGTCAATGCTTTGATAAGCGCGGGTTGAGTCAGCGAACCGGTCACACAGCACCCAAGTACCGGTCGTGAGCGCCGGGCGAATAAGTTTCGTTAGGTGATCATCGCGCGCCGTGTTCATCAGCAGCGCGTGCGCCAGCGGCGTCCACGCTTCACCTTTTGGCGGCGACAAAGCGATATTGCGAATTTGCTCGGCGAGCTTGGTGCCCCCTGGCTCTCGCGTCACCAAAACGGTCCGCCCGCGCGCCTCTAAAGCTTGGCGAAGACCTTCAATCAGAGTCGATTTTCCGGTGCCTTCTCCGCCCTCCAAGGTGATGAATCGCCCGTTTGAGGTCACGCCTCTGTCGCTCCGCCTTCCAGCATCCGACTCAAACCCTCAATCGCTCGCCCAAGGAAGCCAAGCTTCGCAACGTCTTCTGTTGCAACGAGCGGCAGTTCAATCGGCGCCTTGCCCTCAATCGTCACAATCAGGGTCGCCAATTGGTCTCCAGCTTTGATCGGTGCTTCGACCAAACGCTCGTAAACGATCTCCGATTTTCCTTTGGCAAAGGCGCGTTTGTGGGCCGTCACTTTTGCGGTTTCGGCCAGCTTTAGCCCGACCTTCCGCGATGAGCCCATCCATACATCGAGTTCAGCCAACCGTTTATCGCCAAGATCAAGAGCCCGCGTCTCGAACGCATCAAAGGCCATGCGCATCATCCGTTCAGCTTCACGCGCGCGCGCCTCTTTGGACGATAGGCCGTTGATCACAACAATGCGTCTTTTACCATCGCGAACAGCGGACGCGGTCAGGCCATAGCCGGACACATCCAAATGTCCGGTTTTAAGGCCGTCAGCGCCCCGCATCGTGCCCAGCAAAGGATTGCGATTGGCTTGGGTATACTCGCCCCACGTATATTCAGCCTGGGAATACCAGTCATAAAATTCCGGATAATCATCGATGATGAGCTTGGCCAAGCGCGCAAGATCATTTGACGAAACCACATGACCTTCGCCTTCCAGTCCCGTGGCATTGACGAAATTTACAGAGCTCAGCCCCAACTCGCGCGCGCGCTCGGTCATTTGGAGCGCAAAGGCGGGTTCAGACCCGGAAATACCTTCGGCCAAAACGATGCAAGCATCATTGCCAGACATTACAATCATGCCCTGCAGCAATTCTTGCACGGTCGGGCGCTCCTTCGGACGCAATCCCATCGTCGACGTCCCGGACGGAAACCCGCCCCGGCGCCATGCATCTTCGCTGACTTCCATTCTTGTATCGAGGGTAATCTCCCCTTGATCGATCAGATCAAAGACAAAATAGGCGGTCATCATTTTTGTCATTGATGCCGGAACGGTCGGGACTTCGCCATCTTTCGACCAAAGGATCTCGCCTGTTTCGTGATCCATGATCACAGCATAGTCCGCATCCGTCGTGACGAGTTGGGCTGATGCTGGAATGCTCCACATAAAGAGCGCGATGAGCGAGATAATTGAGCGCCAATTCCGCATAATGAATCCTTTCGCCAAACCACTTAGGCCCTTCTTCCTGACGCGGAAAAAGGGCTAGTTCGTGGCGAAGGTCAATCTTTGTACTGGCGCGGCTTTTAGCGTTTTGTCAGGAAGCCTTCGACACCAATCGCGCGGGCGAGGTAATCACGCTCGACGGAGGCATCTTCCATGCTCGGGAAAGGTCCAATCAGGACTCTGAAATAGTCGCCGCCATTGACGCGGGCTTCTTCGATTTTCACGGGCAAATCAGCGCGCAAAGATGTCGTCAAACGCTGCGCATTGGAAATATCTGCAAACGCGCCCGCTTGGATAAAGACATTACCTACGGCAACCGGGGCGGCTACGCTCAAATTAGCAATCCGAACGGGGGCCTCATAAGCGGCAACGCCTTGCCCGGCAGAGACAACTCGCATGGGAGCTAATGGCACTGGGGCCGGCGCAACCGGTGGCAAGGCTTCTTCAGCGACCGCGATAGAGGCAAATTGATCAGCATTGTGCTTCACCGGAGCCGGTCCGAGATAGCGGATGCTGACATTGCTCGTTGCACCTTTAGATATGCCGAGCACTTCACCTGCTCGCGGCGACAATTCAAGCACCCGTTTACCATCAAATGGGCCGCGATCATTCACGCGCACCACAACCTCGCGCGAATTGGCTTCATTGATCACTTGAACAAGGCTCGGCAATGGCAGACTTGGATGCGCTGCGGTCATTGCCGTTTCGTCAAAAATCTCACCATTTGCGGTCGGCTGGCCATTAAAACCGTCAGCATAGACGCTGGCAGGGCCGCGCTCTTGCTCGATAGCTGCATCCTTGTCGGCGCGAACCCGGCTCAGTGTAAGAGGCTTACCTGCACGCGCGGGGATTTGTGTATCGACCGACGCGATCCGGATGGGCGCGGCAGATGGTGCGGCGACACTCGGCACGTTGAACTGCATTGGTGCGGTCGTGGGTGCGATGCTCGGAGCGGCCCGCGTTGCAGCATAAACCGGGGCAGCCGCAGGTGTGGCCATTGCCGGAGCGGCGCCCAATGGACTGGCGCCGGCCTCGACGCCTGACGGGTAACGAAACTCGACCCGCGTTTGTTTGGTAAGTTTGGGCGCCTCAGCCATCGTGATCGGTTGAGCTGCCGAACTTGGGGTCGCTTGCGCGGATGTTTGCCCGGGCGTGGCATATACGATGGGGGCGGGATTGCGGTCGGCATGCGCCTGACCAGCGAAAATCATTGCGACACAGCTTACGCTAGATAGCGCTACGCTGAGTGAACGGGAGACGTTCGTCTTCATCTCTTACCTCTTTCTGCGGTCCCTGCCCTCCTCAGGCAGACAGAGCATTCAGCTCTTTCTCGACGAAGAGACGTTTACCATAGCAAGCTGCATGTACGGTGAATGGAAACAGAAACTTGCGCACTCCGTCTGAAAGACCTGATTAACCATAAGCAGATGGAATGCAGGCAATTTCATGACAGCACTTGCATTCTTGCGCGGACTGTAGAAAAGGAAGCGTCTTGCCGCGGAGGAGTGGCAGAGTGGTTGAATGCGGCGGTCTTGAAAACCGTTGAGCGTGCGAGCGTTCCGGGGGTTCGAATCCCTCCTCCTCCGCCAGGTTTTTTATTTTTCTACATTATTTCAGGGTTTTATTTGGTCGAAGGTTCGAAAATGGAGCTTCTACCACCACCGTACCACCACTTTGATCTTTCTCGGCTTTTGTCCACAAGAAAGTCACCATCCCACATTAGCAGATAGAATTAATGGCGATCAGATATCATAATTGGTCAAGGTGGAAGTGGTTTTTTGATACGATAGAACAAACGAAACCTCGCTGCTGAGAGCGTCTAAGGAAGTCGTTTCGAAGGTTAGATACCCAGACCGTTGAAATAGTTTTCTATCACCGGCCGCACATAGTCCTCGAAGTAAGCGACGCTGAGCATACAAATCGCCCAAACAACAATTTTTACTGGTGCCTTCCATGCCACCACGCTCGAGAAACCAATGATAATCGCGCCAGTCAAATAAAGCGCGACTGGAAAGTTCGTCCCGTTCAAGAAAACCACCATGGCCAGAAACGAAAATGCCAATGCAAGATATCGCCGCGCGGACTCATTCTTGAACAAACCATCTTTTGATTCAAACAGACGATTTGACGTTGCCGGATCCAATTTGCCAGACCAGATGAATTGGAAAATAGCAGGAAAGATCAAAAGCGCCGAAATGGTCAGCGTGTCCTTCCATATCTGCGGAATTTGGAACCACAATGGTATCTCGACGAGGCGCCAGAATTCGCGGGTCAGCTCCCGAACACCTAACAAAGCTCGCGTGACGAGCCCGTCGAGTGCCAGGCGGTCCACAAAGGGAGCCGCAAGCGTCAACCCACCAGGAATAGATGACAACCAACCTTTCAATCCGCGTTTCCTTTTTTCGGGTTTTTCGGAATTGCTCACGGGACGACTCCTGTGAACTGCATTATCAATATCACAGTCATAACGATGCCCGAGGTTACGGTAATGCTGACAAAAGTTCTTTCGTCTGCGAGACCTTCTCGGTTTCCCGTCCAAGCGAAATAAATTGATCTCGCTCCACTGGCGAGAAGAACAATAAAGCCGAAGTAGACAAACACAGCTGCGATCATTGGCGGTGCGTCCATCGCAGATAGTATGCCCCCAGAATTGAGGTAAGATCTCACGAAAACGCCTTGAACGATCGCCGAGGCAAAAATCGTATCGCTATACCATTGATCAATTTTGAGATTGAACACCGACAGCGGCACCTCAATCGCAATGTATGTTAGCTCGCGATAGTAAACGAGTATATCAGCGAAAATCGCGCCGAGCCCATTGTTCAGAATAATGTCGAATAGACTGACGAGGGAGAGCGAGACCATGATGCCCGCGAACACGACGTTTAATGATCGAAAGCGAAAAAATTTCAATCGACTGCCCCCGTATTTCTCTCTTTGAACTATGCAGCGATCTAACGCGTGAATTCAACTCGAAATTCTGCACGACGCTGCACTTGCGCAAATAGTCCTCAGCGAGAGAGCCGTTCGGAAGAATGAAATCGGATCAAATTACTGATTGCATCGGCGCATCGCAAACTAAAGTCTGGTGAATGCATGATTGAAATCAGCCATCGCCTACGTCCAGATCGATCCAACGACTGTTACTCAATAGTTGTCGACTCACTTGGCCCACAAAATAATCAAATCTCCGTTCCCCAAGCGCCTGCGCTGCTTCACGCTCTCCATCAGGCAAAGGATCGGTGCGGGCTAACCAATAGAACACGAACTGCCCGAATGCTTCGAGCGTGACCGCGGAGTTGCGCTCCATATCACCGAGGCGTTCATCGAAGCCGGTCATTCGATTCAGCAAACGCTCTTCGAGGCGCTGCGCATTCTCTGGATAAAAATACTGGCAAAGTGCTTCTTCGAGGATGGCTGTTTTCGTCAATCCATACGCCTCTGCTCTGCGGCAGAGTTCCGCATGGAGTTTTGTCGAGAGGCGGATGTTAGCTCGTGGCTTTGACATGGGATCTAAAAATTAGGGAGGACGTCCGGATCGGCGACATCCATCGCGGCGGCCCTTCTAAGTGTTTCAAGAGATTGATCAATTTGTGCATCTGGGCCGTCCTCAATATCGAGGACGGGTTCGGTTTCGGCCAACTCTCTCTTCGGCGTTTCGCTGTGTTCGATTGTCGGCGTATGTTCGTGCCCACCAGATTGACTTTCGGTGCTGGCAGCGCCCTCATCTGAACTTGAAAGAAACGGTATTGGTTTGAGCGTTGTATCGTCGGCGATCATGCAATGAGGCGCGGGTGACAAACGGTCCAGAAAGTTCTGGTCTTTGAAATATTGGAGTTTGTCACACAGCAAAGGCGGCCTACCCGAAACCATGACAAGCTGTTTGCGTTCTGGCAGTTGCATGATCTCGCCAGGCGTCATCAGCATGCGCTGGGTTTCCTGACGCGATACCATCATATGGCTGAGCCAGGGTGCGAGGCGATGGCCAGTATAGTTCTTTTGAGACCTAAGCTCAGTCTTGGTGCCAAGCGCATCCGAAAAGCGTTTGGCGGTGCGCTCATCATTAGTCGCGAACGCCACCCGCACATGACAATTATCCAGAATGGAGTGATTGGGTCCATAGGCCTTTTCAATTTGGTTGAGCGATTGCGCGATAAGAAATGCACGCACGCCGTAACCCGCCATGAACGCTAATGCGCTCTCAAAGAAATCGAGCCGCCCAAGCGCTGGAAACTCATCTAACATCAAAAGAAGTTTACGCGCGCCCGCTTCCGGTAATTTCTCCGTCAACCGCCTCGCGATTTGATTGAGCATCAATCTCACCAAGGGTTTGGTACGTGAGATGTCTGATGGCGGGATTGCCAAATAAAGAGACACAGGACGATCTGCGTACAAAAACTCTTCAATGCTCCAATCACTTGCCGAAGTTACATGCGCAACGACCGGGTCACGGTAAAGCGACAGGAGGCTAAGGGTTGTCGACAGAACACCAGAGCGCTCGTTGTCTGACTTGTTCATCATCTCACGGGCTGCTTGCGCGACGCTTGGATGAGTACCACCACACCGCAAATGCGCAGCATCCTTCATCAATGTCAGAGTTTCTTTGAGCGTTCGGGACGGGTCGGACAAAAAGCGCGCGCAGCCGGCAAGCGTCTTGTCTTCCTCCGAATAAAGCACGTGCAAAATGACGCCGACCAGTAAGGCATAGGCCGTCTTGTCCCAATGGTCGCGCGACTGAAGCGATCCTTCCGGATCAATCAATATGTCGGCAATGTTCTGAACGTCGCGCACTTCGAATGTGCCCAGGCGTACATCATCCAAAGGGTTGAACCGCGCCGAATTTGGATCGACCGGATTGAATTTATGGCACGTACTGAATGCCGAGCGCCAACCTGCAGTAATATCCCAATTCTCGCCTTTGATATCGTGAATGACAGCGCTCCCGGTCCAAGACAACAGAGTTGGCACAACCAGTCCTACACCCTTACCAGATCGGGTCGGCGCAACCGCAAGCACATGCTCCGGTCCATCGTGACGAATATATTGGTTGTTCCAGCGCCCTAGAAACACGCCTTCCGGTTTAAGCAGATTAGCAGCTCGAATATCTTTAGCTCCTGCCCATCTTGCAGATCCATATGTGGTGACGCGCTTTTCCCATCTTGAACGCCACACTGATCCGACGACCGCAGCAAGGATACCGAAAAGACCACCACTCGCCGCGATTGCGCCTGCGCGTGCGAAGACGTCAGGCGCATAGGCTTCATAGGCATACCACCATTGAAACAGGCGCCATGGTTTGTAGATCAGCCACCCGCTCCATTCAAACCAGGGCGCTCCGAGGGCCGGTTGATATTCTAACGCATGGGCTGTCCATTGCGTTGCTCCCCAGATCGCGATCAAAATGATGGTGAGCACGATCAGAAATTGACCAATGAGTATTTTGGATGGGGACACTGGGCGGCTCCGGGTAAAACAGAAAAACGCCCTCAGTTTGCCGCAACAAGATTGAGGATAACACTGCAAATGGCGGCAAAAGCTAGCAACACTTTGTTGGCTTATCGTCTAGCCAATTTGGGGATATCTGAGAGGCTTACTTGGGGCAATGCTGTTGAAAAACTCGGCAAAAAGACAAAATTGATCCGGTTGCGGACGAACTCAAAAATAATTTTCAATGAAATCAGGACAAGCTTTTTGCTTGACGATCATCAATATGATGATTCGTCTATTTCGAGGGAGTTTTTCAACAGTATCGGACGAGTTTAAGCCGCTCGTAACTGTGAGCGGAACTAATTCCAATCAAATTCTGGCTGGTGTCGGTGCCTTTGGAGAGGCACCAAGTTTGTTGTTGCAATCCATCTCAACAAATGCGCAATGCGGACATGAGCATTTCAACTTTCGCATTGGGATTGGATATCACGAATTCTAATTCGCCGTTGAGCTTTGAGACAAGCGGCGGAGGGAGCTGGCCAGTATGGCACCGCTACATTTCCTTGAATGGTCAACCTGCCTTTGAGATTGGCAACATTTGCAACACTTGCGAGTTTTTCTTCGAACGCAAAGAAGGAGCCAACGCAAAAGTGGAGATCGCAGAGCTCGCTTCTCAATTGGCCTTGGGCCTGACAAAAGAAGATCGGTCCAGCATTGAAGCGCTTTCAGAAATGATTCCGCTTGGAAATTACCAAGTCCATTTGTTGGAGGTTTATCCGAATTTAATAGAGCTTGGGAGTAACGCAGACTATTTCGTCTCTGAGCAGCAAAGAGTGTGGGGGTTGGATGGATTTTGGGGGCTGCCGCATTACCCAAAGACTCCGTATTATCGATCCGGAGATCGCTCGCTGAGTAAGCATTCTCGGTTGTTTGAGTTCATTATTCCGATGTATCCAGAGAACTGGCTAAATTCGGATCGTCTAGAAGCTTATTTAGAAATCATTCGTGAAGGGAAAATGCCTACGGCCGTTTCGCTCTCAGTTTTGGACGTCAAAGCTCCTGCCGATAGTTTGGAAGAAGAGTGTGAGCATTGGTGCCTCGCTCACTATCTACTTGACGGTCATCATAAAATGGCCGCTGCTGCGAAATCGCGCTGTCCTATAACGATGGTATCGTTCATCGCGGTTGAACATGGAGTTTCAAGCAAGGCAGATGTAATGTCTCTTGGTCGGAATTTGGATTTTTACTAAGCTCGCAACGGGCCAATAGGGGCTATGTACGGCTTTGATCTAAGCGTCCTGTGTGGATGGCTCCTGCATTGCAAGGTCTTTTTCGAGTTTTCGGCGCACCTTGGTCTGGTACTGACCTGTGTCCGGCCTGTTTGCGCGGAGCTGTTCCGCTGGCCCTTATGGTTTCCGTGAGCTGAGTCCCAAACCGTTTTGCGGACTTTTCATGTCCATGACGCTCGTGGGGTGGCTTAGCTCCCGGGCTGACCCGGATGACCATAAACTCAATTCGTCCTTGCAAGTCTCATAGTCTGTTTGGTTCCTTCGTTCGTTAGGCAGCGGCGCTGTGTCTAAATGGCTCGCCCCGCGAGAGCACCGCCCAGATTATGCGCGCAGTCTTGTTGGCCATCGCGACGGTTGCGAGCCGAACCGGCTTCTTCGCTAGTATAGATGCAGTCCAAGGATCAACGCGGTCAGGACGCGATATGGCTGCGCTAACACGTGAGGTCATCGCGATCACTAACAGCTTTCGCAGGTATTTGTTTCCCATCCTGGATATTCGTCCGAGGCGTTCTTTACCGCCTGAGGATTTGTTGATCGGCGTCAGCCCGACCCAGGCGGCAAAGTCACGCCCCGTCCTGAACTGCTCACCGCTTCCGATCGTGGCGACGATTGCGGACGCATTGATCGGCCCGACACCAGGTATGGTTTGAAGAAGCTGCACGCGCTTATCCTTTCGGGCGACACGAACGATTTCCTTCTCCACTTTGATCAGCTTCTCATTGAGCTCCAAAAACTGGCGACATAGTGCTATGATCGCGCTTCGCGCCATTGAAGGCATCCCGTCAGTCCCACCAGCACGTATGTCTATTGCGAAGTCTCGGATATAGTTGACGCCTTTGCGGATAATGTAGCCAAATTCCCCAACCAGTGCCCGAATGGTATTGGACAGCTGAGTGCGCTGACGGATCAAAAGCTCACGCACGCGATGCTGAGTGAGAACGCCTTGTTGCTCGACAGATTTGATTGGAACAAACCGCATTGTCGGACGCGTCACCGCTTCGCAGATGGCTTCTGCGTCAGCTGCGTCTGACTTACCGCGCTTCACATAAGGTTTGACATAGACCGGCGCCATAAGCCGAACGTTATGACCCAGCTTTGTAAGTTCTCGCCCCCAGTAATGGCTTGAACCGCACGCCTCCATGCCAACCAGGCAAGGCGGCTGCTTCTTGAAGAAGTTCAATAGCTGCGCTCTTCGAACCGGCCTGTTGAAAGCAACTGATCCATCTTCTCTCACGCCATGAACCTGGAAAATGTTCTTGGCCAAATCTAATCCGATTGTAGTAACTTGCATGTGGGTGGCTCCTCTTTGTTGCAGCACTTTCGACGGTGACTGCGTAGTATGGCGCAATTTGACGCCGGGGAGCAGGAGCCATCCACTCCATCCGTTTTAGGGCGTTTCCCGCCTCTCAGCTTATGTCTGGTTTTGCTCGCATAGAAGACGTAAGCAAATCGCCTTGGCAGTTCAATTGCAGCCGATTCAACGGCAGCAAAGGAGTAAGAAATGCCGTTTTATCAATCTCAAGAAAAATGGGTGCCGTGGAATAAAGGAAAGCTGGTTGGCCAGAAAGCGCCGCTTAAGCCTCAGGAGGTCTGGTCTATTCGAGTGCGGCTTCAGCTAGCGAACAATAAGCGCGACCTCGCTTTGTTTAACCTTGCCATCGATAGCAAATTGCGAGGATGCGATCTTCTTCGATTGCGTGTTTCGGATTTGCGAATGGGCACCGAAATCAGAAGCAGAGCCAAGATCATTCAACAAAAAACCGGTACGGCAGTACAGTTTGAAGTCACAAAACAAACTCGTGACGCAATCGAGGCTTGGTGTGCTTTCAAGGAGCTTAGCCCCCATGATTGGTTGTTCCCCAGTAGAAAGGATCAATCCCGAAATCTCTCAACCCGGCAATATGCACGCATTGTCGAAGGCTGGGTGCGGTCAATCGGATTGCCGCGTTCTTCATATGCTACGCACTCTATGCGCCGAACAAAAGCGACCCTGATTTATCGGAAGACGGGTAATTTGAGAGCGGTTCAGTTACTGCTTGGCCACAGCAAAATCGATAGCACCGTTTTATATCTCGGCGTCGAGGTCGAAGATGCGCTTAGCTTGGCTGAAAGCATTGAGCTATAGTTGGAAGCTAATGACTTATTGTTTGGGCGCGGGAAACATACCGGGCCGGTGAGCTCTTGTTGGAAATCGCAGTCTTAAAGCGCAATTATCGAAAACACATGGTGGGGCGCTCTTCCACATCAATTATTCCAAAATTTCCCAGACTGTCGCTGAGAAAGCTGGTAGCTGCGCAACACCAAACGCTTCTTGCGTATCTTCCTCGCCTAGGAGTTTTCTGCCCAGCGACATCTCGGGTGGAAGTGTAAGCTTGGTTTGTGAACTTGAAAAATTGAACGCCACAATGATCGGCGTTTCATGCTCATAGCGCCGTTCGATGACGACCATGGCTTTACTGCGCGAGACGATACTAGTTCGACCGGTCGCGAGCGCGGGATAAGCCGTTCTGAGGGCAGATAAGTCTCGATAATAAGATAGTAGCGATCCAGGATCCTGGTCCTGCTCAGCCACAGATCGGCCATCGCCCGCGATATTGCTGTCAATGATTGGATAGGCCAAAGCCGGTTCACGATACCAAGTCGCATGTCCCGACGATGTTGGGTCCGGTGACCAACGAAAGGCCTGGCGCACCGGTATATCACGCGCGTCATCTGCAGAGGCGCTCAACGCTTCGGCTTCGAGCCCTTCCACCTTGGCGCCCGTCATACCGATTTCCTGACCGTAATAGATGATCGGGGTCCATCCAATCAGCAAGTTTACCGCAGCGCCCAGCTTTTGGATTTCTAATTGGTCTGCATATGCATGGGCGAAGCGATTGGTGTCGTGGTTTTCGATGAATACGAACTGGCCTTTGCCTTTAGTCATTATCAGATTGGTGGTCTCGACAGCCTCGGCGAGCGCATTTGCGTCAAGGTCATTTACGCTTTTCCAGACTGGAAACCCGAAGACCTTGTCGGCGCCGCCGGCTCCGAGAAACTGCTCACCATATCCCCAATCATATTGCTCGGCAATAATATCAATATCAGGGCGCTTCGCGCGCAGCTCATCAAAAATCGGTCGCCAAAAATCCTGAAACAAGCCGGTCAGCACGCCCGCATTATCGAGATCGTCCATCATGTGATCGATACGGTAGCCATCAACACCATCTGAAAAGTCGCCGTCTCCGTTCGGGTCCATCCAGAACAGGAGATACTCGGTGAAATAGTCTCGGACGCCGGCGTCCAGCATATTGACCGTATAGATATCTTGCTTCTGCGCGGGCCAGACATCAAACTCTGTTTTGCCAAACAGAGTCGCCACGGGTGCCGTGTTGGTTCCATCTGCGTATACTACAAAGTCTCGAAATGGCGATAAGGGATTTCGGAAAGACGACGTGAACCATTCGTGATGACCACTGACATATTGAATTTCCTGGTCGAGGTAGATCACCATGTCCCGACGATGCAGCTCTGCGACTAGATCCTGATAGTCCTGCATGTCTCCGAATTCCGGATCAATACCGTAGAAGTCGTCAGCAAAGTAGTTGTGATAGAATTGAGATGGGTAAAGCGGTGTCAAAAGAATGCCGGTTACGCCCAGGCTTTGTAGATAGTCCAGCTTATCGATGATGCCGCGCAAATCGCCTTCGCGATCTCCATCGGAGTCAGAAAAACTACGAACAAAGATGTGGTAGAAGATCGGCGGTGTTGATTGACTTGATATATCCTTATTCAAGGCGGTCTTGGCCGGCGAAGTGGACGGAACGGCCACCGCGCAGGCCGCCGCGGCAAGGGCAAAGACAAGCCCGCAAACAAATGGTCCAATTCTCGTCATCTCTCACTCCTCCTTAAGCGCTTAATCGCCGAGCACTGCAATTAGCCGGTCAAAACCGACGGTCCTCTGAACCGCTCCATAGTGTTCAATATTCAAAACCTCTTCTTCGATCCGTAGCTCGAGGCTCCCAGCGGAAAGAGCCGCGATCAGAGACCGCAGAATGGCCCGCGCTTGTGGCGCACCGAGGCAGGCATGATGACCACTGCCAAACCCGACATGAGGGTTTGGTGAGCGCGTGAGATCGACGAGTTCCGGCGCTTCAAAGATTGCGGGATCAAAATTAGCGGCCGCCCAACACAGAGAGACTCGATTGTCGGTGCCGTGTCCGCTCGGGCAGACCCGACCGATGTGCGTGAGCGGTGACAGGGTTCGAATGAATTCTTCCACGGCCAGATTGATCGACCTCGGATCGGACGCAGCCTTCATCAGCTCGTTCGGCCACTTGGCGAAATAATTCATCACGTAGGCGATGGCGTTGATCACGGTGTCTCTGCCTCCCGCAAAAACAAGATTGCCGATGCCGAGCATCTCGTCTTCGCTCAGGGGACGACCATCGACTTTCATTCTGTTCAACGCGGCGAAAAAATTGTCGTCGCTCGAAAGGCTTTCTGCATCCTGTATGGCGCGACGCAGATAGTCTTCGAGCACCGTACCTTTGTTCCGAGAATCGTCGCCATCTCGGAACACATGTGTTCCCCAGGCGATCCAGGTATCGGCTTCAGATTCGAGAACTCCAAGGAGGTAAGAGAGCGCATAGGATTGTATAGGAAGCGCAAAATCTCGAACAACATCGAATAACGGACGTTCAGCGCAGCGCTCCAACATTCTTCCAATCAAGGCATCAATCCGCTCGATATAGGCAGCCTGCATCGGTCGCCGGAAGAATGGCTCGATTAACGAGCGATATTTTTTGTGCTGCGGCGGATCGGTCTCGATTGGCAACTGCCTAACACTGCGCTCTTTTTCTTCGGATGGGATTGGCACTCGAAATGGCGCGTCGGAGCTGTAAGTTTTCCAGTCCCTCGCAGCCTCCCGCACATCTTTGTAGGAAAGCAACATCGGGATGGTCTCAGTCCCAACTGTCAGGTCCAGACGGTTATGTTCCGCGCGGGCGGACTTGAACGCGTCCTCTGCTTTCACCACCATCTTAAGATCTCCCGTTTGGACATTATGCAGCATAGCAATAAAAATGCAATTTCATGCAAAAAGTTCTGCGCATTTCATTTCTGAGAAAATAAGCGCGCAATTATGGTAAGTAATAGAATGATATGCGCATGATATTCGAAATGAAAATTTATGCAAATCAATTGCATTTCGGGACTAATCACCTAAGCTGTACACATCGCCAACGTGGAGCGACCTGGAGGAAAATATGCAAAAAGCAATCTGGATTGGAGCTCTAGCGGCGATCGGTCTTTCGGCGTGCCAAACGAATTCCGACTTGAGCTCAACTGATGACGCGTTCGATTTCGGCGGCGTCTATGAGGATACATATGCTGGCGAAATTGATCGCACTGTCATCCCTCGCAGGGCAGGCGGTCCACCTAACGTCGTTCTGATTATCGCGGATGACCTCGGCTGGCCCTATCTCGGCTTTCTTGGCGACGAAAATGTCATGACACCGAATATGGATATTCTCGGAAATGGCGGCGCGGTTTTTGAAATTGGGCATTCCACGTCCAATCATTGCCGCCCAACTTTGCAGAGCCTGATTACTGGCCTTTACCCTGTTCAGTATGAAGACCGCGCGAACGAGATAGCTGAAGCAAAACTGCAGTCGACCGCCTTGCCAACGGGCGTCGAAACGGATCTCGAGCGCACCATCTTGCGCCGGCAATATGAGACATCCGCAATCGCGCAATTCCAAACCTTGCCGAGAGTGCTCGCAGAAGCTGGTTATGTGTCTCATCAAAGCGGAAAATGGTGGGAGCAGTCCTATGCACATGGCGGGTTCACACATGGCATGACCGAGACCTGGGAATGGAGCGACGCCGCAGAATTAGGTGATCGATGGTTTTTCACCTTCATGGGTGGACGCGGCAATGAGATCGGTCGCAACACGATGGAGCCGGTTGAGAGTTTCATCCGCGATCACGCCGATCAACCCTTCTTCCTATGGTATGGCCCGGCCCTGCCGCACACGCCGCTGAACGCGCCGGACCGGTTCTATAAATACTATGAAGATCGCGATGACCTCTCAGAGTCAGCGAAGCTATATTACGCCAATATTGCTTGGTTCGACTGGGGCGTTGGAGAGGTGCTCGACACATTGCGAGAAGAGCGCGTGCTCGACAACACTCTGATCGTCTATGTCAATGATAATGGCTGGGAACAGGCTGGCGACGTTGAATATTCGGACAATCACATCACGCTGGCCAATGGCGGCCCACGCGGCAAAGGATCGTTCTTCGAGACCGGGTTCCGCACACCGATTATTTTTTATTGGCAAGGCAAAATCACGGCGCTGCGAGATACTGAAACGCTTGCCAGTGCGATCGATATTATGCCGACCATTCTCGACTATGTCGGTGCGCCTTCGCCCGAGAACTTACCTGGGTACTCGCTCAAGCCCGCGATTGCTGGGACGACGCTCGAACAGCCGCGCGATTATTTTGTCGGGCGCATGACACAACATCGCGCCGGCACAGATTTTCGAGGCCAGCCGAGCGACAACACCGATGACCATATGGGCGCAGCTTTGGGTGGATATTATCGCCGCGATCATGATTGGCATTTTGTCTGGTTGCCACTATCCGACGAAACCGCGCTGTACGATCTGAACAATGATCCAGGCCAACTCAGCGATGTGTCTTCGGTCCATGGCGAGCGAATTGAAGCGTTCAAAGCGGATATAAACACTTGGCGACAAACCTACGAAACCGCCGCACCATGATCCGACACGCTTTATGCGCCCTGATGCCTTTGGGGGCAGGATTCGCAGCGGCACAAGAGTTGGATTGGGTCGCCCTGGACGCAGCCTGTTTCCAATTGGGTGAGACCCGGGTGTATCGCGAAGAAGCGCCGCAGCGCGAAGCTTGCGTGGACGCGTTCGAAATCACCCGGACGGAGATTTCGGTCGCGCAGTTCGCGGAATTTGTTGACGCGACGGGTTATCAGACGCGCGCCGAGACCGGGTGGAGTAAAGACGATACTCCCAGTCCGGGCCTGGATTTACCTAGCGGCGGCGCCGTCTTTCATCCTCTCAAGGGTAGCCGTCCGGCCGATCTCAATTGGTGGCGCTGGGTGGATGGTGCGAATTGGCGCTGGCCAAACGGACCAGATCAGCCGCGTGCACCAGCCGATCACCCGGTCACGCAAATCACCCAAGACGATGCCTCTGCATTTGCGCGCTGGGCTGGCGCCCGCCTTCCAACAGAAGCCGAGTGGGAATACGCAGCGCGCGGCGGGTTGGATGGTGAGCTGCTGTCGTGGCCGGAAACCGAGCGCGCCGCGATCAAAGACAAAGCCAATACCTGGCAAGGCGTGTTTCCAATCGTGAACACGAAAGACGACGGCTATGACGGGACTGCGCCAATCGCTTCTTTTCCGGCAAACGGGTTTGGCCTCCACGATATGATCGGCAATGTCTGGGAGTGGACAGCAACGCCTTACGCCCCCTCACATGCAGATCGAGATCGTGAACTCGCCGGGGTGACTGGAATAGATTTCTCGCAACCCGGCATCGCAGTTGGTACGATCAAAGGAGGCTCCTATCTCTGCGCCTCCAGTTACTGTTATCGCTTCCGACCGGCAGCCCGGCAAGCGCAAGACCTGGCCTATGGAACGTCTCACATCGGGTTTCGGATTGTCCGCGATTAGGTCATGTCAGAAAGTCCATTTTCTCTGCTTCGGTTGAAAAGCGGACTTCGGAACGACGCCCTCGTTATGTCTGGTTTTAGGAAAAACCAGACATTAGAACGAATCGCTGTCATGGGCGTTTCGACTATCTTGTGGCGCCTCAAGGCGATCAGTCAGACCATAATCACGCAAGACGTGGGCGACGCGAAGGCGATAGTCTTCGAAGATTGATCGCCGTCCTTCCGTCTGTGCGCCTCGATGGTTCTGCGTGTTTCTCCACTCAGCCACACTTTGCTCATTTTCCCAGAACGATAAGGAGAGATATTTCCCAGGCTCCGTTAGGCTCTCAAATCGCTCGATTGATAAGAAGCCATCGATATCATCGAGCAGGGGCCGCAATTCTTCGGCGAGTTGGAAATAGTCCGCAGCCCGTGTCGATTTTGGTATCAGTTCGAATATGACCGCAATCATGACCGCACCAGTTCTGCGTGAGGCGCGGAAGCCAGTTTGAGGAAAATTCGATCCTCGCGAAGAATGAATCGCTCAGTTTGTGCAAACTCATAATTCGAACGTCCAATAGGGTCGCTGGCCAGTCTTTTTTTATAGGCCTCGTAGTCGGCCAGGGAAGGCAATGTGTAGACGCCATAAGCCGTGGTTGCCGACCCTTCATGAGGCGCAAAGTACCCGATCAAATCTGCGCCGCAACGCGGAATAGCTTGTCCCCATTGCTGCGCGTATTGTTCAAATTCAGCGCGTTTGAACGGGTCAATGTCATATTTGATGAAACAGGTTATCATGCTGGTCTCCTTTTTGATGCGGTCGATCTAGCAGATTGATTGTCCGAGATGGTTCGATTATCATCGAACTATGAAGATTGGTCCTAATATCTCTCACGTCGCGGCGCTCATTGGCGATCCGGCCCGTAGCAATATGTTGCTGGAACTTATGGACGGGAGGGCTTTGACCGCGAGCGAATTAGCAACGTCTTCTGGCATTACGAAACAGACGGCGAGCTCTCATTTGGCGAAACTGCTCGCCGGGGAACTGGTTGAGAAAGAGGTGCAGGGACGACATCACTATTATCGGTTGAGCGGCCCGCATGTTGCCGATGCGATCGAAGCACTTCTGAACGTTGCTGAACGCGGGCCCGGTCATCGAACGCGCACCGGTCCCAAGGACCCAGCTTTACGCAAATCTAGAATTTGCTACGACCATCTTGCTGGCGAGCTTGGGGTGCTAATGTTTGATCGTATGCGCGAAAACGCGTGGCTCGCGGAGCAGGACGGAGCGCCTTATCTGTCCGACAAGGGCTGGACCGCGCTCGGCATCATTGGCCTAGACCCCAGACATTTACCAAAGACCAAGCGACCGGAGTGTAAGACCTGTTTGGACTGGAGTATGCGTCGGCATCATCTTTCCGGACGCGCGGGGGCGTTAATTCTAGAAAGGATTCTCGAACTGGGCTGGGCTAAACGGCATGCGAACTCACGCGTGATTGAATTTAGCGCTGCGGGTGAAGCAGAGTTCCGAAACTGGTTGAGTTGAGTCTCAGTCGCATCTGGATCGCGAGCATTAGGAGACAAAAGCTGAGAGGCGTAAGACGCCCTAAAAAGGACGTTCTTATAGCATCTAAATCGGCGTTTTGCAGACACATGCTCTGATGCGAGCTATCAGTACAAATCATACAAACACTGACTACGAGGAACCCGATATGATCGAAGGAAGCTGCTTGTGCGGGGCCGTTAAATACGCGGTAGACTCCGAACCTCAGCCCATGGGGCATTGCCATTGCCGCACATGCCGAAAAGCTCATAGTGCTGCGTTTTCGACTGTTATGGCAGTTTCACATAGCGTCTTTTCGTGGGTGCAAGGAGAGCGCGAACTCAACTCCTTCGAGTCGTCCCCTGGTAAGAAACGATACTTTTGTCGCGTGTGTGGTTCGCATTTGGTTGCCCAACGAGACGATAGAATATTACTCCGCGCAGGATCAATTGATACGCCAATCGCGGAAAAGCCAAAGGTCCACATTTGGCGTTCAGACGCAGCCGCATGGTACGATCCAAAAGATCAACTTCCAGAACTTCCTCAAGGAATCGGTTGAATAGGAGCGTCTTAAATTCGCCCCAGAACAGCCTCTGGGCTAAGCGGCAATAAACGCCCTAATTAAGACGCTCGTAGTGTCGGTTTTTGGATTATACACAGCTCAAATATTTGGCCAGCGAGCCTAGCTCACTTGTCTTTCAAAAACTGAGCGAGGTCAGGTCTGAAGAAATTTGGTCCCTTCAAAACTTTGCCGTCCTCGCGCAAGATCGGTCGATCGTCTTCACCGAGCTTGGACATGTTGGATGCATGCACTTCAGAGAATGCTGCGTGTTTTAGTTTGTGTAACCCAAACTCCAGAAAATTACCGTCGAGCACATATTGGATGTCACAAAGGGCGTCTAGGACTTCGACCATATCGCCAGCTTCAACGGCACTGCGAAGTTCTTGCACTTCCTCTTCCAATATGGCCAGCCGCATCTCAACGCGATTCTCCGGCAGCGATGGGCTATCTAGCACTGGCACCTGAAAGTGCTCATGCCACGATTTAACGAGAGCTAAGGTGTCCATTTTTGATCCTCTATTGATCGGAGGGTATTTTGATTCACAACGAGATCAACGTACCGCAGAGACCAAATCTCGCTCCCAAACAGTCCCTATGGGCAGGTGTGCCGCTAAACTCAGGTCGATGGCTACAGCTCCCTGCATGCGGCTTGGGCCTTGCCCTATATCGAATTAATGCTTGCGATTATTTTTGAAAGACTCCATTGAGCTGCGCTTACAAATCACCCTGCGCAGAAGGGCGGTAATCAAGGGAGTCACAAACATGGATCTTCAAATAGCAGGTAAGACCGCAATTATGGCCGGCGGCAGTGCCGGCATGGGCCGCGCCACAGCGGAGCGCCTCGCCGAAGCCGGGGTCAAGCTCATCATCACCGCGCGCCGCGAAGAGCGTTTGCGCAGAGCCGCTGAAGAGATATCGGAAAAATACGGCGCGAGCGTCACGCCGGTGGTCGCGGACTCCTCGACCGAGACCGGACGCGCCGCCTTGTTTGAAGCCTGCCCTGACCCGGACATTCTATGCATCACGATCAAGCCGCCCGCCCCAAACGGTGACTTCCTGAAAGTCACGCCGGACATGTGGCGCGATTCAATCGAGACAACGCTGATCGGTCCGATCGAGATCATGCGGAACTACATTCCGGTGATGAAAGAGAAGGGCTGGGGCCGGATTGTTAATATCGCCACCTTTTCGGCCAAGAACCCGATGATTTGGCGATTGATGTCCGGCCCAGCGCGGTCTGCTCTGATCAATTACACGGCCAGCGTGTCGCGGGAGATCGCCAAGCACGGCGTCACAATCAACAATCTGCTGCCGGGCATGTTTGCCACGGAAGGCGCCAGCGAAATCATGAAAGACTATGCAGACGCGTTTGGCCTGGAGCCTACGCCGGAAGCCGTGGGGCCGCACTTCCTGGCCAACAATCACATCCCGGCGGGTTTCATGGGCCATCCCGATGATCTCGCCCCAATGGCCGCTTTCCTTTGCAGCCCGCTCGCACGCTTCATTGTTGGCCAGAACATTGTCATCGACGGCGGCCAACACGCCTCACTGTTCTAGGGAGCGCACATAATACGCAAACAGCAAGCTGGCACAGAGATGGGTTCGTTCACGCGACTGCGCTAGAGCGCGCCGGCATGACTGGTCTCGGCGAAGGCCAGAAGGTCTCCTTCAACACGGCTAAAGATAAGAGCAGTTGAAAAACAGGGGTCGACACGATCACCGCTCAATAGTCTTTCGCAGACTTTGAATACCAGTTAGGCCGTTTCTGAATAGAGGAAGCCTCTTTAATTGGTGATGATCGTAAGGTAAAATCTCCGTTGAATCCGCAGTCAGAAATGGACATTTACACTATTGAATGTTCAACCTTCGTCGTCTCGTAGGTCTTGCGCGCCTCCCGATCGGTCGCGAAAGAGTTGCGGCGTGACGCCATTCCAGCGCTTGAAGGCGCGCCGAAAGCTCGCCGCTTCGGTGTAGTCGAGCAGGTCGGAAATGTCGGCGACGGTGAGTTGTGTGGTCGAAAGATAATTCTGTGCCAAAACATTGCGGACCTCATCGCAAATCATTCGGAAGGAGGTGCCTTCCACCGTCAGGCGGCGGCGAAGTGTCCGCTCGGAACAGGCAAGTTCCGCAGCGACCCAGCCAATGTCGAGTCCGTTGCGGCCCGCTTGCACGATCAAACGGCGGACGGCTGCAGAGGTGTTTTCACGTCCGTTTAGACTACGCAGCATGTCTTCGCACTGTTGACGGAAGATGACGTGTCCGGCTGGGTTTGCTGTGCGGATCGACAGATCCATCAACCAATTCGGCAAGATCAACTCATTTTGTGCGTGGCCGAAAGTAATCGGGGCATAAAGATAGGTTTGATAAGCATCTTTGTGGGCCGGCGGCGGGAAGCTCGCCTGAAAGCGGATCTCAGTGACCGGTTTGCCGAGTAACTCTCGACCAGCCTCAGCAAGTGAGGCAAACACCGTCTCCATAAGCGGTTGGCGTACGTCTGCGGATAGCCCTGGCGCCAGCGTCGTCACCATGGTGTGTGACCGTCCTCGTGTCACCCGCCATTGTGGCCCCATATCGACGAGAGGATGGTAGCGGGCGAGAAGGCCGAGCACGTCCTTCAACGTGTCGCAACTCATCACTGCAAAGCCAAAAGAGCCAAACTCCGTCAGTTTTACACTCTGGCCAAGCCGCAGGCTGAACTCGGCGTCGTCTGTGAGCTGCACTGCCGCGCGTAAGGCGTCGCCCGCCCGCTGCGCCCGCGTCAGCCTGTCGCCAGACTTACCGCGTTCAAAGCCCTCGAACGCGGCGGCGATGTCTGTCGGCGGGATATCGTACTCGCCCAATAGGTCGACGAACCTTTTGGTAAAATCGAAGAGAAGGCGTTCAGACTTCGGAATGTGGGCTCCAATCCAATTTGTCCGAATTTGTCCCCCTGTTTGGCCGAATATATCCCCCGGAGTCAAGTTCGCCTGGTGTATCGTTCGCACGAAGACGAGGATCTATTATGACAGCATTTCCCGCCGCATCCACGACGCCTGATGGTGTCACCATAGAGCCCCGCAACCGCAAATTCGATGTCAAAACCGCCTTGGCCGGAGATTGGTTCGGTGGCGATCCATTCCTGACGGCGCTGTTCAATGCGCTGAGTCTGAGTTTTCCATCCGGTGAGAAGGAATTCATCGATTCCGTTCGACACTACGAAGACCGCATCTCAGACGAGAAGCTGCTCATGGAAATTCGCGGTTTCTATCAACAAGAGGGCATTCATAGTCGTGAGCACAGGCGCTACAATGAACAGCTGTGCCAGGCGCGCGGATATGACCTTGATGAGCTCGAAGGCGTCTATCTGCGTATGATCGAAACGGGGAAGGCGCACAAAAGGGTTACGCCAGAGGTCAAACTCGCATCCACCGTCGGGTCTGAACACTTTACCGCGGGATTCGCCGAGATCCTTCTAAACTCGACCTATCTCGACGAAGCTGAACCTACCATTCGCGAACTCTGGCTATGGCATAGTATGGAGGAGTTGGAGCACAAATCGGTCGCCTACGATGTCTATCTGCAAGTGGCCGGTAGCCAGAAAATGCGGAAGCGCGTCATGCGGCTCACCATGTTCATGATGTTGAAAAGTACTTTGACGGTAACTGCAAAAATCCTGCGCCACGACAAACAACTCTGGAAGTGGTCGACTTTGAAAAGTGCCACCCGGTTCTTTTTGGGTAAAACCGGTTTCATGCGTCAGTACATGCCACACCACAAAGAGTTTTACCGGGACGATTTTCACCCCTGGGACGCTGACACGCGTGACCTGCTCGCGCAGTGGAAACCGAGACTGGCGGCCTGATAAACGATGACAAATGAGAACACCTATACCACTGCAAATAACCCGTTTGGCGAGTTCGTCTTTTATGGCTGGGCGGGATCATTTTACGCATCGAAAACGAGAAGCTATCTCCGCAAGGCGCAAGTTCCCTTTCGAGAGATTGCGATGGGCCATCCTCATTACGCGACAGTCGTCCAACCGGTGATCGAACGGCCCGTCGTGCCCGTCATCCAGACGGTCGATGGCGTCATCGTACAGGACTCAAACGACATCGCCGACTACGTAACCGCCCACAATCTCGCGGGGCGCAACCTGGTTCCGGTGACTCCGGTGCAACAGATTACGGCCCACATCCTCGACTTCATGTTTAGTGAGATGCTTGCGCGGTTCGCGCTCTTCACGCGTTGGGGCCATTATCACACACAGGAGCATTTTGTACGAGACACGTTTGGGGCGAGCATCGTCGGGTTCGGCGCCCATGCAGATTCAGCAAGTCGGAAATTCGTGGCCGACACTGTTCGCAACTCCGCGCTCAACATTCTCTCTAGCTTCGGCATCGAACAATCGACCCACCAATTGATTGAGCAACAGTATCGAGACTTCCTCGACCTCCTGAGTGCCCACTTTCAGGTCTACCCCTATTTGTTTGGATTTGCAGAGAGCGTTGCTGATTGCGCCCTCAATGGCTCACTGTATCCGCATCTCGCGCGCGATCCTTATCCAGGCATGATCATGCGCGAGCGCGCACCGCAGGTGCTTCGCTATGCCGAGCGTATGTGTCAGCATGATTTCGACATGCCGGAATACGTCGATGCTGAACCTGGCCGTTTTGTTGAGAGCGATGCCCTTCCTGAGACCCTGAAAGCGATAGTCAGTTTCATGGCTATTGAATATCTCCCAGAACTGAAAGCGGCATTCGCCGTGTTCGAGGACTGGGCGAGTCAGCAAGAACGTGTACCAGGGACACCGTTATTACCTGTCAAAGTGGCGCGCAGCGTGGGCCGGACTGAATTCAGTGTCCGCGGTGTTAAAATGCGCTGCATCGCGCAGACCAACACCTTCTGGTCGTTACAACGTGTGCATGATGCGTTCGATTTGCTTCCACAGAGCGACCAGGAGACCGTCCGCAAAGCAATGCAGTCGATGGGGGCTTCGGAAATCCTAAATCTTCGCCCGGCGCACCGACTGGCGCGCCATCAATATGCCGAAGTATGGGCAGTTCCAACGTTGAATCGGACCTGACGAATTCCGACAAGACCGGCTTTGGCTCGTCCCCAGATAGTTAAGCGGAAAACGAAAAACATGCGTGAAGATTACAAACTGTATTCGATGCTGGTCTCGATGTATTCCGGAAAAGTTCGGGCTTACATGAATTATAAGCGTCTGAATTACGTCGATAAGTCTGCGGACATTTTCGACATGTCCTTCAGGATCAGGTCGAAGACCGGGGAGCGGGTCCTGCCTGTTGTCGAGACCAGATCGGGCGAATGGCTTCAGGACACCACCATCATCATCGAAACACTCGAAGAACGCCATCCAGAGCCGTCCATCGCGGTTCCAACGCCGATCCAGTACGCCGCCTCATTGCTGCTCGAATGTTGGGGCGATGAGTATTGGTTGCCTGTGGCCATGCACTATCGCTGGTCATATGAAGAGAACCACGCGTTCATCCAAGATGAGGTCTCAAAGTCCACCGTCCCCTTTGCCGCCAGAACGCTTGGCCGCTATGTCGCCAAGCAGGCTACAGACCGCCTGGCAAAGGCCGCGCCGATCATCGGCTTCATCCCCGCGCAACACGATATGTTGGAAGCTTGGACCGAGCGCATCCTCGACCTGCTAGAAACCCATTTCAATGAACACGACTATCTCTTCGGCGGGCGCCCAACTATCGCAGACTTCTCGCTGCTCGCCTCTTTCTTCGGCCATCTCGACCGAGACCCGGCGCCGAAACGGATTCTGATGTCCAAACGCCCGAAGCTTGCAGCATGGGTCGAGCGGACCCATTCTGGATACGGCGCGCGAGGAGATCTCTTGCCTGGCGATGCCGTGCCGGAGACGCTCAGCCCAATCTTACAGTGCGTGTTCACCGAATTCTTTCCAATGGTTGCTTCATACCGGGATGTTCTACTGGCACACGTGAATGAGCACCGGCTTGGTCCGGGCGACCCCGTCCCTAGGTTTTTGAAGCCTGCTTCGTTTCCGATGGGGAATCATACATTCAAGCGCAGTGCGATGCCGTATACACTTTGGATGATGCAGAGGGCGCGGAACAAATGCCTTGCGGCCGATGCAGCGAGCCAGGGAAAGGTGGAGGATTGGCTAACGAAGACCTTCGGAACCGGTATCACCAGCATGGATTTCGGACCCACTCTAGAGCGAAGCGGATTATCAACAAAAATTGCGAAAACCACCGAGAATTCCTGAAATTTCGCGCTTACGCAGTGCGAGCGCTCAAAATGTCCAATGTCCTTTTTTGCCGAGGGCAGACATCGGGTTTGGGTCATGTCCGGGCGGCTTTGTTTATGCGAGTGTTAGATGAGTGATCGTGATCAGCCGAGATGTAGCGCTTAATCGAGAGCGTTCGTAACATTTTGCAACAAAGACGTTTATTATTGAAATATTGGAGAAACATGCACCCGTCATGAGGGCTGTTCCGAAACCGAGACCTAAGAGGGTGAAACAATGCTGGGAAAGTGGGCGACAATCGCAATCGGTGCCGTTTTTGGGATCTGGCTACTGCTATTCGCCGCTGTGTGGGCCTTGCAAGACCGGTTATTGTTTAACCCAGATTCAGCGCCGCTGATGCCCCCCCCTGAAGGCGTTCGCAAACTGGATTTGGTAACATCCGACGGAGAAAGCATTTTCGCATTCTACGCGCCCGCAGTCCGCTCCGAATGCCCGACAATCCTGTTTTTGCATAACAATCAGGGTCGCATCGATACAGAGATTTCGCGCCTCGATGATGTCTCGTCTCTCGGACTGGGTCTGATGCTGGTCGAGTGGCGTGGCTATGCTGGCGCCAGTGGGAAACCCTCAGAAGATGGCTTTCATAAGGATGCACGCGCAGCGTGGGACTGGCTGACGACACAAGCCGACTTATCGTCAGAGCAAATTATAGTCCACGGGCACTCAATAGGAACAGGCCCGGCGACCAAATTGAGTCGCGATGTTGAGCCGGGCGCCGTGATCTTGGAAGCCCCCTATTACTCCATGTTGGATCTGATTTCGCGCGCCATGCCGATATTGCCTGCTGGCATCATATTGAAGCACAAATTTAGGACGGATCAGTGGATTGTGGATGTGGAAGCGCCAATATTGATCGCGCATGGCGCACTAGACGAAACCATCGCGCCCAGTCAATCCGAACGACTTGTTCCACTGGCTAAAGGGCCGGTTCAACGCTGGATTGCAGAGGATGCCGACCATTTTGATCTCACAACTCACGGGTTGTACGAAGATGCCATTGCGACATTTTTAGAAGACAATGGTCTGGACTGTTGAAATGGTCAGTGCCGTATTCAAACCCACAGTCAGTCTCTCATCTTGGAAGATAATCGAATTTCGCGGTCTATCTAATTTCCGCTTTGACGCCGAGAACGGACATCACTCAGTCTGGGTCTTTTCGAGCATCATCCAATCGTCGTAAGCGAAGGCTGGATTGCCTTTATTAATCCGTAAAGCGCGCAGCAGAACCGCGCCGACTCCGGCAATGATATAGATGTCGGCACCGGCGGCACGCCGTTCATGCGCTTTTAAAAAAGCATCGCGACGAGACTTCGGCGCGCCTAATCGCGCTCACGGAAACCAATAGCGCTGCCCGCGTGTGCTTTAAAAAACAAAAGCCGCTTTTTTCTCGAACCCGGGCAGTGCTGGCGGGCAGCATTCAAACGCCTCGCGATAAGAGTAAGTTTCACCAGCCCGAGTATAGATGCGGGCTGCGCCAACGCCGCGACCAGACGCAACCACCACGCCCAAACGCCCGCCCTCTGAAAGTTGCTTCAACCAGGCCTCTGGCACCTCTTCGACCATGCCGGCGACAAAGATCACTTCAAACGGCCCTTGATCCGGTAAGCCAGCGGCTAAGTCGGCTTGCACCGCGACGGCCTCATCCATGCCGATCTTGGCAAACCGTTCGGTCATCTCATCGACCACGGCTTCCTCAGCCTCTAAAGCAATCACCGCTTCGGTCATATGCCCAAGCAGGGCCGCGCTATAGCCGGCCCCGGCGCCAATCACCAGGCTGACATCACTGGCTGCGGGCTCGAGCGCAACGAAGAGTTTGCCCAAATCCCGCGGCAGCCACATGGCCCGCGTTTCTGAAGTTTCAATCTCCAATTCGGCATAGGCGCTGGCGCGCATCGCTTTCGGCACAAACACTTCGCGGGGAATGGCAGAAAACGCGCTGACCACATTCGGCGCCGTCACATCATTGACCCGCACTTGCGAGTCGACCATCACTTTACGAAGCTGAGCGAAGTCCATGCCGCCACCCTTGTTTAAAGAATCTCTCACCACGAACTTAGCACAGCTTGCGCGCTCAGCACCATCATCAATTCTGTCCTGGCGAGACACCGCCAATGGCGCCGCGTCCTGGGGCTGCGAAATTTTGCAGAATCCGACATTGCCTCCAATCCGATAGGCGTATAGAACCCGCGCTCCACTCTACGGTTATCCCCCGTTTGAGCGATCGCGCACGGCTCCTAGCCGGCCTATCACTCGCCGGAACATAATCATGGTAAGGCTCTGTGGCGGAGTGGTGACGCAGCGGATTGCAAATCCGTGTACGCCGGTTCGATTCCGGCCGGAGCCTCCACTTTCTTCCCAAATCTCTAAGCTTTCCGAAGTTTTCTGAAGAGATTTGAGATTTCTCTTAAATCTTTTCGATCCCGTTTAACCCTTGTTAACCATTCTGTAGGAGAAGGTTAATGTCTTCTTTGGAGACACCCACCATCACCCAATGCCTCGGCGGAACATTTTCATGTTCCGCCAATTTTTTGTCAGCTGAGTGAGTTTCAGCGTTTGACAGGAAAATCCGTTTTGGTAATGAGGCGGCTCGCTGTTCCGCGATAGCTCAGTTGGTAGAGCAGGCGACTGTTAATCGCCCGGTCGTAGGTTCGAGTCCTACTCGCGGAGCCAGCGCCAAATGACTTCCCCAATCACCATAGGCGTTTGCGAACTTTGCTTCGTGCCAAGTAGCACTCGAGTAGCACTTTTGGGCTGGATGGCGCTCGCTCATGATAAGCCGTATGGTCGGCAATTCGGGCATTTTCCGCATCAACCCGACAATACGTTCTAGCAGTAGTACAATAATTATCTAACGGAACCGACCTCACCTTACCAAATCAGTCACTTCGAGAGACTGGCGCCCGTTTACGTCTCAAGGCGGACTTACGCTTTCGGCGTCATGGCGGACGTTAGCGTGCGGCTTAGAACGCCCTATACCGGTCGCTCATGACTTCGCTCCTAAGGCTAAAGGAACGCGCGGGCGAAACAGTGTGATCGTGCGAGTTGGGATACAGATCAGTGTTCGAGTGAACATTAGTCGAATGATCTAAAACCAATTTTTTTTGTTGCCGGGAGCGGATGCGATACGTAAGCCTGTTTCAATCGCGCGTTCTCGGAGACTTGTATTGCCGCAAAAAAACGACACCGAGACTCCGCTCCATATTTCGCTCTTTGGGGCAATTCGTGTCGCGACACAGTCCGGAACAGCTATCGACATTTCCAACCAACGCGCACGCATCATTCTTGCTAGTCTCTGCATAAATCCCGGACAAAGCATAAGCCGAGATTTAGTGAGTAAGCTGCTGTGGGCTGGCCGTTTCAAGCCTCAGGCGCGCGCCAGTCTGCGACAATGCCTGCACGATCTAAAACGCGAACTTCAGAAGTTTGGAATTGATATTCTGGAAGTTTCCAACACGCAGCTCGCCGTAAATCCTGATTTGATCAATTCGGACCTACTGGTGTTGGAGACAGCAGTAAAACAGGGCGACGACGAACGGACAACACAGCTTCTGCTCGAGTTCACTGGCAAACCTTTGCTAGCTGATATCGACTTGAGTGACGACCTGAAAAAATGGCTCGCAAGCCAGCGCGGCCAAGTCGAAAACCGCCTTCGCGTTTCTATTCAACACCTGTTGTCGAAGTTGAAAGCGAACGACCTAAACGAGCGCCATGATGCTTTGGAAGAAGCCTGGCAGGAATGGAGCGGTGTTTCTCGACTACGTCAGCGTAGCGGACTCGCGATCCTACCCTTAAAGCAGATCGACGAAGTAGGCGGAGATTGGTTTCTCGCGGACGCTGTCGTTGAGGAACTCTCGTCCCGTCTCGGCGCGCTCAGCGGTCTGGCCCTGGCCGGTCAAACATCCGTGGAGGCAGTGGCGGGCTCCTCACTCACGCTTCCGGAGATGGCCGAGAAACTTGGAGTGACACACTTTATTGAGGGCGCGGTGCATCGATCCACAGAGTCCGTCAGGCTCTCTATGAGACTGATTGAGGGCACCTCCGGTAAACAGATTTGGTCAGATCAGATCATTGAGCCTGAAACATATTTCTTCGACCAGCGTAAGCTGATCGGCGAAAACGCTGTTGCCGGTTTAAGCAGAGCCATGGGGCTTAAGCAGAACTCGCAATTGGTTCGGACAATGACGAGCAGCCGTGAGGCTTATGCGCTTTACCTACAAGGACGCACACTGACCAAGCGGATAACTTTGCAAGGCGGCTTGCAAAAAGCGGTCGAGCTGCTTGAGCAGGCCCTCGAAATTGATCCCGACTTTACAGAGTGTTGGACGGCGCTCGCCGAGGCACATATTCATGTCGCTGTTTATACCGCTTCTCTCGAACGGGTTGCGCTTTCAGAAAAAGCCGCGTCATGCGCAAGGCGCGCTTTGGATCTCGATCCCAATCAAGGCTACGCCTACGCTATTCTCAGCATCCATGAGTGGACCTGTTTCAATCCTGCTGGTGCCCTAGAGTACGCATTGGAGGCCTATCGGCTGGAGCCTAACAATGCTGATGTGACGCTGAGACTGGGCTCAACCCTGCTGTATCTGGGACGCACCCGCGAAGCATTGCCCTATGTCGAAGCTGCGATTGAGCAGGATCCGGTTTACGGTCGGAACTATGCCATGCTGTGTGTCGCACACTTAAACCTAGGAAATTTTCAAGAGGCCGTGCGTGCCGGAGAAAGAATGGTCGATCTTGGGACGCCAGGCTTTCATCTTGGCGTTGCCCAGGCTGCTGTTGGTGACCATGAAGCAGCTGTCGAAACCTATTACGAAACACGGCGCTATGTCGGAACTTTGGTTATGTCGCCACCGGGAGCGACCGATATTTCAGATGAAGCGCGCGATTTTTATTTGAAAACCGCGGCAGAAGGGATTTGCGGTGGTAATGATGAGGCCCGCCAGACCTACTGCAATCTTGTTGACATGCTGCACCAAACCTTACTCGACCCATACGATCAAACCGTAGCCTGGCCAGCGGTCTGGATGGGACACTCGGACATGGTGATGAAAGTTTACCGGGAGCAGATCCACCCCGCCAACATGCCGGGACTGATGAGTCTTTGGACTGAAGTCGAGCCAATCGGCCGAACGCTTATTCACCCAGATTTCATGCCATTCGCGGAAGATATTGGCATGGTCGAAGCGTGGGAAAAATATGGTTGGCCAGATCTTATCCCAGCCGATCCGCGATAAGCATGGGGAGAATTGACGCTTTTTTGACGCCAGCCTGAATTGACCATGGCGGCACAAAACCACCATCCTCCGCTTGCTCAAAAAGGGCATAACGGAGAGACATTATGAAACGAATTTTTAGCTTGCTACTGATCGCATTTTCGATTGGACTTGCCCCTGCGCAGGCTCAATTAGAGCCCTTTACGGACTATGAGATCAGCGATGCGGTTTGGGAAATCGGTACCATCAAGGTAGCCTCCAACGCTGGCGGTCACTATCTAGAAGGCCTCAAAGCAACATGGGTGCGTGGACAAGAGATCAGCAAAGACCTCGGCCATATAGAGGACTATGCGATCTATTCGAGCATCACGCCTGAGAGCGGCGATTTCAACCTGCTGCTCGTCACAAAGTATGCGAGCCTTGCGGACATGGCGCCATCTAAAGAGAAATATGATGCCTTCATGGGCGCGCTCGGCCAGGAACAAGCAGAGGAGGGATCAAAGCGTGCGCTCGAGACCTATCCAGAGCTGCGGGAAATCACGGGAAGTTACATCGTGCATGAGCTGAACCTGAAATAGGGCTTCGCTTGTTAGCGCCGATGTAAAAGTCCCCCAGTTTGCCAGTTAAAAAGGGACCCACCTGTTACGCTCTCTGAAGTTGAT
>JBCBMU010000018.1:0-48018 GCA_039822145.1 Pseudomonadota bacterium | reverse complement strand
AATGACCGGGACCAATTAAATCCGTATCGGATTTGGCGCTGTTTGCGTTCGGCAATATTGATAGGTCGAGCGTCCACGCTCAACAACGTGCCGTCCGCCGCGCGTTGCACGCGTTCCGGAAACGCGCGCTCTATTTCTGGTGTTAACCCGGGAAACTCCAAAACAGCGTCTTCTGAGTCTGAATCCAAATAGGTCAAATTGAATTTCAAGTCCGGATCGTCAAACAGATCCCAGGACAGATTCAGCCGATGCTCTGTAATCCGCTCAGAGGATAGATCCGGATTGCCCCCTGTAATTCGGGTAATGTTTTCAATTGTCTCACCTGTCGAAAAGTCGAAAATCCGGGCGGTTTCTGTGACCGAGATAGGATTGCCAAGCGTTTGCAGAGACGGCGCCGTTTCTCTGGTCGACGTCGATGCAATGATTTGAACGTCATTTGTTGGTTTCCAGGAGAGCCCCCCGCCAAGAGTTGACAACGAACCGACATCCGAAACGTCGTCAATCCGTGCATTTGCGTTTAAGCTTAGGCTTCCAATTGAATTGCCAGACATGTCGCGACTTAACAGCGGCACATCTACGTTCGCTTGAGCATTCCATTCATCTCGCGACAGATCGGTATCGATCACACTCCCATCCTGCTCAGACGTGGTTGAAAGGTCTTGAAATACGGTACCTGCTTTCAACGTCGTTACGACATCGCCCGCAGGAAGTTGAAACAGCTTTCGAAACACAACGCCTTCAATCGTTGTATTGTTCGACGTGGCATCTGTCGCTTCAGTAAACCCAGAAACGAGGTCTTGTTCGGTTTCTGACTCAGTGTCTTGCCGCGCGTAGGTCCCGTTTAAAGTCCAGTTCCAATCATCGTAGGTTCGATTGAGAACAAAGCTCGCTTCCAAGTTCAAATCTTCCGTATCGCGATCGATCGTGTCACTAAGATCACTCTGAGCGATAGCCCGTTCTTGCGACGTCGCATCAAGCCCCAATGTATAGGTGGCGCTGATATCGTGCGGTAAGAAGTCATTGAGACTGGCGCTGAGTTCAACGTTATGCTGCTCAGGTTGAATGGTTCTATCCGCCGCGCCATCGCCCTCATCGCGCTCGATATCACGATCAGATTCAAACAACGCCTCCTGAAACTCGTACTCGAAGTCGACATTCCAACGACGATCATCGCGTATTCTGAGGTTTGACACATCTATCTCACCCAGCGCTTGGTCACCTTCTGTTGGCCCTCCCAGTCGCGCGCGCGTTGAAATAGCGTGGAAACGATCTCTCAAGATGAAGTTTGTGACTTTCTGGTTGGCCCGAAATCCAAACTTTAATGCGACGGCTTCCGGCAAAATCTCAACGCGCGCTAATGCCTCCGGCGGATAGTTTCTAATCTCTCGCAAACCTGATATGCGGCGGCCATTCAACAGGATCGCGGGCGGTCCTCCACCAGGCGAATTCGTCAGCGGCTCGAGGTCCGCTAGCAACTCTTCAATGCTGGCCGCGCCGTAGGATCGGATCTCCACAAAATCGAGCGAGACTTCGGGCTCAATGCCCGCGAACATCGGATTTGAACGATCGCCTTCGACTATAATTGTCTCTTGAAGCAGCAAGTCTTCGTCTTGAGCCATCGCCGCAGTTGTGACAAAGGCGACGTTGAGGGTCAGCGCGACTATACGAACACTGGGACTCATCAAACGTTTCCTTATGACTAACCGAAATAATATGTGTGCAAGGTTTAACGGATAAGGCTGTTAATCCCGGCGCGTTCTTTGGAGAAAACATATCCGGGTTTTATGACCGATAGACGAGAGCCGGCCCCGCAGAATCACTTATTTTGGAAATGTCGGCATAAAGTGGGTCTCATCATCGTCGCCATGCCATATCGAATGTAGGCGACTATACTCGAGAATCTCCCGGTTCGTTTGATCTAGCAACCGCACGCAAATCCCAGCGCATCGTTTTTGTAGACCCGACGATTTGGGTCACGCAGTTTCGCGCAACGCCATGATCAAGTCATCCGCTTTCGTCGATTTGTTGTGGGGTTGAATGGCGGCCAATCGTGTAACGCAAGTGTAACGCAAACTACGGTTTTTTGCGGTTTTGCGTGACACTCTGCGATCTTGATTGATCACCAATACTCTGTTTTTTATCTCTATTTTTTCTTGCGGGTTTCTCGGTTCTCAACTCATAATCGTGAGTTCGGGAGTTCAAGTCTCCCCCGAACCACCAATAGATACTGGGGTTTCACAATCTGAGCCATGCACTCTACACGCTTTTGCCCACACACTGCCCACATCAAATGGGAATTGCAGGCTTACTTTAGGCCGACACACTCCGTTCAGCATTCGTCCGCCAAGTGTTGCTTTGGATATAGTCGAAGAGATCGACACGCCTATAGCACACCGACCTCCCGATCTTCACGAACTTAGGACCGCCCCCGAGATAACGCCAATGGGTAAGCGTATCGGACTTCACACGGAGTAGCGACGCGGTCTGCTGGGTATCGAGTAATTGAAGTGGGTCATAGGCGGCCCCCCCTCCAATCATATCGACGGACATGGCTTTGCCAGCCCCTACCAATACACAGTAGGTTGTGCGCCATAGGAAGCACGCGCCAGGGGTATGCGGCGTGTACCGCCTCCGCGCCCAGAGCCTCAGTCACCTGCTCAGCAGCAACCCGAAACGCCCCCAGCACCTCCACCAGTTCCGAAGCGCTCAGCTTATCCACCTGACTGACAACATTCCCAAGTGACATATCCAATTGGCTTGATGGTGTTGATGCCGCCGACCAGTTAAACCACGAGTCTAAAAGTCGAGACGACGTCGCACGCAGCGACTAAAGTATAGAGCAGAGTGCTAATTCGTTATGATCGCTTTTACTCGCTTTTCGGAGTCTATGAACGACCGTTCTGGGGCGAATTTAAGACGCTCGATTGGTGCGAGGGTCAATCTGCTTTCGGTGGAAAGCCGTCTAGAAACACTTCAATTACTTGTTCCGCATTGCCACCGTCAAGCTTAGTGTATGAAATCTCTCGCGCGCCGCTAATGGCCCAGACTCTGTCATCTGAAGCCGTATCGAAGATCTCGATCGTCAGCTCTCCAACATCAACGAGATCGATTATAGGGTTGAGCGAAACGTCGCTATACCCAGACCGAGAGACGATGACAGAATCGCGTCGAGCGCCAGCTCGATTGACAATATCCGCAGACGCATCGGACGGAACATAAACGGATCGATCTGTTGAACTTACGTCGAAGGTTTGGTTGAAGTTCACACTCACATTGACCCCGAAATCGGCTGTTTCGGTATTCTCGACTTCAGCAAAGCCCTTGCTTCGCAGATCATCTCGAACAGCTTCCTTAAGTGCATCCAGGGTGAACTTAGACACTTGCGGCAGACTCTCAGTTGATAACTGTTGTTCGTCGATCCACGAAAAAGTTTTGTATCCGCTAAAATCGTGGTCAGCCTTATAGATAGGTTGAACTGTCGGCCGAGATGCACAACTTGACAACAGGACCATAGCTCCAAAAACCAAAGCAATTCGCATAAACTTTCCCTTCTGTAAAAACCCAATCATTTCGATTCCGTATTGCTTATTTTAGAACGAGACCAAAGGCGCACCTCAGTGCATCCGAATTGTCTTTACCAGGCGCGTCCGACAATGACTTTTGGTTTTTTACCAAATCAAGCTTTAGCGGCTTGAAAAGTCGGAGATTGAGACGGATCAAAAAAATGCCCTCCAAAGTCTAGGCAGCGTCTTGCGGTCGGTGTCCAAGGCGGACTCGAAAAACGAGACTCTGGGGTATTTGTAATCTCTTAGATCGCGTATTTGTAAGTCTTCAAGATTTCCATCGAATTCGACTTCTTGGAGTTCTACCTTCTTTTGACGTGCGCAGTAGAGCGAATGTGCCGCTATGATGAGTTCGGAGTTGCCGTGTCCTCGTCCTCAGACAAATCGCAGCTGTTTTCGATATCGGTGATACGAGCCATTAGTTCCTCTTCGGTTCGCCCCGTGAGCACGGCTGTCCGGTCGCGATAGGTGCCTGTTGCAACCCCCGAAACGACGCCGACGGGCGTGACCGACTGGACGGCGGACCGGGCGCGCTCGCGGCGGGTTGGCATGGCCGCTTCTAGTGCAGCGATGTCGGCTTCGGCCGAGGCGCAATCGATCGGATCGGCCAGCAGGGATTCGCGCTCCGCATGGATTGAGGTCGCGCATCCGGCAACCAGTGTGACAAATAGAAGAGGTGTGAGTCTCATGCATGTCCCTTTCGGATCAGCGGGTTTGGACGCCAAGCGACGCCCCACAAATGTGCGCACCGCCCGGGAGCGGCGCGATGACGTCTTGCGTCTAGGATCCAGATGCCGCGTCAGCGTCTTCAAGGATGGCGTCTTCGTCCCATTCGAAAATGCCCGAGATCACACAGCGCTGCCCGTCTCTCGGGCGTCCGGTTAGAACGTCGTCGCCGCGGCTTAAACAGGATGACCCCGTGCTGCTGCGGGTCGCGATGCCGGCAAACGCACTGTCCGGATTGCAGGGGCCGACCAAGTTCAGCATGTACCAATCCCCCCGCGCTTCGAGCAGAAGGGCGTCATCACCAAGCGGCCGCCAGCCACTATTACTGTTCGGGCAAACCCGGTTAACCGCTTCGCCTTTTCGCGCCGCAATTTCGGCCGCAAGACGCGTTTGTTCCAGCTCATATTCAGCCTGCGCTTCTGGCGAGGTTTCGCACGCGCCCAAACTGCATATGAGCGCAGCACTGGCACAAGATAGGACGGTTTGGAGAGTTTTCGTATGCATTTCATTTCACTCCTGAACACTTATCAATCTGTTTCGACCGGGCGGAAGTTAGCGACCAATCCAACTTAATGCAATACATTAATTCAAACTAGTTTTATCATTTCCACCAACTTGCTAGCTCATCTTGGTCGATGAACATTTGCAGCGTTCCTTAGAGCGCAAAACAAGTTAATTAGAAATTTTAAGCTAAGAAGTATAACTGATTTCAGTCCTGAGACCGATCAAATTCCTGGCTCTCATCCACTCAGGTTTGCAGATTGGATTCGTCTGAGCTTGGGTGTTTAAATGAGTGTGGACGACCAGGTTAGAGCGTTCTTTGCGGCTAAGCTAATGACTGCTTTTGCGCCCGCAATGGAAATCGCGAGCTGCTTACTTGGAGCGATTTTGAGACGCTCCTATTAAGCCGCTCGCAACCAAATTCTTTTCGAAGTCGTGGAAACAGTATGCGTTATGGGATGCAACAACCGAAGTATGGATCCGGCCGACACGCGAAGCATAGGTGCCTCATCATCCCTTTTTCTTTTTAGCCTGGAGGGCGAAGCGACTACAGAAAACCGAGTGTTTTCTGTTCAGAGTTCGCAAGCCCCGGTAGCGCTTCACTCAATTCACTTAGCGATAGCCCAAACCAGCGACCCAACGTGGCGGCGTATTGCTCAACCGAGACTGTCGGAATTAGACGGCCGCGTCCAGAATCCCAATCGTGCCCGAGTTCGGATGGGGGTATCGTTCCGAAGACTTTTTTGCCATCGACGGCGCCGCCAACAACAAAGTGGTGGCTGCCCCAACCGTGATCTGTGCCGTCGCCGTTTACCGCAAGAGTACGACCAAATTCAGACGTCGTGAACAGCGTGACATTCTCACTCTCTCCGAGTTCGATCATTGCAGCATGGAAGGCCGCGATTGAGTCAGCGATATCAAGCTGTTTTTCCTGCATCGTCGCTGCTTGCCCGGAGTGGGTGTCAAATCGACCCTTATTGGTATAAAAAAGTTGTCGGCTGACGCCTGTGGACCCGCGCACGGCGATGATCCGTGCGACCATTTCGAGCTGCTGACCGAGCGATGAATTCGGGAAGTTCGTGGAGAGCGAGACTGAATTTTCGAGAACAGTCGCCAGATCCGCCCCTTTGTCGATGGAGCTTTCAATTGCTTCGAATAAATCCTGTTCGTAATACCCTTTTTGCGTGCCACCGGCTGCGCGCAAGTGCTGTTCGAACATGGAGCCCAGGTTTTTAGATCCGAAGAGCTTTCGTCGAGTAACCGCGTCGATTTGCTGTACACCCTTTGATGACACCTGGAATTTGCGGCTACGCTCTCCGACCAAAAAGGGACCACCCCCCGCAAGAGAAATCGAGGTGAATGACTCATTTACATTTGCCCCCGCGCGGATCGGATAATCCGCAATAAGGCCGCCCCAACCAAGACGCGCTCCTTCGGGTTCGGATGTCATCCAAACGGATGTTTGATCGTTGTGAGAAAAGAGTTTTGGCGGACGCGGCGCCGTCTTATTCTGGTATTGCGTTCGATTCATCGGACGGATTAGGGGACCTACATTTCCAACGATAGCGGCTTGCCCTTGCTGTACCAAATCATGCAATGGCGCCATCGAGTTTGCCATCGCAAAAGCGCGGCCACCAAACTCGGCACTATTTTCGAGATCCAATGGCAATAACGTGCCTCTTCGTCGATCATTGCCGAATGGTGCGCCATTGTAATTGTCGAGCAAAGTCTTTCTGACCTCGGCATAAGAGGCGTAAGAGGCGCTATCGATTGGCAGGATTGTGTCATGGCAATCAAGGCCCCCATTAAAGTTGACACAAACCAGAGCTTTATAGCCCGATACATCCGCCGCATGTGCAGTCATATTGAGCAGACCGCCACGCATTGTTGACACAGCGGCAAGGCCGGCACCTGTACCGAGAAGAAACTTGCGGCGAGACGGGATCAGAGTTGTCTTTGTCATTTTTGCACCATGAATTCTGGGGAAGCGACGAACCAAAGAAGAGCGGTCTTTACACGTTCAGCGCGACTAGATTGTTCGTTGTCGGCGCCGATTTCGAGCGGCGTAGTTTCGATAGCGGCTTTAATGCGAGCCCGCGTATCGTCTTGCAAAACGCTGTTGGTCAAAAGACGGTCGAAGTGATTGATCAACAAGTCGGGATCATGTGCCATACCGATAACGCCAGAATAGTCAGGATTGTAACCATCCTCACGAGCTGTTCTTGCGATTTGATCTTGCATCAGATCAAAATAACCCACCAGTGATGATTCAAACGTGATTTGCATCTCGGGATTGACGAGATTTTGCGCCGCGCTTGGATATCCCGACGCTACATAGCCAGGGCGATAAAAGTTGAATACTGATGGCGAGTGAAAGGCCTGCTGGTTGAGATTGCTTGTTTGATCTGCGTTTCGCATGGAAGAACTGCTGCGCGGAGCGTTTTCGATCGGCACGAGATTTCGAGCCCAGTGCGCAAACCGAATGACCGGCTCGCGAATTTTCCCAAAACTCGGATCGCTGGTGCGACTAACATCGCGGGCTTCCGTGTCCAGCAAGATAGCGGCCCAGATCGCTTTTAGATCACCGCGTTGTCCACTTCCATATATGGTGCCGCCCGGACCTGTGAATGTTCCAGACTCAAAAACATTTGCGACACGTTCGACATATTCAGGAGACGGGTTCGCCGTCACAAAGCGCTGGATCAATTGTTTAGAAATGAATGGTGGTGCGTTGTCGTGGTTAAACAGAGCATCAAGCGCAATTCGGATACTTTCTTCGCCGCCTGTACCAGCGGCAATGGTCGTCCCGAGAAATGATTTTTCTTCCATGGAATGGAAGTCATCAAACATTTTCAGCGGCTTCTTCTTATAGCCGGGCTCAGCACTTGCCTTCACTTGGAAGCGCCCACCTTGCCAACTCAGCCCGGTGAAGACTTTCGCCAAACCGGTGATATCTTCATTGTCATAAAGTTCAATAAACTCGCCACCGCCACCGAGGCGGGGTTCGCCGTTTTTTTGAAGTTCGACCGTGCCAATCGTAAACAGTTGCATGATTTCACGGGCATAATTCTCGTCGGGCATGCGACCCGTTTCGGGATCGGCTTTTTCGTTCCTGAAATAAGTCAAATACTGACTCATAGCATAGGAATAGGTCACAGCTTCGAGCAAGTCGCGATAATTTCCGAACGCATGTTCTTGCAAGGTATCCATGTAGTCGGGAACCGATGCAGGCGCCAACTTGCCAATTGCTCGAGGTTCCTTGGATATGACCATAATTTGCGACAATGCGAAAACGGCGCGCTGACGGAGTTGATCATCGCCAAAAACCGCTGACTCCCAGAAGCTATCGAAGTGAAGCGAGTTGATGTTTCCGAAGTCTTCGTCTTCAGCTATATAGCGTGATTGGACGCGATCTAAATGTGAGACGATCGGTTTAGAATACTCTTCCGTAATCCAGTTTTCGTAACCTACTTCCTGCAACACTTGAATGCTGGCATCAGTCGCGCCAAAAGTCGACTGTGTTAAAAACCGTGAGGCTTCTTTCTCCGAGGGTGCCGCTGGCGTCTCGGTTGCGCCACCTCCGGACCCAGATGACCCACCAGTGGAGCCACCAATTGGTGGCAAGCCAGGCGTTGTGGCTTCACCTCCGCCACCGCCTGAGCAGGCGCAGATGAGTAGAGTCGAGCTCAATAAAACACCACGGATAACTGATAGCGCGTACATCGTTGGTCCCCACTGTGTACAGACACACTTTATCGTCTAATAATGCACCGCATTAGACGGAGAATCTGACGAAAGTCTCACGAACCAGGATCAAATTTTGTGTAAATTTAAACGGACTTTTTGTTGGTCTGGGTTCTATCGAAATCTTAAAGAAACAGAGACAAACGGGGCAAGCTCGCATCGATTCGGACACTCACCTGATGTCCATCTACGCCCCAAATCAGAAATTGTAAGCGACCGTTTTAGGGCGGTTTAAGCCTCTAAGCTAATGTCTTCTTTTGCTCGCGCAGCGGACGATTGAACTGCCTCAAAATTCGATAATTTCCCAATCTGGGAAATTTCCAGAACACATTAGGGTGACGCTTTCCTCTTCAAACAAAAATCATCAATTCTCCGCGCTGAGAACCACGTCGGCTTGATACGAAAACGCGCGGCCATCGGTGACGACAATCCGGTCAAACCCCAAGATCGCCGCCATGTTATAAACATCCATTTCTTGGCTAATGCCCATTTCGGTGATCGCTGGCGCAAACCGAAGGACCGATGTCATTCGCGCCAGCATGGCTTTTGCAATATAGGGGGTCGGCACCCCGTCTCGATTCAATGGCATGAATAACAGGGTCTGGTTTTCGGTTCCAACCGCTTGCACGACAAGCGCAATATCTCTTTCGGATGTGGTGGCGGCGCGATTGATTTGATCCACGAAGAATTGACGCTCCTGGGGGCCGGCGCCGAGAATGGGACCAAATCTGATTTCCGGTTGATCGGATAGCGTCACTTTAGGATAATAGATCCCCTCGCCTGTCGCAGCATCCGCTTCGGTAAGCGCGCCCGCGCCAGCCAAATTCGTATCGCTTGCCATCGGTGATGTTTCGCAGGCCGAGACAAGCCCGGTGGCCAGCAAAGACAGGGCGATCACTTTGCCAAAAGGCGATTTATAAATCATCGGAGTGTCATCCTTTTCAGGTGTAAAAACTATGTATGGCTTGGTGGGGTGAGATCGCTTGTTTCAATCATGCTACGGCCGGATCAAGCTGTGTCGCGGGCGCGGATTTCGGCGCACCGATCGCCAGACAGGCCGGGACCAGGATCAAAATCAGGGCGCTCGAAAATACAATTCCAAAGGCAATGCTGAGCGCCATCGGGATGAGGAATTGGGCTTGAATACTGGTCTCCGCAATCATTGGGACGAGCCCAATAAATGTGGTCAGGGTGGTGATCAGAATCGGACGGAACCGGCGCCGAACGGAGTCGACAATATTGTTCAGCCGATCGCCGCCTTGGCGCTCTAACGTGTTGAAATAATCGATCAAAACGATGCTGTCATTGATGATCACACCGGATAAGGCCACAACCCCAAAAAGCGACAGAAACGAGAGATCATAGCCCAGCAGCATATGGCCAAAAATTGCTCCAACCAAACCGAACGGAATGATCGCCATAATCACCAAGGGCTGCACATAGGACTTTAGAACGCTTGCAATGAGCGCATAGATGAGAAGGATCGCGATTAGGAAATTTCGAAGCAGCCCGCCCATTTCTTCCGCTTGGCTCCGCGCTTGACCTTCTGAGGACGCGCGAAGGCCCGGAAAATCGTCGAGGATCGTCTGCAACACTTCGTCTTGAATCAGAGCGGTCACGGCGTTGGGCGTCGTGATCGCTTCGTCGACATCCGCTTCGATCGAAATCACGCGTTGGCCATCAACCCGATCAATCGTGACGAAGCTTCGGGTTTCCTCAATGCTCGCGACTGTGCTGAGCGCAACTTCTTCTCCGCTGGCGAGCGGGATACGCAAACGGGCAAGATCGGCCAAGCTTCGTCGCTCTGACTCAGGAAACCGGATGAACACCTCAATCTCTTCCCCATCCCTCTGGAAGCGTTGGACTTCCTCACCAAAGTATGAGCGGCGAATGGTCCGGGCTAAATCATCCACGGTCAGCCCCGCGGCGGCGCCTGCGGAAGTCAAACTAAAGTCTATTTGTCGTTTGCCGGGTTGCGCCGTGGATTCAATTTCCCCAACGCCCGCAATGTCGGCCATTTGTGCGGCGAGCCGAGCGCTTGCCACCAGCAAAGCGTCTTCATCTGGATGCGAGAGATTGAAGCTAATATCTGCGCCGCCAGATAGGCCTGACGACTCAAATGTCAGCAATTTAACTCCCGAGATCGGCCCGACGGCGTCGCGCCATCGACGTTCAATTTCGGCTGAGGTCAGGCCGCGCAATTCCGCCGGCGCCAGCTCTAGGGTTGCGACCGCCATTTCTGTGCGTAATTCCGTTCCTGCGGCGCCGAACCCGGACGATAACCGACCGCCAACCGTCAAAGACAAAGACCGGTACAGGCCGGAGGTCTCATCACCGACCCCGACCTCAAGCGCATCCACGACGCGCTGCATGGCATTTTCGGTTTGCTCAAACGGTGTGCCAGCCGGCATTTCCAGCGCGACTGTGATTTCGTCACCTTCAACCGTTGGGAAAAAGATGAAACGAATATGACCGCCTGACACCAGACCAGACACAGCGATAAGCAGCGATAAGGCACTGGCGATAACCACGTAAGGGAAGCGCACACTCAAGCGCGCCAGTGGAACGAAAATGGCATCACGAACCGAGTTCATACCTGATTGAACGATTGATTTAAGCTGGCGCATCGCGCCGGTACTCCACTCGCGTCCATGCGAAAGGTGGTTCGGTAGGATCAAAAACGCTTCGACCAATGAGATCAGCAACACGCTCAAAACAACGATCGGCACCGGGCGAAGCATTTGCCCGATCAGACCGGTTGACAGCAACAAGGTCGCAAAGGCGAGCATTGAGGTTGTAACCCCGACAAGGACGGGAACGAATACGCCTTGTGCGCCTTGGATCGCGGACAGCACGCCTGGGCCTTTAAGCTCTTGCTGTTCGTGAATGTTCTCGCCGACCACCACGGCATCATCCACGACAATGCCAAGCACGACGATGAGGCCGAGCAGAGAGGTCATGTTAATTGTTGTAAATTGACCAAAGAGAATGAAGCCGCCAATGAAGGCTGCGGGAATGCCAATGCTCGTCCAGAATGCCAGTCTGAGATCGAGCGTCAGTGCCAAGAAAACAAAGACCAGGGCAAGTCCCATAATTGCATTTCGCGCCAGCAAATTTACACGATCGCCGATAATTTCGGTTGTATCGGCCACCCCAAGGACCTCTATCCCAGAAGGCGGTGAATAGGCCTCCATATAGTCCGAAACCGCTTGTCGCACGTCAAACGCATCTTCGTCTGCGGCGCGGTCAATTTGTAGAAAGACGGCTGACTTATCATTGTATGTGTTGATCAGCGGCGTTTCAACAAAGCCGTCTTTAATCACGGCAATGTCTCCAAGACGGACCCGCCGTCCGTCTTCATCGCTCAGAACGATAATATCGGCGAACGCGGCTGCGTCTTGCGCTTCATTGTCAGCGCGCAGCAATATGTCACCCCCGGATGACCGGATCGTGCCGAGCGACAGGTTGAGCGAAGAATTGCGAACGGCCGCGGCGACCTGCTCGATCCGCAATCCGTAGGAACTGAGATCATCCTCAGAGACCTCAATTGAGATCTCATAGTCACGAACGCCCTGAAGGGTCACCAAGCTAATCCCATCCGTCGACAACAAATCCCGTCGAAGCGCCTCGGCCGATTGCTTTAAGCGCTTCTCTGAGACGTCGCCGGTGACGACGAGCCGCATGACTGAGGAGGTTGCGCTGGCCACAGAGACGCGAGGTTGATTCGCATCCTGCGGCGGAAAATCCGCGAGCGCGTCAATGGCCGATTGCGCCTCCTCTTTCACCGCCTGCGCATCAACGAAATCATTCAGCTCGAGATTGATGGTGCCAAGGTTCTCCGCGGCAGTCGAGCTGACGCGGTCCACCCCTTCGATGCCAATAACAGCGTCTTCAACCCGGCGCGTGATTCCGTCTTCGATCTCGGCCGGTGTGGCCCCCGGATATTCGACCGAGATGGTCACCATTCTAGGATCAATCTCGGGAAGAATTTCCGATTTGGTTTGCCCCATAATGATGATGCCGCCCACCAAGAGCGCAAACATCAAAATGTTCGCCGCAACAGAGTTTTGCGCGAACAGCGCGATTAAGCCGCGCGGCGCTGACTGAGGCGGCGTCATTGGGGCGCCTCGCCATCCGCACCCGCTTGCCCGGCCATGAGGACTGGATCCCCGGCTTGCGGATCATTCAGGGTCGTCACGACGATGCCATCCGCGCTGTCGAATGGGAGCGCGACAATGCTGCCAGCTTCCGCTGAAACCAATCGTGGCATTCGCGGCGCAAGCACCCCTGCCTCAACCACCCATACGGTTCGATTTTCTTGGAGCGCCCCTTCCGGGAAGATATGAGCATTCGGAACAACTGGGCCGCTAATCTCAACATCCACAAAATCGCCAGGACGCAATTCAACATCGTCTTTGAGTTCGAGAATGAGACGCGCCAAGCGGGTTTGTGCGTCAAGCTCAGCGTCTTCCCGCGTTACTTCAGCAGCATAAGCAATCATTGGCTGCGCCAACGCCGTTTGACGCGTGCGCACCACCGCTTCACGTCCGGCTGCGGGAGATAGCCCATCCAAAACGGCCGGGTTCACGGCGACCGAAATTTCGACACTCGAAGGGTCATAAGCGCGTCCGTAAGACTGTCCGGCAGATAGGTTTTGACCGATTTCGATCGTGGTCGACAAAATCCGACCATCAAACGGCAAGGAATAAGTCACGCGCGACAAATCTAAGCGCGCATCTGCCAGCGCCGCTTCTGCGGACCGCACAGCCGCCTCAGCACGCGCCAATTGGGGCTCCCGCGCGACATTCGCCGGAATAGGTTCATTTGGCCGCACGAGTTGCCATTCATTTCGCGCAATTTCAGCTTCGGTTTGCTCAACTTGCAAGTCGGCTTGTCGGGACACTAAGTCGGCTCGGGCCCGATCAATATTCGCGCGATAATCGGAATCGTCTAAGCGAAAGAGCGTTTCACCGGCGCCAAACGTTCCGCCTGATGCGAGTGCAGAGTTAACTGAAACAACGCGGCCGCTCACTTGCGGGCTGAGTTCAATCGAATTTCGAACCTGGACCGTGCCGGTCTCATTTACGCGGATTTGCGTGTCTCGTTTAATCGGCTGAACGACATCAACTGAGGCGACGGTCGAGGTCCCGGCACGAATTTGAGGTGCAGTCGACCTACTGGATAAGATCTGATTTGCCGCAATCCCTGCCCCGAGCACGCCAACAACTAAGACGATCTGAAGAATCCCATTGGCGCGGGTCTTTGTGCTTTCTGCCGGTTCGGAGTCTTCGTTTTGCGTATTTTCGGCTTCGGTCATAGTGCGCCCTTCCCATCAAATTCCGGACTTGACTGAGCGATCGAAATCTCATCTTGCGCGGTCCACTCCCCGCCAAGGCTCAGAAATAAATCAATATGTGCATTTGCGATTGCTTGATCCGTCAAAATCAAATTCTGCTCGGCCACATCCAGACTGCGCTGGGTTTCCAAAACAGATAGGATTGACGTGAGACCTTGCCGATAGCGTCCTTGCGCCAACTCGTTCGAGACCCGCGCCGTATCGAAGGCATTTTGAAGCAAGTCCCGTTGACGCTTTAGGCCGTCAAGGTCACTCAGCGCAATCTCAACATCGACCACAGCGGCCAGCATGGTTCGCGCAAAGGCGGTCGCGAGCTCTGTCGCACGCGCTTGTTCAATCTGAATTTGAGCTTTTAGTCGCCCGCCTTGAAAGATCGGCGCCGTAATGGAACTTGCGAGGCTCGCAATGTATTCATCCCAGTCGAAAATTTCGCCTGGTGTATCGGCTTGAAACGTCAGGGATGCGCTGAGGGATAGGGCTGGATACAAATTTGCCCGCGCAGCGCCGACATCTTCGAGGGCGGCAAGGTAACGCAGTTCAGAGGCCGCAACGTCTGGGCGATTGGCGAGCAAATTAGCCGGCCGACCAATCGGAAGCGAAACGGGAGCCGACGGCTCAACACCGCCCCTAAAGGTCTCTTCTGTCTCTCCGGGAGACCGCGCTAATTGTTCATCCAAAATGAGCAGCTGATTGGTAAGATCTGTTTCGATTTGCGGGATGTCTGAAAGCGCCGTATCGAGGTTTTGTAAGGCGATTTGCACATCACTCGCGGAGGCCGTTGTTGATCCCCCCACATAGCGTTGATCGGTGAGCTCATAGGTCGCCCGAAAACTTTCGGCGGTCCGCTTGGCGAGATCTAAACGCCTTTGCAGCGTGATCGCTGAGACCCAATTCTTAGCCAGGATTGCGATCTCGCGCTGCTCGGTGGCTCGAACAGAAAGCTGACTCGCGAAAGCGTTCAATTTCGCAGACCGCTCAGTCGCTCTTAATCCGCCGAAGATATCGGCATTGAAGTCAAAGATCAGTCCAGCCGAGTACGCCTCCGACCAAGAAAAATCGCCGGCAAAATCTGGGCTACGGGTTGTTGATACATCGCCCAGTGCCGTCACAGATGGCAGGCGCTGACCACGCGCGATTTGGGCGCTCTGAAGGGCTTGCTCGGCCTGCAAATTAGCCTCTCTCAACGTGAACGATTGCGCGCGTAACACGGTGACCAAATCATCGAGTTCCGAACCGCCGATACTCGACCACCATTTCAGCATTTGAGGCTGACCCGCCTCAGCTGATGCGGCGCCGAAATAGGTCTCTTGTTGGCTTAGCTCATCGATCATCTGTGGCTGCACTGGGTCAGGCGTCAGGGCGCACCCGGCGGTTGCAGCGCTTAACATAGCGCCGCCGAGCAAGCGTTTTTTAAGTCTCGGTGCGTCGGCCATAAAGCGCTCAATCCTCGATTTTTGTTGATATGCCAGATCGCCAAACAGCATGTGTCCGGTCGCCAGTGTTTCGTCCTTGCGACCGGACAATTTGCGTTTCGAGCGTATGAGCGCTGGGTCTCAAAATTATTGCAAAGACTCGATTTCTTCCGCTGAGAGTATTCCGTCCTCATTCACATCCGCAGTTGTGAAACGTGGGGCCGGCGCTTCTAGCATTTCAGTTTTGGAAATGCTGCCATCACCATTCGCATCTGCAGTGGTGACAAGGCCTTCGAATGCCTCGGTAAACCGGCTTTTGCCGGGGCCGAATTTTGGACGGTCATCTAGATTTACCACGCCATCTGAGTTGCGGTCCATTCTTTCAAAACCGGCCGCGCGCATATCGACAACTTCTTGCCACTCTATCGCACCATCTCCATTGCTATCAGCAGCGGCAAGGCGCCCGCCATCTTGCGCGATAGCAACGCCAGTTGTTGCAAGCAAAGACAGCCCTCCAAGACATGTAAGCAAACTTAGCTTACGTTGTTTTGTCAGTGTCATATTTGTTCTCCATAGTGAGATAAGGCCCCATACTGCGACAAACGCAGCGCCTTTAATGTGATACATTAAATTATTTCGTTTGAAAACCCAGAGATTTAGCGGTCACTGCATTAAATTGACGCAACCATGTTCAGTCCTCGCCGCCGCTCAGCTGGACCAGATTTGCATCACTCCAGCGCCGCGAAGCCTCTTCGGAGGGTTTACGGTGACTATCGATTCAGAGTCAGCCCCCGATCACCCGGCAACCACTCCCTTTGGACGAAGCCTCTCAAATATAAGTCCGCCGACGGCTCCGGCTGCCATTTGCATCAAGAGCCCATAGGTTTCTTGCGCGCCCAAAATCGGGAACACACCAAACCTTAAATACATCAAGCCAAGCGCGGCCCCGATCGCAGCAGCACCGGCAACCGGGTAGGCAATGATGGCGAGTGTTGGAACAATTTTCTTGACGCCGCGTGCTACGCCAAACGCAATCGCGAAGCCTAACAAAATAACCACAAGATAAGGCACCATATGAAGCACGGCATGGGTCAGACTAGAGACGTTGTCTGATAGTGAGATTTCAAGCCCCAGGCCCATTAATCCCATCAGCACTACAAATTGTGAGAACAAGGCAGCAAGCACATAAGAACCGATGCCGCTCGCTAGCCAGGCGCCTAGTGTTCTCGGAAAACTCTTCATAAACCTCTCCCCCTTGACGACGATCTTCATGTGCTCGTAAGAAGCAATTAATGCCCAACATTACAACGGGCAATTATGGAGTATGTCAATGCGCTTCTTTTTGCTGGCCATCCTGACGCAACTGGCTCTTAGTGGAGCCATCAAAGTCGCGGCAGAGGCACCCGGCTTCGGTTTGGCAGACCCATTCCCGAGCGATGAATACGAAATAGCGGCGATCGCTCAAGGGTTGGACACCCCCTGGGATATCACTTGGCTGCCAAATGGAGATACGCTGATCACCGAACGTGACGGCGATTTGCGCCTGATGCGCGGCGGTGAGCTCATGGCCGCCCCAATTGATGGCCTGCCAAGTGTTTATGCCAGCAGTCAGGCAGGGCTTTTCGAAGTGGCCGCGCATCCACGATTTGAAGATAATGGGTGGATCTATTTCTCATATGCACATGGCACCAAAAGCAAAAACACGCTTCGGCTTGCACGCGCCCAATATGTGCCAACGACGACCGGTGCCCGCCTCGAAAACCTCTCCGTTCTGTTTGAAGCGGATGCCTATCGAAATAGTCCGGCGCATTATGGGGGGCGGTTTGTCTTTTTAGCAGATGAAACCCTGCTCCTGACATCAGGTGAAGGTTATGCCTTCCGCCATGAGGCGCAAAAACTCGACAGCCATTTTGGCAAAACGCTTCGACTGACCGATAGTGGCGACCCGGCACCCGATAACCCGTTTGTGGACACTGAAGGCGCGTTGCCCGAGATATGGTCTTATGGTCATCGCAATCACCAAGGCATTGCCATTACATCCGATGGCATTGTTTACTCGAATGAGCATGGCGCACGTGGTGGCGACGAGATAAATGTGATTGCCCCCGGCGCGAACTTTGGGTGGCCCCTTGTGACCTGGGGCGTGGATTATTCTGGGGCGCAAATTAGCCCCTACACAGAAACCGATGGGACCGTTCAACCGATCCTTTATTGGACCCCGTCAATCGCCCCAAGCGCGCTGATGTATTATGATGGCGACGTCTTCCCGGAATGGCGTGGCTTGCTGTTTTCATCAGGACTCGCCACACGCGAAATTCGCGTCATTGACCCGGCTTCGCCAGACGCAAAACAGTTTTCGTTACTGACCGAGCTCGATGTTCGCATTCGAGATGTCGCGATGGGGCCGGATGGCTACATCTACGCTCTAACCGAAGGGCCCGGCGGTGGCGAAGTGTTGAAACTGAGTCCAAGCGCCGAGTGATCACCATCCGAGCGGATCGGGGCTCGATGGGAAGACCTCATTGCAGGTCTTCGCCGCAGGGGCTCGTCCTTGACCGATCCATTAATGTCTCGCATTATTAATGCGGCTTGATAGCGTCTGCCGATGCGACCCAAACCAAAAGACGAAACATCAGATAGAACAAGAGCGCGACCTATGCGAACCAAACTTACCGAACTCCTCGGAATCAAGGCGCCGATCATTTGCGGGGGCATGATGCGTGTCGGGACGGCCGACTTGGCGGCAGCTGTCTCAAATGCTGGCGGGCTTGGTGTCATGACCGCCCTTACTCAGAAAACCGCAGATGGTCTCGAGACTGAAATCGCGCGCTGCCAATCGATGACGGACAAACCCTTTGGTGTAAACCTGACGGTCGGCGTTGTTTCGACCGCGATAGACTATGATGAATATGTTGACGTCATCATCAAGAGTGGCGTCAAAATAGTCGAGACGGCAGGGCGCAGCCCGGCGCCTTTCATGGAGCGTTTCAAAGCTGCTGGTATAAAAGTCATTCACAAATGCGTCGCGGTTCGCCATGCTCTGTCGGCCGAAAAACTGGGCGTCGATGTCGTCAGCATAGACGGGTTTGAATGCGCAGGACATCCAGGCGACAAGGACATTGGTGGACTCGTGCTGTTTCCTGCCGCGGCCCGTGTGCTTGATATCCCGGTCGTCGCCTCTGGGGGAATTGCCGATGGCAAGGGCTTGGCCGCCGCTCTGGCTCTGGGGTGCGATGGCGTGAACATGGGCACACGCTTTCTGGCCACCCAGGAGGCGCCGATCCATGACGGCATCAAGGACAAGATCGTCGCGATGGATGAAAACCAGACGCAAGTTATCTTTCGCACATTCAACAATACAGTGCGCGTCTATAGGAACTCGGTTTCGGAGAAAGTCGCAACAGTGGAAGCGGCGGGCGGCACATATGACGACATTCGCGATCTGGTGTCTGGCGCCAATCAGGAAGTCGCTTGGCATACCGGAGATATTGAAGCCGGGATGGTCAGTGCTGGACTATCCGGGGCGCTGGTCGAACAGGTCTTGACCTGTGAGGACCTGATCAACTCGATTGTTGCCGAAGCAAAATCAATTATCACCGGTCGCCTGACAGGCATGTTTGCGGAGGCTTAGACCCGTAACTCATCCAGTCATACGAGTTGGTGTCTTTAGAGGCCAAGCACGGTTTTCGCTATGATGTTTCTTTGCACTTCACTGGTGCCGCCAGCGACAGTTGCGGCTCTTTGATCGAAGTAGCGCGGCGTCGCAAGCAACCAATGCTCCGGACCTATCATCTCTTCATTATTCCCAGGCCGCAGAGCTTCGCGCTGACGGACCAAAGCGTAAGGCCCTGCAGCTTCGACAAAAAGCGCGTCTATTTCCTGTAACAGTTCGCGCGTCATCACCCGGGTGAAAGAAGACAAAACGCCTGGCGACTCACCTTGCCCCAAAGCATGGCTAATGCGCTGCTCGGTGGCATCAGCAGCCATCATTGCAATTTCTTTCGCGGCAAAGCGCTCCCGAAAACCGGGATCATCGAACTGATTGACGACGCCTTTCGACGTGTCGTCGTTGATCGCACCCGAAATAAGCCCAAGATTACGGCGCAGCATGGGCGTGATACTGGTGCCACCACGTTCAAACTCGAGCAGATATTTCGCCACGCGCCAACCGTCATTCTCCTCGCCGACACGATTGGATTGCGGGACGCGAACCTCATCCAAGTAAACGTGATTTTGTTCGTGAACGCCATTCAGATTCAGAATCGGTTCGACCCGGATACCAGGACTGGTCATGTCGATCAGCAGGAACGTAATACCTTGTTGTGGTCGCCCCTCTGTGGATGTGCGCACCAAACAAAACATATGGGTCGCGTCCTGCGCATTCGACGTCCAAATCTTCGCGCCATTGACGATATAGTCTTCGCCATCTTTGATCGCCGCAGTTCGAAGAGACGCCAAATCCGATCCAGACCCCGGCTCAGAATAGCCCTGGCACCACACATGCTCTGCTGAGAGAATACGAGGTAGATAGAAGTCTTTCTGTGCTTTTGATCCATACCCGATCAAGCACGGTCCGCACATGTTTAAGCTCTGCTGATGCTCACCGGGCGCATTGGCCAAAAGCGATTCTTCGCGGAAGATCTCCTTCTGTTTCGAATCCCATCCCGTCCCCCCGTATTCTGCAGGCCAAGCCGGCGCGCCCCAACCGTGGGCATGGCGGACTTTTTGCCATTCCAGCGCTTGTTCCATATGTGGGAACGCATATGTCTGCAGCCGTCCGGCTGCGCGCATGGCGTCGGTCAAATGCGCGTTCAGGAAAGCTTTAACCTCTGCCCGAAACTCACAATAATCTATTTCCATCGTCAGCGTCCTTCGACATGGTCTTCTATGAGATGGACCGTTCCTGATCCTGCCAATACGGCGCTCTGAGCTCGCGCTTCAACACTTTCATCGCCCCAGACAAAGGCAGTGGTTCGCTTCGAAACGCGATCGACTTTGGCACTTTGTAGCCCGCAACTGATGCGCGCGCATGATCCATCAGGTCTTCATCCGAAACGCTCGCGCCCTCAATGGGCACGACAATCGCGTGAACCGCTTCCCCCCAGACATCGTCCGGTATGCCGATGACCGCGACCTGACGCACTGCGGGATGGCTGGCAATCGCGTTTTCGACTTCCGTGGAGTATACATTCTCGCCGCCGGTCACGATCATATCTTTGACGCGGTCGACCAGGAACAAGTATCCGTTTTCGTCCAGATATCCGGCGTCACCGGTATGGTACCAGCCCTTTCGGAAAACCTCTTCGGTGGCTTCTCGTTTGTTCCAATACTCGGTCATGAAATTCCCGCCCCGCGCGCAGACCTCGCCGATCTCCCCGGTCACAACTTCTTGCCCGTCTTTGTCGCGAATGGAGAGCTCAACGCCGATCACGGGTCGCCCGACTGATCGCAAATAGGCCCCGCCCTTGCGATGGTCTTCGGGTGAAAGACTGGTCAGGCTCGCCGAGCTCTCGGTCATTCCGTACCCCTGAAACAGCTCAAGCTCTGGAGACGCGGCCAGCAGTTTGCTGAGCAAGGCGCCAGGCATCGGAGAGGCGCCATATGTCATTTGCTCTAGTGACTGCAAACGCTGGGGTGAGAAGTCAGGATGCGCCATCATCATTCCGATCATCGTCGGAACCATAGTGGTCGATGTCACCTGATTGCGTTCAATTTCATTCATAACCAGCTGAGGCTCGAAGCCCGGAATGATAACGGTTGTTCCGCCAACGGCATATGTCGAAAGCAGCGCCCCGGTTGAAGCAACGTGAAACATTGGCGTTTGGATGAGGCTAACAGTTGAGTCATTCATTTTCGGGCGCGCAAGCCGGCCATGATATTGATTGAGCATTTTGGCGCGCTGAGTGAGAACCACGCCTTTAGGAAGTCCCGTTGTTCCGCCTGTATACATCAAGACAACTGGATCTTCTTCTTCAGGTTCGCTTGGTTGGACAGGTGAAGCTGCTTCAATCAAGTCCTCATAATGAATATCCGCGGGATCCCCCCCCTCTCCAATTAAAATGGATTTGCGAATGGGGAAGCTGTCGCTCTCGCTCAGCGCCAACGCAAGCAGGGGTGCAAAGTGCTTGTCGACGAAGACAATCTCCGCTCCTGAATCGTGGATGATATAATTCAGTTCTTTCGGGCTCAGTCTCAAATTGAGGGGATTGATGATCCCACCCCCAAGAAACGCGGCATGAAAAAGCTCAAGGTATTCATGTGAGTTTCTCGCAAGAACTGCGAAACGATCTCCTTTGGACACCCCGCACTGATGCTCGAGCGCATGGACCAAACGATACACCCGGTCTGCATGCTGTTCGAAGGTTGCCTGATACGTCCCGTCAATGACGGCTCGTTTTGTTTTGTAACGCTTTAAGGCGGGAACAAAATGGCGGTGATAAACGAGCTCTTTCACTCTGGGAACTCCATCAAAAAGTGATCAAAACAAAGGCCTATAGGGCTCAAGCGGTGAATGCCGCCGCCTCAATTGAAGTGTTTCGCCTCTTGCGACATGTTCTAATGTGTTACATTAACACAGGCGACGAAGTCAATTTGAAAACACGTGAAATGCTCACAAAACCAAGCGCGAACTTGGCAGCACTGCTCAAGCAAGCCTCACCTTCAGGCGACTGGATGAAAGCCCAAATCTATGACCACGTCCGAAGAAACTGAACAAGGAACCATATCAATGACTGGATGCACAATTGTACTCGGAGCGGGCGCCTCTCAAGGAGTTGGCGGAGCGCTATCGCGGCGGTTTGCCCGCGAAGGCCAGCACGTGATCATTGGCGGTCGAACGACCGAGCGGATTAAGATGCTCGCGCAAGAGGTTAGCGATGCGGGTGGGTCGGCCGAGGGCGTCTCCGTCGATGTCACCGTCGAAGCGGATCTAGATGCCTTATTTGAATATGCCGCGCAGAAAGGCCCGATCAACGCGGTCTTATACAATGTCGGAAATAATGCGGTTATTCCATTTGAAAAACTGGAACCGAAAACCGTCGAAAGGTTTTGGCGGGTCGGATGTTTCGGTGCCTTTCTCACCGCCAAACGCGCTGTGCCGATTATGAAGGCGCAAGGCCATGGAAGCCTGTTTTTCACTGGGGCTTCAGGATCGATGCGAGGCAAGCCAAATTTCGCTCATTTTGCGTCTATGAAAGCCGGGCTACGAATGCTCGCGCAGTCCCTCGCTCGAGAATTTGGACCCGATGGCATTCACGTCGCCCATTTCGTCATTGATGGCGTGATTGATGGCGAAATGGTTCGCAGCCGTTTCGGCGAATATGTCGAGAAGCTTGGCGAAGATGGCTGCCTGTCACCCGATGCCATAGCGGAGGCTTATTGGCATGTGCATTCGCAGCCCAAATCAGCCTGGACGCATGAAATGGATCTTCGCCCATTCAAGGAGCGCTGGTAGCAAAGAAGGGTCCGGTCGGCTCGGCCGAGAAAACGATCCTTCGATAACTGTTAGTCTTCTACATTCGGCGCTGCACCTTCAGGCGCATCCATGAGCGGATCCTCAACACGCTCCGAGACCGCAGCAGCAGGATCAGCCTCAAGCTCTTCGACCACACGGATAATTGCAGCTGCAATCTCGACGGGCACTTCTTCCTGCAAGAAATGCCCGGCCTGCGTTTCTGTGACGCGCGCATTTGGGAAGAAGGCCTTCATTGCAGGCAATGCTCTGGCGAAGATCGGATCGCTCATTCCCCACACGATCTCGGCAGGCACATCAAGCGATGTGACATATGCCTGAATATTACGAAGCTCTGCCGAACTTGGATGATCGGGACCGTCCGGCACCATTCGCATCAGCGCCAGTGGGGCCTTTTTGTTTCCGCTTTCAATAACGGGGCGACCGTAAAGGTCAGCGACCTCCTTTGGAATAGAGGCTGGATCACCCTGGGTCTCATGTAGACGATCGAAAATGGAGACGAGGTTCTCCATCAATAATTCGCCGACGACCGGAGTTTTGGCGAGATCATGCGCCCGCGACAGGCTCATTTTTTCCGTAGGTGCATTGAAACCAGTATTCAGGACAACGGCGCCACTTAGAAGCTCGGGCGATTGCATAAGAGCCCCGACGCCCACTGCGCCGCCCCAATCCTGTCCGACATATACGAGGTCCTCAAGCTGCAACTGCTGCAAGGCTGAATTCATCCAGCGCATATGATTTTCGAGCGTGTGCTCGCTCGCTGAAATTTTGGTCGAAAAGCCGAGCCCAACCATTGTCGGCATGATCACCCGCACTCGATCTGTCGGCAGTTCAGCAACCACTTTACGATACAGAAACCCGGACGTCGGGTTTCCGTGCTGCGCATAGATTGGATACCCCTCTCCGACTTCGAGAACATGAATTTTGATCCCTGGTTCAACCTCAATGAAGTAGCTTTTATAGTCTTCTGAGAGAACCTCAGCCGCGTAGTCTGGCAATGCAAAGGCCTCAAACGTCCCGGCATCCAGGGTGATCGTGCCCTCGCCTTTCGGGACAAACTGCTTGCCATCGCGCGTTACAGTGAAAACCAAGATGACACCCGCGAGGATGATAACGCCCAGAACAATCAGTAAAGTTTTCAGCATGGCCGTTGTCTCTTACCTATTCTTCGCCTGATTCAGGTGCCGTCGGTATCGGGAGGTCGCTTTCAGGCGCTGACATATCGTCTATAGGCTGCACCTGATCCAGCACGCGCATCACCGCAGCGGCAATAACATCCGGCACTTCTTCCTGGAGGAAATGGCCAGCTTGTGTCTCAGTCGTGCGGGCGTTAGGGAAATGCTCCTGCATAGACGCAAGGATGCCGCCTCCAATTGGGTCATTCATACCCCAGACAATCTCCGTTGGTACATCAAGACTTCGAACAAATGTGACAAGTTCTGCCATCGGGGCTGTGCTCGGGTGGTCTGGATCATGCGGCACCATACGCATCAGTGCCAAACCGCCTTTGATATTGCCGCTGTCTTGGACGGGGCGACCATAAAGCTCTCTGACCTCTGGTGGCATCGAGTTTGGATCTCCTTGAACGCGCTGCATGCCGCTAAAGCCACCACCAGATAGAACCTCGATTAGGAACTCACCAACAATTGGCGTCCTGACAAGGTCGTGCAGACGCGTCAGCTTCATCTTTTCAGTCGGCGCGTAAATTGCTGTGTTCATCATAACAATGCCATCAATGAGTTCAGGCGATAAGGACAGTGCTCCCACGCCAACAATCCCGCCCCAATCCTGACCGACATAGATCAAACCTTCCAGATCGAGTGCCTCTAGCGCCGCGTTTAGCCAGCGATTGTGATTGACCACCGTGTGATCTTTCACCGGCACTTTGGAAGAAAAGCCGAGTCCGACCATTGTCGGCATGATGACGCGCACACGATCGAGGGGAAGCTCTTCAACGACTTTGCGATACAGGAAGCCAGAACTTGGGTTGCCGTGCTGCATGTAAATTGGATAGCCCGTGCCCACTTCCAGGATATGAACTTTGATGCCTGGTTCAACTTCAATGAAATAGCTTTTATAGTCTTCTGTGACGAAACTCGCAGCATAGTCAGGCAGCGGCATTCCTTCGAAGACTTTGTCGCCAATCCGGACCTCGCCCTCGCCTGTCGGCGTGACCAGTTTGCCGCCTCTGGTGATCCAAAACGCGCCAATAAGGCCCAAGGCAATTAAACCTAAAAGAATGTATCCCAGAATTCGCCACATGGTTTTTGTTCCTTCCTGCGAGAAAACCGCTAACCCAATTTCACTTAATGCAATGCATTACTTCTGGCAAGAAAAGCCTTTTGATTCGGTGGAAGATTTGGCGACCGCATCGCCATTCTATTTCATCGTGATGGCGGTCTGAAAATGCGGGCGATCCGTTATCCGTTGAACATAAGCTTTCAAATCAGCCATTTCATCGTTCACGCACCCCATCCGGTTGGCCATAAAACACGCATGTCCAAGCATGATATCCGCCCCAGAAAAATCGCCGATTAAATAGTCTTTGCCGTCCAAAGCTTGATTAACCGGTGCCAACGATTTCGCCAGCAGGCGCTGAGCTTGGCCCAAAACGGTTTCATCTCGCCTTTCCTTAGGCAGCAACACAGTTTGCACGACAATTGTGTTGATCGGCGGCATCACCATGCCTTCGCAATAATGGAACCATTGCTGGTACTTTGGCCAAGTGGGATCATCAACCGGAGGCTTGAGTCCGCCATTCTTGTGGCGTTCGAGAATGTATTCGACGATTGCGCCAGACTCCCATAAGAGCACGTCGCCGTCTTCGAGTACGGGAATTCTTCCAAGCGGATGCCGCGCTCTGTGCGCGTCGGACTTTAGGTCCTTGGGGTGGAAGCTCATTTTGTTGAGTTCATATTCAAGGCCAAGTTCTTCCAAAAGCCAGACGATGCGCCCGGCGCGGGAGTTTGGGGCGAAGTGAAGTTTCAGCATGATGTTCGAGAATCCTTTTCAGCAGATCCGATAGGGAAGTGTTGCGAAGCTGCGGTGCCACCTGTGATCAACTCAGGTCGACCTTGTTTGGCATGAAATTGCTGAACATGGCGGTGCAACTTTCAAGATTTTGAGCAAAGCCCGGGCGCGCCTTCATCATTTCGGTATGTTTGACCAATCCGGGCCATTTGCCAGCGTCGGGCAAGCCCGCCACCACATCTAGCTGAGTCAACTGAGCGGCAACGGCGATATCAGCAACGGTTGCGCTGTCGCCGACAAAATAGTCATTCCCGTCCAGCGATGTTTCGAGATAGTCAAAGTATTTCGGAAGCTTTTCGTTCCAGGTCTTCTTGGCCGTGTCGACATCAGAGGCCTCGCCTTTAAAGATCGGGAAGACAATCGGGCGGAAGAGTTCCAGGCCGAGCGTCATTGCGAACCCGGTATCCATATATTCTTCGTACCAAGCGGCGCGGCCCGCATCAAAAGGATTTGATCCATACAGGCCGACACCGAAGCGGCGCTCCAGATACATGCAGATAGCGGATGAATCTGGGATGGTGCCAGGAATGCCTTCTGTTCCGACCGACTTGTCGCGCAGGACAGGAATACGCCGCGATGGGCTGATCTCAACAAACCAGTCCGGCATGTCCATAATGTTGATATTTACCAATTCGTATTCCGCGCCGGCCTGATGAAGGGCTGCTTCGGTCTTGCGCACAAAAGGCGACATGGGTGTTCCGTAAAGGACGAAGTCCGTCATGGGAGGATGCTTTCCTGGTTGATCTTCTCGGTCATGCGTTGCGCGTCTGAATGATGTCGCAGTGGCATTATCAGCATCTGCGGCGGAGATTGCAAACGGTCAAAGACCGATAAATGACCGAACTCGACCGGCCTCTCATCGGTCTCTGCGTCAGGATTTAGAATGACTTTCGGATGGTCACACCATAGGTTCGAGGCTGGTTCGGAAAGCCGTTATAATTTCCAGCAAGAGGAGCCGGCGCCGTGGCGATAAGATACTCGTCTTCGAACAGATTTCGCGCCCAAACGGTTATGCCGATCCCATTCTCTGTCATAAGGCCAGCAGACGCATTGAGAATGTTTTGTTCTCGCGAATAGCCAGCCGCTTCAATGATCGCTTGATCCACTGGGCTGTCGCTGAAAGCTGAATCACCGACATACTGCCAGTCGCTGCGGACAAAGCCACCCATGTTTCTGATCCGGAAATTGAAGTTCGCTCCAACCGTGAATTGCGTGTCTGCTATGCCTTGCGGCGTTTGGCCAGACAGATCGATGGGATTGCCATTTTCATCAACGGCTCCACCGGCGAAGCTGTCATATTCTGCGTCTAAGAACGTCCCGGCGAATGTCAGCGTGAGCGGCGGGATCGGCCGCCAAGTGGCGTCCAATTCGAGCCCCACGGTCGACTGCTCCTCGGCATTCCGCAGTGCAAAGCCGCCAGTACCACTAAACACGGTCGATTGGAATCCTTCGATGGATTGGTCGAAAACAGCGAGGTTGAAGGCGAACGTGTCGAATTGAGCCTTCAGACCTAACTCAAACACCGTCGCCATTTCGGGGCCAGCGAGCCGCGTGCCGACGGGGAGATTGGTGGTGTATAGCCCTGCATCTGTAACCGGCGATGATGGTGTCACGAACAGGGCTTGGCCCGTAATCGGATCGACAATCGGGTTTCCTTGGATGAGATCCGCCGAAGACGGCGCGCTTTGACGCTGCAGGTTCCATGACGAGGCCTTAAAGCCCGTCGCATAGGTGCCATATACGTTGATATTGTCGTTCACGTCATAAGCCAGCCGAAGCGTGTAAGTTGTATCGCTATCGCTTGACTGGCCATCTTCCACAGCGTTCGGGAAGCTGAGGAAAGGCGGAAAGATCTGTACACCACGCAGAACGTCGAAGGGGTTATTCGGGCTCTGGGCAACCGCCAAAGCTTGCTGCTGCAATTGCGCATAAGCTTGCGGATTGCCTTGCACAAACGGCCCAATGGATGCTGGGTTCTGAATATTGATCCCCTGCATGGCCAGCAGGTTTGCGAGCGTCGCCGTATACCCGATTTGCTCTAGATTGACGGTCGCCAGGGCATCTGTCGTGAGGACATTCATGCTCACGTCTTTTTCATCTTCGGTATAGTTTAGACCGACTGTCGCCGTCAGGCGGTCTGTCAGGTGGAAATCGACCTTCCCGAAAACCGAAAAGGCCTCGTTTTCCTGAGAAATCTCTTCGAAGCTTCCCTGCCCGGCGCCGAGGAACGCGCCGGGAGGGACGCCTACAAAACTCTCTAGACCGGGAATGAGCGCTGGATTTCCAACCAGCCCATTCACATAGGCCCGAAAGTCTTGCCCAAAGGCAACCGATGAGTCGACATCGATCGACTCGTCAAAATAGAACGCGCCGATCATCCAGTCGAAACGACTGTCCGATGGGTTAGAGGTCACCCTGAATTCCTGGGTGAAAGTGTCAATTTCCGTATCCGAGCCAAAGACGCCGAATAAGTCGAGATCTGTGGTGTCCGGATCGCTATTCTCGACGACGTTCGAATTTCGAAAGGCAACAATATTCGTGATCGTCGCAAACCCGAGATCATAATTGCTGTTGAGCGAGAAGCCCGAATTTTCGATGTCATTGGTGGGCGGGAAAGTGGTGTAAACATCGTAGGAATAGGGATCTTCGGCGACGATCGAGCCACCCAGAGCCTGAATGCTGGTATTCGGCACAAGCGGCTCAGCCGCGGTTGGATCAGCGCTCACAACGTTTGACAAAAGGCAGCAATCTTCGTCGATCTCGTCGTAGTCTGCGATAAGACGGATGTTGAGCTTATCATTTGGGACGAACAAAAGCTCGCCGCGAACGCCCCAACGGTTACGTTCGTTGTAGAGATCGCCTGTGCTCAGGTCTTCAGCATAACCATCGCGTTGGTTCACGCTGCCTGACAAGCTGTAAGCCAGCTTATCTGTAATCGGCCCGGTTATGTCGCCTTTGGCGCGGAAGGCATCGAAATTACCAAGACTGGCTTCAATGCTCCCTGATCTTTCGAACTCCGGGCCTCGCGTTACAACCGAGACGACGCCAGCGGATGCGTTCTTACCGAACAGCGTGGACTGCGGCCCTCGAAGGACCTCCACGCGCTCAAGATTAGGCAGGTCCGGGATGTAGGCGGCCGCGCGAGAGCGATACACCCCATCAATAAAAATACCGACCGATGGTTCAAGGCCGATGGCGTTAGAGCCGTTCCCGAACCCACGAATGAAAAAGCTTGTATTCGCGGAGGTCTGCGCCTGACGAACGGTCAAGGATGGAACAAGTGTTTGCAAGTCGTTCAGGTCTTGGATTTCTGCGCGCTCAATGTCTTCAGCTTGAACGACGGAAATCGCCACTGGAGTGTCCTGCAGCGTGCCCTCTCGTTTTGTCCCGGTGACCGTTATGGTCCCGAGCCTTGCAGTCTCGTCTGAGCCCTCTTGCTGCGCCGCATCCGGCTCTTGACTGGCCGCGGTCGGTACGGCCCCAACCATCAAAGCGCCCAGCGCAACGCTTATGGAAAGGATCGCTTTTGGTTGGCGGAAATAGGGCGCAGTTCGGCAATGTCTCATAAGATCCTCCCATAGACCATTCGCATTTCTGATGCTTGTCATTATTTTTTAATGCTATGCATTATTTTTTAAAAAGCAAGTGGGAATCTGAAACCGCCGAGCGATGATCAGGTCAGCATGACCTGCCCGCAGCATCACCGTTCGGTCTTTACCTTTAGGAGTCAGTCAGCGAGGGCCTCAATTGGCCCAAGTCACATATTCATCACTGACATCAAAAGGGTCAGTGTTGGTTTTATCGATCCGAACCGGCCATTCCATTGCATGGGGAAAGAGCGGCGACCTTGCGTCTTGCCAATGCTGATCAATGAGGTTTTTCAGCTCCGCAAGTTTCTCTGGTTGCGTCGCTGAGAGCTCAACTCGCTCGGTTGGATCCTGGGCCAGATTGAACAGCCATTGCTTATTTTGTCGCTCGTCAATTTGTAATTTCCAATCGCCGGCGCGAACCGCCTTATAAAAGCCGCTCGACCAATATATGGCATCATCTGGGCGCTGCACAGCGGCTGCTTCGCCCACCGCGAGCGGCAATATGTTTTGACCATCAATTGCGACGCCGCTCGGTAGATCCACACCTGCGACTGCGGTCAGAGTTGGCATTAGGTCAATATGACTGACTGGCTCTGATATCACCGCTCCTGGAGCGATACGGTCTGGCCATTTGACAAAAAATGGAACCCGAATTCCGCCTTCAAAAAAAGAACTCTTCCACCCCCGATAGGGTTGGTTGAGATCGGAGAGTCCAATATAGCCCGCGCCGCCATTGTCCGACGAGAAAACAACAATTGTATTTTCGGCGATGCCCTCTTGCTCGAGCTTGTCCAGCACGCGGCCAACCGACCGATCGACCGCACGCACCATGCCAGCATAGACCCGCAGGCGGTGCGGCTCGAGCTCACCAACAGCGTCATAATCCTCTCGGGTCGTTTGCAATGGCGTGTGAGGGCCCCAATGCGCTAAGTATAAGAAAAATGGTCTATTTCTATTGGCTTCAATGACGTTAAGCGCTTCATCGGTGAAGTAATCCGTCAGGTACCCATTCGGCTCAAACCACTCTTCCGTCAGTGCTCCACCTGCTTGGTCAAAATCGACGGCATGTTGCATGCGCGCCCAAAGAAACTTGTCCAGCGGATCGAAATCCAGTTTCGCATTGACCGCTTCGGGATCATCCTCCTTCAGGAACAATCCGCTCGCCATCATCAGGCTTTCATCAAATCCTTGCGAAACAGCTCGCGAGGGTTCCGATCGTCCCAAGTGCCATTTTCCGATATGCACGGTGTGATAGCCGGCTGGCTTCAATACCTCGGCAACCGTAACCTCTTCGCCCGGCAACCCTTTCTCTACAAAAGGTATATCGGCCTCGTCGTGCGCCGGGTTGGGGCGCAAAGGCGGCAAGCCAAATTCGACCTGGTCATTATCCGTAACGCGCGCCACCACTCGGGCCATTGAATTGGGTGCGGGTGTAAACTCTTGCCCTGTTCGTGTCGGATATCGCCCTGTCATAAGCATTGCTCGGGATGGAGCGCAGGTTGCCGCGCCAGCATAGGCATTGATAAAAGTCGCGCCGCTTGCCGCGAGACGGTCAATGTTTGGCGTTGGGACCTTGCCGCCAGCCACACCGCCCCCGAAGGTCGAAATATCATTAATTCCCAAATCATCTGCGAGAATAAAAACGATGTTCGGCGGGCGATCTGAACCGCTTCCAACTGGCGCAATCGGCCCCGCCTGCCACTCTATCGGGGCATTCGGCGCAACATCCGTTTTGCCAGTATTGGAGATCACGAACATGAAGAACGCCGTCCGATTGAACCAGACGGTCAAGGCTAGGATCAGCATGAACACGCTCATGCCGATAAGGGCTTTTTTCCACATTTTTAATTCAATCTATTCGTTGACGAACAACGGGAGGAAACGCGTGTTTTAGTCTTTTTGTATGTTTTAGGATAATAGCGAGAGCCGAATTAATGTCTAGCATTATTTTAGGGGCGCGGCGTCAGCGCGTCATGCATTTAATTTTTTCAGGTTCTGCTCGTGTGCGTCTTTGTCGATCCGGTAAGTCGAAATGACGGCGATCATGGTCAACCACAAGCTCAAAACAAGCGGCACGTAATAAGCGCCCATTTTCCAGATCGCCGCGTCGCTCACCTCTTCTACGCCCGCCCCCGTGGGAAAGTCTGCGAGCGCCAGTACGATGGTCGCGGCCAACACGCCAAAGCCTTGAACTGACTTTTTCACAAAGGTTTCTGCCGCGGTGAAAACCCCTTCTGACCTGCGCCCCGTTTTTAGCTCGCTCTCCTCGACGAGATCAGCAATCATAGACGCAAACAGGATTTGAAAACAGATGATCAAGCCGACATCGATCACGTTCGTGATCGTCACAAACCAAAAGACAAACGGCGTCCCATTGGGCGGGAGCAAATCCAGCAAACGCAATACAATCGGCAATGGCGCGCCACCAAACGCGATCAGACCGACAATCATGGCGCCGCGCTTCTTTCCGATCTTGCGAGACACCAAGGGTGCGAGGACAAGTCCGATCGCGGCCGCTACGAATGTTCCGAGGAACACCAGGCCCGTCTGAATATCGGTGAAGCCCCAAAAATAGGTGAAAAAGTAAAGCGAAAGGCCAGCTGCGACACCGCTCGCCACGGCACCGAGCAAGGCCGCGATGAAAAGCGCGATAAATGAACGATTGGCGAGTGTTTCAAACACTTCACGAAATATGGTTGCGATTGTCATCGACCTGGGTGGCGGCGGCTTTTTAAGGTGCGGTATCCGCGAATGTGTCCCCACCGAAGAGACCATGATGGACACAAAGATCATCGCTGAGCCAATCAAGCCATAGAGGATGTAGGCGTCTTTGTTGAACCGGCCGTCGCTAATCGTATCGGTTACAAAGGCTGGAAACATAATAAAGAACATCAACACCGTGAGGGCATTGGCACCTGTCCAGGCGCAGAAGAATCTCAGGCTAAAAATGGAGGTGCGCTCATCATAATCCTGCGTCAAATCCGGCACCAATGCGCTGCTCGGTGTACGGTAGAATGTGATCGCCGTTCGAACGATCACGGCCAGGCTCAAGACATACCAAAACAATACGGTTTGACTGGCATTCTCTGGTGGCGCCCATAAGAAGAAGAAGCTCAGCGTAACGGGTATCGCCGAGGCATACATAAAGGGGTGTCGCCGCCCCCAACGCGATCGGAAATTATCTGACCAATAGCCAACGACTGGGTCGCTGACAGCGTCAAAAATCAGCGCGATGAGAATGGCCAAGCCAACCAAGCGCGCGTCAAGACCAATTACTTGGCTGTAAAAAATCAATAGAAAGAAATCAAAAGCCCCGGTCGTTACACCGCCAGCGACGGCGCCTAGACCGAATGTAAGTTTTGTCCCCCGCCCCAAAGGCGGCGGCGTCTTTGGGAGCGCACGAGCGGGGTCCAATCCGGAACTGCGCCGTTCAGCATTCATTTGAGTTATCTCGTTTTGTGTTTGCACAAGATGAAATCCGATTGGTAGCAGGTTGCGTTTCGCGGAAGGGGTTTTACCGGCGCACCCGATCGACTCTCGATGTTGCGCATTTGGTTTCGGAATGACGGCTTTGGCGCCCCTGATCGCCGCCGCCATGCGCTGGAGTTGCGCACACCGCTTGTTTTTTTTATCGTTTTGTTAGACACTCCAAGGTAATTAATTATATCTATTAATATACCGCATTAGGAAGATAAAGATGCGAAAGTCAACTCGCCAAGATACCAGGTCCGCCTTGATGCAGTCGGCGGAGCGTCTTTTTGCTGAAAAGGGCATTGGCACCGTATCTGTAAAAGAAATCACATCGGCGGCGGGCGCGCGCAACCTGAGTGCTGTGCACTACCATTTTGGATCGATCGAAGCGCTGATTAGAGAGCTGTTTCTCGAACGGTATCAACGCATTGAGCATGATCGTTTGGTACGCCTTGCGAGAGTAGATGCGTCTTCTTCGGATAATCGTATATTCGACCTGCTCTATGCCGCAATAGCCCCCTTCCTCGAGACATGCTTGGACGAGAAAGGACGACAATATGTTCATTTCGTTATTCAGCTCACGCATGATCCACGATTTGATGTCGCTGAGATTGTTGCAGAGGCAGAGAGTGTGAGTGTCCTGACACTCCGAGGCCTTCTTGTAGATTGTTTGAAACATTTGCCGACAGAGATACTTGCGGCGCGGTTAAGGCAAGGCTTTAAAATCAACATGCTTCAAGCGGCCGACTATGCCCGGCTTGTAGAGGATGGATCAGCTCCTCCTATTGAAGATGCTATTCGCGAGGCCGCCCTTACTCTGACCGGATACTTGAACGCTCCAGCAAGCTAGTTTCCATATTAGAGAGGGCTTGCTCGATCTCAGGAAAGCTGATACTCAGCAGAATTAATGCAATGCATTATTCTTGTGGGTGGTACGACCGTACTGGAAGCAACGATCCGTCGCGGTCGTCGACCAGATCAGAAATTCCTCCCGCGCGTATTATATTGCTCAGGAGATTCAGCCCATGTCGTCGTCGCAACTGCTCGATAAAGCCGCCATCAAAGACAAATATGCCGAGGAGCGGGCCAAGAGACTGCGGCCGGACGGCAATGCGCAATATCAGCGTCTCGAGGGGAAGTTCGAGTCATACGCAGGTGACCCCCATACGCCGCTGCGCGAGAGAGATCCGGTTAGAGATCATGTGACGTTTGCGTTCATCGGTGCAGGGCTCTCCGGACTGGTGGTTGGCGCCCGACTGAAAGAAGCCGGTATCAAAGATGTCCGGCTTATAGAGAAAGGCGGCGATGTTGGCGGCACCTGGTATTGGAACAGATATCCCGGCGTACGATGCGATACGGCGGCGATGATCTATCTGCCTTTGCTCGAAGAAACGGGCTATATACCCAGCGAGAAATATGTCCGCGGGCCCGAAATTCTTGAACATTGCGAGCGGATCGCCGAGCATTACGGTCTACGCGACAAAGCCCTTTTTCATACCGAAGTCCATTCGCTCGAATGGCAAGAAGATCAACAAGTTTGGCGAATTAGGACATCGCGTGGAGACGATTTCACTGCAAAATATCTCGGCATGGGGACGGGCCCGTTACATGTTGCGAAGCTTCCGGGCATTCCCGGAATCGAAAGTTTTGCGGGCAAATCCTTCCACACAAGCCGCTGGGATTATGAGTATACGGGCGGCGATGCTCACGGTGCGCCCATGGACAAGCTGGCCGACAAACGTGTGGCTGTCATCGGCACCGGCGCGACGGGCGTCCAGTGCATCCCGCAGGTCGCCAAAACCGCCAAGGAACTCTTTGTTTTTCAGCGCACGCCCTCTTCGGTCGACGAGCGCCGAAATCACGCCATTGATGATAAATGGATCAAGGCGAATGCCAAGCCCGGCTGGCAAAAACGTTGGATGGATAATTTTGTTGAGAACATGGGCGGCGGGATCCCATCCGAAGACCTGGTTGATGATGGCTGGACGGAAATCTCACGCAGCATTCGCGAAAAGATGTTGAATGGTACGCCGCCCTGGCTCGCCCGCCTTGTCTTGCGCGCACGCAAGGTCTTCGGTGCATCGCCGTCGCAGAGAAGTACAGACCGTGTACGCGCCGCGTTTGAAGAAGCAGACCTCGAGAAAATGGAGCAGATCCGCGCCCGCGTCGATGCGGAGGTGAAGGATGATGAGACGGCGCAAAACCTAAAAGCTTGGTACTCGCAGCTGTGCAAGCGCCCCTGTTTTAGCGATGAATATCTGCCGGCGTTTAATTCCCCAAACACAACGCTCGTGGATACTGATGGCAATGGTGTCGAGCGGATCGACGAGACGGGCCTCGTCGCCAATGGTACGCATTATGAGGTGGACTGCATCGTCTATGCATCAGGCTTCGAGTATGGCGCGAATTTTCAGCTCAAATCAGGATTTGACCTCACGGGACGAAATGGCCAGCGCCTTTCAGAGCATTGGGCGAACGGGCTGAGAACGCTACACGGGCTTCATATGCACGGCTTCCCGAATGCGTTCATGATCCAAATGAACCAAGGGGCGAATATGGCTTCGAATATTCCGCATAACATTGTCGATCATGCGGCCACTGTTGCTCAAGTTGTCTCTCACGCTGAAGCGAATGGATTTGCATCTGTTGAACCCACGGCAGAGGCTGAGGCCGCATGGGTCGAGCTTATTCTGACCAACCAAGGCTCCCTGATCGGATCGACGGAATGTACACCGGGATTTTGGAACAATGAGGGACAGGGCTGGAGTCAAGAGTTTCGACAAGCCCAAGGTCATCCCGGCGGCGCGCAAGGTTACTTCAACCACATTCAAGCTTGGCGCCAGGCCGGTGATTTTGAAGGCTTAGTCTTTACTGCAGCGCCAACGAATGACGCTGTGCCGGCACATGCCGAACTGGTCAGCTAAGGTTTGAAGGTCGTTCCTATGTCTAATGTAATCGACGTCTTCTGGTCCTTCCGAAGTCCCTATTCTCGGCTCATCACAGCCGATCTTTTGGACCTCCAAAATGACTATGATGTCGAAATTCAGATCAGACCGGTGCTGCCTTTGGCTATTCGATTTCCGGAATCACTCTTCAATGTCGATGACCGTCGTGCGCCAAGATACATTGCGATGGATAGCCAACGACGCGGTGACATGCTTGGCAGACCGATTGTCTGGCCAAGCCCTGACCCCGTTGTTCAAGACTTCAAAACGATGACCGTTTCATCTGAACAGCCCTATATCTATCGATTGACCAAATTAGGCGTGGAAGCATCGCGGTGCGATAAGGGACTGGAATTTATTCACCACGTCTCAGACCTCATCTTTGGCGGGACGCCTGACTGGGACCAAGGCGACAAATTAAAACAAGCCGCTGCGAAAGCTGGCGTCGACCTCGCCGAGCTCGATCAAGCGATTGAATCTGGCGATCATATGAGTGAGATTGAAAGCAATCACGAGGCCCTCGACGCCTCGGGGCATTGGGGCGTTCCAACTCTGGTCTTTCGAGATGAACCGTTCTTTGGTCAAGACCGAGTTGATACGCTGCGTTGGCGTTTGGACCAAAGCGGATTGTCCAAGCAAACATGAGAGGCTGACGTGCTGCATACTGATTCAAAGCAGGCAGACAGACTGCCTTTATGGCTGACCATTATCATCATTCTGGAAACGCTTCCGATGTTTATCGGGCCGGTGGTCGCGCTCACCCGTCCAGCCATGATGGGGGGTCCGGAGACTGAGTCGATCAATCAAGCAGCTTTCATTTACGCGGCTCGGAATGCTGCTGTTGGGATCGCTTTGATTGTCGCCTTTGTGCTCAAAAACAAACACATGCTGTTCGCATTGATCCTAGTTCGGCTTCTGACCGATATCGTGGATCTGCCCACCCTTTTGTACTTTGGTCTGGCTTCTAACCAGGTCCTGGTGATCTCAATCTTTGTTGTCTTGTATTACATTCCGGCGGTCATTGCGCTGAGATTTCTATGGGAGTCTTCGCGCAAAGCCGAGCCGTAACCGACAAGACCTGAAACACTCAAACACTATAAAAACGATAATAATCGACCGGGAGAGAAAAATGTCAGACCCCCTACTTCTAGAGCGCCGCGGCCCCGTCGCGATCATCTCAATTAATGACGCGCCCTACAATCGCATGACTCTAGAATTTATGGACCAATTGGAACGCACGGTTGATGAACTCGCCAATGACACCTCTGTGCGCGCCATCTTCTTCACATCAGAGGGCGACCAGAATTTCTCTGTCGGAATGAACCTCAAACAAATGCGTGATGGCATCGCATCTAAAGGCAGCATCGATGGCGTATTCGACCAACGCTGGCGTGTCTTAGATAAGATCGAGCGCATGGGGAAACCATCAATCGTGACCCTATACGGATATTGCCTCGGGGGCGGGTTAGAGCTTCCTTTGGCCTGCCACTTTCGCTTCGCCGCGGAAGAAGGCGCCCAAATCGGTCTCCCAGAAATGGATCTCGGCACAGTGCCCGCATGGGGCGGTTTAGCGCGCCTACCAAGATGCGTTGGGCGTGATCATGCGCTTGATATGATCTTGCGCGGCAAAAAAATCTCCGGTCCCGAAGCGCTCCGGATTGGCCTGGTCAGTGAGGTCTGGCCCCTCTCTGAGCTGAAAGACAGGGCGATCGCCCTCGCCGAAGAATTGGCGTCGATGCCGCGTTTGGCCGTCAAATCGGTCCTGGATGCCGTGATTGGATTTGAAGCAAAAAGTCTTGCCGACTCTTTGGCTGATGAACGCAAGGCCGTGCACGCCAATGCCCGAACTGCCGATGCGAAAGAAGGCATGATGGCGTTCATAGAGAAGCGCGACCCGGTCTTCAATCAAAGCAATGATTAGCCGGCGCGTTTGAGTCAGACTCAAAGACGAATGCCGTTATCGCGACCCATGAGCTTTTACACAACCCCCTATAAAACTCGAGCAATTCGATGATCCGTTATATAATTAGCCTGATAATATGTTTGATCTTTCTGCCCCTATATTCAGCGGCGCAGTTTGATCGCCCAAACTTTGTCGTGGTTGTCGTTGATGACGCCGCGCTGATGGATTTCGGCGTCTATGGCGGCGAAGCAAAAACGCCGAATATCGATGCTCTTGCAGCGCGCGGCATGATTTTCAAGCAACACAGAACCACGCCATCCTGCTCGCCATCGCGCGCTATGCTACTCACCGGAATGGATAATCATCTAGCAGGCTTCGGCTCAATTGAAGAAGTTTTGCCCGACGAACATCGAAATCAACCTGGCTACACAATGGCCCTGGAATCTGGCGTTGAGACGATTGCCACTAAACTCAAGCGGGCCGGTTACCGCACCTATATGACAGGCAAATGGCATCTCGGACATGGCGAAGGCGACCTGCCGAATAGTCATGGTTTCGACCGTTCCTTCGCATTGGACGCATCAGGCGCTGACCATTGGGAGGAAAAACCCTATCTGCCCTACTACAAAGAAGCCCTCTGGTTCGAAGACGGAATACGGGCGAAACTGCCGAAAGACTTTTATTCCTCAACGTTCATCGCAGGTAGGATGCAAGACTATCTTGAGGCAGATTCGAGGCGCCCTGAACCATTCTTTGCGTACGTCTCGTTTTTGGCGGTCCATATCCCGGTTCAGGCACCACGGGAATATACCGAAAAATATATCGATACTTATCGCGGTGGGTGGGATCCTATTCGCAACCAACGCTGGCAGCGCGCACAGGAACTTGGTTTGGTCAGAGATGGTGCGCCATTAGCCGAACAACCTGAAACAATTCCGCGCTGGGATGAGCTGACCGAAGATGAGCAGCAACTCGCGGCAAAAAGTTTAGCCGTAAATGCCGGCGCATTGGAGGCGATGGACACCGAGCTTGGTCATCTGATCGATTATCTGAAACAGACTAGAGATTACGAGAACACAGTCTTTTTCATTACGTCGGATAACGGCCCAGAAGCTGGGGATGGGTGGGGCACGTCTGGGCAATTCTGGTTCGACCTACAGGGATATACCCGCGACTATGATACCCTTGGCGAAAAACGCAGCTGGGTTGCTATTGGTCCCGGCGGTGCGAGCGCCGCAGCTGGCCCAAGTCACTTGTTCAAGTTCCATGCTGGAGAGGGTGGGCTTAGAGTTCCCCTAATCATTTCGGGACCGGGTTTGCCTGAAGCCCAACAAGTTTCTGCGTTCACCGCCATGGCCGATATCGCGCCGACACTTCTCGATCTCGCAGATATTGTAGATGAGGCACCAGATAACACCAAGCCGATTACCGGCAGGTCGCTCGCGCCGCTAATTCGTGGTGAAACCAATGCCGTTTATGGCCCTCAAGACTCGGTTGCCTTCACGACATCCGGGCAGATAGCACTATATCGCGGGCGCTATAAACTAGCTCGAAACGTCCCACCGCATGGCGACAGCATTTGGCGGCTCTTTGATCTCCAAGATGACCCCGGCGAGACAGTTGATTTAAGCCGAGCAATGCCCGAGCTGAAGGATGAGCTTATGGTGGAGTATCAGGACTATGCCGACCGCGTCGGGGTTATTGAACTGCCTGAGGGTTATAATGTCATCGAGCAGATTGGTGAAAACATCGCTGATAAACTCTGGCAGCATTACTGGCCTTGGATTGTCGCGGCGGGCATCACGATCCTCGCGCTTTTCGGTCTGCTACTATGGTCTCTTGCCAAGCTTACGCTCCTAGTTCGACGGCGTATGGCCGCAAACGGATAATACTTTTGATGAATTGGAGAAAAGAATGATTTGGGTTGCACGTATAACAGGAACATTAGTCCTCTTGTTTTCAACGCTTTTGGGCGCGGTGGCTTTATTGAACCCCCACCAAGCCGCAGAAAGCCTCGGCTTCGCACCCTTGAGCGATATGGGGCGAAACTCCGTCCGCGCAGATATGCTCGGCTTTGCCTGGACCGCTGCGCTGCTTAGTGCCGGCGGACTGTTCGCCGGTCGCGGGAAATGGTTTTATGGCGCTGCTATTGTGTTTGGGATTGCCGTATTCGGGCGCACCTTCGACGTCGTGATCGCCGGCGGCGCCGCTGAAGCCCCCCGCGCAATTATCGTGGAACTCATCGTCGTGGTGTTCGCTTTGATTGCGGCACGATGGTTGCCGTCTTCTCGCTAGATCCGAAGTGACGTGCATCTTTGGCATCGCCAAGAAATTTGCTCGTGAGACAAACATAAAGTTGCTCGCGGCGATCACACAAAAAGGAAAGAAATTATGCGTCTATGGATGAAAGGCCTGATCGGTCTCGTTATACTCACAGTCATTGGATTCATCGGGTTTCGAGTGTTTCAAGATGCGATCATGTGGCGCATTTTAGATCGAGCGATGGAGGCGCGATTTAGTTCAGACGCTGCACACGACCAAACCGATGGTTTGCACGTGTACATGTGCGGGACAGGCTCGCCAGCGCCCGACCATAAACGTGCAGCCACCTGCATCGGCGTGGTCGCCGGAGACCAGGCTTTCATCTTTGATTCTGGGTCCGGCGGAATCCGCAAGCTGACCCGGATGCAGTTCCCCATGGGACAGATGCAAGCCGCATTCATCACCCACCTGCATTCAGACCATATTGATGGACTTGGTGAAATGATGCTGATGGCTTGGATCGGTGACAGTGCATTTCGCTCCGAGCGTCTTCCGATCTATGGCCCGCGCGGGACTGAGCACGTCGTTCAAGCATTTAACTCAGCCTATGAGTTCGACCGTAGCTATAGAGTTGCCCATCACAGTGCGGCAGGCGCAACGCCGAGCGGTTATGGCGGAACACCCCAGGATGTTGTGCTGCCAGCCGGTCCGTCTGCCAAAAAGGTAATATACCAGAACGAAGATGTGATTATAACCGCTATCAGCGTCAGTCATGCACCTGTTGAGCCGGCCTTTGGCTATCGCGTGGACTACAAAGACCGTTCGATATCCATCAGCGGCGACACGATCTATCATCCAGGTTTCGTAGCCGCGTCCAAAGGAGTCGATGTGATGTTTCATGAGGCCGAAGATCCAGAAATGATAAATCGCATGGCTGCGGCTTTGGAAGCAAGCGGACGGAATGTCGCCGCGGAAGTATTCACCGATACGCTCGACTATCATGCAACTCCTGAAGACGCAGCCAAGGCGGCGGCCGAAGCAGAGGCGGCAGAATTAATCTATTATCACATTATGCCCCCCGTTCCGTCACCGGCCCTATACTCGATTTGGCTTGGCGACGCTGATAAGGCGTTCGACGGCAAGATCACCGTCGGTGAGGATGGGATGCTGATCAGCCTGCCAGCAGAGTCCGACAAGATTATCAAAACCAGAGCTTTCTGATCGGAATTGGCAGCGGAAAGTGCCCCTGATCGATGTCGCCCAGGCAAATCGAATGTAAGCGAGCACATTCGAAAATGTGCCGGTTCGGACATGATCGTGTCCATATCCAAGTCCGAACTCGTCGTTTTTTGTTAACCCGGCAGGTTGCGCGGCGGCAAAAGGTGTAACGCAGACTACCGGGTTTTGCGGTTCTGCGTGACACTCTGCGATTTCGTTTGAGCTATAATGCACTGTTTTTTATCTTTAATTTTCTTTATGGGTTTCTCAGTTTTCAACTCAAAATCGTGAGGTCGGGAGTTCAAGTCTCCCCCAAACCACCATTTACCACCCTGTGTTTCGATCATTCTAACCTTCTCGAGCATCAAGTCTGAGATCGAGGCGTACCGCAACCTCGGTGAGGAATGCGTTGATCGATGCTTTCGATTCGCAAAAGTTGGACTGTCCCCTGCAAAGTGGCCAATAGTTTGAGTTAGTTCGGCTCCACTTTGGAGTTGAGAAGTCAGCAAGAAATCAAAGCCTAAAGAGATGGAAGCCTCTGCGACGTGCGGCCAGTCCATAATCTAGCGCAAACCATGGTGTGAGTTGGTCAGATCAGGCGACTTAGCGTGTATTACCTACTTTCCGCACCGCGCCTAAAAGCCACCACCCGTGCGCCAGCCGCCGCCCTTGCGGCTCGATCCGCCGCGGCGTTTCGGTGACGGGAAAGAGGTCTTGCGCTTGGGGCTCGGAAAGGACGCGCCGCGCCGCGAAGAGCGGCGGGTTGGGGACCGGGTTGGAAAGCCAATCGAGCTGCCGCGCTGGCTCTCTTTCAACACTTCCCAGGCCACTTCTCCCAGCACATCTGGGAGACTCAATGATCGCGTCCGCCGTGCACCGCCAAAGCCAGGATTGGTCCGCGGCTCTCGCCGCTTCACAGCCCGTTGCAGCTTGCGAAACACCTTTTCTGGATCGCTGCGGCCAGCAACAAGCCCGGTAATCGCTGCATCAATTGCAGACGGCTTAAACGTCGCATAATCAGAATCATAGCGAGCGCTTTTAAACTTCCGGCGCACCCGCTCCAGGGCCGATAGGTCTTGCTTCAGCTGGCCGGGTCGCGCCTTTACATCATCAGCGTCGAGTTCCATTGAAAGTTCTTCTTTGCGCAGCTCGACCAGGTCCGTGACCAGCTCATCATCGGCGCGCGTATAGGTCTCCGCCGCCATTCGGCGCAGCGTTGGAATATCTAAGCGCTGCAGCCCTTGGTGGATCAAAGCGCGAGCTTCTTGCGCGGGACCCGCGCGCCGGTCTAGCGCCGCTGCATGGGCTTCGGCAAACACGCCGTGGCGGGTTTCTTCCAATTGAATATCGGCGTCAATGCGCTCCATTCCAAGGCGAGATTCTTCGGCTTGCAAGCGAATAGCTTCGGCGCCGCCGGCTTCGAGCGCATTTGCTTCATGCGCTTCTAAGGCGTCGAGCGCGTGTCCGGCTTCGGCGGACTGTTCAGCCGAATGCTCTTCGAGCCAGGCCGGAATATCATTCAAACGGGCAAAATTGGCGCGTGCCTCGTCAAATTTGCAGAGCTTTGCGACCCAGCCATCGAGCCAGCGAAACAGTGGCATCGCCTTATATGACGCCGTCCGGTACTGACGCTGCCATAAATATGAGAAGAGCGGGTCATCGCGATATGGCGCGCCTTTGGTCTCAAGCTCTTCGCGCGCCATCATCAATTTGTGCTCGGCGCGTTCAGCAATCGCAGCGGCCGTTTCGCTGTCTTCGAACAATTGCTGATAAGCCGGATTGGTTTTGAGTTCTGCTTCAATTTCCGCGACTCGCGTTTCATACTGTTCGAGTTGGGTGCGCCGCGTGTCTGAGAGCTGCTCCCGGTCCCGTTCCAGCGTTTCGAGCTTGTCTGCGACAGAAGCCAAACGCCGCGCTTCTTCAGCAACATAAGTATCATGATCGTCGAGCAGAGCTTTTGCCTGGCGGTGCAATCGATCAAGCTCTTGTTCATCGGTATCGACAATCTCGTCTAAACGAATATCCGTGAGCGCCAAATAGCGTTGGATTTGTTCCCGGCGCACATCGGCTTCGCGGTGATCGAGCTCGTCGGCGGCATCGATGGCTTTTGCCAAACGAACGCGTAGACGCGCCACGGCGCGGTCAAAAGTTGTCAGAGCTTCGCGTCCAGTTATTCGATAGCCCATATCACCACTCCAATATCGCGCCGCCGGAGGTCTCGACGGTGAAATCCGGGTCGATTTTTCCAACCGGCTTGGCGCCAATGACCGCATTTTGGATGATCAAATCATCGCTTTTGTCATCGGCGACGCGGTTAAAATCGGCTTCGCTGACCTCTTGGCCCCAGCGCGAGGTGCGGGCGCTCCGCGTATTCTCCTGATTGGTGACGAACCGTTCGACGGGCCGGCCAGCCGGGTCCACTGCCTCGACAATGAGATAATATTTGGTCACACCCGCGGCGTCATCATTAAGACGAATAACCCCGGAGCGTGGCTCATTTGGGCCATAGACCACGCGCACTTCATAGGCCGTAGAGACTTCATCGCGTAGGCTTTCCAGCTGACCGATCGCCGTCTTTGCTGCGTCAGCGGTCTCCGCCCGCAAGGCTGTCCGGGCGTCGCTGGCATAAGCGCCTGCCAATTGCGTCACGCGGGCCTCGGTCGCGATCGCAGCGATCTCAGCTTCCAGACGCTGCACCTGATCCGGTAAGGTCTGCGTGAGCTCAACTTGCAGCGCATTGGCGCGCGCCGCTGCTGGGCCTGCGACGCCAAATTGATAGACTGACCCAAGCACGGCCAAGGCCGCGACGCCGCCCAGTGCTGGCTTTCCCCAGCGCCCGCGAGAAACGTAGAGCTTGGCCAGACGGACGGAAAAAGACGGTTTTGGCGGCGTGTAGGCGAAGCGGCGCTCTTTCAGCGCTGCGACGCCCTCTTTGATGACATGCTCAGGCACGTCTATGCCCTGCGCATGATAAATGTCTTTAAGACGATCGATCAGTTCGCGCTCGCGGCCAACATCATCCATCTCGCGCGCCAAAGTCAGTTGACGATGGCGCAGCGTGTCGACCACATCCATGGCCAACAGGACTTCGTCGAGAGGCTTTTTGTCAGCCGCGGCTTCGCTCACATTAGCTCCGTGGGATCAATGCCAGGGCAGAACCATCATTGACCAGCTTGGTCAGACGGCGCTTGCCATCTTCGACTGCGTCACGAATTTCCTCAGAATTCTTGGTCGAGAGATCTCGCATTTCCGCGATGATCACTTGCGTCCGCTCTTGGTAATTGACGACACTGTCGACCAGCATCTTGACCGATGCGGCTGAGACCGTCGGGCCATAGCCCGCCCGGGTTGCAGCTTCTTGGATCTCGCCGCCAATATCGGCCAATACTTCGAGGCTCTTATTGACGCCGTCTTTCATCGCTTCGAGCGTTTGAGTGCTTTCGTGCAAGCCATGCATGCCAGTAAAGCTCGCCGTCAGTGCGGTGAGCACGACTTCATTGGTCGAGAAGAAGCTGACCGATTGCGAATAAACGCGCTCTTTCGCAGTGGTGATTTGAACCAAGCGCGCCATGATCACTTCTGACGTATTATAGCCAATGGTGATATTGTCCGAGAGGTCTTTGGCGATTTGATAGCGCTTCTCTTCGGTTTGTAGATCGCGCAAACGTTCGTCACGGGTCAGTTCAAGCTTAGCCCGTTCTGCCGCGTCTTCGCCAATATAGCCGGCCACTTTGGCCACGGCTTCATTGACCGCAGCACGCGCCTCATCAAGTTCAATTTCCGCCAAATCCAGCACGTCTAGGCCGAGAACTTCGGACTGTTTGAGCGCCCCCCGGAAATCGAGATAGGCGTCTAGAATGGTCTGTTCGCGATCAATCTGGTTCGCGCTCTCCGCTTGAACTTCTAGGTATAAGTCTTTGATTTTGCTGAAACGGCTCGCAATGTCGCCGCGCGTCATTTTCATCCAAACATTGGAGACGCGCTCCATGGTTGAGATTTTGCCGTCTGAATATTGATCGACCAGACTGCGTGCATCATCCCGGATGGAATTGAACGCTGTGGTGATGCCTTCATAGCGCTCACCCACCGTGACGCCAGAAATTTGCTCGCGGACAATGTCATTGAACAAGCTGGCTTGATCGAGCGTGCGGGCGATCGCCGCCACTTTATCGGGCTCAAGATCCGTGATCTGCTCTAAGAGAGCTACAATCGGCGCCGCGCCGGCGGGGGCTTCGCCATCGACAAGGCCCATTTCACGAAGGCCGGACATCGCCCGGTCCAGATATTGTAGCGCCGATGGGCTGCTCGTTTCAGTCATATGCGTCTCCACCTGTCAGAGTTTACAGATTGGTATTGTAGACCGCTATGCAAGGGCAAGCGCAAATCTGAGCTGGGAGGCGTTTCTGATCGGTGACGCGCCTTACGGGAAAAGCGCTTGCAGGCCGGCAAGCCCGAGCGTCTCGTCCCAGCCCATCATCAAATTCAGGTTTTGGATTGCTTGGCCCGACGAGCCTTTGACCAAATTGTCGATCACCGCAATCACTACGACCCGGCCTTTGACCCGGTCTGGATAGACTGCGATGCGGCCATTATTGGTGCCGCGCACATGCCGCGTGTCGGGAGGCGGGGAGCCGAGCGGCAAGACTGTAATAAACGGCGCGCTGGCATATTTAGCCTCCAAAGCCGTTTGGATTTGATCGACATCGCCGCGGACATGACAGGTCACCAGCTCGCCGCGGATCATTGGCAGCAAATGCGGGGTAAAAGTCACACCAATATCGCTGCACCCAGCTTGCAGGTTGAGCTCTTGCTCTATTTCCGGGGCATGACGGTGAGTGCCGACACCATAAGCATGGGTGCCTTCGGCCGCTTCAGAGAAGAGATTGCCTTCTTTTAAGCCGCGACCCGCGCCGGATACGCCTGATTTGGCATCGATGATAATGCTATCAGGATCGATCAAACCGATGATCGGCAAAAGCGCCAGCAGGCTTGCGGTCGGGTAGCAGCCCGGACAGGCGACCAAACGCTCCCCCGCAAGCGTTGTCCCGCGCCATTCAGGCAGGCCATATTTGACCGCTGCGGTGCGGGCCGGATTAAGATGCGGACGGTCATAAGTCTGCGCATACAGATCGGCATCGCGCAGGCGATAATCGGCCGACAAATCAACGGTTTTGACGGAGGATGGGAGGGTCTCGATCAAGTCCTGACTGGTGCCATGCGGCAGACACCCAAACGCGACATCAATCTCGGACCAATCCACGTCGTCTGCTTTGACCACAGGAAGATCGGTCGGCCCGGCCAAATGCGGGAAAATTTCAGACAAAGTCTTGCCCGCCAAGGAATGGCCAGTGGCGGAAATGGCATCAACATTTGGGTGCGCGGCCAGAAGGCGAACAGTTTCAGCGCCTGTATAGCCAGACGCGCCGAGGACAGCGGCTTTGAGTTTTGTCTGATCCGTCATCGCCAAACCCTTGCTCCAAATGTGATAAAGGCGCCCCGCTGGAGCGCCTTTATCACGTGTTCGATTAAACCGTAACGCTTAGCGCTTAGAGAATTGGAAGCTACGACGGGCTTTCGCGCGGCCGTATTTCTTACGCTCAACAACGCGCGGGTCACGTGTCATGAAGCCAAACGGCTTCAGGGTGCGGCGCAGTTCTGGCTCATAATTGACCAGGGCGCGCGCGATCCCGTGACGGACGGCGCCGGCTTGACCTGATAGGCCAGAGCCTTTGACTGTCGCGATGACGTCATACTGGGTCCGGCGATCGGTTTCGACCAAAGGCTGCTCGAGCACCATACGCAGAACTGGACGGGCAAAATACTCGTCTTGGTCTTTGCCATTGATGGTGATCTTACCAGAGCCTGGCTTGAGCCAAACGCGGGCCGTCGCAGACTTGCGACGTCCAGTGCCATAAGAACGGCCCTGTGCGTCAATCTTTGGTTCCGCAGTGATTGGCGCAAGCTCAGCTGGCGCGCCTTCACCTTCAGTGACGTTTTTCAGGTCTTCAAGGGATTGTGCAGTCTCAGCCATGCTTAGGCGACCTTCGTGTTTTTGGTGTTCATAGACGCGAAATCAACCGCTTCAGGAGCTTGCGCAACATGTGGGTGCTCAGCGCCGGCATAGACACGCAGTTTCGAGAACTGCTTGCGGGCCAAAGTGCTTTCCTTTGGCAGCATGCGCTTTACAGCCATTTCTATGGCGCGCTCTGGGAAGCGACCCGACATGATTTTGCCAGCGGTCGTCTCTTTGATCCCACCCGGGTGACCGGTGTGGCGATAATAGACTTTGTCGCTGAGCTTGTTGCCCGTGAATTTCGCTTTCTCAGCATTGACGACGACCACAAAGTCACCTGTGTCAATATGAGGCGTGAAGTCAGCGCGGTGCTTGCCACGCAGGCGCTTGGCAACGTAGGAAGCAAGGCGACCAACAACGACATCTGTCGCGTCGATGACGACCCATTTATTCTCAACGTCGGCTGGTGCGTTATAAGTTTTCATCGCTCGCCGAGAGCCTCTCAAGTCAAAAGGTTTGGATAATGTTCAAGCGCCCGCCTCTAAGCAATGGTAATCACCTTGTCAACGGATCGCTCGCCCTCTGCCTGCTATTCCTGGCAGCCTCATGTGACAATAGTTCCGATGAGGTCGAAACGCCAAGAGAGCCGGTTGTCTCGGAACAGGTGTCTGATCCTCTGGCCGAGCCGGAAGAAGAAACAGATGGCATTTCTTTACCCGCAGTGTGGGCCTCGAATAATCTAGAGCAACCTATTCGCAGCCTTGCACTCGCAGGCGGCCTAGGATCTCTAATTGCAGTAACTTTCGAAAGCGG
>JBCBMU010000017.1:0-65715 GCA_039822145.1 Pseudomonadota bacterium | reverse complement strand
ACCGATCATCGCCGCTGCCCATCAAAACATCGGCCGCGACAAACCCCTCCAAAGTCAGCGTGTCATCGGTTTCAGCATAGACCAGGTTCGAGCCATTGACAGTGCCGACCCCTTTAAAGTCAATCGCCGCCCCCGAAGGATTTAGGATCGACGCGCTCTGCGTGACCGTGACATCTGCACCAGTCAGCGTCTTGATATCCACTGTGGTCAAGTTGCCGGCATTCTGAACCTCACCGGTCAGCGTGACCGTCGTGGCTTGAGACCCGTAATTGCCCACATTAATGGCTGAATATGTGTTCGTCGCAGTCGTGACATTGCCGGCGACAATGTCAATTTCGCCGGCGCTGGCCGCATAGGCATAGGCCCTTAAGCCGGTCCTGAGCGCGCTAATGTCTCCTGTCGCATTGATCTCGATGGCGCCGCTTTGCGTGGTGGCACGTATCCCCTGCCCTGAGACGACATCGATGGGGCCAGTGGCATTGATCGAGATATTGCCGGCATTACTATCGCCCCGAACGCCATAAAAGTCGGCATAAATGGCTCCAATCGCGGTTGCCGCTGTGGCGCCGCCAATTGTGATGTCGCCGGCTTGGCTGCTCGCGCGCAGGCCATTGGCGCTGCGCGAGGGTGCGGCGAGCGGGTCATTGGCGTCCACCTCTTCCAGCACCGCGACAGAATTGATGGTGACATCTCCATCGCCGGTCATGGCGGCGTCAATCGCCCAGTCAGATTGACTGAACACAGTGTCGATATTTTCAATTATGATGGCGCCGCCTTGGGAATTCACGAAGATTCCGTCTCGCGTCCCACCCCTCACGCGAGCAAGGTTTTTGACCGTGAAGCTGGCCGCATCTGTGTCGCCAAAGACACCATATGTTGCGCCTTCAATCACCCCGCCGCCGCCATCGATCAGCGCCGTAGACGTGTCGCCATAGACTTGCAGGAAGACGCCTCGTCGAGTTTCGCCGATGATCTCGGCCTCAGCGCTCATGGTTAGCGTGGTGCTGCCTTCGCCATAACGCCCGGAATCCAATCCATCTGCGCCGCGCACTATTGCGTTGACATAGATATTATGCGCCGCGGCAGCGCCTCCACCGCGATTATAGAGATTTATGCCATCGCCCACAGCGTCGATATCGCCTTGGACGGACAGCGTCACGCCAACCGCCTGGTCTGAATTGATCCGAATTCCCCGACCGCCTGCTGCAATCGCCTCTTGCGTCGTCACGCTGACCGCGCCGAGGCCGGATTGATCAACGTCTATGCCGTCGCCGCCGGTGCTGAGCTCACCTTGCGCGGCAATGGTGATCGCTCCGGCTGAGCTGCTGCTCGCATAAATGCCGTCTCCCGTGGTCGTGGTGATCGTGCCCGCGACCGCGATGTCGATCGTGCCGCCATCGGTTTCGGCGCGAATGCCGGTCCCGGCGGCGTAAATATTGTTAATCTCATTGCCGGCCTGATCCGTATCGGCGCCAATATTGATATTGCCGATGCCGCTATAAGCGCGGATGCCATTGGCACTATACCTGATTGGCGTATTGCCGCTATCTCCTGGAGGAACGCCGATATTCGCCGATGCCGGAAGGCGGACATTTTGGATTGAAATATTGGCGCCGCCGCCGGCAAAGCCGCCATTGCCATCCGCATTTCGGGTTTCGGCATCAATCGCCCAGTCTGCAAAGCTCACAACACTGGCAATATTCTCGAGCGTGATGGCGCCGCCATGCGTGATGACACTGATGCCATCGGCTGCAAGACTGCCAACGCTCGCCAAATCTCGCACCGTGACATTTGAATTGACGGTCTCTAGATCGAGCCCAATACCGGCCCCGGTGATGCCGGCCTGTTGTCCAGAGATCGAAATCGCGCCGCCCTGATCGGCACTTGTGGCAATCTGAACCCCAACGCCCGTGCGCCCGAGAATGTCCGCCCCATTGCCAAGATAGAGCATCACGTCCCCGACAGCGTCATGCGCGATGACGATGCCGTTGGCATTGGAGGCGAGATCCTCATACACGCTGACCGTCGTGGTGCCATTGCCGCCGGCGCCATTGGCAATGTCGATGCCATTCAGTTCGGTGTCGACGGTCCCCGTGGTGACGACGCTAACGTTGCCGCTAGAGCTGAGACCGAGATCAATGCCATAGCCGGCCGTGGAGTCGATTGTGCCGGCGACGTTGACACTGATCGGGCCGCCCATGCTGGTCGCGTAAATGCCAGTGCCCGTGGTTAGCACATCGCCGATCTCAGTATTGTTCAGTGACGCGGCGGCGCCGATATTGATGCTGCCTGTGCCGCCGACGACGCGAATGCCATTGGCGCTGCGAATGTTTCCGGTCGCAGCGTTATTGTCATGATCAAACAAACCAATGGCGACATTCTGGATCGAAACATTGCCCGCGCCGCCACCTCCGAGGGTAGCCAGAGTCGCAAAATAATTACCGACTTCAATCGCCCAAGTCGTCTCGCTGGCGACGGATCCGATATTTTCAATGGTTACATCGCCGCCGCTCTGGACCAGCCGCAAGCCGTTTCTCCCGCCTTGGATCCGCGACGCGCCGCCGACTGTGCCGGCGACGAGCATCGTATTAGCGGCGTTATCGAGCACCAAATTCACGCCTTCGGTACGGCCAATAATTTCGGCCGCCGCGCCGAGTTGAAGCGTGGTATCGGCTGAGTGTCCTTGCTGACTGATCTGCACCCCGCGCGTCCCTCCATAAACCCGCCCTTCGAGGGTCACCGTATTGGTGCTAAGCGTGTCGGAAGAGCCGCGATTGACGACATCAATACCGACAGCGCTCGCCGTGATATCCCCGCGTGCGACCAGGGTCGCATCACCGCCAAGCTCGAGATTGAGATCAATGCCGGTCCCGCTGGTTGAATCGACCAGGCCGGCCAAGGTCACATCAATATTCCCGCCCTCACTGGTGGCTTGCAGCGCGGTGCCCGTGGTGATCAGATCGCCAATCTCGTCGCTCGCGCCATTCGACCCGGCGCCAATATTGATATTGCCCGTGCCGCTTGTGGCAGCGATACCAAGGTTGCTGCGAAGGGCAGCCGTCGCGGTGTTATTGTCATGATCAAATAGGCCGACGGCGACATTCTGGATCGAAATCTCACCGCCAGCGGAATCGGCAGAAATCGCATAGCTCCCCTCACTCGCGACAGAGTCGATATTTTCGATGGTGATGGCGCCGGCTTGAGAGTTGGCGCTCAGACCAGCCTGGGTCCCGCCCCAGATTGAGGTGAGGTTGCGAACCGTAATCGCCGACCCGGCCGAATCGAGATCGGCGCCAAATACCGCGCCTTCAATTATCCCGGCTGGCGAGCTGAGCGGATCCGTCGGCCCGAGAAGATTGATCGCCGCACCGGCATAGCCATTGTCGATCTTTATCCCATTTCCCGTCTCGCCAATCACACGGGCAAGCCCGGAAAAGTTGACCGTGGTCGCGCCGAGACTGTCATGATCGATGTAGAGACCGTCATCGCCGCCGCGAATTGTGGTCGAAACGCTGACGGTTGAGCTTCCGCTATGGGTGCCGCCGCCACTATTCGTCAAATTGACCCCGTCATCGAGCGCACCGGCATCAATCTCGCCAGTGATCATCAAGGTGGCCGTGCCGCCGGTCTCCAAATCTGCATAGATGCCGTGCCGGCCTGAGATGATCCTCCCGCCACTGTCAATCGTGATATTGCCGCCATATGTATAGACTGCGATTCCGTCCCCGCCGACCGTCATCGTTTCGCGTGTCGTCACGGCGACATTGCCGGACCCGAAGTGATTCGCCACGATGCCGCTATCATCGGCCATAACGCTTTGTTGGGTTTCGATATTGATCGCGCCCGTCCCTGAACTGATCGACGCGATGATGGCCTGGATCGGCACGATGCTGCCGGTTTGGGTCGCCGAAACATTGCCCGCGACAGCGATATCGATGGTGCCAGAGTCGCTTTGCGCGCGGATCGCGGGGCCGTATGTGTAGATATCGCCAATCTCACTGCCCATTTGGTTCGGATCGGCGCCAATATTGATATTGCCCGTGCCGCTAAAGGCGCGAATGCCACTGGCGCTGCGAATGTATGGCGTTATCGCGTCACCGTCGTCATCGAATGCGGGGATTGCCACATTCTGGATCGAGATATCGGCGCCGCCGCCGGAATAGAACCCGGGACTGATATATGTGCGCGTATCGGCATCAATCGCCGAGCCGCCCTCGCTGGTGACACTATCAATATTGCGAATCGTGATCTCGCCGCCAGAGGAGCGCGCCAGAATGCCGGCCTGCGTGCCGCCTTCGACAGAGGCCATATTCTCAATCAAGATGTCGCCGCCATTGGTGATCTGCTCGATCGCCATCAAGGCGCCAATGACGCTACCAGAGCGCAGGCCGGAATTGGGATCGACATAGCCGGAAATGGTCGAGCCGATGCCGGCGGCGGTGGTCTTGAGGGTGACGCCGGTCTTGTCACCAGCAAACCGCTCCGAACCGCCGGAAATCGTATTATAAATCTGCAGCAAGGTCTCGCCGAACCCATTATTGACGATATTCGCACCGGCGCCGTACTCATTCCGTACAAGCGCCTTTGTACGGATTGTCACCCCGTTCGTCATCGCGCCCGCAAGCACATCAATGGCTGCGCCGTCGGTTTGCTGATTGGAGACTTGGCCTAGCGACAGGTCAATCAGGCCCGTACTGTCACTTTTGGCGTAAAGCTGGCCACGTATGGTCCCGCTTTCGGAATTTACGGAAATATTGCCGGTGCCGCCGGTGACGAGCGCCTTTACGGCTAAGCCAGTCGCGCCATTTCCCGCACTGCTAATCCGGCCTGAATGCGTCAGTGTGATTGTGTCGTTCGCAGAGGCGATGACCACTGACTCAAAACTCGGTGTTTGATCTATGATAGACCCGACTGCGAGGCTTAAAGTCTGTGTCCCGCTGCCTTGCATTGAGATTGCAGGACCGCCAAGGCCGTAAACTTCTTGATCTTCTGCGACATTGACCGTGAGGTTATTGGCCGTCGTAGAAATGCCGACTGGGATCGCCATTGGTACTCCAGCTGGACCCAACGCCCCTTGGCACTCAATCGTTTCGCCATCGTCTGCAACGCCATCGCCATCATTTGGCGAGAGGCTTAAATCATCGACACAACCGGTCGGCAAAGCCTGGGCCTCAGCCCGCATGCCATAGAGCCCGCCTGGTGCCGCCAAAGCCAAGATCCCGGCCGAGGCCGCGACCATCAATTTATTGCGCAATGGCGTCTCGGGTTCCGGTCGGATTTTGATGTCTGAATCAGCGAGATATTTGGTCATTAAAGCCCTCAAAGGTTCTACGTGAAGCGATGAGATCCAATTTTCAGGGATACGCGCGCGAAGTCTTTGTCCGAGCGTTTCAATTTTGCTCACGGCTATTGTCGGGCCATTCCGTTTTTGGTCGTTGAGGGGCTCGACCACTGATTCTAGAAAAGGGGATGACTGCGGCGCAGTCGAAAATCATATGCTCAAATCGAAATCAAAATCACCGCAAAAAGACCGCCTCAAAGAGGCTCAGAACCGTCCTGAAACGGCGAAACCTGCGCCGACCAAAGACGCGCTCAAAAGCGAGCCTAAAGCCGCAGAAAAGCCTTCAGAAACACTGCCCCAAAAGGCGGCGGTGAAAAGCCCTGAGGCCGCGCCCGTTCAAGCCGCGAAAAACGCGCCTGAAAGCCCGCCCGAAACCGGCGCGACCCCGCCGCCAGCGCGCCAGCTCAAAACCGATATTTCATTCTCTGGCGGGCTCTACAATTTTCTCGCGGCGCGGCAAATTTCGCTGGCTTTCACATCGTATCAGACCGGTATTCTCTATATCCTAGGGCATGGCCGGGATAAGAAACTGTCACTGCATCAAGCCCATTACCCGCAAGCCATGGGCGTGGTTGGCAATGGCGCCCGGCTATATCTCGCCTCGCTCAATCAAATTATCCGGTTGGAGAATATTGTCGGACCCAATCAATTGGCCAATGACAAGCATGATAAAGTCTATGTGCCGCGCAATTTCCAAACCACCGGGGCCGTTGATCTGCACGAAATTGGCGTCTGCAAAGATGGCCGTGTGGTCTTCATCAACACCAAATATTCCTGCCTTTGCGAGCTCAGCCTCAAGCATAGTTTCAAGCCGATTTGGAAACCCTCTTTCATCAGCCAATTAGCGCCCGAAGATCGCTGTCACTTAAACGGTCTCGCGATGGAGGACGGCGTGCCACGCTATGCCAGCGCCGTGTGCCGCTCAGACGTTGTCGATGGCTGGCGTGACCGGCGCGAGGATGGCGGAATCATCATTGATATTGAAACCGATGAGATCGTTGCCGAAGGCCTGTCTATGCCGCACTCACCGCGCGTCTATGATGGCAAATTATGGGTCATCAATTCCGGCTCCGGGGAGCTTGGGTGGATTGATCGGAAGACCAAAACATTCAAGCCGGTGGCCTTCTGTCCGGGCTTTGTCCGCGGCCTGGCTTTTGTCGAAGGCCATGCCATCGTGACCCTGTCTAAGCCGCGCTATCAACGCTTTGACGGCCTGGCGCTCGCCGACAAGCTGAAAGAGAAAGACGCCGACCCATGGTGCGGGGTACTGATCATTTCTTTAAGCGATGGCTCGATCACGCATTGGGTGCGGTTTGACGGCGCCATCCAAGAAATGTTCGATGTTTGCATCTTGCCCGGGGTGCGTGATGCGCTGACCGTCGGCCCGCACACGGCTGAGTATAATTCGCTGATCACGTTTGAGCCTTTGCCAGAGACGGGGAAAGAGACCGGGAACGCGCCCGAGATAGACACAGGCCCAGCAAAAGAAGCAGAAAAAGCCAAGCCGGCCCTCGCGCCGGAAAAAGCTGACGCGCGCTAGAGCTCCACACTATCGATCGGCCGTGACGCCCGTTGCGGTCGATGCCATAGACTCGTGCAACCCCATTCAAGACCGGTCCATGCTCATCGAAGCTGAGATCAATGAGGCCACCCGGAAGACGCGCGCAGGACGCGCCGTGAATAGATATTTGGTACCTCCCGCCGGACTCGAACCGGCACTCTGTTGCCAGAAACGGATTTTGAATCCGTCGCGTCTACCAATTCCGCCAGGGAGGCTTCCAGATTAGGCAGGTCGCCTAACTGCCGCAGCTGAAGCGCGGCGTCAATCACCACTTTGCGGTTCAAGCAATCCTCGTTACAGGGGCAAGTATGACTGACACAATACGTCCGCAGCGGACCTTTCTACAATCGCTCGAAGCGATGGCCACCGAAGCCCCCGAGGCGGGCTTTAGCTTGCACCAAATCCTCGACCGTTTGGAAGAACGGGCATTTGGCGCCATGCTTTTTATTCTCGCTTTGCCCTGCGCCATTCCGTTTCTTTACGGAGTGCCGCAAATCGTCTCGCTGCCAATGATGGCGCTGACTCTGCAAATGCTGGCTGGGCGCGAAGAACCTTGGCTACCGCAAAAGTTTGGCCAGCGGATGATTGAGAAAACAGCGCTGGAGCGGACCTCGAAATTTGGCCGCAAATGGTTTGGTTGGCTGGAAGTGATCTCGCACCCGCGGCTGACCTTTCTGACCGGCAAGACCATGGAGCGCGTCGTCGCGCTCTTCCTCACCGCCTTTGCCGCATCGATTATGGTGCCGCTGCCTTTGACCAATTCGACCCCGGCAATTGCCGTCGCGATTGCCGCTTTTGGCTTGATGGCGCGGGACGGCATATTGGTCTTGCTCGGCATGCTGCTTGGATCCACCTGGATCGGCATTTTGCTCACCGGCTCGACCTGGATCATCACCTCTTTGAAAGCGATGATCACCGGCTGAAGCCCGGCATGTGACAGAACCGTAACGCCCCGTGCGAGCGTGCCGCATGGACTCTGGCGGCTGGCCGAACGACTTTAGGGCTATGTTCAATCGGATCGACCCTTTGTTACAGACTTGGCGTTGGCCGGCTTTGGCGCTGGTCTTTGCCGGTTTAATGCTGGCGGCGGCACATGCGTTTGAGACGTTTGCGCTCTTGCTCCCTTGCCCGCTCTGTTTGCGCCAGCGCGAGGTGTATTGGGCCGTCGCGGCGATGTCAGCGACCGCGCTTGTCTTATGGCAAGTCAGACAGAACCAGCGCTTTATCTTCGCCTTCAACATCATGCTCGGCCTGGTCTTTCTGACCGGCGCGATTGTTGCGGCTTACCATGCCGGGGTCGAGTATAAGTTCTGGCCAGCGCCAAGCGGCTGCACCGCGACTATGGTCGATATGACCGCCATAGATTTGTCAAACCTCAACACCGCGCAAGGCGCACCATCCTGCATGGATGACCCATGGAACGGCCGCTATGGGCTGTCCATGGCGGGTTGGAATGCAATGATTTCCTTAGGGCTTGCCGCGATCAGCTTCCGCGCCGCACAAATCAGCCTGCCGCGTCAGCTCAGCCTAACTCCCGCTGAGTAAAATGGCCGCCAAGACCAATGAGCCGACTGCTCCAAGGGTCGGCCAAAGCCGTAAGCGGCGATACCAAAGCGGCATATCAGGCGAGATAATGTCATAGAGAAAGTGCAGCACCAGGGCGATCATCATCGCCACGAACACCCAGGATGGAAAGCCTTGTTGGAAGGCTGCCATAACCAGCCCCCAGCCCATCAAAGCGCCGAGCGTGGCGGGGCCGAGTTCGGCAAACCGAGGACGTTCCCGCTTGGCGATCTCAATGCCCCAACGGACGCCGCCAAGGAAGCTTAAAATCAGTGCCGCATAGACCAATAGCCAGGGCGACATTGAGACTTTGAGTTGCGGCGTGTCACGCCACACAAACATTAATCCCGCGGTCGAAATGAACGGGATGACACCTGCAAACATAAGCGCCATGGGCACTTGAGGGGGCGATTGTCGAAACATAGCTCAATTCCTTCGACTCTATTCATGGCATATCAATTTTACTGGCCTATTAAGAAAACATGCCTCGTCGCCTAATTGCACTTCTAGTTGCGCTGTATGCGATCGCCTTTGCCTTCGGGGCGATGGCGGCCATTCGCTGGCCCAGCCTGATGATGATGGCGAGCTTTATGCTCGAAGACGATGCCATGTCCGGCCTCAATGGCATTGACTGGCGCGAGCTCGGCATTGTTTACGGCGCGCCTTATTTCCTCGCGGCTTTATGTTTCTATGCGTCCGCCCTCAGCCTCAACAGTAAGAAATGGGCGGCGCGCCCATGGTTCTTTATGGGCGCTGTTGCTGGCTTTCCATGCGTCTTTCTGGTGGATTTCGAACCCGGCTGGTGGCGCGATCCGAGCACTGGTGAAGGCGCCGTCGCTGGCGCTGCGGCCGGCGCTTTATTGCTTGCGATCGCGGTTTGGCAATTAACCCAGCGGGCCAAGCCAGCGCCTATGCCGGCCGAGACTGTGACGAGTGAAGAGCCGCAAATTGTCTATGTTGCTGCGCCAGCCGCCGAGCCGCAGCCGAAAGTGAAAAAGAAAATTCGCGCCCCAATTCCAGCGGCGATTGCCCGTCAGCGCGCCCATTTCGCCCATGAGGGCCGCAAAATGCGCGCGCGGCGCGGTTAAGCGCCTGACCTGCTATTTCGTCGTCCGGGCGTTTGCAAATCCCAAAAAGTTCAGCCACAACAGGGCCAAAGAAAGAGGTCTCGTATGGTTAGACGAATCGCGGGCGTGATCATGCTTGGCTTGGGCCTTTGGCTCAGCTGGAATGGGATCAAACCCGTGATGCTGATCATCGAGCGTGGCAGTGATCTCGCCAATGCCCTGTTTAATCCGCCAACCAGCGTGATTCGAATTGCCAGTGCCGCCTTGATGGCGCTTGGCGGGCTTGGCGTCGTCTTGAAGCTGCGCGGCGGCGGGGCACTTGCGGTAATTGGATCTATTCTGTTCGTGGCGCTTGGTGGATTGATGGCCATGAGTGGAGCTGAGTCCAGTCTTTGGATGGACGAAATGATTTTTGGCCTCGGTGCCATCGCGCTTTGCGTGCTTATTTTAACTTTACGGCGTGCTTAGGGCTTTTCGCGCATTGCATTTGCCGACGACGCCACTAGGTTGCGGCCAGATTCTACTGGCGAGCTTAAGCAGGCAAAATATTCCATGGCAGACACCTATGACGTCGTAATTATCGGCGGTGGCCCAGGCGGCTACAATTGCGCAATCCGTGCAGGACAATTGGGGCTGAAAACAGCCTGTATCGAGAAGAATGAGACCCTCGGTGGGACCTGTCTGAATGTCGGCTGTATCCCGTCTAAAGCGCTCCTTCACGCGTCAGAATTCTATGCCGCAGCGAAGAATGACTTCGCCGATATGGGCATCAAAACTGGCAAGCTCGAAGTCGACTTGCCGCAAATGATGGCGCAAAAGGCAGACGCGGTGGATGGCCTGACCAAAGGCGTCGCTTTCCTGCTCAAGAAGAACAAAGTCGACCATATCAAAGGCAAAGGCCGGATCGCGGGCCCGGGCCAAGTTGAAGTCACAAGCAATGACGGAACTGTGCAAACCGTATCAGCGAAAAATATCGTCATCGCGACGGGCTCTGAACCGTCTACTTTGCCCGGCATTGAAATCGATGAAGAACGGATTGTCTCAAATGTTGGGGCCCTCAGCCTGAAAGCGATCCCGAAAAAGCTGGTGCTGATTGGCGCTGGTGTCATCGGTTTGGAAATGGGCAGCGTCTGGGCGCGCCTCGGCTCGGACGTGACTGTGATTGAGTATCTCGACCGGATCCTGCCCGGTATGGACAATGAAGTCGCCAAAGAAGCCCAGCGCACGTTCAAGAAACAAGGCCTGACTTTCAAGCTCGGCACCAAAGTGACCAGTGTTGAAAAACTGAAAACCAAACTCAAACTGACCATGGAACCGGCCGCGGGCGGCGACGCCGATACGCTCGACGCGGACATTGTCATCGTCGCCGTGGGCCGCCGTCCTTACACAGATGGCCTTGGCCTCGACACAGTCGGCGGCAAGACTGACCGCCGCGGCGTGATCGAAACCACCGATCATTTCAAAGTCGCGCCGGGCGTTTGGGCGATTGGCGACTGTATCGCTGGCCCGATGCTGGCCCACAAAGCCGAAGATGATGGCGCCGCCGTGGCCGAGCTGATCGCCGGCAAAGCCGGACATGTCGATTATGATCTGGTCCCTGGCGTGGTCTATACCAATCCTGAAATTGCCTCGATCGGTAAAACCGAAGAGCAGCTGAAAGAGGCTGGGATCAAATATAAGAAGGGCAAGTTTCCCTTCATGGCCAATTCCCGCGCGCGGACCAATCACGAGACCAATGGCTTCGTAAAAATTCTCGCTGAGGAAGGCACCGATAAGATCCTCGGCGCGCATATGATTGGCGTCGGTGTCGGCGAGATGATCCACGAGATCGCGATTGCGATGGAGTTTGGCGCCTCGTCAGAAGACGTCGCGCGCACCTGCCACGCCCACCCGACCATGTCCGAGGCCGTGCGTCAGGCAGCCATGGGCGTCGAAGGCTGGACGATGCAGATGTGACCTGAGGGATTTGGCAAAGCCAAAATTTTTGATCCAGTGGATCGAAAATACCGAAGGTCAGCCACGGCAGTGGCCTAAGCTCAGGGCGTGGCCAATCTTAAAGCGTTTTCAGAACCGTTGCTGCGCTGTCTAGATAATCGGTTTGCTTTTCGGGGCTCATCCGGTCCCAGGTGCGATACATTTGAGCCATGCGCGGATTGCCGGCGAGCTTGTCGCGATTGCGGACCAGGAAATCCCAATAAAGCGGATTAAACGGGCAAGCGTTGGGACCGGTCTTCTGCTTCACGTCAAAGCGGCAGCCTTTGCAATGATCCGACATTTTGTGGATGTAATTGCCGGACGCCGCATAAGGCTTTGAGCCGAGCACGCCGCCATCGCCAAACTGGCTCATGCCGAGCGTGTTTGGCAGCTCGACCCACTCATAGGCGTCCGCGTAGACAGCCAAATACCATTCATGCACCTGTTTCGGATCAATGCCGGCAATCAGCGCGAAATTGCCGGTCACCATCAGGCGCTGAATATGGTGGGCATAGGCCTCTTCTTTGGTCTGTGTGATGGCGGCCCTGAGGCACGCCATGTCAGTCTCTGCAGTCCAGTAAAAGTCGGGCAGGGCGCGCGTATTTTCGAAGAAATTCTGGTCGACATAATCCGGCATTTTCAACCAATAAATGCCGCGGACATATTCGCGCCAGCCAATGATTTGGCGAATAAACCCTTCAGCCGCATTGAGCGGCGCGGCGCCGGCATAATAGGCCGCTTCGACCCGCCGGCAGACGTCTAAAGGATCAAGCAAGCCAGCATTGATGTAAAGCGACAGCAGCGAATGATAGAGGAATTTCTCGCCCTCAAGCATGGCGTCTTGATAGTCACCAAATTTGGCCAACGCGCTGTCGATAAAATGATCCAGGGCGGCTTCGGCCTGCGCCGCCGTGACGCCAAACCAAAACGGTTCCAAGTCACCAAAATGATTGTCGAAGCGTTGCCCGACCAGGCTTAGAACTTCGGCTGTGATCGCATCATTCTCCTGGCGCATGGGCGTCGGCATGAACAAGTCGGCTTTGGCCGGTTTGCGGTTGTCGCTGTCATAATTCCATTTACCACCCGCAGGTTCATCGCCCTCCATAAGCAATCCGGTTTTGCGCCGCATATCGCGATAGAAATATTCCATGCGCAGCTGTTTGCGGCCGTCGGCCCAGGCCTCAAACTCTGCATGCGTGGCGATGAAGCGGTCATCCTCCAATATTGTCACAGGGATCTGGAACTGGTCTTCCCAGGTCTCCATCGCGGCGCGGACGCGCCATTCGCCAGGTTCGGTCACGAGGATCCGGTCCGGTGCCTGCTCGGCAATTGCGCGGGCAAGCTCGCCGGTAAAGCTGTCTGAATTCTTCGGTGCATCCAGGGGGACATAGTCAACCGTCCAACCTTCGCCGCGAAGCCTCTCCGCATGATGGCGCATCGCCGAGAATAGGAACGCGATTTTCTTTTTGTGATGGCGCACATAAGTCGCCTCTTCTTGCACTTCGACCATCAGCACGCGATCAGTCGTCCTGTCCCCGGCCCGCAATGTGGCCAGGTTGAGCGACAGCTGGTCGCCGAGGATCAGAATAAGATTTGCGATCGCCAACTCCTTATCAAGGTCACATCCCCGAGAGCTAGGCCGAGAAATGGTTGAGGCCATGGCTGAACTGTCGCACAAGATCAGAGCCTTGCAGCGGCGCGCGATCGCGCCATGTCTTACCCTGAACCCAAAAAAAGGATCTGCCGCGATGTGCGATGATATTACCGAACACGAACTCGATACCTATCTCAAACGCACAGCGATGACGCGGCGAGGCTTTGCCGTCGGCGCGTCTGCGACGCTGGCCGCCGGTGGGCTTGTTTTATCCGCCTGCGCGATGCCGCTGCCGGCGCCTGGCACGATCACTGAATCTGAGGTGCGCGTGCCGACCCCTGACGGCGAGATTGATGCCCTCTTCATCCACCCGGTCAGCGGCGCGCACGCAGCAGTGATCATTTGGCCCGACATTCACGGCGTCCGCCCGGCTTTCTTCGATATGGCGCGCAGCCTGGCCGGCGCCGGTTATAGCGTGATTGCCGCAAACCCATATTACCGCACGCATGAAGGCCGTCTGTTTGGCGACGGCGAAACCATTCGCAGCGAAGGCGGACGGGAAAAAGTTGGACCGCATTACCAGGCTCTTTCGCCCGCCACTGTGAAAACAGATAGCGCCGCCATTGTCGCTTGGCTCGACGCACAAGACGCCGTCGACAGCGGGCGCGGCATTGGCGCCATTGGCTTTTGCATGACGGGTTCATGGACCTTGCGCGCCGCAGCGGCCCTGCCTGAACGGCTTAAAGCGCCTGCCTCTTTCCATGGCGGCGGCCTGGTCACGGACGCCGAAGACAGCCCGCACAAATTGGCCGGTCAAATGCAAGGCGGCGTTCTGATCGCGATTGCTGAGAATGACCATGAACGCCAGCCCGAAGCGCAAGGCGAATTGATCGCTGCGTTCGAGGCAGCGGGTGTCCCGGCAGAGATCAAGGTCTATGCCGATGCTATGCATGGCTGGGTGCCGACGGATTCTCGCGCTCACAATCCAGAGCAATCAGCCCGCGCCTGGGGCCGCATGTTGGCATTGTTCGAAGCCCACTTGTCTTAAACGCTAGGGCTTAAGCGCCAGGACTTAAGCCGCAGACGCTTTCCGGCCTTCGAAAATTTCGAAACAGGCCTCGGCGGACATCGGCTTATAGAAATAATAGCCCTGCACCAATTTGCAGCCAAAACGCTCAATCGCTTCGAGCTGGTCGACGGTTTCAACGCCTTCGGCTAGCGCTTCAGCGCCGAGGGCTTTGGCGAGCTGTGCGCTTGACCGGAACACGCCCGCATATTTCGGATTGGTGGTGATGTTCTGGACAATCGATTTGTCAACTTTCACACGCTGAATGGGCAGCTCTGCCAGGCGCTGAATGTTGGAATAGCCGACGCCATAATCATCCAGCGCAATTTTGAATCCGGCTTCACTCAGCAGATTCAGATTCTCAGTCGCGATGGCCAGGCTGGCAAGCCGCTCTGATTCCGTAACCTCGACCCAGACTTGATCGGGCCGAACCGCATAGCGCGCGACTTCCGCGATCAACGCATCGGCAAATCCGGCCGCAGCCAAATCAACTGGAGAGACATTCAGCGACAGGGTTTCAATATGCCCTTGGCGCAAGGCTGGCGACATGTAAGACAGCGCCATCGCCCGCAAGCGGCGCTCAATTTCTTCGGCCAATCCGCATTCGCGGGCAATTGTCAGAAACTCAATGGGATTAAGCGGGCCGAGATCTTTATGAGACCAGCGCGCTAAAGCTTCGACGGATTTTATCTTGCCCGTTTTTGGCGCGACAATGGGTTGAAAAACGACTGTCAAATCCTGCTCATATTCGCGCGACAGCAAGGCTGACAGAATGCTCCGGCGGCGGCGAACTTCCTGATTGATGCGGGCGCTATAGACTGTCAGGCCGCCGCGCCCCTTGCGTTTGGCATCAAGCAGAGAGGTCGAAGCATTGCGGCGCAGGTCAGCGAAATTGTCAGCATCTTTCGGGTAGCGCGATAGTCCGACAGAACCAGAGACATTTATCACGCGGCCTTGGTAATTGATTGGGCGATAGACCACTTCCATAGCCGCGCGGACATCGGCCTCAATCTCATTTTTTGCAGCCTCGGCCTGCCACTGATCTCCAGCAACTAAGACCGCGAATTCGTCGCCGCCCACCCGAGCCGCTGACATCACTGCTTCGAGACGGGCAACCCGGTGCCCAATCCGTTTTAGGACAGCATCGCCGGTAACATGGCCGTAGCGGTCATTGATGCCTTTAAAATCATCCAAGTCGAACAGGATTAAAGTGACCGGGTTCGGTTGGCCGTCCTTATCTTCCATCGCGGCCAGAATGTCAGCATCGAAACCGGCCCGATTTCGAAGCTTCGTAAGCGAATCTGTTTCTGCCGCGCCGCGCAATTCACGCAAGGTTCTCAAAACCATGTTGTGGGCCGGTAAGAAGATAAAGAGCGCCTCAAAAATCACCACCAGCGTCGCAATCAGAAGCGTAATTTCCTGCAGTCGGCTCGCCCATAAAGCCTGTTTTTGGACGCGTTGTTCGAACGCCGAAACCGCTTCATTGAGCCGGTCATGAACCTCGCCAGCTCCCTTGGTCTTGAGCTCGTCGAGCAAGGCGCCAGGGTAAGGCGTGGTCGGGATCGCGCGCGCAATGGCGATATAGTTGGAAACGATTTCGTCGGTCGAGGGCGTCCGCGATAAATATAGACGTCCAAGGCTGACTTCGCGCGCCGCGTCCGCCATGAGCGTCTGATGCGCTTGCTCAAATGTATCGATACTTGTCGACAATTGTTCGAGCGCCTCGGCATCATATGTCTCAACCACGGTTTGGGCTTGCAGAATAATTTGCTGAGACAGTACCCGTTGCGTGCCGCTGAGATTGATCACTTGGGCGTGTAGTTTGGCTTTATGAATGGCTTGCGACTCTAGGACATGGCTCGCGGTCAGGAACGCTAAGATGATGAATAGCGCAAAACCATAGCGTTTCCACAACGCTTTAGGGTCTTGATTTGGGCGCAGATCAAACACTGGGAATTCCCCTCCAGCTGTAATGAATACTACCTAGAGTAGAAGTTCTCGTGAATTTTTTGCGCGATCTTGAACGAAGGATGTAAGCTCACATTAACACTTAAAATCGCAATTTTTGGGCTTTCAGCGCGCCGTCGCCCTTAATCGATAATCGGCAAGGATTTGTCTGGTCAAACGGGCTGACCCGTCTATACCCTTTAATCCTGAACAGCGTGATGAAGAGGGTTCGAACACATGTCTAAGTCTATTGCTTTTGCCGTTTCAGCTGCGGCGCTTTTGACCGGATGCACAATGGTTGAGCCCGTGGCACCGGCGCCCAATGTGGCAGAGACGATGCAGATCGAGACGCCCGCCGTCGCCGCTGAACGCGCATCGCTATTGCCCTATGAATCCTTCACGCTCGAAAATGGTTTGACTGTACTCTTCCACGTCGACCGCTCTGATCCTGTTGTTGCGGTCAATTTGACCGCGCATGTCGGATCGGCACGCGAAAAGCCCGGCCGTACAGGCTTTGCGCATTTGTTTGAGCATCTGCTGTTCCTTGAATCTGAAAATTTGGGCGCTGGCGGATTGGACCGCATGTCGGCTCGGATTGGCGGCTCAGGCGCCAATGGCTCGACCAGCCGCGACCGCACGAACTACTTGCAAACCGTGCCGAATGACGCGCTTGAAAAAATGCTCTGGGCCGAAGCCGACAAGCTTGGCTGGTTCATCAATACAGTGACGGTGCCAGTGCTCGAAAAAGAAAAGCAGGTGGTCAAAAATGAAAAACGCCAAGGCGTCGATAACCGTCCTTATGGCCACACATTCTACGTCTTGCACAAAGCTCTGTACCCGGACGATCATCCGTATAATTGGCAAGTCATCGGCTCGCTGGCCGACCTGCAAGCGGCAACTTTAGAAGACGTCAAAGACTTTTTCCGCGCCTGGTATACGCCGAACAATGTCACGCTCACGGTGACCGGCGATTTCGATACAGCGCAGGCTAAAGCTTGGGTTGAGCGCTATTTCGCTGAAATCCCGCGCGGGCCGGAAATTGCCCCGATGCAAGCACGCCCCGGATCGATCGACGAGACGGTGCGGCTCTATCATGAAGACAATTTTGCACAGCTGCCGCAACTGACCATGACCTGGCCGACCGTCGAACAATATCACCCAGACAGTTATGCCCTCGCTGTGCTGAGCGAGCTTCTGACCGATGGCAAAGAAGCGCCGCTCAACGAAGTCTTGATCGATGAAGCGAAAGTCGCGGCCTCGGTTGGCACCTTTGTCTATGATAGTGAGCTCGCAGGCGAAATGCTGCTGCAGGTGAGCGCCTTTCGCGGCACCGATCTGGACCAAGTCGCAGACGCCCTGGCCGATGGCTTTGCCCGGTTTGAGCGTGAGCCGATCAAGCCTGAAGCGCTGCAACGGATTAAAACCCGCCAAGAGGTCAATTTCTACGCTGGCTTGAGCAGTGTCCTCGGCAAAGGCGCGCAGCTGGCGCAATATAGCATTTTCGCCGGCGACGCTGGCTATATAGATGAAGACTTAGAGCGCTTACAATCGGTCACCGCTGAAGACGTTCGCCGGGTCTATGCGACTTATATCAAAGACCAGCCGCACGTCGCCGCCAGCTTTGTACCGAAAGGTGCGCCTGAACTGGCGCTTGAGGGGTCCACGGTCGCCGACGTGGTAATTGAACCGATCGTGCAAGGCGCTGAGGCGGAAGTCGACCTCACCGCCAATGCGGAATATGAACGCACACCATCGCTGATTGATCGCACCATCGAGCCGCCTTATGGCGAGACGCCAGAGCTCGGAACGCCTGATGTCTGGGAGGCAGAGCTCGCCAATGGCCTGAAAATCTATGGCATTTCGGACAGCGAATTGCCGCTGGTTCAATTCTCCATGGTCATGGAAGGCGGGCATTTGCTCGACACGCCCGAGACCGCGGGCACGGCCAATATGCTGGCGGAAATCCTGCTTAAAGGCACAGCCACCAAAACCCCGGCCGAGTTTGACAATGCGCTGGCTTTACTCGGCGCCGATGTCAGCGTCGAAGTTGGCACGGAGAGTTTCGAGATTAATGGCGAAACGCTGGCCCGAAATTTTGACGCAACCATCGCATTGATTGAAGAAGCTTTGCTGGCCCCGCGCTGGGACGAAGACGAGTTCGACTTGGCTGTATCGCGCACCAAAGACGCCATTCAAGCGTCGCGCGCGCAGCCAAATGCAATCGCGGCGCGGGCCTTTAATTACGTCACTTACGGCGCCGATAGTATGCGCGCGCGCAGCGTCCTCGGCAGCGAATCGAGCGTTGACGCGATCATGCTGGACTCCTTGCAAACCTGGAAAGCGGCTAATCTATCGCCTCACCTAACCAGCCTCCGCGTTGTTGGTAATATTACGAAGGCCGACGTCTCTAGCGCGATGCAAGGCCTGGCGACCGCATGGGCTCCGGTCGAGGTCACTTTGCCAGACGTCACGCCGCCAGCCGTGCCAACCACGTCAAAAGTCTATTTCTATGACGTGCCAGGTTCGTCTCAATCGGTGTTCCGGTTCGGCTATCCGGCGCTGAAGCGTACGGATGAGGACTATAATCTTGCCGGAGTGATGAATTACCGGCTCGGCGGCGGCGGCTTTGCCTCACGCCTGACGCAAGAATTGCGCGAAGGCAAAGGCTATACTTATGGGATCGGATCAAGCTTTTCCGGCACTGAGCAAGTTGGCGTCTTCTCGATTGGCAGCGGCGTGCGGTCAAACGTGACCCTGGAAGCAGCAGCCTTGGTCAAAGACATTATGAGTGATTATGCCGCCACCTTTACCGAGAATGATCTCGAAGTGACGCAAAGCTTCACGTCGAAAAGCCAAGCGCGGCGGTTTGAATCCCTCGGCGCGAAGCTGCGCGTTCTGTCCGACATTGCCGACTATGACTTGCCTTATGACTATGCGGCGCAGCAAGTCGCGGCCGTCGAAGCGCTCACCGTGGCGCAAGTGCAAGCGCTGGCTACCGACTATATCCGGCCGGAGGCGATGAATTTCGTCATTGTCGGCGATGCCGAGACGCAATTAGAGCGCTTGGCTGAGCTCGGCTTTGGCACGCCTGTTCTCATCAATGACGCCGTCGACGCTTTGAGCGAGTGACGCAATACATACAATAAAAAGGATCAATACTTAAGTAAAACACAAATATATTTACAATTAAGTATTGATCTTAAAAACAATAAATGTATTCAATGATGCATATTTCATTGGTGCATTTAAGTGTTTAAAACAATTATCGACTTACTCCCGTTTCCCATAGATGCGGACCAGGCTCTGTTGCAATCCCGCGCCGTGCAGGCGTTGATTGACGCCGCCGATATTGCTGCGGTGAAGCAGAAGGCGATGTCCGACATTCTCGGCGCGGACAATTCTGTTGATCGATCCGAAACGGAACGCCTGCGAGCGCTCTACCGGTTCGCTTACACACCCGCCGAACTCGGTGTATTGATCGATCGGACATTCGCGCAACTCAGGCTTGGGGAGTAGGGTCGATGTCCTTCAATCTCGGCAATTGGTGGGAAAAGCTCAATCTCGATATCTTGAATGGATGGCAACCTGAAGGCGCCGGCGAAGACCCCGAACCGGACGGGTCACCAGATTTAGATCTTCCTTTTACTTATTACGACTCAGAATGGGATGATGACCCTGATCCCTATGACTTAACCGACCCAGCGCCAGATCCGGAAGACGAAGCCCCGGGCGATGGCACGGGTCCAATCTGGAATAATGATGACGGACCAAGCGTTGTTTGGCCGTTTGATTGGCCATGAGGAGGCACATTCATGACTGAAGACGAGGCCATCACCGCCTTTATCGCCGCCAGCAAACTGACGCGCCTCTATCATGCCTACCGCGCCATGTATCGCGGCAACGGGATGATGATCCACAAATTACAAGGCCAAGTCGCGGTCGATGAGGACCTGAGCGAGCACGCCAAAATCTATGCCGGCCAAGAGTTCGTGCAACGCAAATCCTATGCCCAGCAAATGGATCAAAGCATGCGGCTGCGCATCGCCCAGCTGTCGGACCGGTTAGACGAATTAAAAGTGTGGCAGCCATGATCAGTCCGCTTGGAGAGGTCGCCCTCGCCCCCCTGTCCGACCGCGAATATTATCCGATTGTCTTGGCCGCCGCCGAGCGCGCGCAAATGCGGATATGGGCCTCTGTTTTCATTTGCGACATCCGCCCCAGCCGCGATGTCTCCGGCCGGGTGCTTGAGCTCGTCGCGACGTTGAGCCGCCGCGCCGCATTGGGTGTCGATGTTCGCTTCATGCTGACCGGGGACGCCTCAGCCGCGGACATTGCCGCGGCGAACTTGGCCACTGGGCTTTATCTGCATCATTCGGGCGTTCCCTTGCGCCGCACCTTTCGCGATGAGCAAGGCCGTCTCGGCTCACACGCCAAAATGGTCGTGATCGACAATACTGCCTTCATTGGCAGCCAGAATTGGACCGATGGCGGCTTCGGCGCTCATATCGAAGATGCGATTTGCGTCGAAGGCAAAGGCGTTGAGCGCGTCGCCGCAGAATTCCTCTACCTTTGGTCCAATGGCAAAGGAGTCCCTCGTGCCCTTAAATGACGCGACTGCACACTCACAGGTCGAGCAATGGTCAGCGGCCGCCGACCAGGCTTTTGCCGCAGACGAGATTGAAGCCTTGGTCGCCGGTCTGATCGACTTGGCCGCCGAGACCACGTCGCGGCTGGTTGAGGATATCGCAATTTCCGATGCGCATAAGCAAGAAGTGCTGCTGCAACGGGCGACTGCCTATTTGGAAGATTGGATTGCCATCGCCGCCCGCACCATACGAGGGCAATTCGATACCGATCCGTCTTGGCGCAAAGCCCCGCCTACACCCGACTTTCCGGTTGGCCTGCGCAGCGCAAATAAGACAGAAATGACGGACCTTCCGGTCATTGGTGACAGCCTGGCTGATAAGATCGCACAATATCTAACCCTCAATCCACAGGCAGAGATGAGCGATCTCTTGGAGATTAAGGGCATTGGCGCGACCGGTTTAAAAGCGCTGAAAGCCACCAGCTACTTGGATCATCCGACGTTTGCGCTTCTCTCTCCGGCATTGCTAAACTTCGTCGCCGCGCCGAACGTGTCTTCCCTGATCCAGGTCTTCGACAGCGGCGATACGCGCTTGGAATATGGCGATTGGACCACCCACCTTCGCCGCGGCGAGGCGGACGAGATTGCGCCAACAGCGGCGCGGTTGTTAGAGCTTATCGACTTTGCTGCAGAGAGTGCGAAAGCTCTGCCCTTTGCATCCCGTGGCGCCCTCGCTTCGGATGCGAGCGCGCGCCTGGAGCGGCATAAATTATGGGCGGCGAAGCGCGACAATCAAGTCGAAGGCACGGCCAGCTTGGTGGTCAATGATTCCTATGTCGCGGCGGCGCAAAGCATGATCGAAGCCGCCACGGATAGCTTGTCGCTCATGGTGTTTCTCGGCACAGATGCCGCGGCCCGTCCGGGCGGCGTGGCCCCAGACGTACTGATCGATGCGCTCGAAATTGCCAGTCAAACCGTACAGGTGCGGGTCATCCTCGACCAGGATGATGTCGACGATCCCTATTTAAGCAAGGTGATCAATCTTCCGCTGCTCAACCGGCTCGAGGCCGCGGGCATTCCAGTGAAGTTTGACGAGAAGAATGTGCTCCTCCACTCAAAACTACTGATCGCGGACGAAGCCAGTGTGCTGGTCGGCAGCCACAATTGGACCCGCTCAGGCTTTAACACCACGCACGAAGTGAGCCTACGCGCCGATCAGCCCGATATCGCGCGCGCTTATCAGGCGCGGTTTGATACTTTGTGGGCGGCGCTGCCGGCCTGATCCGAACGCCTAATCCGCCAGCATCATTTCGGCGCCCTTGGCGGCAATCATGATGGTCGGCGTATTGGTGTTGCCCGATGTGATGGTCGGCATCACCGAGGCATCAATCACTCTCAGGCCCGCAAGCCCATGGACTTGCAAGCGCGCATTGACCACGGCCATAGGGTCCGTAGCTGCGCCCATTTTTGCGGTGCCAACCGGGTGGAAAATGGTCGTTCCGATATCTCCGGCCGCTTGAGCCAGGTCTGACTCGCCAATTTCAGGTCCCGGCAAATATTCGAGCGGCGCAAAGGAGCGCAAAGCCGGCTGCGCCATGAGTTTGCGGGTCACGCGGATCGCATCCGCAGCGACCTGCCGATCCGCCTCGGTCGCCAAATAGTTGGGATCGATTAACGGCGCGGCGCTCACGTCCGGGGCGGTAATCCTGATCGTCCCGCGCGACCTCGGACGGAGATTACACGCCGCGACAGTGATCGCCGGAAAGCGATGTAAGGGCTCGCCAAACTTGTCCAAAGACAAAGGCTGAACATGGAATTGCAAATTGGCGCGCACATGGTCTGGCGAGGAGCGCGTGAAAAGACCCAATTGCGACGGCGCCATGGTCAACGGGCCGCGCCGACGAAGCGCATAATCGAGCCCCATTTTGGCTTTGCCGAGCAGCGAATAATAAGTCTGATTGAGCGTTGTGGTGCCAGAGACTTTGTAAATTGCGCGCTGTTGCAAATGATCTTGCAAATTCTCGCCGACACCTGGCAACTCATGCACTGGCGCCACGCCGACAGCTTGAAGCCTGTCAGGCGCCCCAATACCGGAGCGCTGGAGAATTTGCACACTGCCAATCGACCCGGCACAGAGCACCACTTCGCCCTTGGCCCCAGCGCTATAACGCGTCCCGTTTTGTTCAAACACCACGCCTGTCGCGCGGCCTTGGGAGAGCTCTAGGCGGTCGACCAGAACCCCGGTCTCAACACGCAAGTTGGGCCGATTGGCCGCCGGCTTTAAAAACCCCCGGGCCGCTGACCAGCGCCGCCCGGCCTTTTGGTTGACGTGAAAATAGCCGGCGCCTTCATTGTCGCCTGTATTAAAATCAGGCGTTTTTGGAATACCCATTTCCGCGGCGGCGTCGCGGACTGCGTCCAAAATATCCCAGCGGACGCGCGGCGGCTCGACCCGCCAATTACCGCCGACGCCGTGGATTTCGCTGGCGCCCAAGAAATGGTCCTCTATCCCTCGAAAGACCGGCAGAACATCGTCCCAGCCCCATCCCGGCAAGCCGAGACTGCGCCAATGGTCATAATCTTCCGCCTGCCCCCGCATGGTGATCATCGCATTGATCGCAGACGATCCGCCGAGAACTTTGCCGCGCGGATAGTTTAGTTTGCGTCCGTTAAGGCCCGGCTGAGGCGTCGTTTCAAACATCCAATCTGCGCGCGGATTGCCAATCGCAAACAGATAGCCGACAGGAATGTGGAACCAGATCCAATCATCCTTGCCGCCCGCTTCGAGCAGCAAGACTTTTGTCTTTGGGTCTGCTGACAGACGATTGGCGACCACGCAGCCCGCAGATCCGGCACCGACAATGATATAGTCATAGGCGCCCGGAAACGGCGTTGCAGCCGCACCCATCAGCCGGGCTGAACGTCGATAAACCGGCTGCCGTCGGTCGCGAGACGTTTCAAGGTTTGACAAGGCGCAAACCGGTCATCATCTGCGCCGAGCTTTTCCATTGTCGCCAGCACGGCTTCCGCGCCAACCATGTCACCATAGAGCATCGGGCCGCCTTTATCGGCAGGCCAGCCATAGCCATTAAGCCAGACAATATCGATATCCGAGGCCCGCTGCGCCTTCTTCTCTTCGAGGATTTTCAGCCCCTCATTGATCATCGGATAGATACAGGTGGCGATGATTTCGTCTTGGCCCGGCGCCCCGCCCGGCGCAACACCAGTGACATCGGCGATAATTTTGGCGGTCACATCGGACGGGATGGGCCGGCGGTTTTCATCATAGTCATAATAGCCGGCGCCCGTCTTCTGGCCGCGGCGATCAAGCTCGCACAGCGCGTCGCGGATCGGATTGGCCGTGGTCGCCCCCTTCTTCCAGCCAATATCAAGACCGGCCAGGTCTGACATTTGGTAGGGGCCCATGCGGAAGCCGAACGCGTTCAAGGCCGCATCGACATCCCAAGGCATGGCGCCTTGATACACCAATTTCTGTGCCTGCGCCTGGCGCGCAAAGAGAATGCGATTGCCCACAAAGCCTGGGCAAACACCGACAAGGGTGGCGATTTTATTGATGGTCTTGGCGAGATCCATGCTCGTCGCGATGACGTCGTCGGCTGTGTGGTCTGCTCGAACAACTTCCAACAATTTCATCACATTGGCCGGCGAGAAGAAATGCAACCCAATGACATCTTCAGGGCGGTTCGTGACGCTGGCAATCTCGTCAATATTCAGCGCCGACGTATTGGTCGCGAGAATCGCGCCTGGCTTGGCGATGCGGTCGAGCTCGGTGAAGATCTGCTTCTTCAGATCCATATCCTCAAACACCGCTTCAATGATCAGATCGCAATCGGCGAAGTCATCCATAGTCAGCGTGCCGGTCAATCGGCTCATCCGTTCCTCAACTTCTTCGACTGGGAATCGGCCTTTATCGGCGCTGCGCTGATAATGGCCGCGGACGGTTTTGAGGCCGCGGTCCAGGGCCTCTTGCTGGCGTTCAAGAATGGTCACGGAAATCCCGGCCGTGGCGAAATTCATCGAAATACCGCCGCCCATTGTGCCGGCGCCGATAACCCCGACTTTTTCAATCGTGCGGCGCGGCGTGGTGTCAGGCACATCTGGCACGACCCAGGCGTCGCGGCCCGCTTGGGCAATGTAATCAGAGACTTGTTCGGGCGTCATGGAGAGCGCGGGCATATTGAAATCCTATGGTCACAATCAAAGCTATGGCGCTGTTCTAGGGCAGGATGCCGGCAAAGTGAAAGCCTGCCGCCGCGCCAAGGCTTAGTCGCACCAGGTTGGCTTAACGGTCTCGCTCAGCCATGGCTTTGACAAGCCGTCTTGCGCCAACAGCCAGCCAATGTGGACGCCATCGAGATAGACATGCGCGCGGGTGCGTCCGAACCGGTCATTGCCCTCGGGCTTGAAAGTCAGGGTTTGAGCCTCACCGAACAGATCTTTGACGCGCGCTTCAACGTTTTGGCCGAGCGCATCTTCTGCCGGACAGGCGGCGCTATTCCCAGTTTCCGGACTGTCCCAACCGATCAGGCGCAAACGGATCCGCTCCGTCCCGCGATCGGTGAGGCGCTGCAGCTCAAACGTGTCGCCATCCACCGCCACAACATCACGCACGGGCGCATTCACACAGCGTGTTCCTGGCTGTTCACACAAATTCTCAGGCTGCGGCGGCAGATTGCCAGCACCGCAGGCCGCCAGAGTGAGAACAGATCCAAGAATAAGAGCCCGCATAGCCGAGACCTAAACAAAGGCCTTGGTCCCGGTCAACTGCGCGCTTGAAAGCCTAGCTCAGGCCCTCTTTGAAATTGGCGATCGGTTGCGAGCGCACGCGCACGCCGGTGGCGGCAAATACTGCATTGGCCAGCGCTGGCGCAATTGGCGGGGTCCCCGGCTCGCCGCCGCCGCCGATTTTGGCGCCGCTATTAATAATCTCGACAGAGATGTCAGGCGCCTGGTCAATCCGCAACATCGGATAGTCGTGGAAATTAGACTGCGCCACGGCGCCGTCTTCAATCGTGATATCGCCGTAGAGCGCCGCAGTCAGGCCATAAATGATGCCGCTTTCAATCTGCGCAACAAAGCCATCGGGGTTCATCGCATAACCAGGGTCTGCGGCGCACCAGACATGCACGACGCGCGCCTCAGGGCCGGTGACATCGACTTCGACGACTTGCGCCACGACTGTGCCGAACGAATCGACCAGCGCGATACCAAGACCGCGCCCTTCTGGCAGCTCACGCCCCCAATTTGCAGCTTTCGCGGCCGCGTCAAGAACCGCGGTGTAGCGCGGCGAATGGGTGAGCAATTTGCGCCGATACTCATAGCCGTCCATGCCGGCTTGATCGGCGAGCTCATCGACAAAACTCTCAATGAAGAAGCCGTGCTGGGTATGATCGACTGAGCGCCACGGACCGAAGCGAATATGATGCTCTGCATTGGTGTATTGGATCAGTTGATTGTCGATCTTGTACGGAATTTGCGAGGCTTCTGGCGGGTCATGTTTTTCAGTGAACATATTGTCCCAGGACACTGGCAAGCCGTTTTCGTCCAGGCCGGCTTTAAAGCGGCTGACAGAAGCCGGGCGAAACCAGTCTTGCTGCGTGTCTTGCTCACGCGACCAGATCATTTTCACCGGGTGATCAAAGTCGCTGGCGATCTCCACCGCCATCATCGGATAGTCCGGCATGGCTCGGCGACCGAAACCGCCGCCGAGCATGACATTGTGCACCGTGACGCGGTCTTTCTTGACGTCAAACGCGCCAGCAATCTCATCACGCACAGCGAGCGGATTCTGCAGGCCAGACCAGAGATCAATCTGTCCGTCGCGGACCCAGGCTGTGGCATTTAAAGGTTCCATCGCCGCGTGCGCCAGGAAGGGCACAGAATATTCGGCCTCATAGACCCGGGCGGCTTGCGCATTGGCTCGACTAACATTGCCAATCGCGACATCTTTTTCGCCTTTTCCGCCCGACTCTTCGATGGCGGTGCGCATGGCGGCAAAGATATCCGACTGATTGACTGTTTCGGCGCCGGTTTTCGTCCATTCAATTTCGAGCTGGCGAATGGCATTCTCAGCCTGCCAATAGCCGTCAGCGACCACGGCAACGAACGTGCCTTTATCGAGAATTTTGACCACGCCTGGCATGTCGGCGGCATAAGTATCGTCCACACGCGCCGTCTCGGCGCCCAAGACGGGCGGGCCCATGACCGCAGCATATTTCATCCCTGGCAAATCGACATCGATCCCGAACTCAGCGGTGCCGTCGGTTTTCGCAGGAATGTCGAAACGCGGCAGCGAGGTCCCCATCAGTTTATACTGATCAGGGGTTTTTAGCGTTGGCTGAGTTGGCGGCGCATATTCGGCCGCGCGAGCTGCAAAACTCGAATAGGGCTCGGATCGACCGCTCTCATCGTGATGGACAAAACTTTTCTCAGTGCGCAGTTCGTTGGCGGGTACGCCCCAATATTTGGATGCCGCTTTGACAATCATTTCGCGCGCCGCAGCGCCGGCGATGCGCATTCCGCCCATGCCGGTGAAACGAACTGCGGTACTGCCGCCCGTAATTTGCAGCCCCATAGACTGGGCAATGCGTAAGAACCCCCCATTCAGCGAATCCTGAACAAAGCCCGGCACTTTGGTGTCGCCTAAAATAAACTCGCGCCCGAGGGGATAATTGGCATAGCCTTCATGCGCGGGGGCTTGTTCGAACGTGACTTTGTCCCAATCAGCATCCATTTCGTCGGCCAGCATTTGCGTCATAGACGTAAACACGCCCTGCCCCATTTCGCTGTGCGGAACGATCGCGGTGACGGTATTGTCAGGCGCCAGTTTGACCCAGACATTGACCAGGCTTTCGCCGTCTTTGGTGACCAGCCCGGCCAGCTTAGGCGCGCGCTGCCCTTCCCGAATGCCGACGCCAACGGCGAGAACGCCGCCGCCAACGAGGCCCGCCGCGATAAATCCTCTACGTGTCCACTTTCCCATGATGTGATCTCCTAAAAGTGGCGCAGGTTATGCGCGGGCTGCTGATTTAATCGCGGCGCGGATCCGACCATAAGCGCCGCAGCGGCAAATATTGCCGCGCATCGCATCATCAATGTCGGCATCGCTTGGGTCAGGATTGTCGCGTAGCAAAGCCACGGCTGACATGATCTGACCAGACTGGCAGTAACCGCATTGTGGCACTTGATGCTCAATCCAGGCCGCTTGCACTTTGTGACGCGTGCCATCTTCTGCAGCGACGCCTTCAATGGTTGTCACCTCAGCGCCCGCGGCAGCTGCGAGCGGTGTTGAGCACGATCGCACGGGGGCGCCGTCGACATGCACCGTGCAGGCGCCGCATTGGGCAATGCCGCAGCCGAATTTTGTGCCGTTCAGTTTCAACTGCTCGCGCAGCACCCAGAGCAGCGGGGTGCTCGGATCACTCTCGACCACCCGCTCTTCTCCGTTCACTTTGAACTTGGTCTCAGCCACAGCCGCCCCCTTATCATTGAATAATATGTATATCATTCAGTATACAAGTTTGCGGCTGGCGAAAAGCGTTTTCTTGACCGGTCACGGAAATTTCACCAAGGCGGCTCGCTGCAGCGCTCGCGCATCGAGGATTGCCAGCCGCGTTTCGGCGCTTAAGAGGAAAAAATGACGGATCAACTGCTCTTCGCTTCCCGCTTTCAACGTACGCAGCTGCCAGACCCGGACTTGATTTCTGAGCTCGACGCCTCATGCTGGATGATTGAAGACGGCGATCAAGCCGGACATGATTGGTGCGACCGTGAAGGCTATCCTGGCTACACGTCTTATGCGTCCTTGAATGATCTGCCGCAGCGCGCACCCGCCTTTGCCGCGCTCGTAACAGAGCTTGATAAAGCGGCCCATGCCTTTGCCGAGGCACAATATTGGGCGCTCGGATCGGCGCGGCTCGTCTGTGACAGTCTGTGGATCAATATTCTTGGCGAAGGCGGTCATCATTCTGGCCATATCCATCCCAATAGCGTGATCTCTGGCACCTGCTATGTCGCCGTGCCGGAAGGCAGTGGCCGAATTAAGTTCGAAGATCCTCGCCTGCCGATGATGATGGCAGCGCCGCCGCTCAAACCAGGCGCCCCGGACAGCGCCCAGCGGTTTGCGTATGTCGCGCCCCAAGCTGGTGATGTCTTGATGTGGGAAAGCTGGCTACGCCACGAAGTCGTGCCGGGAAACACCGAGGACCCTCGGATCTCGATTAGCTTCAATTATGCCTGGGTCGATTAGGGACGATTACTCGACTCTTTGCACGCCATAACTGCGATCGGTTTCTTCGATTTTGATGCGGATCCCGCCCGTTATATTCTGGTACAAAGTGACTTCAGCCGGGAGCGTCTTTGGCGCGCGGATTTCTTCGATCTGTTTCTGTTTCCAGACATGCCCTTCAGCCGTGGTGAAGAAGTGCCGCCCGATCTTGTTGCGCTGAATACGGGTCAGCGTCGTGGCGTATTCATCCGGTTCTTTTTCGACATCGCGATCTCTGCCAAAGGTGACCCGGGGGATCCAAGCGGGCAGCGATGAGCGCGGCACGTCCGGCGTTTCCGTTTCTGTCGCGGCAACTGCGACTGGTTGCTCAGCGACTTGTGGGGCTGCGACTTGTGGGGCCGCGACTGGGGGCACGGCAACTGGGGTCGCCGAAGCCACGACAGCTTCCGCTGGCGCAGTTGGTGCCGCCGCTGCGGCAGCTTGCTCGATGGGCGCGGCCGCGGTCACAGGCGGTGCAGGAACCGGCGCCTGGGCAATTTGCGGGGCTGGCGCATTGAGCAGAATGGAGAGTTCCGTCGCCGCAGTTTCGAAACAGGCCAACCGCTCGGCAGCGTCTTCAAGACTTTGACAGGCGACGACTTTTTCTGACGCGGCACGCATATCTTGGGCGCTCGCAACGCCGCTTGTGGCTCCGAGAACAAGGATCAAGGCCAGGCTTTTCGACGAGTATTTCATTTTGGATCTCACGCAACACCTACAGATTGAAGTAAAGCACTCCGCAACGATTAGGCCAAGTCAGAATGACCGCTTGACGATTTGGCCAGGATCCTGCACGGGCACGCGGAGAACCTCAGTATAAGGGCTTCCTCCCATGGATATCGACAAAATCATCTCCGGCCAAAACCCACCAGACGATCTGAATGTGATTGTCGAAGTGCCCCTCGGCGGCGACCCGATCAAATACGAAATCGACAAAGCCTCTGGGGCGATGTTTGTCGATCGCTATTTGTACACAGAAATGCGTTACCCTTGTAATTATGGCTTCGTACCGCACACGCTGAGCCTCGACGGGGACCCGATTGACGTCATGGTGGTCGGCAATCGCCCACTGGTCCCAGGCAGCGTTGTTCGCGCCCGTCCCGTCGGCGTTCTGATGATGACCGATGACAAAGGACCGGATGAGAAAATTCTCGCCGTACCGCACCCAAAGCTCACGGCTTATTATGATAAGATCGCGACCTATCACGACCTTCCGGACATCCTGGTCCAAAAGATCACGCACTTTTTCACCCATTACAAAGACCTGGAAACTGGTAAGTGGAGCAAAGTCGAAGGTTGGTCAGGCGTTGAAAAAGCACGCGAATTGATCGCTCAGGCAGTTGAGCGCGCCTAGAATACCGACCGCTAGAACCGGCTTGGGCGAAGCACTTCAACTTCAGTCAAGGTAACAATGCCAATATGGGCGCCGAGCAGATCGCCGATTTGCTCCAAAGCGCCGCGCACTTTGGCTTCATCACCAACAGAAATGATCACCACCATATCGCCACTGGCTGAGATGTCGGTGTCGCGGCTCCAGCGTTTGGAATTGCCATACCCCGCCATTGCCGGCAGCACCGTGTAGCCGGTCATACCAGCAGCCTCAAGCACGCGGCAGGCGCGCTTGTGGGCCATGCGCTCAATGATCAATTCAATCCGAAAGTGTTTGGTCATAGATTACCCCTGGCCACTCGCGAGCAGCGCTAGATAGATATAAACCGGAATACCGACCGTGACATTAAACGGGAAGGTCACGCCTAAGGATAGCGTCAAATAGATGGACGGCTTCGCTTCCGGCAAGGCTAATCGCATGGCTGCCGGAACCGCGATATAGGAGGCCGAGGCCGCCAATGTGATCAACAGCGCAGCGTCGCCGGCAGGCATGTTTAAAGCGAATGCGATGGCCGCCGTAAGCGCCGCCGAGACGAGCGGCATATAAAGGCCAAATCCGACTGTCATAACGCTCAATTGGCGCCAGCCTTGGCGCAAGCCGCGGCCTGCAGACAGCCCCATATCGAGCAAGAACAGGCAGAGCACGCCTTGGAACAGATCGACAAAGAAGGGACGGATCGTTTGCGTCCCCTCTTCACCTGCGATCCAGCCAATCGCCAAGGCCCCAACGAGCACCACGATCGAAGCGTTCAAAAACACCTCTCTCACCAACTCACCCTGTTCGGCGCCGGCGACAGGGGTTTCTCGCTTCTTTTGCCCGCGGCTGGCCAAGATCAGCGCGGTAATAATTGCCGGCGTTTCCATCAATGCCGCAACCGCCACCAAATGCCCCCCGCTTTCAAGGCCGGACAAGCGCACAGCCTCGGTCGCGGCGACAAAGGTGACGATTGAGATTGACCCATAGTGCGCTGCGGTGGCGGCCGCATCGACTGGCGCCAGCTTCGTCGTCACGCGCAACAAAACAAAGGCAATGGCGGGAATCAAGAAAGACAGAAAAATGCTCGCGCCGAGCACCATGAGCACATCCAGCGTCAGTAGATTTTTTGACATCTCGACGCCGCCTTTAAGGCCGATTGCCATCATCAAATAGATCGCCAATCCCTTGGCGAAGGCTTCCGGAACGCTCATCTGTGATCGCAACAGCGCCGCGCCCATTCCGAGCGCAAAAAACAAAATAATCGGCGAGAGCAAAGTCGAAATTGCGACGTCCATGGCGGCCCAAATGCAGCTTACTGTTGTGTCACCCTCTATATAAGTTGCGACATAGCAGCGCCGATAGTGGTAAATTTCGAAAAGGCCTTTTGTCGCGGCGCCCCATGACGGCATGCAGATTGCAGGTTAACGCACAAGCCTCGTTGGCGCGCGCGAAAGCTACCCTTTTGAGAATTCTGGGAGTTCACAAACGAACCGTTCCGCATTAACGAAAACTGCAACAAATTCAGGCAGACAGGTCGCATGAGCGAGAAAAAGATCAAACCTAAAAAAAGCCAACGCAGCAGCGAAGACTCCCGCGCCGCCATTCTGCAAGCGACGCGTGAGGAAATGGCGGAAAATGGTTGGCGCAAATTCAGCGTCGATAAAGTCTCGCGCAAGGCCAAAGCTTCGAAACAGACGATTTATCGCTGGTGGCCGGCGATCGGGAATATGTGTATCGAAGCCGCCCTCGACACAGTTGCCGCGCCATCCAAACTCGGACGTGATCCGAACGAACGGATTGCTGCGCTGATCAAGCCGCTCGAAAACGCAACGCGAATCGGTTCTGGCCACGCAGTGCTGCGCGCGGCAATGATTGCGGCAAGCGATGACAAGGATGCTGGCGAAACCTGGCGCGCTTGGATGAAAGACACGATCCGTGCGCCCCTACGCCTGATTTTGGCAGAGATTGCCGCGAAGAAGGTGGTTCGCAGAGACTTTGATCTCGACGAAGCCGTCGATGTTCTGACCGGGCCGATTTGGTCGCGCATCATGATTATGCGCGCGCCATTGGCCGAGAATTTCGCCGAATCGCAGGCACAATCCCTGCTGAAGACCTTAGCGCCGTAACTTAACCCCGCCGCAAAACATCGGTTTCTGCCGCACAGCGGATCCTTCAACTTGTCGTAAGAGCGACAAGACGCTAACCCTGATCCGCACACCTGGAGCCGCTAGAGTATGTCGAAAATGCGCATTGCCGTGATCGGAGCAGACCAGCTCGACCCAGATCACCATTCGGCCCTCAACGCGCTCTCTGATTCTGACCAAATTTCAGCCTTTGCCCTTGATACACCGCCGCCGCCAGCCGGGCTGGAGACATTGGCGCAGGCCGTGCAGCAGGATCAAATCGACGCCATCATCTATGCAGGAGACCTTGCAGAATTGCGGGTTTGGGCGTGTTTCGCGCTCGCGCAAGGTTGGCCTTTTTACAGCACTCATCCAGTGCCACTCACGATCGAAGACACAGTCGAAATACGCCGCCAGGAACAAATGGCGCGCCCGGCGCAATTGCAATTCGCTCTAACCAGCCGCCTTCACGACGCGGCGCAAGTGGCGCTGGCCAAAGCAATGAGCGGTGAATATGGCCAGCTGCTGACCATGCGCGCCGTGTGCGGCGCAACCGAAGGTGAGTTTTCGCAAGCTCCGATTATGGGCCTGGGCGCCAATCTTCTGGACCTGATGCACGCTTTTGCCGGGCCGTTTCAGGACGTGTCCGGTTTTTCGGATCTCAGCACCACCGCACCAGGACACGCGCCGAACATTTTCGCGACCCTACGCACACATTCCGGCCTCGTCGCCAGCTTGCATGTGTCGACGACGCAATGGCGCCCAACCTATCGCTTAGAACTTGGCTTTGAGCGCGGATATTTATGGCTCGAAGGCCTCAACACGCAGCTCCAGAGCTTTGGCCATGAGGTCCTTGTCTATGCGCGCAGCGATGGCGGCGCGGTCAAGCACGAGACCGTCGACCGGTTCGAAGAGAGCGACGGTGCGGCCGCCGCCTTGCAGGGCTTCCTGGCGCGTCTCGAGGACCCGACACGGCCAAATCTCGGGACCAGCCAGCAAGCGTTTGACACACTCAACACCATTCAGCGCATTCTCGCGGCTGACCACGTATTTGAACCGATCGAAGAAAGGCATGCTTCATGACACTTACAGGAGAGGCATTAGCGCAAATTGCGCTCGATGCGGGGGCGCTCATCATGCAAATCTACGCGACGGATTTTGAAGTCGATCGCAAAGATGACAGTTCGCCGGTCACCGAAGCCGATCAAAAAGCTGAAACCCTGATCCTCGCGGCGCTGCAGGCGCTTGATCCAGAGCTTCCCGTCATTGCCGAAGAAGCCGTTGCCGCGGGCAATATCCCCGAGCATGGCGCGCGCTTTGCGCTGGTTGATCCGCTCGATGGCACCAAGGAATTCATCAATAAGCGCGGGGAATTCACTGTAAATATAGGTATTATCGAGAATGGCGTTCCGGTTATGGGCGTCGTTTATGCCCCGGCATTAGATCGCCTATTCGTCGCCGATAGCCGGTTCTCAGCATGGCAAGCGACCGCAAAGCCGGGCGCCGCGGTGCCAGCGGAAGCCGATCGCACGCCGCTGCGCATCAGACCAGCCCCGGATGCGGGCTTAACCGCCATTGCTTCAAAATCGCACCGCAGCGATGAGACCAATGCGTTTCTAGAAACCCAGAATGTCGCTGAAATCATCTCGGCTGGCTCATCCTTGAAATTCTGTCTCATCGCCGCCGGAGAGGCCGATCTCTATCCGCGCCACGGGCGGACGATGGAATGGGACACAGCAGCCGGCCAAGCCGTTGCCGAAGCCGCCGGCGCGCGGGTCACAGAAACCGACGGCGCGCCTTTGCTTTATGGCAAGACGGCACGCGGCTATGACAATCCATATTTCATCGTCTGGGGTGATGTTACGGTGCCGACCTAACATAGAGTTCACCTAACAGCGTCTCGACAAACCCTTCTATTTCAAGTGAATAAGCAACAGAGTGCTTTGGGGGCAGTCAATCGAGACAATTAGAGTATGACCCCTGCAAAAGCTGTTTCCTTTCTTGCCGGTCTCTGCGCGCTGTCAGCGTGCGCGACCGCGCCTTTAACTTTGAATGACAATCAAATCGTCCGCGGAGAGCGCGTTGGCGATGTCGAGATCGGCATGGGTCTGGAGCAATTGCTGGCGCTGAAAGGCGTGCCCGCACGAACTATTCCGATGCCAGACACCGATGCCACCACTTATGTCTATGACGGCCTGACGATTGCCGCCGACGACAAAGTCTATTGGATCATTGTGCAAGATGCGCGCTTCCAGACCGCCGAGGGCATCACTAAAGGCGCCGAGCAAATCAGCACCCGCGCCGCTTTTGGAGTGCCCGATTGCGTCGTCACCAAGGGCGCGCAGACGATTTATGATTATGGCAATATCTATTTCGATGTTGAGAATGCGTCGGGCTTGGTCAATGCCGTGGGGGTTATGGACCGCACCATAAATTGCAAGAAATAGCCCGCTTTGGGGCTGATTCACTCTTACGCCGGAAGCCCCGCCACGAGTGCGAGACTTCCCCCCATCTAGTGTGGGGTTATTCTGATCCGACGTTCTCAAGTGTGCGTTCAGGGAGAGAGTGTGTGTCGGAGCAGAAGTCTAGTTTGGCCCTTATTGGGGCGCGATGAAGCTAATCATCAAGCCTTTGTCAAACGAGGCTTTGAGTGTCATTTCAACCCCGCCCGCCGCGAGCTTAACGCCATCATCCTTGACGCTGGCAAAGGCGGCGACGCTGAGGGCTGCAGCGACGAGCACTCCGGTTTGGACCCCGCTTCTGATAGCCTTACGTGTCATGTGAAATCCCTCTCTTAGTCCTTACTTGCTTTGATCATTGGTTACAGTTGTAACCTATTCTTTAATTCTGTTCTAGGTCCTTGAAGGCCTTTTTTAGACGCCACTCTTCGCTGGTGACGCTGCGCTCAATGTTGCGAAGGCGATCTTCGAGATCCATGAACGTGTATTTCAGGCCAGACGCGGTGACCCGCGGACGATCTGAAACATTGCGCCAAAATTGCTCTTCGTCTGGTGCTAAGTCGCGGCGGCCCATTGGCGCTTTCGGCGTAATCATCGCGGCGATGATGTAGGCAAAGATGGAAAACGGGCCGGCCATGAAGAAAATACTGAGCACGAAAAGAAGCCGAACCAGTACGGGCTCCCATCCAAAACGTTCCGCTAGACCGCCACAAACACCGAGCCAAACACGGTCAGTCCGTGAGCGGTAAAAGCGTTTTGGGTTGGGGGAACGGAACATTTGATCTTCTTCTCTGCTTGTATAGTTTTCGTCGCGTAGTGGACGGTGATGTCGTCTTCTTTTGTAGGTCATGGTTTAGTCCTCGAAACGGTCGGGAGAGAGCGGGCGGCGGCGAGGTCTAGCCTCTTCCTCCTGCGTGTCCATCAATTCCTCAATCGTTTCGATGCGGCGTTCGATGGACTTGGCGGAGCGCCATAAATCTTCGAGCATTCTCTCATCGTCTGGAAGCAGCATCTTCTGCTTCCGCCACAGCGTGATGTAGTGAAAAATCATGCCTGGCAGAATTATGAAAATCGCGACTACAGCGATCAGAGGAATGAGAAGCTCTACGCCGTCCATTAATTAAGGTCTCCAGCTTTTGCCTTGCGGCGGTCTTCTAAATGTAGGGCGATCAGACCCGGTGCGGTGATGGCGGTCATAAAACCAGCTAAAATCATGAAAGGACCTAACATGGATTAGCCCTCCTTCTTGTCAGCAGCTTTGGCCGCTTTGGCCGTCGATTTTGCCCGCGCCTTTTTCAAAGCGTTGAGCTCTTCTTCAATCGCATCATGGCTTTCCAACTCAGCAAATTCTTGCTCAAGGGTCGGTTCACCGCCGCGAATAGTGTCGGCATAGGCTTCGAGCTCGTCGACTTTGCGCTCAACCACAGAATAACGTGACAAAGCATCGTCGACGCGGGTGTCATAGGTCTGCTCCCGGACACGGATCCGCTGCTCAGCTGCATCGCGGCGCATCATCAGGGCCCGGTGCTTGGCTTTGGCTTCGTCAAGCTTGGCTTGCAAGCGGGACAAATCATCCTGACGCTTGATGAAGGCCTCATCGGCAAGGTCCATCGCTTCTTGGCGGCGAACAATTTCGTCTTCGGCTTTTTTCTTGGCAATCAGAGCGCCGCGAGCGAGGTCTTCACGACCCTTATCAATGGCTAGGCCAGCTTTCGCTTCCCAGTCGGCGCGGATTTCAGAATAGTGCGCAATCTCACGCTCCATTTCTTTCTTGTCAGCCATAGCTCGGGCTGCGGCGGTGCGCACTTCAACCAGAGTGTCTTCCATTTCTTGGATCATAAGACGAGCGATTTTTTCTGGATTTTCAGCATTGTCCAGCATCGCATTGATGTTGGAATTGATAATGTCGCTGAGGCGAGAGAACATTCCCATGATAATTTTTCCTTATCTCTTTTGGGGGTGTGGGGGGCGTGGGAGGAAACGCAGTTTTTCTTGGCTGTTTTCAGCTCTTAGAAGAAGAAACCGCCGAGGAAGACACCTGCGACGAAGAACATCCAAGTCTCAGGTGAACGGGTCGAGAGGTAGCGGCCAAAGCGGCCACTCTCACGGCGGGCTTGGTCATATCTGTCGTCGCCATAGCCTTTATCGTAAGAGCGCTCAGTCATGGTTTTTCTTATCCTTCTTTCGGCGCCCTGGATTGGCCGCCATGCCAAATAGGTTTCAAGGACCGTGCCAGTTTTGAATTAAATTCACAAAGCATTGTTTTTAATGAATTTATTCAGGTTGCGGCGAAACCTCCTTAAGCCTATTTCGTCAAATAAACTCATTTATTTAGTTGTTTTGACGAATATTTTTTGCTATTTAGACCTCATGCTTAATCCTCAAACTCCTCAATTGATTGGCGAAGACCCAAGTTGGCTGGAGGCGCAAGAACATGTCTCGCGCCTCGCCCCGCTCGACCGCCCTTGCCTGATCATTGGTGAGCGCGGGACCGGCAAAGAGCTGATTGGCGAACGCATGCACTTCTTGTCCAAGCGTTGGGACGGTCCGTTTGTGAAAGTGAATTGCGCCGCCTTGTCAGAGCAATTGCTCGACAGCGAATTGTTCGGGCATGAGCGCGGCGCCTTTACCGGCGCCACCGAACGCCGCCTCGGCCGGTTTGAGCTGGCCAATGGCGGCACGCTATTCTTAGACGAGATCGCCACCGCCTCGATGCAAGTGCAAGAGAAATTGCTGCGCGTGGTTGAATATGGCGAATTTCAGCGCCTCGGCGGCGAGAAGGTTCTGCGCACAGATGTGCGCGTCGTCGCCGCCACCAATGTCGATTTGCCGAGCAAAGCGGCAAGCGGCGACTTTCGCGCCGACTTGCTCGACCGTCTGGCCTTTGACGTGGTGACGCTGCCGCCTTTGCGGGCGCGAATGGCAGACATTTCCCTCCTCGCCGATTTCTTTGCTCGCCGCATGGCCCGCGAAATGGCGGAAGACTTTCCAGGCTTTGCCCCGTCCGCCATTGCTGCCATGGAAGCGCATCATTGGCCCGGCAATGTCCGCGAACTTCGAAACTTTTCCCAGCGGATCACTTATCGCGCCATTTCTGAACGCTCGACCGATCCCGTGCAATTCGACCTAGCGGCGCTCGACCCTTTCGCCTCGCCGTGGCGCCCAGCCGCCAGCCTCGCCGCGCCTGACAGCACGCCTCTGCCGGATGCCCAACCGATCACAACACCGCCGCCGCCGGTCTTGGATATCCCTTTTGAGGATCAAATCCGCCTGTTTGAAACGAGCCTCGTCGACACTGCGCTTTCAGCTCATGACGGTCATCAAGGCAAAGCCGCGCAAGCGCTCGGCCTCTCCTACCACCAGTTCCGCGGCCTGTTAAAGAAGCATGGCTATGGCAAAGGCGCCGGCAAACCGCAGCCTGAAGCGAAACCGCCCATCCGCGGGATGTAAAAGCTGAGCGGGGCCGCAGCGATGATCTACTCTTCGTCGCGCGTGCGGCGCCTGAAGGGATAAGGAGCGCTCTCCCAAGGCTCGCGCGCCTCGACCTCATAGCCAACCGCGCGAATTTCGACATGCGTTTGCAGCTCGCAAATTCCGGAACGCGAGCAGACAGAGACATTCGCTCAACGGCCGAAGTCAGCACTTAGATCGTTGAGGCACAGCTTGCGCACGCTCAATTGCATTAGAACTTCCCGCTATTGCCCCATTGATCGCGTGGTAAGATCGGTTCGGAGAGCCCCCAGTGTTCAACGATCAGACCCTGGTCAATCCGATAGACATCGAACACTGCATGATCAGCCTGATCTCGGAAGACCCGCGAATAGGTTACGACCAAATCGCCCTCGCCAATCAGTTTGAAGAGCATGTCATAAGATCCAACCAAGCCGGTCCGCAGAGCGGACGCAAGACCGTCGCGTCCACCCGATATCCGTGGCTCGTGCTGGATCAAATCAGCACTGACAAAACGCGCCAGTCGATCAATCTGCCCTTCTGTCAAAACCTGTTTCACGAACTCACGCACCAGCGCCTTGTTCGCGTCTGTGCCATTTGTCGTGGTTGATCCCGCAGGGCCCCCGACCATATCTTCTCCGGATGGCGTCGATGCAACATATTCTGAAATCACGTCCCAGTGTTCGAGAATTCGATCATCAGAGCCGGTATAGAAGAGATCCATCGTGACCCATTTTGCGGTGCCACCGTTCAGCGATTGAAAAGCGCTGCAAAAGACATATGGCCCATCTTCTATGGCGCGAACGATGCGGATATCTCGATCAGGATTGCGATCAAGGAAGGGCAAGAAAAAGTCGAGGAACCCCTGTTTGCCATGCCCAACACCGGTTGAATGCTGCGTGTAGCGCTCACCGATATAGCGATCCAGCGCCGCTTTCGCATCGCCATCCCGGATACCTTCTAGGTAAAGACGTTTTACGTTTTCAAGCTTTTGGCTCACCTGGATTCCCCTTTTTGAATTCGACTGATTAGTCAGCCGCGTGGTACGCTTCGGACACCGCAAAACTGTCTTCAAACCAGTTCCAGCTTTTCACGAGACCGTCCTCAACATGCACGCGGACAGCCCAGCTGAACTCGCCGGTTTCGCCGCCTGACGCGTTAGCCGTTGCACTCATGGTTCCAATAAACACCGCCTGGTCTCCCATCGCCATGGCGTAATCGGTGGTCCAACTCGTGGTGGTGAGACCTGCTCCGAATGCAGGAAGGAACTCAGTCAGCACAGTCTCCTTGCCCTCCCAAGTCCCAATCCAAGGCAATGTGTCGTCGCCCTCATTGTGCCAGACGAAATCGTCTGCCATCAAACCCTGAAGCGTCGACATGTCGCCCGTACCGGCGGCGGTCAGAAAAGCCTCAGCTGTTTGTAGCGTGTCCTGACCTTGTTTGACGTCTGCGCGGAGATTCGACCGCTCCGAGTGGGCGTCGCCATTGGCTGAGCATGCGGAAAGTAGCCCGGCGCAGATCAGGCCCGAGAGTAGCCTGCGGGGTTTAAGTGTCATGAGTTCAGTCCTCTTTGATTGCGCGAAATGATCGGCAGAGCCAGGAGGGGTGACACAGTTTCTATTATTGGATAATCCGAAACTATCAAAAGACAGTGTTTGGATATCAGAACAATGATTGAGAGTTTACGCGCCATGGCCATCTTCGCGCGCGTTGCGGAATCGGGATCATTCCGAGGCGCAGCAAAACAGCTCGGCGTCTCAGCCTCTGTCGTCAGCCATCAGGTGAGCGCACTCGAGGCGCAATTGGGGGTTCCGCTTTTTTATCGCTCGACCCGCAAAGTGTCGCTGACCGAGCAAGGCAAACTACTTTTGAACCCAGCGACGGATATGATTGAGGCAGCGCAAGCGGGCTTGGCCCATTTTGTGGAAAATGCAGATGCACCTGTCGGCAAGCTAAATGTCTCGCTCCCGGCGGTTCTGACCTCTCATACGATCATGGACCATTTGGCGACATTTGCCGTTCGCCATCCTGCCATTGCACTCTCGCTCCGCTTTACCGATGTCCGGGAAAGTTTGATTCAATCGGGCCTGGACCTGGCAATTCGCATGGGACAGATGCCGAATTCCGCGCTCTCGCAACGCCAACTGACCCAGGAACCAAGGTATTTAGTTGCTGGGCGCGATTATGTTCTCGGGCAGGCCCCCTTGTCCCACCCGGCAGGTTTGGATGATTGGGACTTCATCCACTTCTCCCCGCGCCTCAGCCCGCTGACTCTTCGCCGCGAGGACAGCGCATCTGCAACCCTCTCCGGACGGATCAAGATCTCTGTCGATAATAGCCAGGCCATGCACAGAATGGTGTTAGCAAATGTTGGATTCGCGGCGCTGCCACTCGCCATGGTAAAGTCGGATTTACAGAGTGGCGCATTGGTCCATCTGCTTCCTGACTGGAGCTTGCAAAGCTTGCCCATAACAGCCGTTTGGCCAAGCAATTCCACGCGCAATGGCCTCGCAACCCGATTGATAGACTTTTTGGCGGATAAGCTAAAAAACGATGATCAAAGCGGATAGTGGCTGAACTGCCAGGTCTGCATGTCCGTCTCGAACGATGTGCATATGGTGAGGCGTGAGTGATAGCATTAAGTTGATCAGTCCGCATTTCGTGTCTCTAAATCTGGTTCAGCCGCGACAAAAGCCACACAGGCTGGAGGTGGCTCGGGTTTGAGGCGTTGAGGAATGCGGACGCTCGCCCACAATTGGCTTTGACCCGTTCCGCAGGCATTCAGAACGTGGGCGCACCATCTCAGAGGAGGCGCGGTTGCAGCGGGCGCTTCGCATCCAAAGTGTTCGACTGGCAGTGCACAGCCAGGGCGGCAATCAACCTTGTAAAAGGCGTTATCAGATCCCGCGTCGCCCCATATGTGTACAGGCGCGTATTCAGCACTGCCTCGTGATATGGCGGCGAAATCAATTTTGACGCACCGCCGGCGTTCGGAGATAGGATCAAACTCTGCAGCCAAACACCATTCTGGCATTCTGCTGCTCGATGGGTTATTAGAGAATTCACATCCGGGGCGACACTCTATTATGTTTGTAACCTCGTCAAAAGATGCATTCTCTGTTTGAAACCATTGGCTGTCAAAGTTAGGCGTGGATTGCGTGATTTCCAGATGCTCGCAAGCGGTTAGTAATCCCGCGCAAGCCGCGGCGATCGCTCCAAGCCGGATCAAGACATGTCTCCGCGTCGGCTAAGAGGTGTAATGTCATGCGCCTCCGTAAAGAAGAATCCCGGCGCCACGCGAAAATAGGTTAGACTTAGACCCGTATCCAAAGGCGAGGAAAACGGACGCGATTCGGACGCCGAAACCGTTAAAAGCACTTCGCTGTCATTCCACATGCGCCTAATCCTCTATTGGTTGAGCAGATATGGACATGCATGCGGCAGATCTTTTCGGTGTGATGCAGGCTGCCAAAACGATCCCACCGACCGCATGGCAGCCATTCCAGGCCCTATGACACCAGTCCGGTTTTTCTTTCCCGGGTTTGCTATTGCGATACCCAAATCGCTTGTAATCAAGCTTACAGTCGCATTGAATACCGTCGAAACGTCGGCTTAAAAGATCGCCATCCGCGGTCCGGGATTCATCGACCAAGAGCCGAATATTTGGGTCCGCTGGATCGGCGATAAGCCGGTCGAGATTGATCTTCCGACAGCGCGGCCCAGGCATGTAGCTTAACACTTGCGCTGTCCCGAAACACATCTCCTGTCCATCCGGCTCACGCCGACAAACCTCGCCATCGGCCGACACCCATTCATCGCACCATTTCGGGGTCTCTTGCACAAGGCTGCATCCTGGATAACAGGACACGACCCCGTTCTCTTCCGTCGAGCTCGGGAAATTGAACGCGTTGGCAGAATTGACGCAAGCTGCCAGCGCCAAACAAAACCCGACAAGCCCCAAGCGCCTGACGAAGCGCCTAAAGAGTGAGCGTGAGACCAAAAAATACGAACGTATCGCCATTGAATATTCGCTTCATTTGCGCGCCCCACAATTCACACTGTATTTGTATCCTATGTAATGCCTATAAACTCAGAGTATTATTTCATAATAAACCAAACAATGGATTGCTATATTCTTTTTTCAGTTTTTTTATTTAATAAGACACATAAAAAAATACGAGTTCTACATCGATTATTGGAAAGCATAGGGGAGAGGCGAAACTTTGGTGGTTCCAATTTGGCAAAACCGTACCATAGCCATTGGCGTCGCCGTATTGTCGATCGCGCCCGCGACGAATGCGCAAGACCGCGGCGGAGCAGCCGCGATAATACCGGACCTGATGCGCGCGGTTGAGGACCATCATCCTCAACTCAAAGCCCTCAAAGCCGAGCTGAGAGGAACAAATGAGGTCATTCATCAGATCGAATCCTCGTATCGACCGAACGTCTTCCTTGAAAGCAATGTGAGCACTTCGCAGCGCGATGCAACTTTGCAAGCCGGCGGGGAATTTGATCAAACTATTGAGCCCCAGGCCGTAAGCCTCCGCGTCACGCAAACGCTCTATAATGGCGGGCGTAGAGGAATAGAGCGCTATGCCGCGCGATTGCAGATCGAAACCGCGCAAGCACAATACGCCGTCGCAGCTGATCAGATCAAGCTTGCCTTACTGAGTGACTATATTGCGCTCTCTTCCGTACAGACTCAGGTTGAAGTGCTCCAGGAGACAGTTGCGCTACTGCGCGATCTGCTGGGGGCGACAATGGCGCGAGATCGCTTCGGGGACAGCTCGGCGATTGAAGTCGCACAAGTGCAAGGCCGCCTCGCCAGCGCGCAGGCGGATCTAGCGATCGCTCGGGGACAGAGAATTATTTTGAGCGCGCGAATTGAATCAGCCACTGGGCGACAAGCTCTTAATGCCAGTCTTCCGGCCCTCTCGTTCGATCCCTTGGAGTACAGATTGGAAGATGTTCAGCGGCGCATTCGCGGCCGCAACCCGGGGCTTCGCGCGAGTGATCTTCAAACCAAGTCGGCGCGTGTGCAATTCATAAGTGAGAGCCGGTCAGGTGGCCCAACCATCGCCCTGAATGCGAGTGCGACAAAATCCCAGAATAGCTCTCCAACAATTGACCGAGATGATCAGCTCACAGTCGGTCTGAGATTGACAATGCCACTTTATTCCGGAGGTCAGCGACGATCTTCGAAACGGCGCGCATACGCAAACGTAAAAGCCTCTGAATTGTCGCGCATGGAGCAGGCGCGCCAATTAGATCTCGCGATCTTACAGATTTGGCATGGTCTAATAGCCCAGGAGAATATGCGCTTAGCCCAGGAAACCAATCTGAAGGCCGCTTCATTGGCGCAGGACGGCATCATCGAAGCGCAAAAAGCGGGCTTTGCAAGCGCGAGTGATATTTTGGACACGGTTCAGCAAGTCCTTGCCGCCCAGCTAGCTGTCAGCCGCGCCGAGCATGACGCCGCACATAGCCGTTTGCTTTTGTTGTTTTATCTTGGCGACCTGGATCATGCGCTCTCACCGACCATGGATTCTCCCCGCCTCAAAATCTCGAAAGTAGACCATGAAAAGTAGCACGAAAATTACAACAGTAGTTATGGCGTTCGCCCTCCTCACCGCCTGTGCCACGCAAGGGTCACCACGCGACGGTTTCACGCAAATGGTCGGTAGTCTTGCCTTCAAATGGGACCGGATGACCGAGGTCGAGCGTCGCGAAGCCGAACGATCAGAGGCTTGGGACAAATTAGTTTTTCGTTCAGAGGTACGATCAATCGGGAATGATAGGCTTGAAATTAAAGCGAAGGGCGCGCTCGGAAACGGCATCCAAAAAGTTGAAGATATGCTTTTGGCGCGGGCCGCAGCCGAGACTGTTCGAGAAGGGTATGACGGCTTCTATATTAGCTATTTGACCTATGAGAGTGAGTTCCCACTTCACTTGACCAACGGCTTTATAAGCTTTCCTGAAACTGTAGAAATCACGACCTATGAAGCGTTTTTAAGCTACTCAAAAGAGCAACGCATGATGATGTCTGCCAGCGCGATCGGCTTTAAGAAAATTCGATGCGTCATCGTTATGGTGAAGCATGGCGCGCCGCGCATTGCCGACTATTTCAATGCCGAAGAATTGTTTGAAAACCTCATCTCCACTGGATTTTAACATCAGCTCTGCCCCTGGGTCGAGCATATTAAATCACGGCAGCAATGACACTGGAATGGGTTGCGCCTAGGGATCTTGGTCAGCCCATTCATCGAGGTGACGCCTGACAACTCCAAGCTGTGGCAAATGTCTGACCGTTTCGGCCAAATACAGAATCTCCGCTCAATGGATTATACCCTTTTGGCACGCCCACAAGCGCTCATCAGAGGCTTAGCGCGCGAAGATTTTCTCACTGATAGCATCAACCCAATGGCGGTTGAGAAAGCGGACATTTACCAGCATTAACAGCGATGGCTGGTCGCGGTTGCGAGCTCTCGGCAAACGGCTTCAGCACCCGGCTCGTCACCGAGCCGCTTTAGGGTCAGAGATAGCCCTCTGACAGCCTCAGCATTTAAAGGGTCGCGGGTCAGCACGCGTCGGTACCAAAGCCTACTTTCCTCGAACTTGCCGGCCTCAAACTCCGCTGACGCAACAGATATCCCAATCGCGCTATGCCATGGTCTTATGCTGACGGCTTCCAAGTAACAGTAAAAGCTTGTGTATTGTCAGCCCGCCAATCGTCGATGTGTTTCTGTCTGCTGCTGCGTGCGCTCAATAAGCGCGATCAATGCGTCGAGATTGTCGACGGGGCTTAAGGGTTTAGCCTCTTTCTTTGCCCCCGCCTCCAGGTCCTGCAAATATTCAGACACGGCCTTAAAGCCGGCACTTAAAGCCATCGATTTGAAGGCATGCGCGCGGTCCGCGACCAAGTCGTTTTGGCCTTCATCAACCGCGCTCTGCAAGGCGTCCACCATGTCAGGCGCTTTGTCGAAGAACATCGTCCAAATACGATCTCTTACGGCGCCGGGCGCACCGCCAAGGGTTTCGAGCGTTTGGATGGTCTCGGCATGAAACAATTCAGCTTCAGATGCATCTTCGGTTGACGCGTCATCTCCGCACGAAAGCGGCGTTACGCCGCTCAAAACCGACGACAGTTTCTCCAGTGTAAACGGTTTGAGAATATGGCCATCGGCGCCGGCCTCATGCCAGGCATTCTCGTCGGTGCCCGCAACTTGCGCCGTCAGCGCAAAGAGCGGAATGCGCGCGGCATCTCGGGCGGCCTCTAAAGCGCGGATAGCGCGGGTCGCTTCAAACCCGTCCATAACCGGCATGGACCCATCCATGAAGACAAGATCGAACCCGCCTGTTTCGAACAGCGCCACGGCCTGCTCGCCATTCTCCGCGAAAGTTGCATCCGCTTTAAGGGTCGACAGGGCCTCGCGCAGCACCTCGCGGTTCACGGCATTGTCGTCGACGGCTAAGACACGCAGGCCTTTGAAGGTTGCCAATTGCGGCGCAGAGACCGAGCCGGAAAGCGCCGAGACGCCGCGATAGGCTTGGGCCGTCGCACGCGCCAGAAGCGCCGCAATATCGCTGCGCTTATAGGGGTTAGGCAGGAGATCTACCGCCTGGCCAGATTTGAGCAAATCATCGGCGAGCGTATCCCCGATATCGCTGAGCAACACCGTCGGCGCGTCTTTCGCGTCAAACTGCTGAGAGGTCGCGACCCAAAAGGCCGGACCGGCACTGCAAATCATCGCGCCGGCATCGACAAAGGCTTGCTCTAGCGCGGTGCGCAGCGGGCCGTCGTCTAAGCAGAGCCCCACACGCACGGGCATTTGGACCTGCGGCGACGTCGCCTCCTCAACCTTGGCGTCGAACACGACTTTGAAGACGCTGCCTGTTCCGACTTCACTCGACACAGAAATGTCGCCGCCCATGGCTGTCACCAGGCGCTGGCAAACGGTCAATCCAAGTCCAGTGCCGCCAAATTTGCGGGTCGTCGACTGATCGGCTTGCGAGAAAGACTCGAAGATATGATCAATCTTATCGTCCGGAATGCCGATCCCGGTATCCACCACTTCGAGCGTCAGGCGGCATGTGTCTGGCGCAGCGGCACCGCCGTTCAACCGGATCGAGACACCGCCGCGCTCCGTAAATTTCAACGCATTGTTGACGAGATTGGAAATGATCTGATTGAGCCGGGTGGGGTCCGCCAAGACCAGCTTCGCCACGTTCGGCGCGACATAAGTTGCGAGCTCTAAATTTTTGCCGCGTGCCCGCTCCCAAAACAGCGAGGCGACGTCGGTGATCAAGTCCTCCGGCGAGACGGGGATCATCTCCAAATCCAATTGCCCGGCCTCGATTTTGGAGAGGTCCAGAATGTCATTGATGATTGTCAGCAAACTATTGCCCGAGCGATGAATGATCTCTGCATAGCGCTTATGGCGCGGGGTCAAATCCGCCGCGCCGAGCATTTCGGCCATCACCATCATGCCATTCATCGGGGTACGAATTTCATGGCTCATCGTCGCCAGAAAGTCTGATTTCGCGGCATTGGCGGCTTCGGCTTCATCACGCGCGAGGCGCAAATCATGGGTCCGCTCTTCGACGGTTTGCTCGAGCGAGTCCATATGATCTGCGATTTGCTGATCCCGGTCTCTGATCGTGTCAATCATATCGGAGAATGTATTGGTCAGCAGTCCGGTCTCGTCCTTGCGGCTGCGCAGCTCCATTGTGTGCTGTTGGACGTCAGTGTCCCGAATGCGCACCATAGCGTCGGTGAGTTGCCGGATAGGCGCGGTTAGATGCGAGACGAAAATTTGCGCCAGCAAGATACCGAGCAGGCCAATAATTAGCCCGGACAATATGGTGATATAGAGCGTTGTGAAAATCTCGCGGCGTAGCGGCTGGATATCCGCCAGCATGCCGAGCTGCGCGATTTCTTCACCGCCTTTGATGATCGGCAAGACCACGCGGAGGTTTTTGCGTTGCCACAATGGGAGAGCGTCGACGTCGCCCGAGACGATCCAAGCGCCGCTGCCAAGTTCCGTGAACACTTGGCCATTGGCCAACGTAACATCGACTTGCACAATGTTTGGCAGGTCGCGAATGCCGCGCAGGGCAGAGAGGGTTTGCATCTCATCACGGGCATTAACGGCATCTGCGACCGTTGCGGCATAGGCCGATGCCGCGCCTTGAGTAAAGGTCCGGAACGTCTCGGTTTCGCGCTCGAGGCTGTTCGCGGCATTGAAGACGGATAGCAGGCAAATCGCGGTGAAGATAATCGCCGCGATCATCGCGGACAGTCTAAACCGAATAGAGTGGTGAAATTTGATCATCGATCGCGACATGCGGGAATAGAACTCTAGATTTTTCTAAACCAGATCATCGCACAGCTTGGTCAATATAGGCGAAAACGGACCTATAAACTTTAAGTGGAATTTCATCGATCGCGTTTCGAGTTCCGTGACCAATCTATGATAGATGTTGATCTTAGCTCTAATGCCAGGATGGCGCCGGCTGACCGAAAACTCGCAAGGGGACTGCGTGAAAAAGCTCAGACGACTATATGCCAACAGCTATGGCAATGTCGCCATTCCTGGCGCTGCTTTTATTGTGGCGATCATCGCTTTGGCGGGCGGTGGACTGGACTTCATGTCGGCCTCCAATCAGCGCGCAGAGCTTCAAACCCTTGCAGATAATGCCGCATTGGCAGCGGTTCGCGAACTGGCTGTCACGTCGCAAGATGAGGTTCGGATCAAAGCCATTGCGGCGGCTTATGTTCAGAAAAGCGCAACGCCCATCGATCTGGTAAACACCCGCGTTAATTTCGATACGCGCGAAGTCACGGTCGATCTAACCGCCAAACCAAGCTCTGGCTTTTCGATTTTTCGCGCCGGACAGAACGCAGCAACTGCGACGGCGCGGCTCTCTGGCCGGGGCGGCAATGTTTGCATGATCGGATTATCGCCGGTTGCGATGAGCACTTTGCGGCTTCGAAGCCGCGCCCGCATTACCGCTGATCGCTGCGCTGTTTATTCTAATTCAACGAGCACCTCATCTATGTCGATTGCGACGACTGCTGAAGTGAAAGCAGATCTGATTTGTGTCGCGGGCGGCTATCAAGGCGGCGCCACCAAAGGTGAAAAGGACTTAGCGGTCGAGCTTGGACAGTCATTGCTCACCGACTGCACGCCGATAGACGATCCGTTATCACTGCGGGCAAAGCCAACCATCGGCGCTTGCGACTTCTCTAATACGGTCGTGACCGGCATCAAAGACCTTGAACCCGGTGTCTATTGCGGTGGTTTGATTGTTGATGGCGGCGATGCGACGCTGAAGTCTGGTGATTATATCATTACCGGTGGGCCGCTCCGTATCACCAATAATGGCACCCTTACCGGCGATTATGTCGGCTTTTACCTCTCTGGCGAAGCGGCCAAAGTTGAGTTTGACTTTGATTCAAACATTTCCTTGTCGGCGCCCAAGTCTGGAACGCTTGCTGGCCTGCTTTTATTCTCCAGTCCGTTCGATGCATCAACAGTGAAGAATGCCAAGAATTCCGGCAAGAAAAAGCCAACCCATTATATCCGAAGTGACAATGCCAGACGTCTTGTCGGTACGATCTATCTGCCGAGCGGGAAGCTGTTAATCGACGGTCGTGATCCGATTGCCGATAGATCCGAATATACAGTTGTGATCGCTGACACATTTGAGCTCCAGGACGGGCCAAACCTGGTGCTGCGTACCGACTATCATTTATCAGACATCCCGGTGCCGGAAGGCGTCGGGCCGGTGTCTGACCCACAACCGAGACTAGTAGAGTGAGTCCCATGAGCAAAACATCTACACAAAACGCATCGGCTCCCCGTATTGCTTCCCGTTCCGCTTATGCGAGCGCCTTGGTCATCGATGATGATCCACTGGCTCAAATTGTCGTCTCAGAGGCGCTCATCCAGTTGGGCATTAGAAATACAGAAGTTGCCGATGACGGCGTGCAGGGTCTCGAAAAATTGGCCAATTCGCGCTCTGAAATCGACTTGGTTGCTGTCGACCTGCAAATGCCCAAAATGACGGGTGTTGACGTTGTCCGTGAACTCGCGCGCGTCGGCTATAAAGGCGCGGTGATTATCATCTCGAGCGAAGATTCAAGTCTTTTGCGGTCCGTTCAAAATCTCGCAAAATTGCTTGGCGTCAATATTCTCGGCGCGCTGCAGAAGCCGTTGAATACAGACGCCCTGCATCGCCTCATCGAAAAGCCAAATTGTGCGCCCGACCGGACCTTGCATCGTATTCTCTCTCGCACCGAAGTGATTGATGCGTTTACGACCGGAAAGCTGATCCCGTTCTATCAACCGAAAATCGACTTGGTAACCCGCAAGGTTTCGGGCTTCGAGATTCTCGCCCGCCATGTTGCGCATGGCGCAAAAGCCCCCGCCCCTTTCCAATATTTAGAGGCGATCGAGAAATTTGGGCTCAGCATAGACTTCTTGAACGTCATGATTGAGCGCGCAGCCCAAGACACCAAGCCATGGCGCGATACGGTCGAGAATTTCAAACTCTGCTTCAACCTAACCCCGCTCGCCGTACAGGATTCTGGGCTGCCAGATCGCTTGCTAAAGGTCGTTCAAAACGCCGGGTTAGATCCCAAATCGATTACGTTTGAGATCACTGAGAACCATCTTCTGGAGTGTACGGCAGCATCGTTAGAAGTCCTTTCCTTGATGCGGCTTTATGGTTTTTCTTTAAGCATCGACGATTTTGGCACCGGCGCCACGAGTATCGAGCAATTGCGGACTTTCCCATTCACAGAACTTAAAATCGACGGCCAGTTTATGATGGCCAGCGAGGATGACGCGTTTTCGCGTTTGACGGTTCAAACCAGTGCGAAACTGGCCGGCATGATGGGCATGAATGTTGTCGCAGAAGGCGTCGAAACTGCCGACGCTATCCAGTTCGCAAACGAGTCAGGGGCCCATGAGGTTCAAGGCTTCTACTTCGCACGGGCGATGGCGGCTGATGATGTGCATGCTTGGCTCAAAGACTACACGGTAGGAGCCCCCGCGGCCCACGCAAAAGGCTAGCCCATTTTTCGAATCGTTTCGATCGACTGCTTTTTTGGTCGTTGTATTCGCTCGCGGCATCGTGTGATATTCAGGACACATACAGCCGCAGAACGCCCCTGACGGGACTGCCGCTAGAAACAGGCACGAAAAGCGGTACGTTTATTTCCCGCAAAATATTCGTCCCGGTGCAGATCTTAACACTGAAGAAAGCCGTATATTTTTCAGAGACAATGCGCCTTATGGCGAAGACAGCGACATAATCAGCACACGAACGTTTTGTCATGAAACGGCAAGATTTCCGTCATCAAAGCATAGCGAAAATGTCATCGCTCTGTCGTGCGATGGAGTCATCAGCCCGCCATCCTAATGGAAGGGTTTATATGTCTCGTCTTCTCGCCAGCACGGCACTCGCAACACTCATGGTCACAGTCGCATCGCCTTTGGCTGCGGCCCAAGTCCTCACCGGCAAAGTTACTGATACAAGCGGAGAAGCGCCATTGCAGGGCGCGATCGTTTCGATTGATGGGACCAATCGATCAACCAGCACTGACCGGTTTGGCGAATATCGTCTTTCCAATGTCGCGCCAGGCGAATATTCTGTCACTGTTTCTTATATCGGTGCTGGAAATGTGAGCCGAACCGTCGCGGTTCCGGCGGCCGGCACAAGCCTCGACTTCACCATCGGCAGTGACGTTCGCTATCTCGATAACATCCTGGTCGTTGGATCAGCCGCGGCGCAAGCCGGCGCGATCAACCAGCAGCGTGCTTCGGACAGCATTATCTCAGTCGTCGATTCAGATGGCCTCGGAAACTTCCCAGACACCACTGTGGCAGATTCGCTGCAACGCGTGCCTGGCCTCTCTATCGTGACCGACCAGGGCGAGGGGCGTTACGTGTCGATCCGCGGCATCAATACAGACTTGATCGCGGCTTCAATTAACGGCGTTCGTACGCCGTCTCCTGAAGATCGCCGCGGCGTATTGCTCGATGGTGTGCCGTCCGACCTCCTAGACGGCATCGAAGTCCAGAAATCTCTTACGCCGGATGTCGACGCCGACAGCCTTGGCGGCATCATCAACCTGAAAACCATCTCCGCATTTGACCGCGACGGGCAGTTCGTCCGCGCTAAAATCGAAGGTCAATATAACGAGATAACGGAAGAGATTTCGCCGAAAGCCACGCTGACTTACTCAAATGTCTTTAACGACACGTTCGGCGTTGCCGTCTCTGTCAACTATCAGGACTTGCGCATTGAGGCGCACAATAATGAGATCGGTGAGTTTGGCATTGATGATACAACTGGTTTGTTCAGCCCGAATGATGATTTCGAGAATCGTTGGTATGATCTGACCCGCGAGCGCCTTGGTTTGGTTGCCAATTTCGATTGGCGCGTGAGTGAGAATACAGACCTCTATCTGCGCACGTTGTACAATCAGTACAATGACGACGAAGTCCGGAACAAGTTTGAACTTCGGAGTTTCGACGATTTTGAAGATGACGACATTGTTACGCCGACAAGCACGACATTTAACCTCGAAGAAATCGACGCTGAAGTGCGTCTGCGCGAAGAAGTGCGGACGATCCAAACCTACGCGCTCGGCGGCGAAACTGATTGGAATGAGTGGACGTTCGATTATGAGGTGTCTTACGCCTACGCGGAGGAAGATGACAGCAACAATCATGATGTCACTTTCCGCTCTGAAAACCTTCAAGACATTGCGCCGGGCCCAGTGACGCTCGACTATAGTTCACCAGAAACCCCGCGCCTCATAGCCAGCGATGCATGGCTTGCGGCGGCTTTCGACCCTGCGAACTATTTCCTCGATGCATTCGAGCGTGAATTCTCGGTCAACGAAGACACCGAGACGAGTGCCAAATTCAATGTCTCAAAGGAAAGCTTCATTGGCGATGTGCCGGTGACCTGGAAAACCGGTCTGAAGCTGCGAGACCGCGAAAAAGTCCGGGACGTCAATCTGACATTTGAAGAAGATGACACGATTAACCTGGCAAGCTTTGTCGGCGACGACTTCATCAGCGGTTGGCGCCTTGGTGTGCCCCAGCCTGCTTGGCCTGATGCAAACTTGACAGCTGGTTTGAGAGGGACATTTGCAGCGGATGCGTTTGTCGAAGATGACAGCGTAATCGATAGCACGATTGAAGACTATTTGATCGAAGAACAAATCCTGGCCGGCTATTTTCAGGGTACATTCGATTTCGGCGCAACAACCGTGATTGCAGGTGTTCGTATCGAACAAACGGATGTCGACATGACGGGTCAGTTCCTCGACGAAGGGGATACATCTCAGTTTGATTTTGGCACCTTCTCGGCTCGCAATGTCTCCGACGATTATACAAATGTTCTGCCGAGCATAAACGTGAAGCATGAGTTTAACGATAAGCTGATCGGCCGCGCCGCTTACTATGCGTCGCTTGTCCGCCCAGGCTTTGGTGAGATGGCGCCATTTGCGGTTCTCAACGATGACCGCGATGAAGTCGAACTCGGCAATCCAAACCTCGATGCGCTTGAGGCAGACAATTTCGATCTATCGATCGAATATTATCCAACAGAGCTTTCAGTTCTGTCATTCGGGCTGTTCTACAAAGACATTGAGAATGCGATTTATGGTGTTGAGTTTGACGCGGCAGATGTGCCCGCGAGCGTTGACTTGTCCTTCCTGCCGGGCACCCTACTGGATGGTGACGGCGACAATGGCGAAGTCGAAGATGTAATTACATTTATCAATGTCCCGACCACCGAGTTGATCGGGATGGAGTTGAACTATGTCCAGAGCCTCGAAGACTTGAACCCTGCCTTGGAAGGCTTCCTGGTCTCCGCAAACCTGACCCTTACGGACTCTGACAGCACATTGCCAAATGGTCGTGACGTTCGCTTCTTAAACCAGGCCGATACAGTTTGGAACTTGGCGCTCGGCTATGACCGCGGACCGTGGGACCTGCGTATTTCCGCTAATTTCCGAGGCGATAGCGTCGACGAGCTGTTCGATACAGATCCTGGCGACGAAGTGCTCGACCGCACGATTGATAGTCGCACATTGATCGAGGCTTCTGCGAAGTATAAAATCAATGACAATCTTCAGGTCTATCTCGAAGGCAAAAATCTCACAGACGAGCCGGAATATTACTATTTCGGGAATGAGAACCGCCTGATGCAGTATGATGAGTTCGGCACAAGCTGGGTTTTTGGCGCGCGCTACACGTTCTAAGCCCGCCCGATCGATTGCAATCGAAGGCCGGGGCGGTATTCCAACCTCCCGGCCTTCTTTCCTTTGTCCATCAGGAGCCCACGATATGATCCGCTTCTCCTTACTCTCTGCGACGCTTCTGGGCGTCAGTGCTTGCGCAACAGCGCCGGAAGTCTTGCCATTTGAAATCCAATCCATCCCTGCTCTGGTGGAGACCGCGCCGATGGTTGGGGTCGGTGACCGCGCTGATGATCCGGCGATTTGGGTGAGCGACAGCCCTGATCAACCTTCGGTCATCCTGGGCACGAACAAGGACGAAGGCTTGCATGTTTACGCTCTGGATGGGCGCGAGCTGCAATTCCTCGATGTCGGTGCCATCAATAATGTCGACATTCGCGGGCGTTATGCTGTGGCAAGCAATGACGAAGCCGGGGCGCTGAGCTGGTTCGTCATTACTCGAAACGCGGCGACGCCCGTTCTGCATATTGGCGACACCCCGGTTCAAAAAGTCGAACCTTATGGGGTTTGTCTCGGTCAGGACGAGAATGGCTTGGTCGCCGCGATCACTTACAAGGACGGGCTGGTTGAGTTTTGGCGGGCCGACCAAAGCAAAGATTCCGATATTTCCGCAGTTTTGGAAAGCACGGTGCAATTGCCCTCTCAGTTAGAAGGCTGCGCTTTTGACGAGACGCAAAACCTGATCTTCATCGGTGAAGAGGCGTTTGGCCTTTACGCCTACGCTTATCGCGACGCGACTGCAGAGCCGAAAATTGTCGATTCCATTGCGGCAAGCAACGGCCTCGTCGCGGATGTTGAGGGGGTCAGCATCTATTACCAACCGAATGGCGGATACATCGTCGCCTCGGCCCAAGAGGCGGACCGGTTTGTCGTTTACGATCGCCTCCCGCCGCACGCACCCCGCGGCATCTTCACGATCTCTGAGGATGAGACAGGCAGCATTGATGCGGTGAGCCATACAGACGGCCTCGATGTCGTTTCAGCGGCGCTCCCTGGGTATCCGAATGGCCTTTTGGTGGTTCAGGACGATGGCAACCCAAGCAGCGGCGTAGATCAGAACTTTAAACTGGTCGATTGGCAAACTGTCTCCGACGCGCTGGACCTCGACTAAGGTCCGTTTGCCTGCGGTCCAAATTGGAATGCGTTGGTCATGCAAGTTCAAGACATTAACTGATTGCTGGATCTGATCTAAAACAGAAATCCGGTTCTGTTAGGGGCCGGATTTCTTGCGCTCGCTGCGGGCGCTCAGGGCGTTACCTCAGAGCGAAATCTTGATCATTTTGCAAGGCTGGGATGCGCGCACGAGCCTTCGCAACCTCTGCTAAATCCAAATCCGCCAGAATATACCCCGGCTGATCATGATTGGCTTCGGCGAGGATCTCCCCCCAGGGGGACACGATCATAGAATGTCCAAACGTCTCGCGGCCATCCTCGTGATGGCCGCCTTGCGCTGGGGCCAGAACAAAACAGCCTGTTTCGATCGCACGCGCCCTGACCAAGACATGCCAATGCGCTTCACCGGTCACGCGCGTGAACGCTGCCGGGATGGTGATCAGCTCGGCCCCGGCCTGGCCTAAGGCACGATAAAGATGCGGGAACCGAACGTCATAGCAAATGGTCATTCCAACGCGGCCAATGGCGATATCCGCGAGGGTTGCTGTTTGCCCGGGGCGATAGGCTTTCGACTCGCGATAGGCTTGGCCATCGCCAATTTCGACATCGAATATATGAATCTTGTCATAGCGCGCAGCAATCGCGCCATCGGGACCGATTAAGTATGAGCGATTGGCAAACCGGTCCTCATCAGGCAGCGCCACTGCCAGCGATCCGATCAGCAAAGAAATCTCCAATCGATGGGCCAGGTCCGAGAGGGTCTTTAGAGCCTCATCGTCTTGTTCGGCTGTGATCTTGGAGCTCGCTTGTCCCGGTCTGATATCGAGCAGATTCGTCATTTCAGGCGTAGCGATAAAGGTCGCGCCATCAGCCGCCGCCGCCGAGATGAGATCCGTTGCGGCCATGATGTTGGGCGCAATCTCAGCAGCAGAACGCATTTGGATACAAGCGGCGCGGATATCGGTCATAAGAGAGAGTCTATCATGTCCAACCGAGCGCGCCAGCGCGCTGCATTGGGGGCCGCACAAAAAAGTGAACTTGTGCCTGATGGGATCCACGCTTAACCAGCGGAAGAATAGACGTTTTGGAGCCCCAGCCATGATCACTGCGGATGAGCAAAACCTGACTGATGCGCGGGTAAATACGATCAATCGCGAAGCGATTTCTCAGCTCCATTACCTCGGCAGTTACAAACGAAAGTTGCGGACGAATATGGCCCGCATGATGGAGAATGCATATGATTGGGAGCACTTGCCACACGTCCACGCTTCAAGCTTCGCATCCATAGACCTAATCGACGAAGGGACATGGGGCTGGCGGGCGAAAATAGGATTGCCAGGCGGCGGGCACCAATTGCTCGACTTATTGGTCGATAGGCCCGAAAATTATTGGGTGTCGACGGTCTATTCGGGCCCTGGCATCGGCACACAAATCCATACCCAAGCCGTAACCCTCAACGCCGATGAGATCGAAGTCGATGTCCGCTTCTATCTCCCGGAAGGACCCGCAGATAAATCTGTAGGCGAGGCCATTTTAGGCTATCTCAGCGACCAGTACCGCCAGCTCTATGACGAAGACATCGATCTTATGTCGGGACGGCAATCGGCTTTGAATGATCGATCGCGATGGCGCCAGGGGGGGAGCGCAGAGGCACGGGTCCTGGTCGCCCGTGAAGCAGATATGGATCGCACCGAAACGCACATGGTCGAAACCCCAGTTGGGCGTTATTGCGTTCGCTATTGGCGCGAGAAGTGGATCGCTCACAGTGCTATTTGTCCGCATCTTTTAGGGCCGCTCAGTGACACCACCATTGATGCCGAGGGCGCCATCACCTGTCCTTGGCATGGCTATAGATTTGACCTCGAAACTGGCGAAAATATAGGCGGGCAATGCAAAGCACTCGCGCCCGCACCGCGCTTAGAAATTGACCAAGGCAAAATGTATCTCTGGCCGACGGAATGAGCCGCGCTATCGGCAAGCCTCAGCCGGCAGCGATTAAAACCTTTGCAAATTTGCGGGGTCATGATCTGCATTGATCCGGGCGAAGCGCCGCATATATCACCGGTCAAGTAAGATGTTTCCTTCCCCTGAAAAGGCGCCGCAAAAGACATGACTGCCGTCGCTATAGATTTTTCGCGTCTCGGAAAATACCTCTTTCTTGCCGATGCTGAGCGCAATCTGATTTCGGTTTTGGACGACGTCAAATATGACCGCGCGGATGCCGACATTCTCTCTGTCGGGATGCGTTTGCACGCCATTGAGCAGCTGAAAAAACTTGGTTTCAAACAAATCAGCGGCAGGGTTTTGGAGCACCAGGTCTCAGGCGCGCGATGTCTCATACCAAAGTTTCACGCGCTTGGTGCATCGCCATTTGACTGCGTCCGCTACACGCCCAAACGTGAGCAAGACTATTATTTGCTAACCCCAACGCAAACCGCCTGTCAGTTTATTGACGCCTATCCGATGGAGCCGGCGCTGGAACGGATCAAAGCGCTGATTGAGCGCCACCCGATCAACATTCTTCGGATCATGGATTTTTGCGATCACTCTCCGGCCCACCGCACTTTTGTTGAGGCGGTTGGGCATTTGAAATTTGTTCAACGCGAAGCGGTTGAGAGCGATTTTCTGCGTGGCATTAAATCGCTCGGCTAAGGCTGCTTTTGCTCCGGCTCAAATCGCCTCGCGAGCCATTGCAGCCCTGGACGTAGCTTAAGAAACCCAGCGTAAAATATGTTCAAGATCCCGCAGGCGATACGCGACCGACTGAGCCGGTCCAGAACGCCCAGTCGCGGCAGCACAGCATAGGCTGCAAGAAAGGCCGCAGCGCCGTTGAGCATGACGCCATCGGCGCGGCGAACATGGAACCGTGCTAACATGTCCTGCTGCGGTAACGGACAGAAAGCGGCCGCTTGGGGCGGTGATATATCTCGAAATAACAGCCGATTGTTGCGATCGAATTTCTGCAGCAAACTGATCTCACGCCGGCATAGCGGGCAAGCGCCATCGAAATAGACAGTTGTTCGGGGTTCAATCATACAATTGGTATAGATCGACCGCCGAACCCGACCAGATCGCAACAGCTATCTAATTGGCGAAGGCTAGATCGACAGACCGGGCAACAGGTTTCAGCAAATATTCAGCGATCGAACGGCGCCGCGTGACGATTTCAGCCGACACCGTCATGCCCGTGGCCAGCTGGCCAACGTATTTTCCAGTGCCAACTGTCGGCTGGTCAAAGCTGACGCGGGCGAGGAAATAGACCATGCCATTGGTCTCATCGACAAACGTGCCCGGCGACACGAACGTAATTTTACCTTGAGCCTTGCCAAACCGGTTTGGATCAAAGGTCGAAACGACAAGGTCGGTTTCTTGGCCGATATGGATGTTGCCAATATCTTGAGGCTGGATCTGCACTTCAGCGATCAGCGGCGCGTCGGCGGGAAGGATGTCAAACAACACTTCACCGCGCCCGACGACACTGCCCATACCGGCAATATGGACCTTTTTGACCCGGCCATCTTGAGGCGCCGTGACGGTCATATTGTCGGCAATGAAATTCGCCGATTGCAGCGGTTGTTTCAGTTCGGCCAATTGCGATTCAATTGTCGTTCGCTTGGTCGACGCGTCACGCCGGAAGGTTGCGCCTATCTTGCCGAGTTCGGATTGTAATCGCGCAATCTCGGCTTTCGATTGTTCCGCTCGGGATTGGGCTTCGCTTAGGGCGTCTTTGGCCCGCAACCAATTCGACTCCGCATCCAAATATTGCAAGCGAGACGTAAACTCCTGAGCATAAAGGTTTTCTTGGATTTCAAATTGCTCTTGTGCGGCACGCGCTTGTTGCTCTTTCGAGGCAATGCCCGCCGCAGCGGTTTTGCGCTCGGCCCGTGCGACGCGCAATTGCTGTTCTAAAGATTCCTCAATTGCGCTCTGCTCAGCGGTCGATTGCTGATACAGAGAGGCCTGCTTTTCGACCAAAGAAGGCCAGACGGCTTCGAACCGTTCGAAATTTGGCGCACGCGCCTCAACAATGGCGTCCAAGCGCTCGGCTTCAATCTCAAGCGAGGCTTTTTGCGCGGTCAGTTGCTGAAACTCGCCCCGCGAGGTTTCAGGGCGCAATTTCAGCAGCGGGTCACCAGCTTTAACCAGATCGCCTTCAGTCACGAAAACGGTTTCAACAATGCCGCCTTCTATGTGTGATAATTCATAGACCGGCGCGCTCGGAACGATCTCACCTGCGGCCATGGTCAATTGCCGCACTTTGGCAAAATTGGCCCAGACAAGGAGGCCTGCGACCAAACCGCAAATGATCAAGATTAAGATCCGAGAATAGATCGGGTCTGGCCCTTCTTCGAGCTCGATCGGCAAAGCCAAACGCGTGCGTTTGCTGATGGTTTCAAGATTCTGCTGGGTCATTATTTGCTCCCTGCTGAGGCTACGCTCGAGGTGTAGGCGGCTAGAAATTTCGGGACGATAACGTCCGGCGTATCGTATTCGACGACCATGCCGTCTTCGATCCACAGGACTTTGTCAGCGAGACGCATATGGCTCGGACGATGGGTCGACATCACAATGGTTGATTTGCCGCGCGCTTGCGTCAGCTCTCGGATCAACGCCGCCTCGCCATCATCATCCAGCGCATCGGCAGGATTGTCTAAGACCCGAATGGCGCCCGGTTTGAGAAAGGCCCGGCAGAGCGCGATCCGGCTTTTCAAGGCGTCGGGCCAACGGGATAGGTTTTTATGGCTCATCGCCGTATTCAAACCGTCTGGGAGGACGTCGCCAAAATAGGTGTGCAGTCCAAAGCGCCGGGTTACCTGCTCAATCTCTTCATCGGTCGCTTCGGGACAGGTGAGACGCATATTTTGGGAGATGCTGCCATGATAGAAATCAGCGATTTCTAAGGCTGTTCCAACGCTCTGGCGCCAAGCGCCGAGATTGACTTGGCGCAGGTTGATACCATTGACTCGGACCAAACCGGCTTGCGGCTGATACAGACCTAAAAGCGTTTTCATCAATGTGGTTTTGCCGGCGCCGCTCGGGCCAACAATCGCGACAAACTCGCCTGGCTCAATTTTGCATGAAATCTGGCGCAGAGCTGGCTGACGCTTGGCATTGAAGCGGAAGGCAACGCGATCAAATTCGATCTTGCCGGTAAAGCTGTGCGAAACGGTGGGGGCTTTTTCAGGCTCACGCTCGGTCTTAATTCCCATCAAACGGTCAATTTGACGGAAGCTTTGCAACGTCTGCCCGAGCACCAGGCCGGACAGGAACATACCGCGGATCGGATTGAGCACTTTCCAAGCCAACGCCATACAGGCGATCAACGCGCCCATGCTAAGTGAGCCAGACGCCGCCATGACCGCACCGATCGAGAGCGTGGCAACCCCGGAAATCGTCACCAAAGACTGCGCCAGAGTTTCGGTAATCAAATTAAACTGGCGGATTTTTAAAGACGCCGCGGAGGCTCTCGCACTGGCCTCGCGATACTGTTCCATAAACACAGATTTGCAGTTCAAATTGTGAATTTGATTATGGTTCGTGACCATTTCAATCGATAGGTTTTGCAAGGCCACACGCGCCGACCCAACTTCACTCACCGCGCGATTGCTGGCGGGAACAGACCAAGCGGCGAGCCCCGCAAAGAGGATGATCAAAACCAGAGGAATGAAGACAATCGGTCCGGCGACGAAATAGATTGCCAGCAAAAACAGCGCCAAAAATGGCAAGTCGAACACCGCATTGACTAAGGCTCCGGTAAACGCATCGCGAAAAGCGCCCATTTGCCGAATGCGAGTCATTTGATCGCCAATCGCTGAATTCTCAACAAAAGACAGAGGCATGAACATAAGCTGCCGGAAAATCGCTGTACTGGCTTGTTGGTCCAAGCGCGCTGCCAGCCGCGCCTGCAATTTCGCCTTGATCGTTTTGAACCCAAGATCCGCTGCGATGATCAAAAAGATCCCAGCAGTGAGCCAATATAGGATGTCTTTTGCGCCAGTGCCGACCGCCTTATCATAGACATTCATGATATAGATTGGCAGCGACAAGAGGAACATGTTGACCAAGAAACTGGTCGCGAAGATCAGCTTTAAGTCTTTGCCAAAAGCCGCCAGCGCCAGCTGTGTCCACTTTTGCGGCCGCGCTGATGCTGATGGATCTATCTTTAATTCAGGAAAGACCAGCGTCCCGCGAATGGATGATCTCGAACGGCTCTCAATTTCACCGGTTTCCGGATTGAAGATTTGGCACCGTCCTTGCGCGTCGATGTCGCGAATAACGTAGAGGTGTTTGGCCTCATCCAAGAGGAAGCATGGGAGGAATTCCGGCCGCAATTTCGTGCCTCTTGCGGCGCTCAACGTGGTCGTAAAATCAAGCTTAAACAAGAAGGTACGCAAGGCGTTCAGCTCATTGACTGGGTCAATATAAGGCTGAGCCTCAAAGAACCGGCGGTCCGAGCCAGACCACCCAATACTGTCGAGAAAATAGCGCACACTGCGAAGGCTGTCATCGGCCAGGATGGCTTTCGATCTACGGTTGCCCGATCCCAATTCAGTGGCAATTCGTTTGTGCCAAGCTTTAACAACATTGGGCGACGCGGCGTGGTTCGGAGCGTGTGTCGTGTCAGTCATTAGGAGGCCTTCTCCTGCGGCATTGCGGCCGGTCGCGCGAACGGATCAGACGGCACAATCCGCCCGGTCTTGTCCGCAAGCTCGAGCACAAAGTCAGCTGTCCGGAGCAATGATGGACGCTGGATCGCCATAACAATCGTGGTCTTGCCGGAGAGGCGTTTCAGCATTTCCGCGAACGAGGTTTCGGTCTTCGCATCCAAGCCGCTATTCGACGCATCTAAGAGCAATACGGCCGGCTTGCTGACGACGGCTCGGGCAATGCAGATCAGCTGCGAAAACGCGGCCGAAAGCTCCGGGCTGGCGCTGCCGTGAAGCTGTGTGTCAAAGCCGTTTGGCAGGCGGTCAATTTCGCCCGAAAGCCCGGTTAGATCCGCGACCCAACGCGCATGGTCGGTGGTATAGGTCCCAAACAGCGTCAGATTGTCGAGAATGGTGCCCTGGAAAAGCTGCGGTACTTGGCCAACATATGAGATATTGAGATCAGACTTATGAGCCGGGACACCATTGATATAGACCTGCCCAGCAGTCGGCTCGATTTCGCCCATGATGCAGCGCAGCAGCACACTGCGACCGCTGCCATCAGGGCCTTTAATACCAACCAGCTTGCCGGCTGTAATGTCGGCGCTGACATTCGCAAAAATCGTGCGATCACTTGACGGACTAAACTCCAAATTGTCGATTTGAATACGCGCTGGTGAGAAGCTTGGTTGATGACGCACGACGGGTTTATAATCAGCCGTGTGGTCAGAAATTTGCGCATAAAGCTTTTCAACTTCTGACCGCTTATGGTCATTTTGGACAATTGCGCTCCAAGATTGAATCGAGCGCAAAATTGGCTGCATCATTTGCGACGATAGCAACATACACGCCGCCAGCGCGCCAATCGTCAAGGCCCCACCAATCACCATCAAGCCACCGAAAAAGACGATGCCCATGGTCATCAGCATGGCGAACAATCCGCCAGCTTGAGCAATGATTTGAGACGCCATGACATTTTTCTTGAGCTCTAGACTGCTGCCCGATTGCAAGCGCTCAAACCGGCGCATCATGAGCGGTTCCATGGCATGGGATTTGACCGTCTGCATCGTTTGCAGCGTCTCAAGCATGAAGTCATATTTGCGCTCTTCAACCGCTTCGCGCGTGTCGATAATTTGCCGCAAACGCTTCGTCTGAGTTGATATATAGACCAAAAATACCGCGAGCGTGATCAGGGGCACAGCGATCAATGGACCCGCGATAACTGTGATCACGATGGCAAAGACAGGCGCCCAAGCAATATCGATCATGATCAAGCGCGCCGAGCTGCCTTGAAATTCCGCTAAGTCTGATGCGGATTGAAGCTGCGCAATGATCGAACTTGCTTTGACTTGTCGAACCGTGCGTGAGTTCGCGGACATTAAACGGCCCATCGCGTCCATCGAGAGGCGGTGAGAAAACGAAGCCGCCCGCCATGCCATAATGGCACCGCGCGCAATCCGCAGAGTTGAGTCAACCGCGACGACACCGATCAGGCCCAATACTAAGAGCGCCAGCGTGTTGAACGCTTCGTGCGGCAGAACGCGATCGTAAATATGCAGAATGGTCAGCGGCAGTCCGAGGCCCATCAAATTGATGAAGGCTGAACTCGCATAAATTGAGAAAGGCAGGCTCGGTTCTTTCAGCATGCCAGAAGTCTTTGAGGACTTTTTTGTTTTTGACTCGGTTTCCCGCATCTCTCGCTCGCGCTCACTCTACAGACGTCAGGAAAAACCACTTACGGTTTAAATTTCTAATTATGGTTAAAATTATATCGGGAGTTGCATTTTTTGCTGAGAATAAACTATGCTCGGTGGGTCGGATCTCCTTTATGGTCAATTCGGACCGACAGAAAATTCAAAAACCTATATATATTATAGAGTCTTATGGTTAATTCAGGCACCCTTTGGTTCGTGTATGAAGAGTTAAAACCTGTGGTTGTATTTTCAATTTGAACTTTCCGAAAAATACGTGAGTCTCAGGTACAAGCGCATGGAATAAACTTCCATGAGGTGGACTGTGGCTGACCAAACAAACAACACTCCGAAGCGTCCAAACGCGACTGTCGAAGACCCAAATTTCATCTTCGGCGACGCCACGCCAAAACAGAAAATCGACGCCTGGGAAGGCGAAGGCGAGATTGACCTGACCAGTGACGCTGGAGAGATGTCCCTGGCAAATTTGCATTTCGGGTCCACCGAGGAAGCGGACTTTACCAAAGCTGGCGCTGAAACGGGTGGCGTTGAGACAGCTGGCACCCCCGTAGACGGCGTCACCATCGACTCGACCGTCAGCGTCGAAGTTTTTGAGAATGACCCTGGTGCGGTGATTGGTACCCTAACCTCGTTCGATCCGAGTAGCGATTCAGCCCTTAGCTATTCGGTGTCCGACGCGCGGTTCGAAATCGTCAATGGCGACTTGCGTTTGGTCGAAGGCGCCAGCCTCGATTTCGAAGATGCAGCCAATTTGGAGGTTTTCGTCACGGGTTCTGACCAAGATGGCAATGCGTTCACAGAAGCCTTTTCGATTGATGTGATTGACGTCAATGATGCGCCGAGCGATCTTCAGCTTGAGGGCAATATCGTTGCTGAGAATGATGCCGGTGCCGTCATCGGAACGCTTTCTGCGTTCGACCCGGATGCGGATACAACGCTCACTTACACGGTCTCCGATGATCGCTTTGAGGTGGTTGATGGAGACTTGCGCCTCGCGGACGGCGTTTCGCTGAGCCACGAAGAAGCTGCGAGCATCGAAGTCACAGTTACGGCGACCGACAATGGCGGACTAGAGACTTCTGAAACGTTCACGATTGAAGTCTCTGACGTCAACGAGGGCCCAAGCGATCTCGCCCTCGACGGCAACACGGTCGCTGAAAATGATGCCGGCGCGACTGTTGGCACCCTGTCTTCTTTCGACCCAGACGCTGGCGATACTGTGACCTACACGGTGTCCGATGAGCGCTTCGAAGTCGTCGATGGCGATCTGCGCCTCGCGGACGGCGTGACGCTTGATCACGAAGAAGCAGCCAGCCTCGAAGTTACGGTGACCGCGACAGACTCTGAAGGCCTCTCGACCCAAGAAGACTTCACTATTGAAGTCTCTGATGTCAACGAAGGTCCAAGCGACTTGGCCCTAGACGGCAATACTGTAGCTGAGAATGATGCCGGCGCAACTGTTGGCATGCTGTCTTCTTTCGATCCGGACGCTGGCGACACAGTCACTTACACTGTCTCAGACGCGCGCTTCGAAGTCGTAGATGGCGACTTGCGTCTGGCTGACGGCGTTTCGCTGAACCATGAAGAAGCCGAGAGCATCGAAGTTACTGTCACGGCGACTGACTCCGAAGGCCTCTCGACCCAAGAAGACTTCACGGTTGAAGTCTCTGACGTCAACGAAGGCCCAAGCGATCTTGCGCTCGACGGCAACACCGTCGCTGAAAATGATGCTGGCGCAACTGTTGGCACCCTGTCTTCTTTCGACCCGGACGCAGGCGACACAGTCACTTACACTGTCTCAGACGCGCGCTTCGAAGTCGTCGACGGCGACTTGCGCCTCGCGGATGGCGTAACGCTCGATCACGAAGAAGCAGCCAGCCTCGAAGTTACCGTCACCGCGACAGACGCCGAAGGCCTATCGACCCAAGAAGACTTCACCATTGAAGTCTCTGACGTAAACGAAGGCCCGAGTGATCTCGCCCTCGACGGCAACACCGTCGCTGAAAATGATGCTGGCGCAACTGTTGGCACCCTGTCCTCTTTCGACCCGGACGCAGGCGACACTGTTACTTATACCGTTTCGGACGAGCGTTTCGAAGTCGTCGACGGCGATCTACGCCTCGCGGATGGCGTGACCCTTGATCATGAGGAAGCGGCCAGCCTTGAAGTCACCGTCACTGCGACTGATAGCGGCGGTCTCGAAACTTCTGAGACGTTCGACATCAATGTCGCTGACGTCAATGAAGGCCCAAGCGATCTCGCGCTCGACGGCAACACAGTCGCTGAAAATGATGCTGGCGCAACTGTTGGCACCCTGTCTTCTTTCGACCCGGACGCAGGCGACACTGTTACTTATACCGTTTCGGACGAGCGTTTCGAAGTCGTCGATGGCGATCTACGCCTCGCGGACGGCGTGACCCTTGATCATGAGGAAGCAGCGAGCCTCGAAGTCACCGTTACGGCGACGGATAGCGGCGGCCTCGAAACTTCTGAGACGTTCGACATCAATGTCGCTGACGTCAATGAAGGCCCAAGTGACTTGGCCCTAGACGGCAACACCGTCGCAGAGAATGATGCTGG
>JBCBMU010000016.1:0-68689 GCA_039822145.1 Pseudomonadota bacterium | reverse complement strand
GGATCAAAACCGGTTTGACCCCTGATGCATTGCTCGAGTTCTGTCTCGCGACCGAAGTGTCAATGGGGCGCATGCGAGATAAAAAATGGGGACCTAGGCTGATCGATTTAGACATCGTCTGGTGGTCCGGCGGAAAGGTGGATACCGACCACCTGACCATTCCGCACCCCTTCGCTCATATCCGTGCCTTTGTATTGGTTCCGCTCTCTGAACTCGGAGACGACATAAAAATAAATCACTGCACTGCCATAGTGTTGCTTGAGACGCTTGAGGAAGCTGAATGCTCAAAGGTGGCCTCACTTCCGGGCGTCTAAATGAAAACACAGTTGCGTCTGCAGTTCAATTCAGAGTCCTTTTCAGGGCGACTTAAGCCGCTTACCTTGTAAGGGAATTAGAAGAGTTAGGGGTTCACACCCCATTCACTTGGCAGTGAGGGAAGATACCGAAACTCCAAGGATAGGCCGTCGCATTTGTCGAGCAAAACCAATGCTCTTACGTGCGGCCCGCTTTTGGCTGTGCGCCAGCTTGGAACCGGACCTTGCGGCCCATGGACACGATGCCGTCAATATTCGGATCAATCAAGCCTGATGTTTGGAATTCAGATTTCAAAACGCGCTTCGTCCGGTATACGTGGTGATGGAATAGGTTTTGTATCTGTGATCGAAACGAAGTGATGAGCCGTTAGCTTCGATTCGAATATCCTTTAGACAATCACTCGTTGACCAAGAAATAACCAATCGGGAATCGCTCCAGAGTGGACTCTCAACGTGCGGCTTAAGACGCCCTAAAACGGCCGCTCGCAAGGTATCGGCGTACGGCCTGATGTGCACAAAATCGAGTATCCATTCCTCAATTGATCTATTTGCCGATTTCATGCTCAAAAGAGCGTTATGAATGATCTTTTGGAAGCTGCTCACGCCGTCGCAAACTGTTTAGTGCAGTCCGCAGAAAACGGAATGCTTGATAAAGGTGAGTATTTACAGGCTAGAAATATTCTTAAATCCGGGGTGCCGCAAAGTCAGTTGCCCAAGATTTTGCGAGTGTGTCCATCAGGCGAAGCCGTGGATGCCTATCTTCGCCGTATCGCGACGGGAAGCGGATCTTGGGGTGAACGTCGAAATGCCGCTAACGAGGAGATGCAAGCGCTCTTCGAATTCTTGGAGTTCGGTGGTGGGGCGCTGAATGTCATTGCGAGCTCTACGGATTTCGCCGACAAAGGTGCTCTCCATGCGGCTGAGACGTGGGAGAAAATTTCTGTTCGGGTGACTGATGATGCCGAAGGTGCAGTGACATTAGCATCAAAGTTGCTCGAAGATGTTTGCATCGCCATCATTGAGGCTAGCGGCGCAAAACCGAAGGGACGGAGTTTACAAAAGCTGTTTGACGAATGCTCTCAGCTTCTCGGTTTGAAGGCAAAAGATCATGAAGACCCTAACGTGCAAGCGCTAATCGGATCCATCGCGCAAGTCGCACTGCGTATAGGCAGCCTTCGTAACTCCGCTAGCGATTCTCATGGCACTCGGACAGGAAGTTATCGTCCTGCGTCGCGGCACGCAAACCTCGCAGTGAACGCTTCAGGTGCAACCGCTGTCTTTTTGCTGGAAACTGCAAAAGCGCGTGGGATAATTTCGAAGTAGTTTCGACCCTGAATTGAGCGGCTTAAACTCGCCCCAGAACGGTCGCTCGTAGATTCCGAAAAGCGAGCAAAACCAGACGTTAGCTCGGAGGGATTAGGGCGCCGTATTAAGGAGGCTCACAACCCCAGCCTTGGCAACGCTCCGACTTCCTTTAAGTCTTTGAATTTGAAGGAGCACAACGTTGCCCAACGCAGTTTATCGTAGCCTATCGTAGCGTATTGTAATGCTTCAAAGCCGATTAGAATTGCCCATACGTTGCCCACATCCGGGTACGGTTTAAAATGCCCGTAATTGGACGCCGAGGATGTCCGCTTTATCGCTCATATTAGATGTTTGCGGTTAGCAACTACCATCTAGAATAGAAATTCAAAGCTTAAGCTTTTGCGTTCCGGAACTGGGATGGGCTTGTGCCGAACTTTTCTTTAAAGACGCGGCTGAAGTATGCTGCATCTGAGAAGCCCCAAGCGAACGCAATATCTGTTACGCTTCGCGCGCACATCGCAGGATTGCAGAGATCCTTTTGACACCGTTTAAGACGTTCAGAAACAACAAAGCGCCAAGCGGTTTCGTCGTTTTCCTCAAACAGCCAGTGAAGGTTGCGAACGGACATCGCATTCTGTTGGGCAATTTTCTCCACTGATAGAGACGGATCGGACAATCGGCGAATGACCGAAGATTTAACGAGCCGTAGCTGCGAAGACTTCAGCGTGGCATCAACGGGGGATCCGTTACCTGGAGTTGCAAACAAGGCGATCGCAGCTTCGATCAAAGCCGTGTCATTCACGGGGCGGTCTGCCATGTTCGAAAACGCCAGACTTGATAGAAAAGATCCGACGAGCGACGACGTGGGTGATCCGGCCTTCACATGTCGTGGAACGGTAAGCCATGTGTCTGGCATCCACTCCTTGAACCTTTGGAGAGGAAGGACAGCAGATATTTTGTGGAGCCTTTGCTGGACCTCAAATGTCATTGGCTGAGTCGTATCCCAAACGAATATATCGCCAGCCTCAAGCACTGCTTCCTGATCGCCCAAGCGCATATGCTCACGTCCTGAGAGGACGAGCTGAATGGCGAGCCGCTCTTCATCGTCGATCCGAACTGTACTGGCAGTACGTTGACCGCCGCACGGGTCGCAAACACATTCGACAACCTTAAGCGACCCTATGTCAGTCGCTTTTACGTCAGCGTTGAAGTCTCGGTTCGAAATAGACTGTGTACCCCAGGTGCCGAACGTCTCATTGAGCAGATGCACCCATGCATCGTATCGCTGATGCGATACGTGATTTGTTGTAGTCCAGGATTGGGCCTCTGGAACAACAGCCAACGAAAATCCTCCTTACTCGCCTAAAATCGAATACGTATTTTCACTTACACTGATTGATTATTCGCCAAATGTACAGTCTGGGGCTCTCCGCTCATTGACTGACGAAGGATACTTGCGTGTTCTTAGATCTCGCCGAATAGCAACATCACCGGCATATATGGCGACTCGGACACTCCCCGCGGTCGGACGGCTTCGCACAAATATCCAAGACGATTTGCGCTGTGAGTAAAGCCGTTTCAGCTGCGGATCGCCATCCTGTAGGCAATAAGGCGAAAATGCCTGCACCCAAGGGAGGTTCAGTTGGGATCATCATATATCAGCCGCGACTCATCTATTTTCGAGCGCACGTCTTCGGGCAAAAAATTCCGTACGCAACTGTTAGGAGCCGCAGCGCTTTCGATCGGAATGATGTTCGCCGCATCACCGGCATTCGCTCAATCGGGTCCCGATGCTGACACTGAAATTGATGGCGCTCCCGTCGAAGCACAAGAGCGCAAGACTTTGGAAGTTGTGACCGTCACAGCTCGGAAAAAGGCTGAATCAGAACTTGATGTGCCAGAGTCTCTAACAACGTTCTCAGAGAATGACATCGAAAACGCGAATATTGACGGATTGAGTGATATTGGTCTGCTCGTTCCAAACCTATTCCTTAGCACGCGCCTCGATGGATTTCCAAACGTGACAATCCGGGGGCTCGGCGGCTTTGGTAACACACAAGGAGTCGGTTTCTACCTAGATGACGTTCAACTGTTTTCTGACGCATCTTCCCGATTTGGTGACTTAGAGCGCGTCGAGGTCCTGAAAGGTCCGCAGGGCATTTTGTATGGCGGTTCGAATATTGGCGGCGCTGTAAAGTTTGTAAGCGCACGTCCAAGCCCTGACGCATTTGAAGCCCGCGCAAAACTTCGCGGAGGCGAGAACGGATTTTTCGATGTTGAGGCGGAAGCAAACGTTCCACTCTCTGATCGTTGGGCGATGAAGGTCTTCGGTTTTTCCGTCAGCGACGATTCTTACATGACTAATCCTAATTCCGCGCGCTCTAACGGATTAACAGGAACAAATGATCCCGACATTCGCGCCTACGAAGAGTATGGCGTTCGCGCTGCTCTTGGCGGTGATGTTACCGATAGCTTCTCTGTCTTGGCATCTGTTCGCTACAATGAGCTCGATGGGCCAAATAATATCTGGACACGTGAGTTAGACGGACAATTCGAGTACCCCACGACCGTCGACACAAGTTTCAATCCACGGCAAAGCCGAGAAACAACCGCTGCGACCCTCAACCTGACCTATGACCTTCCAGAAGTCTCCATATCGTCTATCTCTTCATACACTGAAACCGACTCAATACGGCATACCGATTTGGATCTTGATCCAGAATTTGTTCTCGATCTGATCAGACCTGAGCAATTTGAGGCGGTGACACAAGAGCTTCGATTGAGCTCAGCAGGTGGTGGAAACTTGGATTGGCAGGTCGGCGCGTACTATCTCGATATTTCTCGCGATCTAGACTCTGTATTGAATATACGAGGAGGCTTTTGCTTCCTGGATCCAGGCACATGCACACCGCCTCCGGGAGCAAACGACGCCGACATTCAAGCTGTGGTTCCCTTTGAAGTAAGTCGCCGCAATCGCACTCAAAAAGCGCTCTTCGCAAACGCAAACTATACCTTTGGCAACTTCGAAATCGGTGCAGGCGTGCGCTTGGATGACACCACGAGCGAGCGCACAAATCTCGACACGGGTCTGTCAGGCGAGAATTCTGAAACAGTCGTTCTTGGGCGCGGTTCTCTCTCTTGGAAAAGCGATGATGATCGGACTTTGTTATACGGGACGATCTCTCAAGGGTTTGAGCCCGCCGATTTCGGTCTCGCGAATTTTGCGGGTTCAAGCACGCTGCTTGGCTTTGACAAAGAACAAGCCACACAGTTTGAACTAGGCTATAAGGGACAGCTTCTTGACGGACGCATGCAGCTCAGCGCCGCGGGTTTCTTCATTGACTACAAAGATCGCCAATTTGAATTGCAGGCGACCGACCCTGCGGGTGGGTTTGTCGAAGGCATCGTCAATGTCGGAGATTCGTCACAGCTTGGGTTTGAAGCAGACGTCACTTGGTTGCTCGCAGACAATTGGACTTTTTCCGGCGGAATGGGGTATCTCGACGCTGAGTGGGAAGACGGAACCGTATCTCCCGTCACCGGCATGGACCTCTCAGGTCGTCAACCTCCAAACGCAACAGAGTGGAGTGGGTCAGCGTCTTTGGACTATAATCGCCCGGTTGGTGACAATTCCGAAGTTTTTGCGCGAGTTCAAACGCGATACAAAGGGGAGTCATCGACGAACTCCCAATTCTTCGACGCACCGGGCGATGACTTCCCCGAATTCGTGAACCCAAGCTTCACTGTGGTAGACGTCAGTGCGGGTTACAAATTCGGCAACGTCACGGTCGATCTCTATGTCGAGAACCTGTTCGACGAGGAGTACTACATCGACGTTCAGGAGTTTCCAAACTTTGCTGGCGGGTTGGTGCCAGGTGCTCCTGCGCAAATCATCATTGGCTCCCTCGAGCAACCGCGACGCATAATCGGATCGGTCAAAGTTGAGTTTTAGAGCACTCAAGTTCAGCACGCTGAACAAAGCGATATAAGAGGAGCCGCAAGCCGTGAAACCGAAACAATGGGAAACACAGTCATCGGCGATCAATGAAGAAAGAGAAACCGAGGGGTTTATCTTCAATCAAACGATGCTTCGCATCAAGGACCCAGAACGATCTCTCAAATTCTATCAGGACGTTCTGGGGATGGTGCTCATCAAACAACTCGACTTCCCGGAAATGGAGTTTTCCCTATTCTTCCTCGGCTTCATTACGGCATCAGAAGACCCACTTCCGACTTGTGCCGCAGGGCGAGCTGAATATGCGTTTCGCCAGAAGGCCTTGCTTGAGTTGACCCACAATTGGGGCAGTGAGGATGAGGTCGGCGAGGTTTACCACAACGGCAACTCTGACCCCCGCGGATTTGGTCATATTGGATTGTCTGTACCCGATGTTGTTAGAGCTTGCGCACGTTTCGAGCGCCTGCACGTGCCGTTCGTCAAGCGCCCTGAAGAAGGCAGCATGAAGGGTCTTGCCTTTATCCAAGACCCTGATGGCTACTGGATTGAAATCTTAGAGGCTACCAGCCTGACAAGGCTGTGCCGCGATGCCGGTGCTATTCCACAATCAAAAGAAGACGGAGGGAGCTCAGAGATGGGACTGTTCAAACGAAAAGATAAACCCGCTGCTGCGAATGGCAGCACCAAACAATCACAAATCAAAGGGAGTAAAATCGATATGTCCAAATTACCAAACCACTATGAACCGATAGAAGGTCGCGCTGTGGAACTGAACGATATTCCATGGGTGCCATTTCCTGCAGAATTTAGCGACGGTGGCATTCAATGGAAGCTGCTGAACGTTGCTCCTGAGCTCGGCTCTTGGGCGGCTATTTTTGACTGCCCCGCTGGTTCGAGTTTTGCCAGCCATCATCATATCGGTCCAGGTGAGTACTTTCTGACGAAAGGGAGAATGGAGGTCCGAGGCGGCGATGATGACGGCGGTGAAACTGTGACTGCACCGGCTTACGGCTATGAGCCATGCCAAGCCTATCACGGCCGAACTTTTTTCCCTGTCGCCAGCGAATTTTATATGACCTTTCTCGGTCCTCTGAACATGGTCGACGGAGAAAATGGTCAAACGCTTGCTTTGGTAACCTGGCAAGCTGCTCAAGCGGTTTGGGAAGCATCTATTCAGCAAGCTTCTGAGAACGCGTAGCGTTTGGACTTGATGGGTATGTTTGGCTCAAAATCTGCCGTGATCGAGCGACCAGCTGAAAGTGAGGCCGAGCTCGGGCGAAATAAAAAGTTATTGGAGCAGCTGTGCCACATTGTTGGGCGTCGCTATGTGCTGACGGGTAGTGACGCTCTCCTCCGGTATACCGTTGGCTACAGAACTGGTTCGGGCGACGCGGTTGCAGCCGTATTGCCCGGATCACTTTTTCAACTCTGGCAAATCGCTCTTGTGTGCATGCGAGCCGACAAGATCTTAATCATGCAAGCTGCGAATACAGGTTTGACGGGAGGCTCAACGCCCTTCGGAGACTATGATCGTGACGTAGTCGTTGTGAACACGCTACGCTTGAAAGGCGTTCGCCCCATATTGAATGGCAAGCAAGTCGTTTGTCTGCCGGGTGCTACGTTGTATGAACTCGAGGACCAGCTTCGTCCATACAATCGAAGTCCACATTCAGAAATCGGATCGTCGTGTATCGGGGCCTCGGTTTTTGGAGGAGTTTGCAATAATTCTGGGGGGGCTCTTGTCCAGCGAGGTCCTGCCTACACCGAAGCGGCAGTATATGCTCAGGTTGATGCAGATGGCGAATTGCATCTTGTCAATCACCTGGGCATCGATCTTGGGCGCACACCCGAAGAGATTCTCAACAATCTCGAGGCGGGGAGCTTTATAGTCGACCCAAGCAGCGCAGAAGACCGCAATTGCTCTTCTACAGACTATCAATCTCACGTCTGCAAGTTGGATGAAGCTACTCCCGCACGATTCAATGCCGATCCGCGAGGTTTGTTTGAGGCTTCTGGCAGCGCAGGCCGGGTGATCGTATTTGCATTGCGGCTGGATAGCTTTGAGAAACCAAAATCGACGCACGTATTTGCGATCAGTAGCGATGCTCCGTCGGCGATAACTGGGGTCAAGCGAAGACTGCTCGTTGATCACGGGATCGTGCCGATCGCGGGTGAATATATGGATCAGACCATTTTTTGCGCGGCGATGGCATATGCGAAAGATTCATTTTTGGCGATAAAATGGATGGGAACGAAACGCCTTCCGCTCCTCTACAAACTGAAAAATACTTTGGATCGATGGTGTCGCAGGATCAGACTGCCCGTCGCGAATTTTAGCGACAAAGCTCTACATTTTCTTGCATCAATTTTTCCCTATCCTTTAAGCAATGCCATCAAGTCCCAGGGAGCCAAACACGCTCACACTCTGTTGTTGAAAATTGATCGACGCCACCTAGATCTCGTGAGAAGCGAGCTCTCAACACTAACCATGTCAGAAAATTTCGAGTATTTGGAATGTTCTGAGAAAGAAGCCCAAGACGCGTTTCTGCACCGCTTCGTCTCGGCGGGCGCCGCGATCAGGTATGATGCGCTAACTTGTCGTGAGCATTCTAGGTTAGTGGCAGTTGATGTTGCTTTGCGTCGGAACGATGAGAATTGGCATGAATTGGTTCCGCTGAGCCTAATGGCAAAAGTCGAAAAACTCTTCGTTTACGGTCATTTTTTTTGCAACGTGTTTCACCTTGATTTCGTCGTCAATGACGGCGTTGACTGTCACCAGTTCGAAGCCGACCTGATCGCTTGTCTAGAAAAAGAAGGAGCGCAATGTCCTGCCGAGCACAATGTTGGACATCTGTATCTCGCCAAGCCCGATCTCGCTGCATTCTACAAAGAACTCGATCCTACCAACAGCCTCAATCCTGGAATCGGTAAAACCTCAAAACGAAAGAACTGGCGATAGCCTGAAGGCTTGGCTCAATGAATGAACCCATATGACTGATGCCGATACCCAAATCTATCCTGTCCCAGAGGATTTCGCCGCACAGGCAAATCTCTCGCCTGAGCAATACGCCGAGATGTATGCCGCTTCGATCGCGGATCCGGAGGGGTTCTGGGGCGAGCAGGGCAAGCGGTTGGACTGGTCGAAGCCTTATACCACGGTCAAGGATGTCAGCTGGGACAAAGACGACCTGCATGTGCGCTGGTTCAGCGATGGTGAGCTGAATGTTTCGGTCAATTGCATTGACCGTCATCTCGCGACGCGGGGCGACAAGGTCGCGCTGATCTGGGAGGGCGATGACCCGGCCGATGAGGCGACGGTGACCTATAAGCAGCTGCACACCGCTGTGTGCCGGTTCGCCAATGTGCTGAAAGACATGGGCGTCCAGAAAGGCGACCGGGTCACCATCTATATGCCGATGATCCTGGAAGCGGCCTATGCGATGCTGGCCTGTGCCCGGATCGGCGCGGTCCACTCAATCGTGTTTGGTGGCTTCAGCCCGGAAGCGCTGGCCGGCCGGATCACCGATTGCGACAGCCAGTTCATGATCACTGCTGATGAAGGCATACGCGGCGGCCGGACCGTGCCGCTCAAGGTCAATGCCGACAAGGCCTGCGAGCTGGCTGGCGGCATGGTCGAGAAAGTCCTGACGGTGCGGCGCACCGGCAACCCGGTGAACATGAAGGCCGGACGCGACATCTGGCTGCATGAGGCGGGCGCAAATGTCAGCGCCGACTGCCCGCCTGAGCCGATGAATGCCGAAGATCCGCTGTTCATCCTTTATACGTCGGGCTCAACTGGTCAGCCGAAAGGCGTGCTGCACACAACTGGCGGCTACCTGGTCTGGGCCTCGATGACACATGAATATGTTTTTGATCTGAAAGAAGACGATGTCTATTGGTGCTCGGCCGATGTCGGTTGGGTCACCGGGCACAGCTATATCGTCTACGGCCCGCTGGCGAATGGCGCGACGAGCATGATGTTTGAAGGCGTGCCGACCTATCCTGATGCGTCGCGTTTCTGGCAGGCCTGCGACAAGCACGGTGTGACGATTTTCTATACCGCGCCGACCGCGATCCGCGCCCTGATGCGCGAAGGCGAAGGGCCGGTCAACGCGACCAGTCGCAAGTCGATCCGCTTGCTCGGCTCTGTTGGCGAACCGATCAACCCGGAAGCCTGGGAGTGGTATTTTCACACGGTCGGCGAGGCGCGTTGCCCCATCGTTGACACCTACTGGCAGACCGAGACCGGCGCCTGCATGATGGTGCCGCTGCCGGGGGCGACGGATCAGAAGCCAGGCGCCGCCAGCCATCCATTCTTTGGCGTCCAACCGAAGTTGGTCGATGCCGATGGGGTTGAATTGACTGGTGCGACGGAAGGCAATCTGATCATCACTGATAGCTGGCCGGGCCAGATGCGCACCGTTTACGGCGACCATCAGCGCTTTATCGATACATACTTCTCAACCTATCCAGGCACCTATTTCACCGGCGATGGCTGCAAACGCGATGAGGATGGCTTCTACTGGATCACGGGCCGCGTCGATGATGTCATCAATGTCTCCGGTCACCGCATGGGCACCGCCGAAGTGGAAAGCTCGCTGGTGGCCCATGACGCAGTCGCAGAAGCCGCTGTCGTCGGATACCCGCACGAGATCAAGGGCCAGGGCATCTACGCCTATGTCACTCCGGTCGCTGGCGTGGTTGCCGATGATGATCTGAAAGCCGATCTGGTCCGCCATGTCCGGGCCGAGATTGGCCCGATCGCCAGTCCTGACCTGATCCAATTCGCCACCGGTCTGCCCAAGACCCGGTCCGGCAAGATCATGCGTCGCATCCTGCGCAAAATTGCAGAGAACAGCTTCGACAACCTCGGAGACACCTCAACCCTCGCCGAACCCGAAGTTGTCCAGGACCTGATCGATAATCGTCAGAACCGCTAATGCGCCTGATTAACACAGCCAACCGTTGTATTCCGCCCGAAATTGAAGCGGCGAGTCCTTTCCGTTGGTGCTCTTCCTACCTCTTCTTCGTCACTAGAATAGCCAAGCGTGTCCTAGACGCCGCAGCGTTCGTTAAAGTTTGAAAACTGATACATGCCCATCAAAAAAATCCTGATTGCTAATCGAAGTGAAATTGCCATCCGTGTCATGCGCGCAGCGAATGAGTTGGGACTTCAAACGGTCGCCGTCTATTCTAAAGAGGATCGGCTCGCGTTGCATCGTTTCAAAGCGGATGAATCCTATCTAATTGGCGAAAATTTGGGGCCGGTAGCAGCTTATCTGGAAGTTGATGAAATTATTCGCGTGGCGAAGCACGCCAACGCAGATGCGATCCATCCTGGCTATGGCTTTCTCTCCGAAAATCCTGACTTTGTAGATGCGTGCGAGGCCGCAGGACTGGTCTTTATAGGACCGGAATCCGAGACCATGCGTCAACTCGGGAACAAAGCATCGGCTCGGCGAATTGCGATTGAAGCAGGTTTGCCGGTCATTCCCGCCAGCGGTGTTCTGGGAGATGATTTTGGTCAGATAGAAAAAGAAGCAGCATCGATCGGATATCCGCTGATGTTGAAAGCGTCGTGGGGCGGAGGCGGCCGGGGGATGCGCGCGATTTCTGGGCCCGAAGAGCTGGAAAACAAAATTCTTGAAGGAAGGCGGGAAGCTGAAACGGCGTTTGGAAATGGAGAAGGATTTCTCGAGAAGCTGATAGAACGGGCGCGGCATGTTGAGGTTCAAATCTTAGGTGATGCTGACGGGGACCTTTTTCATCTGTGGGAACGCGACTGCTCAATCCAGCGCCGAAACCAGAAAGTCGTCGAGCGAGCACCGGCACCATATTTGAATCAAACACAAAGAGAATACGTGTGCGCGCTCGCGAAAAAAATTGGCAGCCACGTGAAGTATTGCAATGCAGGAACCGTCGAGTTCTTGATGGATATGGATTCGGGTGAGTTCTTTTTCATCGAAGTGAATCCGCGCGTGCAGGTCGAGCACACCGTCACCGAACAAGTTACAGGTATTGATATTGTGCGCGCTCAGATTTTGATCGCGAATGGAGTCGCGCTAGCCGAGGCGACCGGTATCAACATTCAAGCCGACGTACCATTGAATGGACATGCCATACAATGCCGGGTGACGACCGAGGATCCGCAAAATAACTTCATTCCCGACTATGGTCGCATCACCGCCTATCGGCCCGCAAATGGTATGGGAATTCGTTTGGATGGCGGAACAGCTTATTCTGGAGCAGTCATCACGCGTTTCTACGATAGCCTGCTTGCCAAAGTCACAGCCTGGGGACAGAGCTCTCAAATCGCACTCGCGCGACTCGATCGTTCATTGCGCGAATTCCGCGTGCGCGGGGTCAGCACGAACATCAATTTTGTCGAGAATCTGCTAAAGCACCCTGGTTTCTTGAACGATAGCTACACGACAAAGTTCATAGACACGACGCCTGAACTATTCGATTTTTCTAAACGCAAAGATCGCGCAACCAAGCTTCTCACCTATATCGCGGAAACCACGGTACGCGGTCACCCAGACGTCAAAAACCGCCCGCGCCCCGGGGCTGCTCGCCTGGCAAACGTACCGAAACCGAGCCAGTCGCCATTTCCCCAAGGAATAAAAACTCTTCTAGAGACAAGCGGGCCTCAAGCGGTTGCTGATTACGTTCTGAGGGAAACCCGGCTTTTGGTCACTGATACGACGATGCGCGATGCGCACCAGTCCTTACTGGCGACCCGAATGCGCAGCTATGACATGTTCAAGATTGCGCCTGTTTATGCTGACAAGCTGCATAACCTATTTTCCCTCGAGTGTTGGGGCGGAGCTACATTTGATGTGGCTTACCGCTTTCTGAAAGAAGACCCGTGGCAACGGCTCACCGGGATCCGCGAAAAAGTGCCCAATATACTTCTGCAAATGCTGCTTCGTGCCTCAAACGCGGTTGGTTACAAGAATTATCCAGACAATGTGGTGCAGGCGTTCGTCGCGCGTGCGGCGGAGACCGGCGTCGACTTGTTCCGGGTCTTCGACAGTCTCAACTGGACCGAGAATATGAAGGTAGCGATTGCCGCGGTGCTGGAGAGCGAACGTATTTGCGAGGGCACAATTTGCTATACTGGAGATGCCCTTAATCCGGCGCGAACGAAGTATGACCTCGATTACTATGTCGAGCTAGCAATCGACCTTAAATCGCAGGGCATTCACATATTGGGGCTAAAAGATATGGCCGGGTTATTGAAACCCGATGCCGCTAGATTACTGGTCCGAGAACTCAAGGCTGCGACTGGATTACCACTTCATTTGCACACACACGACACAAGTGGATTCTCGGCCGCTACACTGATTGCCGCAAGCGAAGCTGGAGTCAATATTGTGGACACGGCAATGGACTCTTTATCCGGGACCACCTCTCAACCCTGTCTTGGTTCGTTGGTAGAGTCGATGAAGTTCTCGCCCAGGGACACAGGTTTAGATCCATACGCGGTGCGAGAGATCTCAAGCTATTGGCAAGCGGTTCGGTCGCAATACGCGGCGTTTGAAACTGAGAATAAGGCCCCGGCATCTGAAGTTTATCTTCACGAGATGCCGGGCGGACAGTTCACTAACTTGCAAGCCCAAGCCGCGAGTCTTGGATTACTCGATCGGTGGGCTGAAATCGCAGACGCCTATGCCCAGGCGAATATGATGTTTGGGGACATCGTCAAAGTCACACCATCTTCGAAAGTCGTTGGTGATTTGGCATTGATGATGGTTTCCCAAGGTCTCAGTCGGAAAGATGTCGAGGACCCGGCGAAGGACATCGCCTTTCCTGATTCAACGATTTCCATGCTACGCGGTGAACTTGGTCAACCCAAAGGAGGGTGGCCCAAGACGCTTCAAAAGAAAGCGCTTAAAGGTCACAAGCCATTCCTTGAACGACCTGGGGCGAAATTAGAGCCAGCCAATTTCTCTTCCATAGAAGCAAACCTTGCTCATTGTGAGGACGGTCGCAGGCCAAGCGATCAAGAAACGATCAGCGCGACCCTGTACCCCGAAACTGTCGCAACCTACCGCGCTCACTTGAATCTATATGGTCCTGTGAGTGCCCTACCTACGCCCGTTTTTTTCTACGGTATGAATCCAGGCGAATCCATTTCAGTTGAGCTTGAAAAAGGCAAAACATTGGAAATAACTTTGGTCAGTGTTTCCAAACAGTCTGAAGCCGGATGGCGCAGCGTCTTCTTCGAGCTAAATGGTCAGCCGCGAACAATAAAAGTTCAAGAAGTTGTCGCTGCCGTTGCATCTTCTTCCCGTCCTCTGGCCGACCCTGAGGATGTCAATCAAGTTGGCGCTCCGATGCCGGGGAGAATTGTATCGGTTGCGGTGCAAAGTGGTGACAAGATCAAGAAGGGAGATGTTCTGATCGCAATGGAAGCCATGAAGATGGAAACCACCCTTCAATCAGCTTCGAATGGTATAGTTGAAGTCGTATTGGTTCAGCCGGGCGACGACGTCGACGCAAAAGAACTACTTATTCGGCTAACGGCAGAATAATTCGACAAGACCCGTCGCACACGGGGCTAAAACCCCCGTTGCTCCAGTTGCACTCATCTACAAGCAGCATGGCGCTAACAGACAAGAACGATGCCGGTGGACCGTATATCGTCGTGTAACCTGACTGCATATCAACTAGAAATCAAAGGCCTTTGTGGAATGATAAATCGCGTCAATACAGTTATCCTCGTGGTGTCGTTGTTGACGGTAATGACTGGGTGCTCAGAAAGCGAATCTGAAGATTGGTACGCGGCTTGCCTTGTTGGGATCGCAGAAGAAGAAAGAGCAGATTTCCCTGAAGCGAATATAATGCAAACTTGCGCTTGTATGGACGAGAAAATGACTGAGGCGCAATGGCACGATATCGCGAGCGCTCCAGAGGATCAGGGGCGCGCAGGCAAAGTCGCGGCAATCGAGGCGGACACTCGCTCAACAATGGAATCCTGCGGTTATTAGGGCTGACAAATATTCCAATGAGTCACTACTCAGCCATCAACCATTGTCGGGGGCATGTCGATCCAATGCGTCGAGGCTTGATGCTCGCATTTAATCGACCAAGCGAGTGCCCCTGTTCGCCCGTTGAGGAGACCAATATTTTGAGTCGTCTTTTGCGCCCAGAAAAGACATAAACACTGATGGCTCTAACATCATCTCTGACGCTCGAAAAAGGCCTCAAGATCGCAACCCTGTGTAGGTTGTGATCTTGAGCTTTGTGAGATCGATCCCAAAAGCGCACGTTAGAATGGCATTACAATGCGAGAGCCATTAGTGCATAAATCCTAGATGGATGAGCAAAAAATTGTCGAACTGGAGGTTCGGGTTCACGGCATTGATGCATTGGAACTCGCTAAGGCCAAAGCAGATCAGTATAAAGCTGACGGAAATGAAGCTGCATACAAGCGAGCTCTAAGACGGGTGAAGCTTACCGAGGAACAAATCGAAAAAGATGCTGAGGAAACAGCGCGCAAATCAGCAGTTCGCCCTGAAACTTCGCCTCTCTTTGCCGGTCTTACGAACGTCATCATAAACGGCGAATCTTTCGAGATTGCCGAAGGTATTTGTCTCGAGAGCATTTTTGCGCACGTAATGGCACCATACATAATTGCGTTCTCGCCTGGGGAAGCGGGAAAACCGCATCCAGGTCCCTGGAAAGCCGCATCTGGTGGTTTGGGATTCGATGTGAAAGTACAAATTTCATTGGGAGTAAAAGCTCGCCCAACTAATTTCGATCGATTGAACACATTGTGGTGGGTTGCCTCCCTATTAAGACTTCAGCACTCAACAGGCATTCGAACGCCGGTGATTTCAGACACATGCTTTAGAAGTGCAGCGTCATCGACCAGTGATCCGGTATTTTGGCCGATTGAGCTAGACAAGCGTGGAATAGCTTTCGATGGGTACGAATCGGATTTTGTAATCCCAAATTCGACTCTGCAGTGGATACGGCTCAACTTCAAACCGGGTGCTGAGCTAATGGATGATACGAAATTCAATCTGGCTTATCGTGCCCTTGAGAGTGCCCAACGTGCTTCCTCTCTGGCAGAAGCACTAATTTTGATTTGGTCATCTATAGAGGCGCTTATCCGTCCAGGAAGTAAAAACTTAGGCCACAAATTATCATTGGGCGTTGCCACATACCTTGAACCCAATCTCAGCGCGCGCGATAAGCTTTATGGGCATGCCAGAGAACTCTATAAGGCGCGCGGAAAAGTTACTCATGCGGCTGAACCGCCTTCTTTGAAAGTAGTTGTAGATAGCTTCAATCTGGCTAGACGGTGTTACTTGAAGACCATCGAGCAGCGGGAAACTCCGATCTTTTCCGAACTAGAATCGCAATGGAAGTGCAAAGCCTAACGACCGCTATTGCATCCAGTTCAGATGTCAGATCGATCTCAAAACCGGACACCAGAGAGCGATACGAGTTTGAGAATGAAGCCACCGAGCCTGTAATTCAAGCGCGCAATTCTGCTGGCAAGAAAGCATCGATCTCTTCTTCTGAGAAAGTCATATCTTCTTCAATCTGCAACGCTTTTTGAGCCTTACGATAAGCGGCGACGGAGGTGCTTGGCGCGCCGGCATAAGTCGCGTGGAGCCTACTCAATAATTCGTCTCGCTTCGTCGTAAGTCGGTCGATTGCGACGCGCCCAATTCGAATGTCAGTCAACAACGAGATATATTCTTCGCGAATGAGCCAAATGTCAGCTGCCGCCTGCCTATGTTTCTGCGCCAGTTCTCCCAAATCATAGTTCTTAGTATAGGTATTCAACGCTATTAGCAGGGCCGAAATCACGACGCCCAATACCGCACCTATTTGACTGGATCCGAACAATACGACCAAAAAACTAGCCGCCGTAATCGACGACAAGACAATCTGTGTCAGCTTGATCGCATCTAGTCGCTCTATCAGAATGTCTGCGCATTTCTCGTGGGTCTTGTGAGAGTACACGACGCGCCCGAAGCACTCGCGCACTTGAGCTTCCAGAACCTTACGGCTGTCTGATTTATTGTCAGCTTGGGAACTTCGATCCAAAAATATCCCTCCATTTCTGCTTTGCTGACCACTCACGCTTTGGGCTCGCTGTTTCATGCGCAATCGCAGCAACCGCTAAGTTGTAGCATCGTTTCGCTTTCGCCTCGAATTGGCCTTTTCTATAGACGTGTTGGGCGCTTCCCGGTGCAATCCAGTATCCTTGCGTTCTAGATTGTCCAGCAAGGTACTCAAAGAAATCTCGACACATGAAATCGTAGTAGAAGTACGATTTATCACGATGTCCCCAGTTAGCGATAAATTGATAAGCAAGCGTATCGATCAGTAACCCGCCCATGGGAACGCTCCATTCAGACTTCCATGCGCGCATCATTCGACACAGCGGGACCAGGTTTGAATTGCATTCGGTGTTTCTTTTCCTGATAGCAGCTATTTCAGGTTTAGGGTCCGTGACTCGCCATCGGCCGCCATTGTTCGCGTCCGGAAAGGTGAAGCTATCGTCCTTGTTAGAAAACGCCGGAACAACCTCAAACGTAATACCGTCGTCGAACGGAACTTGAATTACCTGACCGTCACCTCGGACATTGGTGGTGGAGTAGGTTCGTTCAATCGATCGTTTCACCGCCTGTATGAGCGCCGACTGACCGTTGGTCGTGTAACCGTCGTATTTTCTATACTCCTCATAAGGCAACCGAAAAATCATATCCAGGTCGCTAATCGCATTGGTAGCAGTATTGCGACCGTACGATCCGACATACAAACTATGTGACGTCTCAGAGACTGTGCTCCAAAAATCAGTGTTGAGCCTCTTTGTGATGGCCTTGTACCGTCTAGATATCGACGCAGTATTTTGAACGGGGAGCTTCCCGCAAAAGGTGCTGAACCAATCCGCTAGTCCCATGACTTTGTCCGCGTGCAACTTCAATTCACAATTATAACATAGGTACAGAAAGAACAATGATAGAACATCAAGTTGCGTATCACTTTATTGTTCAAAACGCTCTTATTCTGGACTGACAACCCAACTTTTATTATTTGCACGTGATCGCGAATGCCCTTGGGGCCCGAAATACCTTTTCAAAAAGCAATTCAACTCAACACAGTACTGGTGAGTATTGACCTTCCGCCACTTGGTAATGACCGCTTTTGCGTCTGAGCAGACGAGCCCAACCTTCCTAGGGTTGGGGTTTTCCAGCGATTCCTAATGTCCGGTATTAGGAATTTCCTGCCGTGCCGGTAATGACTGGCTCCAGGGTATTCAAGCTGTCATTCCGGATTGAGTTTCAAACGGCCATTTCAGCCAAACCCAGTCATGCGACTTCCGGGTTTTGAATGGCCGTTTCACTCTCCGGATTCTAACCACTCGCCAATAGACCCAGCCACCCGATCCGCTGCCCCCGCAAGATGCTGCGCGTCAAGGTGTGCATAGATTTCCGTCGTTTGCGGACGTCTATGCCCCAATAGCTGGCCCGCCATGCTGAGCGTTTCACCCGTCATGATAGCCTGACTTGCATAGGTGTGACGAAGATCATGTAGCCGGATGTCGACGGATAAACCGATATGTTGCCGGATGGACCGCCACGGCACGTCTAGTGATCCCCTGGGCGTACCCGGATCATGTTTGGCGGGGAACACGTATTCGGACCGCGCACCATTGCGCCGACGCGCAAGGATTGCGAGCGCAGGTGGGGTCAAGACTACGTCACGGCTGCCGGTCTTGGTCGTTTTGAGTCGGAGCCGGTCGTTTAGGACTTCACTCCACTGCAAACACGAGATTTCTCCAGACCGGCAACCCGTCAGCACGATCAGATGAATTGCATCCGCCACATCAAGCCACCGCAATTGCGGTGCTTCCAGCCATGCGCCAAGTTTGGCCAACTGTTTGGCGTTGAGCAGGCGCCCCCGTGCTCGCCGCGAGTTCTTGCGGATCGGACTGGATGGGTCTGGTGCATCTCGCGGCAGTCGGCCTGTATCCCGCGCAAACTTGAGCGCTGTTCGAAAATGCGTGAGGGCCTGATTGGCTCCGCCCGGTCTTCGAATGCTGTAGGCATGGAACCATTGCGCTATTTCAGCCGTCGTCAATCGGTTGATTGGGCGATCCCCGAACGCGGGGAGCAATTCCGCATTCAGGTAAGTGGAGACCGCTTTAAGAGTGCTCGGCTTCCACACGCCGTCCCGCGCTTGAAGCAGGTCTTGGCTGAGTTCGCGGAACGTCATGGCGGGTCGGTCAGCGGTTCCCAATTGCAGGATCGTCTTCGGTTGGTGTTCAGCGCGCAGCTGGAGCGCTCGGGTTCTCGCTTCCTCGGCGCTCATCGTGTCGGATGTTCCAATCGTGAAACGTCGCACTTTTGCGTCGATCCGCATCCTGAGCGTCCACGTCTTAGCGCCGGAAGGCTGGACGCGAAGCGCGAACCCTTGCAGCGCCGCGTCGGCCAGCGCGTATTCTCGGTCTTTCGGTCTCGCTTTTCGTGCCAGCGCATCCGTCAGATGCTTCTTAGGTGCGCTCATTGGTTCAAGCCCTCGCCGTCAGTACGCGCTGCGCGAACCTGTTTGAAGTGCTTTGCCAAGTTCTGACGAAGAGTTGACAGGCTAATTCCGTTGGCATCGGCATAGGCGTCAATTGGAAGGCCTTGAGCCAAGAATGTGGCGACCATGTTGCTTGGCACCGGCTCATTCTGACTTGATCTCGCTGCCAGCGCCTTGCCCAGATGTGTCGCAACCCGCGCCGCCGCCTCTCGGACCGGCGCTTCAGCAAACTGTGCATATCCTGCCGTTGTTTGCAGGTCTGAATGACCCAGCAGCCCTGAGACGGTTCGCAAAGGTTCGCCCGATGAGATGGCAACCGATGCGAACCCGTGTCGTAGGTCGTGAAGTCGAAGGGAGGGAAGGTCAGCGGTTTCTCTGACTTTGTGCCAAACCTTGTCGAGCTGATTATTGGAAACAGGCTTATCTCGTTTGGCGAACACATAATCCGAGAGTGTTGGCTGTTCAGCGAGAAGGTGTAGCGCGGGCGACCCGAGCCAGATCGCGCGAGGCCCGGTCTTGCTGTCAGGCAGTGCCGCACGTTTTCCGTCGATCATGTTCCATTGAAGGAAACGCGCTTCAGATTTGCGGCAGCCCGTCAAAGCAAGGAATCGCATGAGTGCGGCTTCCACAGGCCAGCGCGTCTCAAAGCCTCTGATTGCCTCACCAAGCCGTCCATAATCGTCTGAAGTCAGTCTTTGGGCCTTGAAGCTGGACTTGCGTCGCCGGAGCCCTTGGCAGGGGTTGAGCCCCGGCGAGCGCAAGCCCAGCAGTTCTCCGTGCCGAATGATGCCAGACAGAACGGCAAGGGTGCGATTGCGCGTTCCAGCAGCGGCATCGAGTCCCGCCCACCATGCGGCAACGTCTTGGGCTGTGAGAGAGGCGAGATCGCGATCACCGAAAGCAGGAAGGATAAACCGGGAAATGACATAGCGGTGGGCTTTGATGGTGGCAGGTTTCCAGTTTGGCGCGCCATCTCGGAGAAACTGTTCGGTGAAATTTGCGACACTGGCTTTTTGAACATCTGGCACGAGGACCGCTAGAGGTTTTGTTCCTGTTAGATTGTCCATTACGTCTCTAGCGCCGGCGATGGCTTCAACACGCGACAGGTCTTCTACAGGTCCCAATGACCGGCGAACGGTTTTGCCCTCAACACGTGTCTGAAAGTACCAAGCTGGTTTTCTGCTGGGACGATATCGAATGCCGAGACCGGTTTCTTCGGCATCCCATTTGAAGTGGTCTTCTTCAGACTTTGGGGTGAGCGATTTTCTAGGTTTTGAATTGGCGCGCATGAGGCGACCTCCTGATGCTTCCCCGTCAGGACACATAAGACTGCACATCCTGGGGAAGCGCTCAGGACACACGGGGAAGCAGAAATCCGGGTCCAAGCTGGCTTGTTCGATGAGGCCGGAAACGGTGTTGAGGACCATCTTCCCGATCGCGCTCGCCAGAGATCAACCCTCTGATAAAGCAACAATATTTACCCAACTCGAACCCGCGCGCGGCTACACTTTTACTCTTCCAGCGCCTCTCAAAAGAGACGCTGAAAGGGGGAGTTTCGGTATCACACCCCATGCACCTTTGGTGCTGACAAGTCGCGCGCGATCTTGTCTGAAACACCTACGGTGATTGAGAATTACTCTGTACACATTCCGCCTGATTAGCGCTTACAAAAACTGGTTCGATGCGGCTGAAGCCCAATGACTACTTACGATTTCGGCTGTGTACAGTCAGCGTTCGATCTCAGCGTCGATGTCTCGATCGGAATTGCGAAGCGAAACACTCAAACCTGACATGCCTCGAGACGATCGAAAGGCGAGCGCCGCCGTCATTACGAGGCGTTGAACCGACTGACTTGAAGATGTCGATGAAGTCGTTGTTTTCTGTCTGGGAGCGGCTGCCTGTACCCCAGGGTTCGGTTGTGGCTGCCGTTGTCTGTCCGGCAGTTTAAAGCCCAGCACTCTCGCTTCTTGCGTCCATGCTTGGAAAAGCGCAGCGCGCTCGCGAGGGCGTTTCGCTTGGCGCGTGCGAAGTGCGGCACGTTCCATTCCCTTTGGGGTTCTGTATCCATGTGCTTTGGCCGCCTCTTCGATCGCTTGACGACGTTTAGAAAACGCACGTTCAACATGATGCGGGATTGCCCGCATTCGAAAAGAACTGCCCTGGCGGTCGACTGTGTAGCCGTCTCGCTCAAGCGCGTTCGCTAAGTGATTTCGGTAGACTTCACCGGACTCCTTTTGGGCCTTGTAGAGTTCGCGGCTGACCAGTGTGCCCCAGCTTCCGTCGTGGCGAGGGGCGGAGTTAAAAATAAATGCGTGTGTGTGAAGCTGGGGATCAAGATCTCGGCTCGTATGATGATGGAAACGAGCGATCGTCAGACCCGCAACGGGCTCCCGGATAGTGCCGCCTTTTCCGCGCCGCGTGAAGGCGTAATTATCCTCGAGATGTTTTGTGGCGACTGAGACAGCCTGACGGTGAGCGGCTTCAATTTTGGTTCGCTCTTCAGGTGGGGAGAGTGCCCACAACACTGATACCGATTTTGGGGCACTGTAGGTCATGTCCCAGCCCGGAGCGTGAGACTTGTTGCCGGTCTGCACAAGCGGTTCGGCAGTTTTGGGATCAAAGCCGCTTAAGAGGGCTTCGAAGTCTCTGCGAGAAACGTCACTATCCAACGCAAGGCGATCTGCGCCACGTCCTTCCCAATCGCTTTCTGCTTCGGCTTCATCTTCTTTCGTGTAGTACTCATCTTGAGCCATGTGCTTGAAGTAAGCCACCGCCGCACCGACGGATTTGCGCGCGGAGATCGAGGCGACCATTACGTATCAAATCCATTTTCGGCTTTCCTGCTGATAAAGTCAGCCATATCCGGAGAAAGGATAGGGCGCTCTTCAAGAAGCGGATTTCGTTCTGGAAGTGGGGCGAGATCTTTCGCGCACTTTGTGGTCCAGTCTGCAGGTACGCTGGCTGGCCGCTTTTCCGGTAAATCCAAAAACGGGATGTCCACGTCATAGGCGTGTTGCCCTGGGCCCACCATCAAGGCGCGGATCCCATTTTTGGTGACGCCCAGATGATCGGAGAGTTCAGAGGGTGTCATCACGTCTTGAGTTTCGTAGACCGGAGTTTTGCTGGTGGATCGTTGCCCATTGGTCCAGGTCTCACTCTTGCGCTCTACCTCTAATGTTTGTTTGCCAAGCAGGCGGCTTGTCATTTCGGCGCTCTCACCAAGGTTCATCCGGGTAATGATGTGGGTCCCGATCATGCCGATCCAGGCATTGGCTTGATCAGGGCCATATGTCTTGCGAATCTGGGAGAGGTCTTGCGCACCTAAGACGACGCTTATGCCTTTCGATCGACCCACATCCAAAAGCGTGGAGAAATGATCCATACGTTCGAGCTGGGGAAACTCATCGAGAAAGAGCCAAGTTCGAGTGCCCGGATTCTCGCGCATTGCTGGTGACCCAGCGTAGCTTGCGAGCAATCCAATGATTCCAGAAAGCCATGCTTTAGAGAGTTGCGGGAACTTCCCGTCGCGCTGCAGCACGATTGGCGCATAGTTTGGTAGGTCCAACCATCTGCGGATTGAGCAACCGCCTGAACTTCTTGGCCAGGCGTCTGCCAATACCAAAACTATGTTCATATGGGATTTGAACGTGGTCAGAATGCTTTGTGTGGTTTTGCTGGTCGGTTCACGCAAAAACTGCGTCGCCGCTGGATAGTGGCTCTCGGCGACTTCGAGAAGGCGTTCAGGATCTGCGAGTACCAGGTCGCGAAGATACATCCAGTTCCAGCATTCTGGGCGGGTGTTTTGCAGTGACACAATGCAGGCGACGAAAATCTCTCTCGCTGCGTTTGACCACATCGGGTCTGATCCGCTGGCAGGTATTATTCGCGCCGCAAGTTCTCGCGCTTCCTGAGGGGTGCGACAGTCATACGCGATATCCCATTTCATAGACCGCGCATCATGCGGGGCGATCACACCGCCTATGTACGGAAGCTTGGACGTCAGGTCGCCCTTGGTGTCGAGGATGAGGACTTTATCCCCGCGATTGATCGCGCCCAGCATCAATAGGAGCATCGCAGTTGTCTTACCTGCGCCCGTACTGCCCCAGGCGAGGAAGTGACGGCTTTCTCGGTCAAGGCTCATCGGAATATTTAGGGGAAACTCGATGCCCTGGCCGGACTGTTTGCATTCTCTGCGCGATATCTTTTTGAGTTCTCGTCTAGCTTTTGCGCCTTTGAAGTGCTGTCGCCCGCGCACGACTTTCGGAGGCTTCGACGCGTACTTCAAGATCCAAAGAAATGCGATCAGACTTATAACGCTAAGGCCGGAAAAAGCGGCAACCAGATTAAGCCGTCGGTTAAAGGCCGGCTGCGTTCCGTAGTAATCCATTACTGCTTGGCAGCGGGACCAGGTTTCGACGCCGACAGGGTCGTAGAAAAGCGACGCAACTTTAGCCCTGGCACAGTCGTCCATGAACGCCCGATCATGATACGAAATTTGTCCTGGAGCCGTTTGAATGCCAGCCCGATAATAGTGGAAGCCTAGCTTGTAAGACCCAAAGGTCGTCACCACGAAAACCGCGCAAGAAGCTAGGAGCGTCGTTTTGATCTTTGACATTTTTAGTTCCCCTCGGCTTTCAGTTGGCCGCTCAGGGCGAGAAGCAGTTGCTCAAACATTTTTTCGATGCTCGCTAGAGTCACTTCGAGTTCAGATTGTGAGGCTCTAGATGATTCAATGGCCTGGATCGCGATCGCGAGTTTCCTTTCAATCTTGAGTAAGCGGTTTGCTTGCTCAAAAGGGTCACCATCAGACAAACCGGATCTGATCAAATCACGCGCTACACCGGTAGGCGTTCCTGAAATTCTGCGGGCTCGTTCGCTCAGATCTTCGATGTCGGTTTGGAGCAATCTGATCGAGAGCGGGCGCGTCGCGCTACTCACGATGAGTTCTCCCATCGCGATCTGTGTAGGGGGCTTCGCACGCCTCCATCCATCCTAGTACGGCCCGCCGACGGTACCTCACAGACTTTCCATATTTCAGAAAGCGGGGTCCGCCTCCCCGGCAACGCCACGTGGTTAAAGTACAAATCGGAACACCTGTGAGCCGGGAAACGGCTGGCGTATCAATTGCTTCGTCAAGCCAACCGGGATTGCGCTCTAAGATTTCCTCCAATTCGGGGAAGGTGGGGTCATTTTTTGTCATCTAATCTACTCCTCATACTAGTAAGTGAGGAGAAACCAGCACAGCGCGTACGGGCGAAAAAGAAAAATGATTTCGTCTTATTCCAGCTGAATTAATGTTTAAGACGCAACGCGGCTATAATTGCTGCAAACACTAGCGTCATAGAGCGGTTGTATTGCATCGCTCACAATTTTGAGCTGAGGTGCTCAATTGTGGTCGGAACCGTTCAAAATTCTCGACAATTGGCGAAGAATAGTCGTTTCGTTCGGCACGGCGGATTTTCCGAATTTCTCAAGCGCTTTCTCGTATAGCAATCCCGCTAATCGCTTACGTGGCATTTTCGGATTTTCGGCGTTGAGTTTTTGGGCCCAGACTTTGATGCTGTCCCAAGCGGGAAGGGAGGGGCGGCCTCTAGCAGGACGCGTCGCAGTTCTTTCAACGTCGTTGGCGGGTTGATTCGTGGAGCGATGAGGCGGTCCCGCTACTCTCAAATCAATAATGCCATAAAAGGCATTAGAGCGACGATTTAGCCATTTTTGAAGTAAACGCCGCGGGACGAAGAGACCTCTCAGATAGCGAAGAGACTCGGCCGAGTAGTCTCTTAGGGGCGTTTGAATTAGCGCAGCAAACGCATCATTCTCTTTTTGTTGCGTCGGCACACGATTTCGATGATCCAACAGAGTGTTCCAAGAAGTTTGGTCGCCTGGTAACAAACCTTCGCAATGCATGACGCTAAGAACAGAGCTACGACCGACCTCAAAAAACTCCACTGGGCGCGGCTTCAATGAACGTTGAGCTTCTGGAAGCATCGATGCATGCATCGGTATGGGAATGCACAGCCAATTCTCCGGATCATCTCGCGTCGAATGATCGAAATCGTTGAGTTCAAACTGGCTCGGTGGATTGAATGCTCCTTGCCACATGGCGATTGTTAGCATTTCCAGCATGCCTTCAGGAGTGCTCAATTGATGCGCTCGAGCTAAAACCTCGGCGGCTGCATCGAATCGAATATACATATCATCCAGCGGCGAAATATACTTGGACACACCAACCTCCGTTTGTCCGCAAATACAGACAGGCAGGTCCCATGCCAGAAACGCTCTTATGTCTTGGGGAGTGTACCACGTATAGCGCCAAATCAACGAATCGGCACGCTAACTAACAAAATACCGGAATTATGTTATTAGCTTGACTCTTGGTTACGCGCATGTGAGTTAGATTTTTCCAACTAACGAATTTCACTGTTTTTGTTATTAAGCGTGATATGACGAAGAATACCCGACTTGGCCAATATGTTGAAAGCGCAGTTATCGGCGGCGAAAGCTATCGCGCCTACATTCCAGCTCCGCTACCACCTGAACCACCTGTTGATATGGAGCGACTATACCCGCTGCTCGATAAGGCCAATACGGCATTAGGTCGACTAGACGGAATGAGTATGGTCTTACCGGATGCGGCTTTATTTCTGTACATGTACGTTAGAAAAGAGGCCGTCTTATCTTCTCAGATCGAGGGAACGCAATCTTCGCTCTCTGATTTATTGCTGTTCGAGTTCGATGAGGCGCCCGGAGCGCCAATCGACGATGTAACCGAAGTCTCATGCTACGTTGCGGCCCTAGATTATGGCATGGCAAGACTCAAAGACTTGCCGCTGTCTCTTAGGCTTCTGAAAGAAATGCACGCCCGATTGATGAACAATGCAAGGGGGGGCGACAAGCAACCGGGAGAATTTAGAACATCTCAAAACTGGATTGGCGGAACCAGGCCGGGAACGGCGCGGTTTGTTCCCCCGCCAGCTGATCAACTAATGCCCTGTTTGGATAAGTTTGAGAGGTTTTTGCACGATGAGACAGTGCAGCTACCCGCACTTGTGAAAGCGGCCCTTGCGCATCTACAATTTGAGACGATTCACCCCTTTCTTGATGGCAACGGAAGACTGGGGCGACTTCTCATAACAATGATACTTTGTGTCGAAGGCATTCTGCGCGACCCGGTCTTGTACATTAGCCTTTATTTGAAGACACATCGCGACCGGTACTACGAATTGCTTCAGTCCGTGCGAGAAAACGGAAATTGGGAGGATTGGATAGAGTTTTTCTTGCAAGGTGTAATCGAAACTTCAGAGCAAGCCACTGAAGCCGCCCAGTCCATCGTTCGGCTTTTCGAAGAAGACCGTACATCGATTGAAACAAGCGGCAGATCTACCGCTTCGGCTTTGGCAATTCACGCATTGATGCAGCGTCGTCCAATCCTTACTACGAATAAAATCACCGAAGAAACCGGTATGTCGTTACCAACAGCTCTTCGCAATCTCGCTCTTCTCGAGGAGCTAGGAGTAGCCCGAGAGACGACTGGCAAGGAACGCAACAAAGTGTTCGTTTATCGGGCTTATTTGGACATCTTGAGCAAAGGTACAGAACCATTGCCGAGGTAAGAAGCCCTACCGAGCCATGATTCCGACGCCTAAACAAAGACAATCCCGCGCAGCCTAGCGAGGTCGGGTAAGTCCGGTGCGCGAGCAAACCAGACATAAGCTTAGAGGCGTGAAACGCCTCGATCGAGCCACTACGCCACGTCTGAGATTGAGCGCCGTTAGGCTTGAGTGTACCCTTATGGCTCGTTTGATGGCTTGAACAAAGGCGATACGAACAAATGGATAAGACGACCCCATTCTTCTCGGATGACGACTTCGATTTACTCGAAGATTTCCTGCTTTCGGATAAGGTAGGTGACGATGCGATGACGGTATCGGTCTTGGATGGGTTTTTGACTGGAATCGCGGTCGGCCCGGAAACTATTATGCCAAGCGAGTGGATGCCCATGATTTGGGGCGAACGAGGTGCATCGTTTTCAGGACCCGACGAAGCAGAGGAAATCTGCGGATTAGTCATAGCACGCTATAATCAGATTATTTTGGAATTGACCGAAAAACCGGAACACCTCGAACCAATCATCATGTCCGATCACACAGGAGATTTGCTAGGCGAGATCTGGGCGGAGGGTTTCGTGACCGCGATTGAAATGCGGCCAGAAGCGTGGAAATCGATCTTTGAATCAGATTATGGTGCAGCGGTCAGTTTAATCATGGCATTGGCATCACCCGATACCATGAGTGAGTTTTCTCGCGATCCCGATGAAGTTTCGGTCATCGCGAATGCAATAACCGAGGAACTGCCCATTACCGTCAGCGCTATAGACGCATATTGGAAACAAAGGCGGGGCTTTGATGCTGATGCCCAATAGTGGCTAAGCAATATTGCAAGCCAGCCGCGTCTTGAAACCAGAGACTTAAGTCGCCCTAAATCGGTCGCTTATACTCGGAGGCGAGTTTTGCAAATCCATCGTTTGCATTCGAAATCAAAAACGGTAAACGCGTAAGCTGGAGATCCGTTCATGAATAAGATTGAAGATGCCAAACGGCTTGTGCTGGAACATACGCAGGTTTTTGATTCAACGCCGCTTGAAACTTTAAACCGAGATAGCTGTGAGGCATTCAGCGACGACTTTCTTTGGCGCGGGATGTACCCATTCTATGTCAAAACGGGCATTCAAAGCGTTATCGAGAGTTTTTGGACGCCTTTGCGTCTTTCTCTGAAGCAACTTCAGCGGCGTGAAGACGTCTTTTTCGCTGGCGAAAATGATGTCGAAGACGATCAATCCGTCTGGACCTGCAGCATGGGTCATTTTGTGGGTCTATTCGATAGAGATTGGTTGAATATTCCGAGCACAGGTCGAATTGCTCACCTGAGATACGCCGAATTTATGCGCGTGCAAAACGATCAGATCATCGAAAGCGCACTGTTTTTCGACCTGATCGGATTGATGCATCAAGCGGGCGTTTATCCTTTGCCGCCGATGACCGGCGAGCATTTTGTCTACCCCGGCCCTAAAACCCATGATGGCTTAGTCGTTGACGTGAGCGACGCCCAGGAGACTGACAAAACGATACGCCTCATGAACGCCATGATCGAAGACTTGGACTCAATCAACCACCTCACCGATGTCAAACCGTCCGCCGATTTGTTGGCCCGAACTTGGCACCATGACATGTCTTGGTATGGCCCTTGTGGAATTGGCGCGTCTTACACGATTGAAAGATACCAGGCGCAACACCAACATCCATTTCGCATGAATCTCGCAGACAAAACCTATCATGGACATGTCGCGCGCTTCGCTGACGGAAAGTATGGAGGCTTTTTCGGGTGGGCGAATTTGAGCAATCGAAATACGGGGGGATTCCTCGGTCTGCCAGAAGCGCGGAGCGCAAGTGAAATGCGGGTGATGGATGTCTATCGCCGAGACGGTGATAAACTCGCAGAGAATTGGGTCATTATCGATCTTCCTTACTATCTCAAGCAGCAGGGATTGGACGTTCTTGAACGCTTAAAGAGCCTACGGCATACAAATTAAGAAACGACATTTCAGATCAACATTCGACGACGTTGACGGCGAGACCACCGAGACTGGTCTCTTTGTATTTAGAAGACATATCGAGCCCTGTTTGGCGCATGGACTCGATGACCTGGTCTAACGTCACCTTCATCGGGCCATCAGATCGCAAGGCCAATCGAGCAGCATTGACAGCCTTCACGGCGCCGAGTGCATTTCGTTCGATACACGGAATTTGCACTAGCCCTCCAACCGGGTCACAGGTCAGTCCCAGATTATGCTCCATGCCGATCTCAGCTGCTTGAGCAACTTGCTGAGGCGTCCCGCCCCAAATGGCAGCGAGCCCGCCGGCCGCCATGGAGCACGCCACACCCACCTCTCCCTGACAGCCCATTTCAGCTCCCGAAATCGAGGCACGTTGCTTATAGAGCAAGCCAATCCCACCGGCTGTCAGAAGAAAAGTTTCCGTATCCCGCGTCGCGGTCGGCGTGTCTGAACAATAATGTCTGATGATCGATGGGATAATGCCCGCAGCCCCATTTGTTGGCGCCGTCACAACACGTCCGCCTGCAGCGTTTTCTTCATTGACTGCCATCGCATAGACATTCAGCCAATCAAAAAGCTGTTCCTTTTCGTTAGCCTGCGGTTGCTGCAACAGTTTTTCCCAGAGCCCAGGGGCACGTCTTGTAACTTCAAGGCCTCCTGGAAGAATACCCTGGGTTTCGAGGCCTCGATCGATACAGTCCATCATAACTTGTTTGATCGCTGCAAGGCGCGATAGAGTTTCATCGTGGGAACGCTTGGCATCTTCGTTTGAAAGAATGATGTCTCTTATGTCTGCGTCGTGCTGGCAGCAAAGGTCGAGCAACTCCGCAGCCGAGGAAAACTCGTAAGGAACTTCATTCCCCGTCTGCACGATATCATCACGGGTGGGGGCTTCCAGCTGCTTACGCGAAGCGATAAACCCTCCCCCTGTTGAATAGTACGTGTTTCTCCAAACCACCGTCTCTGCGGAACCATAAAGCACGCATTCTATTTCGTTCGGATGGAGGGCTACGGGTTGTTCATAGTCGAGTACAATGTCGCTCTTCGGATCGAACTGAATCACTCCGCCCACGCTCATTTCAATCTGCTGCGCACGATCGAGCTCTAACAGGGCATTTTCAGCTGCGTTCATATCGATAGTTTCGGGCTTAAACCCCAATACGCCGAGCGCGACAGCGCGAAGCGCGCCATGCCCCTCCCCTGTAAACGCCAACGATCCGCGCAGGATGATCTTCAAACGGCCTCCATCCTCGTGGCGCGCTTTATCCTCTAAGGCGGCACGGACCCGGTTCGCGATTCTCATCGGCCCGACTGTGTGGGAGCTTGAGGGCCCAATCCCTACTCGAAAGACATCTAGTATCGAAAGCATATGCCCTAAAATCACTTTTTGCATTCGAATGCAATATATGCTTATCTCGCCTCATTAACTTGTGAGACAAGACGAATGCCCTCTCAATCCATGGTGTTCCTTCCAGGGTTCATGTGCGACCAGGCTATTTTTCGGCCGCAAGTCGAAGCTCTTTCTCGAGCCGGCATTAGCTGTTCGGTTGGAGACCTGACGAACGGCTGCTCAATCGAGCGTATGGCGCAGCTCGTCTTACGGAACGCGCCGGACAGGTTCGCATTGGCGGGCCTGTCCATGGGCGGCATCGTGGCAATGGAGATTTGCAAACAGGCACCGGAGCGGGTCACCCATCTTGCTCTTCTCAATACAACTGCGCGGGCAGATGCATCCGGCGCCACGCGAAAACAACAGCTTGGCCGCGTCGCTGCAGGGCACCTCGATATGGTGCTTCGAGACGAGCTCAAGCCCCAATATCTCGCGCCCGAAAACCGAACCCCCGACATATTATCCTCACTCGAGAGCATGGGCGTTCAATTGGGAGAGCATGTGTTCTGTCGGCAAACCATGGCGCTAACAATCCGACGCTCATACTTAGACAGCTTAGAGCAGATCCAATGCCCTGTTTTATTGGTCGCGGGCGCCCAAGACAATGTGTGTCCCGTCGATCGTCACGAAGAGATTGCGGCCCGTATCCCAGGAGCGACTCTCAAAGTGCTAGAGCGGTGTGGGCATATCTCAACGCTTGAGCAACCAGACGCGGTGTCTGAAGCATTATTGGCATTACTGGATCGGCCAAGAGCACATCTTACGCGCGGCGAAAATCAGCACTTAACGCTGGTTAAATAGACAAATTGACTTCGAATGCAATTTGTCTATTCATGCTGTAAGAGAAGGATGATCAAAGATGTCTGAGACCATCACGCCTACCCGACAGAAGATTGAAGATCGGATCGTTCGCTATAGCGAACTGAACCCTTGCTTGGACGCGTTCATCGACACTCGGACACCTGGATCTGACCAAAAAGAGAATTTCACCATTATTGGCCCTGGCGTATCCGAGAACCCGAACCAACATGTTCACATTTCCGAACCTCACGGGTTTAACATTGGCGGCGCACGCCAACCGCCAGGATGCACGAACTCGCAACACAGTCACACCACAGTCGAGGTCTTCTATGTCCATTCAGGGCAATGGCGGTTTGACCTTGGAGAGCATGGTGAAGATGCGCAAACGACACTTCATCCTGGCGACTTAATCTCAATCCCAACCAATGTGTTTCGCGGGTTTACGAATACAGGCGATGACACTGGATATTTGTGGGCGGTCCTTGGAGGTGATGACCCAGGCCGCGTCCTATGGGCCCCTAGAGTGTTTGAGCTCGCAAAAGAGTATGGTTTGGTCTTGTTAGAGGATGGCTCACTCATCGATCAGCATAAAGGCGAGCAGATCCCCGCAGGAAAAAACGCAATGCCGGTCACCTCTGACGTTCAGATCGAACGCCTCGATCGATACGATAATGAAAAGCTGGAAAGCTGCGTCATTCGCAGCGGTTCTGGGAAGTATCGTGGGGAGTTTCAGTCGCTAAACGGCGTCGAAGAGCGACGCCTTATTGGTATCGGTCAGATCGACTGGGATCATGGGTTTACGTTAAGCGAAATCTTGATCGCAAAAGGCGCAGCAATCCCCGAGCACCACCTTAACGTAAAAGATGTGCTGTTCATCGACTCCGGAAAGGTCGTCTGTTCGATTGAAGACGAAACAACGATCTTGTCGGCCGGAGACACAATCACGTTCCCGATTGGCGCACGCCGGTCGCTTCGAAATGCAGGCGATATCGAAGCGCGTATTGTAGCAGTTCGAGGCAGCGATCGAGAAGCGCGAATTGAGTGGTGATGCAGAAAGATCTATCGGCAAAACGCGCACTCATAACCGGAGCGAGTCGCGGCATTGGCCGCGCCATTTGCGAAGTCTTACACGCGGCAGGCGCTGAAATCATTCCGGTTGCGCGGCCGTCGGAAGCGCTAGATGATCTGGCCGCGTCCTGCGGAGACCGCTGCACGCCCTGGGCCGGTGATGCAGCTTCTGATGATTTGATTGATTTCATTACTGGTCAAAACCGGATCGATATTCTGATAAACAATGTCGGCACAAATCGTCCTAAGCCGATGACCGATGTCAGCGATGAAGACCTGGACGTCATGCTCGACTTGAACGTCCGCACCACGTATCGCGTCTCGCGCGCGGTTCTCGGTGTTATGCCCAATGGCGGCCGAATTGTTCATATCAGCTCTCAAATGGGCCATGTTGGATCCCCCAATCGTACAGTTTATTGTATGACGAAGCATGCGATAGAAGGCCTGACAAAAGCCATGGCGGTGGAGCTCGCGCCGCGTGGAGTACGCGTCAATTCCGTCGCCCCGACTTTTGTTGAAACACCGATGACCAAACCAATGTTGGACGATCCAGAGTTCTCGGCATTCGTCAAACGCATGATCCCCCTCGGCACAGTTGCCAGCACCGAGGACATTGCTCAGGCGGTACTCTATTTGTGCGGCCCGGCGGGCAAGATGATTACAGGTCACTCACTCGTTGTAGATGGCGGGTGGACAGCGCAATAGGATACCGATGACACGTAAGCCCATCACCCAAGTCGCTACGACGGATATTCAGGAGATGATGAATCCAGGGCCTGAGCGGCGCATGGATTTGCCGGGCTTCGCCGACGAGTTTGTCGACTTCCCGCATTATATTATTCGCATCACCGAACGGATTTGGCACGATCGCGAAGTCGACAAGTGTCTAGACTGGTATGCTGAGGACTGCGCCATTCACACGATGGCGGGTGATATTAGCGGGGCGCAGACCGTCGTCGACAATACGTGGGCAACGCTTAAGGCTTTTCCGGACCGTCGCCTCGATGCGGATAATGTCATCTGGTCTGAAGAGGGCGAAGGCGCCTTCTATTCCTCGCACCTTATTACCTCGAAAATGACCAATGAAGGCCCGAGCGAGTTTGGCCCCGTGACAGGCAAACAAATCCGCATCCAAACGATCGCAGAGTGTTTGTGCAAAGACAATCGCGTCATCGAAGAATGGCTCGTGCGCGATAATCTTGCTGCGGTACAGCAACTCGGTTTCGATCCAGACCGGGTTGCCAAAGACCAGGCCCAAAAGGACAAAATCAACAGTTTCAGCTTACTCGACTTTCACACTGACAATCGCGCTGCGACAGCCGCGGGTGATCAAGCCAAAACGGATGCCAGCCCCACCATCACGCTCGCCGCGAACGCCTTGCGACTGTGCTTCTCACAGTCTGGATTGGACGCGCTTCAAGATGTGTACGATTTCCGCGTCGCGGCGCAGTTTCCGGGCGATGTCTCTCTGTACGGCCCAGACCAAATCGAAACCTGGCGCAACAGTTTTCTGGCCGCCCTACCCGATCTGAAACTCTCCATCGATCATGTCGCCGAGACCCCATACTTAGGAGACGCCAAAGACGTATCTTTGCGCTGGAGCGCCGTCGGCACGCATTCGGGTGCAGGATGCTATGGAGCGCCAAGCGAGGCACCGGTCTATATGCTGGGCGTGTCGCACTTTCGCATGATGAATGCCCGCGTACGCGAACAAGTCACAGTCTGGGACGACATCGCCTTGCGCCGTCAGATTGCTACCGCGAGATATCAAAGTGGATGATTTACCCTATATCGTCGACGCACATCACCACTTATGGGATCTAGAAGCGTGTCGACACACCTGGCTCGCTGAGCGCGGGGTCATTCGCTTCTTTGGCGACCCTGCTCCCATCCAAAAGAATTATCACGTTGACGATCTTCGCGCCGATTTCGGCTCTATCCCAGTCAAGAAATCTGTCCATATACAAGTCGGTGTTGAGGTCGATGACAGCCTTAACGAAACAACTTGGTTGCAAGCTCAAGCGGACACGTTCGGCCTGCCCACAGCCATTGTTCCTTTTTGTGACCTCACGCATAAAACAGTGGACGTCGATCTCGAAAAGCATACTGCCCATTCTGGCGTTAGAGGCGTTCGGCAGATTATCGGACGCAGCGCCGAAGAAGATCGCAAGACTGGCACGTCGGCTTTGCTCAGCGATCCCAATTTCAAACGCGGCCTTCAAACGCTCGCCGACAAAGGTCTGTCATTCGACCTGCAACTGACACCCCCTTTGATGCAGGCGTCAGCCAATTTGTTTGCACAAGTGCCGGAGTTAAAGGTTGCGCTTTGCCATGGAGGTTCGCTCAGCGCCCATGACCAGGACAGCCTCGCTGAGTGGAAAACCGGATTGCAATCCCTGTCCGAACTACCGAATGTGATCTGTAAACTTTCTGGCTTTGGCATGTTCGATCATAACTGGTCGATGGAGAGCATCGCACCCCTAGTGCATCGCGCGATTGAGATCTTCGGACCTACCCGCATAGCTTTTGGTTCGAACTTTCCCGTCGATAAGCTCTACGCGAGCTATGAGGAAACGATGGGAGCCTATTTGGAGATTTGTCAGATTTACACCGCAGCAGAGCGCGACGCTATGTTTCGCACCGTCGCTGAGAGTTTCTATCGTATCTAGAAGTGCGCGCGGACTTTTGTTGTCAACTCCGCCGCGCCGCTCAGCATGAAGCCATGATCTGAGCCAAGCAGAAACAGACTCGCTCCGGCGGCGCGCCATTTTGGCAACTCATCCAAATTGGCTGTGAACATACCAATTGTGGCGCCTGCCTCTTTTCCCTTCGCGCAAATCTGCTCGACCGCCGTAATCACCTGCGGATCGTTCGGGCCGTCAGCCCCCAGCGAGACCGACAAATCAGCTCGCCCGATAAAGAAGGCGTCTATTGTCTCAACCGACAACAGATCATCGAGATGATCCAACGCATCGGCATCCTCAATTTGAGCTATGATAACCGTACTCTCGACGCTGGCGGCTTTGTGTTCAGCCATCTTGCGCGCGCCATAGCCTGCAGCCCGGGTCGAGCCAGCATAACCACGGCCCGTGCCAAAATGCGAATTTGCGGCAAGCGCGCGCGCATCGTCGCCCGTGATAATATGGGGCACCAGGATCCCAGTCACCCCGCAATCAAGCGCGTTCAAGATATACTCAGACCGATTGGCAGGAATACGCACGAGGCTCGGTTTGCCGACATGCGTAAGCGCCAGAACGCAATCATTGATATCCCTGCGATCGAACGGTGAATGCTCCGCATCAATACAAACCACGTCCAGATCACTGCGCCCTAGAACTTCACAGATCATCGCAGAGGGCGTTTTCAGAAACGTCCCAACTAGGGGTTCCTGATCTCTAAGGCGCGTTTTTAACGTCAAACCTCGGCCCGCTCCGAAGCCAAGGCGGCCCCTTCAGCCAACGTCGCCAATTTGGCGTAGGCAATTTCAGGATCTACAGCGCCGAAGCCTGCAAACGTCCCAAACCCACAATCACTGCAGCCAATGACGCGGTCTTCGCCAACAATGTCGGTGAACCGCTCAATTCTTTGCGCCACCAGTTTCGGGTGCTCGACAAAATTCGTTGTTGTATCGATCACACCCGGCATCAGAACCTTGTCCTCTGGGATCTCGTTCTTTCGATCGTGGAAGACGGCCCATTCGTGGGCGTGGCGCGGATTTGCATTCTCAAAGGAAAGGTATCGCGCATTGATAGACATGAGTGTGCTGAAGACCTTGTCCATCTCAATGTCCAGAACGTGCGGCCCTTCATAATTTCCCCAACACGCATGCACGCGTACTTTATCGCTCGGAACGTCACGCAAAGCGTGGTTGAGCACCTCAACGTTGACTTCAGCGATCTTGATGAACTCATCATCTGATAAGTCGGAGAACAGCATCTGCCGCGACAAAGCCAAATCTGGGCAATCCAGCTGGATATCCAAGCCAGACTCTACAATGGTTTCGTATTCTGTTTTCAGAGCGTCGCCGAGCGCCTCTAGATAGGCCTCTCGAGACGGGTAGTGTTGGTTAGGCAAGAACAGGGCAACCACACCAGGCGACGCGGCATTCATGAAGCCACGCTCTACGCCATGTTCTTGCATAGCAGTCTTCAAATTGGAGATGTCTCTTTTAAGTTCATCTTGCCCAAGAGGCTTGATCTCGCCTGTGCATTGTGGACGCGCATAGGTCGCGGTGCCGCCTGTCTTTGAAAGCCGCTCCATAAAGCTCGGAAACAGCTTGAGGTCTGCGGGCGCGTTGCGTGGACTGTCGCCTGAAAAGCCGGTGTAGCGATCTTTCACATAAGTCGAGTAGGAAATTTTCGACGCTTCGCCATCACTGACGATATCAACGCCGGCTTTCTTCTGCCGCGCCACAGACTCGCTCACCGCTTTGGCCATAACCGCGTCAAACTCTTTCTGGTCGTAATCTTCGCCTTTTTCGCGCGCGAACAAAAAATCGACGACCTCTTGGGTTCGCGGCAGGCTGCCGACATGGGTCGTTAGAACTCGATCTTGGCTGGTTTTCATGGCGTTTCACTCCGAACGTGCATTCGAAGTCATACGTCTAAGACGGCGCCCGTGCAATAGAGCCGCCCTGAATTACGGCACCTTCGAAAACGCGTTTCTCATGAGACTGATCCGGCCGCTCGACTCGCTCGGTAATCATACGAACCGCAGCTTCAGACATTCGACCAATCGGTTGTCGGATCGTCGTTAATTCATAGCTCGCGAATTGACTCATACCGATCCCATCGAAGCTAATAATGGACAGGTCTTGAGGAACGTTCAAACCCAGCACCGAGCGCGCCTCATCGATACATCCCATAGCCATCATATCATTGATACAAATGATGACGGATGGCTGTTCGGCCGCTTGTTGAAGCTCTTGCAGCCCGGCTGCTCCGCTTTCGTAAGAAAAATCGCCTTGCACCTCAGCAACGACTTTAAGACCAGACTTGGCGAGCGCGGATTTGCTCATTTTCATGCGCTCGCGGCTCACCATATTGTCCATAGGCCCATTGATCAGAGCCGCGCGCTCATGCCCGAGTTCCGCGAGTCTGTCAGCGAGCTCCTCAACCTGCTCAGTCGGATCACAATAGACGACTGTGTTGGGATGATCGGCAAAGTAGCGATTGAAGAAGACAACCGGGATTTTGCGTTTTTCCAAGAGTTGATATTGCTCTTGCGACATATGCGATGCCGAGATCACACCGTCGACTTGGAATTGCCACGCTTGTTCAATGACTGCCTCGGCGTCTTCCTCAGTTTCTACTGTAAACAAAAGCGCGCGGAGCCCAGCCGCGGATAACTCCTCCGTGATTTTGAACAAGGCCTCTGGATAGTACAGGTTCAAGCGCCCGGACACCAATACAGCAACCAGATTAGATCGCTGAGTGATCAACCCGCGGGCAATCGCATTCGGTTGATATTCCAGCTCCTTGGCGGCCTTCATGACCCGTTCGCGCATCTTTCCAGAAATGCTCGAACCAGGTTTGAAACAGCGCGAAACCGCCGATTGCGAAACGCCAGCCAGCCGCGCGACATCATAAGACGTCGCACGCCGCCCCTTAATCAAGGGGATGACCTTGCTGTCCTCCTCAGGCGGGTTCTTTTTGCGCGGGTTGTTGGCCATAGCGTCTCACACGAATGTCTGCCTGTTCTTTATGACCGGCAAACCCTTCCAAAGCGCAAAGACGAGAACAATATTCGCCAACCATTACTGAGGCTTCTCGCGTCACACGTTGAAATGTGCAGGTCTTGATGAACTTACCAACCCATAGGCCACCTGTATAGCGCGCCGCTTTCATCGTGGGGAGCGTGTGGTTGGTACCAATGACTTTGTCGCCGTACGAGACATTGGTTTCTTGTCCGAGGAACAGGGCTCCATAATTGGTCATGTTTTCGAGGAAGTAGTCAGGATCTTTAGTCATGACTTGGACGTGCTCTGAAGCGATCTCATCAGCGACCTCGACCATTTCTTCATAGCTGTCACAGACAATGACCTGTCCATATTCGCGCCAAGCTTCGCCAGCGACATCGGCGGTTGGCAACCATTTCAGTTGCCGATCAACCGCTTCGATCGTCCGCTTTGCGAGACTTTCCGAATTGGTCAACAGCACGGCGGGCGACGTCGGCCCATGCTCGGCCTGCCCGAGAAGGTCTGCGGCGCAAAAGTCCTCGTCGACACTTTCATCCGCGATAATCAGAGTTTCCGTCGGACCTGCAAAGAGATCGATCCCGACCCGACCAAACAGCTGCCGCTTGGCTTCGGCCACATAGGCATTACCTGGCCCGACAATCATATCGACTGGCGCAATCGTTTCGGTCCCGATTGCCATAGCTCCAATACCTTGAACGCCGCCCAAAGAGTAAATCTCGTCTGCGCCGGCCATATCCATCGCGACAACAATCGCCGGATGGGGGCGGCCTCCGAATGGAGGTGCCGTCGCAATAATCCTGGGGACTCCGGCAACTTTCGCTGTGACCACGCTCATATGCGCTGACGCGATCAATGGGTATTTGCCGCCCGGGATATAGCATCCAACAGAGTTTACCGGCACGTTCTTGTGGCCAAGCGTCACACCCGGAAGGGTTTCTACTTCAACGTCCTGCAGCGCGTCCTTCTGGATCTGAGCAAAGTTTCCGACTTGCTCCTGTGCAAAGCGAATGTCGCTAATCGCTTGTTCGTCGAGCTCTTGATAACACGCGTCTATCTCTTCGCGTGTCAGCCGGTAGCTTTCTGGGCTCCAACTGTCGAACTTTTCCGACAAATCTCGAACCGCGGCATCCCCGCGCGTATCGATATCTTCGAGGATGTCCTCAACCGTCTTTCGAACTTGAGCATCCGCCTTTTGTTTGATGTCGGGGTCAATTCCCTCTTTGAGCCAGCGCGCCATAACAATCTCCTTGATCAGGCATGCTCCTTAGCATTTTTGCATTCGAATGCAAATCTATAAACCTTGAGGGCATCCCTATCCGCCAAGCGTGCCAAACCAGGTCAGGAACAGAACGATCACCACGAAGAATCCGAGCAGATACCAAGCGATATTGTCTATGCGTCCCGGCACCACGTACCAGCCATCCTGTTTCTCGGCCAAGCCTTCTGATTTGAACCGTCGGAGCTGACCAACGACCGTTTGGGCGTGCCAGTCTTTTTGGAAGCCATCCAACAGGACGCTCGCTGTCCATGAGACGAAGATGTTGATCACGCCGCCAATCACCACATACCAAGGCCATGCAACATTCGCAGGCTCCAGACCAATGAGGGGAATACCAGCAACAATCGCGAAAAGCCCTAGAAAGCCGGCCACCACGCCAACCAATAAGCCCTGTTCACTGGTATGCTTGGACAAGAAGCCAAGACCAAACATAGCAAGCTTCGCTCCAACAAAGTAGGATGCGACCCGGCTTAGCGTCTCGAGGATCGATCCCCCGCTATTGATAAACGCAAAGGCGACCGGCACGGCCATAGCCGCCCAGACGAACGTGAACAGTCGCGACGCCCCCAAAAAGTGCTCCGGGCTGGCTTCGGCCTTGAAGAAGCGCTGATAGAAGTCGGTGACGGAGATCGTCGCCAAGGAATTGAGCGCGGATGATAGACTCGACATGGACGCCGATAGAACCGCCGCGGCGAGAATCCCCATCAGCCCCGGGATGGCGAGCGACTGCGCGAAAACGAGAATAATCTCATTTGGCTGCTCAAATGGCTCACCTTTGAAATGCACATAGAGCAATGCGCCGATGAAGAAGAAGAGGAAGTAGATGAAGAATGCGGCGAACCCCATCATCAGATAAGACTTCTTGGCGTCCCCGAGGGTCTTCGCGGCGAGCGCCCGCTGCACCATCATCTGATTGGTGCCGTACACCGTGATATGAAACAAGGTCATGGCCAGGACGCCAGCCCAAACCGTCGGCGCAACGGAAAAGTCTAAATCCGTATTGATCGGATTGAGTTTGCCATCATTGGCCAGCGTATCGAGCGCACCCGAGAGTGGACTGACTTCGCCCAGCAGGCCCCACAAAACGATCCCTGCCCCGAGAAATAAAATCACGCCTTGCAGAACATCGGTCCAGATGACGGCGTTCATGCCCCCAAGCAGCGTATAGACTAGCACCACTAAGGTCATGCCTAAGATCGCGACCCCAACATCGATGCCGGTGGCAAAGGTTATGACCACCGCCGTGGCTGTCAGAATAGACGCGGTTGTGATGGTTTGAGTCAGCAGGAAGATCGCCGACATGACGGTCCGCGACGCGAGGCCAAACCGTTGCTCGAGATACTCATAAATGGAAGCGACACCGCTATTATAGAAAAACGGCAGGAACAGCACCACAACGACGAAGATCACCAAAGGATAGTTGATGTGGATGGCCAGTGCCGCCATGCCATCGCCATAGGCCCAAGCTGGACCGCCTAGAAATGATAGCGCGCTAACATAAGTCGCTACGACTGATATTCCGATTGCCCACCAGGGTGCCGAGCGATCCCCGATCTGATAGTCAGCAGCTGTTTTGACCTTCCGGCTCATCATATAGCCGAGGAACAAATTGCCGACCAAATAGCCCGCAACGATTATCCAATTCAAAAGTCCAAATTCAGTCATGTTTGGATCGCCCTGCCCTACCCATTTCTAAGGTCTAACCAAAAATGGGCGACTTAACAGCCGCCCATTCTGAAGTATCACAATGCATCTGCCAGTCTTTTACTGGCGGAAGCCAAAGCGGATGCCGTACATGGCAGGGTCCTTGAAATTCTGGACGATTGCATTCTGTCCAAAGCGAACGGTCCGGTTGAGGATTTCCTCATCGGTGACGTTCGTTCCAAAGATTTCAGCATACCAATCATCACTCTCAGGCGTGTAGGTCAGACGCAAATCCAACGTTGTGTACGCGTCCTGACGACCGAATGAGTAATCAACATCATTGGTATTGTACTCGCTTGAATAATAGAGATCGACAGCTGGCGTGAGGGTAGCGCCATTATCAAGAGCGAAGTCATAGAGCGCGCCAACACCCAGGGTCAAATCGGGGCTGAGCGGCACTGGCCCACCATCCAAATTGACAGTCTCACCAGAGACCGGTTCGCCCACGAGGTAGTCACCAAATTCTGAATTTTGGAGAGACGCGCGTCCCGTCAAAACGAGTTCATTGGTTGGCGCCCAGTCGGCTTCGATTTCAACACCGGTCGAGGTGACTTCCCCAGCATTCGTCGAAATCGCCAGCGTCGTTGCGCCGACATTGACAAACTCTTGAGCGAGAAGGTCTTCAAACTCGTTCTGGTAGAGCGCGACGTTCAAAATCAAGTCGCCATCAAGCAGGACGTTCTTCGATCCAATCTCATAAGCGGTGACTTCTTGCGGCCCGAAGGACGCGCCGCCCGTCACCGAGTCGGCCGAGTTGTTGAAACCACCGGACTGGAAGCCTGTCGATACGGAGGCGTAGATCAAGCTGTCTTCGTTGATGTCATACTCACCTCCAAGACGGAATGTTGTCTTGTCGAATGTCGCTTCGTCTTCAAAGACAGGCCGCGGCGTAACGCCATCTGCCTCGAAGAAAGTGATCGGAACCGTGTTGGTGCCAGTTGTTACACGCTGGAATGATTTTTCATCTTCGGTGTAACGGAGCCCTGCCGTTAAGCGAAGCGCTTCCGTGAGCGCGTAAGTCGCCTGCCCGTAAAGCGCGATACTATCCGTCTCAACGTCGGCCCGCGCATTAAAGTCAGCAAAGAAGGCTGTCGCGACGGTGCCATCAGGGGCGTTCGTCACCGGGTCGGTATTAAACAAGCGGTCAAACACAAAGGTGCCGCGCTTGTCTTCTTGCAAGAAGAAACCGCCCACAGTCCACTCAAGTGGCCCTGTGGTTTGTGAGGTCAGTTGAATTTCTTGCGTGGTCGCGATCACGTCATCGCGCTGCGATGAAAACCCGCTCGAAAAGCTCGACAGATCTGTATCAGCGTCTCTGAACGTCTCGAAATCAGCGTAACCAAATAGGAATTTGAGGTTCGCAAACCCGAGATCGTAATTGCTCTCGATATCGATTGTCGTTTGCTCCGTATCGAGCGTCGTCTCAAAGTCGGTATCGATTGTGTAAGGATCTGCGTTGACCGGGCTATTCCCACCGCCGACGCGCGGGTTGATGGGTGTGATGCCGCCAGTAAGCACGCCTTGAAGGCTGCTCGGATCCGTCGGTGTACCAATCAGATTGTATCCGAAATCACTGTTGCCGTTGCCACCTTGGGTCCAGTGGCTCGCCCGCAAGGTAACATCGAAACGATCGGTCGGTTCGTAACGCAACTGAGCGCGGAGATACTTTTCGTCTTTATCCCGCAGGCCGGCATCAGGGTTGAAAGAGTTTTCAACTATAAAATCCTGCTGCTCAATCGCGGCCGTCAGACGGAAGAACAAATTGTCCGCTAAAGGAATGTTCCCGAATGCTTCACCGCGCACACGGCCATAATTCCCGAGCGTCAGATTGCCCCCATATTCTGGATCTGCGGATGGGGCACGAGAAATAATATTTACGGCGCCGCCAAATGCGTTCCGCCCATACAGCGTGCCTTGAGGTCCGCGAAGCACCTCGACGCGTTCGACATCAACGATGGATGCGAGCGCTTGCGATGTTAAAGAGCGGTAAATCCCATCCACATAGAAGGAAACAACCGGATCTTGTTGGACAGATACATTTTCGGTTCTCGCGCCGCGGATCGCTGGGCGAGCATCATTCCCTGATTGTCCGAATTGCAGACCAGGCGCCAGTTTGTCCAAAGTTGAAAGGTCGGTCACACCAGCTGCCGTTAGGGAGTCTCCGGAGATCGCCGTCACTGAAAGCGGCACATCTTGAACGCTTTCTTCGCGTTTTTCGGCGGTGATCACGACAGCCGTTAGCCGTTTGACTTCTTCTCCGCTATCGTCCTGAGCAGTGGCGATTGTCTGCGCCCCACCCAGCGAGAAAGCGGCCAGAGCAGATCCTTGCATGAGCGATTTCAAGCGTAATGTTTTAAAAGTCATCAGTGTATCCACTCCGTGGTTTGCATTTCCTCATCGTCAGAGCGAACACAAAATGACTTCGAATGCAAGAGGCGATGAGAAAGGACTTTGCATGCGATGTCACTTTTTTGTCACGTGTGGTAAATTGGGCTCATTAGCTGCGATCGCATGCGGGCCGAAGTCAAACAACACTCGGCTCTGTATGCCTAGTGCATGGTCACTTATAGAACGAAGAGAGACTAATCCTATTAAGCAAAGAGCCAGAAAAACGGAGACAAGCACGCCCGCTTCACGAACAAAAGCAGACATAACATCACAAGCATATACTATACTGTTACGGCACTCATCTCATTTACTGATGCGTTCCAGGATCGGATCCATAGCGCTTTTGCGGCGTCGACCGAGCGGTGCCTCTAATCCCGACTCTAGCGCGACTTTATAGCTGGAACCAGACTTCTCCACGCGGCGTACGGCGTTTTCAGCGACCCACCAGGATCGGTGCGTGCGAACCCCGGGTATGCCGGAAACCGCGCGCACTGCGTCTTCGAAAGTTGACATGACGAGATCATCGCCGCGCTCGGTGTAAACGCGGACGTAGTTGCCTTCTGCAGAGAGGGCAAAAGGCGTTGCACCCCGCAGTTTCATCGGCAGTTTTTCAAAGAGCAAATCAATCGCTTGGCGCCCGGCATTTGTTTCTGCGTCGAGGATAATCTGTCGAGAGATAAAAATGGTGGGCAAAATCACAAAAACCGACAGCGTGAGATGCGAGATCACAAAAGCGGACCATTCGGTCGGAAAGCGTGACCCAAACGCTGCATTTAAAACCAGATGAAACACGACCAGGAAAACGGGGTTGATAAAGGCAAAAGGGATCGCGACGAGGACTTCACCCCATTCATAGGGCCATTCTGGGATGAATTTTTTTCCCAGTCCCCCAAGTCCCCACCACAACGCACAACCGCCAGTGATTGCAATCACCCAATAGATGGTTCGGGGTACCAAGGGCGCATATACGAATGTGCCAAAGGGGCCGACGATTCCGGCGCCTAAGCCGAGGATGAGTGGCAGCCAGATCCGATATGTCCAACGATTGAAAATCACTGCGCGCGCCTCCCGATATGACCATTCGACCGTTCGTACTTGATGAGTGGTAACACAGAACCATCCAACATATCGCCTCTGCCTTCCGTCCAATTCAGCTTTTATCGCGTTTCAGTTTGCTCTTCATCGAACTGGCAAGGCGGTCGTCTTGTCAAGCAATCATTAGGAGCAAATCATGACCTCAAACCTTCTCTTCTCACGTACTGCCCGCGTCGCCGCGACGCTTGCGATCGCAACCAGCATAAGCGCGGCTTGTTCGCTCGCCTCACCGGAGCCCGTCGAGCCGGGTACGCATCAGATCGAAGTTGTCTTCTCGAACGTTCAGTCCGAAACCGGCATGATTTGGGCGAGCCTTTGCACCAAAGAACAGCATGCAAAGCTTGGTCAAGAACCGTGCGAAATGAGTGCGCGTGTGGATGCCAAAGACGGGGCTTCGATGTCGTTTTCGGATGTGCCGTCGGGCATTTATGCCATCAGCGCCTATCATGACAGCAACGCCAATGCGGCGTTGGATTTTGATACGCGCGGCATCCCATATGAACCAACCGGCAATAGCGGCAATGCCAAAGGCTTTTTCGGCCCGCCATCCTTTAATCAAATGAAGTTTCGCTTGAGCGGACCTGGCGAAACGCCTGCCAGACAAATCTCAATCAAGCTCAGCACGGTGGAAATGCCATGAGCCGGGGTCAGACTTCTCGTTCTTCGAAGCGGCTTTCCTGGCTGAAGCTCTCCTTGATGGGCTCCTCCATCAGTCTCGCCGCGCCTTTCACCTCACTGGCAGACACCGGCGCCATCGAGACGAGTGTAAATGGGAAGTCTGACATAACCTCAGACGAACGGGTGCTCGAGGAGATTATTGTCGACGGATCGTATCTCAAGGGCAGTTCGCTGTCTGAATACGAACCGGAACTGGTGCTCACCGAAAGTGATATCGCCGCCTATGGTGTGTCATCGATCGGAGAGCTGCTCAGCATTATCCAGGTCGAGACATCAAGTGGAAAACAGCGCCGCAGCGAACCTCCCGTCGTGTTGATCAATGGGCGCCGCGTCTCGGGCTTTCGCGAGCTGGACAACTATCCCGTTGAAAGCTTGGCCCGCGTCGAAGTGCTGCCAGAAGAGGCGTCACTCGCCTACGGTTTCACAGCCAATCAACGCGTCATCAACTTTGTGCTGAAATCGGATCTTCAAATCATTCCAATAAATACGCGAACCCAGGCGCCTGCAGGTGGCGGCACGCTCTCAAACACCGTCGATGGATCAAGGGTTTTCATAGACGGCAACAATCGCTCCACGATCAGAGCGAAAGTGAGCGAAAGCTCTCAGCTGACAGAGCGCGAACGCGACATCATTCCATTCGCATCCGATCAACCTCGAGACGCAAGAAGCCTGTTACCGTCATCAGAGCTGTTTGAAATGAGCGGACTAAAAACGATGGCTCTGCCAGATGGCGCCATTGGCACTTTTTCGGCGCGGTTCGAGCGGAGCGAGTCCGATTTTTTGACGGCATTATCTTCGATCGATGGAACGCAGCTCAGTCAATTCAACCGTTCAGAAACGCTAGATCTCGGTGTGACCATTAACAGCAAGCTCGCTGCGAACACTTGGTCCGTTCTGGGGAATTATTCTCAAACGGATCGCGACGTCGAAAACCGCGGCACATTTGGTTTCGATATTTCGCCCGTTAAGACATCAACCCGCCTCGCCACACTGGACGCAAACGCGAATTTCTCTTTGTTCGAAGCGGATAACGGCCCGGTTACCTTTAGCGGTGCTTTAGGTGTTGCTAGCGAAGCGTTTGAGTCCTCGTCTGATCAAATCTCGATCTCCCGAGAAACGGCCTACATTCAAGGCGCGATCAGTTACCCATTGCCGATTGACGAAGACCGTTGGGGGCGCGGCACACTGTCTGTTGATGGACGACAATCGAACCTCTCGGATCTCGGTAGTCTATCAGATTTTGGGGTCACTGCGAATTGGATCCCGGTTGAAGGCGTGACGTTGACTTATTCATGGGCCTCGGAAGATATTGCGCCAACTTTGCAGGAATTCGCGCTACCAGCGACGCTGTCTCCCAATCGCAGCTTTTTCGACCTGACACGGAGTGAGACGGTAACTGCTACGCTTGTTGATGGCGGCAATTCGGACCTGCAAGTGGCTTCACGCGATATCTCAAAAATAGGTTTGGTTTGGAAACCGTGGGAAAAGCGGGATCTTACGTTCTCAACCAATTACATTGCCGCTGAGGGCGCAAATGAGATCCGATCGTTTTCGGTGCCAGCGCCAGGATTGGATGCGTTGGGGTTAAATCAGGTCGTCCGCGATCCAGCGGGAGAAATCGTCCTGCTCGACCGGACACCAGTAAACATCTTTGAAAGTGAGACGGAGACCCTGCGAACCAGTTTGTCTTGGTCGATCCCAATCAAACCAACCCGTGCAAAAGCACCGCCAAAACCGGGCGCGAAGCGGCGGAAGAGTGGGCGACCCGGCAGTCGACGTCTCTCGCTCATTCATCGTTGGGAACTCGCGAATGAGCTGCGCCCAATTGCTTCAGCGGGCACGCTCGACCTTCTCGATGGTGACACCATTGATTCAATCCTTGCCCGCCCGCGGCACCTGGTCGATCTCACCTATTATCAGTGGAACAATGGGTGGGGGTTTTATGGCAGCGCGCAATATCGAAGTTCGTCAGCACTCACCACGGCAACAGATGAGCTCGAATTTTCAGATACGCTGCGTGTTATTCTGAGTGCGTCTTACGAGTTCAACTATGCGGATAAAGTCTTAGACAGGTTTCCAATCTTGGAAGAAACGCGCCTCACGGTTGGAATCGCCAACGCACTGGACGACATCGTATCTGTCACCGACAGTCGGGGGAGAACGCCTTTGGCCTATCAAAAGGATGTGCTTGACCCGGTTGGTCTCGGATGGCGTGTCGAGCTGCGGAAACGATTCTAAAGCTCGGACGTATCGAGGAAGAAGATGAAACGGCTCTTATTCACACTCTGCTTATTGGTTCCGGCTTGCGCCGCCGACGATACTCGCGAGCCCATAACCACAGAACCCAACAACAAACACGTGGAAGCGGTCGCGGAATTCTGTGCCGCCGTAGAAAGGCGCTATGCCTATTTCGACAAAGTTGCCAGCTATTGGGACCAATCGTGCGAGCGTGCGGGCTTAGAAGCTCGAGCGGGTGGAAGCTCACCGCCCACACTCGATATCTTCGAACGTTTGCTTGATGATCTCCATGATCCACATGCAAACCTCAATTCCAATGATCAAACATCCCCACGGTTGTTGCCTTCGGGAGCTGACCTTGCCTTCGAGTGGGTGGAGGATGCTTATCGCGTCGTTGGGATAAGACCGCTAACGAGTGCTGCCGCAGTCGATATTCGGATCGGTGATGAGCTCGTCAGCTTCAATCAATTGCAACCCGATCAAATCATCCTCGAGCGGGTTCATTCTGGTCGGGAAAACATCTCTAGAGAGCGAATGACGTGGGCAATCAATGCGGTCATTGCGGGGCGTTACAATGAACCAAGACGGCTAGTGCTGCGGCGTGGAAGCAACATGGTTGAGCATGATTTAGGAGATCCCATCCCTCCGCCGGCTAACAGTCGGCTCAGCTATCAAAAGCTGGAAAACAACATTGGCTACATCCGGTTCAATAACAGCCTTGGTGAAAATGAAACCGTAAGCGACTTCGGCAGCGTCGTAACAGAGCTTTCGGACACGAGTGGCTTGATCCTGGACCTGCGGGACACACCCAGTGGAGGAAACACGGATGTCGCTGAGCCGATCCTTGGGCACTTTGTCGATCGCAAAACACCCTACCAAATCACGGCACCCACGGATGCTCCTGCCTATGAGCGAGGCATTTTCCCAACGACACAACGGCCGTACACCCGGCCCGTGATTGTCTTGGTCGGCGGATGGACAGGGAGCATGGGCGAAGGCATGGCGATTGGCCTCGATGGTATGGGCCGCGCGACTGTTCTCGGTACACAAATGGCGCGCCTAGCAGGCGGCACAGAAGCGATAGACCTGCCAAGTGTGGGGATCACTGTGTTCATACCAACTTACGATCTTCTCCATCTCGATGGGACACCGCGTCATCAATGGGCGCCGAATATTTCGAACACGCAATCAGCTGATCTTGGAAATGGAAAGGACCACCTGCTCAGTGCGGCCATCCGTCGTCTTTCACCCGTGGCAAAGGAGAAGAGGCAATGAAGTGTCACTTAATCGCATTGGCGCTGCCAGCGCTTTTAGGAGGCTGCCTACTCGCGCCGAACGCATACTATGAACCGAGTGGTCCGGAAGGGGAGTTGCGTCAGACACTGACGGCTTGTGAAGTCTTCGGACCGGCGCAAAACTTGGTGGTCGCAATAGATCGGTCATTGGATCTCGTCGTGTCAGCGGAGCCTTTTAACTATGCCACCGACACTCGGGATTATGGCGCCACGGTCTCATTTGTGTTCTTGTCTGATCAAGCGATAACGATCCCAAACACGGATATTGTGGCGCTCATCGACGGTCGCGACGTGCCACTTGCTTTCATTGAGGATCGAGCTGCGTCCAGCAGAAACTCGATCGGGCCGATTTTGCCTGAAGAGACCTCATATCGACGGATCAGACTTCAAGGCCAACCCGTTCGCTCAGGTGTGTTTTCGCGGATTACTCTGTTGTACGGCGTTCCCGGAGAAGCGCCTGAAGCGTTTTCGATCACGCCACCGACCGTGCAGATTGGCCAAAAGACTTTCGATGCTCCCAAGGTCTCCTTTGAAAAGAAGACTAATATTACCTCTTACTCATTGAACTGCTGATGCTCGGCATGGATGCCCGATAAAGGTTTTCGGGCGGTGTTGATCTTGAGCGAAACAGTCTTCAGTTATTTCCCAGATTGGAGCATTCTTGAGTGTTTAAGGCGATTTAAATACCCGCTGAGCGAACAAAAGCGGACATTGGCTCTAAGGCTAAATTCATCTTACGCGTGAGGTTCAAAGTTATGCCACTCGTGAAACGACTTGCCGAATTATTACATCGAAGCATGTCATAAGCGAAGCGCACTGATCTCTGCAGTACGCGAGCGATCAGAATTAGTCCCAGATGCGTCTATGCAAAGGAACGCTTTGTTTCGTATTCTACTCGCGAGATCGACCAACCCAAAAGGACTGCCTCCTCGAAATGAATAGCACGATTAATCTAAAGCAACTCGAACTCGACTTGTCCCTTGGCATTTATGGGCCCGATGATGTCGTGCCGGAAAAGCATCTGCTTGATCTTACGCTGACGATTGATCCGCGCCTTGTTTTCATCGAGACGGATGAAATGGGCTACGTGTTTGACTATGACCCGCTTATTCGAGAAATCGATCGTCTCGCGAAAGATAAACACTATCACACGCAAGAAAGGCTTATGACGCTCATAGTTTTCGCGTGCGCCGCTTATAAAGAAATCGAAGCCTTGGAGGTGTCGCTCAGCAAGTGGCCGGTCTTGCGTGATAGCGGAGAATTAGGGGTGCGGCTTTCGATCGGCCGAGAAGACCTTCGTGCGTTGCGTGAGAATCGAGACCTATAAGTTCGATATCTGATATGACTTTAGAACCGTTTGCGTTCGCAAAATCGTTCTTTTATCCACCGCAGATAAAAGCGAGCGATCCAGAGACATTCTAGTTTATAACAAAAAACCCGCTGCAGCTTTAGGAGGCGACGCAGCGGGTGAGTTTGTTCAATCTTTCGGGAGGAAACATTGATGCGCGAGATCTACCCGCAAAATCCGGCCGAATAACCAGAAAGCGTGTATAACCTCAAAAAACAATCGCATTATGAGTGCTCTTTGAGCACAAATGTAATCACCCAGGCCCAAATGCTCAATTCGTAGACTCATCATTGCGCGTTTGGACCCGGCTCAAATGGTTCGCTCCGAAATCTAGGGCGTCACCCACGATGCCTGACAGGTTTGCCCTGAAATACTAACCTTCGCGCGTCGATGTCCTTCCCTCTCAAGTGAGAGGATATCGTATTCCTGAGCAACAATTTCGATAAGCGCAAAATGATCGCGAGACGTTTTGAGAACCCGCTCCGGCTGCGCATTGACTAAACGCGCGCCAGGCGCCGTAACGGTGGAATAATCAGACTGACTGCGCGCTGGTAACTGATCAAAAGCGGCGTCCTTTTCCGGTCCATTGGTTTGGACACGAGCGGTCCCACGCATTCGGATTTGCAGCAGGCTTTTTGGATCGAAGAAAACGAGTTCAGCGTCTGGCTTATCTGCTATGTGTGCCACCTTGCTCGACCTTCGGTCTGTATAGATCACGGCTTGGTGCTTTTCTGCGTTGAACCGACGCAAAACAACAACCCGACCAGACGGACCGAATGGCTCAGCCACCGTGACGAGCACGGGCCATTTAAAAGCAGATCTGCGATCCACGGTGCCGCGAACTAGCTGGGCAACAGTCCAAGCGGGCACCTGGTCGATTTGAGTTGGAAACGACATCAAGGCCTCATAGTTTGATTACGTGAATGTAGCAGGTGCGTCGCATCACCACGCCTGAACAGATTGCGGCCTCGCAGTCTCTAATCTTAGGTGCAGTCATGAATGACAACACACAACTCTCGCTTGGACTTGTTAGTGCGGAATGCCCAAGCGCTTTGGTGCGCACTCGGTGGCGGCACCTCGTCGAGAGTCGCCTAACAGACGCGGCCCGCAATACGGACTCGCCGATAAACGCTGATCACTGTTTTGCCCGCGTATTGCTGGACAATGTGCTTGGGGTTCCATGGAGACATGTGGTGCGTCCACCAGCTTGGCGCAACACGCCCATCAAGCAGCTTGAACGCGCGATCGAGCTTGGTGAAGACGTACTCGCGGGCCGTGTCGATCTTAAGATGCTAAATAAGGCATCACTCACTATGAGAAAAGCGAAGCGTTAGGACTTTACTAGCGATCTACACAAGTTCGCCGCGCACAGTCTTCAAAGATGTTTTGAGCTTTCCAATCGCCCGCTCTTCCAACTGACGGACGCGTTCTTTGGATATTCCGAGACGATCTCCTAGCGCGCCAAGCGTCGCTTTGTCTTCGGAAAGACGCCGTTCTTTGATGATAAGTCGTTCGCGTTCATCGAGTGATGTCAGCGCTTTTGAGACCCAATTTTTATAGGTTTCCGCGTCGCGCACTTCGATCGTCGCCTCCTCCGGCGACGGCCCAAAATCTTCCAGTAGATCTTGGCGTTCCATATCGCCGTCTGCCGCCAACGGAGCGTTTAAAGAACTATCTGATGCCGAAAGCCGGGAGGCCATAAATTCTACATCACGTTCCTTCACGCCAAGATCTTCTGACACCTTTCTTACGTTCTGCGGCGCCATCGACGCGCCGTCTGTATCATCGATCTGGGCGCGTATCCGCCGCAGATTAAAGAAGAGCTTCTTGTGAGCCGCCGATGTTCCGGTTCTAACAATAGACCAATTGCGCAGCACATAGTCCTGCATTGCAGAGCGCACCCACCACATGGCGTATGTGGAGAAGCGAACTTCCCGTGCTGGATCGAATTTAGCGGCAGCCATCATCAGACCGACATTCCCTTCCTGAACCAAGTCTGCAAGCGGAAGGCCGTAATTTCGAAACTTTGAGGCCATCGCGATCACGAGGCGCATATAGGCCGTCGTCAATTCGTGGAGCGCGGCCTCATCTTCATGCTCGCGCCACCGTGTGGCTAAATGTTTCTCAAAATCTGCTTCAAGCATAGGCGCATTCATCGCCTTCGTTACGAAGCTTCTGTTTGGGTCGTCACCGCTCTGCATCATGGAAACCTCTTTTTGGACGGCTGAGTGTTCGATACGCCGCTAATCTCGGATGTGAAGCTGATCTGGAGCGCGTCTTTGAATGATACGCTGCAAGGTTCGCCTATGCATGTTCAGCAAGCGTGCCGTTTGGGAAACGTTTCGATTATTCTTGTTATAGACCGACTGAATATACTCCCACCGAGCATCGTCAGGATCCATTGGCGTATCGGGCGGCGAAGGAACACTATCAGGCGCAGCGAGAAGTGAATTAATAATGTCTTCTATGTCAGCAGGCTTTGCGAGCACATTCTGAACACCGATTTTCAGAGACGCCACGACGTTTTGTAGGGCACCATAACCGGTGAGTACAACAATATGGGTTGATGGGCTCGTCTCTCTTAAGGCCTGAGCAACATCCAATCCAAATCCATCGTCGAGTCTTAAATCCAAGACTGCAAATGCGGGCGGATTGTGCTGAGCGACCGTCAATCCATCTCTCACTGTTCCAACCGCTGAAACAATGAACCCGTATCGGGTTAGAGACCCGGCGAGTCGCTCTCGAAAGACCGCGTCATCGTCCATGACGAGACATGAGCGATCGTGAAGTGCACCAACCAGTGCAGCCAATTCCGTGTCAATTTCATCCGTTTGCATCATTAGTCTCCTTGGCTCAAACGAACCTACGCTGGCGCTTAAGTCGGCGCTGCAACAGCCGTGTGGCTGGTTTTTCTTTGAGATCGGACACTGATTGGTCCCTGGAATGAGCCGGCAGCTCATTCAGTTCCCGCAGCTGGGGGCGTTCTCGTATATGAACGGGCGTGATGATGTAATCGTATGATTTTCTGGGAGGAATCGTTCTTTTCATTTTTATCTCTTTTATTGCGGATTAGCCGCGTCGATTGTTATTGCGGATGGGAATTGGCTCAGGCGTCATGGCCCAAGCGTAGGCCTTTAGCGTCAGCCCGCGGCTCGTGAGGGACTTTGCTAAGTCCAACTGACCGCCTCGCTTAAGCAGTTGAGCCTGACGGATGAGCGACCAAGCAAGATTGCGAAGAGATTGCCGTGTGTTCATGTTTTGCTCCGTTTTATATTTCCTACGACATACAAAACGGAGCGGATGACGGCGTGTCGTGTTTGTCGCACGCAATGGAGGACACTGATGTTCCCGAGAAACTTTATTAAGCGCAAAAAGATCCGCACACCCGCTATGCGCGTAGGCACTTATGAGACGCAAAATAGCGTCTCTCTATACCGACTTACCCTGAGGGTAGATAAACGGGCGGGCGTTAAATCCTAAATTGGTCTTGGAAGCTACCAAGCAAACCGGGTTCGACCTTCGTCCCTCAGACCAAGGAACACAAACATGGCCATGGACGCCATCACTCCCAGAGACCAGATTTCACCAACCGAAGATATTGTCCGACCCAGCGTGGACGAGGCGATGGATGCTGTTCGAACGCTGCTGGCCTGGGCCGGCGACGACCCTCGCCGTGAGGGCTTGATCGACACGCCCAAACGTGTCGCGAAGGCTTACAGAGAGTTTTTTGCCGGATACGATATGGATCCGGCGGAGGTCCTCGAGCGCACGTTTGAGGATGTGCAGGGCTATGACGATATCGTCATGCTGCGAGACATCGACGTTGAGAGCCATTGCGAACACCACATGGTTCCAATCCTTGGCAAGGCTCACATTGCTTACATGCCGACAGATCGTGTCGTCGGCATTTCCAAGATTGCTCGCGTCGTCGAGATATTTGGGAAACGATTGCAGACTCAAGAAACGATGACAGCCCAAATCGCTGATTGCATCTCAGATGTCCTCGACCCAGCTGGCGTCGCGGTCCTGATCGATGCGAAGCATCAGTGTATGACCACGCGGGGCGTGCACCACAAGAATGTCGCAACGATCACAACTCAATTCACCGGCGTCTTCAAAACCGACAAAGATCTGAGAAATCGGTTTCTGCGGCTCGCCGAACAGCCTTGCTAGTGCGGCTCTGCTTGTGCGTGAAAAACGCCGCGCATCAGCCCGTCACCAAACAGGTTTCAAACACTAATTATCCCAAGAGATATGAGAGAAGAGAAAGGTACCTCATGATCAAACCAATGAAATATAGCTCTATCGTGGCATTGCTTGCTGCTGGAGCGCTCGTCGCCTGCGAAACGGCCGATGAACCATTACCCGCTGGCGAAGAGGTCGGCACCGTAACCGAAGCTGTTGTAGAGACGCCGCCCGTCGAAGAGATGGAAGAGGCAGTCGCTGAGGCATCTAGCACGATTGTCGCCGTTGCCGCAGGAACAGATGATCTTTCGACCCTCGTTGCAGCTGTCACAGCTGCCGGGCTCGTCGAAACACTCAACAGCGATGGTCCATTTACCGTGTTTGCGCCGCCGAACAGCGCTTTCGAAAAACTCCCAGAAGGCACCGTCGCGACCTTGCTTGAACCCGACCAGAAAGATGCCCTCACCGGCATTCTGACCTACCATGTGGTGTCTGGAGAAGTCATGGCGGCTGACCTCGTGGCTGCAATTAGCGGTGAAGAAGATGGCACGTTCGAAATCACTACCGTCAACGGCGCTATTCTGACTGCGTCTATTGTTGATGGCGCGCCAATTCTGACCGATGCTGCAGGCAACACATCGTCGATCATCGCGACAGATATCGATGCCTCTAACGGGGTTGTTCACTTGATCGATACTGTCGTAATGCCTGGCTAGCTCATTGACGGCATTCTAATTTAAAGCCCCCCAACCAGATTGCCGGGGGGCTTTTTTGTCCGGGAATAATACTGCGTTCTTTGCTCGCGACGATTACCAGTGCAGTGTGCCTGGCTCTCCCTTGAATGGACCAACGATACTGTTGGTAATCCAGCCTCCATAAAAGTCGCCCGGTTGGGCTTGCACACATTCGCCATTGAGGAAGCATGCATCCACGCGGCTCGGATAGAATGCGACATAGTCTTTGATGGATCTAAATGGCTCCGTTGGCGCAGCGTAGCTCCAGCAGGCGAGCTCACTGTAAACGTCACCAAGTTCAAGATCGAAGTAACGAGCCTGGCCTTTCCATTCACAAAGGCTGCGATGTGGGTTTGAGCGCAGCGCTGAAGTCATGATGTCTTGGTAAGGGATGTAATAGGTCGGCGGATGACTTGTTTCGAGGGTGCGGACAGCAGACTTCGTTTCCGCAATCGTTTGACCCGCAAACTCCACGCGAATAGTCGCCGAAATTGCTTCGGCGATTGCGGGACGAGGATAGTCCCAGACACTTTCTTGGTTCGGTCCCGGTTGAATTCGCTCAATCTTCATTTCAAACGCCTCACTGTGCTGCCGACACTAGTCGCCAAAACACCCAAATAATAGCTGCCAGTTGGACAAGATTGATGATGACCGAAGCACGATGGCCTGCATTGAACAGCGCCGCTGCAGCTTTGTCTCCAGCAAGTTCACGATCGCGCCAAGCGTTGATTTTTGGAACTAGGATCTGTCTGACAAGTATAGTCGACGCTGCGACGATGAATAAGGCGGTCGCTAGCATAGGCTTTGAAAGTAGGAGCCCTCCGCCAAACAGTGACGTTATAATGATAAAGACGTAATAGGCCGGAAACAGGCGCCTGAGAAACTGTCCCGCAGAGTCTTGGTCCAGACTTTTGAAGACGGTTGGTGCGACAACCGAAGGAAAGAAAATCATTCCGCCAAGAAGGATTGCGACAAAAGACGTCGCGAGCGTTTCGAAGAGAGGCATTATGTTTGATCCTTTTCGTGCGCGAGATAGCTCTCTTCGATGGATCGAGTAGAGACCGACACAGATGGTCGCAGGCAGATCGCGCACTCACTGCTCTCAAGGTCGAAATGGGATTAGGATATGGATCGGAAAGAGTTCTCGAACTTAGTCGGCGGCACATTGAGGCACGTTACGTTGAGAACTAACCTTCCTGGTATTCGGCAAAACGGACTTCTCAGAGCATCAACGCTTATAGAGGCCGCCACGGAATTAAGCACTCCTCCATGTCCTCGTTCGGAATCGTGTACGTTTAACGTTGCGGGTCTTTCGGTAACTCTGAATCACCAAAAACCACTGCTTGCAGGGCGCAAGCGGGTGGCCGAATTTCTAGACGGGCATTGTTTAAAGTCCTGGGCTGAAAGCTTGGATCATCGTCTCTTTTTCTGGCCAGGCAGAGGGGGTGCGGACTTCTCTTCCAGTCTTACAGATCGCGGAACCGTAATTGCACTAGAATGTGATGCTGAGGCATTCTTTGAGGTTTATGCGGTTTCATTGGACTTGGCTCCGATAAACACTGGAAGCGCAATGCGCAGCGCGTCCAAACGAGGAGATTGGATTTACGTGCCAGCCACCGCATCGATAAATCAATTTCGAGAAAATCGCCGCGCGAGGGGACTATTGAAAGGGCGCGATAGTGTCGTTGAGGTGTCACTCCGCTGCGATATCGCCCCGAAGGATTTTTATAGATTATTTTCTGTTGAAGGTTAGCTTCGCGACCTCTCTGTTTATCATTGCATCAACAAACTCTGGGATGGTCGCGAGCATGACCGGAACCTATCCTTCTGGGTTCCGGGTCAACGCTGGATCAAACCAGCGCAAGTACACGCTCCGCCATCATTCGGATTTGCGCCAGATGTGACGCAAAATAGATCCCGAACCAGGCCGCAAAATGCTCCGGGTGCCGCTTCATTTCCGCTGCGATCTCATCAATTGAACTAAATCTGACATGCGAGGCCTCGTGAGGGTTTGGCGTTGGCAAGTGATCGATGACACACCCGAAAACATGGACAAATTCATGCTCGATCAGATCGGCTCCGACCTCAGACTTGTATAGTGTCGCAAATCCATAAAACAGTTCTGATTTGACGCTCAACTCTTCGAACGTCCGCCGTTGGGCAGCAGGCATAGTCGGTTCACCTGGGCGTGGATGGCCGCAGCACATGTTCGCCCAGAGTCCAGGGGAATGGTATTTGATCAGTGCCCGCCGTTGCAGCAACATCTCGCCGTCGCGGTTAAAGCCGAGCACAGAAAAGGCCCGGTGCAGTGCACCACTCTCATGCGCGGCGAGCTTTGCTGCCGTGCCGATCTCGCGGTCCTCGCGATCAACGAGGATGACCTGTTCCGCAGCATCATTCATTCTGCTTCTCCAAACCTTGCTCGACAAATTCCATCGATCAGAAACATATGTGGGACGGTCAATGCGGCGAGTCCGATGAACACAATCTGCAGAGTAGACTGTTGTAGTGTGACTTCATCGGTCAGGGCAATGAAAGCCATCCCGGCGATAAGCAAAGTCAAGGCAGTGAACCCGACCGTGTATGCTATTGCGCTTGATCTGTCAGGTGGTGGAACCAACCGGATCACGCGCCCGAAATGAGCAGGGCTATGCAACGCGCTAAAATAGATCACGAAGTAGACCAGAGGCGGCAATGCCCAGGCGAACAGGACAAGGCCCGCGACAGTTGCTATGTCGGCCCAGCGTTGTTGAGCCGGCGGGCGCCGGCGAACGAGCATAGCGAAAACGCCAATCGCCGCCACGGGTGCCCAGACCTGCAAAATCGAAACGAGGCTGCCCGCTGATGCCCCGGATATGGCTTCGAACAGGCTTGCCACATCGGCCGGATGAAAGAACGATGGCAGGCTCAATAAAAGACTTCCAAATAACCATCGTTCGGCCTGGTTCCGAGCATTGGCATCTGCACCGAAATGCCAGGCTGAAATGATCAAGAATGCAAGCAATGACGGAGTCGGCATTATCATCCAAACACCGATCACGCCAATCGCAACAACAGCGTAGATGCCGACGAAAGCTGCGAAGCCCCGAGTCGATCGCCACAATCCATTTTGCCGTGCGATATAGGCATCAATCGCCCCATGCGGCAGTCCAAGAAATGCAACCGCGATCCCGAGCCCAACGATCTGAAAGGTGATGCTGAGGGACGGCACGAGTAGGAACGCGACCGAAACTGTCATTCCGGCGAGAAGAAACTTCGACGACGCACTATTCCAGGTCATGTCGCGACCTGATGACCTGCTCGGTCGATCTTCGGCATCCCCGCAAGCAGTGCGCGCACAAAAGGAGCTTTCGGCAAGGCAGAGACAACTTTCAGCCACAAGTGCAAGGTCGGTGATTGCGACATGAACCGACCAAACTCGTCACCCGACAACTGGTTCGCGATGCGAGCAAACCAGTCTGCAGCCGCGTATGGAGACCGAGACATCGCTGCCAAGAAAATCGCGTCCATCTTACGTTCCAGTGGCGACCCGAACGGCTTTTCCGATAGTCGACGACCAGAAGCGAGTTCCTCTGCCGTTGACTCTGCCCAGGTTTGAATGCGCAAAAAGCCATATCCCGAAGAGGCGCGCAAAATGCCTGCCGCCTGTCCAGCGCGAAACACCCGGGCAGAGGGATGCGGGCTTTGCGGTGCCTGCCCCATCGGAAGGCACCCACGCTCATGGCGCCGGATCTTCGTCTTGGTTTTGAAGGCTGTCCGCAAGTCTCGCTCAAACTCACGGTCAAGGGTGTCCGGGGCGGATTTACGCAAGGCAAAACGGGTGGTCTGGATCAAGGCCGTGTGCGCGGTCATTGGCAGAATATAGGTGAATTTCAGACCAGATTCGTCGCTGGTCATTTGCTGCATCAAGCCGGCGACAGAAGGGTCGAAGCATGCCTCTTCTGTCTCTACTTCAGCGCCGCTGAAGATTTGCCATATCGTCGCTTGATCGTGTTGTGGCGGCCGAGGCCGTGTGTCGATGACCCGGCGGGCCGAAATGGCGCCTGCGGTTGTTTCGATTTCAACGCGGTCGTCGTGATCCGCCATCGGTCCCGCGGTGACACCGGTCAACAGTTCTATATTCGAGCGATGGGCAATCTTGGCGAGATGAGCGTGATAAAAATCATCCGACCTAATCTGTTGGTAGGATAATTTGGCACCGGTGTGCCGAATGGCTCGCCGCGGCGTTGATAATTGCCACTGCGACCAACGTTCGGAGACTAAGTCTGAAAGCTCGTGCTGAGCGTTAGCCCAGAAGCACCAGGTTCGATCATGGCTGTAGGTGTCGCGGGGCTCGATGATGACGGCACGTTTGGAATATCCATGCCGGATCAACTCACGCGCCAGAGAAAGCCCCGCGCAGCCAGCGCCGAGGATGGCAAGATCGTAGGAATTGCTCATGTCACCGCCTCGTGAACACCGGTCAGACCGGACAACGGACCATGTAAGTCTGCGTTGTGGCTATCTGATCTGTGATGCAGACGACGTTGCGTCAGATAAGTGGTTGCCGCAGCGCTCGCGACTGCGATCTTCTCTGAGGTGCCGACCACCGTGCGCCCGCGCCAGACGGCGAAACCCTTGCGCTGTAATTTGACGCCGATCTGTCGATAGACGCGCGCAGCGATCAGAATCGCCAGTCTCGATCTTGATGGTAGGAACCCGAACCCGTCGTAGGCGCTTTCATAATAAAGCTCAGCAAGCTTTATCAAACGCTCCGCCGCAGCTTGTAAGTCCGGCTTCAAGGAATCGTCTGGATCGGCAATATCTGCAGCGGAAGCCCCATACAACCAGGCCCCAGGCACGTAGCGACGTCCATTCTCTGCATCTTCCTGAATGTCACGAGCGATATTGGTGAGTTGCATCGCGATGCCGAGATCGATAGCGAACGGCGCTGCGAGGGGATCGTCGACCTCCAGCACACTGCACATCATCAAGCCAACTGTGCCAGCGACTTTGTAAGCGTATCGCAACAAGTCCGACACGGTCTGAAATGCAACTGTCTCCAGATCCGAAGCAACCCCATCAATCAGCGCAATCGCCGCGCCGAGATCGATATTGGTTTCCCGCACAAGATCGAAAAAGTCGGCAATACGGGGAGACGGAGGGTGCATCCCCGCGAGCTCTGATTTGACCTGGTCAAGAACCGCCTTGGCTTTCCGTGCATCACTTGCGTCGTCAGCCACATCGTCGATATATCTGCAGAATGCGTACAATCGGGCCGCGCGTTGTCCCTGGATTTCGGTCAGAAATGCGCGCGCAAAATTGAATGAGCGCCCATTCTTGCGCAGAATCTCAGCGGCGGACTCTTGAATGGAGGCCGACATCGCGTAGGCCATCACTCCGCCGCCTGTAAGTGGTGGAAGTCGCGCGATTGTTCGGCGGGTGGACCAACGAGTTTGTCCAGTACCTTGGCTGAAGACACCACGCCTGGCAGTCCGGCTCCTGGATGCGTGCCGGCCCCGACGAGATACAGATTATCAGGCCCCTCGGCCTTGTTGTGAAACCTGAACCAGGCTGACTGCGTGAAACTTGGTGCGATCGAAAATCCAGCCCCAGCAGGACTAAGATAATCATGCGCAAAGTCTTCCGGGGTCATCCAGAAATCGTGCACCAAATGATCCTTGAGGTTCGGCAACATGGTTTCTTGCAGCGCCGCGACAACCCGATCGCGGAGGATACTTCCCTGCGTTTCCCAGTCGACATCGCCTTGCAGATTTGGCACCGGGACGAGCGCATAGAAGCTGTCACATCCCTTCGGGGCAAAGCTTGGATCCGTCGCTGTTGGCCGATGCAAATAGAGTGAGAAATCGTCGGCCAAAACCTTGCGGTTAAAGATATCGTTTAAGAGCGCTTTGTAACGTGGTCCGAGCCAGATCGTATGATGTTCGACCTCCGGATAAGTCGTATCTGTCCCAAAAAACAGAACAAAAAGGCCCATCGATTTCTTGGCGAACTTCGCTTTGACTTTCGCAGAGCGGTCGACTTCATTAGGTGGCACCATGTTCTGATAAAGATGCGCAGGGTCGACGTTTGAGACAACCCGATCGCAGTCGACGTGTTCACCGCTCGCCAGTTCCAGCCTGGTAATATTGGCGTTCTCGCTATGCAAGCGCGTGACGGTTTCTCCTAATCGGATCTGAATCCCCTGTTCCGACATCAGCCTCGAAAACGCATCAACCAGGGCACCTGTCCCGCCCATCGCAAAATGTACGCCGTGCGCCCGTTCGAGAAAGTGGATGAGATTGTAGATGCAAGTCGTATCGAACGGATTCCCGCCAACGAGCAGGGGTTGCACCGAAAAGGCCTGTCGCAGTTTGTCATGTTTGAGGTGCGACGAAACCAGATCCCAAACCGACCGTCGGACCCCCAAATTCAGCATTTGTGGCGTGATTTTTGCCATTTCGGTAAACGAGTGAAAAGGTTGATCGGCAAGTTGCTCGTACCCGATTTCGTAAATACGGCGCGATTCCTTTAAAAGCGAGAGATAGCCGGCTTCATCTTCCGGAGAAATCCGTCGAATCTCCCGAAGCGTATCGTCGACCGTCCCGCCATAATCGAAAACGTCGCCATCGGGGTAACGGAACCGGTACCAGGTATTGAGTGGAACAATGTCGACATAATCTCGGATGTCTTTGCCGAAGAGCTCAAACAGTTCTTCAAACAAAAACGGCGCAGTAATCACAGTCGGCCCGGCATCATATTGAAAGCCATCACGTTCAAACACCTGAGCCCGGCCGCCCAACCGTGAACAACGATCCAAGACCGTGACATCGTACCCTTTCGCACGCATTCGTAGCGCCGCAGCGATGCCGCCGAATCCTCCGCCAATGATCGCTGCGCGGCTCATGCAGCTTCTCCCACAGGCAAGATCGTCGCTAGTCCTTTCCGAGCGTAGGCGGATAGTAGCGATCCGCTGCCGCGTGGGAGCTGATTAGCGAAGTGGGCCGCTAATCGATAGTTTTCAACCGCGATCTGACGAGCTTGTTCACCCTGAGAGGACGATGCGTTTTGTCCCCCAAGCACCGAGATGATGTTTGGTTGACCTTGAATAATATCGTTCGAGATGTCCTCGATATCATCTGCGATCTGATACGCGAGCGCGAAAGCGTCCGCAGCATAGCCTACTTGCTCACTCGCTTGTTGATGTCCGGCTTCTATTAAAGCCAGTTCGACCGGTAGAGCGAGCAAGGGTGCTGATTTTGATTTTGCAATTGTTTCGTAGAGATCCAGGCTGAGCGAGTCTGTCGACTGAGCAAGAAGGTCTTCACACTGCCCTGAAATGACCTCAGCAACTCGTCGATGGGTTTGAGTGAGAAGTTGAGGCATGGACGCTGATTGAGTTCGTGCAATCGCCGCATATGCTGCTGAGATCAGCAGATCACCTGCACAGATCGCTGTCCCACTCCCAAAGCGAGCCCAGGTTGCTGCTTTACCGCGCCGTGTTTCAGACTTGTCGTGTATATCATCGTGAATGAGAGACGCATTGTGAATTAGTTCACAGGCCGCAGCGATAGCAATTGATTTGATCGGTGACAGGCCAAGAGACGTTGAAGCATTAAGAGCGAGTCGAGCCCGGACACGCTTTCCACCACTTTCCAGGTGATCGGAAGCAGCCCTAGAGGCTTCCCCGTTTGAAAACGTGGTAAGCTCGCTCATCAACCGCTCAACCCCGGGCAGCAATGTTTCACTAGTTTTATCTTGCATTTCTCAATCCTCCGCGTGCTTGGCCGCTATACAATTGTAGGGCTACGTCTGTTCGTGAGCTGAGTGTTCCGGCACCCGCACAATAATGAGTGCGGGTGCCGGAAGTAGGTATGTTACTCCGCTGCACTGAGGGCTGGTGCACCAGACCGTTCGGCTTCAGATTTGCGGACTGCAATTGTGTAAATGAGCACGCCAAATGCCGCTTTCGCGATGATGTCGGCAATTGTGTACCCAACTTCAATCACGACGAATGAAGACGAACCTTCCATATCAATGACGAACGGTGCGAAATATACGATCGGATAGAAGAACCAGGAGAAAACAGTCACATTACGTGCAAGGCTTACGAGGCCTTTGACGTCGTCTGGTTGACGATTGATTGCTTCACCGAGGCCCACATAGAGCGTGTAAACGATGTAGAGGAACGGCAGCATCGAGAGTGCGCCCCAGATCAATCGAGTATTGTCGATACCACCGGAAACCTCTCCTGGGTAACCCAGAATGATCATCAATGCTGCTGCACCACCGAGCGTTACACTTTTTGAAACAGTCTCGGAGCGTGAAAGCCGCATTACGAGGATTAACTCTATGAGGAGAAGCGGAACCGTGAGCAGCCAATCGACATATCTATATGCGCGGTTGAACTCTTTCCCTGTCGCCTCGATCGCGCCGGCGTCCAATACGACAGCCGCGTCAAAGCTCTGGAATATTCTCAGATAATGGTAAAAGGCAATGAAGGTCACCAGACCGGTGATTGTCATAGCAGTCTTGTACTCTGGCGCGACTTGCGAGCGGCCGAGCCAAAAGAAAATCGTCGCAGCAGCGAATGTCGCCGCTCCGAACGAGAACGAATTATACACGAGTGTATATTGGTCGGGGGATAGGCTCCCCAATATTTCAAACATTTGACCCTCCTTTAAGGCCCGGGAAACATCCCGTGATCGGCGAGCTATGTCTCATTCGAGGAGGATCCAGGTTTTCGTCAGCGTTGGCTCTCGATCCTGCGAGTGTCTTAGGCGCGCGTACGAAACATCTTGTATCCTAGATCACATATATTTTAAATAACGTTATATATCAGCACCTTACCGATCTTTCGTGGGATATTTAGAGATCGGACGCAGTGGCACCACTCACACAAGGGCCTGCGCCACAATGTCGCAAAATTTGTTTTTTGCTTCCTGAAGACAGCGTTGAACTCGCATGAAAGCAAGTGTCTCTTCACGAGCTAGCCACAGTTGATCAGTGCCTCGTTGAGTATGCGAACGTGTTCGATTTATTTGTTCAGATGCATCACGACACACTGCGCCGATGTTCCATCTCGGCGCACAGAGAATTACAGCGTAAACCTGATGTCGACCGCGTCTCTGTTTTCTCGAAGCGTATAAATTTCCAACGGAAACTCCCGGATAGACTTTCACTCGCGAAGTGTTTGCCATTCAAAGACGTTTGGATGTTTTGCCGCAACCGTCAGAGAAGAAACCCGCTCTCCCAATAAACCATCGCGCGTTTCCTTACGTATCGAGACGAGGAGACTAAATAAGTGACCATTCAAAACATTCTTATTGGTAGCATAGGTGTGCTTGCGGAAACGTCGGATATCCAACGGCGCGCTTACAATCAGGCCTTCCGGGAAGCAGGCCTCGATTGGTATTGGGATAAAGACACCTACAAATCTTTGCTGCTCACCAGCGGCGGCATGAAACGGTTGAGGCGATTAAGTGCAGACAAGGATCAGGTTTTGGCCCCGGATGCAATAGAAAACCTTCATGCGCGTAAAACAGAGATTGCCTGTAGGGAGATCGCTGAAAAGGGTATCGATCTCAGACCTGGTATCGTCGAGTTGATGCGCTTTGCTCGCCAGGCTGGAATAACGATGGCGCTGGTAACGACGACTTATCGCCAGAATATTCAGGCAATCGAGGTCGGCGCTAGGCAAAGCCTACGATTGGAAGATTTTTCGCAGATCCTCACCGTTGAAGATGTACGTCAGTCCAAACCTCATCCCGAAGTGTATAATTTGGCACTGGCTCGGTTGGAAACAGATCCAGCACGCTGTCTCGCGATCGAAGACAGCGTTGCTTCTCTTAATTCAGCGCTCGAGGCAGGTATCCAGACATTGGTCACTCCAGGTGAGTTCACAATGGCGCAAGACTACGGAAACGCCGATTGGCATTACCCGAGTATTTTAAGATTCCTTCAGGATTCTGAGGTCTTAAAACGGGAACTCGCTTAAACCAATTCAACGATATTTGCTTTTGATCCAAAAAGCCCCTAGCAACGCGGATTGAACGAAAACACGGACCGTCTTTTGCGCCAGCACTTCCCAAAAGGCACTGATCTGTCGGTCCATTCGCTGGCTGAACTCAACACTATCGCAAGACAGATGAATGAGCGTCCAAGAAAAAACTGTACTGTAACACCCCAGCTGAGCGATTAAATGCCTGTGTTGCGATGACCGGGTGGATCCACTCGCCGAGAGCGGACATTGGCTAAGCGACTTAAACTCGCCCCAGAACGGGCGCTGACTAAGTCTGGTGGGCGAGCAAAAGCAGACATCAGCTCTGAGGCTAAAGTCGCCCTAAACCGGTCGCTGACGGTAACACCGTCAGTTGTAAGGATTTGCATTTTTTCGACTTTGTTCCATGGTCCCTTAAGAAAGAGATTGGGGACCAGAATGCTGCTTCGCCGCGTTACAAAACACGTCAAAGATCAGAATTGGTTCGCGGTTGGGATCGATTTTGTCATCGTCGTGATTGGTGTTTTCATCGGTATTCAGGTTGCGAACTGGAATGATGCGCAAGGTGATCGCCAACGCGAAACTGCAACTCTACAAAATATTGCGAATGACCTTCGATCCGACTTGGCCGATTATGAATCGACAATAGGCGGCGCGTACGGAAAGATTACGGTCATCAGCTACACCCTGAAAAGCGCGTCGGTTAAGAATGATAGAAATCTAAGCCTTTCAACTGAGATCGCTGACGTCAAATACGAAGAATTCGTGGAAGCTTTCTTTGGCGACCGTACGAAGGAATTCGAGGCCGCCGTCGAGACTTTGGATGGCGAGTTATGGAGATACTCCGTTCTGGTGAGCAATGCGCAACCGAGCACAACCGCTTTTGACGCATTGGTGAGTGGTGGAGAACTGGGTCTGCTGCGGGACGATGGTCTCGTGCGAGATTTGCAAAATTATCGCAAACTCACAGGAGCATTGATCAAAGCACAAGATGTAACGTTACGACCCGCTCGGAATCGCGCGATCGACGTAGGTGTAGAGCACGGCCTGTCCCCACACTATGGTTTGGATAAAGCAAAATTTTTGAGTTTAGTTTCGGAGAGCCCACAACTCATTGCCACGCTGCGCACCCAAAGTGGTTGGGCGCATGAGCATCTAACTATGCTCGGTGCTGCTCACAACAGCGCCACGTCATTGCTGGAGCAGATAGAATTGCAATTAGGCGTCACTGAGGACGACGATACTTAGTTCGCTCGGTAGTCTTGCGAGCCGAATTGACTGCGAATGCGGCGCTAACCGAGAGGCCTTAACTCGCCCCTCTTCAATCGCTGCGACAATGACGCAAAGCGCCCTAAAGCGGACGCTCACCGCATTGGTTCAAAGCCATTTTCCCGCTTAGAGCTTTGCAATTAGACAAGTTTGCCTCATGGTTCTCCGATACTGGACCTGGGGATCGATATGCTGCTTCGCCGCATTGCAAAACACGTCAAAGACCAAAACTGGACCGCGGTCGGCATCGATTTTTTCATTGTTGTCGTTGGTGTCTTTATCGGTATTCAGGTCGCCAATTGGAACGATGCTAGAAATGATGCGCAGAGGGAGCAGCAGGTGCTCCTCGAATTATTAGATGATCTGCGCCAGGATTCGCTCCAGTTGGCCTCAGCTTCTGAGGCAGCACAGCTTACTATAGACGCAGCGAATATCGTTCTTGATGAAGCTGGCTTGGAACCTGTCACTCGGGTTTCTTTTCCGGTCCAAAATCCCCAGACCAACACCGAAATGTTGGTGTCCCCACCGGACGCGTTGGATGACTATCAGGCAACAGCGTTTTGGACGCACATCACGACGCGATACTTTCCCGCTCAGAATGACGCTGCTCTAAATGCGCTTATCGCTACGGGCAGTTTTTCAATCGTCAAAGACCGCGAAATCGTCAGGGATTTGCAGCGATATAGGACGTATTGGACAAATGTGATGGCGAGCCATGACAATACGTACCGGCCGTTCAGGGATCAAACCGTTTTTGTGGGTCAGAAACATGGTCTGAGCCCATTCACAGATACCGACCTCGATGTCTTGGTTGAGATCGTCAGCCTAGATCCAGAGATGCAGGGGGGTATACGAACAATCGCAGAGTTTGCGGCCTTTCATCTTGAATCTCTTAACGGTCTGAATGAAGCGGCGCAGACTCTGATAGATCGAATCGAAACAGAGACGGCATCGTAAAAGACGCTCCATCTTTTGCAGGCTAGAGGAGACTCAATGACACTCGATCAAATCGCCCAGATTGCGCAGATAATCGGCGTAATTGTGGTTGCCATCACCCTCGTTTACCTAACGATCCAAATCAGGCAGGGGACGGCTCAACTCCGGTCTGACACGCGTCAAACACAACTCGAGAACGACCAAACGGGTGTCTACAAATTCGTCGAGTTCCCCGAACTGGGGCGTGTCTTCTCACAAAAAGAGACGCCTACGTTTCCTGAGAAAACCCAATTATTCTTTTGGATGATCGGTCAAATGCGCGCGCGGGAATATGAATGGCTACAATATAAAAGCGGGGCAATGGATCAAAGCTCCTGGGAAACGTACCGTGATGTGATCTACTTCGTTCTAGGAACAGAACGGGCGCGTGCCCTGTGGGAAATCTGTTCTGTCTATTTCAATCCCGACTTCGTGAAGATGGTCGATGGCATGATTGCAGGTGCTGAGACCACGGACCTTTGGGACCGATTGGCGGAAATCAAATGAAAACGGATGAGCGACAGTTTTGAAAGCATCACGAAACACAACCAAACGCTTGTCTTGCGTCACGGTTCAGATTGATAAGGCATCCCGTGTATGCATCGGGCGCTCGTCGGGACAATGATTTGAAGGAATTAGATAGTGCTTCTGCGTCGCATCACCCAACACGTTAAAGAGCAAAACTGGTTTGCGGTCGGGATCGACTTCTTCATCGTCGTAGTCGGTGTCTTCATCGGTATTCAGGTGGCGAACTGGAACGCGTCACAATTTGAGCGCCGCGAGGAAGCGGCAATTATTGAACGGCTTCAGTCCGACTTTGAACGGGTTAAGGCGGACGCAGAACAAAGCTTCGATTTTCACAAACAAATGACTGAGGATATCCGGACCGTGTTACGATCCCTGCGATCCGGCGAGCTTAAGGATGATGATATTCCTGCATTTGAACGGGCGCTGCTATTGGGGACTGTTGTTCAGACAAGTGCGGACCGGGCCGGCAGCTTTACGGAGCTTATGTCCTCAGGCCGAGGCAATATTCTGCGCAACCGAGACCTTCTTCACACGCTTGTCGATTACGAAGATTTTCTCGAACGTTATGCATTTGCGCAGGCTTTTTACGTTGAGACGGTGTTACTCATGACAGACCCTTACAAGGGTGCGTTCGAGTACGACACTGATTTGCGGTTTTCTGAAGAGCTCATTACTTCGTTCGACCATGGGCAGCGATTCGTCTCTTACGACTTCGAGGCGTTGGTCGCGAACCGAGATTTCCACAATGCAGTAGAGGAATTACTTTTCGTGCATAGCGGTCTTACCTTGTGGCGAGAGCGGATCAGTGGCCGCGTCAATGACATCCAAAAGAAGCTTGCCGCCAGTGAACGGTGACAATCCCCTTTAAACTTGGGCTGTCTTCAAGCTGGCTGAAGGCTGCAGATCAACTAGTTGATCTGGCAGCGCATAAAGCGCCAATCATGACGCAGCGCTTCAGGCACCTCTGCTTCAGCATATGGCGGGATATCCATAAACCCAGCCGCTTCGTAAATAGGGTGAGCTGAGGTCATGAAAGGGCCGGTTTCGAGCATGATTTCATTATAGCCAAAGCTCTTTGCATCCCGCATGAGCCGAGCCAAGATCTTTGCGCCTACGCCGCCGCCTCTGCTGGCGGGGGAGACATAGATGCGTTTAATCTCCCCAACGCCGTCCCGCATGCGGCGGAGCCCGCCCATGCCAAGCGCGACTTCTTCATCAAACACGATGTTAGCGCCGATGTAAAAGTCCCCCAGTTTGCCAGTTAAAAAGGGACCCACCTGTTACGCTCTCTGAAGTTGA
>JBCBMU010000015.1:0-104412 GCA_039822145.1 Pseudomonadota bacterium | reverse complement strand
GGATTGAACGAAGGGCCGGTGCTGCGACTCTGGAAAAAGGTCGAGAAAGACTTCCATGATCATGATGTCATCGCTCGACACCGCTTCTGACAAAGCCTGCGTCTCGAGGTCATCCTCGCCGACCAGCGCGCAGCCGGCAAAACAGAAATCGGCCTCGCCGCGCAAGCCGCTTTCGGTCCACGGAATTTGCACGCCGCCGGTCAGGTCTTCAACCCGCGTTGCGACGACGCGGAACAGGGTTTCGACGGAATAGCCAGGCTGGGTCATCAACGCCGCGAGCGAGGCTGAATAGGCGCTATTGGCGCGGCCCACCCCGTCTTCGGCGACCATGCCTGGCGCCGTCGAATAGGCAATCAGAGTGCCGCGGACTTTTTGACTGCTGGCCAGCCCATTTGGCGCACTGCGCATCGAAGCGGGAAGGGGATTGTCCCGGCACGCATCGAGGACAATAAAATTGGTCTGGTTTCCAGCATAGTCGAGATAGTCCATGAGCAGATCTAATTTCGGCATCCGCATCAGATCTGCGGCTGACCGCAGCGTCGCATCGGTGGGCACGAGATAATTGAGGCCGCGATGTTGGGCGCCATGGCCGGCATAGAAAAAGAAGCCAACAGAGTCTTCGCCCGCCTCTTTCAATCGGTCGGCATGCGCCTGAAACGCCGTTTCCATTTGCTCTTTATTGCCATCCAAGACTTGGTGCACTTCGAAGCCGACTTGCTCTAATGTGTCGGCCAGCAATTTCGCGTCATTTGTCGGATTTGTGAGAAACCAACCATTTGTTTCATAGGCGCTATTGCCAATCACCAAGGCGATGCGTTTCTCAGCGAACGCTGCCGGTGCGAAGCCGATGACCAAGCCTAAAGCCAGCAAAAATACGCGCATCTCATCCCTCCAAAGACAGCGTCAGTTGAAGTACATTAACCATACTTCTCAGCTTTGTCAGTCTAGCCTGCGACTATTCTAAGCCGGAGGATTGGACGAACCAGGCCCCAAGCCAACGCCAACAGGCTGCTAAAGCCAAGCAGCAAGCCAATATCTGGGTTGAACATATAGAGCGCTTGGAAATTGACCCCGTTCAGCGACGGGACAATCGCATAGAGCGCGTAAGCCATGCCGATTAGGAAAACGGTCGGCAAGACCAGACGCAGAAGAATTCGCACGGCATTGAGCGTGATGGGCTCAAACGCTTCTCGCCGCCACTTCCAGACAAATAAGGTAATGTTCAACAGAAGCAGCACCGGGAGCGCGAAAACCACCATACGTGCGATCCGCTCGGCCAGGCGCGGTGTACTGGGGCGGAGCTCTCGGTCTAGAATGAGGTCGACCACGCCGCTGCCAAGCGCGGACACATTCGCGGCGCCGAAACTGGTGCTCGCATTGGCCAAGACGACAAACCCAAACCGCTCATCTGGCGAGAAGCCGGCCATCGCTTCGAACCCCGGATTGAGACCATGATGGTAGACAATGCGGGGCGATGGCGACTGTCTGATGACCCAGCCCAGGCCATAATAGGTCTCCGCCTCGGCCTCCGCTGGCACCGGCGCGACCATGGCTTGTAAAAGCGGATCAAGCTCGGCGCGATCAAACGCGTCGATCAGACCGGTCAGCAATTTAGCGAGATCGGAAGCGGTCGTCTGAACTACGCCTTGCGGCCAAGTCACACGTTCGGGGCGCCAAGTGTAAGGACGCGCTGCGCCGAACCAATAGCGATGGCCGGGTGTCTGACCCTCTGACGATTCTGAGGGGCCAAGCCGCGTCTGCTCCAACCCGTATCGCGCCGCAACGCTGTCGGCAAAAATCTCCGAGAAAGGCCGCTCCGTCACGCGCTCAGCGAGATAGCCGAGCCATTGGTAATTGGCATTAGAATAGGCATAGGCGGCGCCCGGTTCAAACTGCAGCGCCGTGCGCCGGGTCACAGACAGCAAGTCTTTGACGCTTGTATCCGGGACGGCGCCAGGCCCTTGATTGCGATTGCCGAACACCGTCGAGAACCCGCTGCGATGCGACAAGAGATGGCGCACGGTGATCTTATCAGATTGCGCCGCGATGCGGGTCTGAAACGTTGGCACATGCGAGACCAGTGTGTCATCCAGACTGAGCTTGCCCGTCTCAACCAAGTGTAAGATGGCGAGCGCGGTAAAAGGTTTACTAATCGATCCGATTTGAAACTTGGTGTCCGCGGTGATCGGTGTGGTGCCATCGCCGATTGTGCCAAAGCCGCGGGCATGAACCACCTCGCCATTTTCGATCAAAGCCAGAGCGGCGCCAGGAATCTTAAACGCCTCCATGCGGGCTTCGATCATCTCATCGATCGCGGCAATCCGGTCTGTATTGAGCGTTGGCCGCTGCGCTGTGGCTGCGCCTACGAATACCGCGGCGATCGCGAACGTGATCAAAATTCTTAAGATCGGCATCGCTGCGCGCCTTTGGATAGCCTGTTTCCTGTCTATCGTTTCACGGCAGAGTGTCCACACCCCATAGCCAAATCAGCTTGGCCCGTGTAAGGCGCGCGCAAACAGACATATCGCCCGAAAGCCCCTCCCATGACTGAGCCAACATCTTTGCGCAATATTGCGATCATTGCCCACGTCGACCATGGCAAGACGACTTTGGTCGATTGCTTGTTAAAACAGTCCGGTACGTTCCGCGAGAATGAAGCCACGTCTGAACGGATGATGGATTCCAATGATCTCGAAAAAGAGCGCGGGATCACCATTCTTGCCAAGACGACCAGCGTCGTCTGGGGCGATACCCGCATTAACATTGTCGATACGCCAGGACACGCCGACTTTGGCGGCGAGGTCGAGCGGATCCTGTCTATGGTCGACGGCGCGATTGTGCTCGTCGATGCCGCCGAGGGACCGATGCCGCAGACCAAGTTCGTGGTCTCGAAAGCCTTGAAAATTGGCCTGCGCCCGATCGTGGCGGTGAATAAGATCGACAAGCCGGAACGCCGCCCGGATGAAGTGATTGACGAGGTGTTCGACCTGTTTGACGCGCTTGGTGCCGATGACGACCAGCTTGATTTCCCGATCCTTTATGGCTCGGCCAAGAATGGCTGGATGTCGACACAGTATGAAGAAGAGCGCTCTGACATGGATGAGCTGTTCGATCTGGTCGTCAAACACGTGCCGGAACCGAAAGTCGAAGAGGGCGCGTTCCGGATGCTGGCGACGACGATTGGGGCCGACAATTTCCTCGGCCGCATTCTCACCGGCCGGGTCAGTTCAGGCACTGTGAAACCGAACCAAACCGTCAAAGTCCTGGCCCGCGATGGCTCACTGGTTGAGAGCGGCCGTGTCTCTAAAGTCTTGGCCTTCCGGGGCTTACAACGCGAGCCGATCGACGTCGGCGAAGCCGGCGATATCGTCTCCATCTCAGGCCTGCAAAAAGCCAACGTGGCCGACACATTTGTCGATCCAAGCGTGTCTGAGCCGATCGAAGCCCAGCCGATTGATCCGCCCACCCTGTCTATGACCTTCCGCGTCAATGACAGCCCGCTGGCCGGAACCGAAGGCGATAAAGTCACCAGCCGCGTGATCTGGGACCGTCTGCAAAAAGAAGCCGAAGGTAATGTCGCCCTAAAAGTTGAGCGCTCAACCGAAGCTGAATCCTTTGTCGTCTCTGGCCGCGGTGAATTACAGCTCGCTGTACTAATCGAAACCATGCGCCGCGAAGGCTATGAGCTCGGTGTCTCGCGCCCGCAAGTGGTCTATAAAGAAGGCGAAGGCGGCGAGCGCCTCGAACCCATCGAAGAAGTTGTGATTGACGTCGATGACGAGTTTTCCGGCGCGGTCGTACAAAAACTATCCGAGCGCAAAGCCGAGATGGTTGAGATGAAACAGTCCGGCGCCGGGCGCTCGCGCATGGTCTTTCACGCGCCAACGCGCGGCCTGATCGGCTATCAGGGCGAGCTGATGACCGATACGCGCGGCACCGCGATCATGAACCGCGTGTTCTTGGAATACGCGCCCTATAAAGGCAAAATCCAAGGCCGCCGCACCGGTACACTGATCGCTATGGATAAGGGTGAAGCGGTTGCCTTCGCGCTGTGGAATTTGGAAGATCGCGGTCCGATGATGATCCACCCGGGCGCCAAAGTGTATCAGGGCATGATTATTGGCGAGCATACGCGCGACAATGATCTTGAAGTGAATGTGCTCAAAGGCAAAAAGCTGACAAACGTTCGCGCCAGCGGCACCGACGAAGCCGTACGCCTTACGCCGCCACTGCAAATGACTCTGGAACGCTCGCTCGCTTACATCGCCGATGATGAGCTGGTGGAAGTGACGCCGGAGAGCATTCGCCTCCGCAAAGTGCACTTGGACCCACATGAGCGCAAACGCGCGGCGAAATCGGCCAACGCTTAAGCGCAAATCACGCGCATTGAGCGCTACGGACGTGGGATTAAGGCCAAATCCGCGCCTTTCCCTCGTTCACGGATTTGAGTAGGCTTCTCGCATGAGCCTTTTTACCCATCCTGGTGCGGGTTGGTCGGTGCGCCATTGGCGGCGTGAAGATTATCCGCAAATTGAAGTGATCTTCAAAGATTGCTTGCAGGATTTCCCATGGCGCCAGCGGGACCGGGATGATCTGACTTTGCTGCGCCAAAGGCTGTCGTCCAATATCGCCTTCGTCGCCGCGGAACCAAAAGCCGGTATCATCGGGTTTCTGACTTTAGAGCAAAGCAAAGCCTATGTTCCGCACGTCTTTGTGGATCGCGATTGGCGGCTGTGCGGCGTCGGCACCGGCCTGTTGACGGTTGCCCGAAGCTTTGTCGGACAGCCATTGCAGTTGGACGTCGATGTTCAAAACAAAGCCGCAATCAATGCCTATCTCGCGCTCGGCTGGAAAGAGCGGGCCAAGGTCGGGCGCGGCCGGTTTGAGCAGGTCCGCTTGATTGGGCCGTGAGCCTGCATCTAAACCCTCGCGCATTCCTTAACCACTGGTATAACTGTCACCACAGGGCCGTAAGGGGTGGTCCGAAGGAGGTGACATATGGATTTGCTGTGGTGGATCTTACCAGCATTGTCGGGAATTCTCGGACTGATGCTGAGTTTTGCTGGCTTAGGCCGATTGATGAAGTTGCGGCTGGCGGCCGGTGGTTTGCGGTTTTTGTTTGGGATTGGGTTTTTAGGCGCCGCTGGGATCGGCACTCTGGTCGGGCTTAATTTACAAACGTATCAGCGCCTGACCTATGAGCAAGTCGTGGCCACTGTCAGCTTTGATGCCGCGCCCAATGCCGAGGACACGTATAGCGTCACGCTCGAACTGCCAGAGGGCGAGACGCGGATCATTAGCGAGATTACCGGCGATGAGTTTTCGCTCGGGGCGCAGGTGATTACATTTAAACCGGTGGCACAGATGCTCGGCTATGACAGCGTCTACCGCTTAGACTTTCTCGAAGGCCGTGCCGCCCGCCGCTACACTACGGACGGGGTTAGCCAAGCGATTAGCACCGGCATTCAGCTCTATGAAAATCCAGGCCTTGATGTCTACGCGCTGGCCAAAGAGCAGGGCCGTCAATTTGGCATCGGCACCAGCCATAAAGACGCTAATTTTGGTTCAGCCGTATACGCGCCTATGGCAGATGGTCTAAAGTATGAAGTCTCGATGACCCAGTCTGCGCTTGTGCTTCGCCCTGCGAACGCGGCGGCGGAAAACAGCTTAAGGACACGCGACTGATGGTATTTGGCTTGTGGGATAAATATGTTTTGCCGCCATTGATTGGCTGTGCCTGTTCCACCAAGCCGATTATGAAACAGCGTGAGAAAGTTGTGCATCAGGCCGAAGGTGTGGTGCTTGAGCTGGGCTGCGGGACTGGGACGAATTTTGGCCTCTACAATCCGGCCAGCGTCAACCATTTGCACGCGATTGAGCCGCATCCGCCAATGGTTGATCGGGCCAAAGCGACTTGGGCGGCGGGCGATTTTGGCATCTCTTGTGACATTCACACGTGCGGCGCCGAGGCAGTGCCTCTCGACGATAATAGCGTAGATACAGTGGTGATCACATTTGTGCTGTGTACGATCCCGGATTGGCAAAGCTCGCTCGAGGAAGCGCGCCGCGTGCTCAAGCCGGGCGGAAAAATCTTATTCTCTGAACATGGCTTAGCGCCGGATGAGGGCGTCGCCAAATGGCAGCGCCGGATAGAGCCGGTTTGGAAAAAGCTGGTCGGCGGCTGCCATCTTACCCGCGACACCAAGCAGATGTTGGAAACAAGCGGCTTTGACGTCGATTGGCATGAAACCATGTATCTGCCGAATACGCCGAAAATCGCCGGCTTTGCCTCTTGGGGCAGCGCCCGTGTCGCTTAAGGCGCGCAAACCTCCTTATCTTCCATTTCTGCAGGGCGTTCCGCTCTTTGAGCCCGGCTTGAAGCCGATCCCCGTCGCGCAATGGCTGACCCCAGATACAGAAGCCGAGCCATGGCTGCGCGATAAGAACCTGATCATGAAAATGATGCGCGCCAATGTTGTCGGCGGCGACTTGGACGGCGCTGCGGCTGATGAGGTTCTGTCGCTCATCCTGCAAGCGACGGGCGACACGCCGAGCCTTAACCTGCCAACGGCGCTCGAAGAGGCGGCCTCGCTTGTATCGGATGATCTTTGCCTGCTTGAGGCTAAGCGTCCGGGAGATTGGCGGCTCATAGCAGGCGTGCTCTGTGCGCCGACTTATTGGACCTTACCCGAGCGGATCGGGCTCGATTTGGCCGGGCTGCATGGCCCTGTGCCGGGCGGTGATCCAGCGCTCTCAGCGCGGATTGCCCGTGTCTTTACGGGGTTAAAGCCTGACGTGATCCTAGAACGCTTCAATTGGACGGTTCAGACCAGCGATAAACGTTATACGCCAGACCGTCCCGGCGTCGCCGGCAAGATGATTGAGGACCTGCATTTGCGGGTCGAGCGTCAAACTCTGCGCAAACTCGCCAAGACTGGCGCGGTCCTATTCACCATTCGTATCAGCGTCGACCCGCTTCTGCCTATCCTGCGTGAGGATGCGACGCGGGAGGTGTTCGAAGATGCCTGGCTCGGCGCCAGTGTTTATCTGCGCCGATATAAAGCCTGGGATGTGCTTGAGCCTTTGGTCTCTGAGGCGTGCCGTCACAGCGCCCGCTGAGGGGCATGGACGCCCTTGCCAAAGCGACCTACATGCTGGCCAGCACGTTGAGGAGTGAACATGAAATACTGGCTGTTCAAATCGGAACCGTTCAAGTGGAGCTGGGATCAGCAAAAAGCCAAAGGCGAGGCTGGCGAAGAATGGGATGGCATTCGCAATTACCAAGCCCGCAACAATATGCGCGACATGAAAATCGGCGATCGCGGGTTTTTCTATCACTCGAACGAAGGCTTGGAAGTGGTTGGTATTGTTGAGGTTTCAGCCGAAAGTGCTCCAGATTCGACAACTGATGATGAGCGTTGGGATTGCGTCCACATTCGCGCGCTCACCGACATGCCAGCGCCAGTCACCCTGAAAGCGGTAAAGGCCAATGAAGCGCTCGAAAAGATGTCGCTAGTGACCAGTATGCGCTTATCCGTTCAGCCGGTTTTAGAAGATGAATGGATTGAGGTTTGCCGGATGGGCGGTCTCAACGGCAAAACCCTGAAACCGCTTTAAAAGCCTCGGATCACCCGAAGACGAAATTCGGCGTCGGCGCTGGCCTCCGTGAGGCCGAATAGTGCGCCTGTAAACAGGCCCCAATCTTCGGTGACAGGGAAGCTCGCAAACGGCCCAATTTGATGGCTCTGATCTTCAAAGTCTCGAGTATCATCGGTGGAGCCATATGCGTTGAAGAGTTCAAGGCCAATCGTCTGGCCGCTATCAAGGCGTGTGAAGACGTTGCCGCGCGTTTGCACAAACACGCCGTCGCGAGCATCGTCGCCGATATCGGCTGAGGACAAGGCGATAAACCGACCGTTCCAATTCTGACCAAGCGGAAACTGATTGGTCCAGTGTACGCCAATCAAACCTGGCCGGTCATCGTCGCGAAAACGGCCATCAAACCTCAGACCGGTTTTCCAGTCATCGTCATTATCACTCCATTCCCAAAACAATTCGGCTTGAACGAAGTCGAAATCGACATCCGAGTCAGTGGTTTTCCGAGCTGATACCAGACCGCGCCACATCAAATTGCCATTGATCGCTTGTTGATAGTGAACGCGCTGCGACAGCCCTTCGGTGTCGGGGTTGAACGTGACGCGATATTGCGCCGATTTATGCCCCTCATTGACTATTGGCGGGAAGACCCCACCGGTATTTTGAGCGAAAGCGGCTGGTGTTAAGGCGGCAAGTGCCACTGCAAAAATTGCGAAGCGCATAGGTCGATCCCTCATCTGTCCCGGTGTGCTTAGGTGCCGATGTGGGGCGTTTTGGCGTTCTGTCCACCGACAAGTCAATTATCAAAGTGATAGGCGAAACCTACGCCGTTGCCATCTCATCCGAGAGCGCGCGCTCGACAATTGCATCACAATGGATCAGTGCCGTGTCATAGGGCGGGAGAGGGCTGTTCTCAGCCGTGATCAACATGCCGAGCTCGGTACAGCCCAGAATGATGCTGTCGCAGCCCTGATCTTTCAGGCCCTGAATGGCCGCCTGATAATAGGCAACGCTCTCATCGCGGACGATCCCATGGGTGAGCTCATCAAAAATGATCCGGCTCAATTCGGCTTGCGTTGGTGCATCCGGTAAAGTTGGGACCATGCCGGTTTTTTCGGTCAGGCGATCAACAAAGTAGGGCTGTGACATCGTATAGGCGGTGCCTAAGAGGCCCGGGCGGGCGCGACCATCGGCCTGCAAACGTGCGCCGCAGGCATCGACAATGTGTAGGAAAGGGAGGTCGGTCGCGCCTTCAATGGCGTCGGCGACAGTGTGCAGCGTGTTACAGGCCAGGATCAAGAAATCCGCGCCTGAGCCCGCCAAACCCTTTGCAGCCTGGTCAAAACCATTGCGAATGAATGGCCAGTCTCTTGTCTCGTGCGCGCCATTATAGAGATGAAAATTGACCGAATGGATACGCATAACGGCGCTGTGATAGCCGCCGAGCCGTTCGCGCACTTTGGCATTGATGGTCTTATAATAGATGGCTGTCGCTTCGGTGCTCACCCCACCAATCATCCCGATCGTTTTCATCGTGTTCCATCCTCAAAGCTAGCCAGCGCCCATTCGGCAAATTCAGCAATATTGCCGCCGCTGAACAGAAATCCGCCGACGCCGGCTGCATGAGCCGCCTGAATGTCGGTTTTTTTGTCGCCAATCAAGAAACTTGCCTCTCTTTTGACCGGAAAATCAGCCATAGCTTGCAGCAGCATTCCGGGCTTTGGTTTGCGGTCAAAACTGTCTTTCTTAAACGTCGGATTGGTGCCCTCTGGATGGTAAGGGCAGGCATAGATGGCATCGACATCTGTCCCTGACGCTTGCAAGCCGGACCGCATATGCGCGTGGACCGCGTCGGCGTCGGCCTGACTGTAATGATCAAAAGCGATTCCAGATTGGTTGGTGACGACAAAAACGAACCAATCGCGGGCTTTAAATTTGGCGATACAGTCATGTGCGCCGTCGACCCATTCCCAGTCTTTGACCCGATCAACATAACCGCGATCGACATTGATGACGCCGTCTCGATCGAGGAATAATGCGGGTTTTAAATCAGCCATAATCCTGCCTAGCCGATCCCTGTCAGCTGCGCGAGAGCCCTTGGCAGAAATTTCAAAATCTGGTGCCTTGTCCCTGGGAGACTTGAAAACAGGCCCCAAAACAGCCTTGGGAGGGCATTCACATGGAACAATATCTACCTCTAATTTTGAACGGAGTCGGCGGCGCCGTGATCGGACCGATCGTCTCGAAAATGCTTGGCGGCAAAGGCGGCACAGGCGCTCTTGCAGGCATCATTGGCGGCCTCGCAGGTGGCTTTGGCATGGGTGAAGCCGGTGTCGGCTTCCAATCTTTGCTCGGCAATGAGAACATTATGGGCATGCTAAGCAGCGTCTTAAATGGCGGCGTTGGCGGCGGCATTATTGGCGGTGTTCTCGGCATGGTGACCAAAGCAAAATAAGCCTTTGAGCGAACAAGAACGGGGCAGCCGCGATGCGGTTGCCCCTTTTTATGTAGGCTCTGCCGCGGCCTCCTCGGCCATAGCGCGGCGATTGATGCCGACCCCAATTAGGAAAGGGATCAGCGCCAGCGCGGTGATCACCGCCGCCAGGAAGAAAGCCGCGCCGCCGGTCTGAAACGGATCTTCATCCGGCAAGTTGGCAAAGTATTGCAGCGTCTGCGCCATCAGCACAGGGCTGAAGATGAGCGTGAACGCCATCATGCTCGATTGTGCACCTTGTAGCTCGCCTTGGGCGTTGCGCGGGGTCAGGTTCGACGTGATCGTGTTGATCGCTGGCATGGCGACGCCGCCAATCGCCGATACAGAAATGATCGCATAGGCCATCCATGGCGCTTCGGCGAAGGCAAACAACATCAGCGCGGCGGCATTCATGGCTAAGCCGAAAATCGCGGCGCGCATGGCGCCAAAGCGTTTGATCAAAACACCTGTCAACAAAGCCTGGCTGACCGCAGACCCAATACCAACAGCGGCGAGCGACAGACCGATTTCAAACTCTGACCAATCATAGCGGATCTCGCCATGGAAATTCCAAGTGGTGGGATAGACCGCATGCGCGACTTGGAACAGGCCGATGGCGATAATGAACCAAGCCACCCGTGGGACTTTCGAAAAGTGAGCCATCGTTCCGAACGGATTGGCGCGTGCGAGATTAAAATCGCGGCGATCCTCTTCCGGCAGGCTTTCCGGCAGAATGAACAAGCCATACAGAAAGTTGAGTCCGGCAATACCAGAGGCGACGAAGAAGGGCAGGCGAGGATTAATGTCGCCGAGCAGACCGCCCAGCACTGGGCCGAGAATGAATCCAAAACCAAACGCAGCGCCCATCATGCCAAAGGCACGGCCGCGATCTTCAGGCTCAGTCACATCAGCGATATAGGCATTGGCGACCGAATAAGTGGCAGAGAACATACCGCCCAAGAAGCGGCCAAAGAACAAGAAGGCCAAAGTTGGCGCGAGCCCCATGATCAATAGGTCAACCGCCAGCACGCCGATCGAAACGAGCAAGACCGGACGTCGTCCGTAGCGATCCGATAAGCCGCCCAGTACGGGCATGGCAAAGAAGTTGGCAATCGCGAATGTCATGCTGAGCCAGCCGCCAATCGAGACCGAGTCTTTTGCCATCAAGCCGGTAATGTCTTCCAACAGTGCCGGCATGACCGGCATGATAATACCAAACGAGACCATGTTCAGGATCACGGCAATGACCACGAACATGAAGGCATTTTTTCCAGGTTTTTCTGGAGAGGAGGCGGTGTCGCTCATTCCCCCGCTTTGCTTGACCCTGGCCCTGCGGTCAAGACGGCGATGCCAACCCCGGTTAAAATGGCGCTTGTGGCCAAGGCAAATCTCAGCGTGATTGGCTCCGACAGAAACAGCACGCCGCCAATTGCCGCAATCGCCGGAACGCTCAGCTGGGCGATGCCGGCGCGGGTCGCCGTGAGGTGTTTCAGGGCCTGATACCAAATCACATAGCCGAGCCCAGATGTGATCGCGCCGGAGGCTATGGCAAGCGCGATGCCGTCGCCAGGCGGTAGCGGCTCTGGCGATACAAGTGTCACAGCCGCAATGATCGGAATAGCCAGCGCGCTTGCCCAAACGAAATTACCAGCCGTCGCCGCAATGGGGTCTCCGGCGCCGCGGCCGATAAGGGAGTAAGCTGCCCATCCAATCCCGGCGAGCGCCATTGCACCGGCAGCCCAGAGTGGCGGCGCCTCGAGGCTCGGAGAGACCAACCAAAGTAGCGCTAAGACCGCGATGGCAAACCCGATCCATTGCAAGCGCGACAAGCGCTCACCGCTGGCAATGCCCCAGCCCAGCATAGTGATTTGGACCAGTGCGAACAGAATGACCGCGCCCATCCCAGCTGGCAATCCAATATAGGAGTATGAGAAAAATATTGCGTAGATCAACAAAGTAAGGCCGCCGGAAAGGCTGCCCGTAAGACGTTTCGATTGAAGCGCGCAAATCGCCGCGAGCATGACGGCGCCGCTAATCAAGCGAATGAGCGCAAAGCTACCAGCGCCAAGCTCTGTGCCGACCAGGCCAAGGCGGCCGAGCACAGAATTGGCGGCAAAGGCGATCATTGCGAGCGCGGTGATCAGGAACAGGCGCAGAGCGAAAGGCATCCCGCCTCATAGGCGCCAGACCCACGCCTGACCAGGTTATTTCAAGACCACAGGGTCACGCTCTCGTGAGCTTTCAATCAGCGCCAGCGCAGCGTCTAAAGCCGGATCATCACCGGCTAAGAAGCTCTGCACGGTTTCGGGCACGACGGTGTCCGGAGACATGCCATATCCGAACTCAAAACCATTATTGTTCACGAAAGACTGCATCGCGGGCACGCGCATCTTAATCCCGCTTTCGGGCAAAGTCAGAGTGAACAATATGCCAGCTGTCGCGCCTTCTGCACTGCCGCCTGTCCGCTCGCCGATCAGGATCGCGTTCGGGTTTTGGGCCTTAATGAAGGATAGAAGATGCGTCGAGCCAGACGAATTATTGCGACTGGTGAGCAGAATGAGCTGCCCTCGAAAGGCTGTGTCCGGCGGCGTCAGTTCTTGCAAGGAAGGGCTGATTTCAGGGCGCAAGGAATAGGTGCCGTCCGGATTTTGCGTGAACCCGCGTGGATCAGGCGCCAGCGCGTTCTGATCCCACGTCCAGAGGTGCTCTTTCACGTCACTCAGGTCGAGTGTCTTGACGCGAATGTCGCGCATGAAGGGCGCCGGTGTATCGATAAGCCGGGCGATCAATCCGCGCGAAGCATCATCTGAGCCGCCGCCATTGAGGCGCAGATCAACAATCAGCGTATCACGCCCTTCATCTTTAATCGCTTGGAAGACCGGATCATAGATGGTCGCCGGATTTACCGGCACCCGGTAATTTACGAACGTGTCAACCGCGAGATAGGCGGCATCATCGCCAATCCGTTCAAACCGCACCGCGTCCTTGAAGTTCCGAGCTCCGGTTTTTCCGTCACCGAGTGCCAACCAGTCGGGATAAGTCACGCGCTCAACCGTGACTGTCGCCGGATCGTCTTCGCCGCGTTTAATCGTCAGCTCGGCTGTCGGCAGAGTCTCATACATCAAGGCGCCGAAATGATCTAAACCGCCGCCGCGAAACTCGAAAGAGATGGCGACTTGCGCCGGTCGGGTCCACTCTGTCAGGCCGTCATATGGAATCAGTGGCAGGATTTCTTCAATCCGCTCGCTCAAAGGCTGTCCATCAATGGCCAAAAGCTCGTCGCCACGTTGCAGGCCTGATGCGGCATTGGTCAGGGTGACAAACCCCCGACCTTCAATCATTTCCCATTGAAACGGAAGATAGACCGGGTCGGTTTTACGGGCTTCGGCGAGCGTGTCGGGGAGTTCGGCTTTGGTGTGGTCGCAGCGTATTTCAGCCAGAACTTCACTTGCTTCGACGTAAAAAGTGCCGAGCGAGAGACCGTCTTCGGCGGCCGCTGCGATATTGACGCTTTGCCAAGCGCTGTGCAGCTGCTCTGCCGAGCTGTAGCGCGTATATCCAGGATGCACGGTCTCGTAGACCTTTTGCGCCAGCGCGACATCGCGCTCGATTTGTGCAGGTGTCAGAATTCGATCTTGCGCCGGTTCTGACTGTCCGGTGCCGGTCAATGCAAACAGGCTGAGGGCGCCAAGGCTGGCGGCGCGGCTAAATCTCTGGAGTCCACCCAATGTCTATCTCCTCGTGATCAGGACTTTCACTTGATACGACCGAGGGGCGTGTTTGGATGAGACGTTGCTCGTTTTTCGAGTGCGGGACTAACCTTCGGTGCCTGCGAGGCCGGAAAAGGCCATGCCGAGATCACGGTAATAGCCGACCCGCGCCTGTTGTTCTTCGGTCAATTGGATCAACTGATTGGCGCCGCGCAGCAGGCTCGGGGAGCGTCCTTCATGAGCGACGCGCATCATGTCCGACCAGAGCCGCGCCGGAAGCCCGCCGCCGGTGACATCGATCATTGGCGTGTCATCATCATTGCCGGTCCAAATTCCGCCCAGCAGCTCTGCGCTATAACCAACAAACCAAGCATCTCGGAACGACTGACTGGTGCCGGTCTTGCCGGCAATCGGCCAGCCCTCAATCGCGGCGGCTTTGCCAGTGCCGGTGCGGATCACTTCTGCCATCATCGCTGTCATGGTCTCGGCGAGATCTTGGCCGAACACGCGTGCAGGCTCATACTCTGCACGCTCATAAATAACGTCGCCGCGAGTCGTTTCGATGGTTTGGATCAGGTATGGATCCAAGCGTCTGCCGCCGGTCATAAACGGACCATAGGCGCGGGTCAGATCCCACAACGTCACTTCCTGGCTGCCGAGGGCAATAGAGGGAAAGGGCTGGAAATCAGAACTGATGCCAAATTTCCGCGCGATCGAAATCACTGACTCAACCGTGGTTTCTTGCGCCAGTAAGGCCGCGATGGTGTTCAGACTGTCACGCAGCGATTCAGAAACGGTGACCGGCCCCATATAGCCGCGCGTGAAATTTTTCGGCGACCAGTCATCAATGGTGACCGGTTGATCAATGCGGACATCATAGGGGCTGATCCCGGCTTCTAAAGCTGCCGCATAGACAAAGGGTTTGAACGCCGAGCCCGGTTGCCGCTTGGCTTGCGTCGCCCGGTTGAATTGGTTCTCGGTATAATCCCGGCCGCCAAACAGCGCCAAGACATGGCCTTCACGGGTCATCAGAACTGCCGCCGTTTGGCCCGCATTCGCTTCTTCGGACTCCGCTGTCATGCGAGCCTCTAAAGCCGTCGCGACTTTGACTTGCAGCTCGGAGTCAATTGTCAGCTTGATCACCAAATCATCAGGCAATTCCGGCATCAGCTGATTGGCGCGCTCAGTTGCGGCGTCCAAAATGAAGCCGAATTGCGGGTCGCGCTCTGGTTCAGCGGCGATGGCGACATCCGACGATAAGGCGATTTGGCGGCTTTCTTCAGTGATGAAGCCGGCTTGCAGCATTTCTGAAAGGACATAAGCCTGTCTCTGGCGCGCGCCGTCCATATTGTCGTCTAGGGCCAGTCGTGACGGGGCTTTTGGCAAAGTCGCGAGCAAGCTCGCTTCGGCCAAAGTCAGGTCTTGAGGGTCTTTGCCGAAATAAAACCGCGAAGCAGCGCCGAGCCCATAAAACCCCGACCCAAAATAAACCCGGTTCAGGTAGAGTTCGAGGATTTCATTTTTCGAAAGTTGCTCTTCCAGCTCCCGCGCCAGGCGAACTTCTTGGACCTTGCGCTTGAGCGTTTGTTCGGGCGACAGGACCAAGTTTTTGACCAATTGCTGGGTGATCGTCGACGCCCCCGATACGGTTCGACCGGAGGTTACATTTGACCAAGCAGCACGGACCATGGCCTGGGTGTCGGCGCCGTCATGGTCATAGAAACGCTTATCCTCAGCCGCGATAAAGGCGCGCGGAACATGCGGTGGCAGCTCATCAATTTTGACAGCACGGCCATAGCGCGGGCCGCGAATAGCAAGGGTTTTGCCATTGCGGTCGATATATTCAATCGCCGGTTCACGATTGGCGTCCCAAAGCTCAGCAGTTGCCGGTAGGGCTGGCATTCCGCGATACAAGCTTTGCCAATAGAGCCAAGCCGCGATCGCTGCTGCGAGGGTGACGATCAGGGTGCTAATCAGCCCCCATTTCAAGATTGGCCGGCCGCGAAAAAGTGCCATAGATGCTCCCTGCGACGATGCCGTCGATGGTTTGCGAGCTGGTTTTCTGAGGCCGGGTTTTCCGTTTGAAGCTTTCACGCCTGCTCGCCTTTCGCGCCACACTTCAGATCAGGCTTACTGACGAAGAATTGAGGCAGGGTGAAGGCGAAGAGTTTAATCAAATATTACTTATCGCATCGGCGCCGGGCAGTCCGGACCGTCTGGTTTGCGCGCCCCTGGACGGCCTTGTTCGGCGAGGATTTTTGCTTGGTTCAAGCGCTTTTCAATGTCCGTGGCCTTCATTGGCCGCATGAAACAGGTCAGGGGTTCGCCATTATCAGCGGAGATCGCCACGGCAATGCCGGTGACGCCGCCATACCAGTCCCAGAGATACGAGGCTTGATGCTGTCCGGCGAGGCGGATGACATCGGTTTGGACGGCAGTACGTTCGATCAAAGACTGTTTACCGCGCATCTCGGTCACGTCGAGGTCAATGCGCTCAATCGAGCCGGTCTCAAAAGCGCTGATCGCCTCATCCAGCCTGGGGTTGAGGATTTGACAATTCGGGCACCAATCGGCGGTAAAATTGATCACTTTCACAGACGGCTCTGCGGTGGCGGCGGGGCCCCCGAATGCGATCATGCAAAGGCTGGCTAGAAACGTTCGGATTATAAGAGCACTCCCTGATGATCTTTTATCATAGCGCCGGCGTTTGTGCGGTCACAGATGCGTTATGCACTGCGTCCAAATACGCGTTTAAAGATGTAATCGACGCGCTGGAAATGATAGGCGTCGTCAAACAGACTGTCTAATTTTTCATCCGACAGTTTCGCGGTGACATCTGTATCTGCTTTCAAATGATCCAAGAAAGCGCCTTCGCCGGCCCAGGTTTTCATCGCGTTGCGTTGGACCATGCGATAGCTGTCTTCGCGGCTATTGCCGGCCTCAACCAAGGCCAGCAGCACGCGCTGCGAATTATGCAACCCGCCCATTTTGTCCATCACCGCCTGCATATTCTCGGGATAGACGAGCAAATTCTCAATCACCCCAGCAAGTCGGTGAAGCGCAAAGTCCAAGTGAATGGTTGAATCCGGACCGATGCCGCGCTCGACAGAAGAGTGCGAAATGTCCCGCTCATGCCAAAGAGCGACATTCTCCATCGCCGGCATCACGGCCATCCGAACGAGACGCGCCAGGCCGGTAAGGTTTTCAGTCAACACCGGATTGCGCTTGTGTGGCATCGCTGACGAGCCTTTCTGTCCCTTTGAGAAGAACTCTTCAGCTTCGTAAAGCTCAGTGCGTTGGAGGTGGCGGATTTCGACCGCGAGGCGCTCAATTGAAGACGCAATGACGCCGAGCGTCGCAAAATAGGCGGCATGTCGGTCGCGCGGGATCACCTGTGTTGACACTGGCTCTGGCGATAGACCGAGCTTTTCAGAAACATATTCTTCAATGCGTGGATCAATGTTCGCAAACGTGCCGACGGCGCCTGAAATCGCGCAAGTGGCGATCTCTTCGCGGGCTGTGGCCAGACGTTTTTTGGCGCGCTGGAACTCGGCATGGAAAGTTGCGAGCTTCAGGCCGAACGTGGTGGGTTCGGCGTGAATGCCATGGCTGCGGCCAATAGTTGGCGTCATTTTATGCTCAAAGGCGCGCTTTTCCAAAGCCGCAAGCACGCGGTCGAGGCCCTCATCGAGCAAGTCTGTTGCCCGCACCAATTGGACGTTCAGACACGTATCAAGCACATCTGAACTGGTCATGCCCTTGTGCAAAAAACGCGCGGGGTCGCCGACATGTTCGGCGACATTGGTCAGGAAAGCAATGACATCATGTTTGACTTCGGCTTCGATCTCATCGATGCGGGCGACTTCGAATGCCGCCTTTTCGCGGACGACCGCGCTGGTGCCAGCTGGGATTTGACCGAGGCTTTCCATGGCTTCTGCGGCGAGCGTCTCAATCTCGAGCCAAATGCCATACTTGCTGTTCGGCTCCCAAATGGCAGTCATGGCGGGGCGGGCATAGCGAGGGATCATGGGCAAGCATCCAAATCGTGCAGAATTAACATTTGCGCTGGCCTATACGCGCCGGGCCCGCGAGTCGCAATTGTTCGGCTGTCGCATGCGCAAATTTAGGAGCGTTCGAGCACGCGGGGCAGCTTAAACACGACGCTTTCAGTTGCAGTGGTGACTTCTTCGACCGTGATATCAAACCGTGCGCGGCACGCCGCGATCAAGCCTTGGACCAAATCCTCAGGAGCACTGGCGCCAGCGGTGAGGCCCAAGGTCTCGACACCGTCAAACCAAGACCAGTCTATATGCTCCGCGCTGGCGACCAAATAGGCCTCGGGGCAGCCCGCCCGCAGCGCAACATCGACGAGACGTTTAGAGTTCGATGAGGTTTCAGCGCCGATGACGAGAAACAAATCGGCCCGCTCCGCCATTACTTTCACCGCCTCTTGGCGATTGGTCGTGGCGTAGCAAATGTCTTCTTTATGCGGCACACTGATCGATGGGAAGCGGGCCTGAAGTGCTGCGACAATCTCCGCGGTGTCGTCGACGCTCAAAGTCGTTTGCGTGACGAATGCGAGATTGTCAGGATCGCGCGGTTCAAACGTTGCCACATCTTCGATTGTCTCGATCAGCGTCATACCACCATCTGGGAGCTGCCCCATCGTTCCGACGACTTCCGGGTGGCCGGCATGTCCAATCAACACGATTTCGCGGCCAGCTTGATGATGACGCCCCGCTTCGACATGGACTTTAGAAACCAGCGGGCAGGTCGCATCAACATAGACCATCTCCCGCGCCGCCGCCGCTGCGGGGACAGATTTCGGTACGCCATGGGCAGAAAACACAACAGGGCGATCGTCGGGACAGGCGTCCAACTCTTCAACAAAGACCGCGCCCATGTCCTGGAGACGGGAGACAACATGTTGATTATGAACGATTTCATGGCGCACATAGACGGGCGCGCCCCATTTGCTAAGGGCTTCTTCGACAATCTGTATGGCCCGGTCGACCCCAGCGCAAAAGCCGCGCGGGGCGGCGAGTAGAATGGTGAGCGGCTTCATGACCTTACAGTGTCCTCATGATTGCGACGCATATAGGGCGTTGCGTGCCCTGCCATGGCCCGGTAACACTCTGAACCACAAATGGATAGCCTCATCGGCGAGGCCAAGAGTCACAAGGCACCTCAAATGCGCATAATCGCCCTTTCGGCCGCTTTATTGGCCCTCAGTGCATGTCAATCAGGATCACGAATCGGCAATGCCTTCGATACGCGCCAGAATGCCGGCTCATGTCCGCCGGCGGGTGCCGTATATAATGCAGCGCGGATCGTCGCGTTTGATGGCGACATCCAAACCTTCCCAAATATCGCCTATACTGGTGAGATCGTCGATGTTCGGCTCTATTGTCGCTATGCTGGCACAGATCCGGTACGCGCCGAAATTGAGATCGACTTCGCGTTTGGCCAGGGCCCAATGGGGACCAGCAATCGGCAAGACTATTCCTATTGGGTCGCAGTCACCCGCCGCAGTGGAAAGGTTCTGCACAAACAGTCTTTTGACGTCTCGGCAGACTTTTCAGATGGCCCGATCACTTATGAGAATGAACTTATACAGCGCATCATCATTCCGCGCTTAGACGAATCCGTTTCGGCGGCCAACTTTGAGGTCTTAGTCGGCTTCGACCTGACCGACGCGCAGGTGACTTATAATAAAGAAGGGCGACGGTTTCGCCTAAACGCTGGCCAATAGTCGCAGAGGTTTTTCGACATGACAGATCTCGCGACGCAATTGGCGGCCGCGTGCAGCGGTGCGTTTGAAGCGCAAGGCCTAGAAGCGCGTTGGGGCGCCGTAAAACAGTCCGACCGACCAGAACTAGCAGATTTTCAATGCAATGGCTGTATGGGCGCGGCCAAGCAAGCGGGCATGAATCCGCGCGAGCTGGCGGCGAAAATTGCCCCGCGCCTTGCAGAAACCCAGATCGTCGACCGCGTCGATGTGGCTGGCCCCGGATTTCTGAACATTACTGTCTCAGACGCCGCTCTGGCGCAGCAGGCAGGGTTTATCGCAACCGATAAAAAAGCCGGCGGCGGCGCCGCCGAAGTGCCAGAAAAGGTCGTGATTGATTTTGGCGGGCCGAATGTCGCCAAGCCGATGCATGTCGGGCATATCCGATCCGCGGTGATTGGCGATACGCTGGTGCGCCTTTTGCGCTTTCTCGGTGATGATGTGACCGGCGATGTCCATCTCGGCGATTGGGGCCTGCAAATGGGCTTGCTCATCGTCGCGGTGTCCGAAGAGCAACCCGACTTGCCCTATTTTGATGCTGCCAATGAGGGCCCGTTCCCGGCACAGCCGCCGGTCACGATGGATGATTTATCGCGGCTGTATCCGGCCGCGTCAGCGCGGTCGAAAGAAGATGCAGCCTATGCCAAACAGGCGCAAGATGCGGTTGCTGAAATGCAGGCTGGCCGGCCCGGCTATCGCGCTTTGCTGCAACATTTCATCGATGTCTCTGTTGCGGCGCTGAAAGTTGATTATGGCTTTTTGGATGTCTCCTTCGATCTCTGGAAAGGCGAGAGTGATGTTGATCCGCTGATCGCGCCAATGGTCGAAGCGCTCAAACAGCGCGGGCTCGCTGAAGAAAATGATGGCGCCTGGATTATCAATATTGCGCGCGATAACGAGAATATCGAAACCGTCGGCAAAGATGGCGAGACGCGTCTGAAAAATCCGATGCCGCCTTTCATGCTGGTGAATTCACGCGGCGCCACCGGCTATCACGCCACGGACCTCGCGACGATCAAAGACCGGGTCGACACAATCGGTCCGGATCGCATGCTCTATGTCGTCGATCAGCGCCAGGCTTTGCATTTTGAGCAGGTCTACCGCGCCGCCGATAAAGTCGGTTATATTGGCCGTGATCAGCTCGAGCATCTTGGCTTTGGGACCGTGAATGGCAAAGACGGCAAGCCGTTCAAAACCCGGGAAGGCGGGACCTTACGCCTGGCCGACTTGAACGCCATGGCGCTTGAAGAAGCCACGCGCCGGATTGGCGAGACGGGCTTGTCCGGCGACATTGGCGATGCTGAAAAAGCTGAGATTGGCGAGCTCGTCGCGCGCGCGGCTCTGCGATTTGCAGATTTGCAGAACCAGCGCACCACAAATTATGTTTTCGACTTGGAACGGTTCACTAGTTTCGAAGGTAAAACCGGGCCTTATCTCCTCTATGCCGCGGTGCGGATGAAGGCGATCCTGCGCCGCGCCAAAGAACAAGGCCTCGCAGCAGGTACTGTCGCCGTCACAGCGCCGGAAGAGCGCAAGCTTGTTTTGGCATTGGACGGGTTTGCTTTGGCACTTCGGCTCGCCCGGTCAAAGCGCATGCCGCATTATGTTTGCGAGCATGTTTACACCTTGGCCCAAGCCTTTAGCGCGTTCTATTCGGCCTGTCCGATTTTGAAGGATGATGTCGCCCCAGACGTCAAAGCATCCCGTTTAGCGCTGTGCGAGACGGTTTTGCATCAATTGCAAGCCGGGCTCGAAATATTGGGCATTACTGCGCCAGAGCGTATGTAATCGGCCAAATGTTAACAGAAAGGCCGGTTTTGTTTACTCGGCCCTAACAGCATTTAACGTATTTAGGGTAGAAAGTGAACGAATCAGCTCGTTCCGGTAACTTTCAGTCAATCGCCTTAGACTAAGCTCTTCTTCTAGACCCCAGAGGAAGGACCTTATCCCATGCTAAAAAATCTGATTAAAACTTGCGCTGAATCCACCGGTCTCACGCAAATCAAAACACGCGAAGCTTTGGGGATTGTGCTCAACTCGGCGGAACGCCAAGGCTCGCCTCTGGCGGAAGCTGTGTTTCGCAAAATGCCGGGCGCGCGGACATTGTCTGCGACCACCGGCGCAGCTCAGGGCGCTGCAACCGGCATCATCGCACGCTTGATCGAGCAAACACCGGGCGGCCGCCGCCATGTCGGCGAAGGCATGTTCTCCAGCCTGCACAAAGCCGGTCTTGGCCACAAACAGATTTCTCAATTGCTGCCATCGATTAGCGGTTATATGAAGACCACTTACGGGATGGAAGATTTCGGTCACTTGGGTGACCTGGTCGTGGCTGACATGCTGAACGTCAGCCCAAGCGCAGCTGCGGCGGCGTAAACCACACTCAACACTATAGGTCCTTATCTAAAGGCTCGCAGCTTCGACGCTGCGAGCCTTTTCTTTTTTGTACGAGCCAATTAGGGGAAAGGCATGCCAGCTTTGACCGATCTCTCCATTCCTATTTCCACGCTAAGTTTCGACGCCGCGGACGCTGCAAAAGCGCCCGGCGCTGGCCTCGATATCACGCAATTGGGGGTCTTGCTGCAAACCGTCGTGGAACAGCACGCCGAAGGCCTGGTCGAGGGCGCGTCATTGCACGCGGTGTCGCTGACTTTTGATGTGTCCGAGGCGCCGAGCGGGTCAGACGTTGTCGCTTTCAATAGCCGGATCGATCGCAAAACCCGCACGCTAATTTTCGCCAGCGGCCTAGCGTCTCAAGCTGGCCGCCCGCGCTTAAAGGCAACAATTGTCTACCGGATTGCGGCTCAGCCTACATAGGCGTGGTGCGGAGCGGCAGGAGATCCGGGAATTCCGGCTCCCGCTTTTCAGCTTTGGCGGCGAATGCTTCTTGCATATGCGAGGGCGGCAGCATGCCTGAATTCCACACCCCGATATAATCGAGCGTGTCAGCGGTGGAATGATCGCGCCCATAATTGATCAGGACTTTGCAGCCGGTCACCGCGAGCGGGTTTTTCGAGGCAATCTCCTTGGCGATGCCGAGGACGTGTTCCATCATCTCTTCATGGCTCTCGAAGACATCGTTGACGAGACCAATTTCTTTAGCTTTGGCGGCCGGTAAACGTTCGCCGGTATACGCCATTTGCTTGACCCATCCCTCTGGAATGTAGCGCTGCAGACGCGGGAAAGTGCCCACGTCGGCGGTCATCGCGATATTGGTTTCCTGGATGCAGAAGAAGGCATCCTGCGTGCACCAGCGAATATCGCCGGCTGAAATCATATCAATGGCGCCGCCAATAACGCCGCCTTGGCAGGCAATCAGAACCGGCACACGGGCATCTTCAAGCGCATTGAACGCGGATTGGATCTGCTTGATGTTCGAACGGAAAGCTTCAGCCGCGACGTAGCGGTCGACTTTGCCATGCGTCACCGCGCCATCCTGGCTGAACACGGACAGGTCCATGCCGGCGGAGAAATGCTTACCCGCGGAAGAAATGACGATCACACGCGCTGCGGCGCTAGCATCGATTTCATTGACGATCGCCGGCAGCTCATTCCAGAATGCGCGGTTCATCGCATTCATTGCTTGCGGCCGGTTCAAGACGATGTGCGCAACCTTGTCTTCGACCGATACCGTGAAGCACTCGTGTGTTTTCTTCAGCATCTGATATCCTCCGTATTGTCGATTAACCTATCGCAACCACGCGAAAATCTCCAGACTGCCCTAGCGATAAGCACACAGGCGTTTGATTTTAGAGGCAAAGCTTGGTTGATATTAAGTCTACACAGAGGAGTGGGACATGCGGATAATGGTTCTTGGAGCGCTTGCCTTAAGCGTATTGCCGGCAGGGTGTGAAACCGCTTCCGGGGGAGACTTTGGTCAAGTGCTCGGCGATGTGCTGAGCGGTATTGAAGAAGCCCAAGGCGGCAGCAGCGAGCTGACCCTGGCGGAAATTGATGCGGGCTTGCGCCAAGCGCTCGAGATTGGAACCGAGCGCGTGGCCGGTCAAATCGGCGTCACTGATGGCTATTGGAAAGATCCGCAAATTCAGATCCCGCTGCCGGGCCGGCTGGGTCAAGTTCAAAACGAACTACAAAAAGTTGGCCTCGCTGGCCCCTTAGACGATTTGCAGCTGCGCATGAACCGCGCTGCCGAATCAGCGGTGCCCGCGGGCAAGCAAATCGTCATCCAAGCGGTACAATCGATCACGATTGAAGATGCACTCGGAATTTTACGCGGCGGCGATACTGCGGCGACGGACTTCCTCCGCGGCCGCACAGAAGCGCAGCTCCGGCAAACCTTCACGCCTTATGTTCAAGACGCGCTTGATTCCTCTGGCGCTTATCGTGCGCTGGACAGCGTCACATCGAGCCAGCCCTTGCTCGCTGTCGCGGCAACCGACTATAAATCTGATCTAACTTCTTATGCGGTCCAATTTGGCCTTGATGGTGTGTTCACCTATCTCGCATTGGAAGAGAAGAAGATTCGTGAAAACCCAGTTGCACGAACCACGGATCTTTTGCGTAGAGTGTTTGGCTAGAGACAGGATAAGCATGCGCCGGTTCACATTTGAGACCCCAGAAGGCAATCTCGCGGCTTTAGAGTTCGGGGATCCGGCGAAAAAGCTAGCGGCGCTTTGGCTGCATGCCACAGGCTTCAATGCCATGACGTATCAGTCCATACTGGCACCCTTGGGGCTCAGAACGAAAATTCATGCGGTGGATATGCGCGGGCACGGGCGTTCGACTTTGCCGGCCAAACCATCGACATTGCGCTCTTGGAAACGCTATCGCGACGATATCATTGCCTTTCTCGACCGTGAGGCGCCGATCAATCCGGTTGTCCTTGGCGGTCACTCCATGGGCGCCACTGTGGCACTCATGGTGGCCGGGGCGCGGCCTGAAAAAGTCGCAGGCTTGGTGCTCGTTGATCCCGTGATCTTGCCGCCGCGCTATTACACGCTGATGCATCTGTCGCCATTTCAACGGGGCGGCGGTCACCGGATGGCTCGGCAAGCGCGCCGCCGCCGCAATAAGTTCGATTCTCGCGAGCATATTCAATACAAGTATAAAGGCCGCGGCGCGTTTGCGACCTGGCGTGAGCCCTTCCTGCAAGACTATATTCTCGACGCTTTTGATCGCACCGACGGCAATGATCCAGACAGCGAGAAACAAGTGTGGCAGCTGCTCTGCGATCCGAAATGGGAAGCCGCGACCTTCATGGCTCAGCGCAATCGTCCGTGGAGCGCGCTGGCGAAAGTCAAAAAGCACAAAATTCCGATAACGGTTTTGCGCGCCGAGACTGACTCCGTGATGACCGACCACACGACCGCCCGCTTGGTTCGAAAATGCCCACATTTGGTCCTCAAAGAACGCGTGAACACGTCGCACTTCCTACCCATGGAAGCGCCATATGATGTGCGCGAGCAGCTCTCGAGTTATATCTCGACCCTGATTGAGGGGATAAACGAAGAGGATGTCGGCGCGGTGAAACGCTCGCTCGATCGATAAGCCTATTCGGGCGCACGCTTGCGCATTGGATAGCTGACCGTGCCGTCCTCTGTGACAGCGTCACCTGCATCGACCCAGCCTTTTGACCTATAAAAGCGATGCGCTGTTTGCGTGCTCCACAGCGATAATTGGCTGAGGCCGGTATCGAATAGCTCCGTCTCCAAGCGCGCCAGAAGCATCGAAGATACGCCGCCAAACCGGGCGCGCGGAGAAACATAATTCAGCAGCACTTCGCCAGACGTGCTGGCCGAGGCGACGCCAATAATCTCATTGCTACGCTCGCCACGCGGACCCGTATCGCGTCATTGGTGAGCCAAGCCTCAAACGTCGATACAGTTTTATTGCGGAGCCAATTTTCGAGAATATCGGGATCGCCGCGATGATCGTCGACGCAGAGTTCAGTGATCGATTGGCGCAGGACTGAAATGGCTTGGGCGCCGTCGCTGAGGCGCGCCGGACGGATCACCGCATCGCCGATTATAGAGTCAGTCCGCGCGGCGCAATCCGCTCTAAGTCTTCGATTTGCTCGGCCGGTGTCGGGATGACTTTGCGTTTGTCGAGATCAAAGGTCACCGCGACGGCTTGGCTGGTAATGTAGGCCTCTCCCGTGTCTGGGTTGAGGGCCCAGTGCGACAATGAATGGGTTTTCTCAGCAACGTCAGCGAGACTGGTATGCATCACGATCCGATCCCCCGCGCGCGGCCATTTGCGATAGATTAGGCGGTACTCCAATACCGCGCCGCCCATTCTGACATCGCCGTTCGAGGCCGCGACTTGTGACCGCCAATCATACAGCAAAGTCGGGACAGAATCCGAGATCCGGCCAATAAACCATGGTGCCCAGAGACGGCCAAATATATCGCATTCACGCGGCAGGATAAGGCCGCGGCCGATTTCCGGTGCACCGCATTTTTCAACCTGGCGCATCGTCGCCATGCTCGACGGGATCGGCGCCGCTGAGGGATCAAGCCCGCGCGGTTTGGTGTCGTCTGGCGGGGTGTCTATTAGGGCTTCTAATTGCGCCCGGGAGCGGGTGCTCCAAGGAAACGGTTTGCCGCTCTTGGCTTCGACATGCAGGACACGGGTCCGAAAGGCGGCGGCCGGACTACCGTCACCGTGCCGCATGTCTTGATAGATCAGCGCGCTGGTTTCATCCCATTCCAAGACGCAGCCGGTCATGGTTAGCGGCTTACCGGCATAGGCTTCGCGAATGTAGCGAATATGGTGTTCAGCCGGCACTAGGGTCGACGGCGCATTGGCCCGAAAGGCGTGCGGCATTTGAATGGCGCCAGCAAAATTGCCCAGCCCTTCCATCGCCTTTTCGACATAGACGCGGACATTCATATGTCCCATCTCGTCGCAATCCCAAGTGTTCGCGATCCCTCGCCATAGCGGAATCATGCGGCGCACTTCCGGCAAATACCGCGGGCCTCAATCACCGCATTATGCACGGTAAAGCCAGCCGCTTGCGTCTCTGATGCGATGGCCTTGCTGGTCTCAACCGCATGCAGCTCTTCAGCGCCGCCGCAGGTCTCGCAGATGAGGAAGACTGCGGAGTGCGGATGGTTGGCATGACCGCACGCGACATAGGCATTGAGGCTTTCAATCTTATGCGCCAGGCCCATGTCCTGCAGGAAATCGAGCGCGCGATAAATGGTCGGCGGTTTTGCCGACCCCTCGCCGTCCAGATTGGCGAGCAAATCATAGGCTTTAGACGGCTCGTCACTTTCCAGCAGCAAGTGCAGAACTTTGCGCCGAATGGGCGTCAGTTTCTGCCCTTTGCGCTGCACCAGCGCTTCAGCTTCGACAAGGAAAGCTTCGGCCTCTTGCGGGCTGCACGGGGTGTTCGCATGAGTGTGTGAATGAGCCATGGAGGCCATCTTGGGTGATTGTGCTCAAAAGTGAAGGGGGCAGATCAATCGCTTGCTAGATTCTTCTTGTCCTTTCGGCGTGTATGGTCGTTTTGAACTGCGCGAATTTAGTTTTCGACAAAGGCTTTGAAGGCCTCGGCATAATCGGGATGCCAGCGCGACAAAGCCGGGCGGTTTTTGATAATATCGTCGGCCGTCCACTGAATTCGCTTTTCGTCGAGCGGGCGCGGCGTTTCATTGTCTGGACAGAGAATATAGAAATCACCGCGCTCAAGCGCTGACATCATGAAATCAACGGTCTCTTCCGCGGTTGCGGCGAAAGGTGGTTTTTGGGGAATGAAGGTTTCGATCATTGGCGTGTAGACAAAAGCCGGGACCAATAGGTGCGCGGTGATCTGACAGTTTTCCTCATGGCGCAGGGCAAGCGCGACGCTTTCTGTATAGGCGAGGACGCCGGCCTTTGAGAGATTATAGGCATAGTTTCCCGGCGGCCGCGTAATCCCTTGTTTGGACCCGGTATTGATCACGGTCGCGGCTTCGCCATGCGCGAGCATGCCGGGCATAAAGGCGTGACAGCCATGCAGGACGCCCATCAAATTGATCCCGACCAAGCTGTTAAAAGCCTCGAGATCTTCCCAAGGCTTGGTGCCCATGCGGCCAATGCCGGCATTGTTCATGAGACAGTGAACATTGCCAAACTCGCCGGTGACCTCTGCCGCCAGCGTCTTCATCGCGGCGGCGTTAGAAACATCGCAGACTTTCCCTACAACTTTTCCGCCGCTGCCTGAGAGGGCGGAGACGGCTGCATTTAGAGCCTCTGCTTTCAGATCAACGAGAACAACATTCATGCCCGCCGCGGCAAACCGTTTGGCCGATTCTAAGCCGATGCCTCCGGCGCCGCCTGTGACCACGGCTGTGTTGCCAGCTTTCAACCAATTCATGTGCCATTCCTCCCGGCCGTTAGTTTCGCAATCAGAGTCGGCACATCATATTCCTCATCGCCCTCATAACGCGGCGCGTTGCGGGCATAGGCGGCTTCAATCTCATCATGGATCGGTTTGATCCGGACCATATTGTAAGAATGAGTGACGACGTAAAACTCTCCGGCGCGGATCTGTTCGACGACTTTGTCGGCAAATGTATCGGCGTCCATGGCAAACTGTTCAGAGCCTTTGGTCATCTCTGAGGCGACAAAACCGGGGACAATCATGCCCACTTGGATAAAGTCTGGAAACTCATCCCGCATCGCTTCCGTGAGCCCCCGCACGGCGTGCTTAGAGGCGATGTAAGGCGCGCTTTTCTGGACCGCGTTGAAGAAAGCGTTCTCTGAGGCGAGATTGTAGATCGCGGCAGGCTCGCCTTGTTCGATCATCCGTTTACCGAACGTCGCTGCACCGTGCCAGACGCCAAAGAAATTGACGTTCATCAGGCGGTGCAAGTCCTCCAGCGGCACGTCGACGATAGCTTTGCGACCAATCGCAATACCGGCATTATTTATCAGCACATGCGCGCCGCCATAAGTGTTCCAAGTGAAGTCAGCAAAAGCCTCGACGCTGCTCGGCTCGGTCACATCCATGACCAGGGCCGCGGCGTCTATGCCAAGACCCTTGAGCGTCTCAAGCGCTTCATCCAGTCGATCTTGGCGGGGTTCACCGATGACGATTTTCGCGCCGTCTGCCCCGAACCGTTTGGCCAGCCCGAAGCCGATGCCCGTGGCCCCGCCTGTGATCACGACCACTTTGTCTTTAAAACTATCCATGTGCCATTTCTCCCAAGCGTCAGCCTATATCGATAATTGGCGCGCAGCGAGATCACGCATAATTTCTTCAGAGCCGCCGCCAATCGCCATCACTCGAACTTCGCGATAGATACGCTCGACTCGGTGGCCACGAATGAACCCAGCCCCGCCCAGGATCTGCATCGCTTCACGCGCGCAAAACTCGAGCGTTTCGGTGGCTTGCACTTTCAGCATGGCGAGCTCGGCAACCGGGGTGTTGCCGTTCTGAACATGCCACGCATAAGTGTCGAGCATGGTCGTTGTCGCCCACACACGCTGTGCCATGCTGGCCAGCTTGTGCCGGATGACTTGGTGATCGGCGAGCCGCTTGCCGAACGTCTTTCGCTCTTGCGCCCAAGCGGCGGCTTCTTCGACACAGACCCGAGCCGAAGCCGCGGCGCCAGCGGCCATGCCGAGCCGTTCGCCATTAAAATTCGCCATGATGCCGTAAAAACCTTTGTCGACTTCGCCGATGAGGTTTTCTGCCGGCACAAAGACATCATCAAAATGGATTGTTGCGGTGTCGGATGCCCACCAGCCTTGCTTGGGGAGTTCGGTTCGGCTGACGCCGTCGCTTTCGAGATCGATCAGCAAGAGCGAGATCCCGCCCATGCCTTCGCCGCCCGTGCGTACGGCGGTTGTGAGCCACTTCGAGGTCATCCCGCCTGTGATATAAGTCTTGGAACCATTCACGCGCCAGCCATTGCCATCTTTGACCGCTTTGGTTTTGAGTTGGGCGACGTCTGATCCGGCTGAAGGCTCGGTAATGCCGAGGCTGATTTGTTTGTCGCCGGACAGCACTTTGCGGCCAATCTCGGTTTTCATCTCTTCGGTCCCGAGCGCCATAATAGGCGGCAGGCCAATGCCGTGGATCATCAATGCGGAAGATACGCCGCCCGCGCCGATCCGGGCCAATTCTTCCGAAGTGACAATGCCATGGAAGCGATCGAACTCCGTGCCTTCGCCGCCATATTCTGTCGGGTAGCCGATGCCGAGCATACCGGCGGCTTTGGCCTTTTTGAACAAGTCCCTCGGGATCCGGCCGGCCTCTTCCCAGTCTTCGACAAAGGGCATGATCTCTTTGTCGACAAAGCCGCGCACTGAGCGCCGCCATTCTGTGTGCGTGTCATCCATATGCGGGCAGGGCGGGCGGAGATTATCAAAAGTCAAAGTCATTTGCCGATCGTGGCCGCAAGGCTTGCGAGGTCAAGCCGTCACGCGGCGGCAAATCAGGCCTAGCGCCAGCGCCCGCCATCGCCATATATGGCGTATGCAAGTCTATAATGACCCGACAGATCAACCTGAAAAACCGCCGATTTTCCGCAAAGGGTTTCCGACTGTTATCCTGGTCCTGGCCGGCGCGATTATTGCCGCGTCGCTGGTTCAGTTCAACGCGTCGCGAGCTATTCAAGACTGGATGTACTCTGTTGCTGCGATTGCCGGCGGCCCAGGTTTTGAGAATGTCTATCGTCCCTGGGGCGACTTCGCCCCTTACGTGCTGCATACGTTTTTGCACGGCGGATCGTTTCACTTGATGTTGAATATGGCGATGCTGATCGCGATCGGGCCGATCATTGCGCAAGCGCTTGGGAAGTCTGCTTATGCGGCCTTCATGTTCCTGGCCTTTTTTACGGTTTGCGCGATTGGCGGCGGCGCGGCGCAAATGCTGTGGTTCGCCATCGAGGCAAAAGACGGAATTGCGATCGGCGCCTCTTCGGCAATTTCAGGTCTGCTGCCCGCGGTGGGATATATTCGCGGCGGCCTAAAAGGCGCCTGGTCGATCAGCGTGCCTTGGATCCTGATCAATGTCGTCTTGGCATTTCTCGGCGGCGATGTCGGCGTCATGAGCATCGCCTGGGCGGCGCATTTGGGCGGCCTCGCGGCTGGGTTCAGTTTCCCGCTTTTTCTGCGTTTCGCGCGACCGGCGCCGTGAGCCCGCGCGCGCCGGTTTTGCGTAAGGCCTCTCGTTTAAACCGATAAAGCTCGGCTGGGCGGCCGCCCGTGCCACTTTCGAGCTCGCCGGTGCCTTCGACCAGTTCGGTCCGTTCAAGCCCGCGGCGGAAGTTTTGCTTGTGGAGCTTCTGGCCCAGAATGGCTTCGACTGTGCTCTGCAAGGCGGTCAGTGTGAACCGCTCTGGCATTAATTCAAACACGACCGGCCGATAGCGGACTTTCGCGCGCAAGCGGCCAATCGCCGTGGCCAAAATGCGCCGGTGGTCAGAGGCCATGGCTTCGCCCAATTGAACCTCCGGCAGAGGGAGGTTGCGGTCGCGCGCGCATTCGGCAACGAGGCCCGCTTCATACAGCAATTCATAGCGCTCGAGCACGGCTTCATCGGGCCACACATTGTCTGATAATCCAAACGCTGTCTCTGCGCGTGTCAGACGGTCCGGATTGCCGGCGGCCCAGGTCGCAAGCTTCGGCGCGATGACTTGATCAATAATGGCTGGGGGGCCGGCGCGCCGGTCTTCCCATGGGAAGTGACGATACCAGCCGCGCCACCGGGCTTCGAACGCGTCGGGCAAGCGCTCGGCTTCGGAGGTCAGCGCGAGATAGCCGACACTAACAATACGAGCCTCCTCGGCGGCATCGAGCAGGGTCGCTTCAGGGCTCTCACGGTCGCGGTCGCCAAATGTGTATAATTGCTCGACATAGCCGAGTTGGAAGCCGGTCTGTTCCTTGACCCAGCCGCGCAGTGCGAGTTCGAAGGTTCGGTGCTGATGAGGATCAAAGGCGCCAAAAGGCAGGGCGGTGAGGTCACCCTCGCGCCGGGTCGCCAGCACCCGCGGCTTGGCGCCATCAAAGGCAACAATCACAACTGATAAGCCAATCACCAGGCTCATGCCGTCGCCTCAATTTGAGCGAGCAGATCGATCGTCCGACCAACGAAATCGGATTGCGCGACTTCAGTCGGTTGCGGGGCAAGTTGTAAATGTAGGCCGCGCGGCGGGTGCCCGAAAAAACGATCGGACTCAATTTCGGAAAACCCGGCCAGCTGCGTGGCTTCAAACCAAGCGCAAATATTATCCGCTTTCTTGATCAAGCGTTTCAAGCTGGCCGGTGTTTCGGCGGGCAATCCGAAACGCGCATGGATGGCATAAGCGAGCCGCGCTTCGACATCCTTATAGCTGTCGCCTAAGACCGCTTTGAATGGTGAAATCATATCGCCAATGACATATTCCGGGGCGTCATGCAGCAACGCCAAAAGCCGAGATTTCGGATCGAGGCGCGGCTCCAACTGCACACAAAGCGCTTCGACAATGACGCTGTGCTGAGCCACGGAAAAGGCATAAGCGCCTTTGGTTTGCCCATTCCAACGGGCGACGCGAGCGAGGCCATGGGCAATGTCTTCAATCTCGACATCCATGGGTGAAGGATCAATCAAATCGAGCCGCCGTCCAGACAGCATTCGCTGCCAAACACGGGCCGGAGGTTTGCGAGAAGACGTGCGACGAGTCATTTGCCCCTGATTGCCCAAAACGGGTCAGGCGTAAAGAAATAGGGCGCTTTTGATTACGAATTGCCTCAACAGCGCCCGATTTGACTCAGCTCTCGTTAAGACGTGGACGTCATATTGATCCCATAGACGGCATAAGACCGAGGCATGGTGATGATTGAATCAATGGTAGATTGGGCTGGGCAATCCAGCACAGCGTGGTGGGTGCTTTCCCTCGCAGTCGGCGTAATTCTGTTTGAAGCGGTTCGCACCAGCAAACAGGTTTTCTGGGCCGACATGATTGAAGACGACGAATAGACTGTCGGGCTGGCGCCGGGAAGGCGCCAGGCGGTCTGGATCGCGCAATTAAGGGCTATAAAAGGCTCACATGGTTGGCGCCGGTGATTTGCCGGCCCGGCGCGCACGCTTCGTGAAAATCTACGGGCGGCCTAAGGCCTAAGAAATGTCATCGGTTTCGTCAGGCGCCTCTAGCAATTCCCGCAATTCTTGTTCGGTTTCGATATAGACGTTTTCCGGCTTCTCTTCATCCTCAGGGACGAGGATCAGAACCATGGGATTGGGGCGAACATTTAGCATCGCGCCTGTGGCAACATCGACGCTGAGAAATAACAGTCCTACGCCTGTGGCGGCTTGGGTCGCCCCTGCTGCAGCTCCAGCGTTGGCGGAGGATTGGAACACTGCTGGCCAAAATGAAGCAAGACCATAAATCGTGCTATAAGCGCTGCCGGCGACTAGGACAGCGCCAGTTGCGCTCGCCGCGGAGCCGCCCGATCCAAATCCACTGGTCACGTCGACAGTGGCCGGGTGATAGCCCGGCATAGTCACGGTGGCGATGAATTCGGCGCGTCTTGAAACTTGGAATTTGCACGGGGTTGGAGAGCAGCCGCGATAATTTGCGGGCGCATCTGGATCCGCCTGTTTTGCGCGGCGAGATTCTTTGGTCAAAAGATCAGTTGTGACAGTGGCACCCGGTGGTTCGGTCGCTACCTCGAACGCAACATTGGGCCCGCGAATGACCGTCGCACAGGCTGGCAATAACAAGGTCACCCCCGCCATCAGGGCGCCGAACACTCCTTTTTTGATAGTCACTTTTCTCTCCCAAAACGCAAAGTCTTGAATAGAAGACTTTTTTTCCGGGCGCCACTCTGCGGTAACATCTACGGACGCGAGTTTAGTCTTAAGCCGCCTCGCGTTCACCAATTGTGGTGCGGTGCAAGAGCCGGTCATGCCCGGCATAGCCGCCTGTCGCCATATGTAAGAGCGCGCGATTGTCCCACATGACGAGCATGTTGGGCTGCCATTTATGGCGATACTGAAACTCTGGCCGGGTCTGCCAACGATAGAGGTCCATTAACAAATCATTCGAGGCCTCGGCCGCCATATCCTCAAACCCGATAATATAGGCGGCCGAGCTGAAAATCGCCGCGCGGCCCGTCTCCGGGTGGGCACGGATAATGTCATGCGTGTGGGTTGTAAGGGCGGCGTCGGAGGATTTGATATCCATGCTGCGATCGCTTGTGTCGCCGTCGCCATAAAGGCCGTCTTTGGCATAGCCGCGGGCGGCGGAGTGGATCGCTTTCTTGCCTTCTAGACGTTGACGCAACGCGTCCGGCATTTGGTCCAAGGCCTTATATTGATTGGCAAACAGTGTATCACCGCCGGTTGGCGGGATGGTGATGCCAAACAGGCAAGTGCCGGCCGGCGGTGTCTTTTGAAAGCTCCAATCGGAGTGCCAAATCTCGGCGAAAATTGGCGATGTTTCGTCGGCCGCACGTTTGACCGCGATAATGTGGTCCCGGCCTGGAATAGGCGCGATGAAAGGATCATCGCCGAACGGGCCAAAATAAAGCGTGAACCGCTCGAGGTCATCGTCGCTCATGGCCTGGTCGGGAAAGGACAATACCAGGTGGTCGAGCCACGCCGCGCGAATGTCGTCAACGGTTTCAACGGGCAGGGGCCGGGTCAAGTCGATCCCGGTTATCGCCGCGCCGCAGGCCTCGTCGCTCGGGGTAATGGTCAGGGTCAATTTGTCTTCCTCCAGTCCCCATTGATTGTTTCCGAGCAGTGAACCAAAAATAAAACCCGATGCCAAGGGCACCGGGTTCAAAGGTATTCGGGGATGAAAAAGGTCTAAGCGGCAACCGCTTCCTTTTTCGGTTTCGGGTCGCGAAGCACATAGCCGCGGCCCCAAACAGTTTCGATATAGTGCTCGCCGCCTGTCGCCTGCTGCAATTTCTTGCGCAGCTTACAGATGAACACGTCGATGATTTTAAGCTCAGGCTCGTCCATACCGCCATATAGGTGGTTGAGGAACATTTCCTTGGTCAGCGTTGTGCCTTTGCGCAAGGAAAGCAGCTCGAACATTTGATATTCTTTGCCGGTCAGGTGCACGCGCTCTTCGTCAACTTCGACGGTTTTCGCATCCAGGTTCACCAGGATATCGCCGGTGCGGATGACGCTCTCAGCGTGGCCTTTAGAACGACGAACAATGGCCGTGATACGGGCGATGAGCTCGTCTTTGTTGAACGGCTTGGTGAGATAATCGTCGGCGCCATAGCCGAGCGTCTTCACTTTCGCTTCGATGTCTGGGTTACCTGACAAGATCAGCACCGGTGTGTTGACCCGCGCCATGCGCAGCTGTTTCAACACATCGTAACCAGAAATGTCTGGCAGAGACAGGTCGAGGATGATGATGTCATACTCGTAGACTTTGCCTAGGTCGACGCCCTCTTCTCCAAGGTCCGTCGTGTAGATGTTAAAGCCAGCCGCTTTCAGCATCAATTCGATGCTGCGGGCGACCGCATTATCATCCTCAATAAGTAATACTCGCATTTTCAGCTCCCCGAATCAGTATAATTCGCATTCCTAGCGTGATCGTTAACCATTGTGAATCTAGGTAAGGAAACTTACTGAAGATTTAACAATCGGATTCGAAACGACGTTTTTATTCATAACTCTCACGAATGAAGCTCCTGACCGGTCCGGCCAAGAAGCGTGTGAGCTATAGCGATAACGTCCTGAATAGGTTGTGAGGACGCATTGGTTGAAATTAACGTTCGTTGACTGCGAATGGCTTCACGAACCGCATCGTCGCGCATCACCGTTCCGGCCAAATGTGGGCGGAAGCCTAAAAACGTCTGGCAGGCCTGGGCCACAGCCGAATACGTGTTCTGACCCGCGGAGCGGGTTTCGCATTGATTGATGGCCACGGTTTGCTCAACGCTTGGGGCATAGCCTTTCAGCACTTTGATAAAGGCATAAGCATCCGTCATCGAGGTTGGCTCATCAGTAATCACCATCAAGACTTTGTCGGCGGCGCGCGCGAGACGCATGCAATTGGACTCGATTCCAGCGCCAAGGTCTAGAATGACTTGATCATATTGAAGCGCCAGCGCCGATAGGCCGGCGGCCAGTCGCGCGACTTCTTCAGAGGAGAGTTCGGCCAAAGCGCCTGAACCGGAACGGCCGGGCAAGACATCAAAGCCGCCACCGCCAGATCCGCCATCGACGGGGGTCACAGCATCTTCAAGCTCGACCCATCCGGCAATCACGGCGGCGAGGTCTGTTTCAGGGGCGATGCCAAGCTGCACGTCAACATTGGCGAGGCCAAGATCGCCATCCACCAAAAGCGTCCGGCGTCCAGCCTGGGCCATGGCGCTGGCCAGCGTGATGGACATAAAGGTTTTGCCAACCCCACCTTTACCAGAGCCAACCGCGATAATCGAAGCCGGTTCAACCCGCCGCGCCGGGCGCTGGGTCGGTCGCTCTTGTGATTTAGGAAGTAGGAAGCTCATTATGCAGCTCCTTTCAATGCGACATGGGCCGGTGCGTCTTCTGTCAGCAATTGGGCCAGTCTTGATGGGGTCGCTGGAACGAGGCCACCGCCAATGAATGGCGTAATGGCAAGATGCGAAAAGGCGATTTTCGCGGAAATGAGTGCGGAGACAATGCCCCCGCGTCGGCGCGTGACATCCAGCTTCGTCACAATCGCCCGGCGGACCCCACAGCGGGCAAATGCCCTCGCCGCCTCATTTAAGTCTTCAGGATGCCCCTCGGCGCTGATCACAAGGACAGGTTCAGCGTCGATAACAGCGAGCAGGTCTTGTAAGCTCGCCATGTCTTCTTGATCGAATGGAATAATCGCTGGCAGGTCGATGACGCAGCGCTTGCCTTCATTCTCGATGGTTTTGAGAACCGCGAACAAATCGTCCGGCGTTGTGACGGCACGGATTTGGCTTTGCTCTTTCTCAAGATAAGCGGCGAGTTGGGCGCCGCCTGCGGTTAAATCTAAGTCGGCTGCAACCGGCAACACTTCCGCTTTGGCCACTGCGGCGCGGCGGGTCAGTTTCGCCGCCGTCGCGGTGCGGCCATGACCTGGCGCGCCGACCAGCACGATGTTGCGGTGCGGCGATGGCGGTATTGGGTCGCAGGTCAGCGCACTTTGTAAGCCAGCCGCCAGGGCTGCGCCGGGCTCTGTGCTCTCAAAGCCGCCGGTTATCCCAGCATCAGCAATGCGGTCAGCGAAGCGTTGCGGGGCGCCGTGCCAGAGCAGCGCGTCTCGGACGCGATTACGGATCGGGCTTTCAACCAGACGTGGGCTCGGGCTAGCGCCTAAACGGGTTAGGATCCGAGATTCATTGGGCACCATTCCGCCGCCCAATTTATCGGTCGCCGCGCGGACTTCGACCCCGCCGGGCACTTCGCGTTCGGACAAGATGATCGCATCATCGCCCATTTCCGCGAAGATCAATGCCTTTGCAGCCTCAATGGACTCAGCGGCAAACATCTTCATACGCATACGGCACACTCCACTTTATCGAATCGAGTGTTGCGCCGAAATGGTTAACAGAATCTGTTGATTTATTAGTTTTTGAGTTAAACCTGTGCAATTCCCGTGATCGCGATCGGGTTGGGACAGCACAGTACAACGCGTCCTTCCCCCACAAAAAAGGGCCGGCGAAAATTTATACACCGTCCCGACCGGCCAACCGCTTTTGCTCTAAGGTTCGCATTGGCTAAGTGCGACGGCGCCGCAGCTGCGGCATCGCTCAGCGCCAATTGAGGGCAGTGGTGAAACCCGTTTGGTCTTGGTTCTGGAGGGCGTCGATTTGGGTGATATCTATCCAGAATATGATACGCTGTTGACGGAAAAAACGGAAAATGACCTCGGCGACACGGCTTATGTTTTGACGCTCGATGAGGTTAAGCCTTACCAATTGCGCTAAAGTTTTTAGCCTAAGCGAAGCTCGGTGAGCGGCTGTCGACAATCTCACTCAGCGTGACGCCCAATTGGCCATCGGCGACAACCAAACGGCCACGCGCCATCAGGCGATCAGAGACATAAATATCGACCAAGTCTGTGGTTTGGTTTTCCAGCTCGACAATCTCGCCCTCTGACAAAGACATCAGATCTTCAACCGGCATCCGCGCTTCGCCCAAGACAATATCAACTTGCACTGGAGCGTCCATCAAGCTGTCTTCGAGTGCGCGGTTCACAGTCATTAAGCGAAGTCCTTGGTCTGGCCGAACGACCACCCTGGCCGTGAATGGTTGCGGAGAAGTGAACGCCGCAGCGCTTTAACTAAATAAGTCGCCTTGGCCCTCAATCACAACTGCGGCGAGGCGGCGCACGCGGTCCAATGCAACTTTCCGGTCGGCATCATCAATTGCAGCTTTTTCCAAATAAGCGGCCAAGTCGACAATGCTGGCCAGCACTTTTTTCAAATCAGCGGACGTGTTGGCCAAACGCTCCGCCTGCTCAGCCAGAGCGTCATTGCGGGCAATCGAGGCACCGCTGGCTTGCGCATCTGATAACAGCAAAGCCAGATCTTGCGGCGACATCGAGATCGTCTCTTCCGCTTGCGGGGTGGGCGCGGAGAAATCACTGGCAAAGGGAAAAGGCGCTAATTTTTCGACGCGGCGTTTCATTCGACCAACTCGTCATCGGCGTCGCGGGTGAGAATATCGCCGCGATTGGCAAGGGTTCTGGCGAGCGTCAGCAATTCATTCCGGGCGGCTTCAATCTCGCTGCGGCGCACGGGGCCGGATGTCGCGATTTCCTCGCGCAGCAATTCCCCGGCGCGCTGGGTCAGGTTCTGGAAGAAGGCGTCTGAGACGTCTTCTTCCGCGCCTTTCAAGGCCAGGGTCAAGACGGCGCGGTCAACATTACCGATAATCGTCTGCAAGCTGGCGGGATCCAGATTGGCGAGGTCTTCAAAGGTGAACATCAAGGCTCTGATTTTCTCGCCCGCACCCGGTTCTGCGCCATCCAGCGATGATAGCAGGACTTGTTCAGAATGGCTGTCGAGGCGATCAAAAATGCGGGCGATATGTTCATGACCCCCGGTTGCCCCTAAGGCGATGATCGGTGTCAGGCTTTTTTCGAGCGACAATTCCAGCGCTTTTAACGCGCCGGGATGAACCTCACCAAGATTGAGCAAGCGTTTTAGGGCGTCCGTTGCCAGCGACCGCGGCATCGCGCGCACAGCGTTGGCAGCGCCCTCCGGCGGCAAACGCGACAGCATCAGCGCGATCACTTGCGGGCTCTCATTCTGGATCAGGTCAATGATCACAGCGCCTTCTAAGGCGGCGAGTTTGTCCCAGACCGACCCTTGAGCGGCGGCGTTTCGAGGCGGCGCCGATTGCATCGCATCGACATATGACTGCAGCGCGCTTTGTTCGCCCATTGGGTCTTCGGGCAATGTCTGCATTGTTTCGGTAAGCTTGGCCGCTTCTTGCGGCGAGAGCTGGGCCCAAACATGGCTTGCTTTGGCGCCGAGCGCGCGCATCAGCAAGGCGCTGCGCTGTAGCCCTTTGGGGTCGCTGGGCGAAGAGGTGCGGACGGGTAGGGTCATTTAGTCTTCCGCATAAGTCATCCAGCCGCGCACCAAGCGGGCTGTATCGCCGGGCTGGCTCTCGGCCAAAGCGGCGGCGTTTTGATAGTCGGGCTCTGGGGCGGCGGGCGGCGCTAGGCGGGCAGGTTGGCGCGGCGAAGGCATCGGCTTAGGCGTACGCGGCGGCGCGTGGGGCGCAGCGGTTTGCCGCGCGCCAACCGCATGGCCGGCGAGCAAAAGGCTTAAAAGGCCAAGTCCTGCGAGTTCAGCAATTTGCAATGGCGTGAGACGACTGCCGACGCCGCGGGCAAACGGAAATTGCGATAGGGTGAGCGTGTCGCGGTCCGTATCAAACCCAATGGAGGCGCTGAGCACGTTCTCAATCTGGGTGCGCAGCGGGCGCAAGTCGGCGCTGACCTCGCCATCAATCATGATCAGGACTGTTTTTTGGCTGAGCCCGGTCATCGACACGCGGACTTTGTCAGCGCCGGTGATCGGTTCGAGCAAATAAGTGATTTCTTGTTCTGCGGCGCTGCCAATCGGGTCCGTTTTGACGCTGCCAAACAGGTCATACGCGCGCAACGACAATATCCCCGCTGCAATGATAAATGCAGCAAGGGCAAAGAGACGCGTATTTGGCGTTCTGTCTGTTGCGCTCATGCTTCACACCTTCGCCCGTCGCAGATGCGGGCATCTGCGGTCCCTTTTACGGGCGGCGGTGTAAACGGCGCTTTAACAGTCGAGCGCTTGTCGACTGTTCTTTGTCATAGGGCTTAGCGGTATTGCTGGAGCCGTGTCGTGCGCAAGCCTTTGCGGCCATGCTGAGAGTAAAGTGCGCGCCAGCCGGAAAATTCTTCCTCACTGAGGTCGTAACGCCGCAGCGCTTCTTCCTCTGAAAGTAGTCCTCCCGTCACAGCGGCAACAACTTCAGCTTTGCGACGTGTCACCCAGCGAGTAATGCCAGGCTTGGGTAAGTCTGAGAGCGTCAGCGGGCGACCATCTGGTCCGCGAATGCTCAGCGATTGTGCGTTCTGCGCCATATCTTCCACCATTCAAGTTCGGTTTCATCAGCCGCTTCTGCAGCTGTAGACGTGCTATACACGTGCGAAATTAAAGTCGGTTTCAGGTCGATCGAAGAATTTTTATGAAAATTGGCAACAACCCTGGGCTGCGCGTTAGGGCGCTGTTTGGATTCTTGTTCCGAATTGGATCAATTAACCATTCCAGCCCCCCGTCGGGCCGAAAATTGTCCGATTTTACGACAGGATGCCGCCAATGGCGGGTTCAGAGATGGTTAAGGGTTCAGCGCGCTTGTTTAAGCGAATTGCGGCGCGATTTTCAGATTTTTGACCCAGCCCAGCTTTTCGTAAACTAACAAGATGGTGCCATTATAATCGACGATCCGGTTCCAAAGCCCTTTGCGGGGACGATGAAGGGCGCTTTGGGGTTCGTCATGATGGTGATCATGAAAGGCCTCACCGCCGGTCAAAAGCCCAATCACGTGATCGGCCCATTTCGGTGTCGGCAAATGTCCAAGCACATTAATGCCATAGACCGTGGCGTGGAACTGAATGGCCCGGCCGATGACGAAACAAGCGTGGCAAATCGCGGTCAGGATCAAAGACCCGCCTGCGGCCCAAACAATTAAATAGATCGCGGCTGGAATGAACAGGTGCAGGGTCAGGGAAATCGAATTGTAGCAGCGATCCATCCATACTACGATTGGCTTTGATTTCAGCCACATCGGCATCGGCCGCATCATATCCTTGGCGTCGCGCCAAATAATCCAACCGACCCAGGCCCAACGTTTTGATTCAAAAGGATTGTGCGGATCGCCCGGCTTATCCGAGAAGCGGTGATGCTGGCTGTGATAATTGACCCAGTCGCGCACTGTGCCTTGCATCGCGATCATCAAATTGATCATGGTCAGAACCTGTGCCGGGGCTTTCAGCTCACCGGCTTTGTGTTGCAAGATCCGATGCAGCGGCCCGATGCCCGCATTGCAGATAAAGATTGAGAACAAAACGATGCCAATGCCGAGCGGTAAATAATACCAGCGCAGAGTTAAGCCCGACAAAGCCAAGCCAAGCACAATCATGGTGATCAGCATGGCCAGCCCTAGAACAGGATAAAGAAAGGCCGAGAAAAAGCTCGCAAAGTTAAACGTGGTCCAAGTCTTGGGGATCGCGAGAGAGCGAGGGATCATTCTGAAGGCCTCCGAAACGGTTTTATCTATTATGCGATCAAGTCGCCTTACGAAGCAGTTAAGACTCGCTCGCATTTCGGGGAAGCCCTGTTTTGATCAAATCACTGCAATGTTTTGAAGTGTGACGGGAGAGTCACGAATTTTCGCGACATCCCGCCACAGTTTAGCGATTATCGAGCTCAGATCGCACCAATTCCAAGCCGCGCTTGGTGATCTGATAGGGACGACCTTGCTTAGACGCGATGGCGCGGCGGCGTTTCAATTTCCGAAACAGCCGTAAATCTAAGCCTGGCGCGCGCCATCCTTCGCGGGTGTAACAGGTGGCTTTGATCACTTTGCGATGGTCGTCGCGATTGATTTCAATCCGCCCGCCTTGCGCAAGCAGATGCAGGATGCGCTGTTCGGCGCGTGAAATATCCATTTTACATTTATGTCCGATGAGGCGCGTAGACGCGCGCTGAAACAGACTGCGGCTCTTTAAGAGCGCAGCGCTAAAGTCTGTTTCTGGCCCCGTGCTGCAGTGCGCAGCGATGGGGCCTTTACCGGGTCTCGGACGAGTTAAACATAAAAGCTCCGTTGCGACGCGGGGCATAGCCAAAAACCCAGGCCGGGGTCAAGACGGCTCGCCGCGGCGCCGAATTTATGTCTTAGATGCGGGCAAAAGTGTGGAGGATATAAATATGAGCAAAATGAATGACATGCTGTCCGGACTTCGCCGGATCGTGACCGCCAATGATGGCGACGGGAAATCTCATATTATGATTGATGGCGGCCCAGCGGATGAGTTTCGCACGGGCGATCTCGGCGGCTTGCTTGAGATTTGGCATGATGACGCGACCGGGCCGCTTGACGGTCAGCCTTGCGAAGACAAAGGCGCCGGCACGCCAGTGCTCTCACCGTCTGAGGGCAAAGTGAAAATTCGCTGGTTCACAGCTGGGCCGACGCCGGAAGGGGCGCCGCCGGAAATGATTGCCGACCTCACCCGCCAAGCCTTTATTGCGATTGGGGCCGGTGACCATCAACCGGATACGTCGAAACATCCGGCCATGCACACGACCCACACGCTCGATGCGATTATCCTGGTCAAAGGCCGGGTGCGCCTGATCCTAGACAAAGAGGAGACGGTGATCGGGCCGGGCGATGTCGTCATTCAGCGCGCCACCAATCATGCATGGGCGGCGGAAGGCGATGAGCCGGCTTTATTCGTTGCGGTGCTCGTCGATCGGTCCTGAGGCATCCGCTGCAGCAAGGCTCTCAGTCCATGGCGCGCAGTCGAGCTTGCCGCGGCAATCGCCGCGCAATTCGAGCGCGGCTTGGGTGACCCCAAAACCGCGTTCCCCGGCAGCGCTGATCAGACTGACGACGGCATCCGTGGACGGCAATTCTTCGACACGCCCGCATTTCTCACAGACAAAGAAGGCCAGCGGCACATCGCTTGGCCCGAGATCAAGCGCCAGATACGCGTTCAAGCTTTCGACCCGAGAGACGAAACCCAGCGAGACCAAAAAGTCGAGGGCGCGATAGGCTGTTGGCGGCGATACTGAACCGACGCCATCGAGCGAGGCCAAGACTTCATAAGCGGTCATGGGCCGGCCCGCTTCGAGCAATAGATTGAGCACATGTTTGCGGATCGCGGTCAGGCTTTTGCCATTCAACTGCGCCTCATCTGCGGCAGCTTGGAGAAGCTCATCGCGGCTCGGTTTCTGGCTCTCGGGATGGCGCCAACGGCGGCGGTGAAGCCGGCGTTTGCCAGTGGCGGGGGTGCGCGAACGTAATCGTGTCATAGTGTTACGTATATGCCGAATGGATCTTGCCGTCGAGTTAAAATCTTTCCGTTGACGTGAACGGCGGCCCTTGACGACAAGCAGAATGAAACATAATGTGAACATACAGGGATCATTTGTTTCACGTAGGGCTGGTATGAGTGCGATTACAACCACATCTGATGTGCTCGACGAGGCTTTGCGCGCGGCAGGACTCGACGAAGCTTTCGATGATCGCGGGCAGGCTTTTGAAGACTGCCCAGGATGCGGGGCGTCGCGCGGCCTTAAACTGTCGCTCGCGCGCGGCAGTGTGCAGTGCGGCGCCTGCGGCAGCTCGGGGCCGCTTCTCACCTATTTGCGAGAGAAAGCGGATGCCTCGGACTGGAACCATGAACCGTTCTCAGAAGCCGAGATCATTCCCATTGCACCCCGGCTAGACCGGCTGACCGACCCGGTGACAGGACGCGTACAGGAAGACGACACAAAGGCGACACAGATGCCCCTCACCGTCACCTCTCCGGCCCCTCCAACGGACGCAATTGAGACACGTTTTATCGGGGAAGTTGAAATCGATCAAGCTCCCTTCAGGCCGCAGTCCTCCGGTCAATCCCCTGGTCAATCCTCTGCCCAAAATTCTGGCCGCTTGGGCGAGCGGATCATCATCACACTGTTGGCTTTAATTTTCTTAAGCGCCGGTCTTGCGGCCGCGGCTTTGTCTGGCTTTGCCAATTTTCAGGCCTTTAGCTTAGGCGTCGCAGATCCGGCGCAGGCTAAGGTCTGGGGCTGGAGCGGGGTGATCGCATCGATTTGTTCGTTTGGCGGCTTTACCTTTTTCTGGTGGCATATGTCAGGCGGCCGCCGCGGCGAAGCACTGCGCGCTTTGGTGTTCGCGCTCGCCGGCGCCGGCACCAGCGTCGCCGGCACCAGTCTATTCATGATGAACAATGCCCAAGGCCAACTGACAAGTTGGCAAATGTCAGAGCAATTACAAACGCTTACGCTATCCGAGATTGATGACTGGACCCGGCAATTAGAGGGCATCCCCGCCGAAACGCGTTCGATTGCCGGTCTAGAGGCCTATCTTGCTGGGGTCGAAGCGGCGGGGCGGGCGCATCAAAAGCCGTATCGCGACGCCCAAAATGAACTTGGTTTGGCGCAGCGCCGGGCGGCCCTGGAAGCCAATATCGCCGCGGCGCGGGACCGGCTACGAACCGCCGTACAGACGCGTGCATCAGCGCCGCCGGCGCAGAGCCTCCCGGCATGGTTTTTCGCATTGATGCTGGAGCTGTTTTCATCGCAAGCGACGAGCATCGCTTTTGTGTCGCTCTTGCTGCTTTATGGGCGCGCGCACGCGGCTGTCACGGACGACGCAATCGTTCCGGTCTAAGCGGCTTTCTCGACGAAAACCGTGCCGGCAGAATAACCGGCGCCGAAAGAGCAGATCAGGCCTTTATCGCCGGCAACCATATCTTGGCTATGTTTGTGAAAGGCGATGATCGATCCGGCGGAGCTGGTATTGGCATAAGTGTCGAGCACTGTTGGGCTTTCGTCCGACGAGGCTTCGCGGCCGAGCACTTTTGAGGCAATCAACCGGTTCATATTGGCATTCGCCTGATGCAGCCACATCCGGCGCAGATTTGGCGCTTCGAGATCAAGGCGCTCAAGTTCGGCAATGATCATTTTGGCGACCATGGGCACAACTTCTTTGAACACTTTACGGCCTTCTTGAACGAAGAGTTTGTCTTCGGCGCCAATACCGTTCGGATCGCAGCGGTTGAGAAAGCCAAAATTGTTGCGAATATTATTAGAAAACTGCGTCTTAAGGCTGGTGCCGAGGATTTTCCAATGGGCCGCCGGCGCCATGTCTTCGGCTTCGATCAGCACCGCCGTGGCGACATCGCCGAAAATGAAATGGCTGTCGCGATCTTTGAAATTCAAATGCCCGGAGCAGATTTCTGGATTGACCATGAGCACCGATTTGGCGCTGCCAGAACGGACAAAATCGGCGCCGGTCTGGATCCCAAAGGTCGCTGACGAACAGGCGACATTCATATCAAAACCAAATCCATCAATGCCCAGTGCGTCTTGGATCTCGACCGCCATGGCCGGATAACCGCGCTGCATATTCGAGGCGGCGCAAAGCACAGCGTCGACGTCCTTGGGGTCGCGGCCGGCGGTTTCAAGCGCCATTTTTGCAGCATTGACCGCAATCTCTGCGAGCACTGAAATCTCTTCATTCGGCCGTTCGGGGATAACCGGGTGCATAATGTCTGGATCGACAATGCCCGACTTGTTGACGACGAAGCGGGATTTGATCCCTGAAGCTTTTTCAATGAATTCAACGTTTGAATGGGTCTTGGGCGCGATTTCACCGGCCTCAATTTCAGCCGCATGTTCGGCATTCCATTTATCCGCCCAGGCATTGAAGCTCTCAACCAATTCCGCGTTGGACACAGAGTCCGAAGGGGTCCACAGGCCGGTGGCCGAAATAACGGGGGTAATCATAAACGCCTCGAGTGCCGCGTCGCGCGACTCTATTTTCCTCTATCCGCTTCGTTTTAAAGCGATGCAGAGGCGCCGTCGAGCCGTGTCGCGCGGTTACGCCTAATTAAACCAAGCCGCAAACATCAAGCCATCGCCGCGGGTCATTTGCGTAAACCGGTCCCAAGCGTCGAGCTGCGCCAGTTTACCGGTTTCAAGATAGGGCGCGGCGCCGGCGCCATGTAGCCAAAGAATGACATCCAAATCGCCTGGGTTTTGCAGATAAGTGGCGAGGTTGACGCCGACCCCGGTTTCGGCGCCATAGCCATTATTGTAGCGCCAATAGGGAATGAGCGCGTCGCCGTCGAGAATCTCTTCGATCTCAAGCAAAACGGCTTGCCAGCTTGCGGCCATTTCAGCGTCCACGGTGACGCCAAAAGCTGAGTCTTGCTGCGGATTTGGAAGCCATTCGCGCTCATTGTCGGTCTCGGCGCTGACAGCGGCCCAAAAGGCCCGGTTCTCGGCAATCATTTCACGAAAATGCTGGTGCGCGGCTTGCGTGCGGGTGGCATCAGGCGTGCCGCGCAAGGTGAGAAGCACCGTCGCCAACATGTCGATCGCCTCATTGTCGAGAAACATGCCTTGAACCTCACCGAAAGCGGCCATGTCGCGGCGGCCTTCATAAACCGTTTTGATCGCGAATGTGGGATCAGCGGCCAGCGTGAGCTCAGCCATGCCGGACATCACATGGATATAGGCTTTGAGCCAATGCGCGTCGGCAGTGTCGAATTGCACGATGCCATCGAAGCTCTCATCTGGCCGGGCTTGAAGATCGGCCATCACGGCGAGGCCGCTTTCCCAGTCTTCGCGGGTGCCATTGGCGTTGACGTCAAACCAAATCGCTTGCAGCGGGAAGGCCGCGACAAAGTCGTCGCCAGCCATGCCGGCGAGTGTGGTTTCGGCGCGATCGAGATGGCTCAGCGCGGCGATCATGGCCTGTTCCAGAAAGGCCGGATCAAAACTCGCATTCGGATTATAGGGCAGCCGGTTGCGCATCCCTGGAACCCATGCCAGCGGCGCCGTCGAATTGTCATAGCGCACTTGCATGATCGCTTCTGCGGCACGCAGGAATTGCACGCCACCAAGGAGGAATTGCGTTTCGCTGGTCTGCGCGCCGGCCTGCAAATTGGCTTCGGCGGCCGCCAGCCCCTCAAGGGCCAGTGCGTCTTGCCAGGACTGTTCGTGACTTGGCGCTTCAGCACTTGGTCTACAGGCGGCCAGCGCCAAGCCGGTGAGCGCGGTGATAAGGGGTTTCAGCATGGACCATCTCCGTGAGCGTTTGCTCACTAAGTGATCCAAAAACATGTTTAAAATGGGGCCGGAGGAGAGAAAACGCGCTTGGAGCCGTGTTTTTGAGGGGCAGGCATAGTGAAAGAGCGGACATAAGCTGGGGGGCTTATGTGGGGCGAGTTTAAGCCGCTGAGCTGATGACCGCTTTCGGCGTCAGAGCGGACGTTAGCTAGTCGGGCGACGGCATCATCAAAACGCTCAAATCGAAATTTGGATTGAGTTGCCAACCACCAGAGTCTTTGCAAAACGCGAGTCGCCATTCCTTGTCCGGTTGTCGCTTCTCTCTGCTCAGCATCCATGGCTCAATGCACTCAACGCGTGGTGCTTTTTGTCTGCTTGGTACAATCGGACCAATCCAAACTTTTGCGCGGTCCACGCACTGATTTGATCGGTCAAACTCAACGGTAAAGATTGCGGCAATATCGCCTGGTGTGCCAGGTTCGGGAAGCATCCATATCCGGCCAACCCCAGTAAACGCGTTCGAGTTGTGAGCAAATTGATCGAACGCAAAGCCATCCAAGTGACAATAGTTCTGGTCCGGTAACACCGTCCAAATAATGCTCTCCAAGAGTGCCCATCTCGCAAAAATGAACTTTCGCTTCTCGCCCCGTCCGTTTTTGAAATTGAAAAACGAATTGAACAAAGCACGCTCGCGACCGAGCACGCTAGTATCCATTTTTGCCATAAAATCTCCGCGCGTAACTCTCAGCGCGGTTGTTACCCATGGGGATATGGTCCGCGTAAAAAGCTGCGAAGTCAATTCATGATGTTATGCAAATGACCGCTTTCGGCGTCTTAGGAGGCATCAGAGATTAATCCATAAGTGATCCTAACGAGCCAAATCTTCTAAGGCCAAGGTCACAACCGGTCTCACATTAGTTAATTACGAACGCCGATAAGGAACTCGCACTATACGTCAGCAGCACCTGTCTCTAACTGCCCAATACGCCGACGGAGCGCTACTTCACATTTGCGCATTGGTGTCGCGCCAAGAGCACAAATTCGGCCATTAAATAAAGGCATAAGTGCGAGGCAGGTTTTAGTATTATTGGGATCAATCTCTCCATCCGAAAAACATAGTTCTGAGATGGCCCATTGAGCCTTTAGGTCCTTTTCACTTTGGTGAATATCGGAAAAGTACGTAACTGTTGTTAGCGACAAAATTGCAAGGATCAAACTCAAGCCAAAGAAATATCTCATGCTGGCGCTGAGAGGATACTGACTGTTTTTGACAGTCAGATCTTTAAACAGAAGCACGATGCACGCCAAGATGATGGTCAAGGCGGTAAAATAAAAAGAAGGGCCATGCCCATGCCGAGCGGAATTGTAAATACTAAGAAACGCAACCCCAGCATTGATAAAAAGTGTAAGGGTAAGGCCAACGAGTATGATCCTCCACTCGCGTGCCGATGACCTAAAAAAACGTCCTGTTCGCGCAGTCATATTTCCACCCTCACTATCGTGATCACCTTGAAATTCAAACGGCTCTAACGTCAAGTGTTTGGGGCTCGACACTGGAAGTGAATGAAACACGAGTGCCTTCAAATCGCAGCTCCATCTAAGCCGCTCGGTTGAATTCCGCTGCTGACCCAAAAAAGACCTTACGAGCGGCTGTTTTGGAGCCAATTTAAGCCTCTGAAACGGCTGCAATTGCCCATGGGATCGCCAAGTCAGTTAGTTGGATGTTCGCGGTCAAACATTGATGCTAAAAACAAACTTGTCGAAGGGTTCGGCTTTGCCCCGGAATGCGTGTCTCATCCTCTCAGAATGGAAATCGATGGATCGTCATCTTTCATTACTTCTCCTGATACTGGCATTTGCCATGCTTTGGGTTCCGATTGGGCAACATGGATTTCTGGTCGATAACTGGATGAAGGTTGGCACCTTTATGGCGCCGTTCCTCCTATTTGTCGCTGTCGCGTCTAAGCCGTTGAATGCCGAACGCGGCGATTTTGACCTTCGCATCGCCTGCGTGTTGTTGCTTGTGGCCTACATTGTCCACCAGTTCGAAGAGCACTGGATAGATCTTTTCGGCAACGTCTATGCCTTTCAGGGCAGCGTGAACGACCTCCTGCTGGGGGTGTTGGGCGCGCCTGAAGGATCCATCGGACCGCTGACCAAAGAAGGCGTATTCATCATCAACACGTCCCTCGTCTGGCTTGTTGCAGGCCTGGGAGTTTGGAGCGCGCCTCGCCACATTTTTCCAGCACTGGCAATGATGGGAATCGTTCTCGTCAACGCAATCGCTCACATCTTGAATGGTGTGGCCGGCTACAATCCAGGCTTACTGACGTCGGTGATCGTGTTTTTGCCTCTAAGCGGAGTCCTGTATTTCAAATCGCTCCGATCGGGAACCGCGGCCTTAAAAGAGGTGATTGGCAGTCTGATATGGGCGGTGCTTGCCCATGTGCTCATGATCGTCGGGTTGATCGCAGCGAATTGGTTCAACCTGTTCCCAGAAAGCCTGTATTTCGCACTTCTGATCTGTTGGTCGATTGTTCCTGTATTTCTGTTTCGGAAATCTCACCGAACTCAAATCGGCTAGGGCACAAAGCCCAAGCGTCCTTAACAGGGCGCTTTACGTTGCTCTCTGAAGGCCGCTTTGACGCCGGAAGCGGACACAAGCCCAGCGACCCAAAACCGCTCCAGACCAAAAGCGCCTCAATCGTCCTTTTCAGCGCCGGCTATTTCGCGGCCGAGCTCGCGGCGCTCGGCATTCTCGTCTTGTTGGGCTTGCCGCGCAGCTTGTTCCAATCGGTCACGCTCGGCGTCTTGGATCGCGTCGGCGAGGCAGACATTGCGGCTCGCTTTATCTAAGATGCCGCTGCATTGAGAATAGGCACGTTCGCGATCATTCGAAGCGGTTGAAACGCACCCGCTTAAAATCCCAATGGCGGCAAGAGAGACCCAAATTTTCATCGCACATACTCCTGTACAGCTTGGTGTCGGGGGCAGCCGACTTCATGATCATTGTAGAGCCCGCACGCCTGCATCCAGGCATAGACAATGGTCGGGCCAACAAATTTATGGCCGCGCTTTTTGAGAGCTTTCGAACAGGTCTCGGAAATATCGGACTTGGTCGGCCCGTCGCGGTAATTCTCGAAATAAGAAACAATCGGCTTGCCGTCGACAAAGGCCCAGCAAAAGTCGGAAAAATCTTCGCCTTGATCAAAGCCGTCTAAGAAGGCGCGGGCATTGCCGATGCAGGCTTCAATCTTTTTCGGGCTTCGAATAATGCCGGGATTGAGCAGCGCTTTATCGATCCGCGCTTGGTCCCAGGCGGCGATTTTCTCGGGGTCGAAATTGTCAAACTCTTCGCGCATCGTCTCGCGCTTGCGCAATATCGTGATCCAGGACAGGCCGGCTTGCATGCCATCCAGCTGCAGCTTCTCCCAAAGGGCGCGCGCGTCATACTCTGGGACGCCCCATTCTTGATCGTGATAATCGCGGTATAGCTGGTCATCCACGGGAGCCCAGGCGCAAGGAATATGATCAGCCATCATTGTCCAGCCATAGCCTCACGCTCGGCCTGAAGCCAAGCGGGAATGTCAATTGTGACAGGGGTTTCATTGACGGTGAGAGCGACGCCATCGGCGATGGCTTTCTCTAATCTGTCGACCCGGAGGCGGGCCAGCGCAAGGTCCGCTTCAACACTGGTCAGGCTACCGACCGGCGCGGCGGCGACAATATCCGTGCCGGCTGCCGCGGTTTCAGAGGGGACGGTCAGCGCCAGGCTGCGTTTGCGGATCTGTCCCCGCCGATGCATGCGGCTGACCACTTCTTGGCCGACAAAGCAGCCTTTGTTCAGCGCCACGCCGCCGAGCACGTCCATATTAATGTCGGCTGGGAAGACGTCGGCTTGGTCAAAATCTGCGCCTTGTTCGGGAATGCCATGAGCGATGCGGTCGCGGTGATATTCATTCAACGGGCGTGACCATTCGGCGGGATGGTAGCCATACCAGGCGGCCCAGCTCTCTTTGGTGGCGAAACCGCGCAGGCGTCCGCCGGGATAGCGGGTGTCGAGATAGACTTTGTCGGCGCCGGAAATCGGGCGCATGCCGCTTGGCGCTGGTTCAACCCCGGCAACAATGAAAACATCCTCTAAGACATCAACCTCAACAGCGCTGCGCAAGCGGAACAGTTTAAGCCGTTTGGCCAAATCCTCGACATGGGCTTTCGAGACATCGAGCAATACGCCCTCAGCGGTGCGCACCGCGAGATAATCCGCCAGCACTTTGCCTTGCGGGGTCAGCAGCGCGCCATAACGCGTTTCGCCGGGCACCCAATCGGTGGTCGCGTTGGTCACCAATCGCTCGAGCAAGGCCATCGTGTCCGGCCCGCTCAAAGAGAGGACGGCGCGGTGCGGCAGATAAACAAAAGGAGAAGCCATGACCGCCATCTAAGACGCGTTGGGCCGAATGTCATCCTGACAAAAATTGGCCCAGCTCCTTGTGGCGGGAGCTGGGCCGAGCCCTAAGAGATCTTGAGGGAGGGGGAGGCGATCTCTTAGAAGGGGAGGAACGCTGGAAAGACGCTAGAACTTATAGCGGGCGCCGAGGGTCAGGCTGGTGCCGTCAAAATCATCTTCAACCCGGGCATTCAGCAGATCCGCGCCGCCGCCAATGAAGCGACGTTCAAATTCAAGGTCACGGACTTGGTAATAGCGCGCTTCACCATAGACTTCCCATGGCGTGCCGGTCAGCCACGTGAGGCCGCCCGCGACGGTCCCGGCCAGGCCGCTATCTTCGCCAGTTGCAACAAAGTTCGGCGAAGTCGCGCCGCCGCCAGCATAGAGAATGTTGGCGTCGACATTGGCGACACCGATGCCGCCGCCGACATAAGGAATGACGCTCTGATCATCGTCCCAGATGATGTCGCTATAATTGTTGAGCAGGAAGAAATCGATGCTGGCATCGCCGGAGAAAGGCTGGGCGCCGCTATTAAAGCTGCCATTGCTGACATCCACATCCAGGGTCGAATATTCAAGCTCTAAACGGGTGTTAAACAGACCGAAAAACTCCCAGGGCGTCTTATAGCCAAGGGCAATGCCGAGCGTCGTGCCGCTGTCAAATTCGGTGGCGATGCGGGCCGGGGCACCGAGCATGCCAGGGGCGCCGGCTTCTGGCGTTTGCGTGCCGGTCAGCTCAGCATCGCTTGGAAAGCCGCCGCCGATAAAGCCGGAAACATAAAAGCCAGGCTCGTTTTCGGCGATCGCTGGAAGGGCGAATAGGGTGGTGGTGGCGAACGCCATTGCGGCCAATTTCGACATAGCTCAAATCCTTCTTGTGTGCTCGCATCTTTGCGATTGAGGAGAGGCTTAACCGCGGCCGGCGGGGCGCGCACTTAACGTCTCTTCAAGCCTCGATCACGTGCGCTCACACCGAATTGAGATCACAATTTCAGCTTGCCTCTTGGCGCCGAAAAAGGCGCTCTGCGCCGCTGGCGTGACAGGACCGGCGCAGCTTGTCATAGTTAGTCGCAATGGGACCTGTTGGGAGGCAGAAGCGTTGAGCGAACGCAAAGGGCTGAATCGGCAATTGTTCTGGCTCTATGAAGGCCATGGCGCGGGGCCGTACTATTTCCGGCTGGCGCTGCTTGCCTTTGACGTGGTCACCATTGGTTATTTTCTATGGGCGCCCTTTCGAGTTGAGAGCGCGTGGTACCCGCTGGCTGATTATGCCATTGGCATTGTCATCGCGCTCGACTTGCTGGCGCGGTTTCACATTGCGCAACCAAAGACCAAATTCTGGCGCCGGTTCTACAATTGGGCGGATATTATTGTCGTCATCTCAATGTTGGCGCCGCTCTTCACACAGAATCTCGCCTTCTTGAGATTGCTGCGCGCGGTGCGGATCATTCGCGCCTTCACGCTGCTCAAACGGCTCAAAGGCGTATCATCGTATCTAAAACAGCATGAGCGCATTTTTGACCGGGTGACCAATCTGGTCGTCTTCGTCTTCTTGATGGCAGGCCTGGTCTATGTGCTGCAAAGCGAGACCAATGACGGCATCGAGAATTATGTCGATGCGCTCTATTTCACAGTCACCAGCCTGACCACGACAGGCTATGGTGATATCCTTATGGAAGGGGTGTGGGGGCGGCTACTGGCCGTTGTGATCATGGTCTTAGGGCTCACCCTGTTTTTACGCTTATTGCGCGCGATCACCCTCCCCGGCGATAAGGTTGACTATCCCTGCGAGGCATGTGGACTGACCCGGCATGATCCGGATGCCGTGCATTGTAAGCATTGCGGAACGATCTTAAAGATTGAGACACGAGGCGTCGAATAGGCCATGAGTGAAACCCAACATATCCCGTTTCGGGACGTGCCTTACTTAGCGCAAAAAATGACCGTCACAGAGCGCGAAGATGGCAGCATCCTGCTCGATAATGGCCAGCCGCTAAAAGACTATCCACCGCATATGTTGTGGCCCCTGAAACATTGGTCTGAAGCCGCCCCGGACCGGACTTGGTTGGCGCAGCGCGACCCGATTGATCCGAGCCGCCCAGGCTGGCAGGAAATTTCCTATGCCGAGGCCTGGGCCCGTGTGCAGGCTTTGGCCCAAGGCTTCCTCAATGCCGGCGCCGATGGCCCGGTCATGATCCTGTCGCGCAATACGATTGATCATGCTTTGGTCATGTATGGCGCCATGCTGGCCGGCATTCCGGTTGTGCCAGTAACGCCGGCCTATGCTTTGCTCAGTCAAGACTTTGCTCGGCTGAATTATGTCGATGGCCTGGTCGAACCGAAATTCATCTATGTTGAAGACGGCGTAGAGTATCAGCGCGGTCTAGATGGTATGGCGGTCGGCGATCGATTGGTCTTGTATTCGCGCAATGCTCCGGAAGGGTGCCGGGCTGAAGCGATTGACGCCTTCGCCGTGCCGGGCGGCAATTCCGTGGCCGAAGCCTATGACCGCCTGACCTCAGAAACCGTCGCGAAATTTATGCTGACATCTGGCTCGACCGGTGAGCCGAAAGCGGTGATTAACAGCCATGGCATGATCGCCGCCAATGCCAAAATGATCCGCTCAGTGTGGGATGAAAAACGCTTGGCTGAGGTCACCGGCGAGGTTCAAGTGATGTGCAATTTCTTGCCGTGGAGCCACACTTATGGCGCCAATGCAATTTTGCACAATATGACCGATTGGGGCGGTACGCTTTATCTCGATTGGGGCGCGCCGACACCCGCCCGCTTGCCTGAAATGATCCGCAATATGAGCGAGGTCTCGACGACCCAGCATACCACTGTGCCGGCCGCTTGGGCGGCGCTCGCAACAGAGTTTGAACGCGACGCCGCGCTGGCGGAGACATTCTTCAAACGGATTTGCTCGATGGCATATGGCGGCGCGGCAATGGGCCAGGACATTTATGAGCGGATTCAGAAAGTCGCGGTGCGCGTGACTGGGACAAGGATTTCACTCTCCGCCGGCTATGGCGCAACTGAGACGGCGCCGACGGCGAGCAATGTTCACTGGCCGAATGACACTATGGGTTTGATCGGGCTGCCTTTGCCCGGCAATACATTTAAACTTGTGCCAGCGGGGGAAAAGCTGGAGCTTCGCGTTAAAGGCGTCAATGTCACGCCGGGCTATTATCGCAACCCCGAAAAGACCGAGGCCGCTTTTGATGAAGAAGGCTATTATCGCCTTGGCGATGCGGTGCGCTTTGTCGATCCCAGTGATCCGAATAAGGGCCTCGCCTTTGATGGCCGCACGGCAGAGGAGTTCAAGCTTGCCAATGGCACATGGGTGTCGGCGGGCAAGCTTCGCGTGCAAGCCGTTGAAGCGGTCAATGGCGCGCTCTCCGACGCGGTGGTCTGCGGACTGAATATGGATGAGGTCTGCCTGCTAGGCTTTTTAAATGAAAGCTATTGTCAGCGTCTGGTCGGGGAATCTCTGCCGCTAGATGTGCTGTCAACGCATCCTGACGTGATGGCGGCTGTGCGCACTGGGTTGGCGGCGCACAATTCTGCACATCCAAATGCAGCTGGGCGGATCGCGCGCATCATTTTGCAGCCAACGCCGCCGCAAGCCGATGCCGGTGAGATTACTGAAAAAGGTTATATCAATCAAAACAAGGCACAATCGCTGCGTGCTGATGAAGTGGATGCGCTCTATGCAAAGAGTAAATCGGACCGTGTCATCATTCTGTGACATGTGATTACAGGACAAGTGCGATTCTATACAGTTCGAGGTCTTGAAAATCCTGACGCGTGGTTAGATATTGCCGCTGCGTTGAGAGCTGATAGTTCCGGCGCAGCCATATCCCCTTTGTGGCTTGTCTACGGACCCTGGCGGGACGATTGCGCGCGGTTTGCGCACGATTGTCCCGTCTTGTCGATCTCGCCCCCTTTGCAATCTCGATAGGCGCGCTACAGACGACGCCAGAGAAAAACACTGACGGAGGCGAGGACATGAGCGATCAAACCACAGAGACCCTGACCGGAGCAGAGGCTTTGGTGGGCACGCTTGCAGATCACGGCGTTGCCGCCTGTTTCGCCAATCCTGGCACATCGGAAATGCATTTGGTCACCGCTTTAGACGGCGAACCGCGCATCCGTTCTGTCCTCTGCCTGTTTGAAGGCGTGGCCACCGGCGCAGCAGATGGCTTTGCCCGGGTCACCGGCACCCCAGCCATGACCCTGTTACACCTCGGCGCAGGATATTTGAATGCCGGCGCCAATATCCATAATGCGCGCCGGGCGCATACGCCGATGATCAATGTGATTGGCGATCATGCGGTGCCGCATTTGAAATATGATGCGCCGCTCACCTCGGACATTGTTGGACTGGCGGGGCCGAATTCTGGCTGGATCAAATCTGCCGATAAAGTCAGCGACACTGGCAAGCTCGCGGCCGAGGCCTATGCGGCAAGTTTTGGCCCGGCGCCGGGGCCGGTGTCTTTATTGCTGCCCGCCGATAGCGCTTGGCTTGAGGGGGGGATCAGAGGCGAACCGGTCTCGGCGCCGCGCTTAAAGTCTGTTTCAGGCGCGGCGATCGAGGCCGCGGCCAAGGCGATGCAAGCGGCGACAGCGCCCGTCATCCTGATCAATGGCTCAGCGCTCGGTGAAGCAGGGTTGGCGGCGGCGGCGCGTTTAAAGGCGGCCGGCGCGCGCGTCTTGACCGATACATTCTATGCCAAAATGCGCCGCGGCGCCGGCGTGTTCGCACCTGAGCGAATGCAATATTTCGCCGAGGGCGCGATGGCCGATTTGGACGGCACTGATCTGATGATTGTCGCCGGGACCAATGCGCCAGTCGCGTTTTTTGCCTATCCTGGAAAGCCGAGCCTCTTGGTCCCAGAGGGCTGCGAGCTTTTGAGCCTCGGCGATGCGGGTACCGATAGCGCGGCGACGCTGGCCGCTCTCGCCGACGTCATAGGCGCGACGGATGCGGCGCCCATTCAGGCGCTGGTGCAACCTGATTGTCCGAGCGGTGATTTAACCGCGCAAAGTGTCGGCCAAAGCTTGGCGCGCCATATGCCGGAAAATGCGCTGGTTTCTGATGATGGCGTCTCGAACGGCTTATTGTCTTATTTGCCGACGATGACAGCGCAGCCGCATGATTGGATGATGCTGACCGGCGGCGCGATCGGGCAGGGCATGCCGCTGGCGCTCGGCGCGGCGATTGCGGCACCGGATCGCAAAGTCATCTGCCTGTCTGGCGACGGGGCCGGCATGTATACAAACCAAGCCTTGTGGAGCATGGCGCGGGAAGGCGCTGACGTGACCACGATTGTCTTCGTCAATCATTCTTATCGGATTTTGAATATTGAGCTCTATCGCACCGGCGCCGGCAATCCGGGACCGACGGCGAAAGACATGTTGTCGATCGGCGGGCCTGACATTGATTGGGTCCAGCTCTCGACCAGCCTTGGTGTGCCGGCCGTTGAAGCGACGACCGCGGAAGCCTTTGATGCGGCTTTAGCGGAGTCAATTGCGGCCCCAGGGCCGCGTTTGATCGCAGCCGTCGTGCCAGGCTGAGCGTAAGACAGCGCCCGGCACGACGCAGCGATTAGGTCTTTGCGAACGTCACCGCCGGTTTGGTCTGCCCAGTTCGCCGGGCGTGAAAGGCGATCAAAGCGCGATTTCCGGTCTGAGCTACAAATTGCGCGATGGCTGGTTTGACACAGCTCTTTTCGAGCGCACGTTTCATCGGCGCCACGCGGCCATTCAAGCCGCAGGCTTTGCGCGCCGTCCATTCGGCATTGCGATAGGTGTGGGCCGGGCTCAACGTGCGATCATAAGTGAACTTAATCTCAATGCGCTCGGCAGATTCAGCCTGGGCATGAGGCAGGCTTAGGCAGGCAGCGAGGCCGATCAAGGTGCTTTTGAGAGCATGTTTCATAATAGTCTCCTGTTGTGCTCTGCATTGGGGCAGCAGGAAATGTCATGGGTCGCGGCGCGGCGATATGGCGGGTTTGGACAGGCGGATATGAGAAATATTCGCGCCGCTCTAGCTTACGTTGAGATCAGCAATTTCGCGTTTTAGCCAATCAAGAATGGCGACGACGGGCTTGCGCCGTGTCGCTTGTGGCAAATAGGCCAAGTAATACTGATAGGGCCAGTTTTGGATCGGCGGTCCAAACGTCGATAATTGTTCTTTCTTAAGCAAGTCGAGCACCATCAGTTCAGGCAAGATGGCAATTCCTTGGCCTTGGATGACGGCGCTCAAGGCAACCGTAAATTCTTCTACCACGAGGCTGTGGCCATGACGCGTCAGAGCGTCGCCATGCTTGGCCTCCCACGCGCGCCACTCATTGATGGCATAGACTTGGAGGCGCAGCAGGGTTTGCAAATCATGGCTCAGACCGGGTTGATAGACCGGCACAATGTTTGCGGTGCCGATGCGCTCACAGATAAGATCGGTTGAGGCGGCCTGGCCGTAGCGAATGCTGAAATCAATTTCTTCGCGGGCGTGATCCAATAGGCGATCAGAGGTCAGAATTTCGAATTGAATGTCGGGAAACTCAGTCTCTAGCCGGGTCAGGCGCGGGGCCAAAAAGCTTGCGGCGAAGGAGGCGAGCGTCGAGATCCGGACTTTCTGTGAGCGTGGTGGGCGTCTTTCATAGCGTGAGAATCCCGTCATTAGCAGCTCAAATGCTGGCCAAGTCACGTTCTTAAGCGAGTTGCCCTCGCGGGTGAGCTCTAAACCAGTAGGCAGGCGCTCAAATAATTTGGCGCCAATGAAATCTTCTAAGGCCAAGATTTGCTTGCTGACCGCGCCTTGCGTCACGCCCAACTCTTCTGCGGCGCGCGAGAGATTTAAATGTCGGCTGGCGGCGTGGAAGGCTTTGATGGCATTCAGCGGCGGTAATCGGTTGAGCATAGGGGGCATGTATCAACTCTGCGGCCTGAATTCGATGCTTTCGCGAAGATAAGTCGAAAACGCGGCTGCGAATTTTAGGCATGGCCGAAATGAGAAATTCGCCAAAGATGCCAAAATCCCCCGATGGCGCGAAATTTATCAAGTATCGCGTTTAAATTGTCCGAGTATCCCATGAGGGTTAATCGCTGGACCTGGTTTTATTAATACACTGCTATTTCAGGGCTCTAGCCGTTAACCTTAATGCAAAGCCTGTGCGGCAATCTCTGCCTCGTCGCCAAGGTGTTGGAGACAGTGATGGTGGGTGTCCCGGGATTTGGAAAACCAAAGTCGGGCACCTCTCAACAACGGAGAGGAAAGAAAACATGCCATATTCTGATTTGGCAACCGACATTGCGCCAGAGACCGGTTTGAACAGTGAAACCGCAACTGGCGAAGAGCTATATCGCGTAGGCCTCGCCTATTCTGAAGGTGTCGATTGTGAGCAAGACCTGATTGCCGCGCATAAGTGGTTTAATCTGGCGGTTCTAAAAGGCTGTGACGACGCAAAGATCTGTCGTCAGGAAATGGCCGACATGCTCGAAAAAGACGACATTAAGTCTGCCCTTGCTGCGGCGCGCGCCTGGTTGCAACTGGCCAATTAATTGCTCGGCAAGCCGCGAAAGCTTGCAAACATCTCAGTCCCTTCAAATACGGGATTGGGACAAGGCTGAGCGTCGATCTCTGTTTCAAGACGGCAAGTGAGATCCTGGATCTTGACCTGCAAGTCTGAGCACGGGGTCGGATAAGCCTCAAACATATTCAGCTCGCCCGTGTTGCGCGCGATGCCAGTTTTTTCAGCGTCGAAAATAGCGAGGCCCGCGCCTGTAATGCCGTCGCCGATTTCAAAATTGGCATTCAGAAGATAGACGTCTTCCGTCGTCCGCATGGCATAGTGCACGTTCGGATTGCACGTGCCTTCGGCGACGTCTGGGTTGACTTCAAACCTCACCAGTAAAGAGTTCTCGGCAAGATCCGCATACGGATCGAGAGGCTCAGCTGTGTCTGCGCACGCAGTCATGAGGCTGGCGGCAATCAGGCCGCTAAGACGTCGTTTATACATTTATCTCTCCGCACAAACGGTTTGGCTTTGCCGCCATTAAAGGCTGACTCGGCTTGTTGTGCGAGGAGTAGTGTGAAATCAAGTATATGAGAAATATAGAATAGGGTATCAGTTTAAATGTAAATGATACTGTTCTATTATTGATAAATACAGTGTAATATTATGGGAGGGGAGGAATATATACAATGAGAGGGAGTATTTAAGTGTTTTTGCGACTATTTTACATTTCTATATTCAGTGCTTTGGCCGCGTGCGCCGTTGAGCCGACGGCCGCGCCGGTCCGTGATGCCGGTGCAAGTGTCTCAGTGACGACGGAGGCGGCAAACATCATTCAGGCCAGTGAAGCGATGGCGAATATGTGTGACAGGCCAAATGAATTTGGCGACTGCGCTTGCCAAATCAATGGCACATCCGCGCCCTGCGACTTGGCGATTCAATGCCTCGCCGAGGGCGATTGTCGGCTGGCGCGTCAAGCATCAGAAATCATCAATCTCAAAACCGCAGCGTCAAGCTATCAAGCGATCTCGCAAGGGATGCTGAGCTATTGCGCCAATCCAGCGGAATACTGGCGGTGTCAGTGTTCAATCGATGGCGTAAAGGCAAGCTGCTCTGCTGCGCAGCGCTGCCTAAATAGCGGGTTCTGCGTCAAAGAAAATGAGGTTGCTCAATAGCCTCGGCAAAGGCGGCGTCGGAGCTAACTCTCATTATAGCGATAGCCGACGCCGTACAGCGTTTCGATCGCATCAAATTCCTTGTCGCTTTCGCGGAATTTCTTACGCAGGCGTTTGATATGGCTGTCTATCGTCCGGTCATCGACATAAATCTGGTCGTCATACGCGGCGTCCATGAGATTGTCGCGTGACTTAACATAGCCAGGCCGTTGCGCCAGCGCTTGTAAAATCAGGAATTCTGTGACGGTGAGGCGAACCGGGTGGCCGTCCCAGGAGCAAGAATGGCGATTTGGGTCGAGGGTCAAACGCCCGCGCACAATCGGTTTCACATCGCTCTCTTCAGGCCCGGCATCAGCTGATCGCGAGCGGCGCAATACGGCCTTCACACGTTCTGAAAGCAGGCGATTGGAACAAGGCTTGCGGACAAAGTCATCGGCGCCAATATTGAAGCCAATCACTTCGTCAATTTCCTCATCTTTTGACGTCAGGAAAATGACAGGTAACTCAGAGGTTTGGCGCAGTCTTTTGAGAAGCTCCATGCCATCCATTTTCGGCATTTTTACGTCTAAGATGGCGAGGTCCGGTGGGCTATCCGTTAGTCCGCCCAAGGCGCTCAATCCGTCATGATAGGTGCGGACGTGATAGCCTTCTGCTTCAAAGAAAATCTTGAGCGACGCAACGATGTTCTCATCATCGTCTACCAAAGCCAGTGTCGTCATCGTTCAGCCCTTTGCTTCCAAACCCAGGCCCTGCCTGAGCTCCGAGATGTTGAGGCTGTTGAACCATGGTTCGAGTGCCGCCGGAAGCCCCAGGAAGGGGGATTATGCATCCTTACACGGATTTTTGGCGGAGATTTGCAGTGAATGCGGCAATTTTGCGTTTTGCTTCAGGGCGTTCAGCCGTTGGCTTGCCCTTCCCGCGGGTCCGCGGACATTCGCGTGTGCCATAGGTAATACATTGGCGCTTGCCGGCATCCTTGGCCTGGTAGAGCGCTTTATCAGCCAGGCTCAGCACTTTGCTCGGCGTTGCGGCATGGTCTGGGTAGCGCGCATGCCCGATTGAGGCCGAGACGCGCAGGACTGTGTCATCCATGTGATAAGGACGCGACACAATATCGATTAAATATTCGGCATATTTGCGGACACTTCCAAGTGTGCCTTCAACCTGTTCTAGAACGATGACGAATTCGTCGCCGCCAAGCCGGACCAGTAAATCGCCCTCATCAGTAACTTCGCGCAGGCGCTGGGACATGGTTTTCAGCAGATAGTCGCCGGCATTATGGCCATGCGTATCATTGACGGCTTTAAAGCCATCCAAGTCGATCAAGAGCAGGTCAAAGGACTCGCCCGGCGAGACTTGCTCAAACCGTTCTTGCAAGCGGATGCGATTGCCGAGGCCGCTCAAATGATCATGGGCGGCAAGGTGGGATTGATACTCAACCAAATCGAGCAGTTGCCGGTTCACTTTTTCACTCTGTTGGACCAGCATGACGGAAGCGGCGCCGCAGCCCAAAATAGAGACAATAATCATCATTGCCGACAGGACAGTATCGGCGCGTGGGTCAACTTCGAAATCAGGGATGGCGAAGCCGCCATTCGCGGAGACGGCGAGACCGATCACGACGACTGCATTCAGCGCCGTAAAGAACAGTGTGTCGCGCGCTTTTAAAAGTACCGCCGCAATGACCGGAAGGAAGGGCAGGATGCCGACATGATATCCGGTGACGCCGCCCGACTGATAAATTTCAGTCCAAAGCATCACGGAAAAAGCCAACAAGAGAACCCGAATATAGGGCTCGGGGCTGAGGCCCCAGAGGCTTTCGCGCAGTGCAAAACCCGAAAATAGGCAGGCGATCGCGCCAAATCCGAAATTCATCAACGCCGGCCGTCCCGCCAATAGTTCGGTGATCTGCCAGCCGACATAAAAGGACGTTAAAACCGTGATGACGAAAGACACAACCACCATCCGGCGACGGTGAATATCCTGCGTTGAAAGGATAAAACTGCCATCGTCGCGCACCCATCGGGTTTGCGGGATAATTTTACCAAATAAAGCGCTCAGTCGTTTCACTCTTCCGCCCTCGTAGACTTTTCTACTTCTAGGCGTTTCTCGATAATATTACGTTGATTCAAATCTTAAATTTTATCGATCTCAGTCATTCGCGGTGCAAATCCGTTAACGAATAAAGCCTTGACGGTAAGAATTCTCGGGCTTAGGGCGCGAGGCATGAAAACAGCACTGCATCATCTTCATCCAAAGACCTAACGCGCCTGCAAGAGGCGTGGCCATAGTCGGTGCGTCTCAATGTTTTCAAAGCCCACAAACTTCGCTTGAAACTTGATCCGCTGCCCGGCTGACCCGGTCCGGGGAATTTTCAGTCGCTGCACAAGCGATCTGTCGCCCCGGGTCGCAAACCTTCACAGCACTCACGGCTTCGTCTATGCGAGGCCCGACCCAAGACAAAGGCTTTCCAATGGGCAAACAAAAGGCACCAAAACCGATTGATCTGGCGCGGAAACCGCGTGGCTTTCCAGACAAGCGGGAAGGCTTGATCCATGCTGAGCAGACGATGATTGAGCGGATCACCTCGGTCTATCGCCGCTGGGGCTTTGAAGGGCTCGACACCGGCGCGTTTGAATTCGCCGACGCGCTCGGCAAATTTCTCCCAGATCAAGACCGTCCCAATGCGGGTGTGTTTGCGCTTCAGGATGATGACGACCAGTGGATGAGCCTGCGTTATGACTTAACCGCGCCGCTGGCCCGCTTCGCAGCGGAGAATTGGCAGACTCTGCCAAAGCCGTTTCGGCGCTATGCCGCAGGTCCGGTCTGGCGCAATGAAAAACCTGGCCCCGGCCGGTTCCGCGAATTCCTGCAATGCGATGCAGATACGGTTGGCGCCGCCGGTGCGCACGCGGACGCAGAAATGATTGCGATGGCGGCAGAAGCCATGCGCGCCGCCGGAGCAGGCGACGGCGAATTCGTTATTCGCGTCAACACACGGCGGTTGCTGAATGCGGTGCTCGAAGGCGTTGGCGCGATGGATGAGGGCGTCCGTCTGACGACTTTGCGGGCGCTCGATAAGCTCGATAAGTTTGGGGTCAGCGGCGTCGCGGACTTGCTCGGGGCTGGCCGCATGGACGAGAGCGGCGACTTTACCAAAGGCGCTGGCCTGGACGCTGAAAGTGTCAAACGTGTTCTGGCCTTTGCCGAAGCCGGGCGCGCCACCCGCAGCGCGACTTTGGAAGCCCTCGGCCAAGCCGTCGGCACGGGCGAAGATGCCCAAGCGGGCCTGACGGAACTCGCCGCCATTTCTGACGCGCTTGCCGCCTTAGGAACCCCGGAAGCGGATGTTCAATTTGACCCCTCCATCGTGCGCGGCTTGGAATATTATACTGGCCCCGTCTATGAGGCAGAGCTCCTCAAAGAGACCACAGATGAGGCCGGCAACACCGTTCGCATTGGCTCTGTTGGCGGCGGCGGGCGATATGATGACTTGGTCGCTCGCTTCACAGGTGAGAAAATTCCCGCGACGGGATTCTCAGTCGGCGTGAGCCGCTTAGCTGCCGCATTTGCCATCCGCGGCGACATCGAAGCGTTAAATGGTCCTGTCGTGGTACTGAACATGGATCGCGACAATCCCAGCGTCGCTTTACAATTGGCGACAGAGCTTCGGGCCGCGGGCCTTCGCGCCGAAGCCTATATGGGCAGTTCAGGCATGCGGCCGCAAATGAAGTATGCCGATCGCCGCCGCGCGCCCGCAGTGATCATGGTTGGAACAGACGAACTTGAAAAAGGCGTTGTCACCATCAAGGACTTAAAGGAAGGGGCGCGCCAAGCCGCCGCGATTGATAGCAATGAAGCTTACCGCGAAGCGCGGCCGGGTCAGTTCGAAGCGCCGCGCGGCGAGATGATCGCCCGCATTCGCGAGATCGTGGAGGCTGACGGATGAGCCTCACGCAAATTGCTCTTGAGGCCCTGGCACCGTTCAGCGCGGACCGGGTCGACCCGCCGATCTCAATCGAAGCTAAGGTCCCACTCGAGCTCTCGGGTGAAGCCGTGCGCAGTCGAATCTGTACCTTCATTGACCAAGCCGGATTGGAATGGGCGCTGCGACCTGATCTCACTCTAGCCGTGGCGCAAGCAGAAGTCGCGGCGAGGCGCGGCGGCGAGACAGGCGAAACCGTGCGATCCTATTGCGGACCAATATTCCGGTTGCCGGCGCGCGCCAGTGATCCGCTCGAATATACACAAGTTGGGCTTGAGCGCTTTGACGCGCCGCGAGGGCCGGACCAGGATGTTTGGCTGTTCTCGGCGTTGTCGAGCGTGTCGCAAGCCTGCGGCCTTGAAACCGGCCAAGCGAGCTTCGGTGACTTGTCGCTATTTCCGTCTTTTGTTGATGCGCTTGGCTTCTCCGCCGACACCGCGGCTGGCCTGAAGCGGGCCTTTCGCCAAGCTGGCGGCGTGAAAGCGTTTCTGGAAGGGCAGGTCCGCTCGCCACAGGGTTTGACCGGGCGCCTCACCGGGATGAGCCGCGCTGATGTCTCAGCTTTTGTCGATGACATATATGCCATGACCGGGGTCCGCCCGGTCGGCGAACGCGGCGCCGATGAGATTGTCGAGCGCCTCTACGAACGCGCCCAAGCGACAGCACAAGCCGTGGTCTCTGACGCGCAAGCGAGTGTGTTGGAAGCGCTCTTAGCGGTCGATGTGCCGTTGCAGGACGCGCCGAACGCGCTTCGACAAATTGCGCAAAATGCAGGGCTCTCTCAATTAGAGTCTGTGATCAACGCCTTCTCAACGCGGGCCGAGGGGCTGTTGAGCTCGGGAGCGGTTGGGGGCTTAAAAGCCGCGCGCTTCGCGACGCAGTTTGGCCGCCGCTTCACCTATTATGATGGCTTTGTCTTTGAAATCTTCGGCGAGGATCCGGCGATTGGGCCATTCGCCGCTGGCGGACGGTATGATTCGCTGCTGCGCGATTTGTCCGGCGGCGCGGTCGACGCCACAGCACTTGGCGGGGTTGTTGTCCCGCATCGGATGGCGCAGCTCACAGGAGCGGCTCTATGACTCGATTGACTTTAGCGGTTCCGTCCAAAGGGCGTCTCAAAGAAAACTCTGAGAAATGGCTGGCGCAGAGCGGCTTTAAGCTGCGCCAAAAAGGCGGCGGCCGCGGCTATACGGCTGAGCTCAAAGGCTTGCCCGATGCCGATGTCATGCTGCTTTCAGCCCGCGAAATTGCTGAGGGCGTGATTGGCGGGCAGATTCATATCGGCATTACCGGTGAGGACCTGCTCAACGACTTGTCGCACTCCATTGATCAAGATGTATCGGTGATGCGCCGACTCGGCTTTGGCGGCGCCGATATGATTGTGGCAGTGCCAGCAGCATGGCTCGATGTCGATACAATGGCGGACCTGGAAGCCGCCGCAGCTTTGTTCCGGCAGCGCCACGGCCGGCGGATGCGGGTCGCGACCAAATATATGCGGTTGACCCGGCAATTCTTCGCCGAGCGCGCATTCGGCGAGTATCGCTTAATCGAAAGCCCCGGCGCGACAGAGGCCGCACCAGCTGCGGGCACTGCCGAAGTGGTGGTGGATATCACCTCGACAGGGGCGACTCTGAAAGCCAATGATCTGAAAATTCTCTCCGACGGTGTGATTCTCAAAAGTCAGGCCTCGCTGGCCGGATCGATTCGGGCCGATTGGTCTGACGATTCGCTGACAACTTTGCGCGTCTTGCTCGATAGCACAGAGGCGACGGCGGCGGCCAATGCCGTCTCGAAGCTGGAAACCTCAGCGCCGATCGATTCGTCAGTTGCGGCAGAGTTGGGTCTGTCGCTGATAACCGATCGCATGGCTTTATGTCCGCACGAAAAGGTTGGGGAAGTGGCCCGAGCCTTAACTATGGCGGGTGCTAAAACTGTAGCAATTGCAACAGTTAACCAAGTGTTCAGTTCTGACAACGCTGTCTTCGAAAATTTTGTTAAGAAGCTGTCACGAAACGCTTGACGCAGTGCGACAAGTTGGCAATACAGGACAGGCAAGTTTCTGGGAGGAAACGCTGCAATCACTTTACAAGGCGTGACCAAGCGGTCGCGCCTTTTCTTTTTCCGCTCGTCTCCACATCAACCGCACAAAGAAAAACGACCCCCGAAAGGGAGTCGCCAAGATGTTTGGAGTGAATTTATCAACTGGGCGGAGCTCAGGGGGAGAGAGGGTTAGGGAGCCGCCAAGTCATTTATTATTGATTATCAATAACTGTTTATCGTTTTTCGTCAATCTCTTTTTTCGGATTTTTGCCTGAATCTTTTGTAAGGAAGATTTTTTTGCGCGCCGCCTCGTGTAAGAAACAATCGTGTTACAATTGTGACATTTGGTATGGGTTTGTGCCCTTTTCAGGACATGTGTTGACTTTCATCGGCGGCCTGGCCAAGCGTGCGGGCAGACAATGATGCGTCAAAAAATACGATAAAGACGCCAAAACAGGAGTAAGACATGTCGGATCCGCGCCAGCATATCATGCCAGTTTATCGCCCCCCGGAAGAGGCGTTCGAACGCGGTGAAGGCGTTCGCTTGATTACGGAAGACGGAACCTCCTATCTCGATTTTGTTGCGGGTATTGCGGTCAGCGCCCTCGGCCATAGCCATCCGGCCATGGTCGAAGCATTGCAAACGCAAGCGGCCAAGCTTTGGCACACTTCAAACATGTTCCGCGTGCCGGCGGCTGAAGAGCTCGCCCGCAAAATGTGCGACCGCCTGCCTTTCGCGGATCGGGTCTTTTTCACCAATTCCGGCACTGAGGCGATAGAGTGCGCGCTAAAGACGGCGCGTAAATATCACTGGGCCAATGGCGACGAAGAGCGCTATGAGATCGTCACGTTTAGCGGCGCCTTTCATGGTCGCTCGCTCGGCGCCATTAATGCCGGCGGCAATCCAAAATATCTCGAAGGCTTCGGGCCGCCTTTGCCAGGCTTTAAACACATTGAGTTTGGTGATCACGACGCCCTAAAAGCGGCTGTTATAAGCAAAACGGCGGCCGTCCTGGTGGAGCCCGTGCAAGGCGAGGGCGGCGTCCGCGCCATTCCTGAAACCTGCCTCACCGATCTTCGCAAATTGTGCGACGAGCATGGCGCACTATTGATCTATGACGAAGTTCAGTGCGGCATGGGCCGGACCGGCAAATTGTTCGCACATGAATGGGCGAGCGAGGCTGAACCTGACATTATGTGTGTCGCCAAAGGTGTGGGCGGCGGCTTCCCGTTCGGGGCTTGCGTGACCAGCGAGAAAACCGGCGCCGTGATGCAGCCCGGCAGCCACGGCTCTACCTATGGCGGCAATCCGCTGGCTATGGCCGTCGGCAACGTGGTCTGGGACATTATTTCAGACGAGGCTTTCTTAGAGCAAGTCCGCCGCGTCTCTGGCACCGTGCAGCAGGGGCTCAAATCGCTCGCTGACAGCCACCCTGACAAAGTTGATGGCGTCACGGGTAAAGGCTTGCTCACAGGCCTGCGTTTGAAAGCGCTGCCCAAGCCGGTTCAGAATGCCTGCCGCGAAAAAGGCCTATTGGTCGGCGTTGCCGGCAATAATGTCCTACGCTTAGCGCCGCCCTTGGTGATCGAAGATACTGACGTTCGCGAGGCGGTCAGCATCATGGATGCGGCGCTCACGGATTGGGAAATCGCGACTTAAGCAGATTTCGCGCGAGCTGGCCGCAATGGGTCAGTCGTGCGCGGCTCAATTAAGGCCGGGCGCCCGAAATAATATCCTTGAACTTGATCGCAGCTTTGCGCGGCGAGCAATTCTGCTTGCCGCGCCGTCTCAATGCCCTCGGTGCACGTGACGAGGTCGAGCTCTTTGCACAGGTGAAGGCTCGCCGTCAGAACTTTCGGCAAGCCCGTATTGTCTGTGTCTTGGCCGAGTAAAGACTTGTCGAGTTTGACCTTTGAGAACGGCAATTCGCCGAGCAATGAGAGCGCTGAATAGCCCGTTCCGAAATCATCAAGTGAGAGCTTTACGCCTCTCGCGGTGAGGCGTTGCAGCACGTCTTTGCTACGATCGATATTTCGGAACAGAACATGTTCCGTCACTTCCAATTCGATCATATTTCCAGGAACGCCAAGCGCATCGAGCTCAGACAATAAGATATTCGCAAAACGAGAATGGCTAAGCTGCGACGGCGAGACGTTAAAAGCAAAGAAGATGTTATCCGCTGCCCGGCCGGTCAAAGCTTGCCGCAAGAGCGAGACGAAGAAGTGATCCATCATGCCGAGGCGTTCGATGACAGGAATGAATTGGACCGGTGATGGGTCAGCCGCGAAGCCGCTATTCGGCCACCGCGCCAGCACTTCATAGCCAACAATTTGGCCTGTTTTTAGCTCGATAATGGGCTGTAGCGCGGGCCGAAACAGGTTCTGGCGCACAGCGTTGCCGACAGATAATTCGAACGCTTCGACATCCAGGCCGAAATGATCACGTTTGCGATCGAAGGGGCAAACGCCGCCGCCATTGGCTTTGCAGCGCATCATCGCTTTGTCCGCAGCGTGCATGAGCTTGGTTTTGTCGGACGCGTCCGCCGGGAAGGCAGCAATGCCGATGGAGGCACCAACAGCCACATCCCCAACATCGGTGGCCACCGCATCCGTGATCACATTGTGGATCTGTTCAATTGTTTCTATGGCGCTTGTCGTGGTGTCAAAGAAAACCACAAAAGCGAATTCATCACCGCCGAGGCGCGCTGAGAGACTGCACATTGGCAGACGTTGCAGCCGCGCCGATATTTCCGTCAGCACTTGGTCGCCAACCGCGTGGCCATAGCGATCATTCAAAGGTTTGAAGCGGTCGAGATCGATAAAGGCGCAGACAAATTTCTGGTCTTTTGCCACGAGAGCGTCGATTTCTCGAACGAAAGCGCGTCGATTGAGAATTTCTGTCAGCGGATCTGTATCGGCCAAGTTTCGGATTTGTTGTTCAATCTCTTGGCGCTCAACAATTTGGGCCTGCAAGCTGGCGAGGACATTTGCGTGGATCTGGTTGAGGCATTTGAACACCGATTTGGCATTCAGGCCGCCTGCATACTTGCCGTCATCATCGAGTAGAACGAGACCGCTATTGAGCAATTGCGCGGTATCTGTGAGGCCCGCAAACGCGGTCTCTGCATTGTCTGAGAGCCGCGCACTCAGAAAGTCTTGATCCATCAATTCGAGGACGCCCTTACGTTGATTGAGCGCATGTCCGAACGGGGACGCGATAAGCTGCTGGTATTTTTGCAGCGTAATCAGCCCGATCGGGAATTGATCGGCGTCTGTGATGGCGCAAAACGTGGTCGCTTGATCAGCTTGAAAAAAGGTCACGAGATCCAACCACCGAGCCGACATAGGCAGGCTCGGATAGGAGTCCCAATCTGTTTCCTTGAACAGCATGCAGTGCGGCCAAATATTGAAAATCAACGCAAAGTTGTATTTCTCAGAAAGCTGTTAATAGCCAGTTGCGGGTGAGGCGGACAGCCGTGAAGTTTTTGCGACACGTGCAGGGCGCTTTATTTCACCATAGTTTTGCGTCATCTTGAGCACGGATCGGCACTGGAGAGGATGGCGCGTGATGGAAATCTATATTGGCTTAGGGATCGTTGCGCTGCTAGCGATTGGCGTCGTTATTTTGTTCAACCAATTGGTTGGCAAGCGGAATATGGTCGATAATGGCTGGGCCGATATCGACGTGCAATTGAAGCGCCGCGCCGACCTCATTCCGCAATTGGTGACCACGGTGCAAGCCTATGCCGCGCATGAACGCCAGCTGTTCGAAGATGTTATCATGAAGCGCAATGCGGCTTTGCAAGCGGGGGACAATCCTGGCGAACGGGGCCGTACAGAAAGTGCTTTGTCCGGGCCTGTGACACGCTTGCTGGCCGTCGCCGAAGACTATCCAGAGCTGAAAGCGAATGAGAATTTCGAGGCCCTGCAGAACGAGCTGTCCGACACAGAAAACAAAATCGAAATGGCACGGCGTTTTTACAATGGCGCCGTCCGCGAGCTAAACGTGGCGGTGGAGAGCTTTCCCGGAAATTTGGTCGCCGGCCTGTTTGGCTTTGCGCGCCGCCACTTCTTTGAAATCGAGATGGCAGATCGCGCCGTCCCCTCTCTGGATCTTGGGTCTTAAGCGATGCGCCAGCGTGTTCTCAGCCTGGCACTCTTTTTGGCGGCGCTGTGCGCGATCATGCCGGCCTTTGCCGATGAAGAAATTCGCCGGTTCGATGTAGAGATTGAGGTCGAACAAGATGGTGATATCACCATCACCGAAACCATCACGGTAAATGTCGAAGGGCGCGATATTCGACGCGGTATTTTTCGCGAACTCCCAGCCTATTATCTCGACGAAGACGGCGTTGGGCGATTGCCCTATCGCTATGATATTCTCTCGATCAAAAGAGACGGCGCGCGCGAGCCGTATGAGCGTGAGCAATCCGGCAATGCGGTCATTGTTCGGATCGGCAATCCCAATCGGCGGCTCGACTTTGGGCAACATGTCTATGAGCTGCGCTACCGGGTCAAAAATCAGATCCGATATTTTGACCAACATGATGAGCTATATTGGAACGTCACGGGCACTTATTGGATGTTCCCCATCCTTAGCGCGTCGGCGAGCGTGTCGCTGCCGGACGGGGCGCGGGTGACCGAGGCCAATTATTTTACCGGCGGGCTCGGCGATAGCGGCAAGGCGGCATCCTATCGCGTGACTGATGGCCGGCATCGTTTCGCAACCACCGAGCCGCTCGGCCGGCGGGCCGGGCTGACCATCTCTCTCTCGCTCGAAAAAGGCGTGATAGATCCGCCCTCAGCGTCTGATCTCGGCTGGCTCTGGTGGGCTCGGAACGGCGCTCTAACAGCCTTGGTGGCTTCTTTTCTCGGACTATTTGGCTTCTATTGGCGCGGGTTTAACCGGGTTGGACGCGATCCGGTAAAGGGTCCTATCTTCCCGCAATACGAGCCGCCTGAAGGGTATTCTCCAGCCGCCGCGCACCATATCTACCATCGCGGATTTCGCGGCCATGATGGCTTGATTGCCAGCGTGATGTTTCTCGCAGCAGGTGGGCTGATGCGGATTGACGTCGATCCCGGCGATAAGAAAAAGACCACGCTGCATAAGCTGAGCGCTCACGCGAAAGATCACCAGCAACCGGAAACGGCGGCACTCTATGACGGACTGTTCGCGGCCGGCGACGAGGTTAAGCTCGGGGAGACATATGATGCCGGCTTTACAGCCGCGTATAACCGCTTTCGCAAACAGGTCTCGAAACAGTTTGGCGCGCCCTATTTCAAGTGGAACCCGATCTATGTCGTGATCGGCGGCGTGCTGTCCGTGCTGACGCTAATCTTTGCAATTATCCAGCACTCTTATTGGTCCCCTTGGCATACGTTGGGTGTTGTCGCGCTGATTGGGTTGAACGGCCTGTTCATGTATTTGATGCCAGCGCCGACGCGCAAAGGCCAAGCCGTGCGAACGCATTTAGAAGGCTTCCGGCTGTATATGGAGAAAGCTGAAAAGCTGCAGCTCAACTCGGTCGAAGTCGGCAGTCATGCGCCGCCGCCTATGACAGTGGAACGCTATGAAAAATTCCTGCCTTATGCGGTCGCCCTTGGCGTCGAAAAACCCTGGACCAAGCATTTCGAAAAACTGATCCCGGTTGAGGCGAAAAATTACAATCCGGCTTGGACCAATATGCACGCCCATTCGTTTGGATCGATTGGCCGAATGACCGACAGTATGGTGTCTGGGATGAGTTCTGGCGTGACCTCCGCCATGCCGCAAAGCTCGAGCTCTTCCGGCTCAGGCGGCGGCTTCTCCGGTGGCGGCGGCGGCGGCGGTGGTGGCGGCGGTTGGTAGCTTAGCGCCGGCGTAGATTGCTGCGGCTAAGCTGGCTGATCTCGGTCATGCCCATCAGTTTCATATCCCGCTCAATCTCAGTGCGGAGATTGCCTAGCGCACGTTCAACCCCGGCTTGCCCCGCGGCCGCCAAGGCGTAGAGATAATAGCGTCCGCCCGAGACCGCCTTGGCCCCAACCGAGAGCGCTTTCAGGACATGCGTGCCGCGTTGAACGCCGCCTTCGCAAATCACATCTACTTGGTCGCCCACGGCGTCACAAATTTCAGCCAATTGATCAAACGGGGCGCGGGCGCCATCGAGCTGGCGACCGCCATGATTGGAGACCATGATGCCGGTACAGCCAATATCAACCGCGCGTTTGGCATCCTCGACGCTCATAATGCCCTTCAATGCAAACTGCCCGCCCCATTGTGTACAGAGCTTTTCTGCATCATCCCAATTCATCGATTGATCGAGCATGGTCGAGAAATACTCGCCGACCGAGACGGCGAGATTGGTACCCTGGCTGACATGACCCGACAGGTGCGGCATGTCGAATTTCTCTTTGGTCAGAAAGTTCCAAGCCCAAGCGGGATGCGCCGCGAAACTGAACATCGAGCCGGGCGTCAACCTCGGCGGCGACGTAAAGCCAGTCCGCAAGTCGCGTTCGCGATTGCCGCCGGTAATCGTATCGACGGTGAGGGCCATGACATTAAACTTCGCCGCCCGCGCGCGTTCGAGCAAAGCGTCATTCAAGCCGCGATCCTTGTGGAAGTAGAATTGGAACATTTTCGGCCCCGGCGCGAGCTGAGCAATGTCCTCGACTGTGACGGTCGCCAGCGATGACACGCCGAACATCGTGCCGAACTTGGCCGCCGCTTTCGCTACGGCGCGTTCACCTTCATGATGGAAGAGTCGCTGCAAGGCGGTCGGCGCGCAATAAAAGGGCATATCGAGCTTTTGCCCCATCACCTCAACCGACAGGTCGACAGTCTCAACCCCGGCGAGCACGTTGGGCACGAGATCGACATCATCATAAGCCGCTGTGTTCCGGCGATACGTCACCTCATCATCTGCAGCGCCGTCAATATAGTTGAAGATCGGGCTTGGCAGCCGCTTTTCAGCGAGGCGGCGGAAGTCTGCGAAATTGTGACAATCAGTGAGACGCATCGGGTTAGGGCTTTTCCATACTCAGAGTGTCTGACCCTTACCCATTTCCGCCGTGCAGGTCGAATTGAAACCTGCCTTTAGCCCGGGGACGCGGCCGACCCCGCCAATAGCCCGCCATCCAGGGTCAGGGTTTCGCCGGTCATATAAGCCGCATCATCGCTCGCCAACATAACCGCGAGTGCCGCCACTTCTTCTGGCTGACCGAACCGCTTTAGCGGTGTGTCGGCAACCAGGGCCGCCATCTTCTCGTCGCGATCGGGGCCATTGCCGAGCATCGGTTCCCAAATCGGCGTCAGGATAGCTGCAGGCGCAATCGCATTGCAGCGAATGGCCCAGCCTTGCTGCGCGCAATAGAGCGCGACTGTGCGCGTGTGGTTGAGAATGGCCGCTTTCGAACTGGCATAAGCGGCGGCGCCAGGAATGCCGACCATGCCAGAGCGCGAGGCAATATTGATAATACTGCCTTGGCCAGATGCTTTCATCGCTGCGATCGCGGCTTGGCAGCCTAAGAAGGTGCCGTCCAAATTGACGCTATGGACGCTGCGCCAAGCGTCGAGCGAAGCACGTTCTGGATCGTGCACGAGTTCACCCGATTCAAATCCGGTTATGCCAGCATTGTTGACGAGAATGTCGAGCTGCGGATGGGCCGTGCGAACGTTTTGCCAATCGGTTTCGGAGGCGACGTCTAAATGGATATAGCGCGCGCCAATGGCGGCGGCAGTGGCTTCCCCTTGGGCGTCATTGACATCTGAGACGATGACTTTGGCGCCTTGCTCGGCGAAGGCGGCAGCGATGGCGGCGCCAATGCCGCGCGCGGCGCCGGTGACCAGCGCGGTCTTATTTTCTAAACGGGGCATGAAGTGTCCTTTGAGAGCATATGTGTTTTGGGCGCGGCCAAGCGCGCCGAGGCGGGAAGAGAGGCCGGGGGTCCGGTGCCGCTAGTCCATGTGCGCTCAATTGCTCCTTTAAGGTGTGTTAAAAATATTCGCTGCACGCATTGCGTCAATGATTTTTTCGGCGATACTCTAAATACACCACAGCATTTGGAGGGGCGTATGGCTGAAAAACAACGTATCACAGGGATTGGCGGATTTTTCTTCCGTGCCAAAGACCCAGCCGCTTTGGCGGCTTGGTATGAAGAGAATTTTGGAATTGATCTCGTGCCAAGCGATTATGAGACTCAGCCTTGGCATCAAAACGAGGGCCCAACCGTGTTCGCGCCCTTCGCCCATGACACACCTTATTTTGGTGAAGACATGTCAAAGACGTTTATGATGAATTTCCGCGTCGTGGATCTCGAGAAAATGGTCGCGCAGCTTCGTGCCAATGGCAATGACGTGACCCTTGATCCGGGCAACCCGCATCCAAATGGGTCATTTGCCAACGTGACGGACCCGGAAGGCAACCCGATCCAACTCTGGGAACCCCAGCACAATCCGGCTTAGTCGGGTTGATAGGGGCGCGGGCGATGCACGAGGGTCACCAAGACCCATGAGATGATCATCAAAAGATACCAGCTGCCGAGCTTGTCCAGCGACACCATATGCCAGCCTGCCTGTTGATTGGGATAGAGCCAAATGCGGGCAAACGTGGCGATATTCTCAGCAATCCAAATGAAGACGCTGACCAGAAGGAAGCCGAACAAAAGCGGCATTTGATGGCGCCACCGCCAGACGCGGTAATGCACACGTGTGCGCCAAAATAGCAGCGCGGTCAGAGCAAACAATCCGTAGCGCAGGTCCCAGATATAATGGTGGCTGAAGAAGTTCACATAAATCGTGGTCGACAAGACCAGCGTCGCCAGCACCGGCGGATAGCCCGTCCAGCGAAACTCAAACACCCGCGCCGCCCGGGCAAAATAAGAGCCGACAGCGGCATACATGAAGCCGGAAAACAGCGGCACGCCGCCAATGCGCAAGAAATTGTCTTCGGGATAGAGCCAAGAGCCAGCCTCGGTTTTGAACACTTCCATGGCGGTGCCAACAATGTGGAAGATCAAAATCACAATCGCCTCGCTGGGGCGTTCGAACTTGGTGATCAGAAACAGCGCTTGCAGCGCCACCGCATACAAGACGAGAAAATCATAGCGCGCGACGGGCGCTGGTTCGGGATAGACGTAGCCGGTGACCATAATGCCGAGCAGCAACAGACCACCAAACAAACACGCCCACGCTTGTTTGATGCCAAAGACCAGGAACTCGACCAGGCCATGCGCGACGCGTTCTGGGAAGAGCCGGTTGAGCCAGCGCTCCAAGCTTGGCAGCCTATGGGCGAGGATGTCATCAACGCGAGAGTTCATCATACGATCTGTATAAAGGCGAGTATTACGTTTGAACCAAGGCGCACATCAGGCTTTTGAATGAAGCACATTTGCGCCCGTCAACTCAGGCGCCAAGCCGGGTGCGAAACGCCTGATAACCAAAATCGCTCAGCATCTCGATTTTCCCATCTTCATGGCGGACCGCGAGATTGGCGAGTGGGTTGCCGTTAAACGTGTTCGTTTTGACGAAAGAATAGTGCATTTGATCACGGAAGATCACGCGGTCGCCCGGCTGTAGCGGCGCCTCGAAAGAATAATCACCAATCACATCTCCGGTCATGCAAGTGCGACCGGCCAAGCGATAGGTGTGCGCGTGCTCATGCGGCTGACCGGCGCCGATAATGTCGGGCCGGTAGGGCGCTTCGAGCACGTCGGGCATGTGAGTCGATGCGCTGGCATCAAGCAACGCCAGGGCGCCGTCATTCCAGTGCAAGTCGATGACGCTGGCATGTAGCTCGCCCGTCTCAACCACGAGCCCGCTGCCGGGCTCGAGAATGACTTCGACTTGAAACTGCGCTCGGAACGCCTGGATCGCGGCGATCAGAGCATCGACATCATAGCCGGGCTTGTTGAGGAAATGCCCGCCGCCGAAATTTACCGCGCTCACCTTTGCCAGATAAGGTGCGAACTGGTCAGCGACATGCTCAATCAGGCCAACGGACCCATCGGCGAGGCTTTCGCATAAGGCATGGACGTGGAAAATGTCGACGAGATCCCAATCGACGTGATCAAGCTTGCTGGCCACCTCGCCGAACCGAGACATCGGCGCGCATGGGTCATACAGGTCACCGCCAAGTGTCGCGTTCGAATAGCCGGGGTTCACGCGCAGTCCAATCTGAGCGCCCGCGGCTTTGGCGACCGGGCCATATTGGGCGAGCTGCGCGGCAGAGTTGAAATAGATATGTTCGGCGACCGTGCTTAAACGCTCCACCTCACTTGGTGCATAGGCTGGGGAATAGACATGCACTTCTTTGCCAAAGCTATCGGCGCCAAGCTGGGCTTCATATTCGCCGCTCGCTGTCGTACCATCGAGATAGTCGCGCATCATCGGAAACACGGCCGGTAGCGCAAAAGCTTTGGTCGCCAGCAGGATCTTGCACTCGGCCTGTTCGCGCACGCGCTTGGCGGTCTCAAGGTTGCGGCGCAAGCGCGCCAGGTCGAGGACAAAGCAAGGCGTAGAAATTTGATCCGTCATGCTGGCCCCTTTTCTCGGTGGTCGGTTCTGCGTTAGGTGTTTCCAAATAGGGAAGTGAGCGAAAAATGCACCTGAGAATTGCCACAGCCGATGACATTCCAGCGATTGAAGCTTTGATGGCGGCGTCGATGGCGGCGCTGTTGCCGAAATTCTTGGACGAGAAACAAGTTGAGCGCTCCAGCGAAACCATGGGCGTCGACACGCTTCTGGTCGAGGATAGAACGTATTTCCTCGTCTATATTGACGACGCGCTGGCCGGTTGTGGCGGCTGGTCGCGGCGGCGCACGCTTTATGGCGGCAATCATACGACCGGGCGCGATGACGATCTGGCGGACCCGGCGACTGAGCCAGCGAAGATCCGCGCCATGTATACCCATCCGAATTTTACCCGCCGCGGGATTGGCCGCTTTCTCTTGCAAGCGGGCGAAGACGCGGCCCGCGCGGAAGGGTTTAAGACGATGGAAATGGGCTCAACCGCGCCCGGCCGTCCGCTCTATGAAGCGTGCGGGTATGAGTTTATCGAAGACCTCTCCGAGCCAAGCGAGGATGGAACGATTGTCCCCATCCTCCGTATGCGGAAAAACCTGGTTTAAGCCGCCGCGCACATGCGGCGCACTTTGGTTGGGTCGGCGGGAATGTAATCGAGCTGCTGCAAGCTAATGGCGAAATCATCGACATATTCGCACGGCTTTTCGCCCTGTTCGAATTGGGTTTGCGCGACGAATGTATCTGAGCCAGGACGCGTAAACGTGACGAAGGGCGACCAGACGCGGTGCCAGCCGCGCTCGCGAGCAATGTCGGTGACGCCAAGTTGTTCCGCCAATTCGGCGCCTTCGGGGGTGCGGACTTGAATGTGCAGCACGCTGACTTGGAAATCCGCGCCGCCGCGAGGCAAGCTGGCCGCTTGTTTGCTCGACAGTGTGTTGCCGACGAAATCTGCAATCGTGCGCGGGGTGTCTTCGTTCAGCTCAGTCTTTTGGAACAGCTGACAATAAGGGCACTCTTCAAAACCCCAGACGACCATAAGCGGATTGCCGGCCTCTTGGGCGGACGTCACTGCGGCCGCGTAGAGGGCGTTTGGGTCGAGGCAGGCGCGATAAATCGCATCCGGCACATCTGCAGTACAGCCCTCAGCCGGCGTGAAGTCAGCATAATCCACCGCGTTCACGAAAAGCGGCTTGTCCGGATCAATCGCCGCGCCAGAACAGGCGGAAACAAGCAAAGCTGCGGCGGCGAGGAGGCCGCTCCAAATCTTAGGCGTCATGGGATTCCCTCTTTCTCTTCGAGGCGTTGGATGCGCCGTTTGCGCGGCGCAATCAACACTTATCACGCAATCGTGCTTGTATTATCTAAAAAACTAGATATATAGATATTTATGAACGATGTGACTGCCGCTAACGCCTTCGCCGCCTTAGGCCATCCGAGCCGCGTCGCCATCCTGCGCTTATTGGTGCAGGCCGGCGGGGCGGGTTTGACGGTTTCAAACATGCGCGAGGCCTTAGACATTCCCGCCACCACCTTTGGCCATCATCTCAAAGCGATGGCCGGCGCCAAGCTGATCCAGCAATCGCGCGCGGGCCGTGCGCTGATCTCCGTGGCGGATTTTTCCGCTCTGCAGAGCTTGATCGAATTCCTCATGGAAGATTGCTGTCGCGGCAGTCTTTCCCCCCAAACGACGCTTGAATTGGAGACCTCATGAAACGCTTACATGTGCATATCAGTGCCGCCGATATGACCGCTACAAAACGCTATTACTCTGCCCTGTTTGGACAGCAGCCAACTGTAGACGAGCCGGATTATATGAAGTGGATGCTTGAGGATCCGAAGATCAACCTTGCCGTCAGTCAGCGCGATGGCGCGACCCGCGGGGTCGATCATTTGGGCATTCAAGTTGAGAGTGATGAAGAGCTTGAAGCGGTCAATGCGGCGCTCGTCGCGGCTGAGCAATCGACGCTCGCCGAGCCTGGGGCGCAATGTTGTTATGCCGCTTCCAACAAGCATTGGGCGCGCGATCCGCAAGGCGTGGTCTGGGAAATGTTCCACACAATGGACTCGATCCCGACTTATGGCCACGATCTGCGCGATGAGATTCCGCACACGCCGCTCGCGAAAGAGGCTGGGGGCTGCTGCTAAGCTGCGTCCGAACGGCTGCGGCGCGGTCCACGCACCACGAGTAGCGCCCCGACTCCAATAACGAGTCCCGAAAGAAGCATGCCCCAAGCCGTAAAGGTTTGAGCTGCTCGGGTATGCGCCGCGCTGACGATTGTCTCACCGGCGACTGTGCGCATAGAGATTAGGCGACCAAAGTCGCGATCGCGGCGGTAATACACCACCCGCTCGCCAACATGCTGATTGGCCTGTTTCCGAATTTTCGGGATATCGCTCATCCGAACCGATGATCTAACTTCTAGGCTCTCAATTTTGCCATTGAATCTTTGAATGCGGAGGGTTGTATTATTATGCAGACCTTTGGCGCCGGACGACCCTGTCGCGCCCAACAATATCCCGGCATGCGCGACCCCAGCTGAAGGCTGGCGATCAAGCACCATCGTCCCTAAGCCGGCCAGCACAAATATCCCGGCAACGATCCATAATACGATACCGGCAAAGATCGGATTATTGGTTTGAGTTTCGGAGTGTTTCATAAGAGTTTCCGCTAAGTCTCCACCTCGAAAAGCTCGTCTTGGGTACCGGTTGGGACGTCTATGACATGCCAAGGCAGGCCGCGCTTGGCGACATCTTCTAGAAAGGGCTTGGCCGGGAATTGTTCGACATTGAACACGCCCGCGCCGGCCCATTCGCCTTTGAAGAACATTGCCGCGCCGGAGACCGGCGGAACCCCGGTTGTATAACTCACCGCTTGGGCTGAGACTTCTTTATTGGTCTCGGCATGGTCGCAGACATTATAGATCATCTTGGCCACTGGGGCGCCGTCTTTGGTGCCGCGCAGGATCACACCGATTGAGGTCTTGCCGGTATAGCCTTCTGCCAATGTGCTCGGCACCGGCAGCAAGTCTTTCAAAAACTCCATCGGGATCACGTCCATGCCCTTATGCTTGATCGGTTCGAGGCCGATCAAGCCGATCGATTTGAACACGTCCAAATGCTTGATGTATTCCTCGCCAAACGTCATCCAGAAGCGGATCTGCTTCAGACCCTTAATGTGTTTGACCAGGCTTTCTTCTTCCTCGTGATAGATGAGGTAGGACATTTTCGGGCCGACTTCGGGATAGTCGATCATCGTGTGGATGGAGAGGGCTGGAATCTCGATCCAGTCCCCGTTTTTCCAATAGCGCCCATCCTGGGTGACTTCGCGCAGATTGATTTCCGGATTGAAATTCGTCGCGAAAGTCTTGCCATGGTCGCCCGCATTGCAGTCGACAATGTCGATATATTCGATCTCGTCGAACAGGCCTTCTTGCTGGGCATAGGCGCAGTAAATATTGGTGCAGCCCGGGTCAAAGCCGCAACCGAGAATGGCGGTCAGGCCGGCCTCTTTGAAACGGTCTTGATAGGCCCATTGCCAGTGATATTCGAACTTGGCGACATCGCGCGGCTCATAATTCGCGGTGTCCATATAATGCGTCTTGGTGGCGAGACAGGCATCCATGATCGGCAAGTCTTGATAGGGCAGGGCCATATTGATCACTAGGTCCGGTTTGACCTTTTCGATCAGCGCCGCAGTCTCTTCGACATTGTCGGCATCAACCTGCGCAATCTCAATCGGCGTCGCGCACAAGGCCGCTACGTTTTCGCAGGACACCAAACGCCGCGAGGCAAGCGTGATATGTTTAAACGTCTCTCGGTCCATTGCGCACTTTTGTGCGACGACGGAGCCAGCGGCGCCAGCGCCAATGATCAAAACGCGATCCATGAGCTTTCATCCCTGTCAAATTCAAAACCCTGACCTTTTGCCTCTACTTGAGTTGAGCGAGGTTCGCCAGTTCAAATTCAGCCGCAAACGCGCATGATCCTGCGGTCGTTTTTGCAGATTACGCATGTTCGTTCTTTCAGTAGCTTTCACCACGGAAATAGGTTAAGAGCGCCGCTTCCTTTTGAACCGGAGGGGCAAATGGCCTACCGACACTTTATCGATCTATGGCAGCTTGAGGCGAGCGAATTGCGCGCCATCATGGACACTGCGCATGCGATGAAGCAGGCGCGAATGGGCTGGCCCAAGGGCAAACCCGATACCGATGCCGCGCTGTCCGGCCACACAATGGCAATGGTGTTCGAAAAGAACTCCACCCGCACGCGGTTCAGCTTCGAAGCGGCGATGCGCCAGCTCGGCGGTGACTCGATCATCGCGACGGCGTCAGACATGCAACTTGGTCGCGGTGAAACCGTTGAAGACACTGCCCGCGTGCTTAGTCGTTATGTCGACATGGTGATGTTGCGCGCCAACAATCACAGCGATTTAGAGATTTTTGCCGAAGCGGCGTCCGTGCCGGTGATTAATGGCCTGACCGATCGCTCTCACCCCTGCCAAATCATGGCGGATTTGATGACGCTTGAAGAAAGCGGCCTCGACTTAAACGGCGCGCGTCTGGCTTGGGTTGGCGACGGCAACAATGTCTGTTCGAGCTTTCTCCATGCGGCGCCGAAATTTGGCTTCTCGTTCGCAATCGGCACGCCTGACCGCTATGCGCCAGACGAAGAAGACGTCGAGATTGCCCGCCAATTACAAGGCCGTATCGATCTTTACGAAACAGCGGAAGAAGCTGTTGCCGGCGCCGATGTTGTGATTACCGATACATTTGTTTCAATGGGCGACAAAGACGGGCAAGAGCGCCTGGCCGAGCTTGACCCTTATGCGGTCACGGATGAGTTGATGGAGCTGGCGCAAGGCGGGGCGAAATTCTTGCACTGCCTGCCGGCGCATCGCGGAGAAGAAGTCGATGCCGAAGTGATTGATGGCGCCAATTCCTTGGTCTGGGACGAGGCGGAAAACCGGCTCCACGCGCAAAAAGCGATTATGCGTTGGTGTTTGTATAAATAGTGTCGGACGAGATCTCCATTCTGATCGACGCGGACGCCTGTCCGGTCAAAGATGAGACTTATAAAGTCGCGCTTCGCCATAACGTGCCGGTTACGCTGGTCAGCAATAGCTATTTGCGCGTGCCGCCGCATCCTCTGATTCAACATGTTACCGTCAGTGATGGTTTTGACGCTGCCGACGACCATGTGGTTGAGCTTGCGCATGCTGCGAGCGTGGTCGTGACGGCGGACATTTTGTTGGCCGAGCGGGCGCTCCAAAAAGGCGCGATTGTGCTCGGCCCGACCGGCAAACCGTTCACCGAGAACTCAATTGGCGGCGCCATTGCGACCCGCGCCATCATGGCCGATCTGCGTGCTGGCGGCGATCAAGTCGGCGGTGCGGCGCCGTTCTCGAAAGCCGATCGCTCGCGCTATTTGTCGGCCCTCGATGAAGCCCTGAACCGGTTGAAGCGCCAAGCCCGCTAAGCCGGGCTGCGGGTCCGATCTGTCGCCCACGCGGCCAAAGACAGGATCGTAAACGCGACCAGGGCCATGATGGCAAATTGCGGATAGGCCGGCGGATGATCGACCGGCAGGTGATTGAAGATCTGCAAGGCCAGCATGAAGCTGATCAGCGCCCAGGGCGCGACCCGTCCAATCCGGCCTTTCGGCGTGGTGTGCGCGAGATAGAGCGCGCCGCCGATCAACAATAAGCCGATCTCGACCACTTGCGTCCAGAGCAGACTGTTCCACAGGCCGAGCCCGACTTTTGGGCCGCCAAACCACAGCGCCAGATCGGGGCCATGGGCGATCAAGTCGGTGATCCAATGGCTGAACACAGCAAGGCCGATAATCACCCCAGCCGTGACCGCCTTGGCCCCGCGCCGCAGCGCTGTGTAAAGCGCGCCCGCCGCCAGCGACCAGATCACGACTGCGACCAGTGAATGGGTATAAGGCATATGATGGAGGTCAAGGATCGAGGCCTCCATAAAGCCCGGCGCGACGTTGAACTTCTCAATCCCGGCGAGGACCAGACCAGCCCAAGCAAAATCTACCAATTGTACGGCAACGAAAAGCTGCCAAAGCGGGATTGCAGGCTTCGCCGCGCGGGCCGCAAGTGCAGCCCCGTAGTGTCCGATAAACATGTGAAAGTCCTCCCAAACCCAGAATGTGAGGCCCTGGGCGCGGCGTCAATGGGGATGCGAAGCGCAGGCTTGCGAAATGTCACCGTCCCGACATAGTCTCGCACATCTGAATAGGGGAAAAGGCATGCGACTTGTTTTATTCATCCTGGGCGGGCTTTTGCTGCTGCAAACCGCCGTACATATTATTCTCACCCTGATGGAAGCGCCGGTTTCTTTTAGCGCAATTGGCAGCCAGTTAGATGAGGATTTGGTGCGGCTGACGGCGGGAGCTTGCGCAGTCTATGTGGCGGGCGCGGTGAAACCGCAGAAAACCTGACCTCAGCGCTGCGCTCTTTCACTCATTTGTAAAACCCACTAAGAGCCGCGAATGAATGGATTTCTTCTTGTTGCTCTTGGCGGCGCGGTCGGCGCATCGATGCGCTATGGCGTTGGCCTCGCATTTACCGAGCATGGCGGTGTTTCAGGCGCCTGGGCAACTCTCTGCGTCAATGTCGCCGGGAGTTTTGTCTTAGGCGCGCTGATGGGCTGGTTTGCCAGCCGTGAGCTCGCGTTCGAGACGACCTTATGGTTGCTCGTCGGCGTCGGCATGATGGGCGCGTTCACGACGTTCTCCGCCTTTTCCCGCGACACGGTCCATTTATTTATGACGGGTGAGATTATGAAGGGCCTGGTCTTTGCTGGGTTGAACTTGGTCGGCGCGCTGGCGTCCTTTGCGGCGGGTCTTTTGGCGCTCAAGAGACTGCTCGCATGAGCCGGCAAGTGATTACCGAAACCGTCTCTGAAAAAGAGAGCGGCGTGCGGCTCGATCGCTGGGTCAAGCGGCGTATGCCAATGACCCAAGGGGAGTTGGAAAAGCTGCTGCGCACGGGCCAGATCCGGGTTGATGGCGCGCGCGCGAAAGCCAATACGAGGCTGACCACGGGGATGTCTGTACGCTTGCCCCCGTTTGCGTCGAAGACCGCCGGGGAGAGCGATGGCCCTTGGGGTGCGCCGCGCTCGCCCAATCCAAAAGCGTTGGCTTTTTTAAAGCCGCTTATTTTGCACGAAGATGAGGATATGTTCGTTCTGAATAAGCCAGCGGGGATCGCGGTCCAAGGCGGCACTGGCCAGGGCGGGCGCCATATAGATGGCATGCTCGATGCGCTCTCTGATGGTGAGCATCGGCCGCGTCTGGTTCATCGTTTAGACAAAGCCACCTCGGGCTTGTTGATCATTGCCAAACATCCGTCGGCGGCGTCGCGGCTTGGCGACTTGTTTCACTCGCGCGACCTTGAAAAAATCTATTGGGCTGTCACCGTCGGCGTGCCGCATCCGCCGGCTGGGCAGCTGCGCTCCTGGATGCGCAAAGGGGTTGATGAAGATGGCCGCGAGCGGATGATCCTCGGCGCCCATGGCGACAGGATCTCAAAACATGCTGTGACCGATTATGTCGTTGTCTCGACAGCGGCGCGGCGCGCGGCATGGGTGGCGCTGAAACCTTCGACGGGGCGGATGCACCAATTGCGCTTTCACATGCATGAGCTTGGCACCAGCATTTTGGGCGATGAGAAATACGAGACCCGAAGGGAAAGCCCGCAAGGGGTTGCCAGAGGCCTGCACTTGCATGCGCGCGCTCTGGTCATCCCGCGCAAATCCGGCAAACCTTTGACGGTGCAAGCGCCGCTATCTGGAACGATGAAACAGACGTTTGAAACGCTTGGCTTTTTAGAAAGCGAAGCTGGGCGAGATCCGCTGGAGCTCTTTGGGTAAGTAAGGGGAATTGAAATGGACTGGTATCTATTGGTGAACATCACCATTCCCCTGTTTGCGGCTCTTGTTGCTGGCTTCGCGGTTACCGTCTTTGAGCGACGACCAAAACTACTTGTGTGGTTCCTGTATTCGGGTGCAATAAGCCTGAAAAATGTAGATCAACCCGGCAGGATCCACACACACGTGGTTTCGCTCAGAAATGCCGGGAAGAAAGTCGCTACGAATGTTAGAGTGCGGCATAGATATTTGCCCGAGTTCAGCATTTATCCTGACGTGCAGTACTCAATTGAAGATCTGCCGGAAGGGACAAAAGAGATTGTTATCGAAGCAATCGTTCCCGACGAGAACTTAAACATATCGTATCTCTATCCACCGGATAAGTTCTCGAATCAAATTCACGCTGGCATTCGATACGACGGTGGATACGCTAAAGAGATAAACGTTGTTCCTACGCAGTCGCCCAAAAGGTGGCACACTCAAGTCGCTTTGATTCTTATGGTCGTGGGAACCGGCACTTTTTTATATGCTGCTTGGGAGTTCATCGACTTTATAGGTCGGTTGATTGTCGCGCGATAAGTTCGGCTTTAACGATCTTTCGGATCGAGCGCGTCGCGCAAGCCATCGCCAATAAAGTTCAAACAGAGCAGCGTGATCATCATGGTCAGCGCCGGTGCGAGCAGCATCCATGGCTTGTCTTGCATCTCCTTGGCGCCGTCAGAAATTAAAACCCCAAGCGAGGTCAGCGGCTCATTCACGCCGAGGCCTAAGAAAGACAGAAAGCTCTCGGCCAGGATAACCACCGGGATGGTCAGCGTTACATAGACCGCGACTGGGCCGACCACATTTGGCAGAATATGACGACGAATAATGGTGAAGAAGGGCACGCCCGTGGCGCGCGCGGCTTCGATGAATTCCATATTTTTAATCGCCAAGGTTTGGCCGCGAACGATCCGGCTCATGGTCAACCACTCGACCGCGCCAATGGCGGCAAAGATCAGGATAATGTTCCGGCCAAATACGGTCAGCAATAAGATCACGAAGAAGATGAAGGGCATGGCGTAAAGAACATCGACAAAGCGCATCATCAGATTGTCGACGCGGCCGCCAACAAATCCGGCGACAGCGCCCCAGGTGACGCCAATGATCAGCGATACAATCGTCGCTACCATGCCAACCGCCAGCGAAATGCGCAGGCCTATCATCAAGCGCGCCAGACTGTCCCGGCCTTGCGTGTCCGTGCCTAGCAAATGCAGGTTTTCAAATGTCGGCGCTAATTCCACATTGGTCGAGATGGTGCGGTAGTCGTGGACCCAGAAGAACGGTCCGATCGTGGCGATGAGCATGATAATGCCCAGCACCCACATTGAGACGACGGCAGCTTTATTTCGGAACAAGCGCGTTTTCGCATCGTCCCAGAGTGAGCGCCCGCCTTGGATTGCGGTTTCGACGGCTTCCTTGCGGCCGGTCAGATCCATCGTATCAGTCATACTTCACCTTTGGATCCAGCAGCGCATAGAGAATGTCGGCGATCAAATTGAAGATCACGATCAAAGTCGCGTAAATGATCAGCGCGCCCATCACCAATGTATAGTCACGATTAATCGCGCCATCGACGAAGTAAGAGCCCATGCCCGGCAGACCAAAAATCCGTTCAATTACCAGCGACCCGGTCATCACTCGCGCCATGGCGGGGCCAACATAAGAGACCAGCGGCAATATCGCCGACGGCAAAGCGTGTTTGAGGACAACATCGCGCTCGGCCAGCCCTTTCGCCCGCGCGGTTCGGATATGACCAGAGCGCATGGTTTCAATCACACTGGCCCGCATTAAGCGCGAAATGATGGCGATTTGCGGCAAGGCCAACGTGATCACTGGCAGGGTCATATTGTGAAATGTCATGCCGATATTTGGATACGTGCCAAGGCCGCCCACCGCAAACACACTAAAGGTCAGCGCGAAGATCAGGATCAGCACTGGGCCCGTGACAAAGGTTGGGATTGAAATCCCAGCCATAGCAAACCCCATGACCGAATAGTCGCCGGCTGTGTTCTGTCGTAGCCCGGCGAAAATCCCCATGGCTGTGCCGACTATGATGGCCAAGGTAATCGACAAAAAACCAATCGCCAGACTGATCGGCAGGCCATCGGCAATCAAGTCATTCACGCTCTTGCCGAGCGTCTTCATACTGGGCCCGAAATCGAGCTGCACAACGCCCCATAAATAGTCAGTATATTGCTGCCATAACGGCTTATCGAGGCCGAATTTGGCATTCAAAGCGGCTTCGGTCGCGGCGTTGAGCTTGCGCTCGCCATCAAAAGGCCCGCCAGGTGCCATTCGCATCATGAAGAAAGCGACAGTGATAATCAGCAACAGCGTCGGAATGGCGATTAACAGCCGCCGACCCGTATATGCCCATGGAATTCGCGAAAGTGTACGCTGCAAGGCTGACACCGAACCAAGGCTCCTGTGGATGTTCTACATATGAATCAACACTGAGGACTTGGCAGCCCTCTCAACACTTCTTACGTTCACGTGCTAAGGGGCATTGTCAACGCCCATCTACACCGGAGTTGCGCCATGCTCGATTTACGCAAAGTCACTGACGGTTTTGCAGTCGCCCCTCAGATTGACGAAACAGATGTGCAAGCAATTGCCGATGCGGGGTATAAAACACTTATTGCCAATCGCCCGGACGGCGAGGGCGGTATTGAACAGCCGCGTATGGGCGCAATCCGCACACAGGCCGAAGCTTTGGGCCTGACATTTGTCGCTATTCCGTTCTCGGGCGCGCCGACGCCGGAGATTTTGGAACGATTCGGCGCCGCCTTAGCCGAAGCTCCAGCGCCGATCTTGGCCTATTGCCGCACCGGTACGCGATCAATCACAGCCTGGGCGCTGACCCATGCGGGACAAGGCATGGGCGATGAAATCGCTGACGCGGCTGCAGGCGCAGGCTACGACCTTTCAGCCTTGCGGCCACTCTTGTAACGCAAGCGTGAGGCAATTGTGAGCACTTATTCACTTCCGGTGATTGAAAGAGCTTGCTAGCTAGACTTAGGCATGCGATCCACCGACGGAAGCCGCTGCGAAGGCTAAGGAGTAAAGTATGTCACGAAACTGGCTGACAGACTTTAAATATGAAGACGGCGCTTGGCTCGTCAAAAAGACGGGGCACCGCGTCCCTGCCACCCGTGAGCTGGTCAATGACATCTTCACCTGGTTCACGTTTTACACATTAGCACAGTCTTGGCGGACATGGCGCCGAGTGACTGGGCATAAGCGTCCGACAATTGCGTTCTATCCTGAAAAGCCGCGGCCTTGGTATTTTATTTGGCCCGTTATGCACGCGTCTGGCGCGAAGCTGATTTCAGACCCGAGCATTGCCGATATTGTCTTCCAATTCGACGACACGACAATGGCCGACCATGCGCCGCCGGTCACCAAGCCGGGCGCGAAACTGGTCAATTTCGGCTGTAAAGACATTTCCAAATCGAATGTTGCTGCAGCGTTTGAACGCGCAGCGGGCTATAGCCTATCGGTCGATCCACAGACCTTTACCGGCACCATGGTTGAGAAATCGGAGAAGAATGCCTGTCACGATGGCCGCATTCTCGAAGGGCCGATTGAGCCACTTGCGGACAAGACTTATCAAGTTCTGGTCGACAATGAGATTGAAGGCGGTCTGATTGAAGACTTACGCTGCTGTATTTGCGGTGGTGAGCCAGCGGTTGTGTTCCGCAAACGCCGTCCGATCGGCCGTCGTTTCCTCAATGAAAATGCCGAAGTTATTCTGGATACGCCGCAAAATGCGTATTCTGAAGATGAAATTCGCGTGATCTCACGATTTGCTGATGAGATCGGTCTAGAATGGGGCGGGGTCGACGTGCTACGCGACAATGCTTCTGGTCGAATCTACATTGTCGACGCGAATAAAACCGATATGGGGCCCCCGGTCGCGCTCAAGCTTGGAGACAAGCTGAAATCGACCCGCCGGATGGCGATGGCCTTTATCGCAGCATTTGCGCCGAAGCGTAAGTAGTTTGCCGGATTGGTAAAATCAGGGCTAATATGCCCAAGATATATAAGAAGAAAACAAAAAAGCGGCATAACTCCCATGGCTATCCCATTTGTGCGTGAAATTGAATTTGAGTATGGCAAAGTGGAGCAAGTGTCTCCGCTTCTCCGCCGTGTTGTGGCGAACAATCCTGGCCCCTTCACCTATGTTGGCACTGGCGTTTACATTGTCGGTAAAGGCGAAGTGGCGGTGATTGATCCCGGCCCACACTCGGAAGAGCATTTCAACGCGCTAAAAGCGGCGCTGGAAGGCGAAACCGTGAAATATGTCCTGGTCACCCATGGACATTCCGATCATTCACCCTTGGCCAAACCGCTGGCTGAATGGGCCGGTTGTAAAGTCTATGCAAAAGGCTGCGGCGAGCCGACCGCGAAGGGTGAGCTCGGCAGCGAAGATGATGCCGGCTTTATGCCAGACGAGTGTACGTGCGATGGTGACCTGTTCGAAGGCCCAGGCTGGACGCTTGAAACGATTGAGACGCCAGGGCACACGACCAATCATATTTGCTTTGGTTTGAAAGAAGAGAATGCCTGTTTGACTGGTGACCATATTATGGGCTGGTCGACGACGATCGTGGCGCCGCCGGATGGCAGTATGGCCGACTATTTTGACAGCCTCGATAAAATCGAAGCGCGCAATTATCAAACATTGTGGCCCACGCATGGCTCACCAATTGAGGGCCAAGCCTTCGTCAAAGAATTCATTCAAGCCTATCGTCAGCACCGCCAAGACCGCGAAGATGGTGTGCTCGCACAGCTCAAAGCCGGGCAGGGCTCCATCCCTGAAATGGTCAAGACTATGTATGTTGGCCTTGAAGAGCGCCTGTTCCCAGCCGCCTGTATGAGTCTGCTGGGTCATATGTTTAAGCTGATCGAGGAAGGCCGCGTCGTCACCAGCGATGATGCGCCGGTCGTACAGAGCACGTTTCGCCTGACCAAAGTCGACGCTTAAAGCGGGCATTTCTGGTTTAAGAGGGCGGCTTGTGAAATCGCTGCTCGGGCGAGATTCAGGATCGATTTGAGGCGCGAGCTTACACAGCTACGTGCGTTATCACCCGCTCGATGTGGGAGGACCGAAGGTTAGAACGGGCATGATCTAACGTCCCAGGATGTCCCGAAGAAGACATTAAGAGCGACCGTGGTGGGGCGAGTTTATGCCTCTCGCGCTGATACAGGCTTCGCGCCGAGAACGGCCCCGAGATAATACACGGACAACATAAATATCCCGACAATGGCAAACGCTGCAGGCAGGTAAACGTTACCCCCCAAACGGATCACCATCGCTACGCCTATCACCAATGGTGCTAGGATAATCAACACAAAGGTGTATCGCGGTCTGGTAACTCTGCTTGCGTATTTGGAAATTAATATCATTGATCCCCCGAGGGCCAATGGGAAAATAATCCAAGAAACAAGTGGCTGATAAAGCAGCGCTACGAAACAGTAGATCACCAAAACAACGCCGCTTACGGCCTGTAACAATAAAGAGATCATTTCTCGCATTCTTTCCCTTGGAGCTTGCGGATATAGCGCTGTCAAGATTGTGCAAAAAAACACAGATTGAGCGCGTTCCCAATCACTTGTGTGCCGAGCGTCCTTTTTAGGGCGTCTTGAGCCCCCCGCATAACGTCTTCTATTGCCGCTGATATTACTTCAGCTTCGGCGCTAAAAAACCGCTAAAAAGCACCCAAATAAAAGGCCCGCCCCGTTGCCGAGGCGGGCCTTTGATGTCTTCTCCAGAACTCGCAATTAAGGCGCGCGGCGGCCGTCGGCGCGATCTTCGAGTTCGATCATTAGGCCATAAACGCGGGTCGAATTGGCGCCGAGATCGGACAGGCCGACGCGGCTGGTGGAACGGATATCAACTTTGACAGCGCCTTCAACCGGGCTGATCCGAACCGCAATGTCGTCTTTAAAGCCAAACCAACCCGACGTTGCCGTGGCATCGATTTGCAGCTCGTCACCGGCTTCGCGGCCGGTCGGACCCGAAGCGACAATCTCCCAACCGCGCTTGTTGATGATTTGCTCCGCCGCGGCGGCGAGTTCTGTCGGACTTTGGCTGAAATAGAGCGACTCCATTTTCGGGTAGACGGTCCGTTTGCCGCTCTCTTTGGCCTCGGCCTCCTCTTGCAATTCAGAGACAAGACGTCCGCCGGTGCCTGGCCAACGCGCGTCAGCGCCTTCCGTTACGGTCGGCGCGTCGAGCACCGGATTGGTGTCGCCTTGAGCCTCGCGCGCCGCCATTAAGGGCGCGCTATATTGAATCGGGTCGGCCCAATCGGTTTGAATGTCATGCAGCGGCGGCAAGGACGTCGCCTGCGCACCGAGACCAGCGAGGCGGAACATGCAGAAGGCGGCAATTAAAGTCGCGCCAAGGGCCAAGATGAAGGCCTGCTTGCGCGGCGCTTTAATCAGCGCGATGACTTGCGCAATAATCGCCAGGCCTAAAGAGAACATGGCAATCATCGGGCCAATGCCAATGGTCATTTGGCCAAGGCCAACTTGCCACGGCCAGAGGCCAAATTTGGTGCCGAGCGCGGCGACCGCGAACCAAATCACTGTAAAAACCGAAGCGGCGAGCGCGAAGATCGCAACTTTCATCCGCCAACCGGCTTGGGGTTGTTCGATCGTTTCGCTCATGGAAGGCCTCCTCGTTCCCGCTCAGTGCGAGATAGACCATTCTGATCGATAAGGAAATCGTTTGCGCAGCGGTTTACGGCAAATCAGCGGCCTCGCCGAAGCCGGTATATTCGTACAGCTCGACGCCCGGCGCGCCGAGCGCATCTTCAAATAAGATCCATGCGCGTGTGCTGTCCGCATCCGTACACGTCACGAGAACCCATTCCTGATCTTCAGGGCCTTGCTCAAACTCAGTGCTTTGCGGCAAGTCGGCTTCGTTCATTTCATATTGGATGCCGTCTTTTTCAGCGATGAAAAAGCCTTCCGCGAGATAGCTCTTATAGACCAAAACATCATCAGTTTTGAGCGTCAGCATCTCGGCGCCATCACCGACAAAAGCCTCAATTTCAGTGTCTTCTTTGATCGTGAACGTGGTGGGATAGACCATAGAGACAAATTCGAGCGCGTCGGACTCCCGCCGCTGTCCATTCCAGGGGCTATAGGTCGCTTTGTTCGGCAGGCCGCAATAGATCGGCGGATATTGTTCGAACGTGATCGCCGGATGGCCCATGACGGTGACCCCTTCTTGGGTCACGGAAAAGGCGTTTGGATATTCACCCGACCAGAAGGGCTGTAGCTCCCAGCCCTCTGGATAGCCGATGACCGTGATATCTGGCGCTGCCTCCGCCGCTGGCTCTGCTTCGGTCTCAGGCGGCGCCGGGTCCGGCGCTATGGTTTCGGTCGGCGCCGGTGTCGTTTCCACTGGCGTCTCGTCTGCGGCGGGGGTGCAGGCGGCAAGAACCAAGCCAAGGCTCAAAGCGGTTAGGGTCAATTGGCGCATGGCGGGCTCCTTTGGATCACGACGGACGTGGTGCGGGGACTCGACCTTGTCTGTCAAATGTGGCGGCAATGGCTTGGCATTTGCGGCGTTTTCGTGTGGAAGGGGCGCTTCAAGTTCATGAAGGCATGGCCATGACCAAACCTGTTGTTCGTTTCGCTCCGTCACCGACGGGAAATCTGCATGTCGGCAATGTCCGCACAGCCCTGATCAATTGGCTTTTCGCGATCGGGCAGGGCGGGACATTCATTCTGCGTATCGATGATACGGACCTCGAGCGCTCGACCGCCGCTTATGAGCAGGGCATCCGCGATGATTTGACCTGGCTCGGTCTGAACTGGGGCGACACGTTCAAGCAGTCTGAGCGTTTCGATCAATATGACGCTGCGGCTGATAAGCTGCGCGGAATGGGTCTGCTCTATGCCTGCTATGAAACCGCCGATGAGCTTGACCGTCAGCGCAAGTTACAGCGTGCACGTGGCAAACCGCCAATCTATAACCGCGCCGGCCTCAACCTCACAGATGAGGAAAAAGCAGCGTATGAAGCCGAAGGCCGCAAACCGCATTGGCGCTTTAAGCTGAGTGGTGAGCGCGTGGTTTGGACAGATCTGGTCCGCGGTGAACAAGCGATAGAGACGAGTTCTCTGTCAGATCCGGTGCTGATCCGGGCAGATGGCTCTTATCTCTATACGTTGCCGAGCTGTGTCGATGATATCGAAGCGGGCATTACCCATGTTGTGCGCGGCGAGGATCATGTGACCAATTCCGGCGCGCAAATTGAAATCTTCAAAGCGCTTGGCGGCGCGGCGCCGGCCATGGCGCATACGCCATTATTGGTCGGCGCGGATGGTGCCAGCCTGTCAAAGCGTCTCGGCTCGCTCGGCATGGGCGAGCTTCGCCGCCAAGGCATTGAGCCGTTGGCCATCTGTTCCTTGCTCGGCAAGCTCGGCACAAGTGACAATGTCGAGATCCGCGGCTCGCTTGCCCAATTGGCCGAAGAGTTCGATTTCGGGAAAATTGGCCGCTCGCCAGCGCGCTTTGATGAGGCCGATTTGAAAGGCCTGAATGCCGCGCTGACCCATGCGATGCCGTTCGCAGAGGCCGAAGCCCGGCTCGCCGCAATTGATGCGCGGGCCGCCAATGCAACCTTCTGGGATTTAGTCCGTGAGAATTGTCAGACTGTCGAAGACGCCGCGCGCTTTGTGCCTGTTGCCTTCGGTGAGATCACGCCGCTCATCGATGATGAAGACCGTGACTTTATCGCTGCCGCTGCGGCGCATTTGCCGGACGGTGAGATGACCGCCGAGACCTGGGGCGCTTGGACCTCAGCGCTCAGAGCGGAGACCGGTCGCAAAGGCAAAGGTCTGTTCATGCCGCTGCGCAAAGCGCTGACCGGTATGGAGCGGGGCCCGAGCGTCGGCGATATGCTGGTCTTGATGGGCCGTGAACGGGCGCTGGCGCGCCTGTCTTAAAAACCGCTCAACAGACCTTTCGCCATACCTTCTAATGAGCCGCGATCGAAATCGCGCTGCGCTTCGCCCATGATGCGTTCGCGTGTTTCGCGCGGCAGCGTGGTGTAGAGCGACAGCATTTCGACACCGACATCGCAGAAATTCATGTTGGCCATGGCGCGCTTTTGATCGGATGGCGACATGGATTGGATGCGCATAATCTTCGACGCTTGAGGACCTTGCATCATACGCAGCATGGCCGTTTGCAGGGCCTGATTGTCAGCGTCGTTCAAGCGGTCGTACTTTTTCGGATTATTGCGTCCGTCCTCAACCGCTTTCAGCAGCTCAGTTTGCGCTCGCACCGCCCAGTGATAGCCATGCGAATTGTAGCCAATCATGTTCGAGAACTCTTCCGTGATTGCGGCTTCGCTCTTGTATTGCAGCGTTTCGAAATAGCTCATCCGGCAATATTTTGGGGCGCGGTTCGAGAGGTCTTTGAGTCCTTGCTGCGCCATCTTTACCAGTGTGTCCCAATGGCTGACATCAGCATGCAAGAGGTGTTTCTCATCGCCATCCGTGAAGTCGACATAAGAGCCGAGCACGAGCTCACCCAATGCGTCTGGCTCGGCGCCCGCGGCGATTAGGGCGTCGGCTTCGGCATGTAGCTGCTCAGACGCTTTCGGGTTCGCCCGGTACAGGACTTGGAGGTATTCCGTCGTCGTCGCATCATTCAGCGTATTGCCCAATGGGGTCTCGCCAAGGATCAGCTCTTCAAGGTCAGGCTTTGCATTGCTTGGCCAGATGATAATGGCGACGAATAAAATAACGGCGAGAAGGCCAACTCCGACCGTGATCAGAAGTTGACTGCCTTCATTCACTCTACTCTGATTGAGACGCGGCATGTTAGAACTTTCGCTGGATATGCCTTTCCCAATAGCAGTCAATGCTTGCGGGCCGGTTAGGCGCTGGGCGAAAATTCAATGTAAATCCGGGGGGGCGGTCCTTTAGAGGTCGCCGAGTTTGACCACGCGGTCGGCCAGAGCCTGGATCGCCGCTTCTGGGGTTTGCTCATGAACCAGAGCGGCGCGGAACTCCTCCGGTGTGAACTTACCATCTATAATGTGGTCCATCAGCTCAAAGAAGGGCGCCCAAAAGCCATCTTCGTCGAGAAAGGCCATCGGCTTGGCGTGCAGCCCAAGCCGCGCCCAGCTCAGCATTTCTACGGCTTCTTCCAGTGTGCCAATGCCACCGGGCAGGACAATGAAGGCATCGCTCTCGTCGAACATACGCTGTTTGCGCGTGTGCATATCGTCGACGATTTCGTGCGGGACGTCTTCGAAGATCCGTTCTTTCTGCAACAAGAAACGCGGCATGATGCCGAGCACTTCGCCGCCATCTGAATGCGTCGCCCGGGCGCAGGCGCCCATTAGACCCACGCCGCCGCCGCCATAGACCAGGCGAATGTCGCGCTGGGCCAAGGTTCGCCCAAGATCTTGAGCGAGGCGTAGATAGTCAGGCTTCACCTCATTTGAGGAGCCACAATAAACGCAAATCGACTTTAAACCGGACATGGATCTTGCCTCTGAATCAAACCCTTGGTGCCTTATCGGAAGTCTCTCAGAAACACTAGAAAAAAGCATCAGCTTGCGGCGTTTTAAGCACAGTCAAAGCGCCTGAGGCAGGCCTGTGATAAAATTGCGACTGATTTGCATTTTCGAGTCTAGTTGCGATTGATTTTCAATAACGACTATTCTAATCAAGCTTTATTGTAGTTTTTAGGACCCGTTTTCCATGACCCGTTTCCAAACTCGCTTGCTGGGCGCAGCAGCGATGTCCGCTTTGTTCGCCGCCCCGGCTTTTGCTGAACCTGCAGACGAAGACGATACTTTTGTACAAGACGAAGTCGTCGTTGTCGGACAATATCTCTATGCCGATCAAGTCAACGCCTTGCGGGCGCCAACGCCGATCATTGATGTGCCGCAAAGCCTATCCATCATTTCCGCGGATCAGATCTTAGAGCGCGGGTTCGATAGCGTTGGAGACATTATCAATTACACGCCTGGCGTGAACACGTCACAAGGTGAGGGCCACCGCGATGCCATCGTCTTTCGCGGCGTGCGGTCGACGGCAGACTTTTTCATTGATGGCGTACGCGACGATGTTCAGCATTATCGGTCCTTTTATAATCTCGAACAGGTCGAGATTCTGCGCGGGCCCAATGCGCTTCTCTTCGGCCGCGGCGGCACGGGCGGGGTGTTGAACCGGGTGACCAAGAAGGCCGATACGAGCGAAGGCTTTGGCGGCTTCCAACTCGGCGCTGACACGTTTGGTGCTTATAATGCGCAAGTCGACGGCAATTTTGTAGTCAGCGACAAAGTCGCACTGCGGGTGAATGGCTTTTACGAAAGCCTCGAAAATCATCGCGACTTTTATGATGGTGACCGGTTCGGGATCAATCCCACCGCGCGCATCGAACTGACGCCAGCCACAACGCTCGATCTGTCCTACGAATATGCCAATCATCAGCGCTTCATCGATCGCGGCATTCCAACTGGCGCCAACGGCGAGCCTGTTGAAGCCTTCGAGGACATCGTGTTTGGCGACCCTGAGCTCAATCAAACCGATTTCGAAGCGCACATTTTCCGTGCCAGCGTGCAGCACCAATTCTCCGACACTCTCAAAGGCAATGTGGCATTGGCCTATGGGGATTATGATAAGCTCTACGAAAATTTTTACGCATCGGACTATGACCAAGAGAACCGTCCCAATTATGTCGAGCTGGATGGTTATATTGATACCACGCAGCGCCAGCGCCTGACGCTTTCCGGCAACCTGGTCGGTGAGTTTGAGACTGGCCCGATTGGCCACACATTGATTGCCGGCGCCGAATATCTCGACACCGGCAATGACAATGATCGTTTCAATGCGCGTTGGACGTCGACCAATGATGACAATGAGATTTTCCTGATTTCCCGTCCGCTGGATCTGATTGGCGGAATCGGCACGGGCTTCTCAACTGTGCTCGCGGGGACTGATGAAACCTTGACCGGCCCAGGCGTGACGACGGTCAACAATTACAATGCCCTCGGCGCGATCAATGACCGCACGGAGAGCACAATTGAAGTGTTCTCGCTCTTTGTTCAGGATCAAATTGAGGTCAGCCCCAATCTCGATATTGTCATTGGCGCCCGCTTTGACCGCTTCGATCAAAGCACAACCAATCTGGTCGATCTCGCCAATCCCGTGCCCACAGATCGCACCGATGAAGAGGTTTCACCGCGCCTCGGCGTAATCTATAAGCCGCAAGAAAATGTCTCTCTCTATGCCAGCTATAGCGAAGCTTTCTTGCCGCGCTCTGGCGAACAATTTGCCAGCACGGGCAGCCTTGATCCCGACCAGTTTGAGCAAGCTGAAATCGGCGTGAAATGGGACATATTTGACAGTCTCAGCTTTACCGCCGCCTATTTCCAGAATGACCAAACCCGCGCTGACCGTGACGATGATACGGGCGAGAATTTCGAAGTCCGCGGTCTCGAAATCGAAGGGTTTGAGCTTCAATTGCAAGGCCAAGTGACGGAGGATTTCTTCCTCACCGCAGGCTATAGCTATCTTGAAGGCGAAACCGACAATGGCAATGAGCTGCCGCGTGAAGTACCAGAGAACATGTTCTCAATCTGGGGCGCATATCAGGTTACGGACAGGCTCGGCTTCGGCCTCGGCGCGACCTATCAGGACGAATCCTTTATCACCGATTTCGACATTGGTTCGACCGGATCGCACCCAACTTTGCCCGCCTATACGCGCTTTGATGCAGCCGCGTATTATGACGTCTCGGACAAATTGCGGATTCAGTTCAATGTCGAGAACCTGACCGACGAGCTCTACTTCCCAAGCGCTCACAGCACGCACCAAGCCACGGTCGGTGCGCCGCTAAATGCAAAAGTGACGATTAGCGGCCGGTTCTAACCAATCTCCGCTAATCGCAAAAAAACATCTATGCAGATGGCATAGCCCGCCCCATATGGCGGGCTATGTCGACTCAACCAGAAACTGCCGATCCCGATCGTATCGAAAGCGCGGATGGTGGCATTGCCGTCTCCATCGGGCGCATTTTGCAACTCTTGGCCCGCCCTGAATTGAAGAAGTGGCGACCGATTATGGTCATCGCGATCTTGCTGACGCTTGGCGCAGCGGTGTTGGAGGTCGCTTTTCCGCTCTTGATTGGCTACGCGATCAATCAGCTGGTGACCGATGATGCGGGTATCGTGGTCGGGCTTTGGGCGTGTATCTATTGGCTCAGCGTCGCCTTCGGGATCCGCTTTCTGGCTGGCGGTTTGCCGCAATTGCGGGATTGGCTGTTTTCGCCGGTCAGCCAAGACGCGCAGCGCACCGCCTGTGTCGATGCCTTTGGGCATGCTCAGAGCCTGTCGCTCGGGTTCCACCAGACGCGGCGCACGGGCGCACTCAACCGGGTGATCGAGCGCGGCGCCAGCGCGATTGACTATCTAATCCGCTTTCTCGCCTTCAATATTGGTCCAACCATTGTGCGTTTGGTTTTAGCCTCCCTGGCACTGGCCTTTGCCTATGATCCTTGGCTCGCCCTGGTCGCCGTGGTCACGATCGTCGTCTATGCTGCGACGACGGTCTACATCACCGAATGGCGGGTGCGACAGAGGCGCAAAATGAATGAAGCCGATACCCGTTTTCGCGGCATCGCGGTGGACATTCTGACCAATTTCGAAACGGTCAAATCCTTTGCTGCTGAGACCCGCGAAACCGAGCGGTTCAACGGCGCGATGGAGAATTATAACGTCAAATATGTCGAGGCGATCCGCTCGATGTATGTGCTAAACGGCGCCCAAGCTTTTGTGATGAATGCGGGCTTGCTTTTGGCCTTGGTCATTTCGGCGTATAATGTCTCACGAGGCAGTATGGAGATCGGTGACATGACCGGCGTCCTAACGATGTTCTTATCTCTCTATGCCCCGCTCAACATTCTCGGCTGGGCCTGGCGTGAGATTAAACAAGGCGCGGTCGATTTAGAGAAACTCTATGGTTTGCTGGGTATGAAGCCAGAAGTCGCCGATAAGGCAGACGCCGTGCTGCTGACGGCGCCGCGGGGCGATGTCGCTTTTGAGCAAGTGGGCTTCACCCATGATGCCCGCGCGATCGGCGTAAAGGATGTCAGTTTTGAAGTCCCGGCCGGTAAGAAGATTGCCTTTGTAGGGACCTCGGGTGCTGGCAAGTCGACGCTGCTGAAATTGCTGTTCCGCTTCTATGACGTGCTAGACGGGCGGGTGCTGATTGATGGCAAAGACGTTCGCGATGTGACCCAAGAGAGCCTGCGTCAAGCGCTTGGCTTGGTGCCGCAAGACGTTGTCCTGTTCAATGAAACCATCCGCGCCAATATTGGCTATGCCAATCCTGACGCGACCCAGGCCGAGCTTGAGGATGCAGCGCGCCGGGCGCAATTGCTCGATTTCATCGAAGGTCTGCCCGATGGCTGGGATACGAAAGTCGGGGAGCGTGGCTTAAAATTGTCAGGCGGTGAGAAACAGCGTGTTGGCATTGCGCGCGTCATTCTGGCAAATCCGGCAATCCTAGTGCTCGATGAGGCGACCTCCGCCCTCGACAGCGCCACCGAAGCGGCGGTCCAGGATGCGCTCGATGAAGCCTCGCGCGGCCGCACAACGCTGATGGTCGCGCACCGCTTATCAACGGTTCAAAACGCCGATGAGATTGTCGTGCTTCAAGCTGGGCAGGTGATTGAGCGCGGAACGCATGACGCCCTCTTGGCAGCGCAGGGCGAATATGCCGATATGTGGGCGCGCCAGGCAAAGCGAGACGCCCTCGCCGCCGTGGAATAGGAGATCGTCGTCAGATGTCAGACAAGGATTTAGGCCGCGAGAGTTTCCCTTGGCTGCGCAGCGGCTTTGATTTAGAAGGCTATGCCGGCGCTGCAGCCTGCCTCTTGGTTGGATTTTTACTGTCGATTTTGCTCTGGCAACTGTTTCTGATCGGGCTTGCCGCCGCGGTTATTGTGCTGCTTGCAACACGCACGGCCGAGCGCACACCGCCGCTTGCCGAAAACCTCATCGTCGCGCCAACCGATGGCATGGTTGTTTCTATCAATGGGGCGACCCCTCCGGATGAGCTGCGCTTAGGCAGTGGTCCCTGGACGCGGGTCCGCATCTCAGTTGGTCCGACAAAGACCAATGGCATTCATGCGCCGATCGATGGCGCCATTGATCATGTGATCCGCGAGACTGGAGATCCGGCGGCGTTCGCGGCGATGAAACCCGATCGTCCTGGATTGGCTGTCGCGTTTGTGTCCCTTGAAAGCGGCGACCGCGCGATTGGCATGCGCTTCGCCACAGGCGGGCTTGGCCCGCGCCTTGAGATTTCGTCAGAAGCCGGCGATGCGGTGCGACTTGGCCGCGGCATTGGCACTTTGCGGCTGGGCGGATGGGTTGACCTCTATGTCCCGGCAAGTGTCGATATTCTGCCGCTGCCCGGACAGACCCTGATCGGCTCTGAAACGGTGCTCGGACGGTTTGGCCAAGCTGATCCGGAGGCCCGCAATGTGGACGAGCGCGTTGAAGCGCCAACGCCTGAGCCGGAACCGGATGCGCCAGAGCCTGTCGAAGGCGAACTGGTTATTGATGAGGAAGATGAACTCTCTTTGGAAGCGCTCAGCGGCGAAGATACAGACGCGGCGACGGATGAAGAAGATGTCTCGGAAATGTTCGCGCGTCTGCGCAAGGAAGCGAAGAAAATCCAAGACGGCGATTAAGCCCTTCATCAGGTTTCGACAGCCTTTGCATTGACCTTTGCTGCAACCACAGGCACATGGCGCCCGTCGCAGCGTGCCTTGGCGCATGCATGGAGCTGGCAGCGTGAAGCGCTCCCGCCATCTGGCCTGGATTGAGCCCTCTCCTTTAGACTTCCGTTTTATAACGCCCCATTCGCGCGGGTCGTGTCCATCGATGTCAGCAAATTAGGACCCTTCCGCGTGACACATTTTACAGATCTCAACCTGCACAAGCAGGTGCTGAAAGCCGTGACGGCTGAAGGCTACGAAACTCCAACTCCAATTCAGGCCCAATCGATCCCGCATCTGCTGGACGGCCGCGATTTGCTCGGCATCGCGCAAACCGGCACGGGTAAGACCGCGGCGTTTGCGCTGCCGACACTCGACCGCTTGGTGCAGAACCAATCAAAGCGTCTGCACAAGGGCGCCCGCGTGCTGGTTATGGCGCCGACCCGCGAGCTTGCAGGGCAAATTGCCGAGAGCTTCCGGACTTATTCCAAATTCATGGATTGCGTCACCGAGACCGTCTTTGGCGGGGTTAAAATCAATCGCCAAATCCGGGCCTTGGAAAGAGGCTGCCATGTCTTGGTGGCGACCCCGGGGCGTCTCTTAGACTTGATGAACCAAGGCGCTGTGCAACTGCGCGATGTTGAAGTGTTGATCTTGGACGAAGCTGATCAAATGCTCGACATGGGCTTCATTCCTGATTTGCGCAAAATCATCGCGCAAGTTCCAGATGAGCGTCAGACGCTTTTATTCTCGGCGACCATGCCAAAACTGATCGCGGATATGGCCGAAAAATACTTGAATGATCCGGTCCGCGTCTCCGTCGCACCAGAAAGTACGACCGCCGAACGCGTCACCCAAGGCGTGTTGCATGTCAGCAATTCGAACAAGCTCAACCTGCTGACCCGGCTCTTAGAAGATCCGAAGATTGACCGCGCTTTGGTGTTCACCCGGACCAAGCATGGCGCTGACAAAGTCGTTCGCAAATTAATGGCAAAGAATTTTCCGGCGCTCGCCATTCACGGCAATAAGTCCCAGTCGCAGCGCCTGAAAGCCCTAGCGGCTTTTAAGAATGGCGATTGCCGGATCCTCGTCGCGACAGATATTGCCGCCCGCGGCATCGATATCGATGGCATTTCGCATGTGGTCAATTTTGAGATGCCGAATGTCGCCGAGCAATATGTCCACCGGATTGGCCGCACAGCCCGCGCGGGCAAGGATGGCGTGTCGATTTCTTTGGTCGCGGAAGACGAGCTTTATTATCTGCGAGAGGTTGAAAAAATCACCCGCGTAGAGGTTGAAGTCCTGCCAGCGCCAGAGGGGTGCGAGGGGCTGATCTTGCCAACGCCGGATCCCAGTGTGCGCGTCCGCAAGCCAAAAGGCCCGTCACGCGGATCTGGTCGTTCAGGACGACAGGGCGGCGGCGCGCGGCCGGGTTCTGCGGCATCGAAGCCCAAGCAAAGATCGCGCAAACGCCCCGGCAAAAATCAACGTCGCCGCGACCGCGAAAAAGCCTAGGCTTCGTCTTCGGGCGCTGAATTCATCCAGTTGAACACCGGCTTGAGTGGGAAGGCCCAGCCAATGCCGGCAACGACAAAAAAGATCAGGCTCGCCCATTTCGGCGCAGTCGCTAGCATCGTACCAATCGTTGCCGCACCCCAAATCCACAGGCCGAGAAAGACCAAAAGCACGACACTCGCGACAATTCTGCGTTGTGATTGGGGCATTTGCTGCAATTTCCTGGTTCCTGCGACCGTGTGGCCGCTTGCTGTTCTAGTTCTGCGCTTCAAATAGAGCGCATGATGCCTGACGCAACTTCTCCTATTGCCACACGCTGGATCCAACGCTGGCTGATCGTCATTGCTTTGATGGTCTATGCGATGATTTTAATCGGCGGCGCCACCCGTCTGACCGATTCCGGTCTGTCGATCACGGAATGGGCGCCGATCAAAGGGGCTTTGCCGCCGCTTAGCGACGCCGCTTGGCTCAGCGAGTTTGAGAAATACAAAGCCACCGCTGAATTCCAGCAACAGAATTACAATATGACCCTGTCCGAATTCCAATTCATTTATTGGTGGGAATGGGGCCATCGGCTGTTTGGTCGTTTGATCGGATTGGTCGCGGTTGGCGGCTTCATTTGGTTTGCGGCGATGCGCTGGCTCACCAAGACATGGGCGCTGCGTCTCGGCGTGTTGATCGCTTTGGGCGGTTTACAAGGCTTTATCGGCTGGTGGATGGTCGCCAGCGGCATTGGTGAAACCGAACGGCTCGACGTCGCGCCGTATCGCCTGATGACGCATTTTGGCTTGGCCTTGTTGATCATCGCGATCACCGCATGGTTCTGGTTTGACCTGAGCGAACGCAATCGCGGGAGCGTCGATCGCCGATTGCAACTGATCGCGGTCGGATTGCTGGCCTTGACCAGTATTCAAATGCTTTCTGGCGCTTTGGTCGCGGGCTTGGATGCTGGCCGCACCTATACTGATTGGCCGTTAATGGCCGGCGAGCTTGTCCCGTCGCACTATCTGCAAGCCGAGCTTGGTGTGCGCAGCCTGTTTGAGGGGCGTGCTGCGACCCAGTTCAATCACCGAACACTGGCCTATTTGCTTTGGGGCCTCTCCTTCTATGCCGCCTATCGCGCTCGCGGGACCGATATGTTTGTCGGCTTTTGCCTGGTCGCAGGTCTGGTCTCGGCCCAGGCGTTTTGGGGCATCCTGACGCTGATCAATGCGGCGCCATTGCCGATTGCTCTGGTGCACCAGGGGCTTGGCGTGATTGTCTTGCTGACAACGATTTGGCTGGTCTGGGCTACTCGCCCCCCCGCGCCGCAGAATACCCAAACGGTTCAAGCGTAACTTTGCTCGGATCGATATAGGTCACTGTGTGGGCGCCGGTGCTGGCTTGTCCGGCCACTACAATCACGCCGCCAGGATAGCCGCCGCTACGCGCGTCGCCCGTACCCGCCATATCGACAGGCAGAGCCGGAGGGCGCACGGACAGGCCATCTAAGACTTGAAAATCAACCGCATCGCCAGTTTCGGTGATCAGCGTATAGCCGCCAAACTCGTCGACTAAGAAGCGATAAATTTTATTGCGGTGCTTCAAATCCGTCGCCGCCAGCACCGGACCGCCATAGGCAACATCTTCGGTGTCAGTCAGCACGCATGCGGTTATATCGGTCGAGGCCCGCGCCGGTTCATCCAATAACAGGATGAGATTATCGCCGACTTCAACCAAACGTCCCAGATTGAGCTGGCGCCGATCGCCGCGGGTCCAGAAGCCAATACGCATGACGCCGTCGCGATCAAAGGTCGGGTCGCCGCTGCACAGGCCTTCGATCCGCTCATCGGTGCCGGCATCGAGCGGATAGGGCAGGGGTTCGGCCAATTCGCCGCCGTGAATATAAAGTGATAGATCGCCGTCGGAAGTGATCCCGGGAAACACAGTCACGGGTGTGCCTTGCAATTGCAAAAACCGGCCATCGGCGACTTTTGCGACGCCGATATCGGCTTTTTCGGTCACACGCTCGCCGTCAAAATCGAGAAATTGTAAGTTGCCGTCCGTATAAGTGACCGCCACGGTCGATCCCAAGGCGCCGGCAATGGCAACGCTCGCAATGGGGGCACCGAGATCATTGGTTTGCCAAACCGCGGGTAAGACAAGGCCGCCTGGGGCCTCTGTCGGCGCGGGCTCTACTACCTCTTCTGCGGGCTCTGTTTCAACCGGTTCTGGACTTGGGCTGCAAGCCGATGCAAGGAAAAGCAGGATCAGCGCGGATGGCGCGTTGACAAGGCGTTTCGCGGCGCGTAGATGCGGGCGCTTGAACATTATCCAATAACTCCGAATGAGAGGCTCCGGCGGAGCAATGAAAACATATAACGCACCTGCCGACGTTGAGAACAAATGGATCGTCATCGACGCGACGGATGTCGTTGTGGGTCGTCTTGCTTCCTACGTCGCCAAACGTCTGCGTGGCAAGCACCGCGCTGACTTCACGCCTCATATTGACACAGGCGACTTTGTCGTTGTCGTCAATGCTGAGAAAGCTAAGTTCACCGGCAATAAGCTGAGTGACAAAGTCTATTACCGTCACACCGGACATCCAGGTGGGATTAAAGAGACAACGGCTGGCAAAATCCTCGGGGGTCGCTTCCCTGAACGCGCGATCGAAATGGCGGTCAAGCGCATGCTGCCAAAAGAAAGCACGCTGGCGCGCAAGCAATTCTCGAAACTGCGGGTCTATGCTGGCGCTGAGCACCCGCATGAGGCGCAGGCCCCGGAAGCGGTC
>JBCBMU010000014.1:0-118034 GCA_039822145.1 Pseudomonadota bacterium | reverse complement strand
GGAAACTCCAAAGGCTTGAGTTCGGTTGTCTGCGTTTCCTGCACAGGTGTGGATTGGCAGGAAACCAATATTGATGCTGCCGCCAAAGCAATCGCTCGCGTCACCGATGATAATGTCATTCAGAAGAACCCTATAAACACTTGCAAGAGCCAACCGAATTGAATCGGTGAAAACCGTCAATGATAGAATTTCTAAAGTTTTGTAATGGCGCCAATTGCCAAAGCGCTCGTACCATGTGACGCGCCCTTGGAAGGTCCCAAATGAGACTCAACTCAGTGTCTTAAACTCGCCCCTTGACTGCCTCTGGGGCTCGATCTGTGCTGGCCGGAGCCGGACATTTGAGATGGTATTTTCTGTTTAGCGGGGTGGTGTTGGTGCTATAGCAGATAGCGGAGTTGGAAGGGGATACGGGATTTGCCTGATGCGCTGATATTAGCGGCTTTTCTTTCAGCGGTTACGCTTGGCCAGGCCTTGCTGAGCGGGAGCGTGCTTGTGTCGCGCGTTTGGGACAGGCGGGTCTATCTGCCGCTGGCTGTGTTCTTTTTTGCGCTGGCGGTCTCGGAGATGAGCGCGGTTCTGGATACGCCGAGCTTGCAGGGGCTACCGCACGCCGTGTCTCACCTTGCGGGCGGCGCATCACTGCCGGCAGATATGCTCTTATTGCCGATGTTCTGGTTCTATGTGCGCGCGATGACGTCAGAGCGCGAAGAGGTGTGGTCCTGGCGGGATTTGGCCCATCTTGTGCCGGCGGTTGGCGGGCTAGGTATCTTTGCGCTGCTTCTGGTGACGCCGGATGCTGACCGGATCGCTCTGTTCGATACCGGCAGAGACCGCGCATCAACCCTTCAGACGACGCTGTTCGTGTCGATTATCGGCCTTTATGTCATCTGGCTTAGTCAGTGGTTTTTCTATGCGCTAGCGATCCTGAAACGGCTGATTGGGTATCGAGGACGGCTCAAGGACCTGTTTGCCTCGACCGAACATTTGGAGCTTGGCTGGATTGGCTGGATTGGTGTGTTGATCCTCATTGACTGGGCATGGGTTGCGGCCGTGTTTGCCCTGGAGGTCTTTACCGATATCACCCCGGTTGAAGAGCCATGGCTCAGCCTGCTCGATCTGGCGCTTGTCTGGACCCTGTCGATCTGGGGCCTCCGTCAGACGCCCGGCCTTGCAACAGAGATCGCGGCGGCAGAAGACGCTGCGAAAGCTGAGTCGCGATACGAAAAATCGGCCTTGTCAGACGAGCAAATCGCGCGCCTGGCCGATAAGATTAAGGCAGCCATGCGCGAGGACCAGCTTTACCGGGATCCGGATCTATCGCTGAGCATGCTGGCAAAACACATAAGCGCGCGCCCGAATTATGTGTCGCAGACGCTCAATGCGAAGCTCGGCGCGACGTTCTTCGATTATGTAAATGCGTGGCGGGTGAAAGACGCACAAGCGCAGCTCTCTTCAGGCTCCGACACCGTCCTGGCCATCGCTTTTGCCGCCGGGTTCAATACAAGGTCCTCATTTTACACCGCGTTCAAGCGGCATGTGGGATCAACCCCCAGTGCATGGCGAAAAACACGGGCATGTGAGAAAGCCCCTGCAGAATAATAGGTTTTCGCGTGTCCGGCCTTTCACGGACGGACGACGGACAGGAGTTTTACGCCCATCTTCAACGCATCATCAGTTGGAGACCTCTTATGCGCTTTTAAAACCACTCATTATTCTTGTTGCCGTCCTGGCGTTCATTGGCGGTGTCCTTTTCGCGGTCTATCGTGACCAGACCAACCCGCCGCGCTACACGTCTGAAGACTTTACCGGCCAGGATATGCAGACTGCCATGCAACAGATAGCAAGCGCGACTGTTGAAGGCGGCGCGCCCGGCGTCGTCATTCACATAAGGCAAAACGGCGAGAGCCAGACGGTGGCCGCCGGCCTTGCAAACAAAGCCGCGGGCCAACCCATGCCAACGGACACGCCGCTGCGGATCGCCAGTATCTCGAAAATCTACACTGGCGCGGTGATCCATCACCTTCTGGCGCAAAGTGCGTTTGAGCTAACAACTCCGATCAGCGACCTGTTGCCGCCCGAGATGCTGGACGGCATCCCTAATGCGGACGAGGCCACGGTCCGCCAGCTTTTGCAGCACACAAGCGGCATCCCGGATTATTATGACATCCGCAGCTATCTCTTCTCCGACTGGCGGGAGCCGATCACTTTGGAGCGCATGCTGCCCGTGATCCGGCGCAATCCCGCGACCGGTGCGCCAGGCGCTGAATATCATTACTCCAACACTGGTTATCTCCTTTTGGGTGAAATTGCCGAAACGGTGTCGGGTAAGCCCATGGACGCGCTGATCGAAGAGGTTATCACTTCCCCGCTCGGCCTTCAGGCGACTTATTACAACCAGTATCAACCTGTCCCGGAAGACATCCATGGCTACGGCACCTATCTGCGTCCCTGGAAGGATACGCATGAATATTGGGAGCATTCCGGGCCCGATGGCGGCGTTATGGCGTCGGCTCAAGACGTGTCCGCCTTGCTGGCTGCCCTCCTGATCGAAGATGGCCCGCTCTCGCCGATTGGCGCCAATATGGTCAGCGAGTTTGTCCCGCGAGCGGTCCGGCGGCGGCAGGCCCTTGGCATAGAGACCATCATGAACCGCTCTGGCGAAGAACTCTTCGGCCATACCGGAGATGTCTTCGGATACCAGACAATCGCCTATGCACTTCCCGAACGCAGCACCGTCATCGTCGCGCAAGTCAATTGCAATTGCGCAGCCCTGACATCCTCCCTCATCGCCAATCTCTACAGAGCCGTGGAAGCCATTGACGGATAAGCAGCGGAGTAAGCAGTGTCCTTTTATCGCCCCATCTAAGCCGCTCAACAAAATGGCCGAAACTCGATTTCAATCCCATTTCAAGTCTGGCGCTTTCGCAGCGGGCCTGATTTTTCCTCGACGGATATGACTGAGGTTCACCAGCAAAAATGCAGCGGTCGCGCAAAACAGGTTCTTATTGTTTGGAGTGCTAAAAGGTATCGGAAAAATCTGCTCCATCCGCTTGCAAAGATCCGATACCGGCTCTTGCTCAAAATCAAGGTTGAGCTGAGCACTATGAGCAAACTCGTTTCTCACTTTTCGAACTAAGTGCAAAGCGCTGCGCTCTTTGTTTGAAATGTATCCAGACAAAAAACAAATGTTGATCGATGAAGAAAACGTGGCGTACGGGCCTGTGCCACTGAACACTTCCTTCATAAGGGATTGGGGCGCCTCTTCCACCAGCCCGCACTTGATTAGGTGTTTCGTACTTTCTTCCAACCAGCTTGCCGCCAACAAAGCGCATCCTCTATTGGTTTCAGAAGCGAGTTCATTCGCCCATTCTTGTGCGTTGGCGAGATCTGGCATATCGGGAAGCTTCTTTGTCATTGCGCATCTTATCTTAGTCACGTCAGAATTATCCATCGGCGAATTCGGGATCGAGAAGAACTCGAGTTTTTGTTATTGCCTTCTGAATGCTCTCATCGAACTGATCCAATTCGAACCGGTCCGCGCAGCATTCTACGGCCCCTACTACTCCGAAGAACACCGCCGTGAAGATGGTGACGAAATGGTTTTGCACCCAATGCTCTGAAAACTGTTGCCGACTGATTTCCGCACCTGTGGGCGATGTCCAAAAGTAAACCACTCCAAAGTAAGTACCGTGCAGAAGCTCCGAGGAGTGGCGATAGATTGAAAATTTGGAACCCGCCAACGAAGTGCTTGCTCTCCTCGAAACGGCTGCCACTTTACGGATTCTCTCGTCCAGTGAATCAGTAGCCCAATCTCGAATTTCTCTGCCTTTTTTGTCTGTGAACATATCAATCGCTTCCTGCAAACCCGGAATTTCGGAGGCATCAGGCGTGACGTTCGATTTGACGCTTATATTCACATCCGCAGCATCAGAGTAGCGACTAAGGTCGCGAAATTTCTTTTGAAGAGCATGTGCCCGCGCACGACGTGCAACCTCGATGTCGGAAGCGGCAATGTACGCGATGTTTATGCACATCTCTGAGACCGTTCGGCAGATTCCAAAACAGTCTTTGATCGCCATGTCGATAGTCTCAGTCAGCCTTAGAATTGAGTGAACTGAAACTCCGACTGATTGCAGCATCAGGACGATTGTATTCGTAATTTCTTTGAGTTCGGGATCAATGGTTTCAGTCTGCGATAGAACGTGGATCAAATGGTCGAGAACACGCGTCTGCTCTGCTAGGGTAGCTCGCAACGCTTCCTTCAACTCATTCAACTTAGCTTCGTTCAAACCCGCTGTCCTTGCTTAGACTCTAGCTTATCCGCTCGGACAGGTGTTGCTGAGAGAAAGTGTTCAACAAAGGTTCGTGCTCTAACCAAAAACGATACCTCAAACGACAGCAATGGCTGTTTTCATTGCAGGGGTCAAACCCACGTTGCCATGACATTGCCAGATCTCCAAAGTTTGCGGCTTAAGCGCTTGAAAACAATCGAATTCGTCGCTTCCAATGCTGGAATGTCAAGCTTCAGAGAAAAGGCTAAACCACTGTAAATAGAGTAGTTTAACGTAGTCTACCGTAGTGAAACGTTGCGAGTTTACGGTCAATGTAGCTCGCCGACGTTGCCACAACGTTGCCAGTCCCGATTCCAAAAAATTGAGGACAATAAGAGACTTAAAACGCCCTAAAGCGGACGCTCGTAGCGTGAGACGCAGGCGTATGGCATTGCATTTTAACTGGATTATACCATGGTCCTCACACAAGGGGATTGGGGACAAATATGCTTCTGCGCCGCATCACAAAACATGTCAAAGAACAAAACTGGTTCGCTGTAGGGATCGACTTCGTCATCGTCGTGATCGGTGTCTTTATCGGTATTCAGGTCTCAAATTGGAATGAGACGCGCACTGACACTATCCGCGAAAAAGTAATTCTCACTGATCTGCTTGATGATCTAACGGCAGATCAGGGGGCTCTTTCGTCGTCTTTGCAATTGGTCACTCTCGGCATCGACGCTAGCAATGTGCTGCTTATGGATGCCGATTTGGAGCCCATTCTGTCCCTTTCGGTTCCAGGGCAGTCCAGCATCTTCTCATCTGATGTACTAAACGTGGCGTTGCCGTCGAAGCCCACTGAGGATGTTCGTCGCGAATTGTGGACACGTTCGACAGTGCGCATTTATCCTTCTCATAATGATGCAACGATAGAATCTTTGATAGCCGCTGATAATTCTTCGATCATTCAGGATGAGACACTTGTTCGTGATCTTCTGCGATACAGAACGCTTTGGACGGGCGTCGAGGATGCTCAAGTCAACACATTCAGGCCTTTTCGAGATCGACTAATTTTTACTGGACAGGAACATGGGTTCAGTCCTCTCATCTCGATTGATCATGATGTGCTTGTCGAAGCCCTTCGCACTGACGCCGTTCTCAGGGGTGCGTTGAGAACCATGGTATCCTACACAATTGCCCAGCAGGGTTATTATGAGCGCATTCAACAGGAAGCCGAGGCGCTCGCAACGCGCGTTGAAGCGGAGTTAGAAAAATGAGCCTCGAAACCGTCTATTATGTCACCCAAATCATCGCGGTTGGAGCGATCCTAATTTCGCTTATTGCGATTTATATTCAGCAGCGGAAGGATCATATTCTGGCGCGCGCTGAAAACCAAAGAGAGATCCTTAGAGAGATTGAAAACCTGACGGGTATTCCCGTCGCGAGTCCTGATGCGCTCCAGAACATTCGCGCGTGCTATTTCGATTATGAGGGGGCGACCCCGGCTCAACAAGCTGACTTTGCGCATGTCGTGCACAAAGCCATCTCAATCGCTGAGACGGCGCTTTACATGCGAAATGACAAACTTATTGCTGAAGCTTCTTACCGGGGTATGGAAGGCGCGGCGCTTCTCTCCCTCATGACGCCTGGCGGCCAACAGTATTGGCAGCGAATGCGCATGTTTCTAGGGAGCGATATTCGCGAAGCACTCGATCAAGCGATGCGCGAACGCACGGATATCCCTCCAATATGGGAGGTCCTTCCGCAATACACGCCGGACCCAGCACAAACTTCAGCAATCGATCCAGAAGACGAACCGAATGAATGATGGGTGCAGCGAGGATCCAAAAACCGGATCAACGTTAGCGTTTTAAATTCGCCCCGGCTTAGCCACTCGATGATAAAGCATAAGCGCTCTTGGCGTTATGCGTCCTCAGCATTCGGATCGACTGTGGGAGTGAACCGTCCATCGGTGACACTCTGTGGGTCGGAATCGACTTTGAACAACGGGAACATCTTATAGAATTGGTCCACGCTGATCGGATCGGTTGTCATACGCTTATCGATGGCTTCGACGACATGATTGGCATAGGCAACTTTCGCATCATTCCAGTATTCAGCGCCTCCTGGTGTTCCAAGATGCATCGCGGCGAACGCGATGAATTTCACCCCTGAGTCTTCGTCTATAAGCCCTTCTCGCTTCATGAAACTGGCTTGCTCGGCCATCACAATAACCTTGACGATGTACTGCATGAACTCCGCTTTTTCTTTCGATGAAGCGCTTTTGAAGTCCAAGAGGCAGTTCTGAACACTCTCTAATCCTGAGGGATTTGATAACATTGCGTCGAACCATTCAGTTGTCTTTAGCAGAATCTCGCGTTGATTTTCGGCTTTTGCGAGCGCGTGATCTTTTCGTTGCTGAATGAATATGGCGATCAGAGAGCCAAGGATCAGAGCCACGGCAATAATCTGCGTGATGTAGTACGTCGTTTCGAGAGACATAACAGTCCTGAGTTGAATGTTCGCTTTCGACAAAAGAGAGGGCATGAAACCTATCTCGTCAACTTGGATACCTAAAAAGGGAAGTCCACGAGAGGCTTAAACTCGCCCCAGAACAGCCTCTCAGCCAGAGGCGGGAAACGCCCTAAATGAGACGCCCAACATCTAAACATTGATCTCTTTCCTTAACCCAAACTTGGCGGCTCAGCGCTATAGTGAAGGCTCAAGGACGAATGTAATGACGCCAAATAGCAAAGAGACATCTCGGCTCAGTGTGGGCCAAGCCGACTACGAAGCGTTGGTCGAGATCGTGGCAGTTATCGCATATTCGCTTTGTTCTGAAGATTCTGATGGCAAAGCGTTTCTTGGCCATGGTTGCGAAAACAACTTCAATGCATTTTGTGACATGCTTGCCCGACTCGGCGTCATGAAAGAGCATAGTTCTGGCTTAAGCCATCGATTTGATGACGCATGGACTCCCTGTCGACCGCTAATAGTTCGGCGACACTCTTGTGAACCCGGTGCGGAAGATTTGATGCTGGCGGCTATGTTTTTTGTCGATTGGTTCCCGCTAGCGTTCGGCGAACTGGCCCCAACGCCGGATGAAAAGCAACCTGAATTATTCGAGCTTGAGCCTGACAAATTACTTTCAGCACAAATTGAGTTTCGGAACTGGGCGGTTCGCAAAGCAGGATGTTGGCTTCTGGAAAATGACGCGGCTCTGTGGGTCGAAGGAGAAGGACTCGCGCACGCCCACCAGTTCGAAGGACATAGAATATTAAATCCGTACTGGTCACACAGGCGCGAGCAAAAAATCCGTGTCGGAAACTCCGAAGACGCATTGTTCCCTATATCGACCGACTAAGAACGTTCTAAAACAGACGTTCAAACCCGAAAATTAGCGGGTGCAGATTTACAGTAGGTTTTTCAATGATCGATAAACACCGAGAGGATCTGGAGGGGACCTATGGCGCAAGTATCGTTTTCAAAGCCTGAGTTAGCTCTGTTCGGTCAGTTGCTCGGACGGACTATGCTCGCTCATACACAACACTCACAGGCGGCAGGGTGGCGCTTCGGCGCGCAAACTCAAAAGACAGTTTTAGGCAAATCGGTAAGTCACCCTCATCATGGTTTTGGTGAAAGGGCCAGATACACATTTAAATTCTGGGGATTGTACGATTTCAGCTACGACCGCGACGGTAAGCCCACGGACAGAGGATTCACTAAAGATCTGGATTATCTGCCTCAAATGGTCGCGCGGGCTGCGGAACCGCAAACATCACCGCGACCAAATCTTCACCGTACGGTAGCGTTGTTCTTCGATATTGTTGTCGCTTTCTTAGGCGATCTTCCGAGCGCCAGAACCCCCTTCACCCTAGAAGTAAGTGGAAGAAGGTTACATCGGTCAACCTACAGCAGAGAGTTAGAGCTTTTCGTGGAAGCTGGTTATGCGACGCGTTCCGGCACTCACTATGAGTGGACGAATAAAGCAGGTCACCACATGTACCACTCCGGTGTTTGGTCAGCGGATTTTCAAGATGTTGCAACGAGACATAGGCGAAACAAGGAAAACGACTACGAACGTCTACAGGATCAAGCAATTACGCTTTGGGACTCTTTTCCAGATGAACTGAAAGAACAGATCTATTCTGGGAAACCTTGGGAGCTTCACGATCGTTTTCTAAAAATTGCGGGAACGTATTATCAAAACTCCTCTCACTCTAAACCGATGACAACTCTAAGAGAACTGGCTGCGGTTTTGAGAGACTACAATTATTTCGGCGGTGACAAACGAACGATGCGTTACTTCAACTACCCGACTAGCCCATACAAAGAGATGATCGAGTAGCCGAAACTAAGCGGCTTAAAATCGCCCCACATCAGACTCTGGCTTAAGCGGCAAAGAACGCCCTAATTAAGACTCTGAGCATGGGGCGAGTGATGCTCATATGGCGAAATCACAAATAGATTTTAACCTCGGTTTGAGTGTTTACGGGTACTGGAAATCTGCTTCGGAGAAGAGATTGCTGTGTCGCAACGAATAGGAATATCGGTCTTAGTCGCGCTAGCGGTTTTTTCGTTATTGTTTTTCCGCACGTCGTTTGACAGCGGCCCAAAGCGTCCAAAAGTATCGATTGATATCTCACAGGTCTATTCAATGGCACGCGAGCGCGAGCCTAGCGTGCTTTACGTCGGTCAACCAATGGAAGATGACAACCAAATTTTAGAGCTACGCAAATCAGCCGAAAAGCTTGGTTGGCAAAAGATGGTTGAGGGTGATGAACGCGATATCAAGCGTGCAAAGTTTTGTGCTGAGAACGTTGCGAGAAACTCAATAGATCTTTTTGGAGAAGCTCCAACCAAGCTCCGCCCGGAGTGGTTATTAGTCCAACCGAGCGCGTCGCCAGAAAGACTGGCCGCGATGGCTCTTATATCAAAGTTTAATACCTCCCGAGTGCCATTCATATTATTCAGACCGTCTGATTGCGTGTTTATGCAAAAACTCCTTGGGTTCCCGTTGACGCGAGTCGCTTACGACATTGCGGGGCATGACGAGTGGCTTGATGAGCACTGTAAGTATTCAAGGTTCGCCTCGTATGCTCGTGTAGACGAATCTACGATGTTTGAGGTTTATATAAATCCCGAACTAGATTTGTGGCGTTCACTCAGTGTGCGTCCATGGGTAAGCTCAAAACCTCTCAAACTCTCCGCACGAAATAGACCATCGATAGACTGCATATCTAATTACATCGAGCAGGCAGATAACTCTAGAGTGATAGAAGCAGCTGAACTCAATATGGTTCAAGCGCTGCCCAGCCCAACCTGTTTTGATATTCCAAACCTCAAGGTAGAGTACTTCGACATTGCGCAGTTTCAGGGGGCGCTAAAATGGAAGTACGGCGAAACCTCAGAGCAGTTTGAGTTACGCCGAGAGCAAGCGCCGCCCATAAGGGATCTGAAGATTGAAATTAATCGCGAGGTGAACGGTTATGCAAAGTCAAAGCGCGTTGAGGGACTAGCGCGTACAATCAGCGCCGAAATGTTGACGGTCCCGGAGTAACCGATCCAAGATGAACACCAAGCAAAGTTTGATTGTTTTCCTCATCGGATTCACCTTAGCGATTTATTTGTTCGCTTGGGTCACTGGGCAGAGTGCTGGTTCAGTTCTTTCAATTGGTGCTATCGCAATGGTATGGTCTACCGAGATCGATCATTTCTTTCCAAATTTTTTGAAGCGTAAAAACAAACCGGAAGAAAATACGCGCTTGAAGAGTCCTTCGGTGCTCAAAAGGCAACAGCATGTTCTAATGCTATTGCCCTCTTTGCTTCTGCTTTTGCTGATCGACTGGTTTCGCGGTAAAATCCATTTCCATTACTCAATCGGCGTATTGGTAATTAGTATTGTCGTGATAGGCATCTCGATGTCGGTATCTGCATATGCGGATCGATCAAAAATAGCGAACACAACTAAACCCTGGTCGCGAAAGCAATAATTGACGCGCCCGCTAACATCCTATCCCGACCGATAAACCAGAGGCTTAATTTCGCTCCACAACAGCCTCTCACGAAATCACGTTGTCCACAAACGGATGCACGATCTTCATAAGCTCGTTACGCCGATACTGGAGCGAGCCACCATCTCCGTATGCTGGTCGCGCATTCTTATGCCCCATGAGCGTAAGCCTAAGATCATGGTCAATTCCCGCCTCTAGCATTCTTTTCTCAAAGGAATGCCTGAACGAATATATTTTATGGTGCGGCGTTGGAAGCAACCCGCGATTTCTAAAGGCTTTCATGAGCGATTGAGATAGGAGGTCTGGCTTGTCGCGGTAGTGATCAAAGCCGCTAGGAAACTTTTTCATGGCTTCTAGTGATATTCCAACCAAAGGGATTTCACGGATTGAGGATGAGGTTTTGATTTCACGATTTTGTTTGGGGCGAATTCGGATATGCGGTACTCCGCCTAGAATAATATCTTCTTCCTGGAGATTTGCGATCTCGCCTGGGCGGCATCCGGTCTCAATCAAAGCATAGACGATATGAGCGGCCTGATTATTCAATCTATCGAACACGCCCGGAACAAGAATGCGTTTTTGCACCCAATCATCTTCAAATGGCAGGACTTTACTTTTGAGCTTGTCTTTAAACGAGAGATTACGAAATGGGTTGGGCCGGTCTTCTTCGCCGATGAATTTGCAGTATTCCGAGAAGAGCTTCCTTGCATTCCCCAAATCCCGGTTTGCTGTATTCGAGCTAAGTGGGTTTTGTCCCGGTTTGGGAGTGAGACGCTGTCGCCACCAGTTATAGTAGTCCTGGGCATCTTGGCGTGTAATGGAGATAAGGGGTTTGTCGCCAATGAGTGCAATGAGACTTTGAACGCCTCGCTTTTTGGTCTTTTTCCAAAGGCGAAGTTGGTATTCAGATTTACCGAGTTGTTCATCGGCAGAGATTTCTTCGCAGTAGATCTCAAACGCTTCGGTGATCGTGACCGGGGGCGGCATTGCCCCGCCTAACACCGCCTCTGCTTCATGTTCTTCCCGCCGTGTTCTACGGCCTTGGTCATGTGCATCGACGATGCGTACGCGCTCAATAATTTCTGCAACGCTAGCGGCTTCGGCCAAGTCCGCTGCTGGAACGTAAGTAAAGCCTCTCGCTAATGCACGTTTTCCTGCGGCCATGTATCGACGTCGCGCCACAAAACGCTGCGCCTGCTCCCCAGCCGGCGTTGCTGCTTCTCCGTCAATTCCCGCAAGCGATGCCCAATACAGATTATCTGCCTCAACAAGGGCATCTCGGCGCTCTCTTGCAGAATCGAGCGATGTTGTTTTGAGAGAGTGACGAATGCGGCTACGGTCATCGAATTCACGATAACGAGCCGGAACGCGGCGGTTATAGTGCCAGTACCCGTCTTTGTATTCGAGGTGTTTTGTATCCGGGTGTTTCACACATCTCACCGCTGACTTGGTCCACGTTTTGGTACATGTTTTGGTACACGTTTTCCTCGTGGACATTGCCATGCAGTGGGCTTAAGTCAATTAGAACGTTGTTTTAATTAAGGTAATTACCCCTGGGTTTGGAGCGGTGTACCCGCTCCAACTTTTTCGATGTTTTTGAGTGACGTGTTGGTGCCGGCGACAGCTGATGTCTGCTTTCGGCGTCGGAGGGGACGTTAGGTGATGGTGTCTCTAAATGGCTCTGCAACGATTTGAAATGCGTCCTCGTATACGATGTATCCCGGACGGTCTGTTTTCAGTTCGTCAACAAACCAGCCATGTTCAGCAAGTATCGCGACCATTTTTCGCGCCACGGACAGGTGCTCCGTGGCCGTGTCTTTGAACCAAGCAATGCCCTTGGTTTTCTTTCGATAGTAACCTTTGGATTTTGATCTGTTGAACCGTTCAGGCGTTATTAGATTGTTTTCGAACCAATCAAGTTTTTGATTGAGAAAGTTTCTAAACGCCACTTCGGAATCTTGAGAATTGGCCAAGTCATAAGCAGCAGAGAAAAATCCATCCCGCGAGCCACTGTCTTGGTTTGATCGCTGAAGGACAAATCGAATTAGCATTTGCATTGATTACGATGAGAGAACGTCCCGGGCAATGTCTGCTTCCGGCGTCGGAGCGGACATTGGCTCACTCGCAAAACTTCGCTTATGGTTACGTATGGCTGAAGTTACTAAAGCACTTTCACTTGAGACTTCTCTAGGTCGATTGACGATTTTGGTTTCAGTCAACGGTGAAAGCATCGCGAAGAATAATCTATCGCTCACAGCGAGCGCCATTGAGCCTTCGCTGCCTGTTGGTATGCATGTCGAAAATTGCAGAGCCGTTCTGATATGCGTAGATCGCAGTGCTTCGCGCTTCAGGATAAATTACAGCGCTAAGCTAGAAACCAAAATTGAAGGCGGCTCCTGCACGGGTCAATGTTTGGAGGCCATTGAGTGGGAAGATCAACGAACACGGATAGTGGTCGGCACCGAAGATGCCGAAGGACTGGCTTGGCGAATGCCGTGGCAAGATTTGAAACCAGACGATGTGATTGCGCGCTACTCAGCTTCGGCAGTTGAGCTTAGCTTAGTAGGCAATCCGCATTCGCAACAAACAACATTTCATCTGATAGTTGCGGAAAACCCTGTGCCTGAACCTGCTCCTGACAGCGCCTGGTTCGCGGTGGGTTCACCTCACAAAGCGGTACTGAATACTATGAAAGCCTAATGTCTCCTCCTGACCCGAAGAAGACCTCCGCTCTCGACGGCGAAGCAGGCCCTAGAAAGGTCGCGTCATCCTCGACCGCGTAGCGGTCTGAGGAGCCATCAACTGAATTTGCGCCGCGCCGACAGGATCCAAGATGGCCCCTCAGACAGCCTGCGGCTGTCGAGGGTGACGCCTGTGGCGCTCAGGATGAGGGCCTTTGGGTGTTGGGTCAGCAGCTCAAAGCAGCCTTAATCCCCATCCATACGCAGCGCTGCGACAAACGCCTCTTGCGGGATTTCGACTTTGCCGAATTGGCGCATGCGCTGTTTACCGGCTTTTTGCTTGTCGAGCAGTTTGCGTTTCCGCGTCGCGTCGCCGCCATAGCATTTCGCCGTGACGTCTTTGCGCAGGGCTGAGATCGTCTCACGCGCAATGATGCGCCCGCCAATCGCCGCTTGCACGGGGATTTTGAACATTTGGCGCGGGATCAGGTCTTTTAGACGCTCGCACATTTGCCGGCCGCGGCTTTCAGCGCGGTCGCGGTGGACCAGCATGGCCAGCGCATCGACCGGCTCATCATTGACCAGAATGTTCATTTTCACGAGATTCTCAGCCCGGTGGCCAACAATCTCATAATCAAAGCTCGCATAGCCGCGCGACATGGATTTCAGCCGGTCATAAAAATCGAACACAACCTCATTCAGTGGCAGCTCATATTTGACCATGGCGCGGCCACCGACATAAGAGAGTTCCTTTTGTATACCCCGTCTGTCCTGACAGAGTTTCAAAATGGAACCTAGATACTCATCCGGCGAATAAATCGTAGCTTCAATCCACGGCTCGCGAACCTCAGCAATCTTGACCACATCGGGCATGTCGGCCGGATTGTGCAACTCAATCTCTTCACCATCGGTCATGGTCATTTCATAGACCACGCTTGGCGCGGTTGCGATCAGGTCGAGATCAAACTCACGGCTGAGGCGTTCTTGAATGATTTCCAAGTGGAGCAATCCAAGGAAGCCGCAGCGAAAGCCCATGCCGAGCGCGGCAGAGGTTTCCATTTCCCAGGTAAAACTCGCATCATTGAGGCGCAGCTTGCCCATGGCGGCGCGCAATTCTTCAAAATCGCCGGCATCCATCGGGAACAGGCCGCAAAACACAACTGGCTGCACGTCTTTATAGCCTGGCAGCGCCTCTGTCGTGCCGCCTTTTTCGGTGGTGATCGTATCGCCAATGGCGCAATCGGCCACTTCTTTGATCGAGGCGACCAAGAAGCCCACTTCGCCGGGGCCAAGCTCATCGACATCCGTCGGCTTCGGTTTGAACACACCGACCCGGTCGACATCATAGGTCGCGCCGGTTTTCAGCATGCGGATTTTCATTTTCTTCTTCAGCACGCCATCATGCATGCGGACGATCACAACGACGCCGAGATAGGGATCATAATAAGCGTCGACCAGCGCGGCTTTGAGCGGCGCATCCACCTCGCCATGATTTGGCGACGGCAAGCGCTCAACAATGGCTTCGAGCACGTCTTCAATGCCGAGCCCGGTCTTGGCCGATATCTCGACCGCATCCGAGGCGTCGAGGCCGATAATGTCTTCAATCTCAGCTTTGACGGCTTCCGGATCGGCGGCGGGCAAGTCGATCTTGTTGAGCACTGGGACGATGTCATGGTCCTGATCGATCGCCTGATAGACATTGGCGAGCGTCTGGGCTTCGACGCCCTGACTGGCATCAACGACCAAGAGCGAGCCTTCGCAGGCGGCAAGGCAGCGGCTGACTTCATAGGAGAAATCGACGTGTCCCGGCGTGTCCATCAGGTTGAGCGTATAGATCTCACCATCATTGGCTTTGTAGTCGAGGCGCACGGTTTGCGCTTTGATCGTAATCCCGCGCTCTTTTTCAATATCCATGGAGTCGAGCACTTGTTCCGACATTTCACGTTCGGTCAGGCCGCCCGTCTTTTGGATCAGGCGGTCTGCGAGAGTCGACTTGCCGTGGTCAATGTGAGCCACGATGGAGAAATTACGAATTTTATCGCGCGGTGTCATAATCGCGATATAGACATGCCCGATCCTTTAGGGAAGCAGGGCTGCACTCAGAACTGCGATAAATGGAGAGGCATATGCGCGCGATTTTAGGTTTACTCAGCGGACTTGCGGTTTTTGCGTGCGCGCCGGGCGGGCAGGACACGCCAGATTATCCGACCTTGAGCGGTGAGGCGCCGCTAATCATTGCCCATCGCGGGGCTTCGGGCACGCTGCCGGAACATACAATCGAGGCCTATACTTTGGCCGTGCGACACGGCGCCGATTTCATTGAGCCAGACTTGGTGATGACGAAAGACGGCGTGTTGATCGCGCGGCATGATCGCTATTTGTCGACCACGACGGATGTCTCTGATCGCCCAGAATTTGCCGGCCGCAAGCGCGTGCAAGAGACCAGCGGCGGCGATCGCGAGGATTGGTGGGCCGAAGATTTCACGCTGGACGAGATCAAAACGCTGCGCGCGCGACAGCCTTATGCTGGGCGCTCGACAGACTATGATGATCAATATCTCATCCCGACCTTTGACGAAGTGGTTGCGCTGGCGACTGCGTCTGGGGTTGGGCTCTATCCTGAGACCAAATCGCCGAGCTATCACTCAGCAATTGGCCTCGACATGAAAGCGCCTTTGCTCGGAGCGCTGGACGGGGTTCAGGTGCCGATCTTTATTCAATCCTTTGAGGCGCAAATCTTGCGCGAGCTGAACCCGCAAACCGAGCTCAAATTGGTGCAATTGGTCTCCGGTGATCCCCGCGCCGCGGCGGCGGGGTTCGAGCCGCCTTTGGATGAAATTGGCGCATATGCCGATGGGGTTGGCCCCTATAAAATGCTGCTTTGGGCCAGCCCTGGAGCGCCGTCTGACTTCGTCTCCCGCGCCCACGGCTTTGGCCTTACGGTGCACCCTTGGACTTTCCGCGATGATAATTTGCCCGATGGGTATGAGCTGCCCGAGGAAGAATTTGAAGCCTATTGGGCGATGGGCGTGGACGGCGTCTTCACTGATTTTCCGGAGACCGCGGCCAAACTGCGCCAGTCTGCAGAATGAGGGTGCACCGCGTCCGATCTGTTCTTACATCTGCGCTCTAGCCACGGCGAGCCTATCTCATGATCAGACTGTTTAAACGCGACGCAAACGGCAAAATCGCCGCCTATCACGAGGCCTGGATTGAGCCCAAGCATCGCCGCATCGTTGAGCATTGGGGCTATATTGGAGAGGCCGGTGACACTGCCATCCACCGGATTAAATTCTTGGGGTCGCTGGAAAAACAGTTCGCGGAAACGCTCGAGCCGGCGCGTGCGCTCGGCTTTGAAGAACTTAGCGATAGCGATTATGCGACGCTTATTGTAGAATTCCCCGCCAGCGGAGACGCGGATGAGGATCAGGACACGCAAGCCGATATCGAAGATGCGCTGACGGAAAAGCTCGGCTGGACCGGGCTTGGCTTTTGCGATGATGGACGTTTGACGACAGAGGCACTCGAGATTTGCTGCCGGGTCCTCGATGTCGATGTGGCGACGAAAACAATTGCTGAGGCGCTCGACGGATCTGTGTTCGCGAACTATTCGCGCATCTATCAAGAATAGGTATAAGGGCGGCATGGCCGACACCGAAACGCTCATCGACAATACCCCGCCTAGCGCCAAGCCCGGCTTCACCGCGGACGGGTTTCTGACCGATAGCTGGTATCTCGCCTGCGTATCGGCGGAGCTGGCGCCCGGCCAACAGATACGGCGAAATGTGATTGGCCAGCCGATTGTGCTCGCCCGGACAGAAGCGGGTGAGGTGTTCGCCTTACGCGATATTTGCCCGCATCGCTTGGTTCCGCTCAGCGCCGGACGGCAGGTTGAGACCGACGGCGAAGCGACCCTGGAGTGTCCTTATCATGGCTGGCGTTTTGGCGCTGATGGCGTGTGCAAACATATGCCGTCGCTGACCGGCTCAGAGCCTTATGATCCCGGCAAAGTCAAAGTGCGGCGCTATCCCGTGCATGAGGCGCATGGCGCCATCTATGTCTTCGTTTCAAATAATCCGCGGTTTGACGGCGTTCCGGACGTGCCCGTTCCCGACTTTGGGCCGCTTCCGGAAAAGCCGAAATTCGTCATTGAGGACGTCTTCAACGCGCATATGGATGACGCGGTGGTGGGGCTCATGGACCCGGCGCACGTGCCCTTTGTGCATAATCAATGGTGGTGGCGCCCGCCTTCTGTTGGCCTCAAGCTGAAGGAAAAGCCGTTCATTCCGGCCGAGCGCGGCTGGGCGATTGACCGCCATAAGCCGAGTTCGAACTCGAAACTCTATCAATGGGTGTTCGGTGACGGCGTGGAAACCGAGATCCGGTTCCAATTGCCGGGCTTTCGCTGGGAGATTATTTCCAATGATCGCGCCCGCTTGCTAACCCTGACGTGTTTGACGCCAGAAGGCCCGAAACGCACCCGGATCACACAATTGACCTGGTGGACCGGCGCGCCTTTGCTAAATCTCGCCATCCCAGTGGCCAAGCCTATGGCGCGCAAATTCCTGCGCCAAGACGGCGATATGGTGGATCTCCAAAATCTCGGCATGGAGCATCAAAAGGCAATGATGTGGATTGATGACATCGATGTGCAGGCCAAATGGTATCAGATGCTGAAACGCGAATGGGCTGCCTCGCGCGCTGAAGGGCGCGCGTTCGTCAACAAGATTAAACCGGCGATCTTGCGCTGGCGCAGTTAAGCAAAAACGTCGTCCACTTCAGGTGCCGCAGGCCCCGCTTCGGCACGTTTTAAGACCAGGTAGACGGAGATCGAAACGATCCCTGAGGCCGTGCTCGTCACCCACCCTAGCACCATCCTGACGCGTCGACTGATGGTCAGCCACTCCGTGGCATCAAAACCCGAATCCAAAATCCTTGGCAGGATCAGCGTTACCTCTAAAAACCCCCATGCGAACCCAAAAAGCGTAAACAAGCATGTGATCGCCAGGATAGGGCCACGAAAGCCACGCGTTAGGGTATAGCTACGCCTGAGGGCCGCAAATGGATGAACTTTCTCATCGGCTGCTACAAACACAGCGACATACCAGACGACGCTCAGAGCCACTCCAGGAACAATCAAAAACGCCATTCCGATCATTTGCAGAATGGTTGTAATGATCAGCACGCCCCAGACGATGAGTACGGTTGGGACAAAGTTCTGCGTCAGGGACTGAAAGCGGCTTCTACGTCCAGCGTGCCAATCAAGAGCGATCCTGGCGCAAAGCATGATAGAGATTGCTTTTAGCCATCCAAATAAAATGATCGCCGCGCTTTGGATAATCATTGATTGGGCAAAAGCATGGACCAAGAAAGCGATCCAACCGTCATCTCTGGTGCTGGGGCGTGGCCCGGTCAGCGTGTCTAGCCCTGCTATCAGATTTGGGCCCCAGCCTGATCGGAACGGCAGAAACAAGGCCTGACTGACAAGGGTGAATAAGAAAAGCACCACGAAAATCAGCCAGCCGCGCGCCCGCAGCAATCTCCATGCGGTGTCGAGCACTGACGTGAATGAAGGTGAGCGTCCCATCAGGCTTTGGCTTAGCCAAAGCCGGCCGGAAAATATAGCCTATCGTGACGCAGCGCCTGTGCGCCTTTGGAGCGCGCTCTCAAATTACACTCAACGCGAACCTCTATCGCGTCGGCACCGGCGCGTCGCCCGAATAGTCGTAGAAGCCGCGCCCGGCTTTGCGACCGACCCAGCCGGCTTCGACATATTTTACCAGCAGTGGGCACGGGCGGTATTTTGTGTCGGCCAGGCCGTCATGCAGGACTTGCATGATCGAAAGGCAGGTATCGAGTCCGATAAAGTCCGCGAGCGTCAGCGGCCCCATCGGGTGATTGGCGCCGAGGCGCATCGCTGTATCAATGCTCTCAACCGTGCCGACCCCTTCATAAAGCGCATAGACCGCTTCATTGATCATCGGCACCAGGATGCGATTGACGATAAAGGCCGGATAATCCTCAGCATTGGTCGTCGTCTTTCCGAGCCGATCGGCGAGCGTCACCGCCATCTCATAGGTCTCTTGATCAGTCGCCAGGCCGCGAATGATTTCCATCAGCTTCATCAAGGGCACGGGATTCATGAAATGCAGACCGATAAAGCGTTCTGGACGGTCCGTCGTTGAGGCCAGTCGAGTCACTGAAATCGAAGATGTATTGGTCGCCAAATAGGCCTTGGCCGGCACGACTTGGCAAAGGTCGGCAAAGATTTTCTCTTTGATTTCACGATTCTCGGTGGCCGCTTCGATGGCCAAATCAACCTCTGACAAAGGGTCCATAGAGACTGTCGTGCGGATCCGCGCTTGCGCCGCTTTCATCTCGTCGATCGAAATCAATTCCCGCGCCACTTGGCGGCTGAGATTCTTTTCAATCGTCGTCACCCCTTTGTTCAAGGCGTCCTGCGAAATGTCATTGAGAACGACATTATACCCGGCGAGGGCGCACACATGCGCGATGCCATTTCCCATTTGGCCCGCGCCTACGACGCCTACAGAATTGATGTCCGCCAAGTTGCTCTCCCGTCAGTATGATCTGATTATCCGGGATCTAGGTTGCTTGTGCAGTGCGGCAAAGCAACCATGGATTTCTTTCGCAGTTGCAAAAGACACGGGGCTGTCGCCTTAAGGCCACAGATGTCCCGATTTAGGCCGGGGCTTGGCGTTCGAGTGTGGCGGCGGCGGCCCGGATCGTTTCAAGCAATGACCGGCGGAGCGATTTATCGCCAATTTTCTGAAACTCGGTGACCAATTCCATCGCTTCGCCATCGAGGATGGGAAGGCTTGGCGGGTGATCGTCTTCATGCACCATCATTCCGACCGGGGCTTGAAGTAAATCATCTACGCCTTCGTAAAAGTAAGTAATCGTAATCCCTAAAACTTGCGCCATTTCAAACAATCGACCGGCGGAAATCCGATTCACGCCCTTTTCGTATTTCTGTACTTGTTGAAAGGTCAGCCCGAGCTTCTCTCCAAGCTGTTCCTGCGTCAGTTTCAGCTCTCGGCGGCGCCACCTTAGTCTTTGACCAACTATACGATCGATTCCACTTGGTATTTTGTTTTCAGACATCCAGAAATAAACTTTCTATACAATCGTTTTTCTTTTAACGCCTCCAACTGATAAAGGAAAGTCCAGCAAATACAACTAGTGTGAGCCAATAAAACGTTTCGCCAAAGCGTTGATACAAAGTATTCGCGACGGGCGCAGGTAATTGTGCGCGCACAACTGACGAGCGCCAGCCTTGCGGGTCGCCAGAATGTGGATTGCCGAGCGCGAATTCGCGGCCAAGGCCATCGACAACGGCAGTCACACCGCGCGTGGCGACCCGCGCCATAGGCAAGCCGCTCTCAATGGCGCGATAGCGGTTCTGTGCATAATGTTGGGCTGGCCCAAGACCGCCGCCAAACCAAGCATCATTGGAAATGACCACGATCCATTCGGCGGCCGCACGCTGCGGCGTCGCTTCGCGAACCAATTCTGGGAACAGGCCTTCATAACAGATCAGTGGAATGAATGGCGGCGCCACGACTTGTGGCAGCAAGACTGTGGCTTCAGCGCCTGGCTCAAACCCGTTGCGGGCCATACGCTGCATTGCCGAGGGCAAGATCCCAGCGATGCGTTCGCCAAATGGGATGATTTTGCTGGCGGGCAGTTCTCCGAAGGGCACCAAGCGATGCTTATCATAGAGGGCAACCAGTTCGGATGTGTTGGGCCCCGCCGTAAACATGACAAGGCTATTATAGGCCAGGGTTTGGTCTTCTTCGCGGGTGAAGCGCGCCGATCCGGCAATCAGCGCCCGCCGCCCGAGAAAGGCGGTCACCACATCCAGCGCATTATTGTCTTGGAGCAAACCATAAGGCAGGGCGCCTTCCGGCCAGATGATGATATCGCCATCTTGGCTCGGGACATCGCGGAGCAATTCAACATAGCGAGCGATGACCGGTTCGCCGCGATCCTCAAACTTTTCAGCTTGCGGGACACCAGCATCCATTAGCAGCAGGGTGCGATCTGTCAGGTCTGTATCGTCGGCCAGGCGCTGCGAGCCCCAGGCCCAAGAAAAGCCCACCAGGGCAACCGCGATGACAGCCGGCAAGGCGCGGCCGAGGACGCCGTCTTCTTCGCGGGTGTCGACCAATGCGGCCGCCGCGGCAGCGATGAAGAATGTGACCAGCGTTAGCCAATAGACGCCGCCAATCGATGCCGTCTGCGACAGCGCGCCGCCGGGTGCCCAAGTCGTGCCAGGAAGGTTCCACGGGAAGCCGCCGAATAAGGTCCCGCGCAGCAATTCGGCGCCGCCCATGAAAATCGCGAATATGAAGACGCGCGACGGAGACGCTGACCAAAACGCGCCGGCGAGCGCACAAGCGGCGCCCCAGATCAGCGCCATCCCGGCCGGCAAGAGGATTAGCGGCATCCAGATGAAAATCGCGTGCTTTTCAGGCTCGACGAGGAAAGGCAGCGCTGTCCAATACATGCTGACCAGAAAATAGCCGTAGCCAAAGGCCCAAGCGCGGGCAAAAATAGCGCGGCCCCATTGGCGTTGCCCGCGGGCGCCATCAATCATCCAAATCAGGCCGACAAAGGCGATGCCCAATGCCGGCGAGAGGTGAAAGGGGGCAAATCCGAGCGTGCAGAAGGCGCCGAGCAAAGCCGCGAATAAGAGCGCGGTTGAGCCGCGTGTTCGGGCCACCGCTTCATGCAATGCCGTGAGCACGCGCAGGCCGTGACTGCGAGTGTTTTGATGTTCAATCATCCAGCCGACTCCGAGCGTGTTTGACGGACCACAAGGCGCTGGATCCGGCGTACATCTGATTCAAGTATTTCAAGTTCTACACCTTTCGGGTGGGGCAAGACCTCGCCGCGTAAAGGCACGCGGCCGGCCAGCGCAAAGGCGACGCCGCCCAGCGTGTCGACATCATGGTCTTCCAGTTCGAGCTCAATGCCGGTTTCTTCGGCAAAGTCCTCGGTTTCCATACGCGCATCGACTTCCCAAGCTTGGCGGCCTCGGCGCACCAACATGGCCACTTCTTCGTCATGCTCGTCTTCAATGTCGCCGACAATTTCTTCGACCAAATCTTCAAGACTGACCAATCCGTCAGTGCCGCCATATTCATCAACAACGAGGGCCAAATGCGTCCGAGAGGCTTGCATTTTGACCAGCAAATCCGGCAGCGGCATAGAAGGCGGCACGAACAGGATATCGCGGCGCAAGCGCTCAAGCGGGACATCATCTTCCGCCGCGACTTCGCCATTGGCGCGGGCGATTTCCCCGATCACATCGCGAATGTGCACGACGCCAACGGGATCATCCAAGGTCTCGCGATAGACTGGCAAACGCGAATGCGCTTCAGTGGCGTAAAGCTGGATAAGGTCTTCCAAACTGGTCGACAGCTCCACCGCGATAATTTCCGCGCGCGGGATCATGACATCATCGACCCGGGCTTTCTCAAAGTCCGCGATACGCAGCCGCATTTCTTTTTGTGAGGGCGCGACCGAACCTTCTGGAATGGGTTCGACCGGCTCTGGAGTGGGTTTTTTGAATAGGCCAAATAGGCCTTTTCGTCCGTCAGACATTTGCTTCAATGATCCTGCCAATGGGGCTTGCGAATCGCCTTTTAACTATATGGATCAGGCCAGCCTAGGGATGCAAGCGCTGCGATCTCTAAGGCCTCCATTTCCGCCGCCTCTGTGTCATCTTTGTGGTCATGACCCAGAAGATGCAGCAGGCCATGAATGAGGAGATGAGAGACATGTTGGTCCAAAGGAATGGACCGCGCCGCCGCATCCCGCGTGCAGACACCCAGGGAGATTGCAATGTCGCCAAGAAACGGCGCGTCGATCGGCGCGGCCGGAAACGACAAGACGTCCGTCGGCCGGTCCTTGCCGCGCCAATCCCGATTGAGGGTCTGGATCTCGGCATCATCTGTCATCAGCACACTCACCTCGCCTCGCGCCGACATTTGGCGCGCGCCGGCCTTTAAGGCTGTGAGGCAAATGGCTTCTAAATCAGGCAGCGCCGTCGTCCACTCCGAAGCTTCAACGCGTAAATCGAGATCAATCACCGCGCTTTTGCTCAGATTCTTTATCATAGGCTTGGATGATCCGGCTGACCAAAGCGTGACGTCGGACGTCGCGGGCGGAGAAGGTGACACGCCCAACCCCTTCAACGCCGCGCAAAATGCGCAACGCATGGGCGAGGCCGGAATTTTGCCCTTTCGGCAAATCGACTTGTCCGGGGTCGCCGGTGACCACCATGCGGCTGTCGCGTCCAAGGCGGGTCAGCACCATTTTCATCTGCGCGACGGTGGCGTTTTGCGCCTCGTCCATGATCACGAACGCGTTTTTCAACGTACGCCCGCGCATGAAGGCCAGCGGCGCGACTTCAATGACGCGCTTTTCGCGCAGGCGCCCGGCCTGATCCGCGCCTAGGGTCTCATCGAGCGCATCCCAGATTGGCCGTAAATAGGGCTCGACTTTCTCTTCCAAATCACCTGGCAAAAAGCCAAGATTTTCGCCGGCTTCCACGGCCGGACGGGTAATAATCAGTTTTGACGCTGCTTTGCTTTTTAGCGCCGCCGCCCCTGCCGCGACGGCCAAAAAGGTTTTGCCGGTGCCAGCCGGGCCAACCCCGAAGATCAGGTCATTGTTTTGGCCTGTGAGCAGATCAAGATACTTCGCCTGCGCATTGGTTTGCGCTTTGATCGGCACTTTCAGCCCGGTCAGGGTCTGGTAGTTTTGGCTTGGCGTGCGCGCTTGCTCCACCGCGCCTTCTAGCGCGCCGAGCCCCGCATCCGGGTTTTTCGCCAAAATCGCTTCGAACGCTGACAAAGCCGTTTCAGCCGTGTGGACAGCTTCGGTCGAGCCATCCAAACGGATGCCGCCGCCCTGGCTCTCTGCCTTCAGGGCACCGGCGGCGAACTCGGCTTCCAAATAGACCAGGTTCATATGATTGGTGCCGCAGATAACCGGCAAGAGCGCTGCGTCTTTCGGGGTCCAAATTTGGCTCAAGCGGCAGCCCCACGGTTTTGATGGGGTAATTCTCCGCTCAGCGAGTTCAAGCTGGCGCCGACAATCGAGACGTCGATAATCTGTCCAATCAGGTCTGGGGCGCCATCAAAATGGACCGCTTGCAGCCAGGGGGAACGGCCATGCATTTGACCTTCATTGCGGCCCGTGCCGGTGACCAGGATGGGGATGGTTTGCCCGACTTTCGAAGCGTTAAACCCAGCCTGTTGCTCCCGCAGCAGCTTTTGCAGCGCTTGCAGGCGCTCATTTTTAACCTCTTCGGGCACTTGCCCAAACATTTCTGCGGCGGGTGTGCCAGGGCGCTCTGAATATTTGAACGAATAGGCAATCGCGTAATCAACTTGGCGGACCAGATCCATGGTGTCCTCAAAGTCTTTATCGCTCTCTCCTGGGAAGCCGATAATGAAATCTGAGGCCAGCGCGATGTCTGGCCGCGCCTCTTTCACGCGTCGCATGATATCGAGATAGTGCTCGCGCGTATGGCCGCGATTCATCGCTTTTAGAATATTGTTCGATCCCGATTGCACCGGCAGGTGCAGGAAAGGCATCAATTCCGGCGTATCCGCGTGCGCAGCAATAAGGTCATCATCCATGTCGCGCGGATGGCTGGTTGTGTAGCGGAGGCGATCAAAGCCGCCAATCTTGGCCAAGTGGCGGACCAATTGAGACAGCGTCCACTCATCCCCGGTTTCAAGCGCTGGAGCGGCGCCATGATAGGCGTTGACGTTCTGGCCCAGCAGCGTGATCTCGCGTACCCCTTGCGCCGCGAGATTGCGGGCTTCGAGCGTGATCGCGTCAACCGGGCGAGAGAGCTCGGCGCCGCGCGTGTAAGGCACGACGCAAAATGTGCAGAATTTATCGCAGCCTTCTTGGACGGATAGAAACGCGGTTGGCCCGTCGGCTTTGCGTGTTTTTGGCAGCGCGTCGAATTTTTCGAGCGTTTCAAACTCGGTTTCGAGTCGCTCGCCGGTTGAGCGGTGCACGCGGGCAATCATTTCCGGTAATTTGTGATAGGCTTGCGGGCCCAGCACCAAGTCTACAGCAGGTTGCCGGCGCATAATTTCTGCGCCTTCAGCTTGCGCCACACAGCCTGCAACGGCGATCGTCATTTTGCCGCCTTGCGCCTGTTTCAGCTTTTTCATTTGGCCGAGTTCGGAATAGACTTTTTCAGTCGCTTTTTCGCGAATGTGGCAGGTGTTCAAAACCACCAGATCGGCGCCCTTGGCGTCTTCGACCGGAGCATAGCCGATGGGCGCGAGAACGTCTTTCATACGCTCGCTGTCATAGACATTCATTTGGCAGCCATAGGTCTTAATGAAGACCGTCTTATTGGCTTTGGTTTCAGTCGTATTGGTCATCGGGCGGCTTATGACTGAAAACCGCCCGAAAAGCCATAACTTGCTTCAGTTTTTCGTGGCTAAAACAGCAGGTAGACGGCTTTCACGAAGCCGACGAGGAAAACTGAACCAATCAGAGTGAGCATGGCGACATATGTGCCGTGCTGGAGCTGCTCTCGATCGAGAATAGGTCCGTTGAATTTGTTCAAACGGTTTTCCGTTTGCCCGCGCATCGGGAATGTTGTCATTTTTTTCTCCCTTCTTTGCTTGCATTGGAGAAGCCTCATCCTAGCCGAACCCTCAAAAAAAGCAACGGTTTCGGACAATAAATATGCGGTAATACGGATTAAATCTTGTATTTCAACACGCTATACAAGTCTGCCTTGCCAAATAAGCCTTGCAGATTGCGTGAAGGTGCTGGACGCGTGATTAAATTACCGTCATGTGTTCGCGATGACCCGGCTTATCCTGTTCAACAAACCGTTTAATGTGCTGTCGCAATTCACCGATCGTGGCAATGAAGGCAGCGACCGCGAGACGCTTTCGACCTATATTGAGGTTCCAGACGTCTATGCGGCTGGGCGTTTGGACCGCGACAGCGAAGGCCTCATGGTGCTGACCGATAATGGCCGGCTGCAAGCGCAAATCACCAATCCCAGAAACCGCACGCCGAAAACCTATTGGGCCCAAGTCGAAGGCATCCCCGATGACCACGCGTTGGATCAATTGCGCAAGGGCGTGAAACTGAAAGATGGGGTGACCGCCCCGGCCGAGGTCGAACAGCTCGAACCGCCAGCTGACTTATGGCCGCGAACACCGCCGATTCGCGTGCGCAAATCCATTCCAGATACATGGCTCGCTTTGACCATCACTGAGGGGCGCAACCGCCAAGTCCGGCGCATGACCGCCGCCGTCGGCCATCCGACTCTGCGCCTTATCCGCTACCGGGTTGGCAATTGGACCCTTGACGGTTTACCAACCGGCACATGGCGTAACGCTTAAGACTTTGCCAAACGCGCTTTGGTCATGCCGGCATGCGGTTTGGCGCTTGCGGGATCGTCAGGCCAATCATGTTTCGGGTAACGCCCGCGCATATCCTTGGCCATGTCGCGATAGCCGTTTTGCCAAAAGCCCGGCAAGTCTTGTGTCGTTGCCACTGGTTTGCCGCCCGGCGAAAGCATCTGCACGGTGACCGGGATGCGGCCCTCAGCGACGGTGAGATGGCGGGTCAGGCCATAAAGCTCCTGGGCTTTGCACTCAATCATCGGCGCGCGATCGTTAAGCCAATCGATGGCGGCTTTGCGGCCGCTTGGAAGCGCTATGGCTAGCGGCGCATATTGATCAATCTGCTGCGATAGCGGCCATTCCAGCTGAGCTTTCAGCGCCTCACGCAGTTTGCCCGCTGTGGGCAAGCTGAAGGCGCTGCCGCCCAAGCTGTCGCCGAGCCAGTCTTCGACCGAGGCCTGCAACTCAGCCTCTGTCCAAACTGGCCAATGAGCTCCGTATGCGGCGTTTAGCGCGGTCAGCCGCGCGATTGTTTCTTGCACTGCAGGGGCGAGACCGGTCGGGCCGAACCCGTCTTCGCGAAGATGCTCTAAGACGGCGGCGCGGGCGGCTTTGGCGGAGGGTTTAGGCAGAGGCTGCGCGCTGAGGATAATGGCGCCAAGCGCCGACACTCGGCGCGCTTTGAACGTGCCTTTGGCGGCGTCGAATTCAGCTTCGTCTCGCGTTTCTACATGACCATAGGTGCGCGCCGTCGCCTCTGTGATCGCAGCGGCGAGCGTAATTCGCGCGGATTTTGCGCCGCCGACCATTTCGGCGACCACGAGCCAGTCGGACTTGGCGAGTGGTGAAGTCGCATCGACTTGTCCGGCGCGGCCAGAAGCCAGCAGATATTGGCCCTCAGACCCGGGGCGTTTACGAGCAATCATATCGGGCCAGCCCGCCGCCAAAATCTCAGCCGCGTCGCCTTGCGGAGCGGCTGAGCCCGCCCAGCGTTTGGCTTGTGACTTGAGCTGCTCGGCGCGGCGGCTGGTATCGCGGCGAAAGCGCTGCAGGCGCTCGGTTAAATCGGCGCTTTGTCCGCCCATACCGCGTTCGCTGATCAGGGCGGCAATTTGCGCGGCGCGGGCTTTTTCGCCCTCGGACCCGGCACCAACAATCAGCGCGGCCAGGCGCGTGGCTAAGGGCAGGCGGGTCATCGCCTGGCCTTTGTCGGTCAAGGCGCCACTGGCGTCGAGCGCCCCCAATCCTTCCAAATCGCGGCGCGCCGCTGACATCCGCCCGCGCGGCGGCGGTGTCAGCCAGGTCAGCCGCTCGGGGTCGGTCTCGCCCCATTCTGCCAAAGTCAGCCACAGGTTTGATAAGTCAGCGTTTAAGATTTCCGGATCGGGCGCGGCCGTGAGCCCGCGTGTTTCAGCCTCGTCCCAAAGCCGATAGCAAAGACCTGGCCCGAGTCGCCCTGCGCGGCCGCGGCGCTGATCGACATTGGCGCGCGCGGCGCGCACGGTTTGCAGCTCCGTCGACATCCCACCCGGCACATAGCGCGGCACACGGGCATAACCGCTATCAATGACGATCGAAACGCCGTCTATCGTTAAAGCGCTTTCGGCGATATCGGTCGCCAATACGACTTTCCGTGTGCCGGCCGCGCTTGGGCGGAGGGCGGCGTCTTGTTCTTGTGGGCTCATCGCGCCGAAGAGCGGGGCAATGTGTACACTTTCGCTCGGCGTCAGGCGTTCGGCTGTGCGGCGAATTTCACCGGCGCCGGGCAAGAAAGCGAGGATGGATCCGTCGCTCTCGCGCAAAGCCCGCTGAATGGCGCGCGCCATTTGATCTTCCAACCGCTCTTGGTTGCGCCCGAGATAGCGCGTCTCAATTGGATATTGCCGGCCCTCACTTTCAATCACCGGCGCGTCAAAACGCTTAGCCATTTGCGCGGTGTCGAGGGTCGCAGACATCGCCAGCAGGCATAAATCTTCACGCAGCGCGCCTTGGACATCGAGGGCGAGCGCCAGGCCGAGATCAGCGCTTAAGCTGCGCTCATGGATCTCATCAAAGATCACGGCGCTAATCCCGGTTAATTCAGGATCCGCGAGCAAGCGGCGGGTGAACAGGCCGTCTGTGATCACTTCGACCCTGGTTGCGGCGCTGACTTTGCGATCCACCCGGGTGGCGAGACCGATCTGTTGGCCGAGTGGCTCGCCGAGGGTCTGGGCCATGCGCTGCGCCGCCATCCGCGCCGCAATCCGCCGCGGTTCGAGCATCAATACTTTGCCTGGAAGCGCTTCAAACCCGCTGATCAAGCCGGCGAGCGCCAGCGGCACACGCGTGGTTTTACCAGCCCCAGGCGGCGCCCCGAGAATTAACCGCGTCCGCGCCCGGAGCGTGTCTGCAATTTCCGGCAGAAGGGGATCAATAGGGAGGTCACTCATAAAATCAGTCATGTCGTCAGTCTCGAGCTTTCGCAATCGCTTCTATTCAACTAAAGGCAGGGTTTGTTCGCCTTCAGGGAGTCTGCGTCCGTGACCCAATCGCCAGAATTTTCGATCTGCGTGCCGATGCACAATGAATCCGGCAATGCCGCGCAGCTGATTGACGAGATCGCGGCGGCCCTGGCCGGACGTGCTTATGAAATGGTCATCACAGACGACGCCTCGACCGATGATACGCGCGCTGTATTGGCCGGGCTCAAAGCCAAATATCCAGAGCTGCGGGTGATTTCGCATCGCCAAAATGCCGGCCAGTCGCGGGCTTTGCGGACCGCCATTCAGCATGCCCGCGCGCCGATCATTGGGACGTTGGACGGGGACGGGCAGAATGATCCAGCTGACTTGCCGGCTTTATATCGCAGCCTGAGCCGCGCCGATGCGCCGGACGGCCTGACCATGGTCATGGGCCGCCGGGCCAGCCGCAAAGACACAGCTTGGAAGCGGTTCGGCTCGAAATTCGCGAATTCAATTCGCAAACGTCTGTTGCGCGATGACTGCGATGATAGTGGCTGCGGCATCAAAGTGATCAAGCGTGAAGCGTTTCTAGCGCTTCCCTATTTTGACCATATGCACCGCTATATGCCCGCCTTGATGAACGCTGAGGGCCACAAAGTTGAGTTCATGAATGTGAATCACCGCGAACGCGGGGCCGGCAAGTCCAAATATACAAATTTTGGGCGTCTCGCTGATGCACTCTCGGACCTGCGTGGGGTGATGTGGTTGATCCGGCGGCGCCGCAATCCCGGCGGTGCAGACGAGATTTAGCCCTCGAGGCGTGCCTGCACAAAGGCGGCGCGCGCGGCCACCGGTCCAACCGGTACGTCGACCAATTGATATCCTGATTGAATATATCCGTCCCGGGTGAGCGCGCCGAACGCTTGTGCGCCGGCAAAGTCGAGACGGCGTTCGGCATCCTGCTGATAGATGGCTTGCCAAGCGGGTAAGAAAAACACTTTGGGACGATAGGGGTGCCCCGTGATGGCGGCCCGCACCACCCCATCTGACACCCCGTAAAAACGGCAAAACGCCAAGAGATCCGGCAAACCGCGATCGAATAGCGTAAGCCCGCTCGCCTGGGAATAATCGCGGATTCGCGTCTCTCGCATGCGAGATATGAACGCGGCTGGGTCTTGGTCTCCGGTCGCGGTTCCACCGGTCGCGCGTTCGTTTGCTAAGACCCGGCGTGCCGCTTCGGGGACAGTCGCCGCGCGCTGAGACAAGGCTCGAAGCAAGGCCGTCTTGCCGGCACCAGGCGGGCCAGTCAGAATATAAAAGGGCGGGGAAATGTTATCTGTCACAGACATGCTCACTTTGCATTAAGGTCTAATACGGTTAACTGGTCAGGAGCGGCGCTCATTGGCTAGATTAAGAAAGCCGACCGGCGCCAACCGTCAATTGCAACGGGCTGTCGATCAGAACGGTCATGGTCCATGGAAAAGGGGAAGTCCAATGCGGATTATTTTGAGCGCATTCCCGCTCTTTATCGTCCCGGTCGGGATTTATTGCCTGATTGCGTTCACAACGGGCGGTGAGCCCGCGACGATGACGCATGGCGCCACTGTGCTGAGCGAAAACGCTTCGCCTCTGATTGCGATCCTCGGTCAGAAATTCTTTGCTGTGCCGATGATTGGCGGCGAGATTGAGTGGGTGCTGACCAAAGGCGATGCTTTGCTGCTTTTATCAATCTCGGTCCTGTTCATGGAGATTTTGAAGTCGACCAGCACGGGCACGGCGACAATTATGAACCATGCCTTTTCGATGATTGTCTTCATCGTTTGCTTGATGCTGTTTCTCTTGCATCCGAATTTTGCCACCTCCGTCTTCTTCATCCTCACCGTGATGGCGCTCTTGGACGTATTGGCCGGCGTCGTGGTGACAATTGTTGCAGCGCGGCGCGATTTTGGCGTCGCTGAAGGCTTTATTGGATAGAAGCTGCGCAGTAAGCGGCATATCTGCAAAAACTTAGTCGCGGGCGCTTCACAGCGCCCGTTTCTGTTCTAGGGTGAGGTCAACTCAAACAACAGAGCTATGCCGGGGAGGCATTATGGAAGCGCTTGAACACTGGGTCGTGATGATTAGCGACCTCATATGGGGCGGCAATTGGGGGGATCAACGCTTACTCCCTATGGGGCCGGTTGCGATCTTTTTGCTGGGATCGGGCCTGTACTTCATGGCCCGTTTGGGTGCCCGCCCGCTGCGCCGCTTAGGCCCTGCAATAGGTGAGGTTTGGGCTGGCCGAAAAGGCAATGGCGACCCGAACCAAATTACCCCCTGGCAAGCGCTGTCTACGGCGCTCTCTGGGCAAGTCGGAACCGGGAACCTCGCCGGCGTCGCAACTGCGATCACGCTGGGCGGACCTGGCGCGATTTTCTGGATGTGGATCACCGCCTTCTTCGGCATGGCGCTGGCGTTTGCCGAAAGCTCGCTGGCGATCAAATATCGTGAGACCGACGAATATGGCCGCATCAATGGTGGCCCGATGTATTACATCAAGAATGGCCTCGGCAAAAAATGGGTTTGGCTCAGCGTTCTGTTCTGTATCGGGACGATCTTCTCCGCCATGGCAACCGGCGGCATGGTGCAAGCCAACTCGATCACGCAAACCGTTGTCCGCAGCGCGGAAGCCAGTGGCTTTGCCCTGCCGGCCTGGGTGGTCGGCGCGGTCATCGCTGTTTTGACTTTTGTCGTCATCATTGGCGGGATTAAATCCATCGGGTCAGTTGCCGGTAAAGTCGTCCCGTTTATGGCGGCGCTTTATGTTGGCGTAGCTTTCATTGTCTTGGTGATGAATGCGCCGGAAATTCCGGGCGCGCTTTGGCTGATTATTTCGTCGGCTTTCGGCCTGCAAGAAGCCGCAGGCGGCGCAACAGGATATCTCGTGCTCGCGGCGATGCGCGCCGGGATCGCCCGCGGCCTGTTCTCAAACGAAGCGGGTCAAGGGTCAGCGCCGATTGCCCACGCGGCGGCGCAGACCAAAAACCCAAGCGTGCAAGGCGAAATCGCGATGATTGGTGTGTTTATCGATACGCTAGTGATTTGTACGATGACGGCTTTGGTCATCCTGACGACGACCGGCACGTGGACAACCGAGAGCGGTGAAGTCACGACGCATATCTGGGAAGCGGCAAACCTGCAGGCTTCTGCGATCACCAATGAAGCCTATTCAATCGCGCTGCCTGGCGGCGGGATCTTCGTATCGGTCTGTCTCGCCTTGTTTGCGTTCACGACGATTATCGGTTGGTCTTATTATGCCGAACAAGCGATCACCTATTTGCTTGGCGAGTGGGCGACCACACCGATCCGGTTCCTTTGGGTTGGTGTGATCTTTGTGGGCGCGATTGCCCAGGTTCAGCTGGTCTGGATGTTTGGCGACTTGGCCAATGCGTCCATGGCCTTCCCGAACTTGATCGCGATTATCGCGCTGTCCGGCGTGGTGCTGGCCATTCACCGCAAGAATGGCGATCCAGATACCGAAAATGGCGAGTCCATTATGCTCGGATCGGATGGCGAAGCCTATAAAGCGCCGGAGTCGACGCCGGCTGAATAGACGCTGCACACTGTGATTTCGAAAGGGCGTTCCATACCGGGACGCCCTTTTTTGTTTCACGTTAAGGTCTCGCGCTTAGGCTTTGCTTTATGTCTGATACCGCCCGCATTGAAGCGTTTTTAGAAATGATGTCGGCCGAGCGCGGAGCGTCCGTGAACACGCTCGATGCCTATGGACGAGACTTGCTCGATGCCTCTGGCTATCTTGGCGGTCAGCTTTGTCAGGCGACGGCGCTCGAGCTCTCGGATTGGCTGCAAAGTCTCTCCCAAGACGGTATGGCGGCATCGACCCAGGCGCGCAAATTGTCGTCGCTGAAGCGTTTCTTTCGGTTCGTGTTTGAAGAACGTGACCGCAAAGATGACCCAACCTCTAAGCTGGATGCGCCGAAAGTGCGCCGCGATGTTCCGGATGTTCTGTCGCGCGAAGACGTCGATGATCTGCTCCAGGCGTGCGCAGATGATCCGCGGCTGACATGCTTGTTGGAATTGCTCTATGGCGCTGGGCTGCGGGTCAGTGAGCTGGTCGGATTACGGCTTGGAGACTTGCCACGCCGCCGCTTAGGGCGTTGGGAAACCCGCGAAATGATTGTCCGCGGCAAAGGTGGTAAGGAGCGGCTCTGCCCGCTGGGCGCGCCGGCGCTGCTGGCGCTGCGCAATTGGCTCGAACGGCGCGATGATGAGAAATATGGCACGGGCAGCGGGGCTTTTGTGTTCCCGTCGCGGGGCAAGTCTGGCCACCTGACGCGGCGCCGTTTGGCGCAAATGCTTGAGGCGCTGGCTCTGAAAGTCGGACTGGCGCCAGCCCGGGTGCATCCGCATGCGCTGCGCCACGCCTATGCCACGCACTTGCTGCAAGGCGGCGCCGATTTGCGCAGCGTGCAAACGCTGCTCGGCCATGCCGATATCGCAACGACGCAAATCTATACGCATGTGCTCACCGATGAGCTCGCCGAATTGCTTGAAACCAGCCACCCAATGGCGCTCTAAGCCTACCGCGAAGTCGCCATTGCTTTCACGCTCATGCCGACTAGTTTGCAGCGCGAATGGGAGATCCAAATATGAGCCAAAAAGCGCCGCGCCAATTCTTTAAGCCTCTGGCCGCCGGAGCGCCGGAGCCAATGCGTGAGCTGCCCGTGCGGGTCGAGCGGATGATTCAATTTGTGCCGCCGCATTTGGACAAAGTCCGCGCCAAAGTCCCAGGCATGGCCGACACATGCGATGTGGTGCTTGGCAATCTCGAAGACGCGATCCCAGCCGATGCCAAAGACGCGGCCCGCGCCGGCGTCATTGAAATGGCCAATATGCTAGACTGGCAAGCCAAAGGCACGGGGCTGTGGAGCCGAGTCAATTGTCTCAACTCGCCTTGGTTCTTGGAGGATGTCACGGATCTCGTGACCAAAGCCGGCGCGCAAATCGACGTCCTGATGATCCCCAAAGTCGAAGGACCATGGGACATCCACTATGTCGATCAACTGGTGGCGCAGCTTGAAGCCAAAGTCGGGCTCTCGCGGCCGATTTTGTTGCACGCGATTTTGGAAACCGCCGAAGGGGTCGCGCGGGTCGAAGACATTGCTTTGGCCTCGCCGCGCATGCAGGGCATTTCACTTGGGCCCGCAGACCTTGCCGCGTCCCGGAAAATGAAAACCACGCGGGTTGGCGGCGGGCATCCTTTCTACCGCGTGATCGAGGACCCGAAGGCAGATGACAGCCCCCGCATCGGCGCCCAGCAGGACCCTTGGCATTATACAGTGGGTAAAATGGTCGATGCCTGCGGCATGGCGGGGATTAAGCCTTTCTATGGTCCGTTCGGTGACATCGCCGACCTAGAGGCGTGTGAGCAGCAATTCCGCAATGCCTTCTTGATGGGCTGTGTCGGCACCTGGACCTTGCATCCGAGCCAAATTGAAGTGGCGAAAAAGGTGTTCTCGCCCGACCCGGACGAAGTGGCGTTTGCGCGCCGCGTGCTTGCGGCCATTCCCGACGGTGCAGGGGTCGCCATGTTGGACGGCAAAATGCAAGACGACGCGACTTGGAAACAGGCCAAAGTGATGGTCGACCTGGCCGATCAAATCGCCGCTAAAGACGGCTAATCGAAAACTACGTCCTGACCCGTTTTCGTTAATGTCCTGATCACCCCGAACATGCCATACTGAAGGCATGCGAGTAAGATTCGCGACTTCTGCGTGCGCCGTCATGGCGGCACTTGCGCTCAGCGCGCCGCTTCTGCCTGTTCAAGCGCAGAGCGATGTTTCGCGTGCCGAATTGGAAGCGTTAGAAGCCGAACGGGATGAGGCGCTAAAACAATTAGCCGCCTTAGAACAGGCCGGCAGTCTCGTCTCGGATGATTTAGAATCACTCGAACGCGATTTGATCTCGGCGGCGATGGAAAGCCAGCGCCGCGAAGAACAAGCGACATCAGCGGAACTGAAATTGGTGTCGTTGCGGTCTCGGTTGACCTCTGCGCGCACGGATCTGGTCGAAGGCGAAGACACGCTGGAAGACTTGATGGCCTCACTTGCAGTCTCTGGCCGGCATCGCCCGCCGGCGCTTCTGACCCAACCTAAAGATGCCAATCAAGCCATCCGTGCGGCGATTTTGATGGGCGAAGTGGCGCCCCAAGTGAAGGATAAGACGGCGGCGCTCGGGGATGAAATAACCAAATTGCGCCGCTTGGAGCGGCAAGTTTTACGCGAGCAAAAAGTGCTCGCCTCAGCCGATGCGGCTTTGGCGCTGAAACAGGCTGAAATCACGCAAATGACAGCGGCGAAGCGCGCCGCCTTTGAAGACGTCAACGCCGATGCCACACAATTGCGTGAGCGTGCCGCCGAGCTTGGCGCACAAGCCAACAGTATCCGAGAACTGATTGCCGCGCTTGAAGCGGCCGCCCCAGTCGCACCGCGTCTAAAGCCGCGTCTGGCTTTTGCCGAGCAGCCGCGCCCGCGGTCGCCAGGCCGCCAAACCCTGCCGCGGCCAAGCGTGTCGCAGCCGCTCGGGGTTCTCGCAATGCCGACAATGGGCCGGATGGTCCGCGCTTGGGGCGATCGCATGCCAGGCGGCGAGTCGTCTGAGAGTGTCGCGTTTGCGACCCGAAGCGGCGCTCAAGTCTCTGCACCCATTAGCGGCACAGTTGAATTTTCAGGCCCGTTTCGCAGCTATGGACAATTGCTCATCCTCTCGACAAGTGATGGTTACCATGTTCTTCTGTGGGGAATGTCGTCGAGCTATGTCTCGGTGGGCCAATCTGTGAGGCAAGGTGAGCCGGTTGCGCGTATGACCGAACGCGCCCGTGGTGAGCCCGAATTGAACATGGAGGTCCGTAAGGCTGGTAAGCCGATGGACCCGGCAAAATGGATGAAACGCGGCTAGCGCCGCCAAAGGAGAAGTGTCTATGAGAGCAATGCTGACAGGAGCCGCGCTGGGGGTCGTTTTAGGTGCTACAGCTGTGGGTGTGTCGGCAATGGCTTGGCCAGACTCCGAATATACAGCGCCGCGCTATGAAGCTGCCTTTGAGCAGCTCTCGCTGTTCACCGAAGTGATGGCGCGTGCGAAAGCCGACTATGTCGAAGAGATTGATGAAGTTGCCGCGCTTGAAGCAGCGATTGACGGCATGCTCGGCTCCCTCGATCCGCATTCTGGTTATATGTCGCCGGAAGAGTTTGAGGCGCTGCAAGTCACCACGTCGGGTGAGTATGGCGGCCTTGGTATCGAAGTGACGATGGAAGACGGCTTTGTCAAAGTCGTCACGCCAATGGATGATACGCCCGCCAGCCGCGCCGGACTTGAGCCGGGCGATTTGCTAACGCACATAAATTCCAACGCGATTGTCGGCTTGAGCTTAGATGACGCGGTCCGTGACATGCGCGGTGAACCTGGCACAGAGCTGGACGTCACTGTCTATCGCGAAGGCCAGGATCCGTTTGATGTCACGCTGATCCGTGAAGTGATCGAACCGAAATATGTTGAATTCGAAAACAAAGGCGATGACATCGCCTATATCCGGATCGCGACGTTTAATAATAAGAAGACGACGACCAAGCTGATTGAAGCGTTTGACCAAATCCGCGACGAAATTGGTCGCCGCCCGACCGGCCTGATCCTTGATTTGCGCAATAATGGCGGTGGTTTGCTGGATGAAGCGGTGTCCGTCAGCGATCAATTCTTGTCCGGCGGCGAAGTTGTTTCGACCATTGGCCGACGCCCAGGCGATATTATGCGTTCCAACGCGCAAAAGGGCGAAGTTTTCAAAAACGTGCCGATTGTTGTTCTGATCAATAATGGCTCGGCTTCAGCTTCTGAAATTGTCGCAGGCGCGCTGCAAGACCGTGACCGTGCAACGGTGATTGGATTGACCAGTTTCGGCAAAGGCTCTGTGCAAACTGTGATGCCGCTCGGCGCTGATCGCGGCGCGATCCGGCTGACCACGGCACGTTATTATACGCCGGCTGGGCGGTCGATCCAGTCGACGGGCATTGTCCCAGATCTCGAAGTCGCGAACCGCCGCGTCAGCGAAGAGGATTTGGCAAAAATCCGCCGCTATACCGAAGCCGATCTGCCAAATGCCCTCGACAATGAAGATGGCACCGCGCGCAACTTGCCGCATCTTCCAGATGATATGCCGCCTGAAGATTATGAAGGCGAAGACTATCAGCTCGAAAAAGCGATTGAGTTTCTGAAATCTGGCGGCGTGCTCGCGAGCACAGACACACGCGCCGGATAATTCTTCGACGCCTCTCGAAAATGTAATGCATTAAGGCTCGAACCTGTAAGCAAATCACCGCAAAGGTTAATTTGAGTTTGCCTCTTCTTAACCATTTGAGGGGCACACTGTCCGCTGGTATGGCCTAGTGTTCTTCAGGAGCTTCAATGACTGCTCGCTTAGCGCGTGATCCGTCCCCATTTCGCAGTGGCCTCGTGCACAGTGCTTTAGGGGCGTTTACTCTGACATTCGTGCTCGGCTCGGGTGCGTCTGCGATGCATCTCTTTGGCAGCCCGGATGCTGCTAGTCCGGCCGTCCGCGTCGCCTTGTTTGACGACGTGCCCAGCGACGCGCCACAATTGAACCCAAGACTTCCGGGCTATGATGCCAATACAGGCTTGGCCGAGCGTGGCACAGCGCCGGCTCGACCGGACGTCGCCGAGCCGGACCTTGGGGTGGAATATCGCGATGCGCAGCCGGTTGCTGCGGCTGCAACGCCGCGCACGCAAACAAAAGGCATCCGGATTAACGGTAAGACTGTGATGCCGGGCCAGACTTATAGCCAAGTTGCGCAAAATGCGACGGGCGCTGCTGTCGTAGCCGTCAATGCAGACACGCCGCCGGCACCAGCAGACTCAGGGATTTCCGCGTCCTCCCCATTGGTGCGAAATGCCCGCGCCTTTTCGAACCCGGAGCGCCGCCCAACCGTTTCGATCATTGTTGGCGGCCTCGGCACCAATGCGACACGCACCCGTGCCGCGATTAATGAGCTGCCGCCTGAAGTGACTTTGTCATTTGCGCCGACAGCTGAAAATCTCAGCAGCTGGGTTCGACAAGCGCGTAGGGCCGGGCATGAAGTGCTGATCGAATTGCCGATGGAGCCTTATGATTATGGCCGCTTGCGCCCGCACGCACAGGTCATGCAAGTCGGTGCAAGCGCGGATGAAAACAAAGCGCGCTTGGCAAAATTGCTGGCTCGAACACCGGATTATATTGGCGTGATGAATTATCAGGGCGCGAAGTTCGCGACCAATGAGGCAGCCGTCGACCCGGTCCTTGCAGATCTCAGCGCGAAAGGCCTTGCCTTCTTTGAAGATGGCAGCTTGGTCCGCTCAGCGTTTCAAGACAGCGCTAAAGAAAGCGGTCTTCCTTTTGGCAAAGCCACAGCGCGAATTGATGAGCGCCCCGTCGCAGATGAGATCTCTCAGCAATTGTTGATTTTGGAGTCGACCGCCCGTGAAAACGGGTCTGCGCTCGGCACAGGCATTCCGTTCCCGGTCACCCTCGATATTTTAAAGGCGTGGCTGCCAACGCTTGAAGACAAAGGCATTTTACTCGCCCCAGCCTCCTACCATGCGACGCGCAGCCATAGCTCTAGTCATGCCCAAACGGTTCGTTTAGACCCGCAAGGGTGACTGATAAAAAACGAGATCCTGCACTATATCGCGCCAATGTCGGGCTAGCTTTATTCTCAAAGGCGGGCCACGTTTTTGTTGGTCGCCGGGTCAATGGCCGCGGCGCCTTCCAATGGCAAATGCCGCAAGGCGGTGTCGATAAAGGCGAAACAGCGGAAGCCGCTGCATTGCGCGAGATGGACGAAGAAATTGGCGTCGCCGCAAAACTGGTCGACATTCTCGAGGAGACGGATGACTGGCTCTATTATGACTTTCCGCCGGACCTTTTGCGCCGTATGGGCGGGCCTTATCTAGGCCAACGGCAAAAGTGGTTTGCGCTGCGGTTTAAAGGCTCTGACAGCGATGTGCGATTAGACAAGCATACGCCGGAATTTGACGCTTGGCGCTGGGCCAAGCTCGAACACGCGCCAGATTTAATCGTGCCGTTTAAGCGTCCGGTTTACGAGCAAGTGGCCGAGCGCTTCAAAAAATGGACAGAGCCGGTCTAGGAGCGCCGCTCTTCCCAAACCCTCTGAATCGAGACTATCCTAAGGTCAACCCATCGCCTTGGAGGGCGCGTCACAATGAGTAAAACCCTGCTAATGGTTCACGGCGTCGGCTGTGGCGGTGAGGTCTGGAACCGGATCAAGCGCGACTTTGTCATGGCTGGATGGACCTGCGAAACGCCGACCTTGTTTCCTGATTTGCGGACAAAAACCGATCCGCCAGAGATGCTCGCAGATCTGACATTGTCCGATTATGTCGATGCCACGGGGCAGCGCGTCGCTGAACTGACCAAACGCGATGGCCAGCCTCCGGTCATTCTCGGTCATTCCATGGGCGGATTGATCGCTCAAAAGCTGGTTGAGGCGGGGCAGGTGCGGGCCGGGATCTTCTTGACCCCGGCACAGCCAAAGGGCTGCACTGTGACTGACCTCCGCGTTGCCCGAACCTTTTGGAGCATTTTGAAAGGTGGTCCGAAAAACCTGCCCGGAAATGTCTTTAAAGTAGGGCCTAAAGGTTTTCGTTGGGGGGTTCTCAACTGTGTTCCGGACGCCCGGCATGATGAGATTTATGCGGAAGCCCTTTACGACAGCGGCCGGGTCTATCAAGATTTGAGCGACCCTGAGCCGATAGATGCGTCAAAAGTGACAGTGCCGACTTTGACAATTGGCGCCAAGAAAGACCGCGCCACGGTGATCAAAGCGGTTCGCAAAGTTGGGAAGAAATATGCCGGCGCGGCTTATCCGGGTGACTATTTGGAATATGGCGCGCACGCGCATTGGATTGTTGATGAACCCGGCACCGAACAAGTGACAGCCGATATGCTCGAATGGCTCGACCGCAAACTTGGTTAGTCTAAGGCGCCAATGAACGGCAATCCGCGATACAATCCAGCGTCATCCATGCCATAGCCAACCAAGTAGCGCGGCGGCGCATCAAAGGCGTGGAAATCGACATTGTCATCGCCTTCTGGCGCCCAGGGTTTACGCGCTAAGGCGCAAGTAATCACCTCGCGCGCACCTTTTGCGAGCAAATGCGTGCGGGCAAAGGCAAGCGTGCGACCGGTGTCGAACACATCGTCGATGATTAACACGCCGCGCCCTTTGACTTCGCGGGCAATGTCAGCGCGGACCACCACGCGACCCGAACTTTCCCGGGCATCGCGGTAACTCTCTAGCCAGAGGGCATCAAGCACAGGATGAATGTCGCGCCGGGCTAGGGCTTTCATCAAGTCGCTGGTAAAGGGGGTGGCGCCTATCAGGATATTGAGCGCTGTCCAATCGCCAGTCAGCCGCGGCGCTAAGCGATCAGCTAACGTGTCGATCCGAGCCATCAAATCCGCCTCAGATAGTACAATATCGAATGTTGGCGTGGCCATCAGACTTAGGTTCCATTCTCCGCCAAGGCGGTATCGGCTGGAACCAAGTCTAACTCAAGCTCAAATGACTCGAAGGGTGGGTTTTCGATGCGGGCTGAGAAAATCGCTGTCGCTTCAGAGGGAATATTGGCGGGTGTGATTGGCGCGAGGGCACGTGCCACGGCGGTGCCTTGATCGTCGAGAAGTGTGACGCGGACAAATGGGGCGGATTTGGTTTGGCCGGTAATGTTTTGGACGGCGCCGCGGACTTCGAGAATAGGGGTTGTGCCATCAAAGAAGCGTTCGGCTTCGGTTTCTAAGAATTCCAGCCCGAAACGATTGACCGGCATACCGATGGCGGCATAAGTGCTCGCCGATTCTGGCCAGCGTTTAACGACTTCACCGCGGAACAGGATGAGGCCGGCCAGGATGACAACAAAAGCCGCGACGGTTGCGGTCCAGGCGCTCAAAGCCGCCGCTCGGCTCTTGCGCCGGCGGCGTTCACGCACTTTCAATCGATAGGCTTCATGCGCGCCAATGGCAGTCGATGGACTTTGCGCGCCTTCTGGTCCGACAAACCATGAATGTCCGCAAGAGGCGCACTTTACGGTGCGGCCGCTTTCGCCGATGGTAGAGTCATCAGCAAAATACTGAGTCTCGCATTCTGGGCAGGTGAGGATCATGGCTTGGACATTCGCTCAATTTTTAGGAATAGTCGATATGCCCGACATCCTATTGCTGAAGGATTTACATGTCGCGATTCAGACCAGACCTGACTGACGAGCCTGCGGTTCGATTGGATGGCGTAAGTCTGACCTATGAGCGCACCGGTGAAGTGCTAAGTGAAATCGACTTGGTGTTGCGCCAAGGCAGCTTCACTTTTCTCACCGGGCCATCCGGGGCAGGCAAATCGTCATTGCTAAAATTGATGTATTTGGCGCACGCCCCGACGCGCGGCACGATCCGTCTGTTCGGGCGGCAAACCCATGATTTGAAGCGTAAGCAACTGGCGGCGCTGCGCCGGCGCATTGGCGTTGTGTTTCAAGAGTTTCGCTTGCTCAATCACTTGACGGCGTTTGAAAACGTAGCCCTGCCGCTGCGGGTCGCGGGCCAAAAGACAGAGAATTACCAGAATGAGGTCATCGACTTGCTGCGCTGGGTGGGACTTGGCGAGCGCGTCGACGCGCCGATCCCATCTCTATCTGGCGGCGAGCAACAGCGCGTCGCCATCGCGCGGGCTTTGATCAATAAACCTGATCTGCTGATTGCCGACGAGCCGACCGGCAATGTCGACCCGGAAATGGGGCGCAAGATTATGCGACTGTTTGCTGAGTTGAATAAGCGCGTCGGCACCACGATCCTGATTGCGACGCATGATTTAGAATTGCTCCGCGAGTTCGATTCGCCGGTGCTGCGCCTCTCAAATGGCCTGGTGGTCCGCGATGTTGAATATGGAGCCGCAGAATGAGCCGGCGCGATAGTCCGCTTCTGCCGGTCAGTGATGCCCGCGAAGCCGCTCTGTTCTTCGTCATTGGGGCGCTCTGCTTCTTGGCGGCCTTGGCGGCGCTGACGACGCGCGGGACGTATAAAGCCGCGGAAGCGTGGGGCGCCCAGATTGAAGGCGATATTACAGTCGTGATGCGCGATACCGATCAGCGCACAGCCAATGATGTGGCCGATCGTGTCGCCGTCTTGGCAACGGTTTTCGAGGCCCGGATCCTGTCTCAAGAAGAGGTTGAAGCCCTGCTTGAGCCAAGCCTCGGTCCGGGCGGATTGCCGGACGGTCTGCCGGTGCCGATGTTAATGGTGGTGCAAGCCGACACAGCAGTCGGTGATCCGAGCGTGGATATTCAGCGCATCTTGAACGAGTTTGGCGTCGACGGCGATGTCGCTGGAAATGCAGGCTATGCCGAGAATGTCCGCGGTGCGTTGAGTGTTTTGAGGCTGGTCGCGCTTTCCATTGTCGCCTTACTGTCTGCGACCGCGATTGCGGTGATTGCCTTTGCGACGCATGCGGCGCTTTTAGCACGGCGCGATATTGTTGATGTCTTGCATCTGTCTGGCGCGGAGGATCGCTACATTGCCGGTCTGTTCGAGCGCCGTTTTTGGGTGCTAGCCTTGCAAGCGGGCATGGGCGGCGCGGTTGCCGCTTTAATGATCACAGCTTTGATCGTCTTTAGTGGCAGCGGTTCGCAGGGCGTTGAAGCGCAGCTTTTACCGCGGCTTAGCCTCGATTTCTGGGATATCGTCATTTTGTTGATCACGCCGGTTGCCGCTGGCCTCGCCGCGCGTATGGCCGCGCGGATCACGGTTATGACGTCACTGAAGGACTCTCTGTGAACGCCATTCGCTCGATAATTTATGTCATTTGGCTCTATGGCTGGATGGGAGTGCTCGGCATTCTGGCATTGCCGACCCTGTTATTGCCGCGCGCCGGCATTTTGTTTTTCATCCGTCTTTATACGCGGTTCGTGCTGTTCGGGTTGCGATGGATTTGCGGCGTAAAAGTCGAATTTCGCGGACAAGAGCATGTTTCGGGTGGCCCAATCCTGATCGCTGGGAAACATCAAGCTATGCTGGATGTGTTCGTACCCTTCTTGATTTTTGACGATCCGGTTGTGGTTATGAAGCGGGAATTGCTCTGGTATCCAGCACTTGGCTGGTATGCTTTGAAGACGCGGATGCTGGCTATTGATCGCAGCGGCGGGGCCAAGACCATGCGGCGCATGCTGGCCGCCGCCCAGGCCCGCGTAAGCGGTGAAAATCGGCAAATGCTAATCTATCCCGAAGGCACAAGAACCGAGCCGGGCGCTGCGCCCAGCTATAAACCGGCAGGGGTACGGGCATTTTATAAAACGCTTGGTGTGCCAGTGGTGCCCCTCGCGACCAATTCGGGCCTGTGCTGGCCGGCGCACGGCTTTGTCCGCACGCCTGGCACGATTGTTTATGAGGTTCTGCCACCGCTGGCCGCTGATCTTGAGCCAAAAGCCATGCTCGCAAAGCTTGAAGCTCGATTAGAAGCGGGCAGTGAGCGGCTGCTGGAGGAAGGGCTTGCGGTCCAAGGGCGCACCCGCGCCGCTTTGGCTTAATGGCGCCGAGCGAAAAAATTCTTCGCGCCGCGTGCCTTGCTCTCGCTGAAAAAGACGCGGCTCTGGCCAGCGCCTATGCCACGGTTGATCTGCCGACCTGGCGGGTGCGGGACGCCGATTACAAAACCCTGGCCCGAATTGTCGTTTATCAATTGATCTCGACCAAAGCCGCAGATGCGATTTGGCGCCGCGTCTTGGCGCGTTTTGACGCGCTTTCGGCGCCGGCCTTATTGGCGGATGATCAAGACGCGCTGCTCGCTTGCGGGCTCTCGCGTCCTAAGCTGGCGCATTTGCAAGCCATCGCTGCGGCCGTGCTCGATGGCACGCTCGATTTTCCCGCGCTTGCCGAGATGCCGATTGCAGAAGCGCGCAAACGCCTGTTGTCAGTGCGCGGGATTGGCCCTTGGACGGCCGATACATTTCTAATGACAGCGCTCGGTTATTTGGATGCCTTCCCGCATGGCGATGTCGGTTTGATGGAAGCCTATAAACGCCTCTCTGCAGCCGAAGAACGGCTCAGCTCAAAGGCTTTTTCGGCGCTTGCCGAAACGTGGCGCCCGCACCGCGCCGTGGCGGCGCATCTGCTTTATGATTGGCTGAATGCGGGCCGCACTTAGAGCGTTTTTCTTTTTCCGTATACGGAATAATACGGTTTGATTTGACCTCGACGACTATCCTTGGTGTCATATGATCGTCGCAGCGAATCAGTAATGCTGCGCGCGAAAGAGAAGGAGACGCCGCTTTCAAGACGAAGGTTCGACATCCAAAGACCCACATGATGGAGCTATTCTGTCATGGCTGAGGTCCTTTCCACCCCCCCAAATGGTCGCCCGGCTTTGGTCTTAAACGCGGATTATCGCCCGCTTTCCTATTATCCTTTATCCTTGTGGCCGTGGCAGGATGTGGTGAAAGCCGTATTCCTGGATCGCGTCGATATCATCGCCGAGTATGATCATTATGTCCGCAGTCCGAGTTTCGAGATGCGCTTACCGTCGGTCATCGCGCTGCGCGAGTTTGTGCGCCAGGACCGGGTTCCGGCTTTTACGCGCTTCAATGTCTTCCTGCGGGATGGGTTTGAATGTGCTTATTGCAGATCGCCGGATGATTTGACCTTTGATCATGTCATACCGCGCTCGAAAGGCGGACGTACGACTTGGGACAATATTGTTGCGGCTTGCTCTCCTTGTAATCTCAGGAAGGGGGGGCGAATGCCGAAGGATTGCGACATGCATCCGAAGCGCCGCCCTGATCGGCCGAGCAATTATTTTCTGCAAGAAATGGGTCGCAAGTTCCCGCCCAACCATTTGCATGAAACGTGGATGGATTATCTTTATTGGGACGTCGAGCTCGACCGCTGACGCCTAAAAGACCTTAACGCTTGTTAACCCGGTTGCTCTTTGCCAATGTGCTGGCGAGAGAGGGACAGAGTATGTGGCAGATGTTGCGTTCGATTTCGGACACGCTCGGTGTGGGTTTTTTGATCATGCAATTGATCAAGCTGATCGGCATGGTGTTCGCCTTAGTTGGGCCGTTAAAATTCATTTCGAGCCTATTTGAGGGAATTTTCCCGGTCATTGCCAGCTTCTTCAAAGTCAATTTCGGTTGGACGATTAACGGCCTGGATGTCATGGCGATCGCGATTGCGATGTCAGGCACACTGATTGTGTGGTCATCCGTGGCGCGGCATGAGGCGATGCATACGCGCTACATTTTCCGCTTTTTCATGATCCCATACGCGTTTTTGGTGATCTTGGTCGCCATTGTCGTGCAAGTGACGACGCCAATTGTCGAGATCAATCACTTTAACAGCCAATGTAAGGGCGCCGTCGAAGACGTCTCTTTCTATGGCAGCGATTGCCAGGAAATGTCGCGGCAGCTGGCTTTTTGGGACGAGACATTTGGCGACGCGCCGATAGACCCACCGATCGCCACTGAGCCCGATCTTGCGCTCCCGGAGACCAGTGAAATGCCGGACCCGGTGATCAATGAGGATGAGGACTTCACCGGCATCAGCTTCTTCCTGGCGATGATGTATCTCATTTTAGTCTTGCCGATAATTTCGCTTTTTGTTTTCTTTTTCAAACGTTTGTCTGTGAACAAGCTGCTTAAACGCGTGGCCATTGCGGGCGGCTCAGCGGGCGGATTGGCCTTGGCCTCTGCAGCTTATGCCAGCGTGTTTTCAGGCTAACCGCGCCACCACAAAAGCAGAAGCGGGATCCATATTAGCGATAGGGTCAAAATGCCTTTGATGGCTTGATAAGCAATCCACCACCAGAAAAAGCGCTTCTTATTGGCGTTCAGCCAACGGATTCCGCGCCGCAGGCGTGCGATCGGGCCAGAACCGGTCGGCGCCTCAGTCGACATTAGGGGTCGCAGCCCCGGCTTGCCGGAGCTTTTTCTCGAGCCGCGGATAGAGGTCTTCATTGCTGGCGAGAATGGTCTTGCCGGGCTGAAGCGGGTCGCCGCCATCAAGCTCTGCGACAAGGCCGCCTGCTTCGCGCACCAGGACCATGCCCGCAGCAACATCCCACGGGCTAAGATCGCTTTCCCAGAAACCATCAAAGCGACCGGCCGCCACCCAAGCAAGGTCGAGCGCCGCTGAGCCATAGCGCCGTATACCGGCGACCGAGCGCGTCATCGTTGCCATCTCTGCCGCGAAGCGGGTGTGATACTCTTCGGCTTTGCCAGGCCAAGGTGTGCCCGTGGCGAACACAGATTCTTCCATGATCTTGCGCCGGGCGACGCGGAGTTTTCGTTGACCTAACCAGGCGCCGCGGCCGGTTTCAGCCCAAAAAATCTCATTCTTGGCGACATCATAGACGACGCCGCAAAACAATTTGCCTTCGCGTTCCAAAGCAATCGAAACGGCATAATGCGGCTGGCCATGGAGGAAGTTTAGCGTGCCATCTAGAGGGTCGACAATGAACCGATTGGTTTTGTCGCTGCCCTCAACAATGCCGCGCTCTTCCATAACGAACCCATAGCCTGGGCGGGCTTTGGTCAGGTATTCATAAATCGTGTCTTCGGCGCGGTGATCGGCATTTGAGACAAAGTCCGCCGGTCCCTTTTTGGTGACTTGAAGATACTCAACTTCGCCGAAATCACGGGCCAAGGAACGACCCGCTTTGCGGGCCGCTTCAATCAGCACATTCCCAAGCGCGGAGGGTTTAGACATGGTTTATGAGACCTTAATCAGCGCGGCGAAGATAAGTGCGGTCTTCGGTTTGAACGATGATCCGTTCGCCAACGCCAATAAAGGGCGGCACCGTCACGCGGACGCCATTGTCGCAAGTCGCAGGCTTGAAACTGTTCGCCGCGGTTTGGCCTTTAACGACAGGTTCAGTCTCCTCTACGGTGAGCGTCACTTGCTGTGGCAGCGCAACGCCAATCGGCGTGTCGCCATAGAATTCAATCTCGACGGTCATCCCGTCTTGGAGAAAATCACCATCTTCGCCGACAAAGTCTTTTTGAAGTTCAATCTGCTCGAAGGATTCTTGATCCATGAAGGCATAGGCTTCGCCCGCATCATAGAGAAACTGATAATCCTTTTGCTCCAGGCGCACGCGTTCAATCGTTTCGTTGGCGCGGAAGCGTTCATTCGCTTTTGAGCCATTGAACAGATTGCGCATTTCAACTTGGTTGAACGCCCCGCCTTTGCCAGGCTTCACGTGATTACACTTCATCGCGCGCCAGACGCTGCCATTATACTCAATCACCATATTGGGTTTGATTTCGTTGCCATTGATTTTGGCCATGTCGGACGTCCTTATCAGTAGAGCGCGCGGCGTAGCGGTGACGGGCGGATTGGTCAAGTTTTGTGGACAGACTGCGCGGCTTACGGTTGTATAGTCCCATCACAGAATAAGGATGGGATCTTATGGGCATTTTCTCGAGATTTCTGAGCTTTGAAAAACCAATGGGTGAGACGCTCATCCGTTTGCTCTATTATATTGGCATTCTCGCCATCGCGCTCGACGCGTTACGTAAACTGTGGATGTATATCACATTCCTCGATGACCATTGGCAGAGCGCGCTCTGGGGCCTGGTCAAAACCCCGATTACGGCGATTATCACGCTGCTTATCCTGCGGGTTGTGGTCGAATATGTCTTGGCGCATTTCCGCATCGACAAATCGCTCCATGATCAGGTTACTGGCCGCGCAGCGCCTCCGAAGACCGACTAAATTTGAGCGTTTGCCATGGCCTCGTCGATCACCCGGTTGAGCATGGCGACTGCGGCGGCAGGACCATCATTATGGTTCCACACGCCATTTGAAACCGCTAGGAAGTCGGCTCCAGCGGAGATCAGAGGGGCGGCATTGTCGACGGTGATGCCGCCAATTGCGACGCAGGGCAGGGTGAGAAACATCTGACACCAAGTCAGAACCTCAGGCTCGGCCTGCGTCGTATTCTGCTTGGTTTCGGTGGGGTAGAAAGCACCAAAAGCGACATAATCAGCGCCCGCTTCTCCGGCTATCATCGCTTGGTGGCGCGAGGCTTTGCACGTCGCCCCGATAATCATATCAGGCCCAACAATTTCGCGCGCCTCTTCAATGTCCATATCATCCATGCCGAGATGTACGCCGTCGACTTCCAAAGCGCGCGCGAGCTGAGGGCTATCATTGATGATCAGGGCGATTTGTTCCGCCGCGCAAATTCGTTTCACCGCTTGCGTTACGAGCCGCGTCTGGCCGGTATCGATTTGGTCGCTGTCTTTGAGGCGGACTTGCAAGCTCGCAACATCGCCGCCCTGTATCGCGGCGCGAAACAAGTCGACAAAGGCATCGACATCCTCAATTTGAGGGGGCGTGATCAGATATAGGCGCGGGCGTTCGCGTTGCGGGTCAGACATGATGCTCGGGTTTGCGCGAAACTTGCCTGAGTCGTCAAGAATTTCGATCTGTTCCGACCCAACGAAAAAGGCGGCCCGGTCAGGCCGCCTTTTGAAATCGGTCGCACTGTGCGTCGTTTAGCCAGCGCAAGAGGCATCATAGATGCTGTCAATTGTGCCTGCGAGCGTGGTGTCAAAATCGCTGTCGCTTTGCTTGGCCGAGAGGCCTTCGGTCAGGGCCCGCGAGAAGCTCGCAATCATGCCGGTATTTTGGCACAGGCGGCGATTAGCTTCGTCGCGGCTATAGCCGCCCGACAGGGCGACCACACGCATCACGCGCGGGTGCTCAACCAGGGATTTATATTGGTTGGCTTTTTCTGGAAGGGACAGTTTCAACATCACTTGCTGATCGGCTGGAACGGTCTCCAACTGCTTGGTGATTTCGGCCAGCACCAGGTCTTCCGCGTCGGCTTTGTCAGCGATTGTAATGTTCACTTCGGGCTCAATGATCGGCATCAGGCCGTGTCCGAGAATTTGCAACCCGACTTCAAATTGTTGAGCGATGTTGGCGGCAATGCCTTCTGCATTGGCGGCGTGAATAACCGACCGCATCTTGGTGCCGAAAATACCTTTCTCAACCGCGTGGCTGAGCAGCGCGTCAAGTTCTGGCATCGGGTTCATCAGCTGAACGCCATTGGCTTCAGGCGCTAGGCCTTTGTCGACTTTTAGGAACGGCACGACCCCGCGCTTTTCCCAAAGATATTGCGCCGTCGGTGTTCCGTCGATTTCCCCGTCCATGGTGCGTTCGAAAAGGATTGCGCCCATGACTTTGTCGCCTGTGAAAGCGGGTGATTTGACGATGCGGGCGCGCATGTCGTGGATCAAGCCGAACATTTCTTCGTCGCTCGACCAGGCGTCATCTTCAACGCCGTACAGTTTTAGTGCTTTCGGCGTCGATCCCCCCGACTGATCCAAAGCGGCAACAAAACCGGCTTTCTGTGCGGCTTGTTGCGTCATTTGTGGGTTTGCCATCTTAAAGGTCCCTCTCAAGATAGAAAAAGGGCTGAAAGCGCTTTGCTTTCAGCCCGGTGGTGATTGTTGAAGTTGAAACTGACACCGCTGTCTTTTGTGTCGCATTTGCTTCCGTGAACTGAATTGGCCAACGGAAGAAGAAAAGCGGTTTCATTTAAGTGCCTTTTAGCGCCTCGACGCCGGGAAGGGGTTTGCCTTCCATCCATTCAAGAAACGCGCCACCGGCGGTAGAAATGTGCGTGAAATCCTGTGCCACATTGGCATGGTTTAGGGCCGCGACTGTATCGCCGCCACCCGCAACCGCGATCAGATTGCCGGCTTTGCAGCGCGTGCCTGCCGCTTGCGCAGCTCGTACGGTGGCTGTGTCAAACGGGGTCATTTCGAAGGCGCCAAGTGGACCATTCCAAACCAGCGTCTTCGCAACATCCAGCGCCGAGGCCAAAATCGCGACGGTTTGCGGGCCGGCATCGAGGATCATTTCAGTATCAGCCACCTCATCAAGGCCGCAGGTTCGATGCTCTGCATGGGCCGCGAAGTCTTTCGCCACGACTACGTCCATTGGCAGCAAAATATCGCAGCCTGCGGCTTTCGCATTGGCTTCGATTTGCTTGGCCGTATCGGTCAGGTCATGCTCACACAGAGACTTGCCGACACTGTAGCCGCGCGCCGCCAGGAACGTGTTGGCCATGCCGCCGCCAATTGCGAGCGCGTCGACTTTCGACACCAAATTCTTGAGCAGATCGATCTTGGAGCTGACTTTGGCGCCGCCAACCACAGCCAAAACCGGGCGGCTGGGCGTGCCTAAAGCCGCATCGAGGGCTTTCAATTCTGCTTCCATCAGCAAGCCGGCGCAGGCGGGCAATAAACGCGCGACGCCTTCTGTTGACGCATGCGCGCGGTGCGCGGCGGAGAAAGCATCATTGCAATAGACATCGCCGAGCGAGGCTAGAAAGCCAGCCATTTGAGGGTCATTGGCTTCTTCCATGGCCGTGAAGCGCGTATTCTCCACGAGGATCACTGACCCGGCGGGCGCGGCATCAATGGCGCCGCGGTCTGGACGTTCGACAAAGGTCACTGATTGGCCGAGGGCCGCTTCCAAGGCCGGCACAGTGATGCGCAGCGACATGTCTGGATTGGGTTGACCCTTGGGGCGCCCGAAATGTGCCAGCAGGACCGGCTTGCCGCCCTTTTCGAGAATTCTGAGAATGGTTGGCGCGACTTTATCGATCCGCGTTGTATCGGTGACGCGGCCGTCTTCGACCGGGACATTGATATCAATGCGTGTGACCACCGCTTTCCCGGCGAGATCCATATCGTCGAGGGTTTTAAAGTCGGCCATGTCTCGCAATCCTTACAGGAATTTCGCCATTGCAATCGCGGTGTCGCTCATGCGTGTGGCAAAGCCCCATTCATTGTCATACCAAGACAAGACCCGAACCAAGGTGCCGTCTGTGACATTGGTGCCATCAGCAGAAAAGGTTGAGCTGTGCGGGTCGTGATTGAAGTCAGCGCTGACGAGCGGCGCCGTTGAATAGCCCAGCACGCCTTTCATGGGGCCATTGGCCGCCGCTTCAATGGCGCCGTTCACTTCTTCGACTGTGGTCTCGCGGCCGGCATCAAAGACCAGATCAATCATGGATACGTTTGGCGTTGGCACCCGCACGGCTGAGCCGTTTAGCTTGCCAGCAAGCTCTGGCAGAACCAAGCCAACGGCTTTCGCAGCGCCGGTAGACGTTGGGATCATAGAGCTTGCAGCGGCGCGCGCGCGGTACAAGTCTTTATGCATACGGTCGAGCGTTGGCTGGTCACCGGTATAAGCGTGAACCGTTGTCATATAGCCGCGCTCAATGCCGACTGTGTCGTTCAGGACTTTCGCGACTGGCGACAGGCAATTGGTTGTGCAAGAGGCATTAGAAACGACCAAATCGTCGGCCGTCAGCGTGTCATCATTGACGCCGTAAACAATCGTCTTGTCGGCGCCCGTGGCCGGGGCCGAGACCAGAACGCGTTTTGCGCCAGCTTCGAGATGCGCCGCGGCTTTTTCTTTCGAGGCAAAAATGCCGGTACATTCAAACGCAATGTCGACGCCCATTTCGCCATGCGGCAATTCTGCTGGATTGCGAATGGCGGTGCATTTAAAGGCGCGGTCACCAACTCGGATCATGTCGCCATCGACTGTAACCTCTTGGTTCAGCTTGCCGTGCACCGTGTCATATTGGAGCAAATGGGCATTGGTCTCGACCGGGCCGAGATCGTTAATCGCGACGACTTCAATGTCCTGGCGGTCATGTTCGATAATAGAGCGCAGGACCAAACGACCGATACGGCCAAAGCCATTAATTGCGACGCGTAGAGCCATAGTGAAACCTCTTTTGCCAATATGCTGATTTTGTGGGGTCTTTAGACGCAAGTTTGACGCCAGTCCAGCGGCGCTTTGGCGCGCACCTCACCTGATTACGCTGTCAAATCAGCTGCTCTATCCGTCTTAGGAGAAATCCTCTTCGATCAGACGTACTGTAGCGCGAGTCTAGGACAGTTTACTTTGACCGATCCTGATCGTTTGGCGTCATCCAGTCCGTAAACTGTTCCCAATCGACCCAGGTTTTCTTCTTGCGGCGCAGCTTCTGCCAGAACCGGCGCCGCTCGGGGGTCGGCAACGGTTGCAGATTCTCTAGAAAGGCCAAGGCCACGGAGCGCCAGCTATAGCCCTCTGCATAAGTCCGGCAGGTGCCGCGATTAAGCTCGAGACAAGCCCTGGCGCCGGCCGCGAGATCGCCGCCAATGGGTGTGATCGTGCCGGCATTCGAGCCTGGGATGACATCTTTCGGGCCGGTCGCGTTATAAGCGGCCACCGGCGTTCCTGATGCCATGGCTTCTAAGACAACGAGACCAAACGTATCGGTTAGGCTGGGGAATACAAAGACATCGGCGCTGGCATAGCAGGTGGCCAAATCATCGCCGAACCGTGCGCCGAGGAAATGCACTTCAGGATATTTCTTTTTCAGCGACTCTAAGGCGGGGCCATCGCCGACAACAACTTTTGACCCTGGCAAGTCAAGTTCGACAAAGGCCTCGATATTTTTCTCAACAGCGACCCGGCCGACATTTAGGAAGATGGGCCGCGGCAGGTCGGCGAAAGGGTCCTGCGCGGCCCCGGCTTCAATTCGGCGGTCGGGCCGAAACTGTTCTGTATCGACGCCGCGCGTCCAGGCCACCAGATTGATAAAGCGTTTGGCTTCGAGCTCTTCGACCATGCTCGGTGTTGGGACCATGACTTTGCCGGAATATTTATGAAACCAGTGGACGAAGCTATAGCCGGCACTGGTGGGCACGGGCAGGCGCGCCGACACATATTCTGGGAAGCGGGTATGATAAGCGGTCGAGAAGGGGTGTTTCGTCTTCAGGCACATTTTGCGCCCGGCCATACCGATTGTGCCCTCCGTCACAATATGGACCGCGTGCGGCTCAAACGCCTCAAATCGCTCTTTGATTTTGCGTTCAGCGAAAAGCGCCAGCTTGATTTCGGGATAAGTGGGGAGCGGCATGGTTTTGAAGCCATCACCAGGGTGCACGACGTCGAATTCATGCCCCTCTGCTTCGAGCTCAGCGATGACGCGCTGCATGGTCCGAACGACCCCGTTCACCTGTGGTTCCCAGGCGTCCGTCACAATCATAATGCGCATGCGCGGCTCCTCATCGCCCCCTATGACGATCAGTCTCGAGTTTTAGGCAGCGCGGCGCGCGGCGTAAAGCGTGCGATTGAAGACAACTGCTCAAGCGCTGCGTCAAGCCTGTGGACATCGCTCGTAAGAGAATTCGCCTTGGCTTGTATCATCAAGTTTGGAGATTCTGGCCTTTAACAGGTCGCCGTCGCGCCAATAGGCAATCTTTTGGGGATAGTCGTGTTCGGGATTGGCGAAAGTAATCCGATCGCTGGTCTGCTCTATGGCAGGAAACGCGGACGGACCGTTGCCTGCTGGATAGGCATAGAAAGTCGGGGACGCGCCAGGTTCGATCCGCATTTGTTCGAAGAAACCGACAGCGCCAGCTTTTAAACTCACCGCATATCCGAAATAATAGCCGCCTTCCGGGACCGACCATATTTCACGTATATCACCCGTATCATTTTGCCAGCACCCGGTCAGCCAATCGAGCGGCGTCGCCGCCTCGTCTTGCGCAGGCGCTGACAAGGTGCACGCGCTCAAGACGAATAGAGCGAACATACCTCGAACCATGATTCTCTCCCTTAGGCATTGAGATGTGAGGCTCGAATCATAGTGTTTCGATCCGGAAAGAGGAAGCGCAGGGGCAAAACGACTTTTAGTGTGGGCAGACCGTACACCTACTAGATGTAGTAGGTGATGTTTCGCCCAACATATAGATGTCTTCAAAAATTGCGCGTCGCCATAGGGCCCGTTCGAAAAAAAATTCAAGTGTTTTGAAGCGCAATTTTTTTTCAAAAAAAGCAGCGCGCTCAAACCCCTAATGGGTGCGGGCTTGGGGGGCGGGAATTAACCAGTTATTAACCACTTATCCACCGCCAAAATGACGTTTTTGAGACGGGCCCTGTTGACCTCTCCTTAACCTTGAAGGCACAATATGTTGTGTGAGGGCTGATTTGAAATACCGTATATGGCGGTTTTTCGGTTTCATTCCTATATATGACGGGCCTTATGCAAGGGGTAAGAAGACATGGCAGGCACCAAGAACGCAACACTGGCAAAACCAGAGACTCAAGCCGAAGCGCAATCCGGCGCTCCAGACCTGCGAGTCGTCCCTACTGTCCAAATGGATCATGCCCGCGACGCGTTGCTGACCGAGTTTGGCAAAGTGACGCTCGAAGATCGCTACTTGCTGCCAGGCGAGTCGTATCAAGATATGTTTGCACGCGTGTCTGAGGCGTTCGCAGATGATGCCGATCACGCCCAGCGCTTGTATGATTATATGTCAAAGCTCTGGTTCATGCCGGCCACACCAGTCCTGTCTAATGGCGGCGCGGATCGCGGTCTGCCAATCTCTTGCTTCTTGAATCAAGTCGGCGACAGCCTTGATGATATTGTTGGCACTTGGACAGAGAATGTCTGGCTCGCCTCAAACGGCGGCGGCATCGGCACCTATTGGGGCAATGTTCGCTCGATCGGCGAGAAAGTTGGCAATAGCGGCCAAACCAGCGGCATCATCCCCTTCATCCGCGTGATGGACTCGCTGACCCTGGCGATTAGCCAAGGGTCGCTACGGCGTGGTTCAGCGGCCTGCTATTTAGATGTTCACCACCCAGAAATCGAAGAATTCCTGGAAGTGCGCAAACCTTCTGGTGACTTCAACCGTAAGTCTTTGAACCTGCACCATGGCATCAATATCACCGATGCCTTTATGGAAGCGGTGAAAAATGATGAAGAGTTTGACCTCTTGTCACCAAAATCCGGCGAGCCGCTGCGCAAAGTGAATGCGCGTAAGATCTGGCAGAAGATTCTTGAGCTTCGTATCCAGACGGGCGAACCATATTTGCTGTTCACAGACACGGTGAACAATGCGATGCCAGCGCACCAGCGTCAGCTCGGCTTGAAAGTCACACAGTCTAATCTCTGTTCAGAGATCACGCTGCCAACGGGCATCGACCATAAAGGCGAAGATCGCACGGCGGTTTGTTGCTTGTCTTCCATCAATGCTGAGAAATATTTCGAGTGGAGCAAAGACGAAAACTTTATCGAAGATGTTTATCGCTTCCTCGACAATGTGCTTCAGGACTTTATCGATCGCGCACCGCCGGAAATGGCGCGGGCGGTCTACTCGGCCAAGCGTGAGCGCTCTGTGGGCCTCGGTCTGATGGGCTTCCATTCCTTCTTACAGTCGCTCAATCTGCCAATGGAAAGCGCGATGGCGAAAGTTTGGAATGAGAAATTGTTCAAACATATCCGCCAAGGCGCTGATGCAGCTTCTGTGAAACTGGCGAAAGAGCGCGGCCCGTGTGAAGACGCTGCCGAAGCTGGTATGATGGCGCGCTTCAGCCATAAAATGGCGGTCGCGCCAACCGCGTCTATTTCAATCATTTGCGGCGGCACCAGCGCCGGCATCGAGCCGATCCCGGCCAATGTCTATACGCACAAAACCCTGTCCGGCTCATTCACGGTCAAGAATAAGTATCTTGAGCGTGTGCTAGAAGAAAAAGGTCAAAACACAGACGCCGTCTGGACATCTATTCTAGAGCATGAAGGCTCGGTGCAGCACTTGGATTGCTTGGACGAGTTTGAGAAGTCGACCTTCAAGACAGCTTTCGAGATCGATCAGCGTTGGATCATTGAGCATGCGGCGGACCGTACGCCTTATATTTGCCAGGCGCAGTCTCTGAACGTGTTCCTGCCTGCCGATATCAATAAATGGGACCTCCACATGTTGCATTGGACGGCGTGGGAGAAAGGCGTGAAATCTCTCTATTATTGCCGCTCCAAGTCGGTTCAGCGCGCGAGCTTTGCGGGCGCTGAAGAGAAAGAGGCGAGCGCAATGGGCGGAATGGATGTTCCCAACACTGATTATGATGAGTGTCTCGCCTGCCAATAAAGGCCGCATAAACTTCCAGAAAACCCCGTTTTTATGGCGGGGTTTTTTGCATTCTATACGCCAGGCGGCTCGCTAAGCCGTGGTTAATATTCATTAAATTCTACGATAAACTGTGCCGCAGATGCAGCGTTGCCCAAAAAAAAGGCGTCTTTTGCAAAAAAGATAAAAAAATCTCGGCTCCAAATTAACTTAGTTTCACGGGTCAAAATCGCGCTCAAACCGTAAGAAATAAAGGCGAAGTCACATTTTCGTGATGTCGCAATGATTAACTCGAGGGCGAGTATGCGGATTCGCACACCGGATCCGTTCATGTTAGGGTAATGGTCTCAGGTCAGCTTCTAGGGGGACAACTGGAGCTGATGCTATGAAAGGCGTGGGACATATGATTATTGCCGGTGCTACTCTCGTAGCCGCGATGACCTGTCAGACCTGTGTGCACGCACAGGAGAATGCAGGGCCGCAGATCGACAATGCGACGATCATCGCTGCCAGCCGCGCTCTGGGGCAAAACTCTCAGACGCGGGTCAACCTTGTTTATACCGGGTCTTTCTCTCAGACTGAGACCACCCGGCATTTTGGGTTTCAAGTGCCGCAGGATACGGATCTAGGTTTTGGCGTAGACGCGGCCAATGCGCTCTCCAATCGTCGGCTTTATTCCAGCACGATCATGACCGATGTCGCCGCAGATCGGATCGAAGCAAGCTTGTCGCCGGTGCCGCGCGAACAAAAGCGTATAACGGCTGAAATCGCACTCTCTGCGCCATCGGCGCAAACTGGACTCGGCTTCGACGTTGGCATTGCGCCGCGGGTTGAGATTACGCGCGATGGTCAATTCGCCTCTCGCCGTTTCGGGGGTGAGGTTCGGATTGGTCAGAACTTTGACAAGCGCGGTGAAGATCCAGCTTCAGCTTGGTATCTTTTCGCGGGCGCTGACGGTGAAGCCCTGGTCTGGGAGCCGAATGAAACGGGCGCCGTTTCAACCGGCAATATGGCCCTGCGCGACAAAGTCACAGTCGGCGACATCCAGGCCGGATTGTCGATCCAGCGCGGATTGGGTCAGCTGTCCTTCAGCTATATTCGCCGCGAGGTGGAATATCGGGAACGAAATCTCGGGGCGAGTGAGAATGAAGACTTCGCAGGCGTGAGCTTTACGATTAAACGCTGACCTATGGTTGGTTTGAAACTTTTGAAAGCCGCCGCTCTGGCGGCTTTTTTGATGGCGTCAGCGGCCGCTGAGACCGATGCGCCAAAGGCTGTCGGTGTTTGGTCTCTCACGTCTGAGAATGACCTCTTTGGCGGCACTGATCGGAATTACTCCAACGGCATACGGCTAGAACGGGTGCGTCCTGCAAACCGAATCACGCCGGGCCTGAAATGGGTCGCAGACCGTATTCCGCTTTTGGACGTGAATCGCACTGAATTGCGCCAAGGATTCGCGCTTTCGCATACAATATTCACGCCGGAAAACATCGAAACGGAAACGCCGGATCCAAATGACCGGCCATATGCTGCTTGGCTTTATGGGTCAGCGACAGTGGTTGGCACGACGCGCCTCGCCGAGCGACAGATTGTGCAAGATGTTTTGCAAGTAAATCTCGGCGTTGTCGGCCCCTCGGCGGGCGGCAAATTCGTTCAGGAAAATTGGCACGATCTCATCCAAGCGATTGAACCCCGCGGCTGGGACTCGCAGCTAAAAGACGAAGTCGGGCTCGAAATTACCGCCCAGCGTCTACGCCAATATGAAGGGCCAGATCTGCCCTTCGGGCTCGAGACCGATTATGCTCTGCATGGCGGGGTCACGCTCGGCAATGTGCGGACTTATGCCGCCACTGGGGCGCTGGCTCGGATTGGCTGGGACCTCTCTTCAGATTTTGGCCCGCCGCGTATCCGGCCGGCGCTGGCAGGGGCGGGTGTGTTTCGCCCGGGCCAGCCGTTCGGCGGCTATGTTTTTGCGGGCTTCGAGGGACGTGCGGTAGCGAGAGATATGTTCTTAGATGGAAATCTCTGGCGGGACGGCCCACGCGTCGAAGACCGGCGCGATTACGGCGCCGACTTACAGCTCGGCGTAGCGCTTCATCAAGGCGATGTGCAAGTCGCCTTCACTTATGTTCATCGGACCGAAGAATTCGTCAATCAGGGCGGACCACAACGCTTCGGCGCGGTCTCTGTGTCGATCGCACGCTGAGCGAGTGCGCGCTCTGATCAGAGCTGATTCGAAGTTAACAATCGCTTTCTTGTGGGCAGCCTGTGGAGAAGTGTCGCGGAGACGCAGGATATATCTTGCGTGCACTGCCGGCTTCAGACACTATATGTAGTATTCAAAGATGTGGCAGGGGTAAGCTATGGCCGACGGTATGATGAAACTTCCAGGATTGTTGACGCCTTCAAAGTCGTACAAGCCGTTTAGATATGCGTGGGCATATGACTTTTGGAAATTGCAGCAGCAGGTTCACTGGTTGCCGGAAGAAGTTCCGCTCGGTGAAGACTGCAAAGACTGGGTCAATAAGCTCAATGACAAAGAGCGTAATCTGCTGACGCAGATCTTCCGCTTCTTCACCCAATCGGATGTCGAAGTGGGTGCCAATTATATGGAAAACTACATGCCGCTGTTTAAGCCGGTAGAGGTTCGTATGATGCTGGCATCGTTCTCGAACATGGAAACAGTTCATATCGCGGCCTATGCGCTTCTCCTCGAAACGATTGGTATGCCGGATTCAGAGTTTTCCGCCTTTATGGAATATGAGGAGATGGCCGCGAAGCATGATTATCTCGGTCAGTTTGGAACCGAGACCGAAGAAGACATCCTGACCTCTATGGCGGTGTTTGGCGGCTTTACCGAAGGCCTGCAACTGTTTGCCTCTTTTGCCATGCTGATGAACTTCCCGCGCTTCAACAAAATGAAGGGCATGGGCCAGATTGTCTCTTGGTCGGTCCGCGATGAATCGCTGCATTGCGAAGGCATGATGAAAATGTTCCACACCTTCGCCGCTGAAACTGGCGCGCTGACCACGCGCGTGAAGAGCCGGATCCGTGAAGCTTGTGAGACGGTCGTCAAGTTGGAAGACAAGTTCATCGAGCTTGCCTTTGAGGCGGGTGAAGTTGAGGGTATGACCCCGACCGACATTCAGCAATATATTCGCTATATTGCCGACTGGCGCATGGGGCAGCTCAAGCTTGATCCGATTTACGGTGTGAAAGAGCATCCAATCCCGTGGCTCACCGAAATTCTCAATGGCGTCGAGCACGCCAACTTCTTTGAGGCCCGCGCCACGGAATATTCTAAAGGCGCAACGCAGGGCGACTGGCATGGAGATAGCGGCGTCTGGTCGATGTTTGACAGCCGTAAACCACAGACTGTGCTCGCCGGATAAACGGCGCAAGACCATCCGATGTAAAAAAGGCGCCCCGCAAAAGGGCGCCTTTTTCTTGTTTGGAAGGCGTTTAAACTTTCACGCCGCCTTTTTCTGCGTCCGCCAAAAATGTTGCAAGGCCTTTATCCGTGAGCGGATGATTGGCCAGGCCCATCAATACATTTGGCGGCACAGTTGCGACATCCGCGCCGGCCAGCGCCGATTGTTTGACGTGATTGGCGCTGCGAATCGAGGCGGCCAGAATCTCGGTTTCGAACATGTAATTGTCATAGATGGTGCGGATCTCTTCGATCAGCTCCATGCCATCAATATTGATATCATCTAGGCGCCCAATGAAAGGTGAAATATAAGCCGCGCCGGCTTTCGCGGCGAGCAGCGCTTGATTGGCCGAGAAACAGAGCGTGACGTTTACGGCCGTGCCCATATTCGCGAGCTCTCGGCAGGCCCGCAAGCCGTCCATGGTCAGCGGCAGCTTGACCGCGACATTGGCAGCAATGGCTTGCAGCTTCTTGCCCTCAGACACCATTGTCTCCCAATCGGTGGCGACCACTTCAGCGCTGACATGCCCTTCTGTGAGATCGCAAATTTCGGCAATTACTTCGGCAAAGTCGCGACCAGACTTCATGATCAATGATGGATTGGTCGTGACCCCATCAATCAAGCCGGTCGCAGCGAGATCCTTGATCGCGGCGGTATCTGCTGTGTCGACGAAAAATTTCATAGCCCTCGGCTCCCATAATCTTGCGCTTTACCGGGCCTTAGCAATGCTTGGCAGGTTCCGCTAGAGCCAAATTGGCGCCTTTGTCGAGCAATTGCTTTCATCAGAAATTTCGATGGTTGCAGGTCATGAACGTGAAACAAAAGCGATGAGTCTCAGTCCAAACCTCCTAGCGGCTCGGAGATGATTGAAGTCCTGAACCCACGAAGCTGACCAAGCTGATCTTACCAAAAAGGCAGCGCTCTCGCAGCGACTTTGTGGGCGCCAGCCTAGGCCGGTCGCCCGATCGATGTGTAGGTAAAGCCGCGCTCGGCCATGTCTTCGGGTGAATAAATGTTTCGCAAATCGACGACCACATTGTCGTTCAGGGCGCTCTTAATGCGTTCCATATCGAGCGCGCGGAATTGGTCCCATTCAGTGATGATCACCATGGCGTCAGCGCCCTCGACCGCGTCATAGGCGTTATCGGCATAGTCGAGCCCGCTCATCAAATGCTTGGCTTCTTCCATGGCTTCTGGATCATAAGCTGTGACTTTCGCGCCGGCTTCAATCAGAGCTGGGATGATGTCCAAGCTTGGCGCGTCGCGCATATCGTCGGTGTTTTGCTTGAAGGCAAGCCCCAGCACGCCAATCGATTTGCCGGCGACGCTGCCGCCCATAGCGGCGATCACTTTGTCAGCCATGGCGCGTTTGCGCGCTGCGTTGACTTCAACCACTGTATCCACGATGCGCACGGGAGAGTTGTAATCATTGGCGGTCTTGGTCAATGCCAGCGTATCTTTCGGGAAGCACGAGCCGCCATAACCAGGGCCCGCATTGAGGAATTTCTTGCCGATCCGGCCATCTAGGCCGATGCCGCGAGATACTTCCTGGACATTGGCGCCAACTTTTTCGCAGAGATCTGCCATTTCGTTGATGAATGTGATTTTCACGGCGAGGAAGGCATTGGCGGCATATTTAATCAATTCAGACGTCCGCCGCGCGGTGAACAAGATTGGTGTCTGGTTCAAGAAAAGCGGGCGGTAGAGTTCTTCCATAACTTTGCGGGCGCGGGGATCATCCGTGCCGACAACCACACGGTCGGGAATTTTGAAGTCCTTGATCGCCGCGCCTTCGCGCAAGAATTCCGGGTTTGAGACGACGGCAAAATCAGCATCTGGGCGCTTCTTGCGGATAATCTCTTCAACTTCGTCGCCGGTGCCGACCGGCACAGTCGATTTGGTTACGACGACCGTGAAGCCATCCATCAATTCCGCAATCTCTTCGGCGGCGGCATAGACGTAGGACAAGTCAGCGTGGCCATCGCCGCGGCGCGAAGGCGTGCCAACGGCGATGAAAACCGCGTCGGCGCTGGCAATGGCGTCCTTCGCTTCGGTCGTGAAGAAGAGGCGATCCTCTTTGACATTATTTTCGACCAAATTATCGAGCCCAGGCTCATAAATCGGCATAATGTTCTGATGCAGCCGATCAATCTTGCTGGCATCTTTATCTACGCAAGTCACGACGTGACCGAAGTCCGCAAAACAAGCCCCACTCACCAGGCCAACATAGCCTGTTCCAATCATCGCTACTCGCATAGGAAAACCTCTTTACAACTGCGTCCCAAAGCAGAGGGCGAGAGGTGCAATTTTTGGGCTGTATGGTCAACCCTTTGGGGCAGGGCGCTTTAAAGCTGGAACACTTTTTGGGGTTGGAACCGCCCGGCCCGCACCTCGCCCAAAGCCACGGCTTGGCCTGCGCATAGGGTCAGAGTTGTCCGGTCGCCGTCTGCGGCGGCTTCCCAATCGGCCACCGTATGGGGAAGCAATACGATGTCGCGGCCTTGCTTAATTGCCGCAGCATCGGCGCTGGCAATCTCTAGTGTTGGGATATCGTCGAGCACCGTTTCCAGCGGTTTAAGGTTCTGAAAAAGCCCTTCCTTATCCTCATTCTCGGCCATCGCTTCCAGCTCCGCCAGCGAGACGGCCGTCTCCTCGGACAGTGCGCCGACCCGGGTCCGGCGCAATTGGCTGACATGCCCCTCGGCGCCGAGTGCGGCGGCGAGGTCGCGCGCCATTGCCCGGACATAAAAGCCTTTTCCCGAAACGACTCGCAGCGTGGCATGGTCTTTGTCGGGCTGGGCAACCAATTCTGCTTCATAGACATCGACGAGGCGAGACGGAATTTCAAACGCCTCGCCCTCGCGCGCGAGATCATAAGCGCGCGCGCCCTGGACTTTGATCGCAGAATATTTGGGCGGAACTTGCTCTATCTCACCGACAAAGCTTGGCAGCGCCGCCTCAATCTCGGCTTTGGTCGGACGCACAGCCGAGGTCGCGACCGGATCGCCTTCTTTATCTTGGCTTGCCGTCGACGTGCCCCATTCAATCGTGAACACATATTCTTTGTCACAATCCATCGCCCATTGTGCGGTCTTGGTCGCTTCACCGAAGGCAATCGGCAATATGCCATCTGCCAGAGGGTCGAGCGTGCCGCCATGGCCGGCTTTCTGGGCATTATAGAGGCGTTTCAAAATCCCGACGACGCGGGTCGAAGTGATGTCGACAGGCTTATCGACAGCGAGCCAGCCATGTACCCGGTCGCCTTTGCGTTTTCTTTGTCGGCCCATGCCGGTCTCCAATCGTTACCGCTGCGGATCGGACGCAGGCGGGACGTTCAGTTTGAACTTAGATTTTGATGCGAACGGCTTAGTCTTTGAACGCGCTAAATACGTCTTCTGCGGATAGTTCTTCGGGTTCTGCCTGCGTCTCGGGCGCTTCGACCGCTTCAGCTGGCGCGAGGCCTGGACCGGCATCTTTGGCCGCCCGTTCTGCGTCCATTTTCTTGCGCCGGCTGGACGCTTTCAGGATAACTTCGTCAAGCTCGATCTGCGAACATAGGCCAAGCGTGACGGGGTCAACCGGCTTGATATTTTGGCTGTTCCAATGCGTTTTGTCGCGCACATTGGTAATCGTCGCTTTGGTCGTGCCAATCAGTTTTGAGATTTGTGGATCAGTGACTTCAGGGTGATTGCGGATGAACCAAGCAATGGCGTCGGGTTTGTCACCGCGCCGCGCCACGGGCGTATAACGTGCGCCTTTGCGCTTGGGCTGCGGGATATGGGCGATTTTAGACGGCGCGGTTTTCAGGCGATAATCTGGATCTTCCTCACCTTTTTGGATCTCTTCGCGGGTCAGTTCACCGCCCGAAATCGGATCAACGCCGCGCATATTCTCGGCCACATCACCATCAGCAATGCCTTTGACTTCGAGATGATGCAGGCCGCACAGGTCGGCGATTTGATCGAATGTCAGCGTCGTGTTGTCGATCAACCAGACCGCTGTGGCTTTGGGCATCAAAATATCGGCCATGGGGAGCTCCTTCGCGAGAGCCAGAAACAGAGCCGCCCGAGACTGCAGTCTCGGGCGGTCAGGGTCTCGGGCATGAAATTACCTAACGCACCGTCTATATCGAACCTCGGATCAGAAAGAAACCCTAGCTTTGCTGCCGCGACAGCAAGATTTTTCCGATATGTCCGCCTTGCGCCATATGCGCCTGAGCTTGTTCGGCTTGGTCAAACGGATAAACCGTATCGATCACCGGCTTGATCGCTCCGGATAAAACGCCTGGCCAAAAATCGGCCAAGACGGCATCGCGGATGCGCTGCTTTTCTGGATTTGGCCGTGCCCGCAGCGTGGTGCCGGTCAAAATTAGGCGCTTCAACATAAGCGGCATCAAGTTCAGGTTGACCTGCGGGCCTTGCATATAGGCAATGTTGACAATGCGGCCGCCGACTTTGGCGGCCGAAATGTTTTTCTGGACATAGTCGCCGCCGACCATGTCGAGAATGACGTCGGCGCCGCCCGCCTCACGAACGATCTGTTCAAAATCCTCGTCGCGATAGTTGATCGCACGATCCGCGCCAAGCTCAGTTGCGAACACGCATTTCTCGGCGCTGCCTGCAGTGATCATGATCGCGGCGGCGCCTGCGGATTTCAGCATTTGGATGGCCATCGTCCCAATCCCGCTGGTGCCGCCATGAATGAGCGCGGTTTCGCCGGCTTTAAATTGGCAGCGATCGAAGATGTTGGCCCAGACCGTCATCATCACCTCGGGCAGGGCGCCGGCTTCATCAAAGCTCATGCTGTCTGGGATTTTGAACAGAGAGCCTTGGTCTATCGCAGCATATTCGGCATAGCCGCCGCCGGCCAATAGGCCGCAGACCCGATCTCCGACCGCCCAATCGGTGACCGCGGCGCCGCGGGCGACAATCGTTCCGGCGCATTCCAGCCCCATAATGTGTGAGGCGCCGGGCGGCGGCGGGTAGAGCCCGCGGCGCTGCACCAGGTCGGCGCGATTGAGGCCGGCCGTAACCACTTCAACCAGCACGTCATTATCACCGCAAATAGGCTTTTCGGCTTGGCCCAACTGAAGTGGTTGGTCCTCATCAACGATGACAGCCCACATCTTCTCGCCCATTCTAGCCTCCTCTATATTTTGCCTTTGTTTGGGTACATAATGCGCCCGAGGTACAAAGCGAAAGGGCAAACCATGTTTGAACAAGAGCCGGAGCCGGAAAAAAAGATTGATTTAGAAAGGCTCTCCGTGGAAGATTTGAAAGAGCGCATTGACGCGCTGAAAGCCGAAATCGCTGCGTGTGAAGCTGAACTTCGAAAAAACAGTCTCACAAATCTGCAGCGGATGCGCTTTTTGGCGGAAGGAGTTAAGGTCTTTTAAGGAAGCGCAGGGTTAATATCGTAGCAAAGAATAATCGCCGGAAGTTTTAAAGAGCATGGTCGAACAGCCCCAAACCCCTGAGACGCTTACCGATGTCTCTTTCACAGAAGGCAAGGTCTTCGAGAAAGTGTTCGTCGACGGCATGGCGCTGGTTGAAGAGACGGCGTCTTATTTGGATGGCCCCGGCCGTAAATTATCCTCATCTCTGCCGCGCGAGGCGAGCCTGACTTACGCCGCCTGGAGCATGGAATTGACCACTCGTTTAATGCAAGCGGCGAGTTGGCTGGTGATGCAGAAGGCGGTTCGCGACGGCGACATGCCACCCGAAGACGCGATGCAGCCGAAATACCGGATCAGCCGCGAAGACCCAGCCCTCGACGCCAGTGCGCAACGCGGACGTGGATTGCCGGACGTGTTTCTAAACCTCGTTGAACGCTCTGAAAATCTGTTCGAGCGCATTTGTCGTCTCGATCTGGCGATTTATGGCCGGGGCGTGATTGATAGTGCCAGCCCCGTTGGCGATCAGATGGCGCAATTGCAGCGCGCCGCTGAAACCGGCGCCTTTGATCCTTTGCGGGTTTGGGGCAAAGCGCGTTAGCGCCGCAGCGACACGCGAACCTGATTGACGGGCGTCTCGCGGCCATCTTCATCGACAAAAGCAGGCCGCACTTTTTGCCGCTTTTTCACGTGAGTAAAAGACATCGGCGGCGGCGTTCCTTCGCTGGCCCAATCGTCGCCCCATAACATCAGACCCATCAGTAAGGGTCGCAACGCTTCCCCAGCCGGGGCGAGGACATATTCAGGGCGGGCCCGTTTGCCGGCCTCTTTATAAGATTGCTTGGTCAAGACGTCGTGTTCGACCAGGTTGGCGAGGCGGCCCGACAGAACTGTGCGCGGAATGCCCAGCTCTTTTTGGAAATCATCGAACCGGCGCACTCCGAACAACGCGCCACGTAAAATAAGCAAGGTCCAGCGATCGCCAAGGATCTCAATAGACTTCGCCAAGTGGCAAGACTCGAGCGGAACCGGAGATTTTTGAGCGCGTGGGACCATGGCGCCTGATTTGGCTGAGTTTGCCATGAGAATCCAGCTTATTTTTGCCTGCGACCAAGGATTTATTGCGCCAAACGCTCGCCTCGGCTAGGGGAGGCGCCAGAAGGTTTTAATTAGGACAGGAGGCCGGGATGGCTCGTAAAAAGATCGCTCTTATTGGATCAGGCATGATTGGTGGAACGCTGGCACACGTGGCCGCGCGCGAAGAGCTTGGAGATGTCGTCCTGTTCGACATCGCAGAAGGTTTGCCACAAGGCAAAGCACTCGACTTGGCCGAATCTACGCCGGTCTATAACAGCTCAGTGTCGCTGAAAGGCGCCAATGATTATACCGATATTGCCGGCGCCGATGTCTGCATCGTCACGGCCGGTGTAGCGCGTAAGCCTGGCATGAGCCGTGATGACCTGCTCGGCATCAATTTGAAAGTCATGAAAGCCGTTGGCGAAGGCATCAAAGCCCACGCGCCGAACGCTTTTGTGATCTGTATCACCAACCCGCTCGACGCCATGGTTTGGGCACTGCAGCAATTCTCTGGCCTGCCTACGAACAAAGTTGTCGGCATGGCGGGTGTGCTTGATTCAAGCCGTTTTGCTTACTTCCTGTCTGAAGCAACGGGCGTTTCTGTCGCCGACATTCACGCCTGGACGCTGGCTGGGCATGGCGATTCCATGGTGCCAATGGTGCGCCACTCTACGGTTGGCGGCTTACCGCTGACGGAACTCGTTAAGCAAGGCTGGATGAGCCAGGACGAGCTCGACGCAATTGTGAACCGCACCCGCAAAGGCGGCGGTGAGATTGTCGCGCTGTTGAAAACCGGGTCTGCTTACTACGCCCCAGCTGAATCAGCGATCTCGATGGCCAAATCCTATTTGAAAGACCAAAAGCGCGTGCTGCCATCAGCCGCTTGGTGTGACGGCCAGTATGGCCTTGGCGGTCTCTATGTCGGCGTGCCAACCCTGATTGGCGCGAACGGCGCCGAAAAAATCGTCGAGTTCGACTTTACTGACAGCGAGCGTGAGATGTTCATGGCGTCCGTTGAGGCGGTTAAAGGCCTGGTCGAAGATTGTAAGAAGCTCGAGCCAGCTCTGGCCTAGCGACGACTATAAGACGAGCAAAGCCGCTGCCTCTAAACAGGCGGCGGCTTTTTCTTTGAGCCTTGATCAAACTCACATCACAGCGCTGTGAACCCCCTATTCATGGCCGCTTCAGCCGGGTAAAGACGCAGCACGGATGACCCATAGGAGGGCTTTGCCCATGTTACGTTCTTGCATTGCTGCCTCAGCTTTGATGCTGACTGGTGCGGCGGCGTTCGCAGATGATCACGGCGATGGCACCACCGCTATGGTCTGTGTCGAAGCTGGCACAGAGGCACCCATTGTGGCCGCGAAAACAAGTGCCGGAGTGGATGTCGATCTTTCTGGCATTACTGGCGAAAACGGTGCGGTTTTGGTGTTTAGCCGGTCTTTGGACTGGTGCCCGTTCTGTAAGAAACAGGCATTGGAGTTAGAGAGCGTGAAAGCGGATCTCGAGACGGCGGGTTGGACCCTCAATCTGATCACCTATGATGACCCCAAAGTGCTCGCCAGTTTCGCAGCTGACAATGAGCTCACCTATACTTTCCTCTCAGACACCAACTCGGCGACCATTGATGCATTTGGACTGCGCAATGAAGACGTCAAAGCGGGCAGCCGGTTTGATGGCATTCCGCACCCGGCCATCGTTTTTATCAAGTCTGATGGTGAAGTGGCAGGGGTCCAAAAAGAAGAAGGCTTTCGCGATCGCCCGCCGACCGAAGGCATTCCGCAATTGGTCGCTCTGATCAATCAAGGGGCGCCTGCAGCGCCTTAATTATACAAAAACGGCATAACAGTTTGCCGAAATTGAGCTCTGTTCGGATGCGGGCCAAATTCCCACTTGTATTGCGTTGCAAACGAGGAGGCGAATTTGGCCCGCACTATTTTACATATCGACGCGTCGGCGCGGTTTCACGGATCTATCAGCCGCGCATTGACTGAGACTCTGGTGAAGACCCTGTCCTCGCCTGAGAGCCAAACCATTGAGCGCGATCTTGGCGCTTCGCCTCCGCCGGCAATCACTGCCGAATGGGTTGGCGCTAACTTTACCCCGGATGATCAACGCAGCGCCGCGCAGACGGAAACGCTGGCGCTGTCGGATAAGTTGATCGGTGAGCTTGAAGCCGCGGACACGATTGTTCTCGGCGTGCCAGTGTACAATTTCGGTGTCCCCGCCGCGTTTAAAGCTTGGATCGACTTGGTCGCCCGCGCGCGCAAAACCTTCAAATACACCGAAAGCGGTCCGGTCGGCCTGCTTGAAGGCAAATCGGCTTATGTGGTCATTGCCTCTGGCGGCACAGCGTCGGGCTCTGAGATCGATTTCGCGACGCCCTATGTCCGTCATGTCCTGAGCTTTTTGGGGATCCATGACGTCACCGTCATAGCCGCAGATCAGTTGATGGCGACTGGCGACGATAAGATCGATGCTGCCCGCGCCCAAATTGCTGCGCTCGCGACCTGAAGCGGTAGCGGCATTAACGCTGGACCCGGTTACAAATTCAACTAATCTCTCCCGAAATCATTGGGAGAGATTTGCCATGTTCAAGCCAGCCATTGCGGCGGTGGGACTTGCCGTGAGCGTGATTGGAAGCGCGCATGCACAAGACGCCAACCTGCTTGATCCAGAGATTGAGCGCACCGCGAAACTTTTAATCGAGCAAGCGCAAACCGATGAGATCGGATTGAGTTTCGTTGAGGACCTGACTACCGAAGTTGGTCAACGCTTAGCCGGCTCAGACTCCGAAGCGCGGGCTCGCGATTGGTCTGTCGCTGAGCTGTCATCTCTCGGCTTCGACCACGTCCGCATTGAGTCGTTTGAGATTCCGTTCTGGTCACGCAAGTCAGAATCTGTGGCGGTGATCTCGCCAAGCCCGCAGCCTTTGGTCGCGACCGCGCTGGGGGGATCTGCACCGACGCCTCCAGGCGGGGTGACAGCAGAGGTCGTGCGCTTTGCCAGCCTGGCTGAATTGCGCGCGGCACCGATTTCGAAGGTCGATGGTAAAATCGTCTTCATTGACGAGACAATGATCAAAACCATGGACGGATCCGGCTATGGCATGGCGGTCCGCAAGCGTAGCCAATGTGCGGAGGCCTCAGCTGATAAAGGCGCGCGCGCCTGTCTTATCCGCTCTGTCGGCACGCAGCCGCACCGGATGCCGCACACTGGCATCATGGCCCGTGACGGCGCCGAAGGCGCGGGCCCTGTTGCGGCGATCTCCGGCCCGGATGCCGATCAATTAACGCGCTTGCTTGAGCGCGGGCCGGTGACGGTTTCCGTCGACATTCAAACAGAGATCAAAACCAATGCCCCATCTGGCAATGTCATTGCTGAGCTAGCCGGGACCGATCTGAAAGATGAGATTGTCCTGATTGGTTGCCACTTAGACAGTTGGGATCTTGGCACGGGCGCGTTAGACGATGGGGCTGGCTGCGGGATTGTGGTCGGCGCCGCCATGCTGATTGCAGACTTGCCCGAACGTCCGCGCCGAACCATTCGTGTCGTCCTTTACGGCGCCGAAGAAGTTGGCCTATTCGGCGCTACGGCTTATGCCCGCGCGCATGGCGATGATTTGGACAAACATGTCCTTGCCGCTGAAAGTGATTTTGGCGCTGGGCCGATCTGGCGGTTTCAGACCCGGTTTGGCGAAGCCGCTTTGCCATATGCACGGGTGTTCCATCGCTTATTTATGCCGCTTGGGGTCACCCCGGATGACAATCGCGCCTTTGGCGGTCCGGACATTGGCATTCTTGCGCGGGCGGGCGTGCCTGTGGTGACACCCGGCCAGAATGGCATGGACTATTTCGATTATCACCACACGCCCGACGATACATTCGACAAAATCAAGCCAGACGAGTTCCGCCAAAATGTCGCGGTTTATGCGGCGTTCGCCTATATCGCGGCTGAAACCGGTTGGGATTTCCGGGCGCAGCCGGCACCGCCAAGTCCCGGAACCGAATGACCCCAGAAGCTGCGCTTTGTGAAACGGTCGTGCGCGCCGCTCGGTCGGCGCAGGCCTATCCCGATGATGCCGCGACCGCGCCCTGGCTGGTCACCGCCTCGGTATTGGTAGCGCAACAAGCTGCGGCGATTGCATTGCGGGCGGCCGGCGATGCTATTCCGGCGCAATCTGGTGCCACAGAATTGCTACTCCGCGCCGCCACCAAGGATCGCTTGCCGGCGCCTTTCACCTTGCCGTTTGGCGCCGCGGCGCGTCAGGGTTTTGATCGTTTGGTGGAAGCGCGGAACAGTTTCATGCATCCACGCGGGCTGACATGGTTTGTCAGCCAAGAGACGCTGGCGCGTGGCCTGCCGGTGGTCAGCAGCGTGGTTCGGCACCTGATCCTGACGCAGCCTGTGCTGGCAGATTTAGTCGCGCCAAAACAGCAAATACAAATTGAAGATGCGCTGCAAGAGCTGGAAGCGCTCGCCGAATTTTTAGAGGCTTAATCGGCGCCTCGATCTCACTCGATCAGGTAAATACAGACATCGGCGACGCCCGCAGTGATCATGTCGATTTTCTGTGCTGCAGCCCGCGATAGATCGATGACACGACCATCAATGAACGGGCCGCGATCATTGACCGTGACGCGCACCTCGCCATGCCCTTCACGGACGACGCGCAGCTTTGTCCCAAATGCGAGCGTGCGGTGCGCTGCGGTGAGCTTGGCGGGATCATACGGCGTGCCGCTGGCGGTGGCATTGCCGGCAAGGCTGTCGGCGTAATACGAGGCTTTGGCGCAGGCGAGCGGCGCGGCGGTTTCTGGCGCGGCCGTTTCTGGTGCGACGCTCTCGCCGGCAGGAGAAACGCCGGTCTGGCTGCAAGCAGTTACGATCGTGGCGGCGATAAAGGCGGCTTGAAGTCTCATACGGTCAGTCCTTGTCGATCGGCCAACACCTGTCGCCCGTCCTTCCCCAGTTATAGCAAGCCTACACCTTCGCGGGGCAAACGCCCATGTGAAAAATAAAAAAGCCCGCAAATTGCTTTGCGGGCTTTGTCTTATGTCTTCTGGTCTGCGGCCGTGCCCACACATTGTGTCGAGCAAACCGGGCGAAGACTGTGCCGAGAAGCCTATTCAGACTTCTCTTCTTCTGCGGGAGCTTCTTCAGCTGGGGCTTCTTCGGCAGGAGCCTCTTCAGCAGCAGCTTCGGCCTCAGCAGCCGCGGCTTTAGCGGCCTCTTTTTCAGCTTTCGCAGCGGCTTTGGCTTCTTTTTCAGCTTCTTTGCGGGCCGCTTCTTTTTCGGCTTTCTCTTCGATCCGCTCTTTGGCTTTGGCGCCAGGCTCGCCTTTTTGCGGATTGTTGCTCGCGGTCCAGCCATAGATTGGGGCTTTTTCGCCTTCGAGCGTCATTTGGTTCAAGAAGCGCGCAACGCGATCAGTTGGCTTGGCGCCTTTCTTGATCCAGTCAGCGGCTTTGACGCCATCAATTTGGACGCGGTTTTCGCTGTCTTTTGGCTGGCGCGGGTCATAAGTGCCGATCTTCTCAATGAAGCGGCCGTCACGCGGCATGCGGCTGTCAGCAACGACAACACTATAGAAAGGACGTTTTTTTGACCCGCCGCGAGCGAGTCTGATTTTGAGGGCCATGGTTTACTCCTAGAATTTGGGCGTCTCGGGGGCGGGGAAAAACATCATTTCTCTCCCCGCAATTTTTCGTGGTGGCGAATGACTTCCGCCACGATGAAATTCAGAAATTTTTCAGCAAAGACCGGGTCGAGATTGCTCTCTTCGGCAAGCGTGCGCAGCCGTTCAATTTGGCGCGCTTCGCGGGCTTTATCGGCCGGCGGCATATCATTTTCGGCTTTCAGCCTGCCAACCGCTTGGGTAACTTTGAACCGTTCTGCCAGGGTGTGCAGCAGGATCGCATCGAGATTATCAATGCTGGACCGGTATTGAGCGAGTTTGTCGGATGGGGAGGTCATTTCTTAGGGCCTCCAAGTCCTGGAATATTTGGCAAGCCGCCCGCCCCTGGCATACCACCAGGCATCGCCGCGCCGCCGCCCATTTTAGCCAAGTCTGCAGGCGAGACGCCGGCTTGGCCCATCATATTCATCATGCCCTTCATGCCGCCTTTGGACATTTTCTTCATCATGCCGGCCATCTGCTTGTGCATTTTGAGGACGCGGTTGACGTCTTGGACGGTAACACCGGCGCCGGCCGCGATGCGCTTGCGGCGAGAGGCGTTGAGGAGAGCCGGTTTGGCCCGCTCTTTCTTGGTCATTGAAGAGATGATCGCGGCTTGGCGCAGCATCACTTTGTCATCCATGCCCGAGGCGTCGAGCGCCTGTTTGGCTTTCTTGGCGCCGGGCAGCATGCCCATAATCCCGCCAAGGCCGCCCATTTTCTGCATTTGCTGAAGCTGCTGGGCGAGATCGTCCAAGTCGAACTGACCCTTGGCCATTTTCTTGGCCATCTTCTCAGCTTTTTCGGCGTCCATCTGGTCGCCGGCTTTTTCAACCAGCGAGACAATGTCGCCTTGGCCGAGAATGCGGCCCGCGAGGCGTTTCGCATCAAAAGCATCGAGGCCGTCAAGTTTCTCACCGGTGCCGAGGAATTTGATTGGCAGGCCTGTCACCGCCCGCATCGAGAGCGCGGCGCCGCCGCGGCCGTCACCATCCATCCGGGTCAGGATCAGACCGGTGAGCGGCAAACGCTCATGGAACCGGCTGGCGGTTTCAACCGCGTCTTGCCCGGTCAAAGAGTCGGCGACCAGAAGCGTCTCGTTCGGGGTCGCGATTTTGGCGATCTCACTCGCCTCAGCCATCATCTGTTCGTCGATTGAGGTCCGGCCTGCGGTATCGAGAAAGAGGACATCATAGCCGCCAAGCTTTGCCGCCTGGAGCGCGCGGCGGGCAATCTCGGCTGGGCTTTGATCTTTGATGATTGGCAGAGACGAAACATTCTCGCCGCATTGATCGGCCAAGATGGCGAGCTGTTCCATTGCCGCCGGACGACGCGTATCGAGCGAAGCGAGCAGGACTTTTTTCTTGTCGCGCTCCGACAAGCGCTTGGCGAGCTTACCGGTTGTGGTCGTCTTACCCGAGCCTTGCAGACCCGCCATCATCACGACTGCAGGCGGATTATCAACGCGCAGGCCGGTCTCAGCCTCTTCGCCGCCAAGCAAGTCGACCAAGCCATCATGAACGATTTTGACGACTTGCTGGCCTGGTTTGACGGAGCGAACGACGTCTTCGCCAACCGCTTTGTCTTTGATCGAGGCGATAAAGTCTTTGACCACGGGGAGGGCGACATCAGCCTCTAACAGCGCCACGCGAATTTCGCGCAGGGCAGCCGTCACGTCTTTCTCGGTCAGCGCGCCGCGCCCGAGCAATCCGTCAAATACCCCGCCTAGGCGGTCTGTTAGCGCGTCAAACATCGCGTCACTCCTTTTGCCGATCTGTGTCTCTTGAACAGATAAGCGCTCGTCTCAGCAACACAAAGCAGTAGCGCCCCACTGAGCGAAACTTCGCCGAGTGGGGGACATCGCCGGGCCCTGGTCCCGGTCAACGCGCACGGTCTGCCAGTGCGGTGATTAAGCGCGGCGTAAAGCATGGCTGTGGATAAGAATCAAGCCTCTGTGTCGGCCATGATCATGCTGAGGCGACGTATCGCCTCTTTGGCTTCGTCGCGCAGCATAGACAGAACAGCAACATCCACCCATTCGCCATCGGCGAATTTTTCAAACTCGCGCAGCACGCCCTCTTTTTGAGCGCCGATGGATTTAATCGCGCCGATCGCCCGGGCATTGCGGTCTTCGACATACCATTCGATGCGCTTTGCGCCCCAGTCTAAGGCCCGCTGGATGAGCAGCTTTTGGATGGCTGCATAGATGCCGCGCCCGCGCAAATGCGGCTCGAGCCAGGTATAGCCAATCCGCAAGCGGCGATGCATCTTATTCGGATAGACCAAGGCGGTGACACCGACGAAGCGTTTCCCGTCATTTGGATCGAGCAGAGCAAAGCCGTTTAGCTCACCCATATCGCCGCGTTTCAGGACGTGATCATAATACGCATCAAACCCAGCGCCGCGATGGATTGCCGGCAGAGAGAGCCAAATTGAATTGACGGCGTCACTGGCGCGGAGGTGCTCGCGAAAGCGCTCATCGAGCGGTTCGAGGCAAATCAGGTCATTCTCTAAGCCTGGCGCGGTCAGTTCCATATCCATACATCGCTTTCCTGCCGCCAAGACGCAAGTCAATTCTCGGTGACAAATTGTAAGACTGGGTCGCTAAGGCGCGATGGTCCTGCCGGATAACCTTGTAAGGGGGAGGGAAAGGGCCCGGCAGGACCGCGCGATCCAGTGGCTTGAGGGATTGGGATCGGGGCCACTGGTGCGTTATCTCAGCGCAAATATCTGCGCCTTCGATAGAGTTGAAATGGCGTCAAAGCGATGGACTTCAAGGCGCTGCGATGATCGTTTTGATCAACTAAGTGTGAACTTAAATGGGCCTCTCACTTTTGTATAATTGATAAATCGACTTAAAAAGATAGATAGAGCCTATGCATTTGCCCACGCTCCGCCAACTCGAGTTTCTGTGCGCCGTTGCCGACCACGGATCGTTTTCCAAGGCGGCGGAAGCGTGTCATGTCACGCAGCCAACTCTATCGGCTGCGATCAAAGAAGTTGAAGCTCTGCTGGGGGTGCAATTGATTGAGCGGGAATCGCGCGGTGCTTCGATGACGCACGCCGGAGAAGCCGCCGTATTTCGCGCCCGAACGATCATGTCCGATACCGCTGACCTGGTATCGGCGGCGCGGCAGGCCGGCGCACCTTTGACCGGACCGTTTCGTCTCGGCGCGATCCCGACCATTGCGCCGTTTCTTTTGCCGAAAACGCTGAAAGCCCTGCGCGCTGCACATCCTGCTTTAAAACTCTATCTGCGTGAGGATCAGACCGAGCGTTTGATGGAGGCGCTGCGGGCGCGCAAGCTTGATGCGGCCTTGATCGCCTTGCCCTGGGAAGCCAGCGGGATTGAGACGATGGAGCTTGGCGATGACGAATTTATGTTTGTCGCCCCAACGGGGCATGATCTGTTTGATCGCGAGTCGATCACCTCTGCAGACCTGGCGGATGAAGATGTTCTTTTGCTAGAGGATGGCCATTGTCTGCGTGACCACGCGCTCTCGGTCTGCCGTCTGCCAAGCAAGCGCAACGGCGCCGATGTCACCGCCACAAGCTTACCGACTTTGGTCCATATGGTCGCCGGCGGTCTTGGTGTCTCTCTGCTGCCAAAACTGGCGATTGAGGCCGGTGTCACCTCCGGCGCAGATGTTGAGCTTCGGGCGTTCCAAACGCCTTTGATTGGCCGCCGCATTGGTATTGCCTGGCGCATGGGGTCGCCGCGCGCATCAGAGGCCCAAATGATTGGCGAGATCGTCCGCGGCACGCTTTAGCGCGCTTGGGCCATCAACGACTATCGACTTGCGCCGAGAGATTATCCTCGGCCCGGAACACGGCCTCATCTAGCTCGCCCTCCCATTTTGCCACCGCCGTCGCCACTGCCGCATCGCCGGTCACATTGGTCAGAGTCCGCATCATATCGAGCAATCGGTCAAAGGGCAGAATGAAGCCGATGATTAAGAAGGCTTGTTCTTCGGGGATACCGACTTGCGCCAAAGCTAGGCCGGAGAGGAAGAGGCCGGCGCTGGGGATGCCCGCTGCGCCAATTGAGACCAAAGTCGCCATAACTGCGACCAGAACATATTGGGTTAAAGAGACTTCAATGCCCATTGCCTGCGCGCCGAACAACGCCACCATGCCAATATAGATCGCGGTACCATCCATGTTGATCGTTGCCCCAAGCGGCAGCACCGAGCCAGCGATGGCTTTATCGACGCCGAGATTTTCTTCTGCGCAAGTGATGGTAACCGGAAGCGTCGCTGAAGAACTCGCTGTGGAATAGGCCACGGCTTGCGCATCTGTAATCCCGCGCATGAACGGGATGAAAGGGAGGCGGAGGACGCCTTTGATGATGACCCCGCCATAGGTCACGATAATATGGATGAAACAGGCGAGGTATAAGGCAATGGCAAGGGTGCCGAGGCTTTGTAGCACCCCGAGACCTTGGGTCGCCATAACCGTCGCCATTAGCGCAAACACCCCGATGGGTGCGGTTTCCATGACGATAATTGTCACTTTCATCATCGCTTCGGAGGCACCATCAAACCATTTGGCGACGGGCTCCGCAATTTTGCCAGCCATCAGAATGCCGACGCCAAACATGATGGCGAAGAAAATGATCTGCAGAATATTGCCGGTCGCCAGGGCGTCGACGGGATTTGTCGGAACGATATTAAGCAAGCGATCGACAATACCGCCAGCTTGATCCGCGCGCTCCGCAACCGATTCCATGCGGCTGGTGTCGGCATCGGCAAAGGTTTCTGGTGATAGACTGGCGCCCGGTTGGAAAATCGTCGCCATAATCAGGCCCAGCGTCACCGCAATCGCTGTCGTGCCGAAATATGTGCCGATGGCGCGAATACCGAGACTGCCAAGGCGTTTCGGGTCGCCCATGGCGATGATGCCTGAGACCAGAGTGAAAAAGACCAGCGGTACAATCAGCATTCGGATCAGGCGTAGGAATAAATCGCCGGCCCAGCTAATCCACGTTTCAGCAAATGCGCCGCCCGCGTCCGCCCCCATGCCATAGCGCAAGCCCAGGCCCAGCGCCATGCCGAGAATGAGCGCCGCAATGACGCGTTTCCAAAGATCAATCTTCAACCACCAGCTCATGCCCGCTCCCAAATTTGTGCGTTTCGTTGACGCTAGTCCGCATTGTGACGCTATTCAACGCTCAAGGCTCAGGATATGAGCAAACTTATGGATATGCTCGATCGTCTCTCATCTGGCTGGAAAGCTTGGATTCTGCTGTTCGCAATCACTTTGACGGCGGCGGCGCCAGGCGTCTTCAATTTGCCAGCCCTCGACCGCGATGAAAGCCGGTTCGCGCAAGCCTCTAAGCAATATATCGAGACCGGCGATTATCTGATCATTCGCTATCAAGACGAGTATCGCAATAAAAAGCCGGCGGGCATTCACTGGCTGCAATCCGGCGCAACTTTGCTATTTGGCGATGAAGATAAGCTGGAGATCTGGACCTATCGTGTGCCGAGCTGGATGGGCGCAGCCTTGGCGACGCTGGCGACGTTTTGGTGCGGCATCGTCCTGATTGGCCGGCGCGCCGCCTTTTTAGGCGCGGCGATGTTTGGCGCGACGCTGCTGCTGACCAGTGAAGCGCATATTTCCAAGACCGACGGCATGCTGGTGTTTTTGACGACATGGGGGATTGGAGCGCTGGCGCGGCTCTATATGGGGCAAACTGAGACCCCCAAACGCATGGCGATGATCTTTTGGTTCGCCATGGGCTGCGGACTGCTGATCAAAGGGCCTGTGACGCCCATGATCGCGGCCTATGCCGGCTTTGGCGCTTGGGTCTGGGCCAAGTCGGGCGAAGGCAAAGGCGGAGATTGGTGGCGGCCGCTGATCTGGTGGCCAGGCCCGGCCTTGGCCGCAGCGATGTTCTTGCCTTGGTTGATCGCGATCCAATTCGCGACAGACGGCACGTTCCTGCAAGGCGCCGTTGGCAAAGACTTGAAAGACAAATTTGCCGGTGCGTCTGAAGGCCATGCAGGCTGGCCGCTTTATCATTTAAGCCATATCCCGGTTTGGTTTTTCCCGGCTGTGCTGCTGCTTATACCGGGTATGACTTTGGCGTGGAAACATTTGCGCGGCGGCCATGATCTGGCGCGCAAGCGCGGCACCGACGCGATACTTATTGTGACCGCACTTGGGGCGTTTACGGCCTTGGCGACATGGATCCTTCCTGGCGAACTCGGCAATGGTGCGCCGTCGGCTTATGCGGGCTTGATTCTGCTTGGCTTTTGGTGGCTGAGCACGCGCCCAGAATGGCAATCGCGCTGGTCGATGGCGGCGGCCGCGCCGGTCACGGATGAGACCAAAGCGCTGCGGTTTCTGGTGTCTTGGGGTCTGCTCACGACGATCTTTTTCGAGCTGATGCCGACACGCCTCAGTCATTATATATTGCCAGCCTATCCGGCCATGGCCTTGCTGTGTGGATGGGCGGCGCTGAAGCTGATGGACGGCGCCAAAGTCCCAGTCTCAAAATGGTCGAGTTTCGCCATCTATGCGTTGGGCGGCGTGCTGCTGCTCTTCATTAGCTCTCCAATGGCGGCGCGTTTGATCAAAACCGAAGCGGCGGGCGACTTCAAAACTGTTTCGTCTGACGCAGTGATTGAGCAATGGGCGGCTTATATAAACTTCCCGCTTTGGCTGTGGTTCGCCGGGGGCGCGGTATTCCTAGGGTCGCTGATAACCTTCATGGGTTCGAAATTCGGGCGGACAATTGCACTTGGGGTCATGGCCAGCCTGTTCCTCGGTTGGCACGCGCGTACATTTGTCTTGCCGACGCAGCTGTGGGCGCAGCCTACGGAGAGCGCCCGCCTCGCCTTGCAAGGCGTTTGCGGCGTGCCTAGCGAAACCTGCGAAACGGGCCAGACAAGCCCAGAACGCGTGCTCGCTCTTGGCTATGCAGAGCCCTCTTATGTGATGACATTCGGGACTCAGAACCTGCATTCACCCGAGACTCCATTGACACTGCCCGGCGACACGAGCGCCTATCCTGTTGTCTATCTGATTAATTTGGAGGGGCGCGGCAGTCCGGCCAGCCGCTGCGCGGCTTTGGGCGAGGATTGTATTCCACCGGCGCCGCAAATTCGCGATGATTTGCTGGCGCAGGCAAACGCCAGCGCGCTCTGCGTCACGAAGTCAGATCCAGTCTACGCTTTGAACTATTCCAATGGTGATCCGGTGCACTTTGTTGCTTACCGGTTTGACGCGGTCTGCGACTAAAAAAGCTGGCACATTCTGTCGCGCGGCAATTCTGCGTCTGATACCGGCCGCCAGGGCGATTACTTAGGTCTTAGAGGCCCAAGGAGACCGCACGTGAGCTATATTGAACCCCACCGAAAACCCAAGGGATTGCGGGATCGCATTGCCTTCGCCTTTGTGAAATTCCTGCGTTTTTTCGCGGATCTGTTTTTCCGCAAACGCTATGGCCACCGCGCCGTTGTGCTAGAAACAGTGGCGGCTGTCCCCGGCATGGTTGCCGGGCTTTTGCAGCATTTGCGGGCGATTCGGCGCATGCGCGATGATCAAGGCTGGGTCAAAGAGCTGCTCGATGAGGCTGAAAATGAGCGCATGCATTTGATGACCTTCATCCAAGTCGCTCAGCCGACTTTGTTTGAACGTGGCTTGATCATGATCGCGCAGGCGATTTTCTACAATTTCTACTTCTTCCTCTATCTGTTTGCGCCGAAAACGGCGCACCGCGTCATTGGCTATTTCGAAGAAGAGGCGGTGACCAGCTATACCCATTATTTGCAAGAGATTGACGCTGGCCGGCTTGAGAATGGCCCGGCGCCGCAAATCGCCATCGACTATTGGGATCTGCCCGCGACAGCGCGCTTAAGAGATGTCGTCATTGCTGTCCGCGAAGATGAAGCCGGACACCGAGATCGCAACCACTATTTCGCTGATGCGCTCATCGCCGGTGACGAACCGAAAGGTGACGTGGACTTAGAAGACTATGCTTGGCGCAAAACGTAGCCGACGCGTGGGAAGTGAATGTGCAAATTGTCCGCGCGTTCATTCTGTCGGGCGATGATGACACGCTCTGAATTGGCAATGACGAGGTCGCCCTCGACCCAATCCTTGGCGTAATCATCGGGCGCGATCGCAACGCGGTCGCCGGGCTCGAAGTCGCGCAGGTCACCGGCGGTTGAGGCCGGCTTAAGGCGCGGCGCTGCATTATGGGCAATGTCTACCGCGTCGGCGCCGCTTATCTCTTCCGCGGCTTGGCCTTTAAACTCTTTCAATCTGCGGTACCAATCACGGGTCAGCGGCGCATCCTCAAAGCAAGCGTCTAAGAAGTCGGGGATATTCTTTTCGACGAACCACGGATTCATAAAGGCGTGCACATCGACCATCCCCGGTTTGGTCCCGACCAACCAATCGCCGGTACCAGCATGGCGCCCACCATCGAGGCGCTCTTCAATCCACATCAATTGGCTGCGCCATTGATCGCGCATGACGGGCGCTGCGGCTTTCATTATTTCGAAGTCAAAAGGCCGTTCCGACATTTTCGTGCGGTCATCGATAAATTCTTTTGGCATTTGATGGCCAATCTCGCCAAAAATCACCGTCACACTGGCCTGGAACCATTTACCATCGGTCCAGGCGGCGACCATTTTCGCCAGGCCTTCATGGCCGGGTAAATTGAGCGCTGGGATCTGATAGCGCTTTTCAAGCTCAATCAGCATCAATGATGTGTCGCAAAAAATATCCGCGCCAATCTGCATCACCGGCGTTCGCCGATAGCCACCGGTGAGCGGGATTAGATCCGGCTTTGGCATGATTGACGGAATTTCAACGGAGGCCCAACCAAGATTCTTCATCCGCAAAGCCAATCGGATTTTCTCCGAAAAGGGTGAACGGTCAAATTGATGAAGAATAATGCTTTGGGCGTTTGCCATCGATATTTGTCTCCCCAGACAGACCTAAGACTGTAACCGTGTTTGTTAGGGCTTTCCAAGGGCGGATTGTCGCCTAAAACAATAGAAAAGAGACTGATCAGGGAGGTGGTCCGATATGCTCGACACAAATGCAATGCCGCATCTTGCGGATATTCCGCGCGTTCAAAGCGAGGCGCGCCCAAACGATATCGCCTTTTGGTATCGCGGCGAGGAAACCAGTTTTGCGGCGCTCAATACACGCGCCAATCAAGTTGCGAATGGCCTGATCGACTTGGGCACTGAACCCAATCAAAGGGTTGGGTATTTGGCCAAGAATACAGCCATCTACTATGAAATGATGTTCGGAGCGGCGAAAGCGCGTGCCGTCATGAACGCGGTAAATACGCGGCTTGCGGCGCCGGAAGTCCAGTTCATTCTATCTGATGCGCAAGTGCGGACGCTGTTTGTTGGTCCTGAATGGTTCGATATGATTGATCAGATCAAAGACGAATGTCCTGATCTCGAGCATATCATCACAGTTGAAGGCGCCCGCGAAGGCTGGCCGGAATATACAAGCTGGCGAGACGCGCAATCGGCGACAGCGCCAGAGATTGCAACCGCGGATGATGATGATGTCATTCAGCTCTACACCTCTGGCACCACTGGGCTGCCAAAAGGCGTGATGCTGACCAATGCTAATTATCGCGGGTTCATGGAGCAGGCCGGACAACTGGAATGGTCGAGCTATGATGCCGGCGACAATGTCATGAATGCGATGCCGCTTTTCCATGTCGCGGGCGTCAATGTCGGGATCTTGGCCGCCGCGCAAGGGGCCCGAACCATTGTGCTGCCAGAGATTAATCCCGTTGAGATCCTCGACTTGATTGAACAGCAACAGATCAATCACGCCTTCTGGGTGCCGGCGGTGATTTTGATCTTGAGCCAAATGCCGGATTTCCGCGAGAGAGATTATTCTTCCCTCAAACAGGTCTTCTATGGCGCCAGTCCAATCACCGAGGACTTGCTGACCACGGCCGTCGAAGTGATGGGCGCGCGCTTTACCCAAGTCTATGGACTCACCGAAACGGTCGGCGGCGGCACGTATCTACCGCCTGAAGCGCACAATCCCAGTTGGGGCAAATTGCGCTCTTGCGGCGTGCCATATCCGAGCACGATCATTCGCTGCGTCGATAGTGACGGCAATGCCGTTCCGACCGGTGAAGTCGGTGAGATCGTGATCAAATCCGACTTCGTCATGAAAGGCTATTGGAACCGCCCGGAGGCCACGGAGGATGCCATCCGAAACGGGTTTTTCCATACTGGTGATGCCGGCTATTTTGATGATGAAGGCTTTCTGTTCATTCATGACCGGGTCAAGGACATGATCGTTTCAGGCGGCGAAAATGTTTATCCGGCCGAAGTCGAGAATGCGATTTTCGGACATCCAGATGTCGCCGATGTCGCCGTGATTGGTGTCCCCGATGAGAAATGGGGCGAGTCGGTCAAAGCCCTGATTGTGGTCAAAGATGGAACGCGGCCGACCGCCGAAGAGATCATTGCTTGGGCGCGAGAACGAATTGCCGGATATAAGTGCCCGAAAAGCGTTGACTATATCGACGAGATGCCGCGCAATCCTTCAGGTAAGATTCTTCGCAAAGACTTGCGAGAACCATTCTGGGCCGGACAAGAAAGACGCGTAGGGGGCTAAACATGGATGATGCGCATGGCGTTCACGATTATGTCTATGATGAGCGCAATGCCGACATCCAAGTCTCAATCAATGGCGAGCTGAAACACCGGGATCAGGCCACTGTGTCGGTGTTTGAGAGCGGGTATTTGCTCGGTGATGGGGTTTGGGAAGGCTTGCGCGTGCATGGCGGCGGCGTGGCCTTTTTGGAATCCCATTTGAAACGGCTTTATGCCGGTGCCAAGACCATTGATATGGACATTGGCCTGAGCCCGGAGGCGCTCGCGCAGCAGCTCTTTGACTGCCTCAAAGCGCAAGACATGTATGAAGGCGTGCATATCCGTTTAATGGTCACCCGCGGGGTGAAGAAGACGCCGTATCAAGGCCCGCGGTTCACGATCACGCCGCCAACCATTGTCATCATCCCAGAATACAAATCGCCGGTGCCGGAGATCCAAGCGAAAGGCGTCTCCTTGTTCACCGCGCATGTGCGGCGGACCGGGCCAGCCGAACAAGACCAAAAACTCAATTCGCATTCCAAGCTCAATTGCATCCTCGCCTGTATCCAAGCTGATAAAGCCGGCGCCGATGAGGCTTTGATGCTAGATCCGGATGGCTTTGTCGCGACTTGTAATTCAACCCATTTCTTCATTGTTCGCGAGGGTGAAGTGTGGACCAGCCCGCCAGAATACTGCCTGGGCGGGATTACCCGCGGCAACATCATCCGGGTCTGCCGCGAGAATGGCATTCCGGTGTTTGAGAAACGGTTCTCGCTGTTTGATGTCTATTCTGCGGACGAGGCGTTCATTACCGGAACTTTTGCGGGTGCGACGCCAGTGCGCGAGGTTGATGGCCGGCAAATCGCGCATCTCAACGGCCCGGTCACGCAAAGACTGTCAGAGCTCTACAAAGCTCTGATTGAGACCAATCTGACGCCCATTACATGACCGCTAAACCCCTGCGAATTGCCATGTGGTCTGGTCCGCGGAACATGTCGACGACGATGATGCGGAGCTTTGGCGCACGGCCAGATACGACTTGCGTCGACGAGCCTTTCTATGCCGCCTATTTGCAGCACACCGGGCTGCAGCATCCGATGCAAACGGAGATTTTTGCGACCCAAAGCGCCGACCCGGATGCGGTCATTGCGGAGCTCATCGCAACGCCCCCAGCAGCGGCGCCGGTCTTCTATCAAAAGCACATGACCCATCACATGTTGCCGCAATTCGACCGCAGCTGGATGCGCCATTGTCGGAACGTATTTCTCATTCGTCACCCGGCCCGCGTGATCGCGTCTTATGCCCGCAAAATGGACGATGTGACGCTCGAAGCGATTGGCTTTCCGCAGCAGCTCAGCCTGTTCCAAACGGCTGAGCAGATTGAAGGACGATCGCCCCTGGTTGTCGATAGCGATGATATATTGCGCGCACCAGGCGCCGTTTTAGGGGCGCTTTGCGAGGCCCTCGACGTGCCTTGGTCTGAGCCGATGTTGTCTTGGGCGCCAGGGCCTAAACCAGAAGACGGCGCTTGGGCTGCGCATTGGTATGATGCGGTCTGGAAATCGACCGGGTTCGGACCGGCGCCCGGCGCATTGCCGGACGTGGATGCGGAACTGAAAGATATTTATGCCGAGGCGTTAGAGGTCTACCAGGCCTTGGCGGCGCATCGATTGACGGCTGGCTAGAGGCCGAACACGGCGCGCCATTGCCTCTTGCCGAGGCGAGGGGCAGCTCTATGCTGAGACGCGAGTGGAGAGAGGTGAGCGATGCCCTTTGGAATGAAGCGATGGATGATGGCTGTGCTGGCATTTGCGGGCCTCCCGCTAATGGCGTCTGCTCAAAACTATAACGCGTTTGAGCAGGGCCGCGAGGTGAGCGGTCAGGACGCTGTTCTAGAGTTTCGTGACCGTGTCGCGCCCGAAAATGAAATGACCCGGGATCGCCTTGAAACCCTTTTGCCGGTGCTGATGGACGAAACCGACATTGACATGTGGCTCGTCATCAATCGCGAATATGCTGAGGATCCGGTTTATTTCACGTTGGTGCCGCAGCCGGCTTTTGCAGCGCGGCGAACCACGATCCTGGTCTTTCATCGCACCGATGATGATTTTGAAATGCTGACCGTCAATCGCTACCCCCTCGGCGCGCCTTATGTCGCCGCCTGGGAAGGCGGCGACCTTGAGGCGCAGTGGCAGGCTCTTGCGGACCTTATCGCCGAGAAAGACCCTCAGCGGATCGGCATCAATGTCTCCTCGCACTGGCCAGTCGCCGACGGGCTGACCCATGGCCTGCACCAAAAGCTGGTCTCAGTGCTGCCCCGCACTTTCGAGCGCCGCCTGGTCAGCGCCGAGGATTTGGTCATTCGCTGGATCGAAACGCGCAGCGATCATGAAATGCAAGCCTATGGTCATATTGTCGGCCTGGCGCGGTCGGTAATCAGTGAAGCCTTCTCGTCGAAAGTCATCACGCCGGGCGTCACCACCACAGACGATGTCGCGTGGTATATGCGGGAACGGTTTGAAGCGCTCAATCTTGCGCCTTGGTTCAATCCTTATGTGAATGTTCAGCGCCCTGGTCTTGCCTGCGCAGCAGATCAAGCCTTTTGCGGCACCAGCGGCGTTATTCAGCGCGGCGATGTGATCCATACCGATGTCGGTATTTGCTATCTCAAACTGTGCACGGACACCCAGGAAATGGGCTATATCGCGCAGATTGGTGAAGCCGATGTGCCGGAGGGCCTAAAAGCCGCCATGGCGGTTGGCAATCGCTGGCAAGATCATCATACCGCCGCCTTTGCGACGGCAAAGACTGGCAATCAAGTGCTGGCCGATACACGCGCGCAATGTGATGCGGAAGACTATATTTGCTCAGTTTACACCCACCCGCTTGGGTTTTTCGGTCATGCGCCGGGGCCGACCATAGGCATGTGGGATGATCAAGATGGCACCCCGGTACGCGGCGATTGGCCCGTCTATCCGAACACTTGCTATGCGATTGAAGGCAATGTCAAAGCCACGGTTCCCGAATGGGACGATCAGCATGTGCAAATTAAGTTGGAACAAGATGCCTGTTTCACAGGCGAGACGGTCGACTATCTCGCTGGTCGTCAAACGACTTGGCATATCGTCCGATAAACCATCTGGCCGCAAGGCGCACAGGACCGAAAACGCCGTCTATGATGCTCGTATCCCGTCGACCTAGAGACTAGGTGGGCACCGGTTAGATAGGACCACGGTCCAGTCCAGAGCCAGTTCCCTGACGGAACTTAAGGTCGGCGGATAGCTGATCGTCCTCGAACGTTCCAGCCTCTGTGCTGATGCCATATAGGCACGAAACGCGCCCGCGGTAAGTGGGGTTAAGCCGTCGCCTGCTCGCCAAGCTCGCGCAAATAGGCCCAGGTGAATAGCCCGCTTGAGTGACCATCGCTGAAATATAGCCGAACGGCATAGCGTCCGACGGGGTCGGCTTTGTCGATGCTAAGATCGTCGCTGATCACCGGCGGCGGCGGTTTCGGGCCGCTGCCATGGCCTTGCACCTCGGCAGACGGACTTTCCAGGCGCAGCGTTTTGTAAGGCAGATCGAATGCAGCGCCGTCATCGAAAACAATCTTCAATGCGGCCTTGCTGCGCGAAAACCGAAGCTCAGTTGGCCAGGCCCGGGCCGGCATTAGACGCCCGCCTCTAAGTCGCGCGCCTCGCTTTCCAATAGGATCGGCAAGCCATCGCGAATGGGGTAAGCGAGCTTCGCTTTCTTCGAGATCAGCTCGCAGGCGTCTTTGTCAAAGACTAAGGGGCCGCCCGTGACCGGGCAGATCAGAACTTCAAGCAGTCTCGGGCTAACGCCGCAGGGCAGGGAGGGGGACGTGGTTTCAGTCATTGCAAAGTCGAGCTGTCATCGCCCGGCACGTCCATGTCAAGCAGGGTGATCAGCGTGTGGGCGCGATCAACAACGCTCGGGGCTTCGAGTAAGGCCTGCTTTTCGCGAGTCCCAAACGGACAGCCGGCGCAGAGCGCATTGATCAACGTCTCCATCGGTGCGTGCTCAACCGCTTCCCAATCCACTTCCATGGAATTGATCTGCGTATAGCGCTTTAGCGAGTTCACCAGCATTAATCGGTCCGGCAGGCTATGATCTGGCGGCGTTACCAAGTCTTGGGCAAAGCTCTGCCAGTCTGGACGCACTTGCCGATAAGGTGTCTCGACGCCAAGCTCTTCGTCGACGCCAAACCGACAAATGCCAGTCAGCGAGATCAAATAGCGCCCATCATCGGTTTCAGAATACGAGGTGATGCGTCCGACGCAGCCGGTTTTGGCGAGGCTCGGCTGAACGCGATCATCACCTTGCGATTGGATCATGCCAATCATCCGGTGCCCGGCCATAGCATCATCAATCATGTTCAAATAGCGAGGCTCAAAAATGTTGAGCGGCAGTGACCAGCGCGGAAATAAAAGCACGCCGGAGAGCGGAAAGACCGGTATTATGTCCGGCAGGTCTGAGGTTTTACGATACGTCTCCACAGTCACAGTGGCTCCAATTTTTCCGCTTCATAGCATGAAATGGATTGAAGTGGTCGCGCGGCGAGCCCTGATTGCGCAAGCTTACGCAAACATCATCGAGCCAAGGCGTCGCCGGCCTTCCACAGTGACCGGATCTTTCGGGCCAAGCGCTTCGAAAATTTCCAGCAATTTAGCTTTCGCCTTACCCTCTTCCCACTCGAGTTCCGCGCCCAGAATGGTCAGAAGATGATCAGCGGCATCCTTATTCTTACCTTGTCCGATGAGCTTTTCGGCGAGCGCAAATCGGGCAGTGTGATCTTGCGGATTGGCCGCTACGGTCTCGCGGGCTTGGGCCAGATCTTCATCCAGCGGCGCCTCGGCCATGAGATCGAGCGCGGTCCGCACGGATTTGATCGCCGGGTCCGAAGCTTTGCTTTCCGGCGCCATATCGAGGATTTGGCGGGCCCGGTCAGGATCACCATTGGCAAGATAGCAGCGCGCCAGACCGGCAATCGCAGCAGCATTTTCCGGGTCGGCTTCCATCACTGCGCCATAAAGCTGCGCGGCGTTGGCAATATCGCCGCCTTGCGCGGCCGCGTCGGCTTGTTCAATCGCGTCTTGCAACTGTTTGGCAGAATCCGTGCCGCCCAGAATGGATTCAATAAATTGACGAACTTGGCTTTCCGGCAGCGCGCCCTGAAAGCCGTTGACAGGACGGCCTTTGTCAAAGGCGAAAACCGATGGGATTGATCGAACGCCCATTTGACCCGCGACCCCTGGATGATCTTCGGTATTGATTTTGACCAGTTTGACTTTGCCATTTTGTTCGCCGACGACTTTTTCAAGCGTCGGGGTCAATGTTCGGCAGGGGCCGCACCACGGTGCCCAAAAATCAACTAAGACAGGTTGCTCATTCGACGCCTCGACGACGTCTTGCATAAAGGCCTCGTCGGTCGACTCTTTAATGTGCGGGGAAGCGGCGGCGTCAGTCATTGTTGGACCCTCGAAGAAATTATATACGCGCTATTTGGGCGCTCGTGTCGCACAGCGCAAGCATAACCGTTTGTGATGTGAGATTGGACAGGTCGCGCTTAGCTATCGCCTTCGCCTGACCAGACCTCTTTGACCCGCTTATCGCGGCCACACCCAACCCGGTAGAGTTTGTAGCGAGCAGGGTTCTTTTGATAGTAATTCTGGTGATATTTTTCCGCCGGATAGAAGGCGACTTCATCCCGAACCTTGGTCACAATCGGAGCCGGCAAGATGCCGGCCGTATCGATTGTTTCGAATTGCCGTTCGACTTCCGCACGTTCGTCCGCGGTTTCGACAAAAACTGCGGTCCGGTAGGAATTGCCGCGATCGCAGAACTGGCCGCCATCATCGGTCGGATCGATATGGCGCAAGAAATAGTCGACCAATTCGCCATATTCGACTTTTGACGCATCATAGACGACCTGTACCGCTTCAAGGTGATTGTCGCGGGTATGGCTCTTATAGGTAGGGTTGGTTGTGTCGCCGCCAGTATACCCAGAAACGGTTTCGAGCACGCCGTCGACTTTGTCGAAATCACTCTCCACACACCAGAAACAGCCGCCGGCAAAAATCGCTGTTTCAATATTCGCATTAGCGGTGACAGAAGGCGGGCTGTTTTCAGCGCCGGCGCTCATAAAGAACGTGGCCAATGCGGCAAGTCCGCCGGCGAGCAGGCTGATAGAGAGCGGGTGATTAAGTTTCATTTCGGCGGTCCAAGATCGACGGGGGCTATACCGGGCGATATGACAATTGCGGGCTCAAATTGCGAGCGCTGAATTCAGTTCTCACAGTTATTTGTTCCGTCGTGAGCGAAATGCGGGCTTATCCGGCGAGGCGCTCTATTTCCTCAGCCGACAGTTCAGAATTGTCGTAGACATTGGCGACATCATCCAAATCATCCAGCACGTCGAGCAAGCGCATCAGCTTTTCAGCGTCGTCGCCAGCGATCGGCACTGTGTTTTGCGGCTTCCAAATCAGTTTGGTTGATTTCGCTTCAAGCTCGCCAAACTGGCCTTCCAGGGCCGAGGCAACTTCTGCAAGTTCCTCGCGCTCAGTATAGATGAAATGGCCGTCTTCGTCGCTTTCGACATCGCTGGCGCCGGCTTCAAGCGCGGCTTCCATAATTGTGTCTTCATCGCCCGCTTCGGGCGAGAATTGGATTTCACCGACATTTTCGAACCCGAACGAGACAGATCCTGTCTCGCCCAAATTACCGCCATTCTTAGAAAAGGCGGTTCGGATTTCGCTCGCCGCCCGATTCTTATTGTCAGTGGAGGCTTCGACGATGACGCCGACGCCGCCGGGCCCAAAACCTTCATAGCGAATGTCGACATAGTCTTCGCCGCCGCCGCCTTGGCCTTTATCGACGGCGCGTTTGATATTGTCTTTGGGCATGGATTGCCCGCGCGCATTGGCAATCGCCAGACGCAGGCGTGGGTTCCCATCCGGATCAGGGCCGCCCATTTTCGAGGCGATGGTGATTTCTTTTGACAGCCGCGAAAATAAGGCAGCGCGTTTTTTATCTTGCGCGCCTTTGCGGTGCTGGATGTTTGCCCATTTACTATGGCCGGCCATGGGGGCTCCTTAGTGAACTTTATCTATATCGCTGGCGGGGTTTACCGCAGACATGGTCAAAGCGCAAAGGGGCCACTGTCGCCTTAATCAGCAGCAGGCTTTAGGGCTTCGTCGAACGCCTCCACGCTGAATTGCGGGATGGAGCAGAACCAGGTTGAATAACCTGTTTCTTGCGACCCGGAGGCTAAGATCAAGCGCGGTGCGTCGTCGGTATACATAATGCCGCAAGAGAGCGGATTTGGCTCCGAGTGACTGATTTTGACGGCGCTCACATTTTCGCCTTTTAGGACGCGCTCAATATCAAACATGGTTTCGTAACGATCGGCGCGCGGCGGCGGCGGCGGGTCACCTGGTTTCCATTCAATTGGTGGTGACACATTGATCGACTCCCTCGGCGAACCGATAAAAATCATATCAAATTCCTCCGCCTGTTCTGCGGCTGAGGCCAGGGGCGGACAGGTACAAGCATAAGCCGCGCTGACGACTTGGCTCAGGCAAAGTGTTCCAAACATGAGTAGGGCTAGGCGCATTGGGATCCTCTTATGATCGTTCAGCAGTCTCAATCTTTAGGCATCATTTCGCTGAGCTGGCCGCCGACACGGATCGGCTCACACCGCATGGCCAATCCCGTCGCATCATCGGTTTCAACGAACAGACCGCAAAGCGTGCCCTCGCCGAGGGCGGGTTCATAGCGTTGTCCGGGAAGCTGGGTCGAAAACCGGCGCAGCGAATTGTCTTTCTGCATGCCAATGACGCTATCATAGTCGCCGCACATGCCGGCATCGCTTTGATAGGCAGTGCCATTTGCGAGGACCATATGATCCGCGGTCGGGACATGGGTGTGACTGCCAACGACCAAGCTGGCGCGGCCATCGCAATGATGACCCATGGCCATTTTTTCGGAGGTCGCTTCGCAATGCATATCGACGATCACTGCATCGGCGACACTGCCGAGCGGCATGCCGTCTAAAGCTTCGTCAACGGCGCCAAACGGGTTGTCCAGCAATTGCCGCATGAACACGATGCCCTGAGCCTGGATGACGCCAACGCGCCGGCCGTCGGGTAAAACAAAGAGGTGGGCGCCTTTCCCAGGGGCGTTCGCCGCGGCTGGGTAATTGATCGGTCGCAACAGGCGCGACTCGCGTTCAATATAAGTTAGCGCCTCGCGTTGATCCCAAGCATGATCGCCGAGCGTCAGGCAATCGGCGCCGGCGCTGAAGAATTCTTTGGCAATGTTTTCAGTCAGTCCAAAGCCGCCAGCCGCGTTTTCAGCATTGACCACAGCAAAGTCGAGCCGCAGCGCTGCGCGTACATCTGGCAAGTGTTCGCGCACCGCTTGGCGCCCGGGTTTGCCAACAACATCTCCGAAAAAAGCTAGTCTCATGGGCGTCTGTATGCGCCTTTTAAGGGTTAAAGAAAAGCGCGCGATGCTTTTTCGGCACCGCGCGCTTCAATTTTAGGTGGTTTGCGACGTTCTAATTCTGCGTCGCAGTAAAGCCCAGAGCGTCTTTCGTGTACGCTGATGGATCTGGGTTTTCCATGATTGAGGCAACTGAAAGCGGATCCGCTGGTTCCATTTTCAGGGTCAGTGTTCCACCATTATTGATGAAGCTCCCAAGCGCCGTTGTCGCTTCCGCAATCAGAGCGCCGTCAATGCCGGTGCCGCCGGCCATCATTGGCGCGGCTGCAAGCATCGCAGAAGCCTGCGCTTTCAGAGCGGCTGGATCGGCGCCTTGCGCGGTCGCGACGGCGTTGAATGTACGGTCGACCAGCGACATATCGGCAATTGAAAGCTCAATATTGTGGAAGGTCAGCTGCCCGAGGGCCGCTGTCATCGCCATTGGGTCTGGTTCAGCGCCCGCGGCCAAGTCTTCCATATTGAAAGCCGCAGCAGCTTCTCTTGCATAGCCGCTATAGCCTTCGATTTTGCCACCCATATTGAACTTGGCACCATCGGTCAGTTCGAAATAGTTCCCAGCCGCATCGAAAGAGAACATGTCTTTGTCTGGGTCATAAGTGCCGACGCTTGCGCCTTTCAGCTCAAGCTCTTCATAGCCGACAACAGACAACGCTTGCAGCAATTGCTCGCCTGCTTCGCCGCCTTCAGCGTCCGCTTTTAGCTTCATTGTGTAGGGCTCAGTCACGAATTTGACCGGCTGGCCCGCAGCATTGCGCTCAACCCCAGCGACGAGGCTTGGCAGCGCAAAATTGACGCCCATGGCATCGACCACGAAATCGCTCATGTCGAACGAATCATAGCCAGGCTCCATTGGGTTTTCGGATGCGGCGGCCATCAGAGCGGCAGCCATTGCATCTTCGTCACCAATATTGTCTTGGATCGCAGCGATGAATTTGCCGTCTAGATTGGTCGCAGTGACGCTGCCGAGCTTGACATCGACGCGCTCGTCTTCGGCCTCGTTAAAGGCGCTAAAGTTCAAGCCACTAAAGACTGCTTTCGCAGCGTTCAGTTCGGTCAGGTCACGGATTTCGATTTTATCGAGGCTGAATGTGCCCTCGGCTTCGGTGTCAGCGAAATCGCCAGACAGGTCGCTCATGGTCCAGCTGTCAAAGCTCACTTTGTCGGCGGCTGGGAATGGCAATTGCTGGCCATTCAAGCTGGCGGCGAGCCAGGCGGCGAGTTCTGGAGATGGATTGATCAGCTCAATGGAGCTCAGTTTGACATCCACGTCCTCGTCTTCTGGTGCGATGACGATATCGCTGAAGCTCATTTTTCCGAAGCTGGCGGTCTCGCCATCCATTTCGAGGCCTTCAAAGACCAGTGAGCCAACATTGAGGCCTTCGAGGCCATCAATGGTAAGATCTGTAAACGTTGCGTCAGCGCCGTCAGTGGTGCTGCCAGCAAATGAAAGGACACCGCTGCCGCTTTCGCCAAGTGCCATGGCGGCCAGCGCGTCCGCTGCTTCGGCGGGGTCGCCGGCGCGGACAGTGAGTTCTTTCAAAGTTGGCTCTGCGATTGTCACTTCCGCAGGTGCTTCACCTTGTGCACACGCCGCGGCGAGAACCATGGTCGCTGCACCAAACATTAATTTCTTCATATTCGATTTCCCTATTAGGCGATTTCCCATAGACTTTTCTCAGATTTCTGTCGAGGCATATTTTATGATTATCGATAAAGGCAATAAGATGGCGCTGGTGTCGAAAACTGGCCAGAAAGTCAATGTGCGCCTGGAGGTTAACCCAAAAGCGCGCCGTCTCATCCTGCGTTTAGATGAAAAGAATCGCGAAGCTGTCGCGGTTGCGCCCAGCGCGCGTAAAATCAGCGAAGCTGCAGCATTTGCGCAAGATCGCGTCGATTGGATTGCCGAACATTTAAGCGCGCTTCCGGCCAAAATTGAACTGTGTGAAGGCGCTGAGTTCAACCTTCGCGGGGGGCCTTGTGTGATCAGTCGAGACGGGCCAGGGCGCCTGGCTGTGCTGGATGACGGACTGCCGCAGACGCTGCGTGTGCCCGGAAATGCGGCGACCACAGGGCAACGCGTGCTGCGATTCTTAAAGAAGGCCGCCAAAGCCGATCTCGACGCGGCAGTGATTCGCTATACTGACCAGCTCGGTGTCGAATCGCGCCGGGTGACGGTCAAAGACACGCGAACGCGATGGGGCTCTTGCACCTCAGATGGTCGGATCGCGTTTTCTTGGCGCCTCATCATGGCGCCGCGTGAGGTCTTAGAATATGTCGCGGCGCATGAATGCGCGCATCTTTTGGAAATGAACCATAGCCCAGCTTTCTGGGCACATGTAGCCAAGTGTCGTCCAAATTGGAAAGCGGAACGGGCCTGGTTGCGCACAAATGGCCGCGAGCTTCACGCCGTCTCAGTCGCTTAAGCTTCGGTCAAGGCCTCTTCACGGCGTGGATCGTCTTTCAGTTCCGGGGAAAAGCTGATCAAAACCGTGCCCTCGCCGCCGCGGGCTTCGCGATTTGGCCCTAAAAGCATGAGCGTACCATCGACCCTAATTTCGGCGACAATGTCAGCGTCTGGGCGATCTTTTCGCCATTGCTCGAGCGAATATTTATCGGTCAGGCGCGTGCGCGCGAATTCCCAACCGCGATATTGATCCCGGATCAAGCTGTCATACGTCCGACCGCGCCGAATCAGCGTCCGGCCTCGGGCATTGGAGCTTAGCCCGCGCTCGTCATTCTCTTCGTCGTCATTGATCGACAATTGATAGACCATATGCCTGCCAAGCTCGGGCGCGAAATGGCTGCAGACTAAGGCATTATAGGAATCATTGGTCGACAGTGCGATGACGGTTGAGAACCGGGCGTGATCGAGCTTCAGCTCGGCATCCTCTGAGAGGACCTCGCCCAAGAAAATATCTAATTGCGCATCGCGTGAGGATTTCAGCCTTCGATAATTGCTGTCGGCAACAATCACTTCGATGCCGCTTTGTTCAAGCGCGCTGGCAAATTTCACACTCCAGGCATTGGCGCCAACAATTAGCACGCCGGGTTTTTCCTTGCGGGCCAATCCCAGGCCGCGGGAGAGCGGACCAATGGTGAAGCCGTGCAGCACCACAGTCGTAAACACCATGGCAAAAGCCAGCGGCGTGATTTGATCTGCGCCTGAGAAGAAGAATCGCCCTTCGCGAGATAAGTCGACCAGCAAAGATCCAAATAGTCCAGAGACGGCCACCGCGACGATCCCGCGCGGCGCAATCCATCCCAGCAAAAGGGCCTCATTGCGCGACAGGGTTCCATAGGTCGCGATCCACACCGACAAAGGTCGGACAATGAACAGCATGCAAAGTAAGAAAGCGAGCGTATTGAGATTGATCGCTTGATTGATAATCGCTGGCGTTAAGTCCGCGGTGAGCATCACGAACACGCCCGAGACCAAAAGAATGGCGATATCTTCTTTGAACTTTTGCAGTTCGGTAAGCCCAGCCAGTTTCGAATTGCCCAGCGTCATTCCGTAGGCGGTCACAGCGACTAGGCCGATCTCCTTCTGGAACATCTCCGCCATTGTGTAGCAGAGGACAATTGAGGCTAAGATTAGCGGTGCTTTTAGATATTCGGGAGTCCACCCTTCGCGGAAGGCTTTGGCAATGGCCCAGCCAAACACGACCCCCAGCACGATGCCATAACAGGCCGCCATAATGATCCACAGGCCAGCCCCAAACAAGCTCTGACCTTGCGACGCAACACGGATGAATTCAAACGCGGCAACCGCGAATAAAGCGCCAATCGGGTCGTTGACAATGCCTTCCCATTTCAGGAATTGTGCTGGACGACCGCCCAATTTTGATTGCCGCAGCAAGGGAATAATCACTGTCGGTCCGGTGACCACCATAACCCCGGCAAAGACCACCGCACTGGCCCAATCGAGCCCAGCAGCGTAGCGCGCTGCGAACGTCCCCAGCAGCCAAGCCAACGGCCCGCCAACGAATATCATCCGCCGAACCGAGGCGCCGGCTTCACGCAAGTTTTCAAACTTTAACACCAAGCCGCCTTCGAACAAGATGACGGCGACAGCGAGCGATACAATGGGCCGAAACACATCGCCAAAAGTGGCTTGTGGGCTGAGCAAAGGATCGCCAAAAATAACTGACCATAATGGTCCCACGGCCAGTCCTGCCAGGGACATCAAGACAATCGCTGGAGCTTGCAGGCGCCAAGCAAGCCACTGCGCACCCACGCCCAGCGCGCCGATTAAGGCGCAGGCAAAAATCACGCTTTGTCCAGCGCCACCAGCGAGAAGAAGTCCGAGTTCCATAGACGGTCCGTATTGCCCTATCTAGACCAGCGCATCTTCGGCGCTTCGCGACACATCAAAGCCAATTTCACGGCCGCCATAATCGCCGGCCTCATAGCGCTCGATTTGGGTCTTGAACCATTCGAGGACGTGCTCATAAATGTGCTCAAAGAACGGCTCTGGATCATTGTCTTTGAGCGGCAGGCTCAATTGATATTCGTCTCCGCCAACAATTTGAGTGATGAATTCATCGCCAATTTTTTGGCATTCTAGGGTCACCCGCATCCAATCAGTGCCGGTTGAAACGCGAATGGCAAGACCAAATAAAATCGCACCGAGCGGGCGAAACCCTTTCGGCGGGACCGAAAAGGCTTGATCGCCATAGTCTTTTGCTTCGAAGGCGCCTGCCGGTGGCACAAGACGCACACAAATGCCGTCTGAGGACCCGATATAGGCGCATAGGCCTTCGCGCAATTCTTCGGCAAGACCGCGTACGCGCGTATAATTCTCTGCGGCCAGAGATTGATAGTGCGAAACCGTTGAGACTAAGTCATCAAATTTTGACAAGCCCACTCTCCCCTTTGAACTTACAAAGAGAGTAGAGTGGACTGACTTGGATTACTAGAGGGAGATCGCGGGGCTTACAGTTCGGGCTCGTTTTGGCGCCGGGCCAATGCAAAGCTGTAAAGCTGTAGGCCGCAATACGCGAGGACAATCCCGAGATTAGCAGAGACGATGGCCGGGACACCGACGGGCCGTACACTGACCAAAAAGACTTCTACAAAAAGCGCAAAACCGAGGGTGATAATGGCTGCAGCGCCGCGGCGCTGGATGCCAATCGCCAACGTCGTCCAAACCGTTAACGCGCCAAAGGCTAGGACGCGAACAAAATGCCCATTTTCAGAGAATAGTGTGGAATCGTTTGGCTGGACTGCTATCACCTTAATCGCCACGAGGACCGCGATCAAACCGCAAAGCCAAGTTGCAATGTCACCGCAGCGGCCCCCTAACCAGTAAGATGGTGTGAGTTTATTTGGCGTTTCGGCGCTGAGCTGCATATCGATGTCCTCCTGTCATGCGACACCTGGACTATTCAACAATGAGTTTGAGATCGCTCTAAGTGAGATCGATAAATTTTAACGCATTTCTTAATTGTGATGCGCAGCTCTAAGCGGCCCGGCTCGTCCCGCTTAAGCGCACAACTTTTAGCGACTGATCGAGCTCTGTGATTTCCGGACGAATGTGCGCGGGCAAGCTGGCGCGTGCCATTTCGATGACTGTGCGCGGCGCGATATCTTGCGTGTAGCCCGTCACAATTCGGGCAATGGTGTCCAAGAACACCGCCTCTTCTTCAACGATTTGTCCGAATCGATTGGCGATCGGGCCAACCAAGCCATACGCTAGAAACACGCCCAAAAACGTCCCCAGCAAGGCTGCCGCGATCATTTCGCCTAAGACTGCGGTTGATTGATCAATCATGGCCATGGTTTTGATGATGCCGAGGACAGCGGCGACAATGCCAAGCGCTGGAAGGGCGTCGGCGAGCGTTTGTAGCGCCGTCACCGCACGTTGGCGCTCCTCAACGATTTCGGCGACGCTGTCTTGCAGATAGGTTGCGGTTTGACTGCGCATGCCTGGATCAAGCGCGATCAATCGAAAACTATCGCAGATCAGACCGAGCGCGCGCGGGTCTTCGCGCAGTTTCGGATGGGTCTCGAAGAGCGATGATTCCTGCGGCGCTTCGATATCGGCTTCGATGGCGACAATGCCGCCTTTGCGGGCGCGCCGAAGGAGGTCGTGCATCAGCGTTAGCAAGCCTGAATAATCCTTCCGTGACCATTTCGCCCCGCGCAGGCTCTGTCCAAAGCCTTGGAATGCAGCTTTCGCCACGGCAGCCGAGTTGCCGATCAAAACGGTGCCGATCGCAGCGCCGCCAATCAAAGCGAGTTCAAACGGTAAAGCCGATAAAATGGCTGGTCCACCGCTGATCAATAAAGCGCCGGAGACAATGACCAGAACGATCGCAAATCCGATCAATTGTATCATACTGTCATCCTCATCGCTTAGACCTCGCAGCCACCGTGTCAGAATTTCCTTTCAAATCGGTTGCAGTCGCGGCGTCAGGGGAATGAAGGCTTGATTTTGTCCCCGAGGAACAGGAAACAAAGCCCATGAGCGTGCCTTTCCCTCCATATGATGAGACGCCGCAACCGAGCCGGCGTGGGGCTTTTTTCCTTCTGTTCTTTTCACTGATGGCGATTGGCGCCGGCAATACGATGCTGATCGCCGCGGTGATTCCGCCGCTAACCCGGACATTGGAATTGCCGGATTGGATGGCCGGGGCGATTTTTTCATTTTCAGCGCTGTGCTGGTCATTGTCCTCCCCGTTCTGGGGCAAGCAATCAAATCGCTATGGGCGGCGGCGCATCGCGTCGTTTGGCTTAGCGGGCTATTCTGTCTCGATGTTTTTGCTGCTGCTTGCGTCTTGGGCGGCCGTATCAGCATGGATCACGGCGCCATTTGCCATTTTTGCCTGCCTGGCGCTGTCGCGGTCTGTCTTTGGATTGATTGGTTCGGGATCGAGCCCAGCCGCGCAGGCCTATGTCGCTGACCGAACGGAGCCAAGTGAGCGCCAAGGCGAAATCGCGTTTGTGACCTCCGGATTTAGCTTCGGAACCGTTGTCGGGCCGGCCTTTGCCGCGGTCCTAGTGGCGAATTTCGGACTGCTCAGCCCGATGTTGATCACGTGCATTATGGCCGGATTGATGTCGATCCTGCTCTGGAATTTCCTGCCGGAGAATCGTGAACCGGTTCAAGACGCGACACAAATTGAGGCGATACCCGGGGCGATCGGTCTGTGGCGCTCGCGCAATGTGCTGCCCTTTTTGGCGTATGCCGTCACGCTGTCTTTGGTTACGGGCATATTGACCCAAGTCTTTGTCTTCGCGGTGATGGATAAATTGGAGGTCACGGGCGCTGACGCAGCCAAATATACCGGCCCAGCCTTCATGGTTGGCGCGATGGCAGTGATGACCGCGCAATTGGTGCTGATCCCGCGTCTCAAACTCAAGAATAAGACCTTGATGATTACCGGCTGTTTCCCGCTTTTGCTCGGCGCGCTTATTTTGATCCCGGCGCAAGACTTCGCGACGCTCATCTTGGCGCAATTCTTCCTTGGTATCGGTCAAGGCCTGACCCGTCCTGGATTCTCGAGCGGCGCCTCGCTGGCGGTTTCGCCGCAATTGCAAGGCAATGTTGCTGGCTTGGTGATTTCCGCCAATGGCATGGGCTATATTATCACCCCGCTATTTGGCTTGTTTCTGTATGAATATGTCGACCCGGCGCTGCCATTCTGGATCTGCGTCGGTCTATTGGTCGCAATGGCGTTGTTTGCCTGGCGCGCGATTGCGCCGGGCGTCGGCGAAGCTGACGAGGTCGACTAGCCCGCCGTCATCACTTGATTGAGCGCAATTGTGGTTGGGTAGCCGTCAGCTGGCATAATTCCGTTCGCTTTTTGAAACCGCCGCAGCGCGCCTTTGGTGCCGCGACCAGCAATGCCATCGACCGAGCCCGCAGCAAATCCAAGGCGGTTGAGATTGGCTTGTAACACCTTAATTTCGCGCCGTGTCAGCAATTGCAGATCTGTCGGCCATATCCCCACTGGGCCATTGCCCCCCGCGACGCCATCGGTCAGCAGCCCAACCGAAAACGCGTAACTGTCTGAACGGTTATAGGTCTTGAAGACATCGAAATTGCGGAACAGCAAATATTTCGGACCGGTCGCCCCGGCGGGCAGCCACAGTTCGGCATAAGTCGCCTCTGGGGCGACAAAGCCACCCCCCGCCATTGGCGACAGGCCATAGCTTAGCCAAGTTGATAGACGGCGATCCTCGCCATCTGCGAGCGACCAATCAAAGCCGCTGGCGGCCAGTACTTCAACGCCCCAGGGCATATCCTTTTGATAGCCCGAGGCGCGAAGATAGTTGGCCGCCGAGGCCAGGGCGTCCGGCGCGCTATTCCACAAGTCTTTTTTGCCATCGCCGTCAAAATCCACGGCATAGGTTAAAAAGGTCGAAGGCATGAATTGCGTTTGCCCCATCGCGCCGGCCCAACCTGAGATGAGGTCTGAGCGGGAAACGTCGCCGCGTTCTTGGATTTTCATTAAGGCGGTCAACTCCGATTCGGCAAAAGACCGACGCCGACCCTCGACCGCCATATTGGCGAGCGTATTGGCCGCATCAAAATCGCCAATATAAGATCCAAGATTGGTCTCCATCGCCCAAATCGCCGTCACCGCTTCTCGATCAACGCCGTACTCGGCTTCAATTTGATCAAAAGTTTCTGTCAGCTCGGATAGGCGCTCAGCCCCGCGCGTCTTGCGACTCTCGGTCACCGCTGAGGACACATAATCCCAGACGGGCTTGGCAAACTCTGCTTGATCAGCGACGCCGGTGCTGGCCACAGAAATGTCGTCTGAGAGATATAGCGCCAGCGGCGAAAGCGTGGCGAGCGTCGATTGAACAATCGCTGGGTCCCGCCCAGCCGCAACAGCGCGGGCGGCAAAATCATCGCGCCAAGCATCCATGGCGGCATGCCCGGAGGAGGCAAATGGCACCAAAGCCACTGGACTTGGTGAAGGTGTCGCCGCGACCGGCGCTGCTTGTGGTTCAGATTGCGGCGACGCGGCGCAGGCCGTCATCATCGCCGCGGCCGCCAACAGACCGTAAATCGGCTGTTTGATCATGATTGAGCTCATTGAACGCACCCCTTTGAGCAATAGTCTGCAAGCCGTGATTGACTCACCCGGACCCGCTGTGTATGTCCCGCGCTTTCGTGAATACAGTTCTAACGTTTGGGCAAAAGCCATGAAAGTGAAATCCTCGATCAAAGCACTCAAGTCGCGTCACCGTGACTGCAAGGTCGTTCGCCGCCGTGGCCGGACCTATATCATCAACAAGACTGACCCGCGCTTTAAAGCGAAGCAGGGCTGAGTCAGAGATGAACAGCTGAGCCTCATTTAAGATGGGTGCTCGCATCGTCCTGTTTGATTTAGGCCATGTGGTTGTCGACTGGCAACCCATACGGCTATACCGCGAGCTCTTCGACAGCGATGCCGAAGCGGAAATGTTTGTACGCGACATATGCAACATGGATTGGCATGTTCATCATGATCGCGGCGTTTCCATGGCAGACAATGCAAAACCGCTAATCGCAAAATATCCGCAATATGAATCTCAAATTCTAGCTTGGCGAACGCGCTGGCTCGATATGTTTGAGGGCTATGTCCCCGGCATGCCGCCTTTAATGGCGCGCTTGGAAGAAAAACGTGTGCCGCTTTATGGCTTGTCCAACTTGCCAGCAGAGATTGCGCAAGAGACATTTGATACGTTTCCGATGATGAAGCTGCTCCGCGATATTATCGTGTCTGGCGAGGAAAAAACCGTAAAGCCAGAGCGCCGCATTTACGAAATCGCGCTGGCACGCATGGGCGATCCGAATCCAAGCGACGTCTTGTTCACAGATGACCGCGAGAATAATTGTGCGGCAGCGGAGGTAATGGGCCTCAAAGCTCATCACTTTACTGGCGCTGAAGGGCTTGAAGCCCGGCTGGTCGCGGAAGGCTTGCTCTAAGCGACTGCAGTCGCGGTAGATAAAGCTCTTTGTTTTCAAATTGGAGCCGTTATGAGGCGGGCTATGAGACGCGACGCGCGCCCTTTCTGGTTGTACAAGTTGAACCTACGCTTTGAGCGCGCCTATGCGGCGTGGCGCGTGGTGCCGCATTTGGACGGGCTCGGCCCAGATTGGCGAATGATGAAGCCGTGGGCAATTCAAGTCTTTGGCGCTGGGATCGAAGCGGGCGCCAGCTTTCATATTGTCGCTTCGAAAGACGCCAATGTCCGCTTAACGTGCTGGGCGCCGCCTGGCGGATCGGCAAAACTGACCTTTGGCGATGCCTGTTTAGTCACGCCGGCGTGTCGGTTTATGGTCGGCGAAAAGGTGACGATCGGCTCCGGGTGCATGTTTGGTTATGCCGCAACCGTCACCGATTGCGATTGGCACGGCGTCTATGATCGCACCGATGTCCATGGCAAGACCAAGCCTGTGTCCATTGGCGATAATGTCTGGCTTGGCGATGGCGCCTTTGTCGGCAAAGGCGTTATGATCGGGGAGAATTCTGTGATTGGCGCCCGCGCAGTGGTTACCAGCGACATCCCTGCGAATTCGATCGCCGTTGGCAATCCCGCGACCGTGGTGCGGACATTTGATCCGGCAGATATCGAGAAGACGCGCATCGATATGTTTGCGGATGCGCCGGCCTTAGACCGTTATTTCGAGGGCGCTTATCAAGAGATGCTGAAAGGCAATACAATATGGGGTTGGCTTCGCTCTATCCTATTGCCGAATAAGATGGACTAGACCCGCACCCAATCTCATTCTAGCCTAATCTTTAGACGCGACTGGCGAGATAAGTGGAGCACCACTGGGGAGCGTCTGTATCTATTCCATCGTGCCGTTCGCCTGGGCCAATCACCATAGAGGAGATGGCCATGTCCGAATTATCCCCGCAATCTGTTGCGTTCCTACTGTTTCCGAATGTCACACAGCTCGATTTAACCGGTCCGGCCCAAGTGCTGTCCCGGCTTGGCAACACGACCGTCAATTTGGTTTGGAAAGACAAAGAACCGGTCCCCACTGATGCCGGCTTTCCGCTTTTACCGACCGCCACGTTTGATGAAATTCACAGCGCTAATATTCTCTGCATTCCCGGCGGCTTTGGCACGATGGACGCGATGCAAGACCCTGAGGTGCGTGCCTGGGTGCGCAACGTCGCTGAGACGGCCGATTGGGTCACATCAGTGTGCACAGGCTCGCTCATTCTTGGCGCTGCCGGCTTGCTCAAAGGCTATCGATCTGGCTGCCATTGGGCCTCGATTGAGCAATTGGAATATTTTGGCGCGATCCCTGTGCGCGAACGAGTGGTGGAAGACCGCAATCGCTTTTCAGGCGGCGGCGTGACCTCGGGGATCGATTTCGCGCTGGCCCTGGCGGCGCGCATTCGCAATGAGGATTTCGCTAAATTCATTCAGCTCAGCATCGAATATGACCCGCATCCGCCGTTCGACGCAGGATCGCCGGACAAAGTCTCACCTGAACTGCTGGCGCGTTATTACAAAATGGTCGACGCGGCGGTGCCGGACCGGGCGGCGAAAGTCAAAGCGATTGCAGAATCGCTCGGATTTTAGCCCCATTTGGCGCCGATACAGTCCGTAACGGTTATTTTCCTTGGCACTTATTCTTCAACGGACCATAGTCTAATTCATGATAAAAGCGCTCGCCTTTGCAGGACTTCTTTTGGTCAGCGGCCCGGATTTTGGGCCGTCGGACAAAATGTTCGATGAGCTGTTAAGCGCGCCGAGCGAAGAAGAAGCCAATGATATCGCGCTCGACATATGGGCGTCCTGGATGGAAAGCGGGTCAGATGCCGCTGACCTGGTGATGGAGCGTGCTGTGCGCGCCCAAGCATTTGGCGACTTAGAGCACGCACGGGCGCTTTATGACCGCGTGATTGCCATTCAACCCGGCTATGCTGAAGCATGGAACCGCCGGGCGACTGTCTTTTTGGCGCAGGAAAACTATCCCGAAGCGCTGCGTGATGTGAATGAAGCTTTGCGTTTAGAGCCGCGCCATTTTGGCGCTTGGGGCGGACTTGGCGCCGTCATGGAGCGCTTAGGCTCCAAGGATGAGGCCGTCGCAGCTTATGAAAAAGCGCTTGAAATCTATCCGCTCTTTCCGTCTGCGCAGCGCGGTATAAATCGCATTCGGCGCGAACAGGAAGGCCGCCCCGTTTGAAAATGCTCTATTTTGTGTTGCTGATCCTCGTCCTGGGCGTTGCGGCGCTGTGGATGAACAGCGCGCTTTATGCCGCCCGGGCCAATTCCGCTCATCCTGCCATTGGGCAAATGGTCGAGGTCAATGGCGTCAACGTTCATGTCTTAGAGCAAGGAACGACATCGGGCCCGGTGGTTTTAATGATCCACGGCGCTTCGGCCAATGCCCGCGAATTTAGCTGGACCCTGGCCCCGCGCCTCGCAGAAAGCCACCGTATCCTGATGATGGACCGCCCGGGGCATGGCCATTCTGAACGCCCCGCCGATGCGCAGCAGCTTAGCGTTCAAGCGGCGCAAGCAGCTGGGGTTCTAAACGCGCTCGCACCAGGTGAAAGAGCGATTATTGTCGGTCATAGCTTTGGCGGCGCGGTGTCGCTGCGCCTGGCGCTGGATCATCCTGACTTGGTCGATGGTTTGGTCTTGCTGGCGCCGGTTAGTCATGACTGGGGCGGCGGCGGCGAGGCCTGGTACAATAAATATGCGAGCCATCCGATCATTGGACCGGCCTTCACGAAATTGGTCCCAGTGGTTGGGCCGGGGCAAGTCAAAAGCGGCATCACAAACGTGTTCTCGCCAAAGCCTGCACCGGCTGATTATTTCGATCAGTCCGGAATTGCGCTCTTATTCCGTCCGTCGAATTTCGCCGCTAATGCGAAAGATGTGAATGCCTTGCGCTTAGAACTCGCCGCGCAGCAAGATCGATATGCCGAGATTAAAGTGCCCACGGTGGTCTTTTCGGGTGCGCTCGACACTGTCATCAGCCCGCCTCTGCATGTTGGCAAATTGAAGCATCAAATCGACGGCTTGGACTTGGTCAAACTCAGCGAAGGCGGGCATATGCCGCATCATGCCTATGGCGCCGACGTGGCCGAAACGATCCGGCGATTATCCGCACCGGTTTTGGCCCGCGACTCTTAAGCTGCATCAAACACATGCGCTAAAGCAATGGCGCCAGCGGTTGCGACATTAACGCTGTCAAAGCCTGCCACCATTGGGATACGGACCGGATGCGCTGCCGATATTAAGGCTTCTGGAAGGCCGGGGCCTTCGGCGCCGAGCAAAAGCGCTAATTTCTGCGGAACGACCTGTTCACCTATAGGTTTAGCCGTCATATTTGGCGTCAGGGCCCAAATCGCGAAGCCCGCCGCTTTTAAGGCGGCGATGTGGTCCAAGCCGGTCCCGCCATGGTGATAAGGCAGCCATAAAGCACTGCCCGACGATACGCGAATGGCTTTGCGATAGAGTGGATCGCAGGACCCGGCGTCCAAGACGATGCCGGCCGCCCCAAACGCCGCAGCATTTCGGAACGCCGCGCCGACATTATCGTGATTAGAGATTTGGTTGAGGACCAGCACCACTTGTCTGCGGCTGACTGGGCTTTCAGGTGCCTTGAACAGCGATTGCAGCGAAATCGCTTCGCCTTTGCGGGCGCAAGCGAGAACGCCGCGATGGATTGGGAAGCCGGCAATCTCGTCCATCAAAGCTTGTGGCGCGGTATAAATCGGCACCTGATCTGGCACTTGCGCGAGCAATGATGCGAGCGGCGCCAGCCGGGTTTCGCACAAGAATAAACTGTCCACGGCAAACCGCGACCGGGTCAGCAAAATTTCCAGCGGAACTTTGCCTTCGACAATAAAACGCCCATCAGTGCCGCCCGTTAAGTCGCGCTCTCTAATGCTGATAAATGGAGCGACACGGGGGTCATGTTTTGTTGAAATAGTGATTGCGGTTTTGATTTTCACGCGGCAGACAAGTTTTGGTTGATGGCTAAAGAGATGACAGACGAACTTTCAGATAAACCTTTTGGTGACGAGCGTCGCCCTTACGAAGCAGACAAGCCCAAGCGACAGCTGTTGCGCTATATCTTGATCTGTGGCGGCCTGATAATTGCGCTAGGCGTCGGATCTTGTGTGTGGGGAATGTCGAACCTGTTCGCAGTTGCGACCGAGCGACAGTCAGCAACGACAACTTTTATCGAACAAATGCAAGAGACTGGTCTGCCCGCGCGGGACAGCGGCGTATGGGCAGATGTCGAAGGGTTCGATGAAGAAAACTTGAGCGAGTTACAATCGGCAATCGATTTTTTCGGACCGACCGAGTCCATTGGCGAGACCGGATGCATGGCCAAAACGCATGCATCAGTCAACGGGCGGAACGGCACCTTTGTGATGTGCGGGACGCCGGTGACGTACGCTGATACCCCGGGCCGAGTCGAAATGACTTGGCATAAAGAAGGGGATGATTGGAAGATTTACCGATTTTTCCTCCATTATGACGAAATAAATGACTATTTCGAAGCAAAAGCGCGAGCCAAAATTGAGGCGGAGGCCGCGTCAACGGCCTCCGCGAACGAAGACTAAGCCCCGACGGGCAAGCCTTGTTCTTTGGCCATTTTCTGCATGGCTTTTTGGACTTTTTCGAAGGCGCGCACTTCGATTTGGCGGATCCGTTCGCGGCTGACATTATAGACCTCAGACAGCTCTTCGAGCGTCTTTGGTTCATCGGTCAGACGGCGTTCCTGCAAAATATGCTGCTCGCGCTCTGACAAGTCTGCCATCGCGGTTTGCAGCAGGTCCATGCGGGCATCAAACTCTTGTGTTCGAGCGAACTCGTCGGCTTGGTTGGGCTCGTCATCTTCCAGCCAATCCATCCACTCCATGTCGCCTTCGGCGCCCATCGGTGCGTTAAGAGAGGCGTCAGAGCCGCTCATCCGGCCATTCATCGAAATCACGTCCTTTTCAGGAACGTTGAGCTTGTCCGCAATATGTTTGACCTGATCAGGCTTGAGCTGCGCATTATCGAGCGCATCAATCTCGCCTTTCATCCGGCGCAGGTTGAAGAAGAGCTTCTTCTGCGCCGCCGTGGTGCCGAGTTTGACCAGGCTCCAAGAGCGCAAGATATATTCCTGAATGCTGGCGCGGATCCACCACATGGCATAAGTCGCCAGGCGGAAACCTTTATCCGGATCGAACTTCTTAACCGATTGCATCAGGCCGACATTGCCTTCGGAGATGACCTCCGCCATGGGCAAGCCATAGCCGCGATAGCCCATCGCGATCTTGGCCACGAGGCGCAGATGCGAGGTCACCATTTTCTCGGCGGCTTCAGTGTCTTCATTTTCCTGCCAGCGCTTCGCCAGCATGAACTCTTCGTCCTTGGCGAGCATTGGAAACTTACGGATTTCTGAGAGGTAACGGCTAAGACCTTGTTCAGGGCTCAGCGTGAGCGCGCGGCTCGCAGTTGTGTTGGCCATTGCTGGTCCTCCTTTGTCCCCATCACAAGACCCTATACGTTCAGGCATCCGTTCTGGTTCTATCGTTGGTGAGAGTCATAGCCCCGATCATCGGCAGCGTCTTTCCCTCTTTCGCGAATAGTCCCTATCGCGATTTCGCATAGATGGGGATGAAATGCGGGTTTTGGAAGACGTCTTGATGACGAAAAGTGTCAGGACGTTTTGGCTGTCATGGGTCAAAACCTTTGATCAGAAAGTGACCAAATTCGAAAAACCCGGCGATTCGAACGAAAACTCTTTGCCGCGCACCGTATCGCGTGCCAGCGTCGAGCGTGAAGCGAGAAGGTGAGACATATGCCGTTCCCAAAATCCCAAATAGTGTGTTCAATCGCCGCGTTCCTGCTTGTCGGGTGCGGCGGCAGCGGCGGAAGTGTGGATCCTGATGCCGGAACGGAGCTCTTGGCCAATGGCATGACCGTGAAAGCGCAAATCGAAGCCCGCCAACAGGGGTACAAAGCGATTGGGCGCAACTTTAAAACTATAAATGACCAGCTCAAGACCACGTCGCCAGAGCTTGAAGCGATCCAAGCCGCAGCCGATGCGATGGTTGAGGCGTCCGAAGGCATGAGCGACTGGTATCCCGCCGGCACAGGCCCGGAGAGCGGGGTGAAAACCGAAGCACTCGCCGTAATTTGGGACGACCCAGAAGGGTTTGCGGTAAAAGTTGCCGATTATGAAGCGGCGCTCACGGCTCTTGACGCTGCGACCGCAACGGGTGATTTCGAAGCGATCGCGGCGGCAGCCAAGGCCACAGGTCCGACCTGCGGCGCGTGTCACGATAAGTTCCGTCTCGACGATTAAGCGCTATGGCCGAGCAGCGAGTCCGGGTTTGGGATTGGAGCCTTCGCGTTTTCCATTGGACTCTGGTTCTTTTGGTCATCGCCATGTGGTGGACCGCAGAGCAAGGCTATATGGAGTGGCATAAAAGGCTTGGCGCGGCGGTGGTGGCGGTATTGGTGTATCGGCTAATCTGGGGCGTCATAGGCCCAAAATCGGCGCGGCTTTACACTCTGATCCCGCTGCCAAGCCAGTTTCTAGCCTATCTGTCATTGCTCAAGACGCGGCAATATTCGCCATCCTTTGGGCATAGCCCTCTTGGCGGATTGGCGGTGCTGGCACTTTTGACTTTGCTCATCATACAAACGGGAACAGGCCTGTTCTCGGTTGATGTAAACGGCCTCGCCTCGGGCTGGTTTGGGCATTTGATTTCGTTCGACCTGGGGCGCGCCATGGCGGATTTTCACGAAACCAGCTTCGATTTTCTAGTCTATATGATTGGGCTGCACTTACTGGCAATAATCACTTATGCGGTTTTGCTCAGGGCCAATTTGATCACGCCGATGATCACCGGCTATCAAACCCGGGATGAGGGGTCAGAACCGGTCATATCCGTGACCGCGCCGATCCTTCGGGTCGTCATTGCGGCGACCGCGGCAATTGGCGCCGCAATCTTGGTTGTCTCGTTCGGGCGCTAGGGTTTACGCGCCTTAAACGCCGCCATTTGTTCGGGCGTCGCTTCGCCTTGGAATTTCTCTTTCCAGGTCGCATAAGGCATGCCGTAGACGCGCTCACGGGCGGCGTCTTTTGACATGTCGAGGCCTGCGGCTTCCGCCGCCTCGCGATACCAGTCGCCAAGGCAATTGCGACAGAAATCGGCCAGGATCATCAGATCAATATTCTGAACATCCTTGCGCTGATCGAGATGCGAGAGCAGGCGCCGAAACGTCGCCGCATCCAATTTGTCTTGCTGGTCTTGGGTCAGGTCGGACATGGATCATTCTCCAACCGTGCGGACATCGGCTTCAATCACCAGGGTCATTGGATCGCCGTCAGAGTCAAAATTGAGCAAAATGTCGACCGTTTCGCCGCCCATAACGTCTTCGCCCACGTCGAACATCATGAAGTGATTGCCGCCGCGCTTGAGCTCAAGGCTAGTGCCATCGGCAATCTCAAACCCTTCGACTTGGCGCATTTGCATCTTGCCATCATTCATCGCCATTGTGTGCAACTCGATTGAACCAATGCTGGTCGAAGCGGCGCTGGTCAAAGTGACATCACCGCCTTCGACGCTCAATGTGACGCCGCCCATAGTCATGTCGCGCCCGCCAATTGGTTCCATCACAAACGCATCTGTATAGGACAATACCGGGCCGGCTTCGCTTGCGGGCGGGGTTGGAGCGTCCGCCGGAGAGCAAGCGGCAGCGAGGCTGAGGAGCGCAGCGCTCAAAAGAAGGCGAGACATAGCAAATTCCTTATTTTGGATCGATCTTGGTATAGCGCGAGTTTAGACTTGCCAGAAGCCCACAACCCGTCGCACCTCTTCGATGATCGGTTCGGCCACAGCATTGGCTTTCTCAGCCCCTTTGGCGAGCGCGGCATCGATTTCAGCCGGATCATCCAAATAGCGGCGCATGTCATCGGTGATCGGCGAAAGTTTTGCCACCGCCAGCTCGGCGAGCGCCGGTTTGAACGTGCCAAACCCTTTGCCGCCAAACTCATCGATTACGGCTTGGTCGCTGGTGCCAGAGAGCGCCGCATAGATCCCAACCAAATTGGCCACTTCGGGCCGCGGGACCATGTCTTCGACGGTTACGGGCATATCGCCAAGCGTATCGGTCTTTGCCTTTTTGATCTTTTTGGCAATCGTGTCCGCATCATCGATCAAATTGATCCGGGACGTTTCTGCTGGATCGGACTTGGACATTTTCTTCGTGCCGTCTTTAAGGCTCATAATCCGCGCCCCAGGGCCGTCGATCAGGCCTTCTGGCTCCGGGAAAAAACCTGGCACACCATATTGCTGATTGAACCGTGCGGCGATGTTGCGGCTCAATTCTAAATGTTGCTTTTGATCTTCGCCGACGGGGACATGTGTAGCCTTATAGACCAGAATGTCCGCGGCCTGCAGCACCGGATAATCGAACAGACCGACGCTGGCGCGTTCGGAATCTTTACCCGACTTATCCTTGAACTGGGTCATTTTTTCGAGCCAGCCCATCCGCGCCACACAATTGAAAATCCAAGTCAGTTCCGTATGCGCGCGCACCGAAGATTGAACGAAAAGTGTCGATGTGTCTGGATCGAGACCGGCTGCCATCATCGCTGCCGCGATTTGGCGGGTTTGATCTTGCAGCGCGCCTTCCGGGTGCGGCATCGTAATCGCGTGTAAATCGACGACGCAATATATGCCTTCCCAGCCAGCATCTTGCAGGTCGGCGAACTTTTTCAGAGCGCCAAGATAGTTGCCAAGATGAAGATTTCCCGTTGGCTGTATGCCGGAAAAAATGCGCTGCGGTCCAGAATAGGTTACTTGCTCAGTCATGGCAGCGGGGTTTAGCGGATTTTGACCGCATGACTAGAGGGCAAATTAGGTGGTCTTACGACGCAGCAAGCCTTTGATATCGCTTGGCCGAATGGCGCCGCAGACAATTGCAGCGATCGCATAGATGCCAGCGCCGAGCAGAATAAAGGCTAGCACTTCGAAAAATCTGCCATAGGGCACATAGGATTCGATCACGGCGCGCTGGCTGAGCAGGTAAACCAATCCAGCCCCCATTGCCGCGCTGGCGAGGAGCACAGAGATCAAGCGCGAGATCAGCCGCGCGCCCGGCCGATACCAGCCACGCGTCAACAGGCCGATAAAGAGCAGGCCAGCATTGAGCCAAGCGGCGATGCTGGTGGCAATTGCCAGCCCCGGGAATCCGGCCCAGCCTTGTGATTTGAAGAAGAAGAACAACCCTGCGCCCAATATAGTATTGAGCGCAACTGTCACCAGCACGATCCGCATCGGGGTCTTTGTGTCTTCGCGAGCGAAATAGCCGGGCGCCAGGACTTTGATCAACACAAAGGCGGGCACGCCCCAGCCATAATGGATCAGCGCCAGTCCAGCCTGATGAGCGTCATTCAGCGTGAAGGCGCCGCGCGCATATAGGCCTTCAATCAAATAGCCAGGCGCCACCATCAGGGCGATCGCGGCTGGCAGGGTGAAGGCCATGGCGAGCCCAATACCATCATCCATGAGCGTGTTGGCCGATTTGCCATCATCACTTCGCGCCGCCCGGGCGAGGCGGGGCAGGATGGCGACGCCAACCGCAACCCCGACAATGCCGAGCGGCAATTGATACAAACGATCGGCATAGAAGAGCCACGACTTGGCGCCTTCTTCGAAACTCGCAAGCAGCTGGCTGACCATGATATTGATCTGTGTTCCGCTCGCCGCGATTGTGCCGGGGATGGCAAGTGCGATGATTTTTCGAACCGCCGGGGTAAGCTTCGGAATCCCCAACGAGAGTGAGACTTTCTGCCGTGTGACGCCCCACCACAACAAACCGGCCTGGGCGATACCGGCAAAGGTCACCGCCCAAGCTGCATAAGTCGCCGTTTGCGGGGCGCTGTCGCCGAGCAAAGCAGCGGTGATTAAAAAGATGTTTAAAACCGTCGGCGCCCCGGCAGAAAGAATGAACCGTCCGGCTGAATTGAGCACACCAGAAAGCAAGGCGGCCAGGGCCATGCAGGCCAAATAAGGCATCGTGATCCGGGTTAACAGGATAGCCAGCTGAAAGCTCTCGCTGTCAGGGGCATAGCCGCCATGAAAAGCCCGCATCAGCCATGGCATGGTGAACTCAGCAAGGATGATGAGGCCAGCGGTGACGGCGAAAAGCCCGCGCATGGTTTGACGCGCGACGTCTTCTGCGGCCTCTTTGCCTTCCGCTTCCAACGTCCTCGCATAAGCCGGCACAAAAGCTTGCGCGAAGGCGCCTTCGGCGAAAATGCGCCGGAATAGATTTGGCAAGATCAACGCGGTGACAAAGGCATCGCCGATCGGGCCAGCGCCGACTTTGGCGGCGATCATAATATCGCGGACAAAGCCCAAAATCCGACTGCCGAGCGTCAGCGATCCCTGGGTCAATGTATTGCGAACAAGGCTCATGCCGGACTTTCTGACTTAGAAACTGTCGGCCGCACTGGCGCGTTTCAGTTTGCGCGCCGGGGTGCTTGGCCCCTCTGGTTCTTCGCGGCCAAGCGCGGCGAGGAGTTGGTCACGCAATGACGATTTCATGGCCTCATCAAACCCTTCGGGTAGTTTGACATAGAAAGCGTCAAACACCCGCTCGCCATATGAGCCGACATGCGCAGAAACAATTGAAACACCTGCATCGGCAAGGACTTGGCTAACATCGCTCAACAAGCCTGGGCGATCGCGCCCAGAGACATCTATCACAGTATAGGCCTGTGAAGCGTCCTCAGAAATCGCCACGCGGGGTTGGACAATAAAGGCGGCTTTCCGCTGGTTTTGGCGCAAACTCGGTTCCGGGATGACGCCGTCTGGGTCAATCGCAGAAAGGACTGATTTTTCGAGCCGGTCGAGGCGACTGCGATCGCCTTTGGCGAACGGATTGCCATTGCCGTCTTCGAGTACAAAGACGTCGATGATGCGTCCGGAGGGGCCAGTAAAGACTTGCGCCGCGACGCTATGCGCGCCGAGCCCACCAAGCGCTTGGGTTAAGCGCGCGAACAGGCCAACCCGGTCTGGGGCGGACACAAATAGGACAGTACGGTCATCCGCGCCTGACTCGGCGGCGACAATGACATCCCTCGAATCCGATAGATATCGCGCATGTTCAACCAGGGCTTCGGCATCAAAACCGGTCCAATAGGCCTCGTCCATTTCCAGCATCACTTGCGGCAGGGTGCCAATTTGATCGATCACCAATTCACGGTTGGATTCGGCGCGGGCCCGAAGTTCGGCGGTCACTGTCGCTTCGTCTGTGCGTCCGCCGCGCAGCGCCGCTTCCGTATTATAGTACAGATCTGAGAGCAGTTGACCTTTCCACGTATTCCAAACATTCGGTCCGACAGCGCGAATGTCGGCGACGGTGAGAATATAGAGCAGCCGTAAATGCTCTAGATCCATGACTTTTTCGGCAAAAGTGACAATCGTTCTGGGGTCCGCAATATCGCGCTTCTGGGCGGTCTCGCTCATCTCCAAGTGATTGCCGACCAACCATGCGACCAACTCGGTCTCGGCCTTATCCAGGCCCAAGCGGCGGCAGGCGCGGCGGGCTGTTTTCATGCCTTCTATCTGCTGATCCCCAAGCCCCTTTCCAGTATCGTGCAGCAGCATAGCAAGATAGAGCGCCCGGCGGTTTTCGATCTTGCCGTAAAGCTGTTTGGCGAGGGCGAACCCATCCTCGCCTTTGTCCATGTTGGAAATGTACTCCATTGCCCGGATGGTGTGCTCATCGACGGTATAGTGGTGGTACATATTGAACTGAGTTTGCGCGACAATGCCGCCAAATTCCGGTAAGAACCGGCCTAATACGCTGGCTTCGTTTAGCCGATTGAGAGTCAGGCCCAAATTCTCGCTGTCGAGTAAAATCTGTAAGAATACCTCGACCATGCCCGAATCTGTGCGGGATTTTGCGTTGATGATTTTGGTATTCCGCGTTGCTTCCGTCAGTGCGTCTGGGTGGATGTCGACGCCGCTTTTGTCGGCAATCTGAAACAGTTTCAGGAGCAGTTTAGGGTCGGATTGGATGACATTCGGATCCGCGAATTTGACGCGATTGCCGGACAGTTCGAACCGGGGGTCCGCGAGCGTATTGGATTGCCCGCCCCGCGATATGAACCGCCGCCAGCCTTCTGGTTTCGCTTTTTGCTCGGCTTCCAATTTTGCCGCAAGAATACGGGTCAAACCGCCGACGTCTTTGGCCGCCAAAAAATAGCGTTTCATGAACCGCTCAACGCCGAGCTGTTCGCCGCGGTCTTTATAGCCCATGCGTGCGGCAATTTCGGGTTGCAGGTCAAAGCTCAATCGCTCTTCCGGCCGCCCCGTGATGTAGTGAAGGTGGCAACGAACTGTCCACAAAAAGCGCGCGGCGCGCATGAAGAGATAATATTCGTGTTCGGTGAAGACTTTCGTTGTCATCACATCTTCGAGCGTTTCTGTCGCCTCGGGATGCATGTGTTTGACGATCCAATAGAGCGTCTGCAAATCGCGTAGACCACCTTTACTCTCTTTGACATTTGGCTCGACCAAGTAGCGTGCATTGCCTTGGCGCGCATGGCGGTTGTCGCGTTCTTCTAATTTGTCGGCAATGAATTGCGCATCATGGCCAATCACAGCTTGAGCATTGAAAAGTTCAGCCGTCATGTCGGCTAAGTCTTTGTCACCAAATAGAAAACGTGCGTCGAGCAGACTGGTTTTAATCGTCACATCTTCTTTCGCCAGGCGGACGCATTCTTGCGGCGTACGGAAGGCATGGCCAACTTTCAAGCCCATGTCCCATAGCGCATAAAGCATGTATTCAATGACGCTTTCCGCATGCGGGCTGGCTTTATAGGCGCGGATAAACAGCAAATCGATGTCAGAGGACGGTGCCAGAACTGAGCGGCCATAACCACCGGTGGCAAACACCGCTAAACGTTCGCCTTCCGTCGGATTGCGGGCGCGATGGACATGGGTTGTGGTGAAGTCATAGAGCGCATGCAGCACTTCATCCTGAACCGCCGCCAGCAAACGCGCCGTGTCGAGGCCGTCTGCGCCTTGTTGCAATCGTTCTTGAGCAATCAGTCGGCCGCGAAACAGTGCGCCGTGGAGAATATCGAGGGCTTCTTTGCGAGCGGCTTGCGCGTCGCCTTCATGGCTAAACGCTGCGGCGGTCAATTTGACCCGAAGAGCGCGGCCATCGATGATCGAACTCAGGCGCCATTTGCCCGGCTTTCGGCGGGTTGGCGTTCGCTTGGTAACCAGTTCAACTTCATTTGACATGAGCGTCGGTCTAGCCTGGTTTGCTTTGGTCTGGCTAGTTCTTGTAGCGCTTAAGTTGCAGACCGGCGCAGCGAGATCAGGGCTTGATCAAGGATACCCTGACTGGCGGCGCAGACCAATTGGCCGCCAGGTTTTGCCGGGGCGCCGCGCCAATCACAGGCCAAACCGCCAGCGCCGCGGACCACAGGGATGAGCGCCGCGGCGTCATAAGGCGCGAGGCCTGCTTCCGCGACTAAGTCGATCGAGCCGGCTGCAAGCCGCGCATAAGCATAAGCGTCAAGCCCGTAGCGAACGATCCGAGCTGTGTGGCGAAGATGGGTCCAGGCGCCTTGTTCGGGCGGCGTCATGATGAATGGATCTGTGGTTGCGATCACTGCCTGGCGCAGGTCTTGGCAGGGCGATACAGAGATCGTGGTCTCCGAGGCGCTTGTTTTTAGACAAGACCCGTCCGGCGTGCCGATATAGCGCTCATCGAGATTGGCTTGGTCGATGACGCCAACAATCGCGTCGCCATCTGTATCGACCAAGCCGATCAGCGTGGTCCAAACCGGCAGCCCGGCGACGAAAGCGCGGGTGCCATCAATCGGGTCAAGCACCCAGGTCCACCCGGTTGAGCCGTCTTGGCGGCCATATTCTTCGCCATGGATCGCGTCATCTGGCCGGAGCTCGGCGAGCACTGCGCGCATCGCCCGCTCGGCTGCTTTGTCGGCTTCGGTTACTGGGTCAAAATCGCCATCAGCGAGCTTATTCTCTACATTTGAGAGGGCGCGATAGTGCGGCAGAATGGCATCACGCGCAGCGTCGGCCATGGCATTGGCCACGCCGACGGCGTCAAAATCGATGGACGTTTGCATGCGCAGCGCTTTGCCGCGCCGGCCCGCTTAGGTCAAGCGGCACCGCTGTCTGTGGTTTCAGTCTCAAGCGCTTTTGCAAGCTCTAACAGGCGCCGACGTGGGCGCTCGCCAAGCCGATAATAGGCGCGGACAAGCTCAAGCGTTTCTTTTTGACTGAGAATATCGGCATCAAGACGTTCGGCATCATTGGCTGCCATGCCCTGCATATCGTCGACTTCCAAGCCATCAAAGAAGTATTGAACAGAGACGTTCAGAGCTCGGGACAAGTCATACAAACGAGATGACGTTACGCGATTGGCCCCACATTCATACTTTTGAATTTGCTGAAAGCGCACTCCGACCATACTGGCCAAGTCTTGCTGGGTCATGCCCAATAGGCGTCTGCGTCGGCGTAGGCGCTTTCCTACATGCAGGTCCGTCTTGTCTGTCATTCCGCACTCCCGGCTGACCGGGCCCCTCGTTAGAGTCCCAAAAAAAGAATTCGCGGAGAGCTGAGCAAGTCGCGTGCCGGATCGCCCATATGCGTGAATTTACAGGGAATTAGCGGGGTGGTTGTACTTCAAATGAGTGACCTGTCCCACTGGCGCAAGGGAGTTATGCGGCAGCGCAGCGCAAAAAGACTTGTATTTTGTGCGCTGCACAATAAGTTGGTTTGTAGCACTGCGGTGCTGACGCCTTCTGGCGTTTCCTCCCTTACCTGATACAGCCGCGCTCTTTAGCGCGGCTTTTTTTTACCCGTTTTCGTGGAGCGCGAGGTCGAGCAGGTGGCCAATCAGGCGAGAGGCTTGTTGTTTAGTGTTTGAAAAACCAGCAGACTTTTCGACATCGAGCTCATTCATATAGAGCCCGCGATTGATCTCGATTTGCAGCACATGTACTCCGCGACGCGGCCGGCCATAGCGCCGTGTGGTATAGCCGCCAGCATAAGGTGCATTCCGGGTGACGCTCAGGCCTTCGCGGCGAAAATGGCGTTCGACAAGCGACGTTAAATGAGCAGAACAACTGGAGCCAAATCGATCGCCCAGCACAATATCAGGCAGACTGGATCGCCCGGGCTGGCGCGATGGCATAGAGTGGCAATCAATAATATAGACATCCGACCAGTCGGCTTTGAGGTCATCAATCTCGCTCTGCAGCGCGCTGTGATAGCGGTCATAGACCCAATCGAGGCGATAAGCGCCTTCGCGTTTGCTCAAACGCTCCGCATAGATGTTGCGGCCACTGGCGCCGACCCGTGGCAAACAGCCTAGTCCGGCTTTCACGCGCGCGCTGGGCATGCCGGCCGTGCGCGGGACGCCGTCCTCAAACATATCACTGTCGAGTTCGCGCGCGTCGCGGTTCAAATCGACATAGGCGCGAGCATAATTGCCCGAGAGCAGGATGGCCCCCTGTTCAATTGCGTCTGCATACAGCTCGTCAACGAAGGCATCTTCCGTGCGTTGAACATCTGTCAGAGGCACGCTCAACTGCTTGATCATGCTGTCCGGGTACAGCGTACCACTGTGCGGAGACGCAAAAATTACGGGCGCCCGCACAGGCTCGCTCCGCCGTAGCGTATAAGAGTCAGCAGGTTTCGCGTCCGTAGACGGGCTTTGGTTGAGGGCAGGGCGCATGAATGCAAAGTCTGTCTTATCGCCGGCAGGTCAAGGCCTATTCCTCTGAATCTGCGTGATTTGTCATTTCTGTAAGATGTCGAACTGGTATTCCTCAGACAAACGTGACTAATATTCACTCTGGGTTTACCGAATGATGGCCTATATGCACGCAGGAGCACCAGGGACATAACGCATGAGTAAGATACTATTGGCCGAAGATGACGATGCAATGCGCAGCTTTCTCAGCGCCTCTTTGCGCCGTGCGGGCCATGATGTGCAAGATTATGAAGATGGCGAAGGCGCGCTCGAAGCGTTGGAGCGCGAAGTTTTCGATCTGTTGCTCACAGATATTGTTATGCCTGGCATTGATGGGATCGAGTTGGCCCGCCGCGGCGCAGAACTCGACCCCGCCATGAAAATTGTTTTCATTACTGGCTTTGCAGCGGTGGCACTATCGGGCAGCTCACCGACGCCGGCCGGCGCTAAAGTCCTCTCCAAGCCGTTTCATTTGCGGGAATTGGTGGATGAAGTCGAGCGGGTCATGGCGGCCTGATATTGGTTGCAGTTGAGGCTTGACTTGCGTCGCCCAAAAGGGGATGACGCGTCCTTCAAATCGGATGGTCGATTAGCTCAGTGGTAGAGCACTGCATTGACATTGCAGGGGTCACTAGTTCGAACCTAGTATCGACCACCATATTTTCTATACAAAACAGTGGTTTGCGTTGCCTTCAGTTTTGGCGAATGTTTGTTCGCTTGCTGTGTTACCACCGTGTTACCACCGATTTTTTCTTGTGGATGAATAGGTGCCGATTGGATTTTTCACTCATTGGGTATGCAGTTCGCCGCTTGAGATCGGAATTCTACAATAACGGACCCTCTTTAGAGCGGACGCCTTGAGAATTTCCCACGAAATAAGCGGCGTCTTGAGCCTCTCTGAAAAGGCTGAATGCACAGTGAATTGGCTCGCTAGTCGCATAAGCATGGATTTGGGAGTAATCCATGCCATCATTCAAACCACAAAAAGCGAAACAACCATCAGCATGCGACGCGAACATGATTGGCGGAGCGCCGAGAGGGCAAAAGCGTCCTTTTAGACCGCGAGAAGTCTGGGCGATTCGAGCTCGGCTTGAAATGCTTGGCCAAGTCCGAAACCTTGCCCTGCTCAACCTGGCGATTGATAGCAAACTTCGCGGATGCGACCTCGTTAGCCTGAAAGTATCGGACGTATTTTCTGCAGGATCGGTCCGGGAGCGCGCGATGGTGATTCAACGCAAAACGTCACGACCGGTCCAATTCGAAATCACAAAACTCACCGCTACTTCCGTCATGGCGCACGTCCAGGCCGCCGGTTTGAGTAAGGATGATAATCTGTTCCCCAGTCGAAACAGCAAAAGCGAACATCTCTCGACGCGCCAGTATCATCGCATTGTGGATTCTTGGGTTCGCCAAATCGGATTGAAGGTTTCAGACTACGGAACGCATTCACTGCGGCGTACCAAAGTTGCTCAACTGTATCGAAACACTGGAAAATTACGGGCGGTTCAATTGCTTCTTGGACACGCTAAAATCGAAAGCACCATCCGTTACCTCGGCATAGAGCTGGAAGACGCGCTTCAAATTTCCGAAGCACTGGAGCTTTGATGAGGGGCCGACTTGGGGCGATTTTAAGACTCTAAGCCTTTGAACTGTTTTCACACTTGTTTCGCGAAGCTACTGGATACCCAAGCAGTCAAAATCGCATACTTCTGCTTGCATTCACTGTATCTAAGGACGAGATGTTTCGTGACGCCGTTAG
>JBCBMU010000013.1:0-122697 GCA_039822145.1 Pseudomonadota bacterium | reverse complement strand
TCTTCGGTTGGCAGGATGGAGCCGCCGCCCGAGTGAATCTTGACCCGGCACTGGGCACATGTGCCGCCGCCGCCACATTACTAAGCGTGAAGCCGCCGATGGTGACCGCTTGTCATGCCAAGTGGCGGTCAAGCAAGACATGGACATCGAAGTCCCTGAAGAGGTGTTCGGCGTCCAGAAATGGGAATGCGAAGTCGTCTCGAACGAGAATGTCGCAACTTTCATCAAAGCTCTGGTACTGAAACTGCCAGAAGGCCAAGACGTAAACTTCCGCGCCGGCGGCTATATCCAAATCGCCGCGCCGCCGCATACGGTGAATTATAAAGACTTCGATATTGAAGAAGAGTACCGTTCCGACTGGGACAAGTTCGACTTGTGGCAGTATCAGTCAACCGTCGATGCGCCGATTGAGCGGGCCTATTCGATGGCGAACTATCCGGAAGAAAAAGGCATGATCATGCTGAATGTCCGGATCGCCTCCCCGCCGCCCGGAAGCCAAGGCATTCCTCCCGGTCAAATGTCGTCTTACATCTTCAATCTGAAGCCCGGCGACAAAGTCACGATTTCAGGTCCCTTCGGCGAGTTCTATGCCCGCGAAACCAAGAAAGAGATGGTCTATATTGGCGGTGGCGCTGGCATGGCCCCGATGCGCAGTCACATCTTTGATCAACTAAAGCGGCTTGGTTCTGACCGAAAGATTAGCTTCTGGTATGGCGCGCGCTCAAAACGCGAAATGTTCTTCGTCGAAGACTTTGACGAGCTCGCGAAGACAAACGACAATTTCGATTGGCACGTGGCGCTCTCCGACGCCCTGCCCGAGGATGATTGGGACGGCTATACTGGCTTCATCCACAATGTCCTGCTCGAAGAATATTTGAGAAATCACCCGGCGCCTGAGGACTGTGAGTTCTATATGTGTGGCCCACCTATCATGAACTCTTCAGTGATCAACATGCTGATCGAGCTCGGCGTCGACCGAGAAGACATCATGCTCGACGATTTTGGCGGCTAAGCCCTAACCTATTGAAGCCCAAGGATTATCTGCATATCTTTGGGCTTCAGAGGCGCCAATAATTCACGCTCGTCTTGGGTCAGGCGCGCGCCTTTTTTGATATACCCCTCGAGTGCATAAGCGATCTGCATCGTCGACTGATAATAGAGTTGCGGGTTCTCGCGGCCGAGCTGTTCGACCAGCGTCTGCAACAGCACGCGCTGTTGCTCTGACTTCAAATCTACGCGCTTGTCTTCCATGCCGGTCGAGGCCTCAGGTGGCTGAAAGTTTGACATAAGGCGCTATGACTAGACGGCAATTGCGAGAGCACATTTGGCAGGTGTTCGCTTAATAAAGTGGTGCGGATGAGAGGACTCGAACCTCCACGCCTTGCGACACCAGAACCTAAATCTGGCACGTCTACCAATTCCGTCACATCCGCATCAATAGAAGAGGCCGTTTAGCGGGCGAATCTGGTCGCCTCAACCCCTTTGCGGTGAATCTTCTGCAAAAGGTCTTCTTAACGCCGTGGACACGGGGCCGACCCTGCCCTATAGACCGCCGTTTCGAACACCAAAACGCCAATCAATGGCGCGGGTTTTAGCTCTGTCGTAGCCAGCCCGACCCGCAATAAGGAATGACCGGAATGGAAAGCGTTGAGACCGTTGAAGGCTTGAGCCGCACTTATAAAGTGAACGTGCCAAAAGCTGACCTGCAAAAACGTTTTGATGAGCGGATCGAAGAAATCCGTCCGCAAATGAACCTCAAAGGTTTCCGCCCTGGCAAAGTGCCTGCGGCGCACGTCAAGAAAATGTTCGGTAAGGACATTATGGGCGAAGTGGTTCAGGCTTTGGTTCAAGAAACCAGCCAGAAAGCCATCGAAGACGCAGACGTGCGTCCTGCTGGCCAGCCTGAAATGAAAATGGAAAGCGACATGGAAAAGGTCCTCGATGGTGAAGAGGACCTGGCCTATGAAATGAATGTCGACGTGATGCCCGACTTTGAGCCCGTCGGACTTGATAAGCTAAAAATCGTCAAACCCGTCGCCGAAATCAATGATGAAGAGATTGATGCCGTTTGACCCAAATCGCCGAAGCCAATCCAAAATTCGACAAGCGCGCCAAAACAGCCAAAGCGCGTGAAGACGATGCAGTTGTCATCGATTTCCTCGGCAAGCTTGACGGCGAACCATTTGAAGGCGGCGCCGCGGAAGAGCATACTTTGGTGCTTGGTTCAAACTCGTTCATTCCAGGGTTTGAAGACCAATTGATCGGCGTCAAAGCCGGCGACGAAACTGAAGTGAATGTCACTTTCCCTGAAAATTACCAGGCCGAAAACCTGGCTGGAAAAGACGCCGTCTTTGAGGTCAAAGTCCACGAAGTTCGCGCGCCGAAGACACCCGAGATTGATGACGAGTTCGCCAAAGGCCTCGGTCTCGATGACTTGGCAAAGCTCAAAGAATTGGTGACCGAACAGATCCAAAACGAATTCAGCGGCGCCTCACGCGCGAAGGCGAAGCGGAGCCTCCTCGACCAACTCGACGAAAAGCATGATTTCGATTTACCCCCGAAAATGGTCGACCAGGAATTCACGCAAATCTGGCAGCAGCTGCAAGCTGAAATCGATGCTGGTCGCACCGCAGACGAAGACAAAGACAAGTCCGAAGACGATCTGAAGGATGAGTATCGCAAGATTGCCGAGCGCCGCGTGCGCCTGGGCCTCGTTCTGGCTGAAATTGGCCGCATCGCGGAGATCCAAATCTCAGAGCAAGAAGTGCAACAAGCGCTAATCCGTGAAGCCCGTAATTTCCCTGGCCAAGAGCGCCAAGTGATTGAATTCTTCCAGAAAGATCCAAACGCGATGGCTCAACTGCGCGCCCCGATTTATGAAGACAAAGTTGTTGATCACATTCTCGAAACGGCGAAAGTCAAAGAGGAAACCGTCTCTAAAGAAGAGCTTCTGAAAGAAGACGAGGACTAGTCGAACCGGGCGCTCCCATCTTACCTATTTTGAAGAGCCCGCGCAGTTTTGAGCGGGCTTTTTCTTGAGCCTAGACGACCGCGCTCGCGGTCCACAAAACGCCAGAAATTGTGATGATCGCCAGCACAGTCTGCGCGGCGATAAGATTGGCCGCAAGCGGCGCATCGGCGCCCAATTGCCGGGCCAAAATAGTACCGTTGACCGCGGTGGGCACCGCGGTGGCAATCAACATCGCCATCAGAACACTGCCGGATATTCCGAGGCCGATCGCGAACCCACCGGCCAGCAAGGGCAAGCCGAGAAGCCGCAAGAGCGACCACGAAAAAACCGTGGTGAGCGGCGCGGATCGGCCTTTGATTTGGATCGCTGCGCCAGTGGTCAAAAGCCCGAGCGCGATTGTCGCTTGGGCCAGCAAGTCCAAGACTTGCGTGAGACTCTGAGGTATCGGCAATTTGGTCACGTTCAATGCCAGTCCGATCACGCAGGCCAGCACCAAAGGATTGACCGCCAAGTTTCGCAACAATTTGCCAAAGTTCACAGGCGTGCCGGAAAATTGCATCAACGCAACGACAGAAAGGATGTTCGCCGTTGGGATCATCCCGGCCGCCGCAACCGCCACGAGCGCTAAGCCCGTCGGGCCCATTAATTCCTGCGCCAAAGCGAGCGCAAAGAAAGTGTTCCAGCGTACCGCTGATTGGACAAATACGCCCAACCGGTTTCGCCCTTGGCCGAAGAGTTGGCCGAGGACAATGCTTAATCCGCCAAGCACGACTTGTGCGCCGATGAGCGCGGTCGGCATGCGCCAATCCACATCGCTGAAATCTGCGACCGCAAGTTTGCTGACGATCAAAGCCGGGAAAAGAACGAAATAGGTGATCCGTTCAAGACCAATCCAACCTTCTGCGGTTAGCAATTTGGCACTGGCAATGGCTTTACCCAGAACCAAGATCGCCGCGATCGGCGCCAGAGACAGCAGAACAACAAGCATCGCCAACCCTCAAAAACAAAACCCCGCTGCGGCCTTGTCATAGGTCTACAGAACTGTCGAGCCGGCAAAAAGCGCCCCGGCATCAAGCCGGGGCATTTTGAAAGGGGTCAAGGCTCACCCAAGACCCCCGCGGAGAGATCGAGCCCTCCGCCACTGGCAGCAAGACCGGGAGGGATCGGGATGGGCGCGATCACGAATGGGTTCTTGCCGTCAACTGTGATGTCCTGTCGGATTGGCTGTCCGGAAATCGTGGTTTGAAGTGTGTATTCGCCGGGATCGACGCTTTCGAAGCCATATTGGCCAAACGACGCAGAGTGAATGGTCAGTGGCTCACCGCCATCGGCAGGGATAAGCGATACCCACTGCCCTTCTAGACGCTCTTCGCCGGGATCGACTGTGCCATTGGCATTGTCATCAATAAAGATCGCGCCGCGGACCTGACCTGACAAAATGAGAGGAATATCGACATCTGTGCGCCGGCCACTGCCAACAGTGACCCGAGGCTGCGCTGTTTCGGGCACCAAGTAGCCAAGTGGCAAGCTCTGTCGGCTCACCGTGACCGCATAGAGGCCTTGGCGGATGTTTTGGATGGTGAAATAGCCATCATTGCCAGAGTTTAGGCCAATGCGTGTCCCGATCAGCATGACTCGAACCCCTGGAATGCCCGGCTCATCTTCTTGGCGGATGCCATCTCGGTTCTGGTCCAGGAACACCCGGCCATTGAGCACACCCTTGCCATCATCAGGCAGGCGGCTGGCCCGCGGTGGGTTAAACACTTTCGTTCCACGCAAGCCGATTGAGAAATCAGACCGGCCGTTGAAGTCATTGGTATAAACAGCTGTAATTTTGGCATTTTCATGAAGAGCATAACGCGCTTCGACAGATCCGAGGAAACGCGTATTGGTGGCGTTTTCATCTTCCGACGCAAAATTCGAAAAGGCGGAAAGCCGCCCCTGAAGGTCTAGTTTTGATCCCAACACTTCGCCTGAATCCGCAACGGCTGTCGCCCCAGCATTAAGCCGCGTCGTCTCGCCGTTCCAGTTGAACGTGGCATTTGGCGCGACTTGAACGGACGCTCCATTCTCAAACCGCTTTCGGAGGGGATTGGCCTGCGCCGTTGCGAGCATTTGTTGAACCGACTCAGCATCGTCGCTCTCATTGTAGGTATAAGACACAGAGAGCGACCCGCGTTTTAGGCGCTGCGTCCCGCGCAGGCGAATGGAGGTGACCGTTTGATCAGCCCCTGCGCCGGTCACGTCGGTGCGCTGGACGATGGTCGAGATTGTCGGGCCATTTTCGCCGATCTGTGCATTCAGCGCCGCGCTGAGCGCCGTCGACAGGGAATCCGCATCGCCGCCCTCATGCCGCGCGGAGGCGCGCGTGCTGACCGCCAAGCGATTAAACGCCAGCATTGGGTCATCGGCCCGCCAATTAGCGCCAAACGCAACATTGGTGCGCGCTCCATTGCTCTGATTGAAAACGCCCTCAAAGTTCGGGCGCTGCGCCCCGGCGGCGAATTTTGCGCCCTCATAAGAGCCGGACACTGAAATGCCCGTTTGATCGGATACGGCATAATTGGCCGATCCGCGCAGGCGAATATCGGCCCCTGCTGCTTCCCCCGCAAACACGCCAACATCCGCTGCAATAAATGCGGATCTAAGACCATCTTCGGCGTCGTCGAACCGGAAAGACTTCTGCCCATTGGCAACCGCTGAAGCATTGTCGCCATTCTCAGACAGGCTCGCGGCTAAACCAATATCTTGGCTTTGATCTTGTGAAATCACGCGCGCCCCTGCCGCAAACCCACCAAAAGTCGGCACTGAAACGGTTTCGCTAGCGGTCTCTGACCCAGTCAGCGGCAAACCCGCTGCAATCGCCAATACATCGCCATTCTCACGCTGTTTGCGCCAAGAGGCCCCGCGAATGCGATTGGCCCCGACACCTGACAGTTCGCGGAAGCTGGAATTATAGTCGCCAACAGTCGCATTCCAACCATCCAAAGACGCAATATCCGCCGACATCCATGCCGGCTGAGTTGCCGCGAGTGTATCGAGACCGCCCGCCGTCTCAACTTGCGTGCGGAAATTGTACTTTCCGACATAGCCGCGCGCTTCTGCCCGCAGTGGACCGCGATCCGTGACTTGGTAGCTAACGCTTTCCAAGGTGAGCGGTGTATTGCGGGCCTGTTCGGCGACATCTGCGCCAGGCAATGCTGTGCTGTCCAAACGATTGTCGAGATTGACTTCGACGCGGTTGGTCATTGGCACCAACTTAATATGCGTCCCGGTCAGGCTTTCGACTGCCCCAAACGGCAAAACGAGCGTATCCCGCTCGGCCAGTTCCATATCTGGGGTGATCCCACGCGGCGTCGTGTTGACTGAGACCAGGCCGGTCGCAAGTTCCAGACTGATCGCCATTTGGTCTTGCTGTCGGCGCACTGTCACGGTGCCATCGGTGACTGTCAAATCATGACCTAAAGCGTCAACCACAGGCTCAAGTGGCACCAACAGAATGGGCCCCAGCGTCCTAGGCTCGTTGCCAAAAGTATCGACGGGAACACCGTTGACCCAAAGCTCAAGTCCGAATTGCGGCTTCAATTGTTCATCAAGCGTCAGCACGATCCGCCCCTGCTCGTCTTCGGACGCATGCGTGCCAGTCATAATCGTGATGGCGTTGAGACTGATCCACGGATCGGCAACTTCACGCGGCTCAAAATTCGGCAGGCGCCCCAAGACTGTGCGATTTGAACGAACTTTGCCGTCTTCCATATTGATCGACATCAGGGTGCCGTCTTGACCGCGATGATAGCCGAGCAGTGTCTCATGTAGCTCTGTCTTGCTGCGCAATGCTGGCGCTATATCGGTCAAATTGAATTGGCGGTCAGTCTCATCGCGATATCGACTCCGAACCGAGGTCAAAGCGCCCTCGATAATCATGTCGACATGCTCCACGCTATAGGCCTTCTCTGGGGCGGCTTCGAGCGCTTCGTCTTCCTCGACTTCCAGCACTTTTGGTTGTTCAGGCGCATCAACCGACTCAGCCGGCGGAGATTTTGGTTTCAATGACGGTGGAGTCGCACTTATTGGCGCCGAAACGGGAATCGCTGGCTGTTCGGCTTCGTTTGCCACAGCAGCTGGTTCATGGCCTACGCGCGCGACACGAGCAGGTTCGACCGCAACGGGGTTCTTGATCGCCCCTGGATTAGGGGGTGTCGCCTTGGCGGGCTCTGGCTGCGTCGTTTTATCAATCGATGCGCCCAAATTTGGTTTAAGTGACGGCGCCAGAGCGAGATCTAGCGGGGGCGTTGTCTGCGTTTCAGTCGCGTTAGCCAGAGATTGAGGCTCGACCGATGGCAGGGTGGTTTCTGAGCGATCTGGCGCAGAAGCAGGCGCTTCGGGCTCTTCGGCCGTCGGCGTTTCAGACACGACTGGAGCCTCCATGCCCTGAAGCGGGACCATGGATTTCTCGCATACGCTTAAATAAGCGCAGCTCAGCACAGCAAAACCTGCTGCCAGAAGGCTCGATCGTAGTCTCATCAGAGGCCCCTAAGGGCCCTCGATTTAGCCTTGGCAGGCCTTTTGAGAGCTGATCAGGTCAGCGCACACGCCGCCTGCGTCGCAATTTCGATCGATCGAAGCTGGAAAGCTCTGAATGCCGCCGCGCCCATTTGATGTCACCGTGATACTCGGTGCCATATCTTGGAGGTCCAGCTCAAAGCGTTGATCCAAGGTCGCCAGGCCACGCCCGATTGAGACCAGTTCAACCGTATGGGACACCCATACAGAGCCAGAGTTTTGCGCCGGTTGCAGCGCCTTTAAACACGGGCCCGTCATCCAGACGTCACCGGTTTCTTCATCTAGCAAAAAGCCACTCTGATTATCAGGAAATCCGATCCATACATCGGAGTCTTGCAGTCCGGCATGCGCCGATCCTGCAAAGGCCACCGCACAAGCGGATAGCCCAGTCATTGCCCATCTCATTTTAAACCACCATTCGGTATTTTTTTATATTGAGCTTAGACTAGCGAATTATGGTTAATATCCCCCTTATCGCCAATGATGGCGGGCGTTCTCACGGCTTGTTGAGACACTCAGATGATTTCCCCAAAGAATCTTACACTTGGACAATTTACCCGGTTGCACACTGGCGCGTTTCACGCATTATATGCTCGTTAATCTCGATTAGAGGACCGTTTTTTAATGACTTTTTTCAAACACGCCGCTTTAGCTGCTTGCGCGACCATTTTCCTTGCCGCATGCGGCGGAGGCACTGATGAAGCAACATCGCCCTCGCAATATTCTGTTGAAAATCCGGCCTCTAGCGCTGAAACCTCACCCGTCACAACGCCTGCTACCGTCGAAGTCGATACGTCAGAAGCCTTTGCAGCATTACCAGAACCCTATGCCAGCGCCGACTATAATCGCGGCCGCCGGACTTATAAGCTCTGCCAATCCTGCCACACATTGAACGAAGGCGGCGCCAACCTTGTCGGTCCAAACCTGTACGGCATTTTTGGCCGCAGCATTGGCGCGGTTGAAGGGTTCACATACTCAAAAGCGGTTCAAGAGTCAGATATCGTCTGGACGCCTGAAATCCTCGCCGAATGGCTCGAAAGCCCTCGCAATTTCTTACCTGGCAATAAAATGAGCTTTGCCGGTGTCCGGAAACCCGAAGATCGCACTGCGGTGATTGCTTATATCATGGCGGAGACAGGATACTCAGACGAGTAGGCTCGCGACCGCGTCTAGCACCGCGTCATGATCGAGCCGGTAGGCTTGATAAAGATCGGGCAAATCGCCGGTTTGACCAAACCGTTCTGTCCCAAGGGCGCGGACGCGATGCCCGCGCACTGATCCAAGCCATGACAGGGTCGATGGGCTGCCGTCAATCAGCGTCACCAGACCTGCATTTGGCGCAAGCGATGCCAATAGCATTTCGATTGCGCTCTTTCCCGTCGCCTCAGCCGTCCAAGGCGCCCGAGATGCCGCCATCCAATCGCGGTGCAAGACATCCGGAGACGTCACCGCCAATAGGCCCGCTTCTGGAATGTCTTCGCGGATCGCCTCAAATGCCGATAGCGCTTCTGGCGCTAAGGCTCCGCAATAAATGAGAGCGATAGAGGCGCCATCTTTAGGCGGAACCGCCCAGTACGCGCCGTTCAGGATCTGCGATGCCAAGTCGCTGGTCATTTCGCGATCGATTTGATCGATCGCTCGCGTCGACAGCCGCAAATAGGAGGATCCTCCTTCGGGCCGCTCAATGGCATTAAACCCTTCGCGCAAGATTACCCGCACCTCATCCGCATAGGCCGGCTCCCAATAGGTCAAACCTGGTTGCCCCATGCCGATCAGAGGTGATGAAATTGACTGATGCGCCCCACCCTCAGGTCCGAGCGTCACGCCCGACGGTGTCGCTGCAAGAATGAACCGCGCATCTTGGTAGCAAGCATAATTGAGCGCGTCCAAACCGCGAGCGATGAATGGGTCATAGACGGTCCCGACTGGAAAGATGCGCTGATCGAAGAGATCTTTCGAGAGGCCGAGCGCGGCGAGCATCAAAAACAGATTATTTTCAGCAATCCCAAGCTCAATATGCTGGCCTTTTGGCGAATGCGCCCAAATTTGCGGGCTGGCTATTTTGCGTTTGCGGAAGACGTCTTCGCTCGCCGAACGCGAGAACAAGCCTTTCCGATTCACGAAGCCGCCTAAATTTGTGGAAACCGTCACGTCTGGCGATGTCGTGACGATGCGTGAGACGAAATCTGTGTCTTCGCGAGCAAGATCATTCATGATTTTCCCAAACGCCACTTGGGTCGACATTTTGCCTCGCCCGGGATCTGGCATTTCACTGACGCTCGGAACGGTTACATTTGGCGCCATGCGGTCCGTTTTGCGGGCGTTCCGCCACGGCGCCGCAGCCAGGACAGAGTTTGCTGCCGCAGCTTGCGCTTTGGTCAATCCGGCCAGCTTTTCCCATTCTTCACCGGCATTGATGCTTAATCGGTCGCGTAAGTCCTCCATCTGAGAGACCGTCATCAAGCCAGCATGATTGTCTTTGTGCCCTTGGAACGGCAATCGGCGCCCTTTCGTCGTGTAGGCAATGATCAATTTCGGCGTCTCAGACGCGGCCGCTTTTTCGAACGCTTCAAGCAACGTGACCAGACAATGCCCGCCGAGCTCGGTCATCAAGTTCGCCAGTGTCTCGTCGTCATATGACTCGAGGAGGGCGAGCGTTTCCGGCGCACCCGACAAATCCTGGCTCAAGCGCCGACGCCACGCTGCCCCGCCCTCATAAGTCAAAGCCGCATAGAGATCATTCGGACATTCATCGATCCATGTCCGCAATTTTTTGCCGCCGCGCTTTTTAAATGCAGCGCGCTGCCGGACCCCATATTTGAGGGTTAGAACGTCCCATCCGGCGGTCTCAAAAATATCGTCAAAGCGATCAAACATCTTTTCAGATGTCGTCGCGTCGAGGCTTTGTCGGTTATAATCGACTATCCACCAAGTGTTGCGAATGTCGTGCTTATAGGCCTCAATCAGCGCTTCATAGATATTGCCTTCGTCCAATTCTCCATCGCCGAGCAAAGATATGAAACGGCCGGCCTGTTCCTCGGCAATTTCATCACGGGCGAGCCAAAGGTCCTGCACCAATGATGCGAATGCGGTCACGGCGACGCCGAGCCCGACCGACCCGGTTGAAAAATCCACTCGGATTTTATCCTTGGTACGGGAGGGGTAAGACTGCATCCCGCCAAAGCCGCGAAACCGTTCCATTTGGTCACGGGTTTGGCGGTCAAAGAGATATTCTACCGCATGCAGAACAGGAGACGCATGAGGCTTAACCGAGATACGGTCCTGCGGGCGCAAAACGTGGAAATAGAGCGCCGCCATCAATGTCGTCATCGACGCGCAACTGGCCTGATGCCCGCCGACTTTTAGTCCATCGCGGCTGTCACGAAGATGATTGGCATTATGGATCGTCCAGCTGGCGAGCCATAGCAGGCGTTCTTCAAGCGCATCGAGGCCTGAAATAAGCTCGGCTCGGGTCAGGGCTTGGGCGGAATCGTCTCTGAGGGGCGGCATGGCTTGCTTCTAGTGCAGCCTTTTGCGCAAGAACACCCCTCAAAATTGCCGCGCAAGCGCAATGAATACGCTTTGCTCCTCAAAGGCGCCGCCATTTTCATTGCGATAGCCAATCGAATAATCGGCGTTTTCCCCACGCCAGAGAAGTTCAGACTGCACCTTGTCGGATGGCGCGTTCGTATCGCCGCGCTCTATCCAGACCTGAGTGATGGACCAGACCTTATCACTGGTCTGGCGCCCAAACCCGAATTCATAGCGCGTACGATGGCAGTTTTCATGAAACCTGCCAGCAATCTCAGCAAAGACAAATGTCGGTGCATCTCGCCAAGTGTTCGACCAAGCCGCACCTGCCCGCGCTTCACCGCCGAGGCGGTCGCAGCCATTGCGCCCGCCAATCGCGGCCCCTTGCAAAGCACCGAACTCTGCGGAGACAGTTAAATGATCTGTGCGAAACAGGCTCCGGCGCAGAGTCGCGCGCCAACCATTAGTATCGAAGTCTGAGGCCTCTCGATACGAAACCGCCTCGGCTTTCGCCGTGGCGGTCCAAAGTTCGGTGAGACCAAACTCTGCATATGCGTCCGCGCGCGTCCCCCGCACCCCTTCTACATATTCGTCTGCTATCGAGATCCGGGCATATAAATGCCCGGGATCTTGGGTCCAAGGGGCCGCCAGAGCTGGTAAGCCAGACAGCCCCCCGAGCAGGATAAGTCCATTCCTCCACATTCCAAATACTTAAAAGTATTCGGAATGATGTAAACTTATCTATAGTTGAAAGCGGATTTGGTCAGTCCAAAAGCGCTCGAGGCGTGAAACCGTCTTGTTCAACTGGCTCAGATCGTCCTGACGAACGCTGGCCGTTGGCTCAAGAGCCGTGGCTTGGCGGTCAAACAGGTCGACCACGCGCTTACGAACTTTATGTCCGCGCTCAGTCAGCTTGAGGCGTACGGTCCGCTTGTCACGCTCAGAGCGAGACTGGATCAAATAACCGCCTTCTTGAAGCTTTTTGACGTTATAAGACAAGCTAGTACCGGCAAATGCACCGCGAGAGCGAAGCGTAGAAGCTGGCGTTTCATGCTCGCCAATTTCATAAAGCAGGAGCGCTTGAACACCTGTCAAGTGACGTTCGCCGCCACGCTCAAGGTCATCTTTTACGACGTCATGAAGCCGGCGATGCGCCTGCTCCAAAAGCGAAAGAGATTTTACGAAAGATTCAGCGACGCTCACAGGCTCGCCCGCGGTCTCAGCCGCGCTATAGGACATTGTCATTACCATCACCACTCAACTTTTGTTGTAGTTTGAGTAGATTTACAGGATTGAACCTTATAATTCGTTAATCACATCTTGTTTTCGGCCCACAATGGTTAATAAAAGCGCCAAAAGTATTACTTTTAGACCTCATTCATCGGTAAATTCGCTAGAAACGGTGCTTTCGCGCTTAGGAAAGTCTTTTTACTTAAACCAATATTAGCGGCGGTGTTTGCTTTTCCGCCTATCGCCCGAGCGGGGTCCCCTTTGCGGCCCAGGCTGTTACCTCTCCATCGGCGACCGCGGCGACGGCTTTCCAGGCCCCGTCGACCCGTTGCATCACATAGGCCGCAGTCCACGCGACAATCAGCCCACCTTCAGGATCGCGCATCTCATCTCTCACCGTCATCGCCACGGCATCATCGCTCATCGGCAAAAGATCGATCACGTTGCGAACAGCTTTGTCGACGCGCTGCTGTTTATAAAAGCCAAGCAACCGGCTCGTATTGGTCGCGAAATGGTCTACTGACTTGAACGCGAAGGACTGGCCTTTCTGCGTTGTGAGCGCCGGGAAGGTCCAATGCGCGGCGATCGCCTCGGCGTTATAGGTAGCAAAAGCGGTGACATAAGAGCGACACCACGCCTCAAGTTCGGTCCGAAGGTCATCCAAAATCAAGTTCATCCTCTCCGAGCGGCGCAAAATAGATCTCAACATCATGATCGGAGACACCGTCGAGGGTGGGTGGAGACCATTTAGGAGCGTGGTCTTTGTCGATGATCACGGCCCGCACGCCTTCGATAAAGTCAGGCGATTGCACTTTGCGCCAGCCGATGCGGTATTCCATCCGCATATTGTCTTCGAACGTCTCACAAAGGCCGCCCTCGCGCACTTGGCGGAGCGCCACTTTGACCGTTTCGGGCGATTTAGACCGGATCGTCTTGGCTTGTTCTATAGCCCAGTCCGAGCCATCACCATCCAGCGCCGCGACAATCTCTTCAGCACGGCTATGCGCGAAACATTGATTGATCAGATCCATATGGGGTTCGAAACTCCCCGCCGGCACTGCGTGCGTCAGGCCAGATAGAATTTCGCCTAACATCTCAGCGCCGCCGGCTGAAAAGTCAGCCTGTGCGATCTGCGCTTTTAAGTTCGGGATCAGTTCAGACGGAAGGAAATGGGTGGCGACGCGCGCCGCGGCGACGTCTGCGCCTTTAAGGCGCGCGCCCGTGAGCGCAAGCCATGTCCCGAGTTCTCCACGCAACCGCGGAAGGAACCAACCACCGCCAACATCTGGGAATAGTCCGATCCCCGTCTCTGGCATAGCGAATAGCGTCCGCTCGGTCGCAACGCGATGCGTGCCATGCACAGAGAGACCGACGCCGCCGCCCATGGTGACACCATCCATCACAGCCAAATAAGGCTTCGGAAACGACTTGATCGCGGCATTCATACGATATTCTTCGGAAAAGAAAGCGCGCGCTTCTCGGCCATCAGAGAGACCGCTTTCGCGCAGCATCGCGATATCTCCGCCCGCGCAGAAGCCGCGACTGCCTTCGGCGTGATCAATCATCACGATATGAACAGATGGGTTTGTCGCCCAATCGCGAAGCGCCACGAGAATGGTCTCGCACATGTCGTAATTGAGGGCGTGGAGGGCGTTTGGACGGTTCAGGGTGATCATCCCCACCCCGTCCTCTATTTTGGTCAGAACGTAGCTTCTCATGCACTGGCGTTAGCCTGCACGGAAGAAGCGGTCCAGGGGTGACCTAGTGTCCACCCCCGAAAATGCCGGTGCGTACATTATAGTCGACGGCGAGCTCATAATCTGGATCATCGACACTGTCGATCATAAGCTGCCCGGCTTTGCTCAACAAACGGTGACAGTCTTTAGAGAGATGGCGCAGCTTCAGCGTTTTGCCCTTTGACTCATATTTAGCCGCCAGGTCCTCGATCGCTTGTAAAGCTGATTGATCGACGACGCGCGAGCGCATGAAGTCGATGATCACCACGTCCGGGTCTTCATCGGGGTGGAACAGCTCGGCAAAGCCTTCGGTTGAACCGAAGAAAAGCGGGCCTTCAATTTCGTAGACGGTTGCGCCCGGCGTGCGAATGGAATCGCGCTGCAAAACATGGATGCGTTTCGCATTGTTCCAGGCATAAGCCAGCGCCGAGACGATCACGCCGACGACCACGGCGACCGCAAGATCTTGCCACACCGTCACGCCGGTCACGAGAATAATGACAAAGGCATCGGTCCACGGAATTTTCGACATGATGCGCAAGCTGTTCCAAGCAAACGTTCCAATCACGACCATAAACATCACACCGACCAGTGCGGCGAGCGGGATCATCTCAATCCACTGCGAGCCAATGAGAATGAAGGCGAGCAAGAACATCGCGGCGGAGAAGCCAGACAGGCGCGTGCGTCCACCCGACTTCACATTGATCATGGACTGGCCGATCATCGCGCAGCCGCCCATACCGCCGAAAAATCCGGTGACAATGTTGGATGCTCCTTGCGCCACGCATTCTTGCGAAGCGCCGCCGCGCTGATTGGTGATCTCACCGACAAGGTTCAAAGTCAGCAAACTTTCGATCAAACCGATCGCCGCGAGGATCACAGCATAAGGCAGAATGATTTCGAGCGTTTCGACCGTTAGCGGTACAGCGGGAATGTGGAGGCTGGGTAGACCGCCTTTAATGCTCGCAAGGTCTCCGACCACGGGCGTATTGATGCCGAGCCCAATGACCAAAGCGGCCACAACGGCAATCCCTGCGAGCGGCGCGGGAATCACTTTTGTAAGCTTTGGCAGCCCCCAAATGATCAACATTGTCACGCCAATGAGTGACAGCATGATCGCCATATCGGGGCCCGGGAGCCAGTCGCCATTTGGCAAGAAACTATGCCCGTCAGGCTGCGCCGTGCCGGGGACTTGGAACTGACCGAGCTGCGCCAGGAAGATGACAATGGCGAGACCGTTGACGAAGCCCAACATCACCGGATGCGGCACCAAGCGGATAAACTTGCCGAGCTTGAACACCCCTGCCCCGACTTGCAGAATGCCCATCAAAACGACGGTTGCGAATAAATACTCAACACCATGCTGTGCCACCAAGGCGACCATCACCACGGCTAGCGCACCCGTCGCCCCCGAGATCATGCCAGGACGTCCGCCGAAAAGCGCCGTGATCAAACCGACCAAAAACGCCGCATACAATCCGACGAGCGGCTCAACCCCGGCAACGAAAGCAAAGGCAACCGCCTCAGGCACCAAGGCCAAGGCCACGGTCAATCCGGCCAGCACTTCTATGCGGATCCGTTCGGGGGTGAACGTTGCGCGCTGGGACTTTGCCCAGGCATTCAGTTTTATCGTGTCCGCAAACGCAGAAAAGGTCGACTGTGCCATCAGGGCTCTCTGTTTGGTTTCGGGAAGCGCGCCGCTGGGTAGGGCAATTCAGGGGTCAGAGCCAGCCCTTCCGCTCAGTAAATCGCCAATGCGCTGTGTTTTCGAGAGCACTGTGATGGACAAGGGGCAGTGCCTGCTCCAGCTTAAGGCAAAATGCACTCAAGGGAGACCTCAAATGAAATCGCTTTTCGACCTGCAAGGGAAAACAGCTTTGGTGACTGGCGGATCGAGCGGGATCGGCGCGATGATCGCGCGCGGTTTTGTCGAGAATGGTGTGAAAACCTATATCTCAGCGCGCAAAGAAGACCGGCTTCGGGCCATGGCGGACGACCTCTCAGAACTTGGAACTTGCATTCCAATTGCCGCAGACCTGTCGCGCATGGAGGGGGTCGAGAGCTTGATCTCCCAAATCCAAGCGCAAGAGGATCACTTGGATATTTTGGTCAATAATGCCGGCGCCAATTGGGTGGTTCCAATTGATGAATTTCCAGAAAATGGCTGGGACAAAGTGATGAGCATCAACATTAAGTCGATCTTCTTCATGACCCAAAAGGCTCTGCCCTTGCTCCGCGCCAAGGCCAGCCATTCCGATCCAGCGCGGGTGATCAACATCGCCTCTATTCACGGCTTCGATAATCCCGGCATGCCTGCTTATGCCTATTCGGCGAGTAAGTCTGGCGTTATCCATCTGACCAAACATTTGGCGACGGACCTCGCCCCGGATCATATCAACGTCAACGCCATCGCGCCCGGCTTCTTCCCCAGCAATATGACCAAAATGGCAACTGAGAATGACGCAATCTATAATGCAACGGTGGCGCAAATTCCGCGCAAACGCGCGGGCGAGCCCGAGGATGTTGCTGGCACGGCAATTTTCTTGTCTTCACGCGCTGGCGCATGGGTGGACGGCCACACAATCGTCCTCGATGGCGGCATGATCGCTTGAGGAAAGTGAAATTATGTTTAGGTTAATATCCTGATTTATTTGTAATATTAGCATTTTTCGCTTGCGCTTCGGCGTTAGAAATCGAAAACCACAAGGGCTGCGTTACAACACCTTGCAAAAGGCAATCTGTAATGCAGCCTCAAACTTTCCTATTCACCTCCGCGATCGCAACTTGCGCCTTCCTGGCGCCGCAAGCCTCAGCGGAAAATTTTTATGTCGACCTTGGATACGCAGAACTTGCGGCCGATGATAACGCCGCGAACTATAGCAGACCAAAACTCGATACCCTAAGCGGGCATTTTGGGTATGCCTTGACGCCAACCTTTGACATTGAAGGCGAGCTCTTGATTGGCGCCTCGGAAGAGACGAGCTTCGCACGCACCGGAATTTACACTGACATAAGCAATGGTGAAATCCGGGAAGATATCGGCACGACGACGAATCGCCTAAACTTTTTGGCTGGTGGGTTTGCTAAAGCCAACCTTCCGGTGAGCGAGCGCATCACTGCATTTGGGCGCATGGGCTTGGCGACGGTGGAGACTGAAACAGACTTCACGTTCGAAACCGAAACCTCATCCACTTATAAAGATACCGGCGCCGCATATGGCGTTGGCGCGGTCTTTGACATCAATGAGCGCTATTATGCCCGCGTCGATTATACTTGGTATGATTTGGAGACCCCGGACCTGTCGGCCGCCAATATTGCAATCGGGGTCAAGTTTTGATCGCGGCGAGGGCGTAAGGTTTTTTTAATCGAAACTCCAATAAAAGAAGGCCGCTGCGTTATCGAAATTACAAAGGTAACCAGCCATGTCTAAATCTTCTCTCCTCGCAACCAGTGTCGTCGCAGCAGCCATTTGTGTTGCCCCAAGCGCCGCCGCACAAGGCTTTTACATCGATGGCGGATATGCCGCGTTTAAAGGCGATGTCGGCGACAGTGATGAAGACGCCTTAGCAGATGACGAAACTGAACTTACCCTCGGATTGCTTGGCGGTCATTACGGCTATGACTTTTCGCCCTACGCCGGGGTTGAAGCAGAACTCTTGTTTGGCGTGAAGAATGATTCCGGCAGCGTTTCCGGCATCGACTATGATTTGAACATCAATGTTCTCGCCGGCGCGTTCGCGAAAGCACAATTGCCGCTTGGCGACCGTTTTACCGCTTTCGCCCGTGCCGGATATTTTGGCGCAACAGTCGAGGCCACGTTCCCGGGCTTAGATATCGACAGCGATGAGGAAACAGAGTTTGACGTTGCTTTAGGGGTCGGCGCCACCTTTGCATTTACCGACAAAACGTATGTTCGCGCCGACCTGACACGATATGGCGATCAAGGCGGGTCCGATGGCCTGATGCTCGGCATCGGACATCGCTTCTAACTAACGCTCTGAGGCTCAAGCTGCGAGCCCGCAGCCCTCAATCGTGATGCGGTGCATGACCCGGCGCTGGCCGTGATAATCGTTCAAGGCCCAGTGCCAGGTTGAGCGATTATCCCACATTGCGATTGAGCCCGGCTTCCATTCGAACCGGTGATGAAAATCATGCCCGGTAAAGACATGCGTGTAGAGGTCTGAGAGCAATTCATCGCTCTCTGCTTTGTCCATGCCGACGACACTTCGGGTGAAAGCCGGGTTGACGTAAAGCGCCTTCTTGCCGCTGAGCGGGTGGGTAATGACAATCGGATGTTCGGGGTCCGCCAACAGTTCGGCGACTTTCGCATTGCCGATGCGGTTGGTCCCATCATCATGCGAGCCGGCATCAGATTGATTATAATAGCTATCCGGCCCTTCACCGAAAATATGCTTGCCTGAATGCAGCGCGGAACGGCCTTCGATTTTGTCTTTCAGCGCATCCGGCAGCGTCTCATAAGCCTTATACATTGAGGCAAACATAGTGTCGCCGCCGCTATTGGGGAGTTCACGTGCGACCAGAACTGAGCCCAACGCAGGCTCATGATCATAAGAATGATCGGTGTGCCAACCGCCACCAATATTGTCTTTTTGATCAGGCTCTTTGGCGACGAGCGCGATTTGCGGAAAGTTCGGGTGCGCCGCGAAGAAGCGATTAATATTGATCTCGCCAAACCGCTCGGCAAAACCGATATGATCTGTTTCCGTTGTGTCCTGATCGCGGAAAAAGATGACACCATGATCAGCGAAAGCGGATCGAACTGCATCGAATTCTGACGCCGTTAGGGTTTTGATATCGACGCCTGTGATCTCGGCGCCCAATCCATCGACAGGCGTTATCTGCATCTCTCTTTTCCTCCCTGGCTCTTTCGATCAAGAACGCTTTTTTCAAAATCTATCGACTTTTCTAAGCACGTGGCAAGGGGAAGGTTCGTTCGAGCAGGCTATTGCTCGGCAAAGCACGGTAAGACCTGGTCATTGAAGTACGGCTTCTGATCGACCCAGAACATATAATCGACCCTCAAGAAATCGGTCGCAAACGCATGTAGGACTGGCACCATCGGACCGCCCGTGATGGCGCTGCTTTGCCGAGATGTAAAGTGTTCGTCGGCGCCCGTTGCGCCAATATAATTGCCATCTTGGATTGCAATCCCGAGGGGGGTGGAAAACTCCCCCTCATGCATCATGGTGATCGGGTGATTAAGCTGGGCCCGGCGTTTAAACATCAAATCTGGTGTGCCTAAGCCAACGCCTAATACCTCACCGGTCTCGTAAATGCTGCGAAGATATCCCTCATCTTCCCAAGGCAGCCATTCGCCAGGCATGAAGTTGGCATATTGCATCGTCGTCGATGTCGGAAACGCGGCTTTCAGATTGCGCATATTGGTGCGGATCGCCTGAGCATAGCCTTGCGGGCTGAAAGATGGATCGAACTCAGAGCTCACATCAATCGCGGTCTCTTGCAGATTGATCCCTTCAATCTCGCCATCAAACGCCTCACCGAGCGCGTCTAAGAGCGCTGCGAAACGGGCTTGGACATCAGGATTCCAGCGTTTGGTGATCCACCCAATGGTTTGCCCATTAGCCTGGTAAGGCACCAGGCCGCCATTATAGGCGTCGTCTAAAAGGTAATTTGGAACCGGCTTATACTGGGCCGAGAAAGAGACATCCTGAAGTTGGATGAAGAGCCGCTTTCCGTGCTTTTTAAGATAATCGAGATCAGAGCGTATGATTGAAAAATCATATTTGCCTTCGGCCCGCTCTAGCGCGCGCCAGGGATACATGATCTGGGCGCCTTCAAACCGGCTGTGCTGTAAAAATGGATGGCCGCGCATCCGCCCGCGATCGCGGGTGAAATACACAAAATGGGAGACATTGTCCTCCGCGATCGGACAGGCCGCACCTAGATAGGCTTTGTACGCGTCTTCATATTGATCCGCAGGATTTTGCCATCGCTCTGCCATGGCCATTGGTGCAATGAGAGGAAGCACGGCGAAAACGAACACACGCCGGAAATCTAAAATATGCATCAACAAGGTCCAAACAGCATCCGCTAAGCGCTCCTGACTGGCGGACAATACTGGCAATTTTGTGTCGCGCGGTGGCGGGGCGAGGCGCTAATTTTTGAGCATGTCTCGGCTAACAATCACCCGCATGATCTCATTCGTGCCTTCGAGGATTTGATGAACCCGTAAATCTCGAACAATTTGCTCGACACCGTATTCAGACAGATAGCCATATCCGCCATGAATTTGCAGAGCGTCATTGGCGACTTTGAACCCTGTATCGGTGACAAAACGCTTGGCCATAGCGCACCAGCGCGTCGCATCTGCGGCTTTCGCGTCGAGCTTTGCCGCCGCTTCATAGAGCATCACCCGCGCCGCTTGCAGTTCAGTTTCCATGTCCGCCAGTTTGAATTGGATCGCCTGAAAATCTGCAATGGCCTGCCCAAATTGTTTGCGCTCTTTGGCATAATCCAACGCCTTATCCAGAGCCCGCTGCGCGCCGCCCAGCGAACAGGCCGCAATGTTCAGCCGGCCGCCGTCTAAGCCAGCCATGGCGAATTTAAAGCCCTGCCCTTCGTCGCCGATCCGATTGGCCGCGGGAACACGCACATCATCCAGCAATACTTGCCGTGTCGGCTGTGAGTTCCAGCCCATTTTCTTCTCATTATTGCCAAAGCTAAGCCCTGGCGTATCGAGCGGAATGATGAAGGCCGAAACACCGCGCGCGCCAGCATCGGCGGTTTTCGCCATCAGGACATAGACATCGCTTGTTCCAGCGCCAGAAATAAACTGTTTCGAGCCGTTTAAGACATAAGCGTCGCCATCGCGCACCGCCGTGGTTTTCATCGCGGCGGCGTCAGAGCCAGAGCCAGGCTCGGTCAGACAGTAAGACGCGATCAGCCCCATACTCGTCAGCTGCGGCAACCAGGCTTTGCGCTGCTCGTCAGACCCAAATCGGTCGATCATCCAGCTCGCCATATTATGGATCGAGATAAACGCCGCGGTGGAAACGTCGCCATAAGAAAGCTGCTCAAAAATAAGCGCCGCATCAAGACGCCCGAGCGCTGATCCGCCGACGTCTTCGCCGACATAAATACCGGCAAAGCCGAGCTCAGCAGTGTCCTTTATGGTATCTACCGGAAAGTGCTTCTGCTCATCCCAGGCGCTTGTATGAGGCGCGAGCCGATCGGCGGCAAAGCGTTTTGCCATGTCCTGAATCATGACCTGTTCTTCGGTCAACCGTGTGGTCATGGTATTTGGCCCTTTTTATGCTTATCTGGCGGCAGACATGCCACAGGGGAATCGTTCGTCAATGTCTGACCTTCCGGAAGGATATACTATCGTTCGCGCAGAACAGGATGATATTCCTGCGCTGATCGCGATAGATAAGGCAGCGTCTACCCTATTCGAGCCGACCGGATTGCTTCAACCTGCCGCGCTTGCAGATCATGTTCCTGAGCGTGTGTTCGAAATCGAAATCGAAAACGGGAATGTCTTCGTGGCGCGCAATCAGCATGATTGGGCGATCGGGTTTGCGTTGATCGGACTGCGCGGCAATGGTCTTTATCTCGATCAAGTCAGCGTCAATCCAGACTATGGGCAAAAGGGCGTCGGGCGCGCGTTGGTCATTCGCGTTTTGACTGAAGCCGAACACCGAAAACTGCCGCATGTGAGCCTTTCGACGTTTAAATCAGTGCCATGGAATGGACCGTTCTATGCGTCCATGGGGTTTCGTGAAATTCCACATGACAAGCTCGAACCGTATATGCGAGAGATTGAAGACGCGCAGAGACCGCTTATGGATGTGACCGAGCGATGTTTTATGCGTCGCAAAGTCCGGCGCACCCTATTTCGGTTTGGCGCCCTGAAACTGGAGTCCGAATGAACCGCTCATTTGTACAGCAATATCCGGCCACCCGTCTCCGCCGTCTGCGCCAATCAGGCTGGGTCCGAAATCTGACTGCAGAAAATGTGCTGACCCCGTCAGACTTGATTTGGTCTATGGTCGTACATGATGGCGACACACCGCGTATTCCGGTGGCTGCCATGCCTGGCATGAATCGCTTAAATGTGGCGGAAGCTGCAGCGGCGGCGAAGCGCGCCGCGGAGCTCGGTATTCCAGCCATCGCGATTTTTCCTCATATCGACCCCAAGCACAAAGACGAAGAGGGCAGCGAGAGCTTGAACCCAAATGGGCTCGTTCCAACGGTGATCAAAGCGATGAAAGACGCTGCGCCTGAAGTGGGGATTATTTGCGATGTCGCGCTCGATCCATTTACCAGCCACGGCCATGACGGTTTGATCGATGAAGAGGGCTATGTCCTGAATGACGAGACAACCGCCGTCCTGGTTGATCAAGCCTTGGTGCAGGCTGAAGCCGGCGCCGATATTGTCGCGCCGTCAGACATGATGGATGGACGGATTGGCGCGATCCGCACGGCGCTGGAGGATACTGGCTACACCAATACAATGATCCTGTCTTATGCGGCGAAATATGCCAGCGGATTCTATGGCCCGTATCGCGAAGCCATTGGCTCAGCGACGGCGCTGATTGGCGACAAAAAGACCTATCAACAAGACCCGGCCAATACAGAAGAAGCGCTGCGCGAAGTGGCCATGGACATTGCCGAAGGCGCCGACATGGTGATGGTCAAACCCGGCCTTCCCTATCTCGATATTGTCCGGCGTGTGTCCGAGACGTTTGCGGTCCCGACCTTCGCGTTCCAAGTGTCCGGCGAATACGCGATGATCCAAGCCGCGGCGCAGAATGGCTGGATTGACGGCGATCGCGTCATGATGGAAACACTGCTCAGCTTCAAACGCGCCGGGGCGAGCGGGATCATCACCTATTTCGCAGAAGCCGCGGCGCAGCGTCTCGGGTAAAACTGAGATCCTAAAACTGGGGCCCGTTTACGGTTTTGTTATCGCAACTATAAGCCAGCGTCCATTGGACGGTCGTGTCATATCCGTAGAGGATATTACAGTTTCCGTTGCCGCGTAGCACGTCTCTTAGCACCGAGCATTTCATGTCCAATGAGTCGATACTCACACCGGACGTCTCAGTCTTGATCCGAACGAAGGATAGGTCTTTTTTCTTCTCGAGATTCATCGTTTTGCTGGCACCGGCATTGATCGAGAACGCGTTGCCGGTCTTCTTGCCTTTGCTGTCTTTGGCGGTCACGCGAATGGTCTGCGCCAAGGACGATTGAGACACGTCAGAATTCCCGCTGCCACTCGATTTGCCCGTATGGTTTTTAAATTTGATATTACACTTTCCGCCATCCCAGCAGGGCAAATCCGTCAGGTCACAAGCCGATGCTGACAGGACCGAGGCGCCGGCTGCAATGGCAATTGAAAGCAATGCGGTTTTGATGAAAGCCATACTATGATCCGTTCTGTTTCTGCCTCAACATGTCTGAACTTACGCCAGTCTTTGCGTGTTTTTCGCCTGTCACACCTGACAGGGATTTCATCCCGGCGCCGTTCAGTGTTAACTTGGCCGCGCAGATGGGGTGAACATGTCCAAACCTGAAAATGTCATTGCTAGAAAACTGGCCAACGCGCTGATGAAAGACGCAGAAATTGGTGAGCGCACGCAATCGCTGCTCGGACCGGGTGGGCGGCTTGGGACCAATGCGATGAAAAAACTTATGGGCGGTCTGTGGGTCGGCGGCACCGCATACCTCACAGAAGACGCACTCGAGTTTCATCCAAACATTCTCAATCGCGCTTTGCACACTGATCCAGATTCACTGAGCGTTGTGCTGCCTTTGCGCGGCATCACCTCTGTCGAAACACGGTTTGGAGTGGGAACAAAGATCATCGATATCAAGACCGCGATCGGCACGCTCTCTATCCGGTGCTTCGGCGCCGGCAGCTTCGCAAAACAGGTTGAGGCAGCGCGGACCGCTTAGTCTGCAAGAGGGATCCGATAGGACGCGTACTGCGTCCACGCAGCAACATCCTCATGCGTCTCTACCGGCAACGAAACCATCATCGCAACGAGCCGGTCAAACTGAACCGGCTTTTCCAATAAGGCGGCAATTTTCGGTTCGAGCGCGTCAGCGTTTGCCGGAGCGCCGTAACACAGGCTGATATGCGGATCGAAGGCACGACTCGATTGAAACCCTGGACTGGACGCTAAAAGCGTCCGCGCCTCCACCAAGTCCTGGTTCGGTGCGAACCGCACAAACAGAGACATTGTGAAGCTTGGCGTTCGCGCAATCTCGACCGGGTTAAGGGTTAAACCCCGGAGCTTAGAGAGGATGGCCTCCATTGGCGGTTCCTCGCCGCTCACCGACCCGAAGGAAAGATGCGCGCGAAATCGCGGTGCGCTTTGCTGATCCGCGAGGGCATCGATCACGGCTTGGAACCGAAGCGCGTCTGGCGTCGACGGCATCAGCCAATAAGACAGAACTTTCTGGCGCTCACTCATCCCACGTTTCATATTTGTCGCGCATATAGGCGACGCCATCGCGCACGATCTCTTCAAGTACGACCAAATCGACATCCGCCAATTTATTGATGTAGAGGCATGACTTGCCGACTTTGTGCTTGCCGAGACGGCTCAGCTTGTCTTGCATATCGCCGAAGCGGTAGCCCGGCATAATGTACAGGCTCAAATTCTGCTTTCGCGGGCTAAACCCAGTCAGCATGAACTCCCCCTCGCGGCCAGATTCATATTTGTAATGATACCGCCCATACCCAATGATGCTCGGGCCCCACATTTTGGGTTTAAACCCGGTCACGCGATCAAAAAAGGCGAGCAATGCTTCGGCATCAGCCTGTTTCTTCTCAGGCTCGACAGCGGCGATGAATGCGGCCGGACTGGCTTCAGTCGCCGTCGTTTTATTGTTTGCTTTTGCCATCCTGATCTCCCTCTCATTGACCTTAGCCGATCGAAACCGCTGTCCCAAGGTCCAGCATCAAAATCAAAATGATCGAAATCAAAAGTAGCGCAGCCGAGAGTACGATGTTGAGCGCCACCGCGCGATCTGCGTCTTTCTTTTCAAGCCAGGATCGCGGGCGCACACCTTGCAACCGGAACACCACTAAGGCGGATAAAACCAGACTCGCAACATTGAGCGCGAGCAGCAGTCCGGCGCGAGACGCATAAGCATATTCCCCTGTCCCGAGGAACAGTCCAACCGCGGCGCCGGGGGGCAAAAGCGCTGCCGCAACCATGACGCCGACAAGCGTCGAATTGGCGCCGCGCGTCATCGACAAAGCGGCTGCACTGCCAGCTGCGATGGCGAGCGCCATGCCATCCAAACGCACCTCTGTACGCGACATCAATTCGCGGCTGTTAAAATCAACCGGGATCAAGAATGAAATCACGATGGCGCTGGCAAGCGCGACCGCGACGCCGATTCCAAGTGTCTTCGCAGCGCCGAATAGTAATTTCCGGTCGCCTAAGGCCGCGCCGAGCGAGAAGCCAAGAATGGGCCCGAGCAAAGGCGCAATGACCATCGCTCCAATCACGCCCGCAACGCTATTTGAATGGAGGCCAATAGCGGCCACGATGGTCGAAAGCACAACGAAGATCAGAAAGTCTCGATCAAGCTCTGCGTCCGCGGAGACGTCTTGGTAGAGCTCCTCCCGCAGCGCCAGTTTGCGCTGGGTCGCGCGCTTATTCTTTTGCGCTTTGTCTTCAGGAATAGACGGCGCAGTCGCTTCCAGTGGAACCAGCGAAATCCGCCAATCCTTTTCGTCTTCAAGACAGGCTTGAAGATTGTCCATCAGCGTTTGCCGGGTCCCATCGCGCATAAACACCGAAACATAGCGGCGATCTTTTTGCTCCAAGGGAATAACGACATAATCAATCGGTTTCGCGGCACGGATCGCACGCAGCGCCGTTTCAAACAATTCACCGTCTCGCATATGTAAATCGAGGCGCCGCATTAGCTTTTACGCCGCCCCATCCGCGCCAACAGACTACTCGTATCCCAGCGCGCGCCGCCCATGGCTTGTATGTCAGCATAATACTGATCGACCATGGCTGTCAGCGGCAGCGAGGCGCCATTCTTGCGCGCTGTTTCGAGCGTAATTCGAAGGTCTTTGCGCATCCAATCAACGGCAAAACCATGCTCATAGTGGCCGTCTTTCATGGTCTGCCAGCGATTTTCCATTTGCCAGCTTTGCGCGGCGCCGCCGCTAATCGCCTCAATCACTTTGGCAATGTCTAAACCCGCTTCGTCAGCGAAATGCAAGCCTTCGGCGAGCCCTTGAATGATGCCAGCAATGCAGATTTGGTTGACCGATTTGGCCAGCTGCCCCGCCCCGCTATCGCCAATCAAGGTCATTCGCTTGCCATAAGCGGCCATGATCGGTTCGGCTTGTTGAAACGCGCCTTCAGGGCCGCCGCACATGATTGTCAGCTGACCTTTTTCCGCGCCGGCCTGTCCGCCAGAAATCGGGGCGTCGATAAATTGCGCGCCTTTTTGCGCCGCGCGCTTGGACAATCCCCGAGCGAGATCGGCGCTCGCCGTGGTATGATCTACGATCACTGTACCGCCGCCAATGCTCGGTTCGAGCGCATCATAAACGGTCACCACATCTGGATCATCGCCGAGGCACATGAAGACGAATTCAGCCCCGAACACCGCGTCGGCAGGCGTCGCAGCGGCACTGCCTTTATAAGTCTCGGCCCAGGCTTCAGCTTTCGCATGTGTGCGATTCCAGACGGAGACTTGGTGCCCCGCTTTGGCCAAATGCCCGGCCATGGGATAGCCCATGACGCCTAACCCTAAGAATGCCACACGCGCCATACGCCACCTCTCCAAACCTCGTCCGGCTCAATCGGACAAATTTCATCTAAATCTCTGCATCGGCTCTCAACCGATATTCACCGTGATGCACTATAGGACGGATCTAGGCCAGAAGGGCCTGTAGGGAAAAATATGGCAATTGCTTATTCATCCCGGCGCAATAAGGGCAGAAAGCCCGCTGCGTCCGCCCGCAAATTGGGCAATTGGAAGCTGGCTTATGCCGACTTCCTAACCGCTTTGTGCGCGTTTTTCTTGATCATGTGGATTATCCAAGGCGTGTCCTCTGAAGAACGCCAAGCTCTAGCACAACAATTCGGGTCAGACGCTCAAAAGACGGAGCCAGCGCCTATAGAAGTTGAAGCTCCGTCAGCGCAATTGGCTGACGCGTTGAGAGACAATCCGGATCTCGCGTCATTTAAATCGAGCCTCACGATCACCTCAGAACCTCATCTGATTCGGATTGATTTGTCGGATATGGCCGAGCGTCCACTGTTTGACACCGGCGACGGCCGAATGAACGCCACTGGCGAGCAGTTAACCCGCCTGGTTGGGAACGCTATTTCGCCGCTACCCCTGCAAGTTATGATTGAGGGTCATACTGATTCTCACCCAAGCCGTCGGCCCGGTTATTCGAATTGGGAATTGTCGTCTGATCGCGCCAATTCTGCGCGGCGTCTCCTGCTTCAAGCTGGCGTAAAAGATGAGCGTATCCAGGGCGTTGCAGGCCTTGCGCATACGAGGCCACTCTTACAGGAAACGCCCGAAGATCCGGCCAATCGGCGAATCTCAATTGTCCTGGTCATCCCGCCCAAGAGTGCCTAAGTAACTACGTTTACACAGAGAATCGTCCAGGAGGGACAATGACCGCAGAGATCTTGGCGCATTGGCCAATGTGGGCAAGCCTTGCAGCCGTTGCGGTGACCATTGTTTTTTACATGCTCGATCGGTGGTCGATGGAACTCGTGTCGGTCAGCGTCATCGCCGGGCTTCTGCTTCTGTTTAGTCTCCCCGGCGCCACCGCTTATGATGGCAGCGAAGTCTCACTCGCCATTCTTTTGTCTGGCTTTGCGAACCCGGCCCTGATTACGATCATGGCCCTGCTCGTTGTCGGCCAAGGCTTGTTCCAAACCGGTGCCTTAGAAGGCCCAACCAAGGCGCTTGTGCGCTCTTATGACAAGCGTCCATTTCTAACGCTGATGGGCGCGTTCTTCGCGGTATTTGTGACCAGTGCCTTCACCAACAACACCCCGGTCGTGATCATGTTCCTGCCCATCATGTCGGCGATTGCAGCGCGTATGGGGGCCTCGACCTCGCGGTTGATGATGCCGCTGAGCTTTGTCTCGATTTTTGCCGGCATGACGACGCTGATCGGCACCTCGACGAACTTGCTCGCCGCAGATGCCTATGAGCGCCTGACACCCAACACGCTCGGTTTTTTCGATCAGTCCGTTTTCGGCTTGATGCTGGCGGGCGTTGGAATCGTCTATTTGTTGATCGCCTCCCGCATTATGTTGCCTAATCGCGAAGAACTGACAGAGTCCATGGTCAAATCCGGCAAACAATTTGTGGCTCAATTTGAAGTCACACCGGGGCACTTCCTAGATGGCAAAACCGCGATCGCGGGGATGTTCCCGGAGCTCAAAGACATGACCGTTCGCATGATACAACGCGGCGAACGGGCGCTGTTACCGCCTTATGATGAGATCAGTCTAATGCCCGGCGATTTGGTCATCGTCGCAGCGACCCGTCAGGCGTTGACCGACTTGCTCTCCGACAAGCCAGCCATGCTCGAAGACATTTGGCAAAGCGGCGTCGCTGAAATTGACGATTCTGGAGAAAACCAATTGGGTCTGGTTGAGGCGGTGATTGCGCCGGGCTCGCGAATGGCCGGACGCACCGTCGAGATGCTCGGCTTCCGCCGCCTCACACGGGCGGTCACCCTGGGTATTCAGCGCCGCAGTCGTATGATCCGCACCAAGCTGGGAGAAATTCGGCTGGAGGCTGGTGACACGCTGCTGCTGTGCGGCCCGATCAGTGCGTTTCGGGATCTTCGCACCAGCCGGGATCTGATTTTGCTAGAGTGGTCGCAAAGCGAATTTCCGACAACGACGCGAGCGCAAGTGGCACGATTGATCACAATCGGGATGGTCTTATTTGCGGCGCTCGGACTTGCTTCGATCACGCTCGCGTCTATCGTCGCCGCAACCGCAATGATTTTGCTGCAATGTTTGAACCATCGTCAGGCCGCACGGTCCTTGGACTTGCGGATTTATCTGGTCATTGCGGCAGCGTTGGCCATGGGGGTGGCGCTAGAAAGCACCGGCGCCGCGCAAATGCTCGCGGAGTTGGTTGTCCTCGTCGCGGCGCCTTACGGAACACTTGCCGTCCTTTCAGCAATCTTTTTGACCGTCGCGATTTTAACCAATATTTTGAGCAATGCCGCGACCGCCGTCTTGTTTACACCGATTGCGATCTCAGCCGCCGAACAAACTGGCGCAGACCCGTTTCCCTTTCTATTAGCGGTGATTTACGCAGCGAACTGTGCCTTCGCGACACCTATTGCCTACCAGACCAATATGCTGGTTATGGGCCCAGGACATTACAAGTTTGGGGATTTTTTACGCTTTGGAGGCCCTCTGGTCCTAATAATGTGGGCAGCATTTACGATAATCGCCCCTTGGCGCTTTAACCTTTAAGTGCGTAAACTAAGACAATGAAGCTAGACGAGTCGCTTTTCCAACTCCCGGGTCTCCGGCAAGGCTTACGGTTCTACGTGACCGGCGCGAGCCCGTGTCCGTATTTGCCAGGACAAGTTGAGCGCAAAGGCTTCACCCATCTTACCCAGGACAATCCGGACGCGCTGCATGACCAATTGAGCCGGGCGGGCTTCCGCCGTAGCCAAGGCGTCGCCTACCGTCCTGCTTGCCCGACCTGCAATGCCTGTCGATCTGTGCGCGTTGATGTGCCAAATTTCCGCGCCAGCCGAAACCAGAGGCGCATATTGCGAACCAATTCTGACCTCGTCCGACGCCCGGTCGAAGCCCGTGCCACACGCGAATATTATCGGCTTCTCAAAACCTATTTGCGCAGCCGTCATGATGGCGGCGGCATGTCCGACATGGGCTATCGCGAATTTTGCGCAATGGTTAATGATAGCCCGGTGCAAACGCTTTTGTTCGAGTATCGCATCGGTGAAGACGAGGATGCCCCGCTGGCGGCGGTCTCGCTTACAGACGTTCTGCGTGATGGCTTTTCGATGGTTTATACCTTCTTTGATCCATCGCTACGGCGACGCAGCTTAGGGACCTATATGATCCTTGATCATATCCAGCACGCCGCTGAGCTTGGTCTGCCACATGTCTATTTGGGCTACTGGATCAAGAATAGCCAAAAAATGGACTATAAACGTCGCTTCCAACCCTTAGAGGTGCTGGAAAGTGGCCGCTGGCGCGCCCTCGAGGACGACGCCTAAATCCCAGGAGATTTCCAATGATTGATCGCCGTAAAGTCTTAGGCGCGGCCGCGCTTGGCACAATGGGCCTGGCCGCAACGGCTTGCAGTCAATCGGCCAGCGATGGCGATGTTGCGGCGCCTGCCGTGCGCCGCAAAAAAACACGTCTGACAATGACCACGACTTGGCCAAAGGACCTGCCTGGCCTTGGCGCGGCGGCGCAGCGCGTCGCCGATCGCATCGAAACTCTCTCAGAAGGTCAGATGGAAGTCAGCGTCTATGCGGCCGGCGAACTGGTGCCCGCATTCGAAGCCTTTGATACGGTCGCATCGGGCAATGCCGACATGTATCATGGCGCCGAATATTACTGGCAGTCCAAATCAAAAGCCTACAATTTCTTCACCGCCGTTCCGATGGGAATGACAGCCGCTGAAATTATGGGTTGGATCGATTTCGGCGGTGGCCAAGCGCTGTGGGAAGAGCTTTCGGGCCAATATGGCATTATCGCTTTCCAAGGCGCTAATACCGGTCACCAAATGGGCGGTTGGTTCAAGCAAGAGGTCAACAGTCTCGACGACTTCCGCGGGCTCAAAATGCGCATTCCCGGCCTTGGCGGAGATGTCATTCGAGCCCTTGGCGGCGCCGCGGAAGCCCTGCCCGGCAACGAAATTTATCAAGCGCTGCAAACCGGCCGTATCAATGCGACGGAATGGGTTGGGCCTTGGAATGATTACTATCTCGGCTTCCACCGCGAAGCGAAATTTCACTATGGCCCCGGCTTCCACGAGCCCGGCAGCGCCCTCGCGGTGGGGATCAATCGGCGCAAATGGGACAGCCTAACCCCGACGGAGCAAGCCATCATCAAAAGCGCTTGCAATGACGTGAACCATCTATCGGTCGGCGAGTTTGCGTATCAAAACGGGGTCCATCTGGAAAAACTTGTCAATGAGGAAGGCGTCCAACTACGCCAATTCCCGGACGATGTGATGGCGCGCGTCCAAGAGATCTCTGCTGATATTCGCAGCGATGCAGGCGCCGGCGGCGATTTGGAACGGCGCATCTATGAAAGTTTCGAAGAGGCCTTGCTGAAAATGCGCGGTTGGGCTCGGATCTCTGACGGTCCTTACCTCGCCTCTCGAGAGCTTTAGAGCTGAGCAGGTTGCGACGAAAGTTGGATTGATGGAAAGCTTCGTTGCGATTACCGGCACCGCTCTGCGATATGCAGGATATGCCCTGCTGCCTCTATTGGCGCTGCCACTCTTGATTTTAGTGGCTCCTAAACCGCTGACGGGAATTTCATCCGCGATAAGTCGCGGCCTCGACAAAATTAGCGGTATTTCGATGGGGTTTGCCGTCTCAGCAGCGTTTCTGATTATTCTTATCCAGCTCACAGCGGTTCTGCTGCGATATGTATTCGGGCTCAGCTTTAGCTGGCTCACGGATAGCGTGATTTTCTCATTCGCGATGATTTTTATGCTCGGCGCAGCCGCAACACTGCGCGATGATGGTCACGTTCGCGTCGATATATTGCGCCCGCGCTTCGGCCCCAAAACCCGCGCGGCGATTGAGCTGATTGGTGCCATGATCTTCATATTCCCGATCGCTATTCTGATTCTTTACTCAGCTTCTGGACTGATTGCCCGCAGCTGGATTGGGCTTGAACCTTTTAATGAAAGTGATGGCCTGCCGATCCAATATTTGTTCAAGACCATGGTCCCGCTCTTCGCGGTATTGATCCTTGGCCAAGGTCTTAGCCAAGCGATCAAATCCGCGCTCATCATTCGCGGCGTTCGCGCCCCGGATGACGATCCTGCCTCGGCCGAAGGGGCAATCTGATGGAACTCGAACTGATCCTCGCTCTCGGCATGTTTTTGACGGCCATTATTGCATTGCTCGCTGGCTACCCGGTCGCTCTGACCCTCGGCGGTGTTGGGCTGCTCTTTGGTTTTCTTGGAGTTCAGCTCGGCCTGTTCCCGCTACCTATTCTTAGAAATTTACCGAGCCGTATGCTGGGGTCGATGGAAAACCAAGTGCTGATCGCGGTGCCGCTATTTGTACTCATGGGCGTCATCCTTGAACGATCCAAAGTGGCCGACGATTTGCTCCACACGGCGAGCCGATTGCTGGCCCGCGTGCGCGGCGGCCTTGGCTATGCCGTGGTCATTGTCGGCGCGCTACTCGCTGCATCCACGGGCATTGTTGGCGCAACCGTGATCACCATGACCCTGATCGCGCTCCCGACCATGTTGCGGCAGGGTTATGATCCCAAACTGGCCACCGGAACGATTGCCGCCAGCGGCACGCTTGGACAGATCATTCCGCCCAGCATTGTCCTTATCCTGCTCGCCGATGCTGTGTCGACGGCCAATCAGGCCGCGGCGATGCGATCTGGCGGCGGCGCCGGTGTTGTGTCGGTCGGAGATCTGTTCGCCGGTGCCCTTCTGCCGGGTTTGATGCTGGTCGGCTTATATCTCCTCTATTTGATCCTGACGGCAATTTTGCGCCCGAGTGCCAGCCCGGCAGTCACGCTCGATGAAGATGCTGAACCGCTAACCATGCCAGAAGTGGCCAGGAGCTTAGGCGCACCTTTGCTCCTCATCATCGCCGTTTTGGGTTCGATCCTTGGCGGGCTCGCGTCACCTACAGAAGCGTCGGCAATTGGCGCCGGTGGAGCGCTCTTACTCGCCGGGCTGAGGCTCGCACCAGAGCATGGCAAAGCCGGCGATCTGGGCAGTATTTGGGGCGCCTTTTTGAGCGTAATCCTACTTGGTTTACTGGCCAATTCGGTTGATCTCACGGTCAACCGAGAGGTGATCCCAGCAGGCGATAAGATTGCCATCGGTATTGCCGTACTCGCGAGCTTGGTCTTGCTCGGCGGCCTCCTCTCGGCTGCCCGGGTCCTATTGCGCGCCAATCAGTTCATCGGCGCCCTGACCTCTGGCGCACAGATCACCAGTATGGTGTTTTTGATTTTGATTGGAGCAAGCTTGTTCGCGCTAGTTTTCCGTGCATATGGCGGCGAACACTACGTCGAAGCCCTGCTGACCAGCATCCCAGGCGGGCTTTGGGGCGCACTGGCGATCACCATGTTAGTGATGTTCGTCCTCGGCTTCTTCCTGGACTTTATCGAGATTGTATTCGTCGTCGTTCCAATCGTGGCGCCACCGCTGATTATCCTCGGCGCAGATCCCGTTTGGTTGGCTATTTTGATGGCGCTAAACCTTCAAACAAGCTTCCTGACGCCGCCGTTTGGCTTTGCCTTATTCTATCTGCGTGGGGCCGCCCCTGAGGGGGTGGAGACCATGGATATATGGCGCGGTGCCATCCCCTTCATTGGCTTACAGTTGATTATGATCGGTTTGGTTGCGGCGGTTCCGGCGCTTGCGACCTGGCTTCCAAGGATCGCTGGCTGACGAACTAGCCTCGACGTGGCCGCGCCAACCATAGCGCGAACAGGCACGCCAACGCATTGGTGCATAACGTCACTCCTAGAATCATCAGAACAATTGACGGTTCATCGAGCGCGTTTCCAGCTTGTTTTTGATACACACGATTGAAATATGACCGGTAATTCAGGCACAGAGTAAACGCCCACCCGGCCGCGATCCATCCCGCAGAGCTGACATCTCGGCGCAGGAGCGAACTGCCCGATCCAAGCAGCATCAAACCGATTGCAATGAGGTCCACCAAATAGGCAGGGAACGGTTGGCCGTAGCGGACGTGATAATAAGTCTCGCCGCCAAAATGCAATAGCGCCGCCGCCATGGTCAATATGGCGAACGGCGTTTCGAGTTTGGGTCTCATTTGGAAGCCTTAAAACTTGACCTCTGGCGGCGTGCTTAGGGCCACGCGGTCTTCGCCAAGATCAAAGAAATCGCGGGGTTCGAAATTGAAGCTGCCAGCGATAATCGATCCCGGGAATTGCTCACGCGCAGTATTATAATCCTGAACCGCAGAGTTATAGAACCGGCGCGCCGCGGCGATTTTGTCCTCGATCACAGACAGCTCATCTTGCAAGTCCAAGAAGTTCTGGTTGGCTTTGAGGTCGGGATAGGCTTCTGCCAGGGCAAACAATTTTCCAATCGCTTGGCCGAGCAAACCCTCCGCAGCGCCCATTTCGCCCGGCGTATTAGCGTTCACCGCGCCTTGACGCGCTTGAATCACGGCGTCGAGAGTTTCTTTCTCGTGCGCGGCATAGCCTTTGACCGTCTCGACCAAGTTTGGAATGAGGTTTTGTCTTTGCTTGAGCTGAACATCAATGTCGGCGAAGGCCTGATTACACCGTTGCCGTTTCGCGACGAGGCCATTGTAAATGCCAATGACAAAGACAATGAGTAAAACAATTAATCCCAATACGACGTATAGCGGCGTCATTCAGAATACTCCCTTTAGAAATCGATCCCAAACAATAGCTAATGGGCATCCTGCCCCTGCGCAAGCGTTACCCCTCAATCAGCGCCCGCGCGCGGGCAAAGACTTGATCAAACATGGCTTCGGTTAAGCGTCCCGTATTTGTGTTATAGCGAGAGCAATGATAACTCGACAAAACCGTGACATCGCCAACAGTATATTCGGACGCATGTCCGAATGGGTAATCCTTCAATCTCAATCCGAGCCCCCGAATCGTCGAGTCGTGGCTGATTTTTCCAAGGCAGAGCAGGACTTTGGCATTTGGTAGCGCTTTGATCCGAGACATTAGAAACGCTCGACACTGATTAATCTCCGCACCGACAGGTTTATTCTGCGGTGGCACGCAGCGAACTGCATTCGTAATCATCGCGCCGCGAAGCCTGAGTCCATCATTTGGATTTCGGTCATAGGCGCCATTCGAAAACCCAAATTTTTTGAGCGTGGCGTAGAGCAAATCGCCAGCCCAGTCACCCGTAAAGGGACGGCCGGTACGGTTGGCTCCCGTCAATCCAGGCGCCAAGCCAATGACCAGCAATTGCGCCTCCGGATCACCAAAGCTCGGCACCGCCCCGTTAAACCATTCCGGTTCTTTGTCTCGTTGATCGAGAATGAATTGGCGCAGGCGTGGACAGAGGTCACAATCCTTCGGCGCCTCCGGCGGCACGTCAGTCGTCATAGTCTTGAGGGGTTGGGTCATGGCTATCAGACTCTCTACGCGGGCGGGCAATCAGTTCCGCCATCTCTTCCAAATCAATGAACGCATCCGCTTCGCGCCGCAACTCGTCGGCGACCACTTGCGGCTGAGACTTTATCGAAGAGATCACGGTCACCCGCACACCTTTGGCTTTGACCGCCTCGACCACGCATCGAAAATCCCCGTTCCCTGAGAACAAGACCAAATGGTCGAGATGTTCCGCAAGCGCGAGCATATCGGTTGCGATTTCCAGGTCCATACTCCCGCGCACGCGGCGGCGCCCCTCGCGATCGGTATATTCACGGGCGTTTTTCACAATCGTATTGAAGCCATTATAAGATAACCAATCGACCAGAGGTCGGATCGGATTGTGCTCATCGGTTTCGAGCAATGTGGTGTAGTAATTGGCCCGCAAGAGCCGCCCACGTTTGCGAAACTCTTGGATTAGTTTACGAAAATCGATCTCTAAATTGAGGCCGCGCGCGGCGGCGTAAAGATTGGATCCATCAATGAATAGGGCGAGTTTCTCGTCCTTATAAAACGCCATGGTTAAATCCCGGTCTGAAAATGTGAATAAGCTCAATCTGAAGGTGACTAATTGAGCGCATATTTCAATGCAAGCCCGGGTTGCGCTTGCCTGCTGCACTGCATATAAGGGCGGGCTACAGGAGATTTATATGGCCCGTGTGACCGTTGAGGACTGCGTTGACAAAGTCCCAAACCGTTTTGATCTGATCCTTTTGGCGGCGCAGCGTGCGCGCATGATCCGCGAAGGTTCACCGATCACGGTCGACCGCGACAATGATAAAGACCCAGTTGTCTCTCTGCGTGAAATCGCGGACGAGTCGGTTGATCTGAAAGTCATTAAAGAATCTCTCGTTGCTGAACTACAAGAAGTGCGTCCGGGCGAAGAGGAAGAGCGCGAAGCCGATCGCTTGGCGCTTCAGTCTGCCCCAGCTGCAACGGAAGAAGACGTTATGCGCGCTTACCAGGCCGAGCTGGAATCTGGTCGCGACGACCGAATGTAGGTGTTATGGCAACTGCGACCGTCAAAGCTGAAGACCGGTCGCGCGCTTCCAAGCCGCCGCGCGGGATTCGTGATGACGAACCGTTTCTAACCAAAGAAGAATTGGCGGGCATGGTCCTCGCCTACCAGCCTGATGCGGATCGCACACGATTGCTCAGAGCGTATGATTTTGCGCGCGAGAAGCATGGCGACCAACTGCGTCAATCAGGTGACCCGTATTATTCTCATCCTGTGAGAGTTGCGACTCTCCTCGCCTCGATCCGCTTGGATGAAGCTACGATCATGGCGGGTTTGCTCCACGACACGGTCGAAGACTGCGATGATGTCGATTTGGCTCAAATCGAATCCAAATTCGGCGCCGATGTTGCGGAATTGGTCGACGGCGTCACCAAGCTCGGACAGCTTGAATATCAAAGCGAAGCGAGCAAACAGGCCGAGAATTTTCAGAAATTCATTCTAGCAACCGTCAATGACGTTCGCGTTCTGCTCGTCAAACTCGCCGACCGCCTGCACAATATGCGGACCCTTCACTACAAGAAAAAAGAGGAATCCCGCCGCCGCGTTTCGCGCGAAACGATGGATCTTTACGCCCCTCTCGCCCGGCGCGTTGGGTTGCACTATGTCGCCTCAGAAATGGAAGATTTGGCATTTCGCCACCTCAATCCAGAAGCCCGCGCACAAATCCTCGCGCAGCTCGAAACGCTTGAATCGCGAAATAAGGATGACCTCGAACGTATCCGCCTCGCCATTCGCCAAGTAATGGAACGTGAGGGTATTGAGTGCCGGATTAAAGGACGACGCAAAGAGCCATACTCGATTTGGCGCAAACTTGAAAAGAAGTCGATTTCCTTCGAAGGGGTGGCCGATATTTTTGGGTTCCGGGTGATCGTCTCAACCGTTGAAGAATGCTACAAGTCGCTCGGTACGTTCCACACCGAATGGGCCTGTCTTCCCGATCGCTTTCGTGACTTTATCAGCGTCCCCAAACCCAACGGCTATGCCTCGCTGCACACGACCGTGCGCGCCAGTGGCAATCGCTTGGTGGAACTGCAAATTCGCACAGAAGATATGGACGACACGGCTGAACGCGGCGTCGCAGCGCATTGGAACTATAAAAATAGCGCCTACGGTTTTGATCCCGCGAGCTCGATTGCGGCCGGACTAGATCCTGCCGCCAACCTCCGCGCGTTTGGCGAATTGCTGACCCATGGCGGCGATGCCGAGGACTTCCTTGAGCACGCCAAAATGGAGATGTATCGGACGCACGTCTTTGCATTTACGCCGAAGGGGCGCTTAGTGCTTTTGCCCGCAGGCTCTATGCCTTTGGACTTCGCCTATGCTGTCCATACTGCGGTCGGCGATACGTGCGATGGGGCCAAGATTAATGGCATTCCTCGCAATCTCCGGACGCCGCTACAAAATGGCGACGTTGTCGACATCATCCGCCGCGACGCGGTGCGGCCTGTGCCTGGCTTTGAAGCTCTCTGTGTGACCGGCCGAGCGCGCGCGGCCCAACGACGTTTGCGCCGAGACCTCGAAACTCAGCAATTCTCCAGCCTCGGGCGCAACATGCTTGAGCGCGCGCTGCGCCAGCATGAAATTGATCCTGTAGGGGTCGACATGCGCAAAGTCTCTGAACGCGCGGGCTTTGAAGGCGTCCAAGCTATGTTTGAAGCGCTCGGACGCACCCACGAGGACCTTAATCGGATCCTGACCGTCGCCTTCCCAGGATTGGAGCTGACCCAAACGGACGCAGACACCGGGTCAAAAACGCTTTTGGATGACGAACATGCCGCAAGCATGATTGACGGGGAAAACCTCACGCCCGGCATAACCCTACACCTTGGCGAATGCTGTCATCCTATTCCGGGTGACCGCATTGTCGGTATTCGCGAGCCGGATAAAGGATTGGTTGTCCACACTATATATTGCAAACATATCGAGCAGTATGATGATCGCCCGGATCTTTGGGTCGATTTGAAATGGACGGAATTGGCAAAGTCGGGGGTCCGCGCTGTTGGCCGGATCGCGGTCAACGCGGCTGATAATAAAGGCGTTTTGGCGCAGCAATGCAGCGTTGTTGCACAAGCCGGCGGCAATATTATCGGTGTCGCCACACGCAGCCGCGGGCCAGGGTTTATGGAGCTGATCTTTGACATCGAAGTCGATGATTTGCGCCATTTGGAACAAATCAAAGCTGCGCTAAGAGCGCTTGCCGTGGTTGAGCGCGTCGAGCGCCTCGAGGAGAGCGAATTTGAATAATGATCAAGTCCTGCAAGTGTTTCGTGATGCAGGCGCGTTGCTAGAGGGACATTTCATCCTATCCTCGGGCCGTCGCAGCCCGATTTTTTTGCAAAAAGCGCTGGTCTTTTCGCAGCCTGAATTGTCCTCAAAATTGTGTGCGGCGCTGGCCGAAAAAGTCACAGCGCGCCTTGGACAAATTGATGTCGTGGTTGGCCCCGCTATGGGCGGCGTAATTCCGAGTTATGAACTGGCCCGGCACCTGGGCTGCCGCGCCGTCTTTGTCGAGCGCGTCGATAGCACATTTGAGCTTCGGCGAAGTTTTGAATTGAACCCCGATGATCGCGTTCTCATAGCTGAGGATATTGTCACCACGGGGCTATCATTCCGCGAAACCGTCGATGCATTGGGTAAACTCCCCGGCACAGTTGTCGGCGGATCCTGCATCATTGATCGCAGCGGCGGCGAAGCCGATGTTGGTTGCGAGCTTGTCTCCTTAGCGGCAATTAAATTCCCCGATTACGACCCGGACAACTTACCCGCCAATCTCGCAGCGATGCCAGCTTACAAGCCCGGCAGCCGGGGCCTGAAACAATGACAGAGCGCATACGCCTGGGCGTAAATATCGACCATGTGGCGACCATTCGGAACGCGCGCGGCGGATCGCATCCAGATATTGCCCGTGCCGCCGAAGTCGCGACGAAAGCCGGCGCCGACGGGATCACGTTTCACTTGCGGGAAGACCGGCGCCACATCATGGACCCAGATCTGCAAGCGATCCGTGCGGCAACGGACCTGCCCTTAAATATGGAAACCGCGGCGACGGATGAAATGCACGTCATCGCTATGAATTATAAGCCTGAAACAGTGATGTTCGTACCGGAAAAACGCGAAGAGCGGACCACTGAGGGCGGCCTGAACGCAGCGCGGGAACATAATAAACTCGTTCCGATGATCCGCGCATTGAAAGACAATGGAAGCCGGGTCTCTTTATTCATTGAGCCTGATCCGGTTCAGCTGATCGCGGCAAAACGCATGGGCGCCGACATTACCGAATTTCACACAGGCCGCTATGTTGAACTTTGCCTCGCAGGTGAAGAAGAACTCGCCGCCGCCGAACTTGAGCGGATTTCGGATTGTGCCAAACGGGCGGTAGAGATCGGCGTGGAACCACAAGCCGGGCATGGCCTGACCTATGACACAGTAAAAGCGGTCGCCGCCATCCCGGAACTCACCGAACTGAACATCGGACATTTCCTTATGGGCGAAGCTATATTCGCCGGCTTGGAGCCCGCGATCCAGCACATGCGCAAATTAATGGACGAGGCCCGTGCATGATTATCGGCACCGGCAATGATCTCTGCAATATCGAGCGGATCAAAGGCTCGTTGGAACGGTTTGGTGAGCGGTTTGAAAAGCGTTGCTTTACGGAAGGCGAGATTGCCAAAGCGCGCCGACGACGGCTCACCGCAGAGACCTATGCCAAACGGTTTGCAGCGAAAGAGGCCTGCGCCAAAGCCCTCGGAACCGGCGTCCCGCGCCGCGGCGTGCATTGGAAAATGATGGAAGTCGTCAATTTGCCATCTGGCAAACCGACTTTGAAATTGACTGCAGGGGCTGAGAAGCGGCTCGCAGAGATAACGCCCGATGGGTATGTCGCGCATGTTCATTTAACCATGACCGACGATCATCCGTGGGCTGAAGCACAAGTGATCATAGAGGCGCTGCCGGAATGAAGCGCCCTTCTCGTCCCAAACGCACACGCTTAAGAGCGGCCGCAAAGAGCCAGCGGCAACCGGTTCTAAAGCCGGAGAAGCGCCGAGAACTGGAAGCCGCGATTGGATATCGGTTCAACGATGCCGATCACCTCCTGCATGCTTTAATTCATCCCAGCTTGATTGATGATTATGGCGGCGGCGCGAATTTTTCAAACCAGCGTATGGAATTCCTCGGCGACCGTGTCCTGGGATTGGTGATCGCCGAAATGCTGATCAACAAATATCCGAAAGAGCGTGAGGGGTTTCTCACCAAACTCTTTCACACGCTGGTCAGCGGTCACACCTGCGCTGAAGTGGGCACGAGCATAAATCTCGGCGACTATCTATTCATGGATGCCTCCATGCAGTCGAACAATGCCAACAGCCTTCATAAAGCGGTGGCCGACGCGGTTGAGGCTGTGATTGCCGCGATCTACATTGATGGCGGGATGGATGCGGCAGAACGCTTCATCAAGAAATGCTGGATTTTCGATACGCTTGAGAAAGATATGACGGTTCCAGAGAGCAACCCGAAAACCCAGTTGAGTGATTGGTGCGGCGCCAACCGAACATCTTATGCCGTGTATGAGACCATCGATATGAGCGGCCCGGATCATTCGCCTGTCTTTACCGTCAAAGCATCTGTGGAAGATCGTGGCGCAGCGACGGCAAAAGGTGGTAGCAAGGCCGAAGCCGAACGCGCGGCCGCCCGCGCTCTTTTAGACCTCCTGGACAAATCATGAGTGACACCCCCACCCCGCTGCCGACTGAGGCAGAGATTACACATGCTGGCTTTACCGCCATTATCGGCGCCCCCAATGCGGGTAAGTCGACGCTGACCAATCTCTTGGTTGGGACCAAAGTTGCGATTGTGACGCACAAAGTGCAGACCACGCGATTCCCAATTCGCGGCGTCGCCCATCATGGCCCGGCTCAAATCGTTTTGGTCGACACACCAGGTATTTTCCGCGCGAAGAAACGCCTCGATCGTGCAATGGTCAAAGCCGCATGGTCCGGCGCCGAAGAAGCCGACGCTGTCGTGCATTTGATCGACGCTTCAGCATGGGTGGCCGAACAAGCGGGTGAAGCCTCTGCCGCAGAACGCCTGTCTGTCGAGGATGATCGCCGGGTCATGGAAACCTTGAAAGAAACTGGGCAAAAAGCGTTCTTAGCGCTCAACAAAATCGATCTCTTTCCGCACGATAAGGTCCTCCCGATTATGGCAGAGCTGAGCGCCGCGGACGTTTACGAGGAGATTTTCATGATCTCAGCGCTAAACGGAGACGGCGTCCCGCCGCTGCTGTCAAAGCTGGCGGAGCGGATGCCGGAAGGCCCGGCTATGTACCCGCCGGAGCAAACCGCGGACTTGCCTATGCGTCTCCTTGCTGCCGAAGTGACCCGTGAGAAACTCATGCTTCGTCTGCATCAAGAACTTCCCTATCAACTCATGGTCGAGACCGAGAGTTGGGAACCTTTTGACAATGGCTCAGTGCGCATTCGCCAAGCCGTCATCATTGCACGTGAACAGCACAAGGGCATGGTCCTCGGCAAAGGCGGCGCTGCGATCAAAGCGATTGGTAAAGCCGCGCGCGAGGAGTTGACCGAGATGCTTGGCCAAACCGTGCATCTTATCCTATTCGTGAAAGTTGATCCGAAATGGATGGAACGCCGCGAAGCCTATCAGTCCGTTGGACTGGAGTTTGATGCTTAGTCTTAGTGTCCCAACCGCACCTCATCCTAAACGAAGCCGAAGGATGAGATGCAGGTCTGAGGAGCGGTTTTATGGAGTGGCGTGACCAAGCGCTCATTCTCGGCGGACGACGCTTTGGAGAAAGCGGCCTTATCCTTGATGTCCTGACCGCGACAAAAGGCCGACGTTCTGGTCTCATCTATGGCGGCGCGAGCCGCAAGAAACGCGCCCAGTTTGAGCCGGGAAATGCCCTCGAACTTACCTGGTCTGGGCGCTTGGAAGAACAATTAGGACGGTTCACGGTTGCCGAGGTCACGACCAGCCGCGCCGGCCGCTACTTGGATCGTCCGGAGGCTCTGGCGGCGATTAATACAATTGCAGCGCTGTTGCGCGGCGCTGTCGACGAAGGTGATGCCGCCGGATCAGCACTTTACGCTCCGACGTCGCTTTTACTCGACGCGTTGGACACATGGCCAGTATGGCCGGCGCTCTACGCTCGCTGGGAACTTGGTTTGCTGTCGGCGCTCGGCTTCGGGCTCGACCTTGATACATGCGCACTGTCTGGCGCCAATGATGGTCTAACACATGTCTCTCCAAAGACGGGGCGGGCGGTGCGTGGCTCCGAGGCAGAGGATTATATCGAGCGCCTCTTCCCCCTGCCCGCGTTTTTGATCGACCCCGGCGCTTTAGCGATGGCCGAAGACATTGAAAATGCCCTCCAGCTGACCGGATATTTCCTGCAAGAGCGGCTGTTTTCGAGCGTCCATAAACCGGTTCCACCGGCCCGCGCGCGCCTTGTGCCTAAGCTCATTGGATAAATCTGCTCGCCATTCAACTTTTATTCAGACAAAGACCCCCAAGGACAAAGGGTGTTCAGGGGAAGAGTCCTTTCAGAGGCTGATAATGAAAAATACAATACGATTTGGCGCCATCGGCGTCGCTGCACTGGGCTTGGTTGGTTGCATTCACGTGGATGAGGGCGACTGGTCCGATTCCGAAGAGATCGCACTCAACACCGAAACCGCCCTACGCGTTTGCGGTGGTCCAGGCACTGTCGAAAAAGTCACCGAAGATGGCTATACCTGCAAAGCAGACTAGTCAGCGACAGGTTTCTACGCTGCCCATGTCGAGATGAAAATGATCGGCATGGGCAGCGTTATAATCCGGCCCCAAAGTGGTCGAGAATAAGCGGCAGGCCTGTTTGTGGACCCGCGTGAGATATTTCCCGGCATCGCTGCGTTCACGCCAATGCTGTTTCACGCTGATCCGCGTTCCATCCTCCAAGACAAAGCCAGAAATATCGATAGCATTCGCGTAGGAATGCTGAGAGCGCGTGCGCGTGCCGGCAATGTTACGGCAACTGAACGAGCCATAAGTCTCAATCTGACGCAGCGGCGTATCGAATATTTTCTCGGCCTGCGGGCGCAGCACATGGCGCTCCCAAATGTGCAGCGCCGCCATTTGATGACAGGTCATTCTGAGCGGTGCAGCATTGAAAGGTGTCAGCGATTTCTTGAGGCTCAGCGTTTCGTCCAGCGGGCATTTCGTTTCCGCGCCATCTGCCCCCAAGACTGTAAACTCAACCCCCGCTTCGGCGAGCTTCGCCCGGCATAAAGCCTCATCATATTTGAGTTCAGTCAGCTTGCTATAAGTCGCCAACCCCATGGGTTCAGTTAGATCCGGCGGTCGAAACGGATTATGTTGCGGCGGCAAAAAACGATGCACCAAATAAGCAACGCCAAGGCCGAGCAGTGCGAATAAAATCAGTCGCCAATGACGCATGGTATTCCTTCGTTAACCAATCGGCGTTTTCTGTTAACTTGTACATAAGTGTGGCGATTCTACGCCGCCCCAGACTCTAGAGGTGCGTATGACCGATCTTGTAGATCCAGAAGACGATCGCATTATCAATGAACCCCTAAGCGAAGCGCTAACCAAGCGCTACCTGGCTTATGCGCTCTCAACCATCACTTCGCGGGCGTTGCCGGACGTGCGTGACGGTTTGAAGCCGGTGCAGCGGCGTATTCTTTATGGCATGCGGGAGCTGAAGCTCAATCCCGATGGCGGGTATCGTAAGTGTGCGAAAGTCGTCGGCGAAGTCATGGGTAATTATCACCCGCACGGCGACGCCTCGATTTATGACACCATGGTGCGTTTGGCACAGGATTTCTCGGTCCGTTATCCGCTCGTCGATGGTCAGGGTAATTTCGGCAATATTGACGGCGATAGCGCCGCAGCAATGCGATATACAGAAAGCCGGATGACGGAAGCGGCGCAGCTTCTGCTCGATGGTTTGAACGAAGATGCGGTCGATTTCAAACCGACATATGACGAAAATGACGAAGAGCCTGTCGTTCTGCCTGCCGGCTTCCCCAATCTGCTGGCCAATGGCGCGACGGGCATTGCGGTGGGCATGGCGACGAGCATTCCGCCCCACAATGTCGCCGAAGTGATCGATGCCGCGCTGCTCTTGGTTGATCGCAAGACAACTTCAACCGAAGAATTGCTCGAAGTCATGCCGGGCCCCGATTTCCCGACAGGCGGCGTTATCGTTGAACCCAAGGAATCGATCCTTGAGGCTTATGAAACCGGACGCGGAAGTTTCCGCATGCGAGCCAAATGGAAAGTCGAACACCTCGGGCGCGGGACCTGGCAAGTCGTCGTCACTGAAATTCCCTACCAGGTGCAAAAATCGAAATTGATTGAGCGTCTGGCCGATCTGATCGAAACAAAAAAAGCACCATTGCTGGCGGATGTCCGCGATGAAAGCGCGGAAGATATTCGCCTCATCCTTGAGCCGCGGGCAAAAACCGTTGAGCCAGATGTATTGATGGAAAGCCTGTTCCGGATCTGTGATCTCGAAACGCGGTTCAGCCTCAATATGAACGTACTCCACAAAGGTGCACCGCAAGTGATGGGGCTGCGCCAAGTGCTGCGCGCGTATCTCGATCATCGCCGCGAAGTGGTGGTGCGTAGATCGCAATTCCGTCTCGATAAAATCGAGAAGCGCCTCCACTTGCTCGACGGCTATCTGATTGCATATCTCAACATTGATGAAGTGATCCGGATCATTCGCGAGGAAGATCACCCAAAACAAGTCATGATTGACCGTTTCGGGATCACTGAAATCCAAGCCGAAGCCATCCTCAATCTTCGACTCCGTGCATTGCGGAAGCTTGAAGAAATGGAGATCCGCAAAGAGCATGACACCCTTAGCGAAGAACGCAGTGACATTGTCGCCCTGCTCGGCTCAGAAGCGCGTCAATGGACCAAAGTCAAAAAAGAGCTGAAAGAGGCGCGCGCCGTGTTTGATCCAAGCACAGAGCTTGGTCGCCGCCGCGCAAAATTTGACGAAGCGCCGGTGATTGATGTCGGCGCCGCGCTCGAAGCCTCTATGCCGAAAGAACCGCTGACTGTGGTGCTGTCTACAAAAGGCTGGATACGCGGCATGAAAGGTCACGGCATTGACCTGGAGTCCGCAAAGTTCAAAGACGGCGATACGCTGCTCTTCTCTGAAGAAGTGCACACCAATGATAAGCTGATCCTGATGTCATCAGATGGGCGCGCCTTTACGCTGACTTGCGACAAGCTTCCGGGCGGCCGCGGACATGGCGAACCGATTCGAATCTCAATTGACCTCGAAGACAGCGTCGACATTGTCGGCATGTTTAAGCTCGATGGCGCCCGGAAACGCGTCATGGCGTCGGATGCCGGCTATGGCTTTATCGTTCAAGAGAGCGAGCTCGAATCCAATCGAAAAGCCGGTAAGTCCGTCGTTTCGGTCCCAAGCGGCGGCAAACTGCTCGTTGTCGACATTGCTCGAGGGGACCATGTCGCTGTCATCGGAACGAACAAAAAGCTGCTGGTTTTCCCATTGGATGAACTGCCAGAAATGTCCCGCGGCAAAGGCAATAAGCTGCAAAACTATCGCGGCACAGACAAATTGGCCGATGTCATAGTCTTCCACGCTGAGGATGGGCTGATCGTGACGGACAGCGCTGGACGCATGCGCGGCTTCCCAGAATGGCAAGACTGGATCGGCAAACGGGCACAGGCTGGTAAAGCGGCGATGCGTGGCTTCCCGCGCTCGGGCAAGTTTACGGGATAACAGATTGGCGCTAAATCAGGCGCCAGGATCACCCCTAAATACCTCCAACGCATGGCGCGGTACAATCGCTGGCAGAATGACAGCCTGTACACTGCCGCTGATACACTTTCAGACGCCGACCGTCGCCTCGACCGCGGCGCCTTTTTTGGCTCAATTCATGCCACCTTGTCTCACATCCTTTGGGCAGATCAAATCTGGATGAGCCGCCTCTCAGATTGGGAGGCACCAATAGGCGGATCGCGCGAAGTGCCGCTCTATGATGATTGGGACGATCTCAAAGCGCGCCGCATCGCTGCAGACCAGACCTTTCTGATCTGGGCAGATGCGCTCACACAAGCCGATGTGGAGGGGGACTTAGACTGGTTTTCCGCCACTTTGGGTCGCGGGATGACCAGCTCGCGCGCCCTGTGCCTGATGCAAGTCTTCAACCACCAAACTCACCACCGTGGCCAAGTCCATGTGATGCTGACAGCGGCCGGCGCCGAGCCCGAAGACACCGACATCCCCTTCATGCCCGACGCTTATTTGTAAGCTACTCTAAACGCCAAGGACGTCCGTCATGTCGTAAAGACCTGGCGCTTGAGCCACGGCCCACTCGGCGGCCTTTATCGCCCCCTGGGCGAAGACAGCGCGGTCGAGGGCGGTATGGCGGAGGGAAACGATTTCCCGCTCTGATGCGAAGGTCACTTCATGGTCACCGATCACACCACCGCTGCGGCGAACAGAGAAACCAATCTCTCCCGTAACGCGCTTGGCGTCGGCGCCAACATAAGGTGCAGCGCGCAGCTCGGAGAGTGGCCGGCCGAGGCCTTCGGCGGCGGCATCGCCCAACATCAAGGCGGTCCCTGATGGCGCATCCACTTTGTGGCGATGATGCGTTTCAAGAATTTCAATATCCCACTCTGACCCGAGACTAGCTGCCGCTTGGCGAACTAGCGCTTCCAGCAAATTGACACCCAGCGAAAAATTACCCGCTTTGACAATTGCCAGGGATTGGGCTGCCGCTTGAATTTGAATCTCTTCTTCGGCGGTAAATCCGGTCGTCCCAATCACGGCCGCCCGCGCGCCCAACCCCGGCAACGTTTGCAGCGCTGACAGGGTCGCGGCAGGCGCCGTGAAATCGATCCACACGGTTGCGCTACGCGCGGCGTCGCTAAGATCCGCAACGCACAAGGCGCCTAGGGGCTCCAAGCCAGCCAAAGTCCCGATATCCCGGCCGATTGCAGATGACCCGCTGACTTCGGTTCCGCCGACCAGATTGTGCCCATTGGCAAGCCCAACGGAAACCAATTGGCGCCCCATGCGCCCGGCGCAGCCCGCCACCGCGATGTTGATTTGAGTGCTCATACTCCGCCTTATACTCAGCTTCGCGCGCCTGACCACTAGGCATCGAAGCGTCGCGCTGCTAATGGCGCGTTTATGTATCAGATTTCCGCCCGAGGCCCCCGCGCCGCTATTGAAACCGCTTGGGACACGCTGGCCTGGACCGACCCATCGCCCGCCGGCGCGGTCGACGCGAAAGAAGACACGCGCGTGACCTGGCGGCTCGACGCCTATGCCGAAACGGAAGAGCATGCCCGAGCGTGTGCGGCATTGATCCGGGACAGCGCGCCAGACCTCAATCCCGTTATTGAAGCGCTCGAAGACCGCGATTGGGTAACCTTATCTCTGGAAGGCCTACCGCCCGTGCGCGCCGGACGCTTTATTGTCGCCGGCAGCCACGCGCTGACGCAAACCACGCCCGGCAAAACAGATATTTTGATCGAAGCCGGACCCGCATTCGGCACGGGTCATCACGGCACGACTCTGGGATGCCTGCTGGGATATGAACATGTCTTGAAACGCGGTGTACCGAGGACCGTATTGGACGTCGGCACGGGATCCGGTGTATTGGCAATCGCAGCCGTCAAAACAGGTGCTCGGCGCGCCATCGGCACTGAAATCGATGCTCAAAGTGTTGCCGTTGCCAACGAAAACGCCGCGAAAAATAGTGTCGGTAATCGATTCAAAACCTATCACACACGCGGCGCCACCAATCATACGATACGCGCAGCGGCACCTTATGACTTGGTGTTCGCCAATATTCTCGCGACGCCGCTCATTCGCCTAGCGCCCACATTGGTGCCATTGATTGCTGCAGATGGGCATATCATCCTATCGGGTCTGTTGACCCGGCAAGAACCCCTTGTCCGTGCCGCCTATGGCCATCGCGGCCTCAGCTTGACCAAACGCATCCGCAGAGACGGATGGTCAACACTGGTGTTTCGACGGGCGATTTAGTGCGCCACACGGCGATTGAAGCGGGTTTGCCGACGCTCCAGCAAGCGCGGGCGATCCGTAATCGCGACCTGTCCGGCGTTTGCGACTTTTACGGAGCTTTGCAGCGACACTTCTTGTACATTGTCTGAAGCGTTGGGTGATACGAAGGCGGGAGCGCCAGTCGCATTGTTTAAAGTAGAGATGATTTTCATAACGATAGTCCTGGGAGGTTATTTTTATTGTGCACCTGATATAGGAAACAATCCTTGCAAATGAATATACAAATCTCAAAATATCCGCGCATTTATGCATAGCTCATTTTCACCTTTGCACTCCGCAGAATTCAGGTCTACCTAGCGCTTATGAAACAGAATTTTGACGTCAAAGGCGGCCCGCATATAGGCCGTGAAAATCTACCAAAACTGCGCACAGAAATGGCGCGCCAGTCGCTCGATGGCTTCTATGTCCCCCACGAGGATGAGTTCCAGAACGAATACCTTCCTGAGGCCAATGAAAGACTTTCTTGGGTCAGCGGCTTTACCGGTTCATTTGGTTCAGCGCTCATACTGAAAGAACGGGCCGCTTTATTCATCGATGGCCGCTACACAATTCAAGCCGCAGATCAAACAGATCATAATCTATTTGATCGGGTTGCGGTTCCCGATCCAGGTCCCTTTGGTTGGTTGGCACAACAAACACTCACCGGACAAATCATCGGCTATGACCCGGCCTTAATGACCCCAAATGATGTCGATGCATTTGATGCTGCGGCGCGCAAAGCCGGCGCAGTAATTCGCGCCGTCGAGACCAATCCAATTGATGCGGCCTGGCATGATCGCCCGGCGCAGCCTTCGGCACCCGTCATCCCGCATGAGCTCGAATTCTCAGGCCAAGGATCAAGCGAGAAACGCGACCGCATCGCCCAAACCCTACAAACCGGCGGCGCCGACGCATTGGTGGTGACCTCACCGGCGAGCATTGCCTGGCTGTTCAACGTCCGCGGCGGAGATGTGGCCTGCTCGCCACTGGCCTTGGCGCGCGCGATTGTGCGACGCGACGGTAGCGCAACATTATTTCTAGATGCCGAGAAAGAGACACCCGGCCTGCGCGAGCATTTGGGCAATCATGTCACTCTAGAATCGAGCGCCGCACTCGAGTCCGCTTTGCAAGATTTATCGGGTCAAACTGTGAGCCTAGATCCAGATCTGGCATCGGCCTGGTTCTTCCAAAAAGTCGAGCAAGCCGGCGCCAAAATACTGCGCCAGCAAGATCCCATCTTGTTGCCAAAATCGTGCAAAAACGCGACCGAGCTAAGCGGCACCGCAGCCGCGCACTGTCGCGACGGCGCTGCCGTTACGCGTTTCTTACACTGGCTCGATACGGACGCTCAGGCGGGCACAATGACCGAAATCGACGCGGCCTTGAAGCTGCTCGACTTCCGCACCATTGATCCGGCGATGAAGGATATGTCATTCGAGACGATTTCTGGCGCCGGGCCGAATGGCGCATTGCCACATTATCGTGTTTCGTCGGCCTCGAACCGCACGCTTGAACGCGGCTCGCTATACTTGGTCGACAGTGGCGGTCAGTATCCAGATGGCACCACGGACATCACTCGAACCGTGGCAATCGGCGACCCAAGCGATGAGATGCGCCGCCATTACACGCTGGTCTTAAAAGGGCATATCGCTATGGATGATGTCCGCTTTCCGAGCGGCACCACGGGCACGCACCTCGATATCTTAGCGCGCCATGCGATGTGGCAAGCCGGCCTCGATTATGATCATGGCACCGGCCATGGCGTCGGCGTATATCTCGGCGTGCATGAAGGTCCGCAGCGGATTGCCAAGGCTTGGAACGCCACTCCGCTGCTCCCTGGGATGATTGTCTCAAATGAGCCCGGATTCTACAAGGAAGGCGCCTATGGGATCCGCATCGAGAATCTGCAATATGTCACGCCTCCGGAAGATATTGAGGGCGGTGAACGTCCTATGCTCGGCTTTGAATGTCTGACCTTCGCACCGCTGGCACGTCGACTAATTGAGACTGATCTCCTCACCACGGACGAGCGAAACTGGGTCGATGACTATCATCAGCGCGTTCTGGTTGAGATTGGAGACCTCGTTGATGGCGACGCTTCTGTTTGGCTGACCGCGGCGTGCGCACCGCTTTAAGGGGCGCCGATAAGATCGAGCCACTCCGCTTCCGTCATAACGTTGACGCCCAAGTCTTGAGCCTTTTTCAGTTTTGACCCAGCCCCTGGCCCGGCGACCAGAATATCCGTTCGGCCCGACACGGACCCAGACACTTTGGCGCCGAGCGAAGTTGCCCGCGCCTTTGCCTCGTCTCGGGTCATCACTTCTAGCGTGCCCGTAAACACCACGGTTTTCCCGGCCACTGGGCTTTCCTGCGACGGCGCTTCGCCATCAGCTATCGTAACCTCAGATAGCAGCTCCCGCATCATCTCTTGATTATGCGGCTCCGACATAAAGGCGGTCAATGCCCCGACGGCCGCTCCGCCAATCCCGTCAATCGAGGTGAGCGCATGTTCGGCTTCACCACCTGGATCGTCCCGTGCACTTTCCACGGCGCTCCAAAACGCGTCCCACTTTACGAATGTGCGCGAGAAAAGGTCCGACGTGGTTTGCCCGACATGACGGATGCCTAAGCCATTCAGAAAACGCGCAAAAGGAGCATCCCGGCGCTCATCGATCGCCGCAAAAAGCTTCCCCGCCGAGACGTCGCCAAACCCTTCCCAGGATTCTAAGGGGTCAAATCCATTCGCCGCGATCCGGTCTTTCAATTGAAAGATATGTTGCGGCGCTTTGATAATCTCGCGCTCATAAAAGAGCTCAATTTGTTTGGCCCCCAGACCATCAATGTCGAGCGCTTTACGAGACACAAAGTGCTTCAAGCGCTCAATGCCTTGTGCCGGGCAGATCAAGCCGCCGGTGCAACGCCGGCGCACATCTTCTTTGCCTTTTTCATCCAATTCTCGGACCGCCGCGGATCCACATTCAGGACAGATATGCGGCATTTCAAACGGATCAGGACGGCCCGCTCGATCTGGGTCTAGGACCCGCAAGACTTGCGGAATAACATCGCCCGCGCGTTGGATCTCGACTTGGTCCCCGACGCGAACATCCAGACGCTCAATCTCTTCCTCATTGTGCAAGGTCGCGTTTGACACGACGACCCCGCCGACTGTCACCGGCTCCAGTCGCGCCACGGGCGTCAGCGAACCTGTACGCCCAACTTGGATATCAATCGATTGCAGCGTGGTGATGGCTTTCTCAGCCGGGAATTTGTGTGCAATGGCCCAGCGCGGAAAGCGGCTGACTTTACCAAGCCGGGCCTGCCAATCTAAGCGGTCAACTTTGTAAACGACACCATCGATATCATACCCCAACCCGGCGCGCCGCGTCGCCATATCCTGATAGGCGGAAATGAGACCCGCGACATCGGCGTGGGCGTGGAACAGATTATTGGTCTGAAACCCCCACTCCGAGAGCGCTTGAACAGCTGCAGTTTGCGTTTCAGCAAATGGTTCTGACGGCGCGCCCCAAGCATAGGCATAGAATTTTAGGGGCCGCTGCGCCGTCACGGCCGGGTCTTTTTGACGAAGCCCCCCCGCCGCAGCATTGCGCGGATTCATATAAAGCTTACGCCCGGCGGCGGCCTCTTTGGCGTTGAGCGCGGCAAAATCATCCGACGCCATATAGACTTCGCCGCGAATTTCGATCGATTTTGGCCATCCTGTGCCGCTCAGAGTGTTCGGCACATCCGCAAGCGTTCGCGCATTTGCAGTGACATCTTCGCCGACCCGGCCATCGCCGCGCGTCGCTGCTTGAACCAGCGCGCCGTTTTCATAGGTCAGACTGAGCGAGAGGCCGTCAATTTTGGGCTCAGCGGTGAGGATTAGAACCTCTTCTGCATCCAGACCTAAAAAGCGCCGAACGCGATCAGAAAAGTCTTGAACATCTTCGTCCGTGAAAGCGTTGTCCAAGGACAACATAGGCTCGCCATGCTCAATTTTGCCAAACCCGTCAGTGACCGCAACGCCGACAGAATCGGTTGGGCTGTCTGAGCGTTTGAGCTCTGGAAAACGCGCTTCAATCGCCAGGTTTCTTCGTCGCAGATGATCATAGTCCGCATCGCTTAAATGCGGGGCATCATCTTTATAATAGCTCACATCCGCGAGCTTAATTTCAAGCGCCAGGCGCGCCAATTCCTTACGCGCCTGATCTTCGGTGAGCGCGTCTACCGCAATCTCTGCATTCATGCCGCCTCCAGCAATTTCAATGCGGCGGCGCGCGCCTCATTGGTAATGCTGGAGCCTGACAACATTCGGGCGATTTCTTCAAGCCGTTGACCGTCATCTAATTGTGCAATCTGGCTGGTCACTTTCCCGTCTATATTTGTCGTCTTCATCACTCGCCATTGACGCGCCGCTGCGGACGCGACTTGCGGGCTATGGGTGATGGCGAAGACTTGGCGGTGTTTTGACAGAACTGATAAGCGGTCGCCAATTGCCGCGGCGACGGCGCCGCCGACGCCTTGGTCGGCTTCGTCAAAAATGAGGGTCCCAGCTTCGCCAGATTGGCTCAGCGCACATTTAAGGGCCAACGAAAACCGGGCCAGCTCGCCCCCAGATGCAATAGATTTAAGCGCTCCGAACCCGGCGCCAGGATTGGTTTCAACTTCAAATGTCGCCCGCTCAAGTCCCTTAGCACCGCTTTCATCGTCACCGAGTGGGTCGAATCGAACTTGCACGCGGACCTTTCCAAGGTGCAGGGGTTTCAATTCCTTATGGATCGCGCCTTGCAATTGCGCTGCGGCAGCCTGCCGATCGGCGCTCAAGCGTTCTGCTTGATCTCGCCAAATTTTTTCCGCTTTGAGTTCTTCAGCACGGGCGGCGTCCAAGGCCGTTGAATCAGCGGCACAAAGTGCCAGTTCTTGGCTGTAACGCTGCTGCGTTTCGCACAGCAATTCCGGCAAGCAATCATATTTTCGAGCCGCCGCACGGAGCGCAAACAAACGCGCCTCGACGCCCTCCAATTGGTCAGAATCGTGTTCGGCATGCCGTGACAGGTCTAAGACAACCGATTGCGCCTCTGACAATTCGATGAGCGTGCGTTCAAGAGCATCTGAGGCCGCGCCAGCTTGCTTAGAGAGATTTATGTCGAGCGCCTCTAGTCCTGGGACACGGACAATGCGCTCGGCTGCTTTGGCCGCTTGTAGCAGAGCCGATTCTAATTTCGGCTCGCGCAACGCCGTGGCGGCGTCCTTAATCGCTTCTGTGATCCGTTCCGACTGGAGCAAAGCGCCCCGCTTTCCGGTCAGGTTTTCTATCTCACCGATTTCTGGTGCGAGTTTTGAGAGGTCTTCCACCGCGAAACTGAGCCAGTCTTGGCGGTCTTGGGCCGACTTGACGGTCGCCTCAAGTTCACCGCGTACGCGTCGCTTGCTCTCAAGATCACGCCAAGCATGGCCGCATGCGGCCACATCAGCTTCCAGCCCGGCGAAACTGTCGAGCAAATCAATATGCGTCGCCGCGCGCATCAATTGCGAGGCAGCGTGCTGGCCGTGAATTTCAACCAAAGTCTCGCCGACCTGCGCCAACACCGAGGCCGCCACGGGTTGGCCGTTAACAAACGCGCGAGAAGGACCGGTGCGCGAGATCGTGCGCCGGAGCGTCATGGTTTCTTGGCGATCATAAGCCAAGCCATGGAGCTCTAATATGCCCCAAGCCGCATGCTCCGGCGGCACGGCGAATTCAGCGGTAATACTGGCATGCTCGGCACCTGTGCGAACCTGCTTACGATCAGCCGCGCCACCAAGAACGAGCCCGATAGCATCAAGAATGATCGATTTGCCGGCCCCGGTCTCTCCGGTGAGCGCTGTGAACCCGTCAGCTGATTCAAGCTGCAGACGGTCGATCAGAACAAAGGATTGGATAGAGAGCGCATTTAACATGCCCTCTCAATACAATGAGAACAAAATAAGAACAAGCCTTATTTTCCGCCGGGGATCATCCGCTGCAACCAAGTGCGCTTTTGTTCCTCGGTGGCGCCTTCAGGATCGAGCCCTTGGCCACTGAGCAGTCGGTAGGAATATTGGTACCAAATACTCTCCGGATAATTATACCCGAGCACAGCGCCGGCGGCGAGCGCTTCTTGCTTCAAACCCGTTGCGAGATAGACCTCAACCAAGCGGTGTAGCGCTTCAGGCGCATGATTGGTTGTATCATAGTCTTTGACTACCGACCGGAAGCGATTGATCGCAGACAAATGCTGGTTGCGGCGCAGATACCAACGCCCGATTTCCATTTCTTTGCCCGCCAATTGATCGCTTACCATGTCGAGCTTGACTGTCGCGTCCCGCGCATAATCCGACTCTGGATAGCGGCGGACAACATCGAGCAGCGCGTCGCGCGCCAGCTCGGTCGTTTTCTGATCACGGCCAACATCCATGATTTGATCAAAGTGGCTAACCGCAATCAAATAATACGCATAAGCGGCGCCCTGGCCTGCTGGGTTGAGCGACAGATAACGCTGCGCGGTTGAGACCGCTTCATCATACTGACGCGACTCATAGGCGGCAAATGCAGACATTAAGGATGACCGACGCGCCCATTCTGAATAGGGGTGCTGACGTTCAACCTCATTGAACAATAAAATGGCTTGATCGAAATCGCGCTTATCCAGCTCTTCCGTGGCGCGGGCATAGAGCTGCTCCACCGGGCGCTCGACATAGGCGAGCTCCTCACGTCGATTCGAGTTTTGGCAGGCCGTGAGCACCAAGGCAGCTGCGGTGCTGGCGAGCAAAATAGAATGAACTTTACGCATGAATCGACGGTTCCATTTCGACTTGGCTTTAATGTCTTCAAGGCCGATCGGTTTGTAAAGTCTGCGGCTGCGACATTGCAACCGCTCTATGTGCGATTAACGCACTTGTCATCAACCGACTCCGGACTAGTTTTCTATCTGACACAGTATGCGCTATTCCGCGCAAAGTGCTGAGGATGCCATGACAGACCTTGAAAACACAACTCTTTCCGCCAGCGAAGTTGACCGGCTCGTCGGTGATCGCATCCGTCGCCGCCGTATCCTCATGGGTTTGACGCAAGATCAGTTGGGCGAATCTTTAGGGATTTCTTATCAGCAGATCCAAAAGTATGAGACCGGTGCCAACCGCGTCAGTGCTGGTCGCTTATATTTGATTGCCGCCCGCTTAGAAGTATCCCCAGGTTGGTTCTTTGATCCAGTGAAATCAGATGCCTCAAGTGATGATTTTGACGAACTGGGTTCGTCGCGTTTGCTCATGGAATTCGTACGCAGTTTTGCCCGAATCAATGACGAACGCCTGAAGACGGTTCTCGTTTCCCTGGTGCGCGCCATGGCAGACGAAGAAGATGGTGACACCTCGTCCATCGGTGTCAGCGCGTTGAACGAGTATCGCCCGTCTCGATAGGCTTTCAATAATTCCTATCTTTAGAACGTATTATCATACGGGGTGATGTAATAACCTTATCATAATGCCCTGTTTTATTTGAATTAATTGATTTGCAGGCCGTCTTGGGTTAGATGGGCGTATGCATCATCACGGCCACGACCACTCTCATCATCACGACCATGCCGGGATGATTGAAGACACAACCGACGGACGGCAAAGGGTGGCGATTGCAGGTCTGCTGACCTTTGGCTTTATGATCGCAGAAATAATTGGCGGCCTTATTTCTGGGTCATTGGCCTTGCTCGCGGATGCGGCGCATATGCTCACCGATACAGCAGCGTTGGGGTTAGCTTGGCTGGGGTTTCGTTTCGCAGCGCGTCAGGCGGATGAAACGCATTCCTATGGCTGGGGCCGGTTGAAAGTTATCGCCGCCTTCGTCAACGGCCTGACATTGCTTGTTTTGGCGGGCTGGATCCTTATCGAAGCGGCTCAGCGATTATACGCCCCGCAACCAATTATGGGCGAGCTATTATTGGCCGTCGCGGTTTTGGGTTTGCTTGTGAATATAATCGCCTTTCGGGTTCTTCATGGCGGTGACCATGAAGACCTCAATATGCAAGCGGCGCTATGGCATGTCGCTGGCGATATGTTTGGATCCGTCGCCGCAATTATCGCGGCTTTGGTCATCCTCTATTCCGGCTGGACGCTGATTGATCCAATCCTTTCGGTCATCGTCGCGATGATTATCATCCTCGGCGGCGTTCGCATTGTCCGAAGCGCCGCGCGTATTTTGATGCAAGGCGTGCCCTCTGGCCTCTCATTGGACGCGGTCACACGAGACCTAATCACCGAATTTGAAGAGATCCAGCACATCGGCGACACCCGTGCGTGGGCTTTGAATGAGAAATCGCGCATTATGACATTGCGCGTTGAAGTCACGTCCAAGATCAATACCGAATCGCTTCGCGCCGCGATCAAAGCCCGCTTGCAGCGCCAATTTCATGTCGACGAAGCGACTGTGGAAATCCATCAAAGCAAAGAAAAGCCAGCCGAATAAAGGCGTTAAGCGCCCAACCCGCAAATCCCGGGCATAGAAAAAGGGAGGCCAAAAAGACCTCCCCTCAACACTATACGCATACTCTACTGAGTTGTTTATACTCAGTTTCGACGTCCTTGAAAAGGGCGACAAAACAGTATGGGCAATTTGTAAGCCTTAACCCATTACGGTTTTCGCAAGAGCGCGGGCTTGGGCCTTCCAATTATCGCGCGCCATCCGACCCGGGAAGCGCAGAACGGATTCCAACGCGTCCATTTGGGCTTTGCGCAGATCAGCAATTTGCCAGAAGTGGAAGAAGCCAGCGTCATTCAAACGACGCTCAAGAACCGCGCCGACGCCTTTGATCAGTTTAAGATCGTCTGGCGTGCCAAGCGGCTTGGCCAGGCCACCATTCTCATTGGTCTTAGGGGCAGCTTTGGCTTTCGGCGCAGCTTTCGCTTTGGGCGCTGGTTTCGCTTTTACAGCTTTAGCTTTTTTCGCCTTTTTGACCTTCTTGGCCTTGCCGCCAACTGAGGCAATTTCTTCGCTCAAACGCTCAACGCGGGCTTTGACTTTTTCGTCGGCGCCATCAGCATTCGCCTGCAGATCCGCGACTTGCTCTTCGAGCTCATCGAGTTTGCTGTGCAGCTTTTCAGCTTTCTTCGCTTTCAGGGAGAATTGCTTGATGCCGAGGGCTTCACGCATCCGCTCCATACGGGCTTCAAGACGCTCACGTTGCTCAGACTGGAATTTAGTAACAGCTTCAGTGGCTTCACCCGTTGCCTCAGCAACGCGGCCACGAACCTTCGCTGCTTCTTCAGCAACCCGGCCCATTTGCTCGGTCATCTTCGCAATCGCAGTGTTCGAACCGAGACGAGCGCGAACGTCGCTTTCAATCTCTTCGCCGCGTGCCACTAAGTCTTCGAACAAGACTTCACCTTGGCCGCTGACTTTGCCAACGCCTTCAGACGCCACGTCATAGGCTTTGCCGTATGCGCCGACACCCGCCAACCAAATCTTGTGCGCGACATCGAAGCCTTTTGCTTCAATCGCTGCACCCATGAATTGAGCTTTGGCTTTTTTCGCCGCTTTTTTCTCTTTTTTGTCTTTCTTCGCCATTGTCTGGCTCCGTGATCTGGGGTCGAAACAACCCTGTGCTGTTTCTCATTGATCGCCGGTTTAGGGGACTTGTCTAGAAATCGCATACTAATCCCAAATTCAAAGAATTCGCGTCTCTGGCGAGTTTGTGATTGGGCGCCGCTCGTTAATGCGCTATCATGTATCGTATGCGTTGGGTCTTGCCCCTTCTAATCTTCGCGTCGCCGGTCGCGGCAGCAGAGGAAAATGCCTATCTGATCGCCTTCACCGAAGGTCGATACGAAGAGGCGGCGCAGCTGATTACACAGTCCGCAAACCCAGACAGTTTAGCCTTCGCCGCACGCAGCTTACTCGCCGACGCGATGAGCGCGGTTGACTATGTCCCGCCTCCGGCACGGATTGCGCAAGCCGAGACCTATGCTCGGCAGGCCTTGGCAGCAAACCCCAATCATGTGGAAGCAAGGCTTCAGCTCGCCATTGCGCTGTCCCTCAAGGCTCGCCCTCTATCGACCCGCGAAGCGATGCGCACGGGCTATGGCGAACAAGCTAAGTCGCTGGTTGAAAGTGTGCTCGAAGATGACCCAGAAAACGCCTATGCACATGGGTTTTTATCGGTCTGGCATGTCGAAGTTCGACGCCGAGGCGGTGCATTCGGCGCCTCGGTCATGGGCGCTTCAGTCAAAAAAGGACGCGCGCATTATCAAAGGGCCATTGCCCAATCGCCGGGCGACGCCTCCATTCATTGGCAATATGCCCGCGCACTGACGGCGTTGAATGCCAAAAAATATAAAGATGAGATTGAAGCCGCCTTACAAGCGGCCCTCAGCTGCGGCGCCGAGACAACGCTTGAACATGTCATGCAAGACCGGGCGCGTCGGCTACAATCGACACTCCACTCAGAAAAACGATCGGTCTCAGAGCGCGTCGCCTCTGAAATGCTTTAGCCTATTCGGCCGCGACCGCTTCGAGCGCTTTGCTTTCTTCGAGGAACCGCTCAGCTTCCAAGGCTGCCATACAACCCATACCGGCCGCCGTGACAGCCTGACGATAGGTCTCGTCCGTAACATCACCCGCTGCGAATACGCCTGGAATATTCGTCGCCGTGGAGTCCGGCGCCGTAATCAAATAGCCATTGTCATGCATCTCGAGCTTGCCAACAAACAGTTCGGTTGATGGCGCATGACCGATGGCAATAAAGACACCATGCACGGGCACATCTTCTACCTCGCCGGTTTCAACACTTTTGAGACGTGCTGCGGTGACGCCAAGCGGGTTTTCATCGCCAACAACTTCGTCCAACGTCGTATTCCAACGCACTTCAATCTTTGGGTGATTGAGCAAGCGATGTTGGAGAATTTTCTCCGCCCGAAGACTATCGCGGCGGTGCACTAATATGACTTTGGACGCGAAATTGGTCAGGAAGAGCGCTTCTTCGACGGCGGTGTTTCCGCCGCCGACGACCACAACATCTTTCTGGCGATAGAAGAAACCATCACACGTCGCACAGGCCGACACGCCAAAGCCTTGGAATTTGGATTCGCTCGGCAGTCCTAGCCATTTCGCTTGCGCGCCCGTCGAGATGACGACGGAGTCCGCAGTATAAACGGTGCCGCTGTCGCCAACCGCCTTGAATGGACGCGAGTCGAAGTCGACAGAGGTGATGTGATCTTCAGCAAGTTTAGCGCCCATTTTCAGCGCGTGCTCTTGCATTTTTTCCATCAGCTCAGGTCCCTGGATTTCGGCAAATCCAGGATAATTCTCAACTTCTGTTGTAATGGTCAGCTGTCCGCCGGGCTGCGAGCCAGCAACAACCAATGTGTCGCGCATGGCCCGCGCGGCATAAACCGCAGCGGTCCAACCGGCAGGGCCGGAGCCAATGATCAAAATCTCTGTATGTCGCGTCTGAACGGTCGCGTCGGACATAGCCATCTCCATTTACGCCGTCTTGGCGCCAAATCCTGTCAGCGCTGGTTATGGGGATTCGCAACAAGAGAATAAAGGGGGCAATCACCTCACAGGCGCGTGAAGCTGACCTATTGAATCAACCCCGGACACCCATTTCCCAGGCCCAAAGCCCCTCACCGCCGCGCCACATCGCGTACGTAACGGGCCCGTTGAGCGATGCCGTCTCCATTAAGCGCGCCGCCCAATCTTCCCCTGGGGCCATCGCCACCGGATGAATGCCCCAAAGCATTTGCGCTTGTCGAAGCCGCTTCGCATCTAGCGACCCGTACAAGATGGGTTGCTGCCCACGGACACGTGAAAACTGCGCCAATCGAAAAACATCGCCCGTGCGCAGCGCCAAAGGCGTGTCATTGCGTTCGGCGATTTCCATTACGGCTTTTGCGGTCGTGTCGACATCATCATGGGCGTCGCCGCCGCCATCGTATTGGACCAGAGCCTGGCGATAATCATCAGCCTTCTCAACCGCACGAATGATACGGTTCATAATCGCAACAGCCGTGGCAGGATGGCGACCAACCGCGGTTTCGGCGGACAACATGACGGCATCAACGCCTTGATAGACAGCGGTCGCAACATCGCTGGCTTCCGCCCGCGTTGGCGCCGCGTTTTCGACCATGCTCTCAAGCATTTGAGTGGCGACGATAACCGGCTTAGCGGCATTTCGCGCGACGCGGACAATTCGCCTCTGGATCAGCGGCACCTCCTCAGGCGGGAATTCCACACCGAGATCGCCGCGCGCGATCATCACCGCGTCGGTGGCCTCAATAATGCCATCAAGATTATCGATCGCCGCAGGCTTTTCGAGCTTCGCCACAATCATCGCTTTGTCGCCAATTAGACCACGCGCTTCTTCAATATCGGCAACCGTTTGGACGAAAGAGAGCGCGACAATATCCACGCCCATTTCGAGCGCGAATGCTAAGTCGCTGCGATCTTTTTCCGACAAAGCGGGGACAGGCAAGGCTTTCCCTCGCACCGTAAACCCTTTTCGATCTTTCAAAACCCCCGGCAATTCAGAGCGCACTTTTGGAGTTTCACCCGCCTGAGTGACCGTGAAGATCAGCAAGCCATCGTCAGCGAGAATGGTGTCGCCTTCCTCCAAGACGGAGAGGATTTCTTTGCGCGGGACGGCAATCGTCTTGGGCGCATCAGTTTCGGCGCCGACGACCAAGTCATATTCGCCGCGCATTTCTAATTTGAGGGCGCCGTCAGGGAATTTTCCAACCCGGATCTTGGGGCCCTGCAAATCCGCAAGTACTGCTAGCGGTCGCCCGACAAGCTCTTCTGTCCGCCGGATCGTTTCATAGGTGAGCTTGTGCTTTGCTTGCTCGCCATGGCTGAAATTCAAGCGGAAAACATCGACACCAGCTTCCGCCAACAAACGAATGGTGCCAGGCGCAGAACTGCCGGGTCCGAGCGTCGCGACAATTTTCGCGCTGCGCCCGCGCAAGCCCGCGGCTTGTGTGCTCATTTTTAGGCTCCTTTGCCCAACTCAGCGGCTTCGCGAACCTTGGCCTCGATTCCAGCCCAATCGCCAGCCTCCATTTCGGCCGGTAAGGCAATCCAAGTGCCGCCTGCAGCAATCACATTCGGCAAGCTCAAATAGTCCATCGCATTGTGCGGCTTCACACCGCCCGTCGGCATGAAATCAATATGTGGCAAAGGCCCTGCCAGTGACTTCAAAAAGTTGGCACCGCCAGCCGCTTCGGCTGGAAAGAATTTCAGCACGCCATAGCCTTCCTCAAACCGCGCCATGGCTTCGCTGACCGTCGACACACCGGGAAGGATAACGCCATCATGGTAAGCGAGCGACTTTAGCAAGTCGGGACCCGCACCGGGCGACACCAAAAAGTCTGCGCCGGCTTTTAGCGCAGCATCGACATCGCCTTCTGAGCAAATTGTGCCAGCGCCCACAACAAGTTCCGGCGCGGCGGCTTTCATTTCCGTGATCACTTCAAGGGCAACCGGCGTGCGAAGCGTCACCTCGGCACTGCGCAAACCCCCTTTGATCAAGGCCTCAGCCAAGGGCGCGGCGTACGCCACCTCAGTGACGGTTAGAACAGGAACGATTGGCGCGCCATGTAGCGCTTCTCTAAACGTCGCGAGGTTGATCATGCGTCGAGATCCTCATCAAAATGTAATGCTGCCGCACCGATAAGGGCGGCTTGCCCCTCCATCAATAGACGAATGGGTATAGGCTCCATGTAATGGCTCATGGGTCCGCGCTCGAAGAAGCGCGAGAGGGCTTCAGGTTGGGCCAACCAATCGACCAGACGCTCGGCCACACCGCCTGTAATCACGACGCCGCCGCGGGTGCCATTGATCAGAGCTGCGTCTCCCAATGCATCAAGCGTTGCCCCGGCGCGGATCTCACAAATATCTTTCGAAATCTGATCACCAAGATGCGCCCGGCGCATGATTTCAGCTGGCGGCGTCAATTGCCACGGCGCGCCGTCAATTTCGCACAAAGCCTGATGAACCGCATTCAGTCCTGACCCTGACAGGACCAGTTCTTTCGAGACATAGCCGTGCGTCAGCTTCAATCGCTTGGTGAGTTCCCATTCGCGTTCGGAGCGCGGTGCAAAAGCGGCATGTCCGCCCTCTCCCGTCATCACGCGCCAGCCGCGTTCCCCTTCTGGCAACAGGGTCGCCATACCCAAGCCGGTGCCAGGCCCGGCGACCAGGATTGGCGCGCGCTCGTCGGGCACACGGCCAACGTTTAAAACCCGAAAGCTCTCATCGCCAAGCTCTGGAATTGAACGCGCCATCGCAGCATAATCATTGACCAGGCGGATCCGTGAGAGACCAACTTTGCGGGCTAAATCGCGGCTGTTGACGGTCCAATCGCGATTGGTCAGGCGCACCACGCCATCGCGCACCGGCCCGGCAAATGCAAATAGCGCCTGGTCAGGTCGCTGATTTCCAAGCTGTCCAAGATAGACGTTCAGCGCATCATCAAAGCAGCCAAAATCATCCCCCGGCAATACCGCAATATCTTCGACTTCCGGATGCCCAGCGAAACCCAGGCGAGCGCGCCCGAAGCGCACATTGGTTCCGCCGATATCACCGACTAAGACGCTGTCCGGCATAATCATCCTCCCAACATTGAGAAGACACTGCCGCCTTGCTCAGAATTACTGACAGCGGCGCGGAAGCCGCCAAACAGTTCTCGTCCCAATCCCATGGACGAAGCGTTTGGCCGGAACGGCGCTGCCTCTCTATTTTCAAATTCCATTGGCTCGACTTGCACGTCGAGCTGACCGCTTATCGCATCAAGCCGGATGACATCGCCGTCGCGCACTTTCGCGAGCGGACCGCCGCGGCTGGCCTCTGGACCGACATGGATGGCGGCAGGGAATTTCCCCGATGCGCCCGACATTCGACCATCAGTGACCAAGGCAACTTTATAACCTTGATCATGCAGCGCCCCAATCGCGCCTGAGAGGCCGTGCAATTCCGGCATACCATTGGCTGCGGGGCCTTGGAACCGCACGACAATGACGACATCTTGGTTGAGCTCGCCGGCTTGGAAAGCAGCTTTGACTGCCTCTTGGCTTTCAAACACGCGCGCCGGCGCTTGGGTAACATGGCGCTCAGGCTTTACCGCCGAGATCTTGATCACGCCGCGGCCAAGTGGACCATCGAGCATTTGCAATCCACCGGTCGGTGAGAACGGATCGTCGACGGGACGAATGATATCGAGATCGCCGCTCTCAGCTGGCGCCTCACGCCATTTTAGAGTGGTCCCGTCGATCCAAGGCTCTTGAGAATAAAGTTCGATTGGACCCGCTGCGCCCTGCGCATCGCCGTGCATCAATCCCGCATTCAAAAGTTGACGCACGATAAAGCCCATTCCGCCCGCCGCGTGGAAATGATTCACATCAGCGGGACCATTTGGATAGATCCGGCAGAGGAGCGGCACGACGGCGCTGATATCGGCGAAGTCTTCGAGCGTAACGTCGTAGCCCGCTGCCGCGGCCATAGCCGGGATATGCAGCGCGTGATTGGTCGAACCGCCGGTTGCCATCAAGCCGACGAGCGCATTCACAAAGCTTTTGGCGTCAATCAATTCACCAGCGGGGCGGTAAGTGCCTTTGACCGAGTTTTGCAGCGCTTGTCGCACCGCCGCGCGGGTTAAAGCCTCGCGGAGCGGTGTGCCCGGATTTGGGAAGGCGGCGCCGGGCAAATGAAAGCCCATAACTTCCATGAGCATCTGGTTGGAATTGGCGGTGCCGTAAAACGTACACGTGCCTTGGCTGTGATAGCTTTCCGCTTCGGCGCGCAAGAGCTCGTCGCGGCCGACATTGCCGAGTGCGAATTCTTGACGAATGCGCTGCTTTTCGGGGTTCGGCAAACCGGAGGGCATCGGCCCCGCAGGCACCATGATTTGCGGCAACCAGCCAAAGCGCAGAGCGGCAATGGTGAGGCCTGGAATGATCTTATCACAGACGCCGAGATTAAGCACAGCGTCATAGGCATCATGGCTCAGCGACACCGCAGACGCCATGGCGATCACATCGCGAGAGAACAGTGACAATTCCATGCCCTCTTGGCCTTGAGTGACGCCATCACACATTGCAGGAACACCGCCGGCAACTTGCGCAGTCGCCGTATTCTGACGGGCTTCGTCGCGAATGATTTCCGGATAATTTTCAAACGGCGCATGCGCGGAGAGCATGTCATTATAGCTGGTAACTATGCCAACATTGGGCCACCCCGATCCGAGGATTTGGGTTTTCTCCAAGACGGCACATCCGGCGGAGGCATGGGCGAGATTGCCTTCCGTCAATTTGGTGCGCGCAAAACCGTCCGGGCGCCGCGCGCGGATCATTTCGAGATAAGCCGCACGGCTGTCTTTGCTGCGCGCTTCAATACGCGCCGTCACTTCGGCAATCGTGGCGTGAATCTCAGTCATTTATATTACGCTTCCCACCAGTCTCGGTCATCGCGGCGCAACAACAGGCGCGCCTCAACTGGTCCGTCTTCGAGGCCAGCCTGGTAAGTTTCCATCGGAATTTCAGATTGCTGCCAAGCTTCCAATAATCCGTCGACCCATTTCCATGCTGCTTCTACTTCTTCACGGCGCATGAAGAGTGACAAGTTTCCGCGGACAACATCCATCAATAATCGCTCATATGCATCAGGATAGCGCACTAAAAAATTATCCGCATAGGCCAGGTTCAGCGGCAGCGACTTAATGCGCAAGCCGCCCGGGCCAGGTTCTTTGATTTGCAAATACAGCCGCACACCCTCATCCGGCTGAACATTCATCACCAGGCGATTAGACTGCGTTTCAGTGCGCCCGAACATAGAATGCGGGGTTTCACGGAACTGCACCACGATTTCAGAGTGGCGATCCTTCATCCGCTTGCCGGTGCGCAAATAGAACGGAACGCGTGCCCAGCGCCAATTATCAATCTCGGCTTTAATGGCGACGAAGGTTTCCGTACTGCTGTCATGGCCGAGCTCTTCGAGATAGCCTGGCACAGCTTCGCTCTTCACTGCGCCTTTGACATATTGCGCCCGGACCGTGTTTTCGGAGACTTTGTCCGCGGCGATCGGGCGCAGCGCCTCAAGCACTTTGATCTTTTCGGTTCGGATCGCGTCGCCATCAATGGAGTTTGGCGGCTCCATCGCAATTAGGCAGAGCAATTGCAGCAAGTGGTTTTGTACCATGTCGCGCAGCGCGCCGGATCCGTCATAGTAACCGGCGCGGTCGCCAACGCCGTAATGCTCCGCGACGGTGATCTGGATATGATCGATCGCGGTGCGGTTCCACATCGGCTCGAACAAGGAATTGGCGAAGCGCAAAACCATCAAGTTCTGGACCGTCTCTTTGCCGAGATAATGGTCGATCCGATAAATGCATTCTTCTTCAAACACCGCCCCGACGCCGGCATTGATGGCGCGCGCTGATTCTAGGTCTGTCCCAATCGGCTTTTCGAGCACAACGCGCGCTGTGCCTGCGTTTAAGCCGGCTTCACCCAAGGCCTGACAAATCGGCACATAAATCTTCGGCGTGACTGCGAGATAGAAGACGAGCGGACGATTATCATCAAAGGTCAAAAGGGCCTTCAGCCCGTCCCAGTCTGCGTCAGCTTGGGTCGCGTCCATAGCGCGATAATGGAGGTGTTTTTCAAATTTCGCCCACTCAGCTTTGTCCAAAGCCTCTGGTGTCGCCTCTTCGCACGCCTCGAAGGCGAAGGCCCGGAACGCGGCATCATCCATATCAGATCGCGAGATCCCGATGATTCGTGAGTCTTCAGGGATTTGGCCGTCCGCCCAACGATGATAAAGGGCAGGAAGGAGTTTTCGGCGGGCGAGATCTCCCGTCCCCCCGAAGATGACGATGTCGAACGAGCCGACGGGAATAAATTCCGCCATTCTGCTCCCTCTTAGTTCTTGTTTCTTGCGGGTGGTATGCGCTGATGTGACAGCGGTGTCAACGATTTCCCGGCCTTCTGACCCGGTTGTGAAGTAGAAATCACACATGAAAAAGCGGGCGCATCAGGATGATGCTCCCGCCTTATTTTTCAATCATTTACAGGCAGATAGGCTTAGTTGCGAGACTTATCGACCAGGCGGTCATTCTGCGCCCAATGCATCATACCGCGTAGCTTTTCGCCAACTTCCTCGATTTGGTGATCATTTATGCGGGCGCGCATCGACAAGAAGGACGGAGCGCCGGCCTGATTCTCGAGCACCCAATCGCGTGCGAACTTGCCAGACTGAATGTCATCTAGCACGGCCTTCATGGCTTTTTTGCTCTCACTATCAACCACACGAGGGCCAGAGACATATTCGCCATACTCTGCTGTGTTTGAGATCGAATAATTCATGTTGGCAATGCCGCCTTCATAAATCAAATCGACGATCAATTTGGTTTCGTGCAAACACTCAAAATACGCCATTTCTGGGCTGTATCCGGCCTCTACCAGAACTTCGAAACCTGATTTGATCAGCTCAACAATGCCGCCGCACAAGACCGCTTGTTCGCCAAATAAATCCGTTTCGGTTTCTTCTTTGAACGTGGTTTCAATCACCCCGGCGCGCGTGTTGCCGATGCCTTTTGAGTAAGACAGCGCAACGTCCTTTGCGGTGCCCGTGGCGTCCTGATGGATAGCGACCAGGCCCGGCAAGCCAAAGCCCATTTGATATTGCGCGCGAAGCGTATGACCCGGGCCCTTCGGCGCGGAAAGAGACACATCCACACCCGCTGGCGGACGGATCAGATTGTAGTGAATGTTGAAGCCGTGACCGAACATAATGTGCTGACCATCACGGACATGCGGTTCAATCTCATTGGCCCAAAGCACAGCTTGCTTTTCATCCGGCACGAGGATCATAACCACGTCGGCCCATTGCGTGATCTCGCTAGGGCTCATGACTTGAAGGCCTTCGGCCTCGGCTTTTGGCTTTGAGCTGGAGGTTGGTTGCAGGCCGATGCGAACTTCGACACCATTGTCTTTCAAGTTGAGCGCGTGGGCATGGCCTTGGCTACCATAGCCGACCACACCGACTTTCTTGCCTTGGATAAGGCCAAGATCAGCGTCCTGCTCGTAAAAAATATTCATCTCTAAATTACTCCTTAGACGGTCATGCTTGCAGCTTTCAGGGCCGCATCAATGGGTTGAGAGGCCTGAATGGCGAGGGCATTGCCGCGCCGCATCAAGCTTTGTTCGAACATTCTAATTTGGCCAAGGCCGGCGGCGTCTACGGCCCGGACGTCGGACAGATCGAGGATCACATCCATATCCATCGCGCCAGGCTGGGTGAGCGCTTGTCTGAGGGAATCGCGTTGCGCCAAGACCAAGTCGCCCGCCAGCGTGAGTTTGCCATCCTGCCAATCGCTCTGGAGCGGTTGCGCCGGTGCGTTAAACTTGGCCACGCGCTTCAACGTATTAAGCCGCGATCGAAGGAAGCCGAGAAGCGCAGTGCCATCATCCCAATAGCGACGCCAAAGCATCGGCTCACCGATAATCCGCCAGACCCATTCCAGACCCATTCGAGACGACCATTTCGGCGCCCGCCGGATCGCACCGGCGACAAAATCGACCACCGCGCCAAGATGCGCGATCACGGGAGCGTCCAAGTGAGTTTGATTATGTTCAATCCAAGCTTGTCCTTTTGCGGCGCCCAGCGAAACAATAACAAAATCGGGCTTTGCGGCATTGATTTTAGAGCGGATTTCGTCGCTGCTCATGCTCTCGACGTCGCCATATCCTGGATTGTGCCAGCCCGCCGCGACCAATCGGCCCTGCTCAGCTGTAATCACCTCATGCGCCGCCTGCGCTGATCCTTCGCGCCCGCCGAAAAAGAAGATCCGAATAGGCTTCGCCTGCGCGCTTTGATCGTAACGTAAGCGGTCGAAGAGATCCGACCCCGCAACCCGCTCTTTGAGCGGCATGTTGAGCTGACGCGCAAGCCAAACCACGGGCGCACCGTCGGCCAGGCTTAAGTCAGCATTGACGATTTGGCGCATGGTCTCTTTTTGTTTGAGCGCGCGGACCAACCAATTCACATTTGGGGTCACGAAGGACAGGCGTTGACGTGTTTCGACCGCGCGCTCAATGTGGCCTGCAGCCTCATCCAGCGTGACATTGTCCAATGGCATTCCAAGAATGGCCCAGACATCGCGGTCGAACGGATTGCTCATCCTTTTTCGGCCCCGCGTTTGATCGACAAGACGCCTGTGCGGCTCACTTCAACCAGCCCGAGCGGATCCATCAGCGCGCAGAATTGATCAATCTTATCGCTGGCGCCGGTCAGTTCGAAAATGAAGCTACTATTAGTGGTATCGATAACCCGGGCGCGGAAAATCTCGGCAATTCGCAGCGCTTCAACGCGCTTTTCACCTTCGCCGGCGACTTTGATTAGCGCCAATTCGCGCTCAACGCCGCGCTTTGATTTGGTGATATCTGTGACACTTGCGACTGGCACCAGGCGCAGCAATTGCGCTTCGATTTGTTCTAAAGTGTGGGCGGTCCCGGCGGTAACAATCGTGATCCGAGACCGATGCCGATGACGATCAACTTCGGCCACGGTGAGACTTTCAATATTATACCCGCGGGCAGAGAAAAGACCAACGACGCGGCCGAGCACGCCTGGTTCATTGTCAACAATCACCGCCAATGTGCGGCGCTCATCATCTTCTTGAATGCGGCTCATATCATAGGCGCTAGCTGGACTGTCGCTCACTGCACTCTTCCCTTATTATCACCGAGATCGATCCCCGGACGGCGAGATTTCAGCGTTGCTTTCAACAGGCCTACACGTTCAATCGCCTCGCCGCGTTGATCGAGCCGCTGGGCATCATAGCGCTCAACCACCGCATCACGGCGGCGCGGATCGAAATGCGCTTGCAGCTCTGAAACGAGCAGGCGGCGGCAATCTTCGATGAACTCGGCGCTATTATCAGCGGTCGGGCCGCCTTGCCGGCTCAACGCCTCAACTTCGTAATAGGCACACATAAGCGCATCCAAAATCGGCGGCCGGTGCCCGCGATAAGCACTGTCTTTATCGCCGCCCTTGCTGTTCGGATCGATGTTCGGAAAGAATAAACGGCCCCGTTCGACCAAAGACGAGATGGCCAGCATCATGTTCACTCGCTGCTGCAAGAAGCTGGCATCATTGTTTTGATGCTGGCGGGTCCGTGCGAACATCGCCGCTTTGTTCAAAACATCAATACAGGCATTGCCCCATCCGAGGCTTTGGGCATCGATATTGTGCCGCATATTTTCCAATTGCAGGGCGCGCTGCTTGCGCGTCTCACTACGGCTGATAAATGCGCCAATCACCGCGACGACCGCGGACGAGAGCGCGATCAGCACGTTGAGATGGCTTTGTAGCCAAGCGAAGATAGTTTCAAGGCCCATGGCGACCCCCTTATTTCGGGTCCCTCTACTGCCAGAGACAGCCGCCATGGAAAAGAGAAGAGATGACATCAGACGAGTTTTCTTCCTGCTTCGTCTATTTCTTCACCGGTAATCTCAGACAAGATCATTTCATTGTGCGCGGCCCCTGATGGAATCATCGGCAGGCAATTTTCGGCTTTCGTGACCCGGCAATCGAACACGACCGGCCCGTCATAATCGATCATTTCCTGGATTTTCGCGTCCAATTGTTTTGGGTCATCACAAGTCAGGCCGAGGGCACCATAGGCTTCCGCCAGCTTGACGAAATCGGGCAAACTTTCCGAATAAGAATGCGAATACCGCTCCCCGTGCAACAGCTCCTGCCATTGCCGGACCATGCCCATCCACTCATTATTGAGAATGAAGATTTTGATCGGCAATTGATGTTGAACCGCCGTCGAAACCTCTTGCAGCACCATCTGAACAGAGGCCTCTCCGGCAATATCAATGACCAGCGCGTCTCGATGCGCAGCTTGAATACCAACCGCAGCCGGCAAGCCATAGCCCATCGTCCCAAGGCCGCCGCTGGTCATCCACCGATTTGGCGCTTCAAAATGATAATGCTGAGCCGCCCACATTTGGTGCTGACCGACTTCGGTTGAAATATATGTCTCACGATCTTTGGTCAGCTCATACAGCCGCTCAATCGCATATTGCGGCTTAATTTCAGTATCGCTGTGGGCATAAGCGAAACAGTTGCGGCTGCGCCAACGGGCAATCTGCTCGTGCCATTCCGACAGATCTTGAGGCTTGGATTTGCCCCAGGCTTTGATCAAGGCGTTCAAAGCTTTTCCGCAATCGGCAATCACAGGCACATCGGCCCGGATCACTTTATTGATTGAGCTAGGATCAATATCGATATGGATCTTTTTAGAGCCAGGCGAAAACGCATCGATCCGGCCAGTGACCCGGTCATCAAAGCGCGCGCCGACACAAATCAGCAAATCACAGTCATGCATCGCATTATTGGCTTCATACGACCCGTGCATTCCGAGCATGCCGAGCCAGTCTTTATGGCTGGCTGGAAACGCGCCTAGGCCCATCAGCGTTGACGTCACCGGAATGCCGGTCATGGCCTGTAATTTGCGCAACGCTTCGCTCGCCTCGGGGCCAGAATTAATCACGCCGCCGCCTGTATAAAAGACCGGCCGACGGGCCTTTTTCATCAATGCCAATGCCTGTTTGATGGCGTCCGCATTGGGCTCAGTTTGCGGCTTGTAGGTCGCTTTATGAATTCCCTCTTTGCCATGATAAGTCCCGGTCGCGAATTGGACGTCTTTTGGAATATCAATGACCACCGGCCCCGGCCGTCCAGTTGTCGCAATCAGGAAGGCTTCGTGGATCGTGCGCGCCAAATCCTCAACATCCATGACGAGATAATTGTGCTTGGCACAACAGCGCGTAATCCCGACTGTGTCGCACTCTTGAAACGCGTCTGTCCCGATCAGATGTGTCGGCACCTGGCCGGTGATCACGACCATCGGAATCGAATCCATCATCGCATCCGTGATCGGCGTAACCATATTGGTCGCGCCAGGCCCGGATGTGACGAGCGCGATGCCAGCCTTTCCGGTCGAGCGAGCATAGCCTTCCGCCGCATGCCCTGCCCCTTGCTCATGACGCACAAGTACGTGCCGAATCGATGGCTCCGAAAAGAGTGCATCATAGATTGGAAGTACCGCTCCACCTGGATACCCAAACATCACGTCGACACCATGTTCCTTGAGCGCGGTAATCACGATCTCAGCCCCGGTCATTTGGCGAGTATCGGCTTTGGCCTCAGGCTTGGTCTGCGTTTCCATGGTCTTGGTCCTTAACGGTTTGCAGGGGTTGAAAAGTCAGGGTTTGAGTTAAAAAAAAGGGTCTCTGGTGTAGAGACCCTGGTTAAAAGCACCTGCAGCTGACGGTGTGTTGAACGTCAGCGCAGGTGCCTAATAACGAGTACGACTGTTGGACGCATGAAGCGTTTCCTCCCAAAAGTTAACTGGGGCATAACTTACCCTTTAGCCCCCGTCAAGCTCCTTATAAAGGGCATGAATTACCCTCAACCGATCTTCCAATGACAAACTGGGGATTCGCGGCCAAAATGGAAATTGCCGGCCAATCCAAGTAAATTGACGCTTTGCATAGCGGCGGGTATCGCGCTTGGCATTCTCCGCTGCCGCTTCGGCGCTGAGTTCGCCGCGCAGATAAGCCAGCAACCATGGAATACCATGCGCTTTCATCGCCGGCAGGTCGTCGGGCAAAGCCTGGCCCGCGAGGCCGCGCGCCTCTTCCATCGCGCCCTCCATCAACATGCCCTCAAAGCGCCGATCAATCCGGGCATAGAGCCGCGATCGGGTCGGGGTCAGCGCCACGCCCATCCATTCGCCAGGGCTCAGCATAGCGCGGCCCTTTTTGCCGTGGAAACTTGCGATCGATTTTCCAGTCGCAAGCCACACTTCGAGGGCACGGCCGAGCCGTTGACGATCGCCCTCGCCGAGCCGCTCGGCTGTTTCACGATCAACTTTTTCAAGTTTCTGACGCAAGCCAGCGACCCCGCCAGCTTTATAGATGTCCGATACTTCGGCGCGCACATCTTCTGGCACTGGCGGGATTTCCGATAGGCCTTCCACCAGAGCGAGATGATAGAGCCCTGTACCGCCAATGATGATCGGGACTTTTCCGCGCCGCTGAACTTTGGTCAGGATTGGCTTGATGTCCTCGAGCCAGCGTCCCGTGGAATAGCGTTCGCTGGCCGCAACATGTCCAAACAGATGATGTTGGATACCGCCCATCTCAGTCGCGGCGGGGCGCGCTGAGATCACCCGCAAATCGCGATAGACCTGCATCGAATCTGCATTAATCACCTCGCCATCCAAACGCTTCGCCAGGGCCACGGAGAGCGCCGACTTTCCGCTCGCGGTTGGGCCATGAATAAGGATTGCAGGTTTCATGCTTTCAGTCGTAAGTAGCAGTCCTGAACGCGTAAAGTCAGGAATGTCGAAATGACAGACAAAACCCCACGCTCATCCCATGTCGCTACGGCGGTTGCGCCGGTCAGCTATGGCTTCATGCGCCTTGGCACCGCGCTAGAGAAAGCCTGCGCCGAGATCGGCTTGCATCAGACCAGTCATGTACGCCTGCTCGGTACCGAAGAAAAATGGGCCGCCGTGGAAATTGCCGTCGCCGTGGGAGAGGCGGCCGAGGCGCCAGCGCGCGCGGCTCTGCGAGCGCGTTTTGCCGGGATTGCTGATGTATCACTCCTGCAAGCCCGAAACCGCAAGAAGCGGCTGCTGATCTCGGATATGGATTCAACCATTATCCAGCAAGAATGCCTGGATGAACTGGCCGCCTATGCCGGATTGAAAGACGAAATTGCGGCCATCACAGCCCGCGCGATGGCCGGCGAGTTAGACTTTGAAGGCGCACTTACGGAACGAGTTGGCAAGCTCAAAGGGCTGGGGCTGGAAGCCCTAGAACAATGCTATGCAGAGCGGATCACACTGATGCCCGGCGCGAGGACCTTGACCGCGACGATGGCGGCGACGAAGGCCTATTGCTTGCTGGTGTCTGGCGGTTTTACCTTTTTCACATCGCGCGTCGCAGGTATTGCCGGCTTCCAAGGCGACCGCGGCAACACCCTGGTCGATGATGGCGCCGCACTGACCGGCGAGGTTGGGAGCCCTATCCTCGGACGTGAAGCCAAGCTCGATGCGTTAGACGATGCCGCTTTTGCCAATGGCTTAAACCGCTTGGACGCGCTGGCCATTGGCGATGGTGCCAATGACTTGGCGATGATTGAAGCTGCTGGTCTCGGCATTGCGGTTCACGCCAAGCCGATCGTCGCCGAAGCTGCCGACGCAGCGATCGACCTGACAGATCTCACCACAGCACTTTATTTTCAGGGCTATACAGATAGCGAAATTGTCTGGCGTGAGTAATTAGCCTCGCATTTCGATATCAATCGCTTGGAACATAGTTGATCCGCGGCGATAGACACGCAGCAAGAGCGGCTGGCCTTCGCGATCCGCAGCTTCATCCATGGCAATCAAGGCTTCTTCCGGCGTCGCCACCGATTTGAACGCCATTTCGATCACCACATCGCCTTTGCGAAGTTTGCCAAAACTTGGTCCGCGCGGAGACACTGATCGCACCAGAACGCCGTCCACATCATTCGGGATGCGATAGCGGCGGCGATCGGTTTCATCGAGGGCTACGAAGTCCACACCGAGTGGATTGTCTGTCAGTGTGCTGTCCGTTTCGATGACATCCTCGTCGGCGTCATCTTCGTCGGAACTCAGCTCGCCCAGTTCAAAGATGACAGTACGAACGCGGCCGTCGCGAACCAGTTCCACTTCGACCTCTTTGCCAATCTCGGTATCGGCGACAATCCGGCTCAACGCGCGCTCGTCACGCACCGGCCGGCCGTCAAAGCTCAAAATCAGGTCGCCGATCTCAAAGTCTGCTTTCGACGCTGGCCCATCCGCCGTGATACGCGTGAGAATAACACCCGTGCCATCTTCTAGACCATAGGCTTTAGCCAATTCGCGGTCGGCGTTTTGGATGTTCACGCCGAACCAACCACGACGGGCTTTGCCGAACTCAACCAGCTGCTCACTGATCTGTTTGGCGAGATTAGACGGGATCGAAAAACCAAGACCAACCGAACCGCCTGTCGGCGTGATGATCGCTGTGTTCACCCCCAAAACCTCGCCATTGAGGTTGAACAAAGGCCCGCCGGAATTGCCGGAATTAATCGCGGCGTCGGTTTGGATATAATTGTCGTAATTGCCGGAATTGATATCGCGATTTCGGGCTGAGACAATGCCAACAGAAACCGAGCCACCAAAGCCGAACGGGTTGCCGATGGCCATCACCCAATCGCCGACTTGGGCCGTCTCGCTATCGGCCCAATCGACAAATGGAAACGGCTCTTCTTGCTCAACTTTGAGCACAGCAATGTCGGTGGCCTCATCAGTGCCAATCAATTCCGCGCGCAGCGTGCGACCATCTGAAAAGATCGCATTAATCTCATCGGCGCCGCTAATCACATGATCATTGGTAATGATCAGGCCATCGGCTGACACCACGAAGCCTGACCCCAGCGCGCCCTCTTGGCTAAACCCTTCAGGATCGCGGCCAAAAAATGGATTAAACTCACTCAGCGGCTCGCCATCTTCGAACATCGGCAAATCATTGGCGATCACTTTAGAGGTGGTGATGTTGACCACGGCCGGCATCAGGCGTTTTGACAATTCGGTGAAACTGTCCGGGCGGGCTTGTTGGTCAACTGCTGCTCCACTGTCTGACAGAGACGTCTGCGCAGTGACTGGTCCGGCAGCCATAAAAACCAAAGCAATGGCGGTCAGTGAGCGATTGAACAAAGTGTGTCTCCCACAGATGTAACAAACATCTTATCGTTAACTAGGGCGTTATCAGGGCAAGGCGCAAGCCTTTGTCACCCACCGAATCTAACCATTACGTAAAGCAAAAGCGCGCCAATCGCCATCGACCACAGGCCGGATTGGCGAATTGTCGCTTCGGGAAGCTCAGACAACCAGGCGCCAAACCGCTTCATCGCGTCCGGCGCGCCAGCATAAAGCGCGCCTTCGATGAAGAACCATAACCCGATGCCGGCGAGTAAAATTGTCAGCATAAGTCGCCCTTTCGAATCAAAAGCCCCGCCACAGCTTAGGCTGGGCGGGGCTGTTTGGATATCTTGGCTCTGCCTATCGACGCGCCGTGCCGTTGACACGGGCCTGATCGATAAACTCATCGCAAAGCCCGAGATTATCCGGACCAACGACAATTTGAGTGCCTTCGGTGAACGCCCCTTCACAGGCGATCAAAGCGCGTTGGAAGCGGAAGAATTCTATGTCTTGCTCATAAGCTTCAGCATAAATCTCGTTCCGCTGCGCATCGCCTTCACCGCGGATTTGCTCTGATTCACGGCGGGCCTCCGCGAGCAGAACCGTCCGCTCACGCTCGGCTTCCGCGCGCACCAGTTTCGCCCGCTCGTCACCTTCGGCTCGAATTTGTTCGGCTTGCTGGTTCCGCGTTGCGGCCATCCGGTCAAATACTCGCTGAGAAACGTCTTCCGGGAGGTCCACACGCTTGATCCGGACATCAATGATGTCGATGCCGCGACCAGCAATCGCCGAGCTTAACTCTTCACGGATTTGATCCATCAATTCAGAGCGTTGACCGGAAATAATCTCTTCCGGCAATTTATTACCAAGCGCGTTCCGGATCTGCGTATCGGTAAATCGCAGCAGCTGGTTTTGCGCTTCGCGCTGCGTGCCCAAGCGTTGGTAGAATGAGAGCGGCTCAGAGATCCGCCAGCGCACGAAGGCGTCAACGATCAGCTGCTCTTGGTTTGACGCGAAGACTTCAATGTCCGGCACGTCGAGGCCAAGATTGCGCTTATCATAGGTAACGACAGATTGAATGAATGGGATTTTGAACTTCAAACCCGCTTCATCCGAGCCCGGCTCGTTATAAGCCTCCACCGCCGCACCGACTTGCAAGACCAGAGATTGCTGTCTTTGGTCGACAATGAAGAAGGAATTAAACAGCGCGAAAAGCGCGCCAATAATGACAACAATGCCAATGATTCCAAACGGTTTCATATCTTAATTCCCCCCTGAACGGTTGACGCGGTCCAGCGGCAGATAAGGCACTGCGCCGGAATCGCTATCGAGGATGAGTTTGTCGGTTCGTTTAAGGACCGACTCCATGGTCTCGAGATACATCCGCTCCCGGGTCACGCGCGGCGCTTTCTGATATTCGATCAGAATTTGCTTGAAGCGGTCTGCTTCACCGGTTGCATCGGCAATCACGCGGTCACGATAAGCTTGGGCATCTTGAAGAATTCGCTGTGCTTCACCCCGCGCCCGTGGAACGATGTCGTTGGCGTAGAGATTGGCTTCTTGGACAAGGCGTTCGGCATCCTGTCCGGCATTGATAACGTCGATAAAGTCCGCCCGCACCGGCGCCGGGGCCAAGGCTTCTTGGATCTCAACGTTCTCAATCGTTACGCCCGCACCGTAATCGGATAATAGGACTTGCAGCTGATCACGAACGCTTGTCGCAATCTCACCCCGTCCAGTTGTCAAGACGGCATCCAAGCTCGACTTACCAACGACTTCGCGCATCACACTTTCCGCCGCGGCTTTGACCAAGGGTGTTCCATTGTCGATATTGAGGATGAAGTTCTCTGGTTTCTCGCCATCATAGAACCAAAACACGGCGAACTGAACGTCGACGATGTTTTCGTCTCCGGTCAACATCAAGCTCTCGGCCTGATTAACCCCGACTTGGGTTTCTTGTTGACGCTCAGACGGCAAGATTTCGTGCGTTTCAATTGGCGCTGGGAAATGCACGTGCAGACCGGGTGGAAAGTTCTTTTGGTATTCGCCGAAACGGAACACAGCTGCGCGCTCGCCTTCGTCGACCATGACAACGCCTGTCGCCAACCAGGCGACCGCCGCAACAACTGCGAGAACTAAGAAACCACCTGGGCCGAGGCTGGGACCGCGCCCGCCGCCACCGCCGCCGCCGCCGCGACCGCGTCGGGAGAAGCGTTCTTGCATGCGGCGCATCTGTTCTTCGATATCATTATTGCCGCCTTGGCCGCCATTACCGCCGCCACCGCTTGGCCGCCCCCATGGGGATCCACCGTTGCCATTGCCGCCAGAACCGCCGCCGCCCCATGGGCCGCCATTGGCCTTGGGCGGCTCTTCGCCGTTTCCACTATTATCGTTCCAGGGCATTGCCCCTCCTTTTGGTCTCACCAATTCACTGGCTTTTTGTCTTACCGGTGCTTATTTGCGACCGAAAGACGTCTTCATCAAGGACATAGCCCATGTTTTGGGACAAGAAAGAGCGAAATCCTTTAACAGATGCGACAATTCGGAACGCCCTTGGCGCGCCGGAATGGCTGTCAGGTGTGCGCATTGCCGGGGATGGGCGGGTGACGCTGATCATTGAAGCTGATCCGGATGATTTACAGGGCAGTGAAACGCTGCGGCTGGACGCCGAGGCGAAAACAGCGCGAATCAGCGGCGTCAAAACCGTGGATACGGTGCTCACCGCGGTGGCCGAGCCCGGCGCGGCGGCGGCTGAACTGCCAACGCATCCTGGCAGCCGCCGGGTTCGCAAGGGTGCGCGTCTGTCTGATGAAGCCCTCCAACAAGGGGACGCCGCAAAATCCGCCACGATCGCGCCAATTCCCGGCATTTCGCGCATTCTCGTCGTCGCCAGCGCCAAAGGCGGCGTCGGCAAATCAACAGTGTCGGTCAATCTCGCTGCGAGCTTTGCCAAACAAGGCTTGCGGGTTGGGCTTTTGGATGCCGACATTTATGGCCCCTCTATCCCGACCATGCTCGGCGTCAGTGATGCCAGCCCGGCCACCAATGCAGACCAAAAACTCGTACCGATCAAAGCGCACGGCATTGAAACCCTCTCAATTGGCTATCTGACGGATGCGGACGCGCCGATGATTTGGCGCGGTCCGATCGTGCAATCGGCGATTACTCAAATGCTCAATGATGCGGCCTGGGGCACGCCGGAAGATCCGCTTGACCTCCTCATCATCGACACCCCACCCGGCACCGGCGAAGCACAACTGACCTTGGCGCAGCGCGTACCGGTCACCGCCGCGGTCCTGGTCACAACCCCGCAAGACGTGGCTCTGGCTGATGTCCGCCGCGGCGCAGCGATGTTTGCGAAAACGCATGTGCCGGTGCTCGGCCTGATCGAAACGATGAGCTGGTTTGAAGACCCGGCGGGCGAACGGCACTATTTGATGGGCGAAGGCGGCGGCGGGCGTATGGCGCAAACACTCGGCCTGCCCCTGCTGGCGCAAATCCCAATGATACAAGCCATACGCGAAGCTGGCGACCGCGGCATTCCCGCCGCCTTGCAAACGGATGAGCTGGGGGCCTTGTTTACGGATGTGGCCCGTGACGTCGCGCTTACCCTGGATGCGCTTCAAACCAAACCCGCGCCGAAAATTATTTTCGAAGACTAATCGCGCTTTTGATCAAATTTGATAGATCGATTGAACGCGGATTTCGGACTTTTCGGATACGTCGATGCATAGGGACGATAATCTATGCTGAGTACTTCTTCGCGCGCGCACACTATAGTCTATGCCACGCTTCTATCCGTGGTGTTGATTTGCATGACGGTGCATTTCACGCATTTCATCGCGCCATATCTGGACCCGAAGACCAACGTGGTTACTGTCACAGCGGCTATTGCCTCATGCCTGCTCGCGCCGCCGGCCTCAATCCTGATGGCGCTGTATTCGAGCAAACTGATCAAAGTCCAAGAGCAGTTGCTCGAATTGGCAACCACCGATCCGCTCACCGGCCTGCTCAATCGCCGCGCGTTCTCGCATCGCTATGAAAAAGAAGCGGCGCGGTATTCGCGCACCAATCGCCCCATCTCATTGATGTTGATCGATTTAGATCATTTCAAAACCATCAATGATCGACATGGCCATTCAGGCGGGGATGCCGCATTGAAAGCCCTGTCTGCGCATTTGCGGAAAACCTGCCGCTTCGGCACTGACGACATTGCGCGCTGGGGCGGTGAAGAGTTTGCCGTACTGTTATCTGATTCAGGCTATCAATCTTCGCTTCGCGCCGCAGAGCGTTTGCGGCGCCAAATCGAAACCCTGAAAGTGGTTTTCAGTGAGACAACGATCCACCTTCAAGCGAGTATTGGCGTGATTGTCTGTCGCAAAGGCGAGGCGCTAGAAATTGCCATGCAACGCGCCGACATGTGTCTTCGCCGGGCCAAGGCAAAAGGGCGAAATTGCGTGGTCGCCTTTCCAGAAGACATTCCCGCAATCATGCGTGATGACGAGACTTCGGCCGCCTAAGCGTGCTTAAACCAATCCAATAGTACCGCGTGGCTGTCCACGACCAGCTTAGCCCCTGCCGCTCGCAATCGCGCTGCATGGTCAGGATCCGCATGCCCGCCACCGACAAACCCGACGGGCAACATGCCAGCGGCGCGCGCTGCTTTTATTCCGTTCACGCTATCTTCGACCACCATACAGCCAGACGGTTCCGCCGAAAGCTTCGCCGCGGCATGAAGAAACAAATCTGGTGCAGGCTTGCCTTTTTCGACATGGTCGGAGGAATAAATATGCGGCGCAAAGACTTCGTAGAGCGCCGTGAGTTGAAGTTTTTGGATCAGTCGCGGCATTTCCGCTGACGAAGCAACCGCGACCTTGCCGCCGAATTTTTGCACAAGGCTGGTAATACCGGGCAAGGCTAAGAGCTCTGCTTCCATGCGCGGCCAAACACGAGCATCCAAGCGCGCGCGGAAGTCATCCGGGAACGGTGTTCCGAATTGGGCAAGGTGATCGTCAACCAAAGCTGCTTCGAAGTCTTTGCTCGAAAGCCCAACAAAGCGCGACATATACGTCGACTGGTCGTAAATTAGTCCCATTTCCGCCAGCAATTCCCGCTCCACAGCGACATGGATCGCTTCGGAATCAACGAGCACGCCGTCATTGTCGAAAATAATCGCTGAAATGTGAGAAAGGTCCATTCGGCTGCTATGACAGCGAACGGACCTTCGTCAATTGAATTTAGCGCTCAGACTTAGCTGGCTTCTTTTTTCGGCTCATCTTCGAGGCCGTACTCGCGCACTTTGCGGTATAGGGTCGAACGTCCGATGCCGAGCCGGCGGCTCACTTCACTCATATGGCCAGCATAATGCTCAATCGCGAAAGCGATGAGGTCACGCTCAACATCCGACAATGAGCGAACCTCGCCGTCCTCAAGTATGGACACGGGGCCGGCGCCCGCGGGCGCCGCGACAACAAGTTCGCGATCATTTGCCGCCTCAACGCGCGCCGGCACTTCCGGAAGCGCCGCAATCTCTGGCATGATGCCGCTGATTTGCGGGAAGTCATGAGGCTGAAGCACATCGCCTTCACACAAGACGACCGCGCGGAAGACTGCATTTTCGAGCTGACGCACATTGCCCGGCCAATCAAAGGCGCAGAGCATTTTCAGCGTCTCATCAGCGGCGCCGACAATACGGGTACCTTCGGAGGCATTGAAGCGCTCAATGAAGTGATCAACGAGGGCTGGAACGTCTTCCACACGCTCCCGCAAGCTTGGCATTTCAACTGGGAAAACGTTCAAGCGATAGAACAAATCTTCGCGGAAACCGCCTTCTTTAACCCGTTGCGCAAGGTCGCGGTTGGTCGCCGAAATGATCCGGACATCAACTTTCACCGGACGGCGCGCGCCAACCGGGTCGACTTCCCCTTCTTGCAAAGCGCGCAGCAGTTTGACTTGCATGTCGAGCGGCAACTCACCGACCTCATCGAGGAAGAGTGTCCCCCCGTCCGCTTCGACAAACTTCCCTGCTGAGCGTGCAACAGCGCCTGTAAAGGCCCCCTTTTCGTGGCCGAACAAAATGCTCTCCACCAAATTTTCTGGAATCGCGCCACAGTTCACCGAAATAAACGGTTTGCCGGAACGCTCAGACGCGCCTTGGATACAGCGGGCGATCACTTCCTTACCAACACCGCTCTCCCCAAGGATCAGGACCGGAATATCAGATGCCGCAGCGCGCTGACCCAAGCGTAAAACTTGGCGCATGATGGGAGCGCTGGCAATCATATCGTCAAAGCCCATGCCGCCTTCGGCTTTGCGGGTCAGACGCTTCACTTCCCCGGTCAGGGATGACAGTTTCAGAGCGTTGCGAATTGAAACGACGACGCGTTCTGGATTGGCAGGCTTAACCACAAAGTCGACGGCCCCTGTACGCATCGCCGCAACAATCGTATCAATTCCGCTGGTGGCAGTCAGCATGATCACGGGCACGTCTGGGCGACGCTCCGTCAACATCTCCAACGTGTCCATGCCAGATAGACCCGGCATGGTCAGGTCGAGCAAGACCACGTCGGCGCCAGCATTGGCATCGGTGGCGATCGCAACACCCGTCTCGCCGTCCGGCGCCGTGCGGCAGGCAAACCCTGCTTTTTCGACGGCAGCTGTCAACAGCCGGCGCTGGGTTGGATCATCATCAATTACCAATACGGTCTTAGCCATATTTCTGTCCCTCACAGATCACCACACGACAAGTGCATGGTTCATTTCGCTACGCCCCGATATGGCACATAGAGATGAGGTTACGGTTCAGATGATAGTTTGAATTTGATCGAGTTTGGTTACGCCGCTGGCGCGTCCTTAAAGACAAATTCGCGCCACCCCGACTTATCAAAAGGCGCCCATTCGCCATCAGGCTGTGCCAAACGGTCAGCGACTGCGACCATGACCAAAGGGTTAACCCCCAGGCCGACATGGCTCGCCGGGACAACAATATTCTCCGTCTGCCCCCCTTTTGAGGGGCATTGCACGGACCCGCGCCATGCGACTACGCCATCTGTTTTAGTCAAGATTGAAGTGGTTGGTACGGGCGGTGCGGCTTCCAAATCGCGATAACGGCCTTCGACTTCTGGCTGGGTTTCTTTGCCATTGATCGCTTCGAATATTCGGCTCGGCGCAGAGTGTTTGCGATTATTGCTGATCGGGCTGCCGAGCGAGATGACACAGCGAACCATGTCGGGATGCATCTTGGCCAGCTCGCGCGCAAAGACGCCGCCAAGGCTCCAGCCAACGATAGAGAGCTTCTCGCCCGTCTCATCATGGATTCGTTCGACGAGATCCGACATTTCGCGTTCGCGTTTCTCATTGAAACGGACATTGCGCCCCAATCCCCAGCCATAAGACTTATATCCCAAATCATCGAACAGTCGGCGCATGGGACGGGTCGAATGATCGCTGGCCATAAACCCAGGTAAAACAAGCACGGGATGGCCATCGCCTTTCGGCAAATTGCGCATGCGCCGTCTGAGAAGACCAAACGCTCCGAGTTCAAAAACGGCCCGACCTTCGGTCAGCGTCCAGAACGGATGTGGCGGTCTCGCCATTGTCGCAGCAGCCATGTTTGTCTCCCGTCTACCGTGTTTGCACGGCTATTTTTGCAACCGTGCTCTGTAACGGTATATGTGGCAAGCTTAGAAATAGATGCCTAATGCGCTCAGCTGGCCTTTGCTTTGGCCTTGCTTATGCTGGCTTTCTTGGTCGTGGATGCCCGTGGTTTGCGTTTCGTCGTCGCCTGAGTCTTGCGCGTTGTCGCAGCTTTCTTGGCAACAGGCTTCGGCGGTGTGAGGTCAAGCCCGGCAGCTTTCGCCATTTCTTCGAAACTGTCCTGCAAGCATTGGCTATAGAATTCTGGGTCCGACATGACATCACGATCTGCGGTGAACGAGATCGTCGCTTCGTTGACATAGCTTTGCACGACATGGCCGAGCGCCATACCATCCATCAAACACAGCAAGCCCTGCATGCTCACCAGCTTCGCCCCAGCCGAATAAATCGGCACAGGCGGCCCTGGCACATTGGTGACAACAGTATTGATCACCGGGCGCACCATGAAATTGGCGACACCAAGTCGCGAGTAAAGCTGTGCCCCTAGCGCCATGAACAACGCCGGTGAAACTTTACTGGCTTCCGTCATCTGGCGGGCGCCGAGTGCATTGGTCATTTCTTTTGATCGGCTGGTCTGGTCATAGACATAAGCCATCCGCTCCGCCGCATCGGAAATGTGCGTTCCAAGCGGCGCGATCATCGCCGAGACCTGGTTGCCCATCGCGTTCTTTTCGCCTTCTGACCGCACCGAGATCGGCGCCATTGCCGTCATCGTCGTCTTAGGCAAATCATTGTGGTGTGTGAGATATTTATTCAGCGCGCCACCAATAATGGTAAGCATAACGTCATTGACTTTGGCGCCTTCAGCGAGACTGCGCAGCGCTTTAATGTGCGTCAGCTCAAACACCCGCCCCTCGACCACACGATGCGGTGAAATCTTAGTATTGAAACGGGTCTTTGGCGCTTCAATCGCGGCTTTCAATCCGAAATCACCTTTGATCATGCCTTTCGCAGTGCGATAAATACCTGGCACGGCTTGCGCCGACACGCCCAATTGGCGAATCGGGTTGAGCCAAGCGCGGACATAGCCTTTTGCGAACATACCGGCGCGGTTGGGGAATTTGTCTGGCTTCCAAGTGTCTGGCCTGTTTGGCGGCGCCACGCTCGGGGTCGGCGTGTGAAGCGCCTGCATCATGTCGATACCAGACATGCCATCGATGGCTGAATGGTGAACCTTTGTAACAACAGCATAAGAGCCAGCAGGGACACCGGGTATATTATCTAGGCCCTCAACCACAGTGAATTCCCATGGCGGACGAGACAAATCGAGCGGCCGCGCAAAGATCCGCGCCGCTTGGATACAGAGCTGACGCCAATCGCCCGGTTTCGGCAGCGCGACATGGCGAACATGGTATTCAAGATCGAAATCAGCGTCCTCAACCCAGTACGGGTAGTCAACGTTGAATGGAACTTTGACCAGCTTTTGGCGCATCGTTTTGGACAGCTGCATACGCTCTTCATAGAAGCGCAAAATGTCTTTGAAGCGGATAAATCCGCCGGGCGCCGTCGATGGATCATAGATCAAAATCGACCCAATATGCATCGGTGAACTTGGGGTTTCCAAGGCCACAAATGAGGCATCCATGCCCTGCAACTGTTCCATAATTTCCTCCCGAACCCATTTGCCCCGAGGCACTTTGGCCGCGTAACGCAAACTCGTTCAGGAAACTATGACGGTTTGTTTTCAATTTGACCAGTGCGGCTCGCGTCATAGGCGAGTCTTCTGGCCGAGAGATTAGACCCGCTCGATGATAACCGCCGGAGCCATGCCGCCGGCCGCACACATTGTGACGAGGCCATACCGACCACCAGACCGTTCAAGCTCGTCTAGCGCGGTGCCGATCAGGATCGATCCGGTGGCCCCGATTGGGTGGCCAAGCGCCATCGCGCCGCCATTGATATTCACTTTCTCGCGGTCGAGATCGAGATGGCGGATGAAACGTTCTGCAACCACAGAGAAGGCTTCATTGATTTCCCACACATCGATATCGTCTTTCGACAGACCCGCTTTTTCCAGGACCTTATGCGCAGCCGGCACAGGCGCGTTGAGCATCAGTGTCGGGCAATCCCCCATATTCGCCGTGGCGACGATGCGCGCCCGCGGGGTCCAGCCATTCTTTTCGACGGCAGCTTGAGATGAGATCAACAAGGCTGCAGCACCATCAACGACGCCAGATGAGTTTCCGGCGTGATGAACGTGGGTCATTTTGCCTGCGAGTTCCGGGTATTTTTGAGTGACCATAGTCCCGTAAGTATTGCCCTGCTCGTCCACCGGAATGTCCATGAACATGTTGAACACAGTCTTCAAACCGGCCAGACTTTCCATACTCGTGCCCGGGCGCGGGAATTCTTCTTTGTCGAGCGCCAAAGAGCCATCCGGATTATGCACCGCGACCACAGACTTATCGAAACGCCCTTCGGCGATCGCTCGCGCGGCACGCTCTTGGCTGACCACTGCCAACTGATCAACCGCGGCGCGATCAATCCCCTCAAGCGTGGCGATGGCATCCGCACAAACACCTTGTTGAGATTGCGGGTGCTTTGCGCGCAGGCTCATATTACCCGCGTCGAGCATTGGCGGAACTTTTGGATCCGCGGTCGCCGAGGTGTAGCTCATCATTTCAGTGCCACCGGCAATGACGACGTCTTCCATCCCGGACATGACTTGCGCGGCGGCGAGGTTGACGGTGGTAATCCCGGACCCGCAAAAGCGATCCAGCGTGACGCCTGAGGCTTTGACATCATAGCCCGCGTCCAAGGCCGCCATGCGGCCAAGATCGGCGCCTTGTGCGCCGCGCTGAGAGCTGGTGCCCCAGATAATGTCATCGACTTCAGCAGTATTGAGATTGTTGCGATCGCGGATCGCGCCAAGCACCGTCGCGCCGAGATGCTGGGGGTGGAGGTGAGCAAGCGCCCCTTTGCCTTGCTTGCCAATTCCGCGCGGGGTGCGGCATGCATCTACGATATAAGCTTCGGCCATTTGAACTCTCCTGAAATCATATGCTTTCGTCCAAACATGCTTTACGCGCACGTAAAGGACAAGCCATGACCTAAGGTGATCAAGATCGAAAAATTTTGAGCTTTAACGCGTTTCCGCAACGTCGACTTTACCACCACGAAGGATGAAGCGTCGATCGCAATATTGGCATTCGACCATGTCATCAGCGCCCATTTCATACCATACAAGCGGATGACCAAGCGCGCCGCCACCGCCATTGCAGGAGACTTTACGGCTGTCGACGAGAATGACTTCTGGCGTTTCGAAGGATGGTGTTTGTGTCATAGGCTGGCGCTCATCTTCCCCAGGGTGAAATTGCCGATTTGTCGGCACGCCCTTTAGCTAGGGTGGTGCGCAAGTCGCGTCAATGCGACTGCCAATACCAACCGGAGTCTGCAAATATGCCCCTGACCCTTTACCATTGCGCCCATGCGCGTTCTCTCCGTCCGCTCTGGTGTTTGGAGGAAATGGGCTTGGATTATGAGCTGATCAATTTGCCTTTTCCGCCGCGAGTTTTTGCCAAAGAGTATAAAGACACCAACCCACTGGGCACGGTGCCGTTTCTGATCGATGGCGAAACGCGGATGAGCGAGAGCTCGGGGATTTGTCATTATCTCACGCAGCGACACGGCCCGACGGAACTGGCAGTGGATGTTTCAGAGACAGACTATGGCGCGTTTCTAAATTGGCTCTATTTCAGCGACGCGACTTTGACTTTTCCGCAGACTTTGGTGCTTCGGTATACGATGCTGGAGCCTGAGCCACGGCGCCTGCCGCAAGCGGCTGAGGATTATGCCGCCTGGTTTCAAGGACGCTTGCGCTATGTCGAGACCGCCTTAGCAGATCGAGCGTTTCTGGTTGCGGGCCGTTTCACCATTGCCGATATCGCGATCGGTTACGCGCTCCACTTGGCGACGCGATTGCCGCCGCTGCAGGATAAACTGGGACCGAATGCCAGTGCCTATCTCGAGGCACTGCGCGCTCGTCCGGGCTTTATAAACGCGCTCGAAAAACAAAAGACTTGAGCGAATCTGGGGCCAGCACCTATATCGGTGAGCCCGCGCGCAAGGAGTCTCTATGAGCACGCCCGAATATGCCATCGAAGCCATTGGCTTGGAAAAAACCTACAAAGCCAGTGGTAAGCTGCCAGAAATGCGGGCGCTGAAAGGCATTGATCTCAAGATCAAGCGCGGCTCAATTTTTGGACTGCTTGGTCCCAACGGTGCCGGCAAGTCGACTTTTATCAACATCCTTGCCGGGCTCGTCACCAAAACGGGTGGCACGGCAAAGATTTGGGGTCTCGATATTGATGAGCACAAACGCTCATCGCGCGCCGCAATTGGCGTGGTGAATCAAGAAATAACTATGGACCCCTTCTTTACGCCGATCCAAGCGTTGGAGTTGCAAGCCGGCTATTATGGCGTTCCGAGGGCCGAACGCCGCAGTTTGGAAATTCTCGCGGCCGTTGGTCTAGACGACAAAAAAGACGCCTATGTGCGGCAGCTTTCGGGCGGGATGAAGCGTCGCCTCATGGTTGCGAAAGCCTTGGTGCATAATCCGCCAGTGCTGATTTTGGATGAGCCAACCGCCGGGGTCGATGTCGAATTGCGTCGTTCGCTTTGGGCTTATGTCAGAGAGTTGCACGCCAATGGCACGACCATCATTTTAACCACGCACTATCTCGAGGAAGCCGAAGAGCTGTGCGACGAGATCGCGATTATCAGTCACGGCGAAGTGTTGGCGCAGGAGCCAACGCCTCAGCTCCTGGCGCGGCTGGACCAGCGTCTTCTTAAAATAACCCCGACACAGGCGCTCACGGCCCTCCCCGCGAGCCTACAAAGCCTGAATGCCGAGATCACAGACGATGGCGGGCTAAACATCACTTTCCGTAGCTCAGAAACCGGCATCGGCCGGCTTCTCGAGCAAGTTCGAGACGCCGGCATTAGCGTCGCAGACCTGTCGACCGAACAACCCAATCTGGAAGATGTGTTCGTTGCCATGACCAGCGAGGACGCTTAAACGCTTTTGACTAGGCGCAGCTCGATCCGCTTGAGCTCGCGCAGCACGTTTAAGTGGTTCATGCGCATCCAAAACCAAATCTTGATCATGCCCACCGAGAGGCTGCACCAGCCGACAAGCGTGCCCCATAGGATCACAGTTTTCAGGTTTTCGGCCTCGAACATGTTGTAAACCGCCCAGACGCCGAGGCCAAAAAAGAACAGGCTGAAGACGAAGGCAAACGCCGTCCAATAGCGCAGCGGTCCGGTAAACGTCATGCCCATCTGTTGAAACAGGCCTGAGTCCTGCTCCAATTCCTTCAAAAAGGCTTCGTCCTCAGCATTCAAACTCGTCATCAGACGATCTTCAAACGTATTCATTCGCTCTCTCCTTTCAGTCGAGATTTTAAGTGTTGGCGCGCATGGAATATGCGCGATTTAGCCGTCCCGACCGGAACATCGGTCACGGCGGCAATTTCGTTCAAGCTGAGCCCCTCGCCAAAAAATAGAATGGCGGCGAGGCGGTGATCATCGCTGAGACTGGCCAGCGCTTGATCAATATCAACTTGCAATTCGCCGCGCGCCGGTTCACTCGGTTCAGGCGCGGCGTCCAGCGGCGCAGTGCGCGCCCGAGCGGATTGGGACGCGCGGATCCGGTCGCTGCATTTGCGGCGGAGGATGCCGAACGCCCAACCTGGAAACATGGCTGGATCCGATAGACGCGGCCAACCGCGACATATCCCAGCCCAGGCTTCTTGTACGGCCTCTTCCGCCTCGCCGCGATCGCGCAGCAGCCGGAGCGCCGTCCGCATCAATCGCGGATACCAACGCGCCGCCAATCGGTTGGCGGCGCGGGCATCGCCAGATCGCGCAAGCGTGACGAGAAGCTCGTCATAGACGCGTTCTGTTTGCTGCGTTGCCATGCTCGGCCTCCAATTGGCTTGCATAGAGATAGTCGCAGACAATGCCAAAAAGGTTCACTTCACGCTGAGACAGGACTTCACGGCGGTGATCGGTTCGATACCTAGTAGCCAGAAACGTCACGAGGAGACACGCCATGGATTACAAAGACGTGGTCATGGGCCGCCGCAGCATTCGCGGCTATCAGGACAAACCAGTGCCCAAAGAGGTGATCACTGAAGTCCTCGAAATGGCGATGCGAGCGCCGACCTCATTGAACACTCAGCCGTGGAATTTCTATGTCGTCACCGGCGAACCACTCGATAAGATCCGCGCTGGCAATGTTGAACGTAATCTAGCCGGTGTGCCAGATACGCGTGAATTTCGACGCGGTCCTGGTTATGAAGGCGCCCACCGCGAGCGCCAGATTGGAATTGCGATCCAACTGTTCGAGGCAATGGGCATTGAGCGTCACGACAAAGAAAAACGCCAAGACTGGGTGCTGCGCGGATTCCGGCAGTTTGACGCCCCGGTTTCAATTGTGGTGACCTATGACAAGTCGATCCATGGCTCTGACATTGCGCCCTTTGATTGCGGCGGAGTGGTCAACGCGCTGGTCAATGCAGCCTGGTCGAAAGGGCTTGGCTGCGTGATCAACTCGCAGGGGATCATGCAATCGCCTGTCGTGCGCGAGCATGCTGGCATCTCTGAAGACCAAGTCATAATGATTTGCGTCGCGATGGGCTGGCCGGATGAAAGCTTCCCGGCCAATGCGGTCGTGTCAAAGCGCAAACCGGTTGAAGACGGCGCCGTGTTTGTTGGCTTTGACGATTAGGGCGCAACCGCGCTGTCAGACCTGACAGTAGGGCGTGACCGCGACCAACGGTAGTCTTCCAAAGACCCACCAACGGAGCCGCGTCAATGAAACATGCTGTCTTATTCTCTTTGCTCGGCGCATTGGCGCTAACGGGCCCAGCCTATGCCGATGACTGGGCAGTGAGCGCGATCAAGCATAAAAACAAAGGCGCTTACGACGCATTTTTCGGTTTTTATTATAAGTTCGCAACGAACGGCGCAGTCGTGGGATGCGATGGCAAGAATACGAGGAAGAGTGGCCTATCGAGTGGAGATGATATCACGCTCCAACTCGATAACTCGGATAATAGTTTGGTTGACCCTGAATGCTTACCCAGAATTGGCGATGAAGTCTGGGGCATGGTCTATATTGATCGAGGTTTTGGCTTTAGTCAGGCGATGAACACGCAAAGCTGCCGAAAGGATGGCGCAAAGTTTTATTATCATCCCGATGCCGGTACGGTGGTGGTTCAAACAAAAGGCACCACGACGAGCAATAATCGCTGTCGGATCAACCAAAAAGGCGGTGTCAAATATCCGCCGCCAGAATAAAACGGCCTAAAGCGCGCGCGCGAGCTCTTCGATCCAAGGCAAGTGCTCGCGACCGACAAAGACCTGGTCTGCGATGACATAAGCGGGCGTGCCGACAATCCCAGCCTCCTCCGCTTGCATTTGTGCCGTTTCGAAGGTCGCTCTCAGCGTATCGAAATCTGTGTCGAGTCCGATCCCGCACTGCGCCATCAAGGCTTGCACGATAGCTGGATCATCTAAATCCGCATGCGCGGTCCAATAGGCTTCGAAGCTTGCCTCGATAAAAGGCACAGGATCTCCATCCAGGACCGCGAGCACGCCGAGCGCGAGATCGGTATTGCCGGGGCGATCTGGATAGTTGAGATCAATCCCTTGATGCGCCGCATATTTAATCACGAGTTTTCGCTGCGATTCTGCGCGCACGCGCCGGTGGCTTTCGCCGACCGTTTCCGAACGCCCGAGCTTCGGCACGTCGCGCTCAATCGCCCGGAACGGCTTCCAATCGATGTTCAGCGAAAGCCTCTTGGCCAGCGCAAGCGTTGGCTTCATCGCCAAATACGCGTCAGCGGACTTAAAATCCAAATAGACCGTCAGCATGCGCTTATCTCATAGGCGATGTCCGGCGCCGGGCCGTTTCGCCCCGAAAGGGCCCAGCGCAAATAAGGAAGATGCTCGCGCCCGAAAAAGATCTCATCGCCAAGGACATAAGTCGGCACACCATAGATCCCCCGCGCGTGGAATTGTGGCTGTAACTGATCATGTAGTATTCGCCCTGCCCCGCTGGCGAATGCCGCAAACCCATCCGGGTCGATGCCCGCCTGGCGCAGGCATGCCTCTATCACCGCCGTGTCTTCAATATCCAATTCCCGGCGCCAAAATGGCGGGTAAACGGCCTCAAAATAATCCGCAAGCTTATCCCGCGCGGTTTGCATAACCCAGAGGATGCCAATATTTGGTAAGCTCGAGTCCCAGATTTTCTCTGTGCCTTTGAGCATCAGGCCCTGGCGCTCAGCATAGCGGCGCGCGTCTCGATAAGAATAGCGAATGGCATTCCATGTCCGCGGACTCCGGCCTTGCGACGCAACCACTTTGCCCTTCTCTTTTTTGGCAGACCCCAAATAACTTGGAATATCCAGCGTCAGTGGACGCCAATCGAATTGCACGCCGAGCTCTGCTTCCAAAGCCAATGTCGGCCGGATCGCAACAAAAGCGTAAGGGCTCTTGATGTCTACATAGACAATTAGCGGCGCATCGCTTTCTAGCACGCGCATGGGCTCGATCTCCTTCATGCTTGCGTAACCAGGGTCTTAAGCCTGGTGATGAAATTCAATCCCTGACCTTGCGCCAATCTTCAGTATACAAGTTTAAGTTGAACGCATGTCGGACGTTTTTCTCAAGAATAATTCAATCCGCAGCGTCTCTGACCGCGCCCAGCGCGTTGCATTCTGGGTCGCGATTGTTGGGTTGGTCGCCAACACGCTGCTCTTCGTCATGTATATTTCGAATGACAGTTTGACCGGTTTATTGCTGGCTAATTATGCCTATTACACTGTTGCCATAAGCTTGATTGCGTGGGCCAGCTTTCGCAATTGGCATTTCCGCAAAGTCGTCGATTGCTGTATCGCAGCGATATATTTTCACATGTGGGCAACCGCATTCTATGACGCGTCTGCGGGACAAGCCTCAACGCTTAGTTTTCCGATCATGCTGTTCATTCCAGCTTGCCTGGTTCTGGTTTCCAAGCACCGCGTCTTATTATTCTATGCTGCCGCGCAGGCGATTTTAGTCTACGCCTATGGGACTATATTTTTAGCAAGCACGTTCGGTTTTGATCCAAACATCGTTGATACTGGTACACTTTCGGCATTGATTGCTGTCATGGCGAGCATGATCATGTTGGTCCTGGCAATCGTCTCTTATTCCCGCGAGAAAACTGATCATCGCTTGCTCAGCTTGGTCCGAGAGACCGAACGGTTGGCCGCTCAAGACCCTCTGACGGGCCTCAAAAATCGCCGGGCCTTTATGGAAGATGTTGACGCTCTATGGGCCAATCGGACGCCGTTTGCGGCGGTATTCATCGATCTGGACCGGTTCAAGCCGCTTAATGATGAATATGGACATGCGGTTGGCGACAGCGTCCTTCAAACCATCGGACAACGCCTGCAAGGCATGCAAGGTACGCTCACCACAGCGCGGTTCGGGGGCGATGAATTTGCTGTTTTGGTCGAAGATCAAGCCAGCGATGCTGCGCTGGACGCTTTGGTAGATTCAATCCATAAGACGGTCGTCGAAGCGATTGACCTGGACGTCGGTCTTGTTTCGGTCGGCGCCTCCCTGGGATATGCCCACTCACTTAAAGATGGTGCCAGCGTTAGCGATCTCTTACACGCCGCTGATACGGCCATGATGCGCAGCAAATCGGATGGTGGCGGCGTTTCAAAATTTGATGCAGACCGCGACGATGCGAGCCTTGCAACTTCTGCGGCCGAGGAAATGTTCCGCAAAGCGCTCCAGAACGATCAAATCAGGCCTGCCCTGCAACCGATCATTGAAGCCGGATCACGCAATGTGGTTGGCTATGAACTTCTAGCGCGCTGGCCGAATAGTGGCTTGACGCGAGACCCAAGCCCAGCAGAATTTATCCCAATCGCAGAAAAACTCGGTTGCTTGAACGAGCTGCTCTGGACGACGATGCGCAAGGCGCTGCCGCAAATGTCTAGCCAGGATGGGTTTCTGGCGATCAATGTCTCCCCCTCACAACTGGCCTCCTCGCGCTTTGTTGAGGGGCTGGTCGACATTACAAAAGCTGTCGGCTTTGATTTGTCGCGGATTGAAATTGAAATCAACGAACATGTCGCCTTCCGTAATTTAGAAGAGAATGTCCGGACCTTGGAGGCGGTGCGTGCTTTAGGGTGTAAAATTGTGCTCGACGATTTTGGCGCCGGGTATTCGTCCTTGTCGCTGCTTGAGGAATTGCCGCTGGACAAAGTGAAGCTCGATAAAAGCCTGCAAGGTACGCAGCAAAAACGCGGCGTCCTTCAAGCGACGATCCGGCTTGCCAGTGATCTCGGCTTTGAATGCTGTGTCGAAGGCATCGAAACAGAAGAGACTGCCAGTTTGGCGGAGGCTTTGAGCTGTGGTCAAATGCAAGGCTTCTATTTTGGTCATCCAGAGATTGTCGGGGCTAAGATCCTCCCCCTGAAACAAGCATCCTGATCCAAACAAACCCCAGTCTCGTGACTTTTCGCCCGGTTAAAGATTCGATCGAAATTAGAAATCCGAATTTTCGCTTTTGTTTATAGCAGCGTGATAGCGCTGCGAAATGACCGGCGGATTTTTGTCGGGGACGAAAACTCGGAGCGTTGACGACCGGAGCCGGAGAATGGCGTTCTGGGGATGCTGCGCGGCTATATTTTTCAATACCTTGTTGCACATCCCAATCGTCTTATCCGAAGGGCTCGGCTTCAACGTCGTGTCTGAATATTGGCTCTATTGTGTTTTGCTCGGCTTCATCGCCTGGAGCGCCCGCACAAACTGGAATTTCGAAACAGTTGTCAGTGTTTGCGCCGCGCTCATTTTCTTGCACATGTGGTGGAGTTCTTTTTACCATGCGAGCATCGGGAATGGCTCGATTTTCTCACTGCCAGTCATGATGTTCACGCCGATTTGGTTGGTCATAACCTATTCGTATAGGGCTTTGATTTTGTATTCGGTGGTCCAAGCCCTGCTCGTCTACAATTATACAAAGTTCTTCGCCCCGAGTGTCTATCAAGTCACGCCAACGCCGCTGCAATTGGAATCATATTCATTCATGCTGGCCGTCCTCTCGGCGACGATGGTGACCGTCTTGGCGGTCATGACATATGCCCGAAACAAGACAGACGAACGCTTACTGGCGCTCATAAAAGAGACCGAAAGATTGGCCGCAGAGGACCCTCTGACCGGGCTGAAAAACCGCCGCGCCTTTATGCAAAATGTCGAGCAACTTTGGGACAGCAAGGCCTCTTTCGCGATTGTGTTCTTTGACTTGGACCGGTTCAAGCCGCTGAATGATGAATACGGGCACGTGGCCGGCGACATTGTCCTTCAAACCGTCGGTAAACGGTTGAAAGCCCCCGCCTATGTCCTCACCGCGGCCCGCTTTGGCGGCGATGAGTTTGCCGCCATCATTTCTGAACAAATGAGCGACGAGGCACTGAACACACAAATCGAAACGCTCCAAAAAGACCTAACACAGCCCGTCGACATCGGGGTCACCGAAGTCGCAGTAGGGGCCTCTGCCGGTTATGCCCGCGCCGTCTATGATGGCTTCAGCGTCAGTGATGTCTTGCATGCCGCGGACACAGCAATGATGCGCAGCAAAAATACCGGCGGCACTGTCGAAAAATTTGATCCAGACAAGGACGACATCCGCCTATCGACCTCGGCGCTTGCTGAGGCTTTCAAAAATGCCCTAGACGGCGATGAAATCAAACCCGCCTTGCAACCCATTCTTGACGCTCAGACGCGTGCCGTCGTTGGCTATGAATTGCTATCACGCTGGGTTCAGAGTGGCTTGCCGCGAGACCCGGAGCCGACTGAGTTTGTTCCGATTGCGGAGAAGCTCGGCCTGTTGAACCAGCTTTTATGGCATACGATGGATCTCGCCTTGCCCTTTCTGCGCGACAGTCAGCACTTTCTCGCCATCAATGTTTCGCCCTCTCAGCTGTCTTCGACAGTCTTCCTCGACGGTTTAGTGGCGATCACTGAACAGCACGACTTCGATCTTGATCGGATTGAGATCGAAATCACCGAAAGCGTCGCCTTCCGTAATTTGGAGGATAATATTCAGACGCTTGATATTGCGCGCCGAATGGGCTGCCGCGTCGCACTCGACGATTTCGGGTCTGGATATTCGTCTTTGTCGCTGCTAGAAGAATTGCCACTCGACAAAATTAAGCTCGATCTCAGCCTTCAATCCACCGAGCATAAGCGCGGCGTTTTGCAAGCCGCGATCCGGCTCGCAGACGATCTTGGGTTCGACTGCTGCGTTGAGGGAATTGAGACCGCAAAAGCCGCCAATAACGCGGCGCGGATGGGGTGTGACCAAATCCAAGGCTATTGGGTCGGTCAGCCACAAATCATCACCCCCAACATGCACCGGCTCTATATTGTGTCGTGACCGGTATCGGATGGGCAAAAAATCACAAATTTTCTGCAGGGTCGCGACGGATATCAAGATCACGCCCGTTTCACTCAAACTCGGATCCGCATTCATCTGTTTTGCGCAGGCGGAATAAATGCCTCCGGCGCAGTGTCGCGCCGGGCGAATTTCCGCATGGATTAAAAGCAATAATCAACTGAATAATTACAGAAACTTATGTTTGATTGAAGCGATTTAAGCCTAATGCTGCATTGGGAAATTATATTACTTTATTGCAATATTTTGCTGATGGATTGGGAATCTTTATGCTTCTAAACACGACCGCCAAACGGGCCGCGTATCGCTCCGCGCACCCGCTTAAAATTCTTCTGCTGAGCAGTGTCTGCGTACCCATAGCCAGCGCCCAGGAGATCTCCACCGAGACCAGCACGCCGGTCACAACGTCGACAATCAATGGTGGGGCCGCCGGCGACGTGAATATTACCGAAGATGGCTCAATTGTCTTAGGCGGCACAGAAGGCCAAGTCGCCGTAACAATGGACAGTGATAACTCCATTACCCATGACGGAGAGATCACGATTGACGACACGAACAATGTCACCGGGATATTACTGACGCCCGGCCGCAAAGGCGGTCTGACCATGTCCGGCTCAATCAATTTGGTCGAAGACTATGAGCGCGAAGACGATGATGATGATGACGATTTGGATGGCCCGCTCGCCATTGGTGAGAACCGAATTGGCCTCCTGCTTGAGGCGGGCGGACCGCACACAGGTGACATCAACCTCCAGACAGGCTCAGCGATCAATGTCGAAGGCAATGATTCCGCAGGCATTGTATTACGGTCGCAGCTCAATGGATCCTTCATTCAGGACGGCGCGATGAGCGTCATTGGCGACGATACAATTGGCCTCGACATCGCTGATGGTGTTACCGGCGACGTCCTCATAAGTGGCGGCATTTCGGCACGCGGTGCGAATGCTCGCGGCGCCAGTTTTGACGGTGACTTGGGCGGCAATTTGACGGTTGAATCCGCGATCTCTGCGTCTGGCTTCGCTAATACCGGGATCACAAACTATGTCGACCCACTCTCCGTCACGGATGACACACCGCTACTGGACGAACGTATTGATGCTGAGGACCTCAATGATAATGGCGCAGCGCTGGCGATTGGCGGCAGCATTGCAAATGGCTTTTTGGTCAATGGCGCGGTGCCCGTTCTGGACCCCGATCAAGCCGATGATGAAACCAAAGACACTGTCGAAGACTTTAACGAAAACCGTGTTGCGGGTTCGATCCAGTCGATTGGCTCTGCCCCGGCTGTTCAAATCACGCCCGACTTAAACGGCGATGCTGCCTCAAACATCACCCTCGGCACGGTTGTCGAAACGGTTCGAGACACCACAGACGATGACGATGATGATGACACCACAGAAACCCTCGCCACTTTCTCTTACGAACATGGACTGATCAATCGCGGCCAAATCATCGGCAACGGCTTAAATGTCGGGTTTGATGCGACGGCGCTGCAAATCTCAGGCTCGCAAGACGGCGATTTTACCACAACCATTTCCGGCGGAATTCTGAACACTAATCAAATCAGCGCCGTCGCTGCAGAAGCGAACGCCACAGCCATCGATTTAGGCGCGGGCGCGATAATCGGGCAACTGGACAATGACGGCACAATTGCCGCGAGCACAACGACAACGGCAGGCAATACAGCAACCACCCTTAGCATTACCGAGGGCGCGGTCCTGTCATCAATCAATAATAGCGGCCGAATGACTGCGTCTTCGGATGGCCAGACCGGCACCGCCACGGTTATTCAGGATCGAGCTGATACCGTGACGAATGTGACAAACACAGGCGTTATTCGCGCCTCGCTCTCCGACGATGGCGTAACCTCTCCTGACCTTGAGGACGGCGATGCGATTGCCTTAGATTTCTCGCGCTCCACCCGAGACATAACAGTCACGCAAGCGCGCGCGACCCCGGTGGTTGATACCAATGATGATGATGTGATTGATGACGACGATGTCACAACCCCGGGCTTAACCGGCAATATCCTGTTCGGCAGCGGGAATGATATTTTCACCAGCACGGACGGCAATGTCACAGGCGATGTCAGTTTTGGGTTGGGCGACGCCGAAATGACCGTGAACAATACCACGCTCTTCGGAGATATTTCATTCTCCGATGGCGCCAACACGCTCTCGGCGACCGCGTCTGAGATCACTGGTGACGTTAGTTTTGGCGGCGCCAGTGGGGTCTTCAATCTCAACAATTCGACCTTTACCGGGCGGATATTGACGGACGGCACCCTGAACAGCTTTTCCGCCGTCGATAGCAATCTGGTGCTCGAGCCTGGCATGACCGCGAATATGGACACAATGTCCGTCACCGGCTCATCTGTGATCGAATTTCAGCTCGATCCGCGGGCCGCAAATGATGTGCCGGCCTTCACTGTGGCCGATTTGGCGACGATTGGTGACGGCGTCACTCTGCGCCCAGATTTGCAAGCGATCGAATCCGAAGACTTTTCGTATACAATCATTGACGCCGGAACCCTTGATTTTGGCGGCTCGCTCGATTCCTCTTTATTGGATGAAACCCCTTTCATCTATGACGTCGCGCTGGCCGTGAATGACGCCGACCGGGACACGCTCTCAATAGAGTTTAGCCTCAAATCAGCGGAGCAGCTTGGCTTCGACAGCAACCAATCCTCAGCCTATTCCGCCGTATTGGATGTGTTCAGCACTAATGACGAACTGGGGGCCGCCCTTGCTGACATCACCGACGAGCAAGAATTCAATCAAGTCTACGACCTCTTACTCCCTCAGCGCACAGATGCAGCAACGCGCTATCTGTCCTCTCAAGGCACCGCGGCCTTTGGGGCATTGGGCAATCGATTAGACGCCATCACTCAATCGGATGATGGAAATATGGGCGTTTGGGCGCAAGAATATTTCACCGAAATAGATGTCGATACTTCGCAAGACGTGCCGGGGTATAATGGTAATGGTTTAGGGTTCGCCGCTGGGTATGACCAACGGCTAGGATTCATTGATGTCGTCGGGGTGTTCCTAAATTATTCGAGCGGCGATTTCGAAGAAAAAACGGGCGGAACAAACCCCGTCACGACAAGCGGTTTTGGCGCCGGCCTGTATACGAAGGAATCGCTTGGCCCGCTCGATTTCACCTTCTCTGGTCAATACAGCAAAGTCGACTTCAATAGCCGCCGCGAAGTGGTCTTGGCCAGCAATACGTTCGAACAACGCGGTGCTTGGGAGGGCACCAGCGGCATGGCCAGCGCGTCTGTTTCGAGCCGTTTCGCCAGCGCACGCTTCTATGCCCGTCCGAAGCTTTCCATCGACTATTTTGAACTCAGCCAAGATGGCTATACGGAAACCACAACCACAAATGTGGTGAGTGAAAACGGCGCCGATCTAGCCCTCGAATTAGGCGCTGCCGATACGGATCGGGTTAGTGCTGCTGCAGTGCTCGAACTCGGGGCGCGTTTGCCCGTCGGCAGCCGCTCGCCAGCCTTCGTTATCCCGCAAGTTTCACTCGGGTATCGCAGCGAAATTTCATCAACGCCCTATCTAACGACTGCCCGATTCATTGGTTCGGATGAGAGTTTTTTTATCTTGTCAGAAGAGACGTATTCCGACGCCATCCTTGGCGGGGTGTCTCTGAGCACGGACTCCCTGCTCGGCACAGCGCGGTTTGGGTATGATGTCGAGGTCGCAGATGAGAGCATCGTGCACTTCGCAGGCGCGACGCTCAAGCTTCGTTTCTAGACCAGTGGGCCAGGCCCGAAAATCGCGCTCACCCTTGGACTTCTTGAGGTTTTTGGGCGGCTTGAGCCATGAGGTTTTGCACCGCCGATCGCGGCCTTGGATGTTCTAGCGGCGCGATCGGCATCTCAAACAAAGAGCCGGGGCTGGTGCCATAGGCCCGATGAACCGCGCGATTGAAGGTCACGTCCGATGAAAAGCCAAAACGCTCTGCTGCAGCTCTGATCTCACCGCGACGTTTCGGATGCCGGGCGATTTGCATGACCGCGCGCTGAAGTCGGCGCCGTGTGATGTAATTCCTCACTCCTGCATCGGTCTCAAATAGTCGGTACAGACCGGCGCGTGAGATGGCGAAAGTATTCAAAATCAAAGTGACCGATAGATCGGGCGATGAGAGATGCGTCTCAATGAAATCGATGATCATCGCGCGCATGCTTGCTTGTGCGCGTGCCCAGGCGGATTTCGAGGCCCGGTTCGGCCCTAGTGCCAATTCCACACAGCCGAGCAGACGTTGCAGGTCAGCCGGCAAAATCGTCGAAGCGCCTGTTTCCAAGAGATTAAAGAAGTAGTCGAGCTCACGATTGATCAAGCGCCCCAAGATTGAACTTGGTGGGTGAAAATACGTTGAAGCATGCTCTTTTGGATCAAAGCGGACGGCCGCATGGGGGACAAATACACCCTCGCACACGGATGTTGCGTGAATGGCCTCAAACGGACGCGCATAGTCCACCGCCGTAATCGAGCCTTTGACACAATCATGCGCAGCGGTGCGCGTCTGAATGGTCGCCCCGCCTTGAGCAAACCGATGGATAAAAAGCTGCTGGCCCGCCTCTTCAATATGCCGGCTGGCATGGCGGTTGATCATTTGGTGATAGCTCGTCCGCGCAAACGTCACAGGTTCAACAAACCAGCCCGAAACTTCATAATCGTCAGCTGCAACGTCTCGGTCGATTGGGGTCAGATCGAAAGCGAGATCACACGCGCTCTTCCAGAACTCCAATGGCCCCCGCTCAATACTCGCGAAAACTGGAATTCCGTCATGGTGTAAATTTTTATCAAATATTGTCATTCCACCGCCCAATACATTGATTCCCGAAATGAGGCTCATCCCTCAATTATTTTCGTGGAATTATTCTGGTCTATTATTCTACGCTTACACGAACACTATTTGTCATTAGCCTAGCGTCTCAGATCTCGCGAAATTTTCGAGCGACCGCGCGCCGCTTAGGCGGTCTAGCTCGCCCGCGAAAATTTTGTACGCGGCGACTGGCCATTTTACCGCGCCTATCGAATAAGGGCCTCAAACAATAATTTCACGGAGGTAGAAAATGACCCAGTTCAAAGACAAAACAGTTTGGATTACCGGCGCGTCCTCCGGCATCGGTAAAGCGCTCGCAACGGCGTTTTCGGCAGCGGGGGCAAAAGTCATCCTCTCCGGCCGCCGGGTTGAGGCCTTGGAAGAGGTGGCTGAAACCCTTTCTACCGACGCTTTGCTCCTTCCCTTCGAAGTCACCGACTATCCAGCCTTGCAAAGCAAAGTCGATGAGGCCTGGGCTTGGACCGGCAAAGTCGACATTTTAGTCAACAATGCCGGCGTCAGTCAGCGCAGCCTGGCGATCAAAACCGATCCGCAAGTCTATACTGATTTGATCAATATCGACCTGATTGCACCGATCTGGCTCACCCAATTGCAATTGCCGCGAATGGTAAAAGCGGGCGGCGCTCATATCATTGCAATCAGTTCAGTTGCTGGACGCATTGGACCGCCGCTGCGAACCGCTTATGCCGCGGCCAAGCATGGCTTGATTGGCTATATGGACTCCCTGCGCACCGAAGTCTCGGTACGTCACAATATCCATGTCACCAATGTCCTCCCGGGCTCTGTCGCGACCAATGTCTCTCGCAACGCACTGACCGCCGACGGCTCGTCCCGCGGCAAGTCAGACGCGAATATTGATGGCGGAGATGATCCTGCCGATCTCGCCCGCGAGATTTTGCAAGCAGTCAGCGATAAAACCCCGGAACTCATTTTTGCCAAAGGCATGGAGCTCGAAGCGGCGCAGCAACGTCAAAGCAATCCTGAAGCTCTGTTCGAAATGATGAACCAAATGGGCGCTCAAATTGCCGAACGTTATGAAGGCGGCGACGACGCTTAGCGGTTTTGCCGGTTATCGATCAGGTCTTGCACGACTTCGGGCTCAGCCAGGGTTGAGGTGTCGCCCAAATTGTCGAAACTGTTCTCAGCAATCTTGCGCAAGATTCGCCGCATGATTTTGCCCGAGCGGGTCTTCGGCAAGCCCGTCGCGAATTGGATCAAGTCAGGTGACGCGATCGGGCCAATTTCGGTTCGGACATGCTGGACCAGGCTTTTCTTCAGCTCATCGCTTGCTTCAATGCCCGCGACAGGCGTGACATAGGCATAAATGCCTTGGCCTTTAATCTCGTGTGGATAGCCGACCACAGCCGCTTCTGCGACAGCGTCATGGGCGACGAGGGAACTTTCCACTTCCGCGGTGCCCATGCGGTGTCCTGAGACATTGATAACGTCATCGACCCGGCCGGTAATCCAGTAAAACCCATCCTCATCGCGACGGCAGCCATCGCCGGTAAAATAGGTGCCAGGATAGGCCGAGAAATAGGTATCGATAAAGCGCTGATGGTCGCCATAGACCGTGCGCATCTGACCTGGCCAACTCTCCGTAATGATCAGATTGCCTTCGGTTGCGCCGGTTAGCTCTGCGCCCTCGGCATCCACCAGCTTTGGTTCAATCCCGAAGAAGGGATGACTGGCCGCGCCCGGCTTTTGATCCGTCGCCCCTGGCAGTGGCACCATCATACAGGCGCCGGTTTCGGTCTGCCAATACGTGTCGACAATCGGGCAGCGTTCTTCACCAACCGTCTTATAATACCATTCCCAGGCTTCTGGATTGATCGGCTCCCCAACCGAGCCGAGCAGGCGGATGGTGCTGCGTGAGGTTGATTTTACCGGCCCCTCGCCTTCCCGCATCAGCGCCCGAATGGCCGTTGGCGCGGTATAGAAAATGGTCACGCCATGCTTGTCACAGGCCTGCCAGAAGCGGCTGGCATCAGGATAAGTCGGCACCCCTTCAAACATCATACTGGTCGCGCCATTCGCCAGCGGGCCATAGACGATATAGCTGTGCCCCGTGACCCAGCCGACATCGGCGGTACACCAATAGACGTCGTCTTCTTTGAGATCGAAGACATATTCATGGGTCATGCTGGCCCAGACCAAATAGCCACCCGTGGTGTGCAACACGCCTTTCGGTTTGCCGGTTGAGCCGGACGTATACAGGATGAAGAGCGGATCTTCGGCATTCATCGGCTCAGCCGGGCACTCAACAGACACGTTGGCGCCGGCCTCATGCAGCCAGATATCTCGGCCATCTTGCATGTTCACAGGATTGCCCGTGCGGCGCACAACTAAGACTTTCTCGACCATGCCGCCCGCCAATTCGCAGGCCGCATCGGCATTCTTCTTGAGCGGCACAATCCTGCCGCCGCGCACGCCTTCGTCAGCGGTGATCATAAACTGGCTGTCGCAATCGGTGATCCGGCCGGCCAGCGCTTCCGGTGAGAACCCGCCAAACACAATCGAGTGGACTGCACCAATCCGGGCACAGGCCAGCATCGCATAAGCCGCCTCCAGGATCATCGGCATGTAGATTGTGACGCGGTCGCCTTTTTGCACGCCCATGTCTTTCAACACATTGGCGAACTGGCACACGGCCGCGTGCAGCTGTTTATATGTGACCGTGGCCGCATCGCTCGGGTCATCACCTTCCCAGATCAGCGCGGTCTTGTCGCCGCGCTTGTCCAGATGGCGATCAATGCAGTTATAACTGACATTCAGCTCACCATCGCTGAACCAGTGCACGTGTAGATCGGACTTGTCCCAGCTGACATCTTTGACCCGCGTATAAGGTTTCGACCAGTGCAGACGTTTGCCATGCTCACCCCAGAACGCTTCTGGATCCGTAATCGAAGCTGCATACATCGCCCGATACTTTTCCGGACTGAGATTGGCCTTGGCGGCGAAGCCCGAAGGGACGGGGTAAACAGAGTTTGCTGTGTCGGTCATGTCGAAAGCTCCATCGGCCATGATTTCAGGTCCTTTTAGAATGCGTACTTAGTTGAGAAGGTAAATCGCGTGATGTCGCCCTCAGCACCGCTTTCAAGCTCGCGAGTGCCATGCAGCAGCTCAAGACCAGTTGTGACTTTCGGGGCAATGTCCCAGAGCACCGCTCCGTACGCTGATTGAACCGAAGAGGTCGCTCCATCACCCAGATAGTCTGGATTGTCCACGAATAGACCTGAATAGCCGACATTGAACCGGGCCGTTTCGCCAAAGGGATGGCGCCAGGCAATTAGGCCGCCATAACTCGATATTGCCTCCAGTTCCCCGGTCGGGTCGAGTGCGGTCGCCCGACTAGCTGCCAGACCGATATATCGGCCAATGCCTTCACCGCCTGTAAGATTGAAGCGAATATCGTCTTTCTTACCGACATTCAGGCGTCCCGCTACGCTGAGGCCATATCCAAACGTCTCTTCTTCCGTCGGTCCAAGATCGGCTCGAAGCTGACGCGCAATGCCAGAAATCGAGACGTTACCAAAATCGCCTTTCATATTATAACGGGCAACGACATCTGGGAGCAGGTTTTCATCTCTAGATCCGATGTTCAAACTGGTCGTGTTCGGGTTCTCGATTGCCAATTGCCAATTGCCATTTGTGTAGCGTATCTGAGTCTGGCGCACGAAGACCATTCCATCGGAGAGGATCAGGAAGCTGGCGCTTTCCGGAATCGCTGACGTGTTTTGGAAGGTCGACCATTCCTGGCCAACGCGCCAGTTTCCATAATCGATATAGGCCCGGCGCAGGCGTGGGCTGAACGAGCTGGAGACTAATTCATTGCCTTGAGCGGAGCCCAAGAAGTCCATTTCCAGATGACCGGTAATGGTCTTATCGCCAGCAGGCTTTTGTGCCGTCAGCGCGAAGCGCGAGGCTTGGGCCGTAATGTCGGTGAAGCTGGTCTCGTCGCCGCCGATTGGGATGGCGCTCGGAATATAGAAGTCGCGGGCAATCGAGTTTGAGGCGATACTTCCATCGCTCAAGGTCGTGGCATGGGCATCAACATCTATAAAACCTGCAATTTTGAAAGTCGTATCGCCGACCATAAAGCCTGCATCGGTCGCGAATGTTCGGTCAGTTGGCGTTGCTTTCTCGACATTATCTAGCCGGACAATGGCTTCGTCCATATCGGCTTTCTCGGCATCAAGTTCTGCTTTGAGTTCCGCGACCAAAGCCTCTAGCGCTGCGATGCGGGCTTCCATATCGCCGTCATCAGCCGCTGCAATGCCGGTCGCACACAAAGCTGTGCCGATCAGTAATCCAACCTTCAAACCCTTTATCATAAATTCCTCCGCATCTTATTTTCTTTGGCGGAGTATCTCTGTATCGGTGCTCCCTCGCTATTAGCCTTTGGTGTTACGACCTTGGTCTAACGGGGCTCGACAGGCGATGCCCATTGGGTCATCTTAATCTACAGACAGTCCTGAAGAGACCGATTAATCGGCATAAGGACGGCGGCATGGGAGGAGAGAAGATGGCGGACACGCCAAAAGCCTTGATCGTGGATGATCATCCCTTATTTCGTGACGCCCTGGAAACGGCGCTCTCACAGGCCACTGGCGCGGCAGCAGAAGCGGTCCAGGCCGGCACGATCAAAGAGGCGATGGATCATCTCGAAAACACGGCACCAAACCTGATCACACTCGATTTGAATCTCGCTGACGCAAATGGCTTTGATGGTTTTGCCCGATTGCAATCCATGGGCGTCAGTTGCCCAATTGTCGTGGTCTCGGCGACTGAGTCTGGCACCGCTTTTCAACAGGCCCGGACGCTCGGAGCCGCCGGCTATTTGCCGAAAAGCCTTGGCTTGGAGGAACTTGCCGCCGCCCTCGCAACCGTACTGGATGGCGGCACCTGGTTTCCGGCGATTCAGGATACCTCATCTCAAGACGGAAATGGCGCTGACCGAGTCGCCAACCTGACTCCGGCCCAGCGCCGCGTGATTACCGGTCTATCCGACGGCCTTCTGAACAAGCAAATCGCCTATGAAATGGGCATATCGGAAGCCACGGTGAAAGCCCATATGACGGCGATATTTCGGAAACTCGGTGCTAATAATCGCACCCAGGCATTGCTGATCTATAAAGATGCGCTCGGCCTGGGCGATCACTCCGCCGCGTAAGAGACGATCTGCGAACTGGCTTCGCTTAAAAAGCGCCGGATCTCATTCGGGTCGGCCGGTTTCCGAAGTACCATGATTGCGGCATCTTGAGCTCGGGTCGCGATTTCATCCGTCGCCTCAGCGGTCAGCAAAGCGCCGCGAAGGTCGGGCTTCTCGCGGCGAAGCGAAACCAATAGATCGAGCCCGGTCCGATCCTGTTTCAATTGATAGTCGGCAAACACGACATGAATTTTCTCGCGGTCCAGGATTGCCTCGGCTTGCTCCAGGGTTTGAGTCGAAAAGACCCGGCATTGCCAGCGTTCCAGCAAAGCACGCATACCCTCCAGAATTAGGCTCTCATCATCGACACAGAGCACGGTCAACCCGGATAAGTCTTGCGATAAGCCGGGGCTGCTGGTCTCAACTGAACGAGACAGAAGCGATCCGTGCGATTCCATACGCGGTAGCTGAACAGAAAACACACTGCCGCGTTCGACCCAGGACCGAACCTCAATCTTTGTATTCATCAAATTGGCCATACGGCTGGCCACAGCCAGTCCCAGTCCAGCGCCGCGAATGCCCATATTGTCCTGCTCGGTCAGACGCTCAAACTCTTCGAATAGTTTTGCCTGCTTATCCTCCGGAATTCCTGGCCCGGTATCCCAAACTTCGACGCGGACGCCGTCTGCGCCATCCCGGCGCGCACCGATCAAAACACCGCCTTTTTGCGAGTATCGCCGGGCATTGGAAATGAAGTTTCGCAATATACTTTGCAGGAAATCAGGATCAGCGGAGACTTTGAGGCGGGTTGGAGCCACCCTGACCTCCAAGCCGATCGTTTGCGCCATTGGCCGCGCCTCATCGGCAAGGTCCTCCAGCAGCGGGCCAAGCGGAATGGTCACCGGATTCGGCTCTACATTGGAATGGTCGAGCCGGGATATATCCAATAGGCCTTTTAGCAGTTCATCCGCAGACCGGACGGCACGATCAGCCTTGGAGAGCAATTCCTGATTATTGTGCTGGTGTCCGGGATCGACTGCACCCAAGAATAGTCTGGCCGCGTTCAAAGGCTGCAGAAGGTCATGGCTCGCCGCAGCGAGAAAGCGTGTTTTCGAGGCATTGGCGCCTTCGGCTTCAGCGCGGGCATTGTCGAGGTCTTCGGCCATGCTCTGCAAGGCTTTGGTGCGATCAGTGACGCGCTGTTCTAGGGTTTCGTTAGCCTCAATCAGCGCTTGCTCGCGTCGCTTGTCTTGAGTGATATCTGTGAAGGTTGTCACATAGCCGCCGCCCGGCATAGGGCTCCCGGTGATCCTGAGATAGCGCCCATCGGGGTTTTGCCGCTCATACGCATGCGGACGTCCGGCTTTGATATGTGCAATACGGCGGTCAGCCTCTTTCGCCGGGTCGCCATCAATCCAGCCAGTTGAAATATTATGCTGGATGAGTTTTGCGATCGGCGCCCCGAGCTTCACGATCTCTTTTGGATAAGCGAACATGTCGACATAGGCGCTGTTCCAGGCCACCAGGTTTTGTTCATGATCGACGACGCTGACTCCTTGCTCGATGTTTTCAAGCATGGACTGAAGCATATGGCGCTCAAACCGTTCCGCCTGTGTGTGCTGGTCGAGGATCGACAGAACGTCATCCAGCGCGACATCCGCGCCGGCAATGGCCGACGACATGACCACACGCGCAGATGACGCGCCCAGCGCGCTGGCCAACAAGCGTTCGGTGCGCTGGACAAGCTGCCAGTCAGCCGGTTCAGTTCCCCGCGTTTCAACCTGCAAATCCGTTTCGAACTGATCAAATGCATGCGCGACAGCTTGCGCGCTCAGAAACCGTGACGCCAGCGCTTTCAAACCATCCGGGGTGACTCGGCGCGTCATCAATTGGGCCGGCGCGTTGATCCCTCTAGTGCTGGTTTTTTCGCCGACGAAGGCCGCGGCTTGAATTCGGTCCCGCAAACGCTCTGGCGTGCGCACGGACAACATCACGAACCAGATTATGTTCAGGCCGAGACTCCAGATCACGCCGTGCGTCAGGCTATCGCCAAACCCCATACCCAAGAGCGCGTGAGGGTCGAGCCAACCGGGAATGATCGTCATCAAGACCTCGCGCCCTAAAATGGCTGGGATAAACAAGGTGTAAAACCACGCCGCCAGCCCAAGCGAAAGCCCCCAGATCGCCCCGACCTGCTTTGCCCCTCGCCAATAGATCGCGCCGATTAGCGCTGGTGCAAATTGCGCCGCGGCAGCGAATGACAGTAAACCGATTTGCGCTAGCGCTTCGCTGCTGCCGCCAATCCTGAAATAGCCATAGGCCAGGAAAATAATTCCAACGATCACAAACCGACGGATCGAGAGGATCCGCGCGCCCGCATCGCCGCTCAAGTTGGCAAAGTTGCCTGACCGCATCATAGCGGGCACGATCAATTCATTTGTGACCATATTTGATAAAGCAATTGTCGCCACAATCACCATCCCAGTTGCCGCCGAAAATCCACCGAGAAAGACTAATAAAGCCAGCCAGCCATTACCGCTCATGAGCGGTAATTGCAGGACATAAAGGTCAGCCGGAACAGACCCTGGAAGACTGCTCTCGCCAGCCAATGTAATCGGAATGACGACCATGCTGGTGATCAAGAGGTAGAGTGGGAACACCCACCGCGCGACCGAGAGATCTCGTCCGCCGCGGCGTTCTATAAAGCCAACATGAAATTGCCGCGGCAAGCAGATTATCGCTGCCATTGAGAGAATGGTAATCGTAATGAAGCGGGACGAGGCCTCGACGGGGAAAACCTCCGACACATCTGGAATGCGCTCGAGTGATGGTGCATTGAGCAAGCTAATCGAGAGAATGGCAACGGCAATGAGCGCGACAATTTTTATGAGCGCCTCAAATGCCAGAATCCGCATCAATCCTGCATTGTGACGGGTGAGATCTGAATGACGCGCGCCAAACAGGATCGCGAACAAAGCCAGTGCGATTGCGATCACCAGGACGGATTCTGCACCGATCGCAGCGCGCGACTCTTCGGCAGGTTGGAGCAGCGCTTGAACGCTCATCCCGACTGATTTCAATTGCAGGGAGATGTAAGGAAGACTGCCAATCACAGCTGCGATCGCGACCATTGATCCTATGGTTCGGCTCTTGCCGTATCGCGCCGCTAAGAAGTCAGACAGGGTCGTGACCCCTTCGCGCTCGACGACATCGCCAATCCGTTTCAACAGGCGTGGTAAAAACAGGAATACCAAAGCGGGGCCGAGATAGATTGGCAAGTAATCCCAACCACTTGAGGCTGCCGTCCCAACCGCACCAAAGAATGTCCAGGATGTACAATATACCGCGATCGCCAGAGCATAGATGATCGGACTCTGGACAAAGCCAGGTTTCGTAGCTGCCTGATCGCGGCGCCAGGCAATCCCGAACAGGACCGCCATATAGAGCACAACGCAAGTGATTATGAGCCAAGCGGGCATCGCCATCTCCAAACGCTAGCATGCCTGAAGGCGATGTCGATTCCTAGCGCGCCGAAAGTCGTAGACAAAGAGAAGGGCGACTCTAGGAGCCGCCCTATCAAGTTTAGCCTGGGAGGCTTTATTCAGCTGGTGCCGGCGCCATGCCGGCATCGGCGATACCATGCGACCGGCGCGTCCCCGGGACACGGATATCTTCGACGAGATCCTGAATGTCCTGCGGCGGGGCTTTGGTGACCAGAGCGACGATGATGCCGAGCGCTCCGGAGACCCACATGAAGACAAAGCCAATGCCCTCAGGAGACACACCCATGAACCAATGGGCCGGGTCGGTATCTACGAATTTGAAATAGTAGATATAAGCAAATGTCGATACGAGCCCGAAGACCATTGAGACAATCGCGCCTTCCTTATTCATCCGCTTCCAGAAAATGCCGAGGAAGATAATCGGGAACAGAGAGGCCGCAGCCAGTCCGAACGCGAAGGCCACAACTTGCGCCACGAAGCCAAGTTGTCCTGCATAGATGCCCAGCAAGCCCGCGCAAACCACCGCGCCAGCTGCCGCCCCTCTCGCAACGATCAGCTCAGTCTTATCGTCCATGTTTTTGAAGAAGGTCCGTCGACACAGATCGTGGCTGACCGCCGACGAAATCACCATCAGCAATCCCGCCGCTGTCGACAGCGCCGCAGCGAGACCGCCCGCCACAACTAGGCCGATGACCCAGCCTGGTAATTGCGCAATTTGCGGATTGGCGAGCACGAAGATATCGCGGTTTGGATTGACCTCATTCTCAATACCATCCGGCGCGTTCGGTCCGCGATACTGCATGATGCCATCGCCATTCTTGTCATCAAAGTCGAGCAGACCGGTTTTTTCCCAAGTCTTATACCATTCAGGCACTGGCTTGCCGCCAGCGGCCTCAATCGCAGCCGCTTCAGTGGCATAGTCTGCGCCGTCTTGAATATAGGTGGCTTCATTGACCGTATCGATGAAATTGATCCGGGCGAACGCACCAACCGCAGGCGCCGTGGTGTAGAGCGCTGCGATAAAGACTAAGGCCCAGCCCGCAGAGACCCGCGCATTCTTGGCGCTGGACACAGTGAAAAAACGAATGATCACATGCGGCAGGCCCGCCGTTCCGAACATCAACGCACCGGTAATCGCGAACACATCGAACATCGATTTATTGGTCGAGGTATATTCGATAAAGCCGAGATCGGTGACGGTCTGGTTCAGTCTATCCAACATGGCGACATCTGTTCCAGCCGCGTTCGAGATGAAGCCAAGCTGCGGGATCGGGGTCCCGGTAATGATCATCGACATGTAAATCGCCGGCACCGTATAGGCGAAGATCAGAACGCAATATTGCGCGACCTGTGTATAGGTGACGCCTTTCATCCCGCCGAGCACGGCATAGAAAAAGACGATAACCATGCCAATAATGATACCCCACGTATATTCGACTTCGAGGAAATTGGAGAAAGCCACACCAACGCCCTTCATCTGTCCCGCAATATAGGTGAAGGAGACGAACAGCGCGCACACCACCGCGATCAGCCGGGCCGCGCCGGAATAGTAACGATCGCCGACAAAATCCGGCACGGTGAACTTGCCAAACTCACGCAAGAACGGCGCGAGCAGCAAAGCCAGCAAAACATAGCCGCCGGTCCAGCCCATCAGATAGACCGAGCCACCATATCCAAGAAAGGCGATCAAACCCGCCATTGAGAGGAAAGAGGCAGCGGACATCCAATCGGCTGCTGTCGCCATACCGTTGACCGTGGGATGAACATCATGCCCGGCCACGTAAAAGTCTTCAGTTGATCCGGCGCGTGCCCAGATCGCGATTCCGATATAGAGCCCAAAGGTCCCGATAACGAAAAAATAGGTCCAGAACGACTGGTCCATGGCTTAGCTCTCCACACCAAATTTGCGCTCGAGACGGTTCATGGCGACGCAGTAATAGAAAATGAGCGCGACGAAGACATAGATCGCGCCCTGTTGCGCAAACCAAAACCCAAGCGGCGCCCCGCCAATTGAAACCTGATCTAGGAAATCTCTAAGCAGAATGCCGGCTCCGTAGGAGACGACAAACCAAATCGCGAGCAAGCTGAGAGTCAATCGAATTGTCGCCGCCCAATAGCCTTTCGCGTCTATTTCTTTTTTCTCGGACACGGATATGGTCCTCCCTGATTATTATTCTGGACGGTAAGTTTACCGCAGCATCAGGGTGACTCAGTCTGTCGCGCTTGTGGAGCGCGACTTTGGTCTAAGGCGTTTCGTCCTCGGCGCGCTCGCGAGCATGGCGGCGCTCTTTCAGACCTGCCAAAAGCAGCCAGGCGGCAATGACGATACCGCCAGCGAGATAAAGCTCTGAAAGGCCTAGCCCCGGCGTCAGGACGGCATCAGCAAGGCGGAAACTAAAGATCGCTGCCATCAACAGACCAAGCGCAATCATAATGTGGTGTTTCATCTCGGAGCCTTTTTGGTATTCGTCTTGCGAAATGTGATCCTATCAAAGAACTTCGTGATCACCTACTTAGACATTAGTGGACGAGTGGGTGATCGCCGCTCTCGGCGCTCGGCCGCAACTAAGTTGGTGAAAGGTGCTAGATTTACTACGTCTTAATTAGGGCGACTTCTGCCTCTGAGGCAATGTCTTGTGTGAATGGCTCCTGCGATGCAGGGGCTTTTTTGAAGGTTCGGCATGCTTGATCACGCATCGGCCTCATCGCCAGGTGTCCTAGCTACGGCGACTGAGTATCTGAGCTAATGTCTCCTTCTGCTCGCTTTGCAGAATCCGCGTGTACCCTAGAGATAGCGATTTTGGGACACTCGGCTCTGCGGTCATACGCTGGACTTCTCGACCAGTCGTAGAGCTCAGCAATTCAATGAGTAAGAAGTGATTTTGCTCTTTTTTTGAGCTTAATCGGCGGACTGGCAACAAGCTCTTTTCCGGCCTGTACGGTCGGCGGCGTTACTTCAAACTTTTCAGGCGTTTCCCCCGGCACGCCATATGTTAATACTATCTTCGAGAATGCTCCTTCGCGGATTGGTTCGCCATAAAGACGAATTCGGCGATATGTGGTCGTCTCTGGCAGAACGGGCCCGATAGACGTTCGATCGGACACATCTCTATCCTCAATCAGGTCAAGTGGGACTTCGGCACCATCAATCAGTGCTAATACGCTTATGTCGGGGATCGTGATCGCTTCACCGGACAAGAACATAAGTGAAAGGGTGGCACCGTAGTCCAGTTTGTCGGACGCATAGTGAAAAGGTTCTGCCGATACTACGAGGTCTAGCGACGGTTTTAGAGCAACCACAAGGTTCTGAGCTGGCCCGAATGTCTCACAAGCCGTGAGCGTTTGACGCAAGACCCCTTCCGGACCGCTCGGTTCGTAATAGGCGTTAGGGGCAAGTAAGCAGCCACTGCTCATTAATAAGGGCAACAAAATTATCGTGATGCGTTTCATTGAATTCTCCTGTTTTTGGAAATTGTGAGACGCTCGATAGCGGTATTCAAAAGAAGGTCTTCACCATTGCCAAAATCAGCGGACAAAAAGTTGTCCCCATTCGGTATCCATTTATGACGCGGCGTGCCGTCAAGGTGGCGAAGATCGTAGGTTGGCAAAAATACCGTTATAGCTAAATCAACCAATTCGACTCCCTCTGTGCCCCCTGCAAGACGAGCCATTTGACTGCCCAAGACAGTCGCTCGTCCCATACCATCAAGGCCAATCGCCATTCCCTCACCCATGCTGCCTGTCCAACGTCCCACGAGCACCAAAACGGGCTGTGTATAGGGCTTTGTTGTCGTGGGGCTTATAACTCGCTCATACGCTGGGGCACCTTTAGGTGCGGTGACTTGGTAGGGGGCTTCGATGTTTATAAAGTGACCCAGTATTGGCTCGGCAACACCAGTGTTTCCGCCGCCCGGCGTATCGCGTAGGTCCAGTATCAAGCCATCTGTCTCGGAGAGAGCCGCAATGGCTTTATTAAACTCGTCGACGGTTTGATTTGCGCCTAGACTATTGTTGAATCGGATATATCCAAGACTGTTGTTTAGTTTTCGAAAGCTGAGGAGGCTGTCAGGAGCTGATGGTTGGGGGTCGCCTAAATCATGCACAAATTCCCTTTCTCCGCGCAGTAACACTAATTGTCTTGGTTCGTTGTAACGCCCAGCGATCACTGCATTGATGGCCCATACTTTCCGCTCTTCCGATATATATTTACGACCAGAATGGACCCGCTCGAGTATCATTTGTTCCGGTGTCGATTGATTGAAACTCACCAGTTGGTCGCCAACTTCGATGTTCGCCTCAGCCGCACTCGTTAATGGTCTAATCGCTGCGACACGATAGGCCCCATCAACCTTTCTAAACGCAAGGTCGGCCCCCGAAGGTATAAGCCGCGGCGATGTTACGTCATTCGTATTGAGATTGACGTGCGGGTCGTAAAGATCGTCGATTAGGCGTTCCAAGACGTCCAGAGTCTGAGGTGAGCTTTCGTCCGACCGTGCTTCCAACTCTGCACGATCACATGACTCGTTCCAATAGTCGGAGACTTTATCAAAGTAAGCGTAGCGCATTTCAACAAGGGCGCAAAACTGCGATACTGCCTTCACAAGCTTACCGTCTGGTCCGGTGTCAATGGGTCGTCCAGCGTCTTCCACCGCACAGGCAGAAACGACCACGCAAAGTGTGAACAAAATTTTTTTCATTTTTACCTCGATAGTCCCAGACTTAAAAACGTTTCCGCAACTCGACACGCCATCCAAGACCGACAGGGTCAAGCACATCCCTTTGATAGGCCAACGGCGTCCGCCTTTGGCTATCAGTAACAGAAACAGTGTTATCTAATGCATTGGCTATTCCGATCGTGAGACGGGTTTCCTCTAAGAGTGGAATTCGATCCAAAATCTGATCGGCATAGTTGAACTCATAAGAAGCACTCAAGATAACTCTCAACGTATCGGAAAATTCCAGTTTATCTGTTGCTGTGGAAAGCTCAGACTGACTTCGATATTGGGCACTGCCATAGAAGCCCCAACCGTTATTCCACCGATAATAGGTCAAATCGACCAGGTGTCGGGGACGAGCAAGAATTGAATCGATTGTATCACCTTCCAATAGATCGAGTGTGCCTCCTGTCGCGAGCGGGCGGAGGTCGTTGGCCAACTCCCAGCGATGAATGATGGAGAGACGGCGGGTCCCGGGCCGCCCACTTTTCCGGCGCTTTGCACCTGGTTTGGGTGGTACTTTAGCCCGTTTCGGCTTGATCGGCATGGACCAAGACAAACTGGTTCTCAGTGTCTCTGACTCGCTTTCGAAGATATTTGTGGGGGTGCGGTCGAGAAGGGTAACCTCTCCAGCTGGATCACGGTCGACTTGGTTTAGGCCAAGTGCTTCAAGTCCAGGAGCTGGTACCGAAAATGATCGAATTTCGTTGCTGCCGTCTGTTAAGATATAGTTGGTTGAAACAGTAAGATCTCTCTCCTCCCAAGGTTTCCAAACCAAACCGAGTTTTGAAATATCGCGTGACGCCACTTGAAGATCTGAATTGCCACCATCTAGAAGCGTTGCGGTGACCGTTTCACTCCTTGTCAGATCGAAGAAGCTGCGATTTGGCGACAGCGTCGCTGGAAGCGCGAATTCTTGCAATGTCGGCGCAATATCTTCTGACGCCCATGAATAAGTGAGTGTAACACCTTCGATTGGAATCCAATTCGCGGTAACACCAAAGTCCGACAGGTTGCCTAGATCAGATAGAGTCGAGTGCCGCCCATCGATAGACAGTGTTCCGCGCCCCCATCGCTCTTCATTAATCGGCAGCGGAATACTGATCGCACCCTGAATGTAGGCTGTCTCTCGAGAAATGGAGACTTGGTCAGAAGATGACTCAAACGCTTCGCTAGCACCACCGAACGCACCACTGAATGTAAAAGGGCCGTTCTCCGCCTCGAATAGGGAAAAGTTCGCGTTGGCATCAAGTGTAGCAAGACGTGCTGACGTCTTTACCGGAGAGACCTCGAAACCAAATGTTCCGCGGTTTTCTACATCGCGATCCGTTTGAGAAAAATTGCCGAGAATAGACCAGGTGTTGGCAGCCAGCTTACTGTTAATGGTGACTCCAAGGTCAAATGTTTCCGATCGGTTGAATTGGCTGAGCTGTGTACCATCAATCGATGATAAGCCCGTCAAAAAGTCGGACTCATTACGTTCGAACCGCGCTGAGAATGTCCCAATTGCGTCATCTGGCAAAGCAAACGTTTTCAGTCCGCTCAATTCAAAGAGCTCTGATGCAGGCAACAAACTTCGCGCGCTTCTTGGCTGATCAGGCGCGAATGGAATGATGTCGCGTTCGCGCTCAGTCAGCTGAGAACTTTTGCTAGTTTTCGCTCTAATCGTGGAGCGATTGTTGCCGTCGATAAAGACCCTTGATAAGTCCACCGTGTTCGAGAGTGTGCCACCGCCAGCAGGGGCTTGGGTGCGCGTATTGATTGGAATGATTTGAAGATCCGATTTCAGTACGAAGTTGATAACACGTTGATTGGCTGTGAACCCATACGCAAGAGAGGCTTCTTCTGGAAGCACTTCGACGCGCGCCAAGCTTTCGACAGGATAATTATCAAGTTCTCGAAAACCTGACACGCGGCGGCCATTAATTAGGATAACGGGTGGTTCGTTGCGTCGTTGTTTTCCACTTGATGTTTCAACCTGGATGATGCTGAGGAGTTCACCTATAGATGACACACCGTACGCGTCGATATCGCTCTCTGTAAGCACAAGTTCGGGCTCATACTCAGACAGTGAACTCCCTTTGAGATAAGATCCATCAACAATAATTTCTTCTAAGACACGCTCGTCTGATAAAGTGTCAGACTTCCCGCTTGAGCTAATCTCGATGACGCCTGTATCGGCAAGCGAAACCAGGGGTGCAGCTAGACTGATTGAGGTGCTTAACAAAGAAAGCTTGAACCACGCGAACCGCGCTGAGTAACGAGAAGTCTGACCGTAGCTCATGGCATTTCCACCGTACTGAGCTTGATTGAGATTTTTTTAGCAGGAATCTCACCAGGACCACTCAAGCGAAACTTCATTTGGTTGAATGATGGCGGTCCGAAGAAACCCTTAGCATTTCCGCTATTGCCGGTCGGCTCATAGGGGATGCCTCGCGTATCAAAATCCAATGCTTCGTTTGCATTGCTGTCGTGGTAGGCGCTGATCGAATAAATTCCCGATGGCACATCAGGAAAGGACAAAGAGGCCCCGTCTTTTGCATCCACCCGTGCACTCATTTCACAAGGTTCTTGACCGAGCTTTTTATGCTGTTCTTCGGTGCAGAGGCTTGCCCAAATCATACCAGTTTCAGATTGAACGTTCGAAAAAACAACGTCTATCTGATGCGTTCCAGGTTCGATTTGTTCGGGCGAGGCAGAACACGCCGCGCTAAAGCTGGATACGATTGTAAGCGCAGCAGCGACTCGAGCAGCGCGTGTGAAGGGAAAGTGTGAAGTCATATTTTGCTCCTATTGATTGCTTGACAAGACAACCGCCTTGCCAATTTCATGAAGATCAAAATGAAACGCACTTAAAGCTGAAATGGACGGAAGGCATGGGCGAAATGTTGGATGGTTTCTTGTTACCACTCGTCAATTACGAACGGTTGAGTGTTGAGGCGGTAGGGAACGCGACGTGATGTTCAATCGTTGGGCATATCGCATCTGGTTACCCGTAATACTGGGTATGGGCGCAGGAATTACTGGCCCTTTCGGTACATTTGTTTATGCGCCGTTGGTGCCTCGAACGATTTATTGGATCATTGTCATATCAGGAGGGTATGCCCTTTGGTGGGGGCTTGGGGCTCTAGGCAAGAAATTCGTCCCAGAGTGGCCCTATGAGTGGGGAGAGGTGCTTATTGCTATACCCTTCGCACTGATCAACCCGGTTTCTCTTGTCGGGTATCATTTAGGGTTGAACGCAACTTTCGGATCGCGGTTCCCAACGGAGTGGTCATACTTTGTGATTTCGCATCTGACCCTGTCTGTTTTTGTGATTTTACCTACCATATTCATCTCACGCCAGATCATCCTTGACGCGGAAACAAATGCTGGTCGGGAAGCAATCGATTTACTGTTTGAAAAACTACCGACCAGACTTCGTGGCGCAACGCCGTTTGCACTGTCTGCGGAGGGAAACTATGTCCGGGTTTACACCGAGCGCGGCGACGATCTTATCATGTCAACTTTTGAAGAGGCTATACGTGCCGTATCAGGAATTCCGGGGGTTCGCACGCATCGGTCATGGTGGGTTGCTGAAAAGGCCGTGCGGCGCGTGGAAAAGTCTGGATCGAGTTACTTAGTGGCGTTAGAGTCTGGACTGGAAGCACCTCTCGGAAGACGCCGTAAGAGCGCGATGGATCCGATTCTTGAGCGAATGAATAACTAGAAACAGCTGAAGCGCCGTGTAGAGAGGTAAGACCGTTTCTCCAAAGTCTTGTATTTTTCGCTAAACGGCCAAGTGGAAGCAAACCTCGGGAATGCTGAACGCAAATCCTGGCGTCGCTTTTACTCAAAGCATTTACCGACGAATGTTATCTTTAAGCGTCGTCGCTATTCCACTGTTCGAGGTCTTCGACCGGCCGCGGTAGTCTACCTTCCAACCACTGGGCGATTGTGCTTGGGGTTGTGTCGGCTGGACATTCGATTACCCAGGAAAGATACTCATCAGGACCACCGTTCATGTATGGCGGGGGCGATACCGGTTTGAACACAGTGGGAAGCGGCTCATTTATAGATAGTGAATTTAATACATGGCCAAATTCCTGAACGACATGCCACGCTAAAGGATGAGAGACGTCTATCCCAAACTTAACCCACCAAGTGTCGTTCTCTAGACCATAACCGATACCGCGTGATGATGTCTCGTTGGATTGTACTGACGGTACGCGCACCAAATAATCGAGCAATGTTTGAAGTTCAGAACTCATCGCGTGCCCTCCTTCTCATGGGGCATGCCATAGAGTTTGAATGGTCGCAATTGGCGATTTGGTCCTGAAGCATCAGAGGCCTTTTTGGGGCGATTCCGCCTCTTTGCTCACGGCCGCTTTTGCTCGCCTTTCAGTGAATCCAATAAGCGGTGATAGGAAGATGCGGCTTTAGTCATCGACCAAGAACAGTTTTTGAAAACTCTCCGCGGAGATATCATAGCGAAGGGAGACTTCGACGACACTATCGCGTTCTTTTACTAGTCCCCGCGCACGGCGGTTTTCTCGAAATTGATCTATCGATGCGGTTGCCGGCACGTAAATCCAATCTCCTCTTTTGGATGCGCGGCGCATGGCGCTTCCAGTGTTTATTGGGGCCAAGTCAAATGAAGCGACGTAAAGATCAAAGAATGCCCCAGCATCACACTCTAGTGCGGTCGCGGTTCCGCGATCTGTGAGACTGGAAGAGAAGTCTGCGCCACGCCCGCCTGGCCAGAAAAAGAGACGATGATCTAAACTTTGAGCCCAGGACTTTAAGCAATGTCCGTCCAGAAAATCAGCTACTCGTTTGCGTCCTGCGAGCAATGGTTTTTGGTGATTCAGAGTCACCGGCAGACCAGCAACGTTAAACGAATACGCTTCCGCACGAGGGCATGGGGGACAGTTTATCTCCTTGGCCGCCTCTATAAGCGTTGACGCTCTTAGGAGTCCGCTTTGCCGAATACTAGGAAGGTTAGTTTTCAGCGTCACGTGCCTCAAGGTGCCGCCAACCAAGTCCGAAAACTCTTTGCGATCCATATCTTAACTCCATTTCGAACTCTCGAGCGGAGAGCACGTGATCTGCGTGCGACCATGTGTGCCCGTCCCTACTCGGACCGGCGAAGAGGGCTATCTCGCATTCGAGAAGGATCTGAAACAATGCCTCTCTTCGAAATGCTCGCAGCCTTTTTTGTCGCAATCCTACTGGGCGGAATGATTTTCTTCCCTTCGGTCGTCGCGCCGACGGTCTTTAAGAGCCTGGACCAAGACTCTGCGGGACAGTTTCTAAGACGCCTGTTCCCGGCCTATTACGTTTTTATTATCGCCACATCATTGCTGGGCGGGGGATTCCTACTTTCAAAGCCTATACTAGCGACCGCCTTATTCAGCATCGCCGCATCGACTTTGCTTGTCAGACAGGTTTTGGTCCCAAAAATCAACGCTTGGCGCGACCGCGAGCTTGCTGGAGACGAAGCTGCGGCGGCGCGCTTCAATGCAGGTCACCGCGCGTCGGTTATTATCAATCTTGCCCAACTGGCCGCCACTGTCTGGGTGTTTTGGCGGCTGGTCGCGGCAACAGAGTAGGAGGTTTACAATGAAGATTGAGCGAATTCAACCAGGACCTAACCAAGAAAGTGTTTGGGACTATCCTCGCCCCGCGATCGCCGAAGCAACGTCAGCGACTATTCGCGTGGAGTTTGCGGGTCAGACGATAGCGGAAACAAAGAGTGCGGTCCGCACCCTCGAAACAAGTCATCCACCAACCTACTACATCCCTTATCAAGACATTAGCGCTTCAGCGCTACGCCCAAGTCCGCATCGCAGCCTGTGTGAATGGAAAGGCCAAGCTCGTTACTTCGATCTTGAGATTGGAGAGGCTTACAGCGAGCTCGCGTGCTGGAGCTACGGAGCTCCAACGGAGCCATTTAGCTCCATCAGAGACTATATCGAATTCTACCCGAGCCGAGTTGGTGCATGCTTCGTCGATGGCGAACGCGTGCAATCTCAATCGGGGGGCTTTTATGGGGGCTGGATCACCAGCAATATCGTCGGCCCATTCAAAGGCGATCCGGGAACCTTACACTGGTGAGGTACGTGAATAAGAGATCTGGTTTTTATCCCAAACAAAAAAGGCCCCCGACACACGTACCGGGGGCCTGGATTTTTCAAACGTACTTAATTCGCTAGCCAGGCATTACGACAGTATCGATCAAGTGGACAACCCCGTTCGAAGCATCGATGTCGGTTGCGATAATCGATGACGTATTGCCCGCAGCATCGGTCAGGATTGGAGCTCCATCAACAATAGACGCGGTCAGAATAGCACCGTTGACGGTTGTGATTTCGAACATACCATCTTCTTCACCGGCAATGGCAGCAACTAAATCCGCCGCCATTACTTCTCCAGACACGACATGGTAAGTCAGAATGCCGGTAAGGGCATCTTTCTGATCGGGCTCAAGCAGACTTGCGACAGTGCCTTCTGGGAGCTTTTCAAAAGCGCTGTTTGGCGGTGCAAAGACTGTAAAAGGACCGTCGCTGTTCAGCGTCTCAACTAGCCCTGCTGCTGTAACAGCTGCGACGAGTGTTGAAAGATCATCTGTGCCAGCAGCAACCGCGACAATCGTGTTTGGCGCCTCTACGGCAACCTCTGCGACTTCTTCAACCTCTGTCGCAGGCGGCGTTTCGACAACCGCCTCAGTTACGGTGCCGACCTCTTCGCCAGCTGGCAGCGGTTCGTCGGCGGCTTCGCAGGCGACAAGGGCTCCAGCGGTAAGTAGAGCCACAACAGAGCTGTATTTCATTGGTTTCGTCATGAGGTTTTTTCCTTCTCTCATCTCTTTTGGAATTATTTCTGTTTGAAGATTGGTCAGTGAATGGCCGAGCGCCAGCATCGCCCCGTTAGCAGGGCTGTTCGGCAAGTCGTAAAAACCGATGTCTCAGATCCTCGTCGATTTTGAATACGCCGGTAAACTGAGTTGTGATCGTGGCGACGTTCTTATGGTGCACGCCCCGCGTGGTCATGCACTGATGTTTCGCATCGATGAGTACGGCGACGCCCGCCGGGTTCAAGACATCTGAGATGCAATCCGCAATTTGCGCTGTCATAGTTTCTTGGGTCTGCAACCGTTTTCCGAAGATCTCGACCACGCGCGCAATTTTAGAAATACCAACGACCCGATCGGTTGGCATGTAAGCAATATGGGCCTTTCCCAGGATTGGAACCATGTGATGTTCGCAATGGCTCTCAACGTCGATGTCTCGCAGCATGACGATATCGTCATAGCCCTGTACATCCTCAAAAGTGCGTTCAAGGACCTCTGCTGGGTCTATTTGGTATCCGGCAAAGAATTCTCGATACGCTTTTGCCACGCGCTTGGGCGTGTCAATCAGGCCTTCGCGACGAGGATCGTCCCCGGCCCAAGCGAGCAGCGTGCGAACGGCATCCATCGCCTCGTCCATGCTAGGTCTGATAATATCTTCGGTTTGAGGAATCTGATCTCTGGGAGTGAAGGCATCCATGGCCATATGTTTAGTCCTTGGTCTGAGGGACGAAGGTCGAACCCGATCTGCTTGGCAACTTCCAAGACGAGTTTAGGATTTAACGCCCGCCCGTTTATCTACCCTCAAGGTGATATCGGCGTTGCGAGACACTCTCTGCGTCTCACTGTTTCTTACGCGCACAGCGGATGTTTGGATTTATTCCGCAAGTGATTTGTTTCCTAGGGTGCATCAGTTTTCGATTTTGCGTGCGACAAACGCGACACGTCGTCATCCGCTAAGTTTTCTATGTCGTAGAGAACTCAAAACGGAGTAACGCATGAACACACGAGAATGCTTTCATCGACTAGCATGGTCGCTGATCCGCCAGGCAAAGCTTCTCAAACGCGCCGGCCAATTTGATCTAGCCAAGTCGATCGCAGATCGTGGGCTGGCACTCAAAGCTCATGCCTGGGCAATGAAGCCTGAACCAATTCCCATCCGAATAAACAGTCGCGGGACATAGCCCGCATCTGAAGAGGATAAAGAAATGAAAAGAACGACACCTCCCAGAAACTCATTTGAATATATCATCGCGCCAGCCCCAAAGTCGAATCAAATCCGGCTGCGCGAACTGAATGAGGTTGTTGCCTCACCTTTGGGTATTCAAACGATGTCCAATGCGAACGACCAACCCGCCACGCGGCTCTTAAAGCGCCGATTGAATCGCCAGCGTCGGTTCGTTTGATCGAGGAAGCCTCATGATGCAAACGGAACACATTGATACCGAAATTGCTGCCATTGTTGGCGCACTCGAAAACCGCTCTTGCTTGGTCATGGATGACGATACGGTTTTTCGTGAGCGCCTTGCTAAATCATTGACACGCTATGGGTTCATCGTTTCCGCCGTTGGGACAGTTCGAGATGGTTTGACAGTCGCTCAGCACAATCCACCGGCCTTTGCAGTTTTGGATTTAAGATTGGATGACGGTTACGGATTAGATGTCGCTCAGGCCTTAAGAGAATCGAGCCCATCAACGCACATCGTAGTGCTCACCGGCTATGGCGCACTAAAAAACGTCGTGGCGTCCGTAAAAATCGGCGTGCAAAATGTGCTCTCAAAACCAGCCGATATTGAAGATATTATCAGTTCGCTGCTTGCTGACCCGAATGGTCGGCCATTGCCACCAGAGGCGCCGATGGATCCTGACGATGCACGATGGGAGTACATCCAGTCGGTTTATAACAAAAGCCATCGCAATGTCTCACAAACAGCGCGGCTGCTGAACATGCACCGGCGAACCTTGCAGCGAATTATTCAGAGGCGCGCTCCAGACCAACTGCACATCCGAGATTAGCGGCATATTGACCGCTTAACCCTCCAAACAAAGGTACTTTTATGATGCAGAGCAGTGACGACCCAAACCGAGGCTTCGTGACGAAAGCCATGAAGGCACCGATGCTTGAAGCAGAGTTTGAAAAGCAATTAGCGACCCGGTGGCGTGACGATGAAGATGAGGCCGCGCTCCACGAATTGACGACGGCCTATATGCGCCTCGTGATCGCGATGGCCTCAAAGTTTCGA
>JBCBMU010000012.1:0-132998 GCA_039822145.1 Pseudomonadota bacterium | reverse complement strand
CACGGGCCAGCCTGCTAAACCCTAGGTGGGTCCCTTTTCAATCGGCGAGGTGGGGCACTTTTAAACCGGCGTTGACAGCGGGTGGCGAGCCCTATTTTGTTTGGCTGGAATACGGCGCGCGCTCTGAGTTTAAAATTGAGATAGAGCGTGACGGTGAAACTCATGTCGTGACGCTGGAAGCCCAGTCTATAGATAGTCTATCGGAATTGTTGACCCGCGATAACAGCTTCGATCTTGCTGGCCGGGAGGCGCGATTGCTCGACGGAAACATTGCTTATCTGCGTCCTGGAGCGTTCTACAATCTGGACGCCAAAACACCTGAAGAGGCATACGACCCAGCCAGCTTGGAGAAATACAAGTCATTCATCGATAAAACTTTCGAGACATTCATCGACTCTGGAGCGGAACATTTGGTTCTCGACCTGCGCGATAATGGCGGCGGCGATGTGTCTTTTTCCGACCCGGTCGTCGCTTGGTTCGCGACCCAGCCGTTTCGCTTCAGCTCGGACTTTCGGGTGCGCGTTAGTGAAGAAACCACCGCGTCAAATCAAGCAAGATTGGATGCTCGCCCTGGGGACAAGGACAGTATTTCCGCCAAGCTGGCAGAGTTGTACGGTCGTGCGGACACAGGCGACTTAGTGTCCTATGAGATGCCTTTCGTAAAACCCAGAGACGGCAACCGGTTTTCTGGACGCGTTCATGTGATGGTGAACCGATACAGCTACTCGAATGCCGTGACCACGGCTGCGCTTATTCAGGACTACGGATTTGGAACCATCTATGGCGAACCAACCCGTGACATGGCGACCACCTATGGCGCTATGGAGCAATTCTCACTTCCAAACTCTGGTTTCATCGTTGGCTACCCAAAGGCGCACATTATTCGACCGAACGGAGAAGAAAAGAGCCATCCAGTCACGCCCGACGTTTTGATCAATGTGCCGAGCGTTCGAGGCGAGGACGATGTAATGTTGGAAACCCTCGTTCAACGATTGCAAGAAAATTGATGCTAGAGACGATGTCCGCTTTATGACCCAAAGAAGACATTATGAGCGACCGTTCTGGGGCGACTTTAGGACGCCGGATTAAGTGCCTTATTCGGTATCTGAATAGACATGACGAAGTCCGTCCATAACCCCGCGCCCGAAGATCGTGCGGTGAGTTTCGTTCTCATAGATAACATCCTTCATCACAACGGTCCGGTCGAGCAAGGGACGTATCGACTCAGCCCAATCGGCTTGCAGCTCATCAATCCTGGGCTCAAGCTCGCCCGATGCAACGAATATGCGAGCATTTTTTTCCGGTGTTCCGTCGGTTGCAGCTCGTGTAGGTAGGATGTGATAACCATGGCTTATTCTAGGGCGGCCCCACCAAAGCTCTCCCCACCATAGTGAGGGACTCAGGATGACGTAACGATTGAATAAATCTGTTTCATACATCAGGTTCCACACCCCGAATAAACCGCCATACGAATGTCCATAATAGGCACGATCGCCTTGGACCGTGCGATACTCTGCGTCGACTTTCGGGAATAATTCATGCCTTAGAAACTCGGCAAACTTCTCTGCCTGGCCCTCGTCGGGACGCCCACCTAGATCGAAATCGGGATCATCTGGGATGGACGGTCGTAAGTCTCTGGCACGCAACCGATAGAAATCTTCATAGCTTGTATCATATGCGATGCCGACAACGATCAACTCAGGTATGAGCTTATCTTTCGCCAATCTTTGAACCACATATTGAAGTGCTCCAAAGTTGGTTTCTGCATCCGTAACGTACAGTACAGGATAACGTTTGCCGCTGGATGCATAGTCACGCGGATATGCAACTTTTATGAAGAATTCATCTTCAACGATCTCAGACGCAATGTAAAACGTCTCCGTGTTCGCAAGCTGCGCTGGTTCCGCAGTGGCTGCCTTCACCCCCGAAAAGGTAACAAAAAACCACGACAGAGATGCGAAAATTAGAGTTCGAAAGTTCACAGAGTTCTCCAAGATGTGCGTCGATTCTAATTCTATCGATCCGACGTCGACGTCTATGCGTCACAGACCAATCTATCAGTAGTTTAATCTCTGCGAACACATGAACACTCTAAAGCCAGAGTTCGTTTCGGGGCGAGTTTAAGTCGCTCGTCACTTCTAGAGAAAGCCAGCCTTCATTTGCGATTGGGCCGCTCTCAATCTTTGAAAAACGGAATATTAACAGCAGTCTACTAAATACAATCCTGGGTAGCATTCTGCTGATCGGAGTTTCATATGTATGGCATGGTGAATGAAGGCATACGCACCTTTATCGAAGACAATTTCGGGGCTGAGGCTTGGCGCTCGATTTGTGATGATGCTGAAATCGAAATGACACAGTTCGACCGTCTCGGAAGTTACGATGATAGTGTCACCTATTCCCTTGTCGGCGCCGTGGCGAAACACACAAAGCTAACGCCGGAGAAGGTGCTCAATGTCTTTGGTGAGTATTGGGTTGATTATGCCGGGCAATCAGGTCTTGGGAACTTGTTGAAACTGTCCGGAAACAGTTTCGTCGAGCGCGTCAAAAATCTAGATGATATGCACGAGCGCATCTTAATGACGATGCCAAACCTGAAGCCCCCTTCGTTTGAGCTTGAGGAAGTCGAGAAGGATACGTTTGATCTATACTATTATTCCGACCGCCCGGGTTTGGGGGCCATGGTCATAGGACTGTTGCATGGTTTGGCGGACCAAACGGGCGATAAAATAACCGTAGAACATACACAAGAACGTAGCGCTCAATCAGACCCCGATGTGTTCCGTATTGTGTTGAAGTCGTAGAGCGACGGCTCAAATACGCATGGATCCGGGCGCATTCAACCAAACCTCCATCACCCACAGCGCACTTGACGCACTGTTCCCGATGCATGTAGTTTTGGACGCAGCTGGAACGATCATCCATGTTGGTCCTACACTCACCAAAATTATGCGCCGGAACCTAATCGGCGTTTCTTTTTTTGATACTTTCGCAATTAAAAAACCACGCTCCGTTAAAGGCCTACCCGGCCTTGAGGCCGCTGACGGGCGCAAGATTGTCGTAACCGGTACCCTTGACGAATCTGACGCTGTGGAGTTTCGCTGCCTCACCACCAAAATTGGCGCGAACAATGACCAACTCTTGATCGACTTTTCGTTCAGTGCGGACTTTGTTGATCTCGTCGATAAACTCAGTTTGAGCTCTTCGGATTTCAAACCTAATGATTTTTCGCTCGACCTAATCTACACAATCGAAACCCAGCGGGCGCTGGTCGAAGACAGCCACAAGCTGACCGTGGCGTTGGAAGATTCTAGAAAAGAAGCCGAGGAAGCCGCCAACGTAGATGTCCTAACCAAGATCGCTAATCGAAGGGCGTTGTATCACCATCTCAGTGAGATGCTCGCTTGTTCTGAGAGAGCTTCAAATTGCGTTCTTCTCCATATTGATCTCGACAAATTTAAAGCCGTCAATGACAATTTCGGGCACGCGGCTGGAGATCGCGTGCTCAAACAAACAGCTCAGATTTTGAAGGAAATTTCTGACGAAGCAGACTTTCCCGCTCGGATCGGCGGAGATGAGTTTGCGATGATCATTTCTGGTGTGACGTCAGAAGCTGAGATATTGATGATCGCCAATGGTATCCGAACGAGAATACTGGCTCCAATCGAACACGACGGACATGTCTTTCAAATCGGGGTCAGCATTGGTGTCGTTCAACTGAACCGGTATTCTAATCAGACGCCTGAACAACTCTTCACATGTTCCGATATCGCGCTTTATGAGGCGAAGAGAACCGATCGATCTGTGGTGATCCTGACCGACGAAATGCGCGACCGCCACGATGCGCGATCAACCCTGATTAAGGAAATCGCATCGGGCTTGGAAGCCAATCAGTTCTTACCGTTTTTCCAACCCAAAGTAGATACACGCAGCAAAACCATTACGGGCATGGAAGTTTTAGCGCGGTGGCAACATCCTACTCGTGGGCTTTTACCGCCGATTGCGTTTATTGAAGCCGCCGAGTCGGCAAACCTTATGGGAGCGATTGAACGCTCGATAATGAAGAAAGCCATCTGTTCGCACAAAAGCTGGCTTGATGATGACCTCAATGTTGGCAGGCTCTCATTCAACCTTACCGCAGCAAACCTGCGATCGCTCAGCTTTGTGGACTTGCTCATGGATGAGCTAAAAAGTGCTGAGCTTTCACCAAGCGACGTCGAGTTGGAATTATTGGAATCGGTCATCTTTGAACGGTCTGATTCTTCACTTCGTGAGCGATGCAAAGAATTGGAACGGGCCGGGTTCGTTCTCGCACTCGACGATTTTGGCACCGGGCATGCGTCCATATCGACTCTGATCGACAATCCAATCTCAACCATCAAGATTGACCGATCTTTCATATCCGGAATCAACAAAGAGGAGCGATTGCAACGTATTACGCGCTCAATCCTCGCACTCTCCAAACAATTGGAGCTCGACGTGGTGGCGGAAGGAGTCGAAACTCAGAAAGAGCTAGACGTACTAACCGCGTTCGGCTGCCATGTTGTGCAGGGGTTTCTATTCAGTCGCCCAACAGACGCCAGAAAAATGTCAAAATGGCTACGTGCTTGGCAAGATTTAACTCAACCTGCCGACCTCGAAAAAACGCCAATCACCGCCAGATCTCAGTAAAATAAATTGAGATTTCATGGTTCGGGTTGCGATCCATCGCACACATTATCAACGACCGTTTTAGGGCGCTTTGCGACATTGATTCAGAGACTGTTGTGGGGCGAGTTTCGGACGCTGACGACCAATGAACGGCAAACCAGTTCTCCTTTCCAACATGGCCTTGATGCGGCGGAGGAGCATTATTCCAGTCCCAGTGTTTCGATTTGGGCGAGCAATTGGCTCGCAGCATTGTCTGTTGACTCGATCAGCGCGAGATGCAGCGCCGCATACTCTCGTTGCGTCGCGATGACGGCGAGGAGCTCATCGTCATCTTTCACGCGCTCAATGAAGTCTTGGTCTGCCGTCCTTGAAAAGGGAGAATATCCACGTTCTTGCCCGGCTCTAACAGCAATCGTCCGGAAAGCTTTGATCGTGTCCGCCTGACTTCCTCTGAGGGCGACAGCGTTGTTCCGATATCCTTGGAGGTTCTCACGTATGGTTTCGTCTGTGATCATGTCCAGACTGCCAGCACCGATCAGCGCCTCAATGGATGTTGCATTGATGGTCGGATAATATCCAACAACAATGGATGACCAAAGCCGCTGCTTTTGATCCTCAGAAAAGGAGATGGCTACCGGAACCAAGATAGCATCAGACGTAGTCGCCGTATCCAGCATTCTCGATGTGGGCAAAACCAGCTCTTCGTCAACATCCACCCCTGCAGCCTTCAAGACATATGAGGCGCTGGATATTGTCACGATCGCAGCGTCCCTCCCGATCTGAAGCTCAATTCGATCCTCTTTAAGCTCGTTATAGATTGTCCCGAGTATTTCTGTCTCTCGATACTCATTGGTTCTGGTGTCGTTCCAGTTCGCCACCTGGATACCGATGAAGACACCAATCACAACAATAATGAAATCAACGCCGACCGCAAACCAGTTTTGCTCTTTGACGTGTGTGGTAATGCGGCGCAGTAGCATTCTGATCCCCTGACCCTCGTTAAGCTCGGAGCATGGAGCAAACTGTTGTTACTGCAAAGCCTTTTGAACCAAAGCGTGAGACTGGCGTGCTCTTAAGAGTCCGTTTTAGGGCGTTTAAAGCCGCTCGGCTAATGTCCGCTTTGACGCCGAAAGCAGACATCAAGCTGGGCCGCCCATCACCTCCCCCTTGCTCTTTCCAGCGTAGCGCACTAGACGCTGCGGCAATCACGCTGAAGCCTGACAAAGGACCCCACTATGAGCGAAATCGTCGATATTCACGCCCGTCAAATTCTCGATAGCCGCGGCAATCCCACAGTCGAAGTCGACGTCACCCTCGAAGATGGATCTTTCGGACGCGCCGCTGTCCCCTCAGGCGCCTCAACTGGTGTCCACGAGGCGCACGAATTGCGTGATGGCGGCGAAGCTTACAAAGGCAAAGGCGTGATGGGCGCGGTCGACGCGGTGAATGGCGAGATTGCCAATGAGCTAACCGGCATGGATGCGACAGCGCAGCGCCTGATCGATGGCTTGATGATGGAGCTCGACGGCACCGAGAATAAGAAACGCCTCGGCGCCAATGCGATCCTGGGGGTCTCTATGGCGGTTGCCAAAGCGGCCGCTGAGAGCTGCTCGCTGCCGCTCTATCGCTATATTGGCGGCACCAATGCCCGCGTCTTGCCAACCCCAATGATGAACATCATCAATGGCGGCGAGCATGCTGATAATCCGATTGATATCCAAGAATTCATGATCATGCCGGTCAATGCAGAGAGTATTGCCGACAGTGTGCGCATTGGCTCAGAGATCTTTCACACGCTGAAAAAGACTTTGAGCGATGCCGGCCACAATACCGGGGTTGGTGATGAGGGCGGTTTTGCCCCCAACCTGTCATCAACCACAGACGCGCTCGACTTTATTATGAAGTCGATCGAAGCCGCCGGATACCAGCCCGGCGAAGACGTGGCGCTGGCGCTCGATGCGGCCTCTACGGAATTCTACAAGGATAGCAAATATGTGCTCGCGGGGGAGGGCAAAACGCTCGACGGCGAAGGCATGGCGAAATACCTGACCGATCTGGTCGATGCCTATCCAATTGTTTCCATCGAAGACGGCATGGCCGAAGATGATTGGGAGGGCTGGGAAATTCTAACCGAAATGGTTGGTGATCGCTGCCAGCTGGTCGGCGACGATTTGTTCGTCACCAATCCGGAGCGTTTGGCCATGGGGCTACAGCGCGGCGCGGCCAATTCTATCCTGGTCAAAGTCAACCAGATCGGAACCCTGTCTGAGACCCTGGACGCTGTCGAACTGGCCCATCGCCACGCCTATACATCAGTCATGTCGCACCGCTCGGGAGAAACCGAAGATGCGACTATTGCCGATCTCGCTGTGGCGGTAAATTGCGGTCAAATCAAAACCGGGTCGCTCGCCCGTTCCGATCGTTTGGCGAAATATAATCAGCTGATCCGGATCGAAGAAGAGCTTGGCGCTTCGGCGCTTTATGCGGGCTCGGCTCTGATCAACGCTTAAGCCGAATCAGATGCGAACAGTCTGAGTCTTAATAAGACTTTAACCACAATGCGTGATCCTTCTCTGTGAAGAAGGAGCACGCGTTCAATGACCTCCAAATGGGCCGCTGGGGCCATGTCTCTGACGGTTGCCTATTTTGCCTATCACGCCTTTGCTGGCGAGCAGGGGCTAGGCACATGGACCGATAAGCAAAGTGAATTGGCCGAGAAAAAAGCCGAACTTGCCAGCCTCGAAGCGAAAAATGCTGCACTGCAAAAAGACATAGCTCGGCTGACTCCTGGGCAAGTTGATCCCGACTTAGTCGAATATCTCGCAAGACGCGATCTCGGTTTCGTGTATCCTGGTGAACTCGTCTTAGTTGACCGCGCTGTCAGAAATGCAAATGTGCATAACTGATAAGACTCGACCTTGCAGGAGTCATCTGTGTATCTAGCGCCAAAATACGATATTTAGGGAGCCCCCATGGCCAAAGCCGCGACCCCCAAGCGACGAAGCTCGCCCAAGCTCAAAAAGGATGAGGCGCTCAAATATTATCGAGATATGCTGCTCATCCGGCGATTTGAGGAGCGTGCCGGCCAGCTCTATGGCATGGGCAAGATTGCCGGCTTCTGCCATCTCTATATCGGCCAAGAGGCCGTCGTCACTGGGATGCAGGCTTGCCTGAAAGAGGGCGACCAAGTGATTACCGGCTATCGCGACCATGGTCATATGTTGGCGTGTGATATGGATCCGCGCGGCGTGATGGCCGAACTGACAGGTCGCGAAGGGGGCTATTCGCGCGGCAAAGGCGGTTCGATGCACATGTTCAGCCGCGAAAAGAACTTCTTTGGCGGACACGGCATTGTGGGCGCGCAAGTGCCGATTGGGACGGGGCTCGCATTTTCGAACAAATATTTGGGCAAGGATAATGTCAGTGTCGCTTATTTTGGCGATGGCGCCGCCAATCAGGGCCAAGTTTATGAGGCCTTCAATATGGCCTCGCTTTGGGATCTGCCGTGCATTTATGTGATCGAAAATAATATGTATGCCATGGGCACGAGTGTTGAGCGCCATGCATCCGAAACCGAGCTTTTCAAACGCGGGATCTCGTTTGAGATTGAAGGCGAAGAAGTCGATGGCATGGATGTCTATGCGGTCAAAAAAGCCGGCGAAAAAGCGGTCAAACACGCACGCTCTGGCAAAGGACCATACATCCTTGAGATGAAGACTTATCGCTATCGCGGCCACTCCATGTCCGACCCGGCGAAATATCGAAAGCGCGAAGAGGTTGATGATATTCGCAGTCACAATGACCCGATTGATGGCCTCAAAGGTCAAATCGTCGAGCAGGGAATTGCCAGCGAGGAAGACTTAAAAGCAATCGACAAAGAGATCCGCGCGATTGTCAAAGACGCCGCCGATTTCTCAATCGAGAGCCCGGAGCCTGATCCGGCTGAACTTTGGACCGATGTCCTTCTGCCGGTGGAGGCGTAAACATGGCTGTAGATATTCTGATGCCTGCGCTATCGCCGACCATGGAAGAGGGCACATTGGCCAAATGGCTCAAAGGCGAAGGTGACAAAATCGAAGCCGGTGATGTGATCGCTGAGATCGAAACCGACAAAGCGACGATGGAAGTCGAAGCCGTCGATGAAGGGACCTTGGCCAAAATTCTCATCCCTGAGGGGACAGAGGGTGTGAAGGTCAACGCAATCATCGCCGTGCTCACCGAAGACGGCGAAGATGCTGGTGCAATCGTCGCAGCGCCCGTTGAAGACGTCGTAAAAGTAACGCCGGTCGCTGAGCCTGAAGTGCTCGAGGCGCAAGCGGTATCTGATGCCCCAGCCAGTGCGGTTCTGGTCAATCCAGATATTCCAGAAGGCACGACATTTACAAAAACCGTCCTCCGCGACGCCTTGCGGGATGCGATGGCGGAAGAAATGCGCCGGGACGAGTCTGTGTTCATTATGGGCGAGGAAGTCGCCGAATATCAGGGCGCCTACAAAGTCACGCGTGAATTGCTGCAAGAGTTTGGCGCGCGCCGGGTTGTCGATACCCCAATTACGGAGCACGGTTTTGCCGGTCTCGGCGTCGGTGCAGCCTTTGGCGGTCTTCGCCCCGTCGTTGAATTCATGACTTTCAATTTCGCCATGCAGGCGATTGATCATATCATCAACTCAGCCGCCAAGACGCTATATATGTCCGGCGGTCAAATGGGATGTCCGATCGTGTTCCGCGGCCCGAATGCCGCTGCTTCCCGTGTCGGCGCGCAGCACAGTCAGGACTATGCCGCATGGTATGGTCACGTGCCGGGCTTGAAAGTTGTGGCGCCTTGGGATGCCGCCTCAGCCAAAGCGCTCTTAAAAGCCGCCATTCGCGACCCGAACCCTGTGGTCTTCCTCGAGCATGAATTGCTTTATGGGCACGAATTCGATGTGCCTGACTTGGACGATTATACCCTGCCCATCGGCAAAGCCGCGGTCATTCGTGAAGGAACGGATGTGACCCTGGTCGGATATTCGCGTTGTACCGGTTTTGCGATGGAGGCCGCTGATCAACTCGCTGAGCAAGGCATTTCCGCTGAAGTGGTCGATCTGCGCTCGATCCGTCCGCTTGATATGGATACGATTGTTGAGAGCGTGAAGAAAACCAATCGCTTAGTCACCGCCGAAGAAGGCTGGAAACATATGGGCGTTGGCGGCGAAATCGCAGCAGGCGTGACAGAGCTTGCGTTCGACTATCTCGATGCACCGCCAATGCGCGTGACACAGAAAGACGTGCCGTTGCCTTATGCTGGAAACCTGGAAGCGATGAGCTTGCCGAATGCGGCGGATATTGTCGCGGCGGCGAAAGCTGTTTGCGAGGGAATGTAATGCGTTGGCTAGGGGGAAGTTTGATGCTCGCTACCGTCGGACTTTCAGGGTGCAACGGCACGAGCTTTGAAAATAAGAACGACTTTTCTTGGAACACCAAAGGCGAATTTAAAATCGCGTGTTACTCAGCGCAACGTCCAGGAAAAACAGTGATTCAATCAGATTCTTATGCTGAGAAAATGAAATCACCGGCGGAAGCGCTTTGTGGTGGGTCTTATGAACTTTCTGACCTCACCACGCGCGTAAAGACGGGAACCAATGCGCCGTCAGAAATAGATCTATCGATAAAATTCACATGCACCCCAGACCCGGCGGTGCTCAAGCGAGCAGAGGCGTTCTCCATAAACGCATTTTGCCGTAACGTGATATAGGAGGCGACCTTATGGCTATAAATATCACAATGCCTGCGCTGAGCCCGACTATGGAAGAAGGCACGCTCGCCAAATGGAATGTCAAACCCGGCGACACAGTCGAAGCCGGGGATGTCATAGCCGAGATTGAAACCGACAAAGCAACCATGGAAGTGGAAGCGGTTGATGAAGGCGTCGTCGCGCAAATCCTCGTCGATGCGGGCACCGAAGGCGTCAAAGTCAACGCGATTATCGCCGTCCTCGCCGAAGAGGGCGAAGATGCTGGATCCGTCACTGCAACACCTGCGGAGGCCGGGGTCTCTGCAGCACCCAGCGCGCCAGAAGTGGCCGCGCCCGAGCCCGCGAAGCAAGTGGCCTCGACGCCGGTACAGATGCCCGCTCTCGGCACTGGCGACGACCGTATCAAAGCAAGCCCGCTTGCCCGCCGCATTGCCGCGCTGAAAGGCATCGATTTGGCGGCGCTGAAGGGCAAAGGGTCTGGCCCGCATGGCCGGATCGTCAAAAAAGACGTAGAAGGCGCGCAGCCCGGCCTATCGTCACCTGCCGGCACCGGCGCGCCCGCCTCTCCGGATGGCCTAATCTTGCCGCAAGTGCTCGATGACCGGGTCTACGCGCCGGACAGCTATCGCCTTGAGCCGCTCGATGGCATGCGCAAAACCGTGGCGCGGCGTTTGACGCAGAGCTTTATGCAAGTTCCGCATTTCCCGCTCAATGTCGATATCGCTTTGGACAAACTGCTCGCCGCCCGCAAAGGCATCAATGAGGCTGCGCCGGAGGGCGTCAAAGTTTCCGTCAATGACATGCTGATTAAAGCCTCGGCCATGGCGCTGATGGCCGAGCCAGATTGTAATGCCAGCTTCTCTGATAACGGCATAGCTTATCACCACGGCGCGCACATCTCAGTCGCGGTGGCGATTGATGGCGGGCTGATCACGCCGGTCATTCGCGACGCTGAAAAGAAAGGCCTGGCTGAAATCTCTGCAGAGATGAAAGACCTGGCGGGCCGCGCGCGCGAGCGCAAACTCAAGCCGCAGGAATACATGGGCGGGACGTTCTCAATCTCGAACCTTGGCATGTTCGGCATCAAGTCTTTTGCCTCAATCATCAATCCCCCGGAAGGCATGATCATGTCGGTTGGGGCAGGGCAGAAACAGCCGGTTGTCGGCGCGAATGGCGACCTCACGGTCGCGACTATGATGGGCGTAACGCTGACCTGCGACCACCGGGTCATTGGCGGCGCTGAAGGCGCGCGCTGGCTGCAAGCGTTTAAGCAATATGTAGAAACCCCAGAGAGCATGCTGCTCTAAGAGAAGGAGGCCGGGATGGCTGATTTTGACCTGATCGTAATTGGTTCGGGCCCCGGCGGATATGTCTCTGCCATCCGCGCGAGCCAACTCGGCATGAAAACAGCCATTGTCGAGCGCGAGAGCCTCGGCGGTATCTGTCTCAATTGGGGGTGTATTCCGACTAAGGCGTTGCTGCGCTCTGCCGAAGTTTTGCATTTGGCCAAGCACGCCGCCGCATATGGGCTGAAAGTCGACAAAGCGGACTTTGATCTGGACGGCGTGGTCAAGCGCTCGCGCGGCGTTGCGGCGCAGCTTTCGGGCGGCGTAAAGCACCTGATGAAGAAGAATAAGATCACGGTGATCGAAGGCGAAGCGCGTCTCGAAAAAGGCGCAGCTGCGCCAAAGGTCATCGTTAAAGATGCCAAAGGCAAAGACAGTTCATACCAGGCCAATCATGTCTTGCTGGCGACTGGGGCCCGCGCCCGCGCGATCCCGCAAGCGGGTTTGGAGCCGGACGGCAAGCTGATCTGGACCTATCGTGAAGCCATGGTGCCGGACGCGTTGCCAAAGCGGCTCTTGGTCATCGGGTCTGGCGCCATCGGAATTGAGTTTGCCAGTTTCTATAATGAGCTCGGCTCTGATGTGACAGTGGTTGAGGCGGTCGACCGGATCCTCCCGGCTGAAGATGCTGAAATCTCAGCCTTCGCCCATAAATCCTTCCAAAAGCAGGGTTTGACGCTGAAAACAGCGGCGCAGGTCAAGAGCCTCAAAAAGGGCAAAGATACGGTCACCGCAGAAGTTTCGGTGGGCGGTAAGACCGAAATGATCGAAGTCGATCGCGTTATCTTGGCGATTGGCATTGTCGCGAATTCCGAAGGGCTCGGCCTGGAACAGCTTGGGGTCAAACTTGACCGCACGCACGTCAAAGTCGACGGCTTTGGCCGCACTGGCGTCAAAGGCCTCTATGCAATTGGGGATCTCACCGGTGGCCCATGGCTTGCGCACAAAGCGAGCCATGAGGGGGTGATCTGCGTCGAGAAGATTGCCGGCAAGATTGAAGATGCGCACCCCTTCGACAATTGGAACGTCCCCGGCTGCACCTATAGCCATCCGCAAGTCGCAAGCGTCGGCTTGACCGAAGACGAGGCGAAAAAGACGGGTAAGAAACTGAATGTCGGGAAATTCCCTTTCATCGGCAATGGCAAAGCGATCGCGCTTGGCGAGCCGGAAGGCCTCGTCAAAACGATTTTTGATGCAGAGACCGGGGAACTGCTCGGCGCCCACATGGTCGGCGCAGAAGTGACGGAGCTGATCCAAGGCTATGTCATTGCCCGCGAAGGCGAGCTTACCGAGCAAGACCTAATGCATACAATATTCCCGCATCCAACTCTGTCAGAAATGATGCATGAGGCGGTCCTCGCCTCAGAGGGACGCGAGCTGCATATGTAGCGCTCGCGCCAGCGGTCTCTCAGGCGTTCGGGTAGCGCTGTTCGTGGCGGTGCACGTATTCGACCAGGAAGACTGTCACGCCGTGGCTCACCAAACCGACGGTCCACCACAAGGCTGGATGAAGCATAATGGCAGCGCCTTCGCCGATGCTAATCGCGGCGAACACAGTCATGCCGATGATCCAACTTGCCAAGTGGATCCAGAAGGAGAGGCGGAGCCCCGCCGTTTTTTGCTCAGTTTCTTTTTGCGCGGCTTTGGCGGCTTCTGCCTCAGCGTCAAACGTCAAAGCCGAGACATCGACATTGAAGGCGGCCGCCAAGGCCATGACAGAGTCATGAGAGGCGCTGTCGCCATTTTCGATGCGTTGCACGGTGCGAAGTCCAATTCCTGCGAGGTCGGCCAGATGTTCCTGCGACCATAGACGCTCTTCGCGCCACCGTTTGATCTTCTCTGCATTGGGTTTCATTTGCATGTTTTGCCCCTTTCGGCGTTTCGATAGATAGTGGGATTAGTGTCTCCAGAAAAGCGGAAAGCGCCACGCCAGGCTTATGACCGCGCTGCGTCAGCCACCCGCCAGGGGCACGCCATAGGGCCGCCAGGCTTGGCTTTGACGATGGCGCGGTCCATATTTTGGCAATGTTGGCCACAGATCTCTCTCATACTGTTCGAAAATTGGCTGACCTCCTTGTTGGACTCGAAGATGCGTGGTGGGTGCTCGGCAGCGCCGCCATGGCGCTGAAAGGCTATGACCCCGGCGATGTCAGGGGTGTTGATGTCTTAGTTTCGGCGCGCGATGCCGTCAGTTTGATGACGCGCTTTGGACTTCAAAACGAAAATGATGGCGGAAGTTCACGCTATCGCTCTACTTATTTCTTAAAACCAAAGCTTGGACCGCTGCCGGTTGAAATTATGGCGGACTATGAGATCTATCATTTGAAGCGGTGGAGATCGGTATGGCCAGACAGCCGACACCCCATTCGTGTATCGGAAGTCGAGGTCTATGTTCCGTCGGACGAAGATCTATTGGACACGTTTCGATGGTTAGACCGCGCCAAAGACCAGCAACGTATCCAAACTCTGGAACAAAAGCTTCGCCTCTCATGAATGCCGAGGCGTTTGTGATCTCAAGCGTTTGCGAATAGACTGAGTTCATGAACACTCGATCCGCCGTCGCATTATCCTTGACCTTTGGACTCGTGGCCGCGCTTGCGGGATGTGTGTCCGTGGACGGTGATGCTTCCGCGCCTGGTCGGAGTTGGGGGCACTCCGTGACCTCGAACAGTCATGCGCCGTCCTGCACCGAAGCGAAGCAAGTGGCAGAATTGATTGCAGAGCAAACGGGCATTTGGACGATCACGCCAGACCTCAAAAACTGCTATGATACTGGATTTCTCACGAACGTTGCGTTCTCACGTTTGATTCATAAAAAGTCGAATTGACCCGCGCCGCGGTGCGCGCCAGTTTGCGCCTATGACTGTTACTGTCTCAAAGCCTCCACCGGAAACGCACTTGTATGTGCGCGGCGAATTGCTGACGCCGCTGCCGCAAGGAGCACTGTGGTGGGCAGCAGAACAGACTTTGGTCGTCTCAGACCTCCACCTCGAAAAAGGCTCAAGCTTTGCCGCACGGGGGCAAATGCTGCCGCCATATGATACCAGCGCGACGCTCCATTGCGTTGAAGCTTTGGTTGAAACCTATCAGCCGAAACGCGTGATCTCGCTGGGCGATAGTTTTCATGACCGCAAAGCCGAACACCGAATGGATGATCAAGACGCCGAACGTGTTCGGGCTCTGACGGCCAAAACAGATTGGGTTTGGGTCGAAGGCAATCACGATCCCGATCCCCCAGAGCATCTCGGTGGGCGTCCTTGCAAAGTTCTGCGCGTGCGCGACTTGGTGTTCCGTCATGAGCCAACAGGCGAGAGTGGTGAAGTGGCTGGCCACTTGCACCCGTGCGCGAAAATTGTCAGCCGCGTTCGATCGCTGCGTCGCCGCTGTTTCGCCACCGATGGAGAACGGCTCATAATGCCGGCCATGGGCGCGTTCACGGGCGGTTTAAACGTGCTCGACGAGGCCTATCGGCCGTGTTTCCCATCCGGAGGCATGATGGTCTTTGCGATGGCGAAAGAAACTGTCATCGCCGTCTCAAATAAACGCCTTATACCAGATCGCGGCCGGCCCGCGTCAGGGCAGTGGCGGCTCAACACACAAGGGTTAAGCAGATGAACAATATCGATCTCGAGACAATTTGGGCTGATTATGGGGACGCCATACTCGGCTTTGGCGCTAAAACTGTCGGTGCCTTAGTCGTACTCATCATTGGCTTGCGGGTCGCCGGTTGGCTCGGCCGATTGGTGCGCACGATTTCGATGAAGCAAGAGAGCATTGACGACACGCTCGGCAATTTCTTTGGCTCTATGGTCCGTTGGGCGGTGACTGCAGCCGTGTTTATCGCGGTCTTACAAGTGTTCGGCGTACCGGCGACGAGCTTCGTTGCGATTTTGGGGGCACTCACTCTGGCGATCGGCCTATCGCTTCAAGGAGCGCTTGGAAATATTGCCTCGGGCGTGATGATTATGATTTTTCGGCCGTACAGGCTTGGTGATTATGTCGAAGCGGCGGGGACGGCGGGAACCGTGAAGGATATCAATCTGTTCCAAACTGTTCTCGCGACCCCCGACAATGTCCAAATCATGGTCCCTAATAGTCAGGCGATTGATGGCGTGATCAAGAATTATAGTGGCTATACCACGCGCCGAGTCGATATCACGTTCGGCATCGATTATGGCGATGACATTGATAAAGCGCTTGGCATCATTCGCTCCGTTGTTGACGCAGATCCGCGCATTCACAGCGACCCCGAGCCGTTCGCCCGCGTCGTTAATTTGGGCGACAGCTCTGTCGATATTCAAACGCGCAACTGGGTCGCCGCTACGGATTATTGGGACGTCAAATTCGATCTGCTTCAGAACATCAAAGAAGCGTTCGATCATCAGGGCATTTCCATCCCGTACCCGCATCAAGTCGAGATCGTCAAAGAGGTCGCTTAATTCATGACCGATCCGGCACTCGAAACGCTCGGCGAAACCGCCGCTAAAACCGGCAAGCTGCCAAAAAAGAAACGGCATGTGCTGCTGCGGCTGTTTGGGATCGGCCCGTGGGGGTGGATAAAGCTCGCCGCGCTCTGCGTGTTGGTCGGCTTTCTGGTCATGGCGAGCGAGTTTGATCCAGCGTCGCCGGAGGTGAACATGTTCGGTGCGGTGCAGAATTTTCTCGCCTCGCTTGGCGGCTTAGCCAGTTGGGCTGTCCGAAATTTCTGGAAACCCGCGCTGGCCGGCGCCACGATCGTGCTGCCGATTTGGGTGCTTTGGCGGGCGCTCTCGCTGCCTTTTCGAAAATAGCCGCCGATCATAAAAATAAGGCTTCCGCCTCGGCACGGCTTTTCTCGTCGGCGTTTCGGCATACTCTTGGATCAAATCAAAAGGTCAGGGAGAATTCGACATGGATATGAGCCACCTCATGTTTCGCGACGGCTTAATGCAAAGCGAGCGTATATTGGTCACCGGCGGCGGGACCGGGCTGGGCAAGGAAATGGCGGAAGGCTTTCTAAAGCTTGGCGCAGAAGTCCACATTTGCGGCCGCCGCGGCGGAGTGTGCGAGGAAACTGCAGATGCGCTGATGAGCGCCCATGGCGGGAAAGTCGTCGCCCATGGCTGCGATATCCGTGTGGCCGAAGCGATTGATGATATGACCAGCGAGATTTGGACCAATCACGGAGCGCTGACCGGTCTGGTCAACAATGCTGCGGGCAACTTCATCTCGCGCACAGAAGACCTCTCCATTCGCGGTTTTGATGCGATCGCCAATATTGTCTTTCGCGGGACATTTTACATGACCCATAATATCGGCAAGAGATGGATTGATGCCGGCCATAAAGGCAATGTGATTTCTATCCTAACGACTTGGATTTGGAATGGCGGCCCGTTCGTTGTGCCGTCTGCGATGTCAAAGGCTGCGGTCAATACGATGACCCAGTCTTTGGCGGTCGAATGGGGGCGTTATGGCCTTCGCTACAATGCCATTGCACCAGGGCCGTTCCCAACCGAAGGCATGACCAAACGCCTGGCGCCGCAAGCTGAGACCACAGAGGACATGAACAGAGACGCCGCCAATCCGATGGGCCGCATTGGTAAAATGCATGAATTGGTCAATCTCGCAGTCTTTTTGATGGGACCCGGCGCGGAATATGTGAACGGTCAAACGATTGCGATTGACGGCGCCATGTACAATGCAACGGGCGGAAACTTCTCGCGTTTAGGCGAGTGGGGTGACGGCGAATGGCAAGCGGCGCGCCAAGCGATCGAAGCCACGAATGCTAAAGACAAAGCAAAGCGGACTGTCTAAGCGCGGTGTTGGAAATTACGGAGCAATAGGATGGCTGATCGTTTTGATTTGACCGGGCGGATTGCCTTGGTCACCGGCGCCTCATCCGGTTTAGGGCGCCACTTTGCCAAAACGCTTTCGGAATCTGGGGCGAAAGTCATTCTCGCGGCGCGCCGAGTGGATCGATTAGAGGCCTTGGCGACAGAGATTGAAGCGGCTGGCGGCGAGGCACTGGCGGTGTCGATGGACGTCACCAAAGCCGATACGATTCAATCCGCATTAGACGCAGCGCTCGAGCGCTTTGGCGCGCCTGCCGATATCATTGTCAACAATTCTGGCCTGAGCCGCGAAGACTGGTTTACCAGTATGGACGAAGACGCTTTCGATTTGGTCATGGACACCAATACTAAGGGCGTGTGGCTGGTCGCGCGGGCCTTTGCCGGAGCTCTGGTCAACGCCGGAAAACCGGGAAGCATGATCAATATCGCCTCTGTCGCCGGTAAACGTGTTGGCTACACAATGGCCGCCTATTGCGCTTCGAAAGCTGCGTGTGAGCATATGACCCGAGCGATGGCGATTGAAATGGCCCGCTATGGAGTGCGCGTGAATGCGATCGCCCCGGGTTATTTTGAGACAGAAATCAATGACACATTTCTCTCCTCTGACGAGGGTCAAAAGATGCGCAAACGCATTCCAATGCGACGCTTTGGCGATCATGAGGAGCTGTCTGGCCCATTGTTATTGCTCGCTTCAGACGCAGGGAGCTTTATGACTGGGGCGACGATTGTCGTGGATGGTGGTCATATGTGGGGCTCGCTTTAAACGAATTTACCGCAGTGGATTAAGGGCGCATTAGCCCTTCTGCGCTTAAGGCTTATGGCGTGATTGGAGAGCGCTATGGCCGCAAAACGTAAACCGGATTTACATGAGACAGGCGACGCCAAAATGAAAGCGGCGGCGCTAAAGACCGTGCGAGAAATCGAGCAGCCAGCCGCCATTCCGTCACCTGCGAAAGCCCTCCAGGCAAAGCTCCACGCGCACTACGCGCCCTTGTCACAGCGCATGTCTGTCATTCTTGTTTCTTTACTGGTTGCCTTCGCTTTTATTGGCGGCTGGCTAGGCGGATCAGGGGCCAGCGGCATCGCATAAATCAAGCCTAGTGTTTGTCAAAAATTTCGCTAAGACAACCGGGTAACTTCCGGAGCGTTCCCTATGACTATTCGTAAAGCTGTGCTGCCCGTCGCTGGATTCGGTACGCGCGTCCTTCCTGCCACGAAAGCAATCCCAAAAGAACTTTTACCGGTCGTCGACCGTCCAGCTTTGCAATACGTCGTCGATGAAGCCATCGAAGCGGGCATCGAGCATATTGTCTTTGTCACTGGTCGCGGCAAAAGCGCGATCGAAGACTATTTCGATTTCGCTTATGAGCTGGAAACCAATCTGCGCGCCAAGCCAAGCAAAGCGGCCATCCTTGCCGACGTCGAAAAGACAAGGCTCCCCGCTGGCGGTGCGAGTTTTACGCGGCAGCAAGAAGCGCTCGGCCTCGGCCATGCGATTTGGTGTGCGCGTGACATTATCGGCAATGAACCCTTTGCGATCCTGCTACCGGATGTGATCGTCAAGGCTGAAACGTCATGCCTGGCACAAATGGTCGACGCTTATAATCAAACCGGCGGCAACATTATCGCTGTCGATCCGGTGCCAGAAGAACGGGTATCGTCTTACGGTGTTATTGCCCCTAAGGGCGAACGCAATGGCCGCCTAATCGAAATGAGCGCCATGGTCGAAAAGCCGCCCCGCGATGAAGCGCCATCCAATCTTGCAATCACTGGCCGCTATATCCTTCAGCCAGAAATCTTCGGTCTCTTATCCGACCAAGGCGCCGGCGCAGGCGGTGAGATTCAGCTGACAGATTCAATGGCGCGGTTGATGGAAATGCAAAACTTCTATGCATATGAATTCGAAGGCGCGCCTTATGATTGCGGTTCGAAGCTCGGCTATTTTGAAGCCGTACTTGCGCATGCGCTCGACCATGATGAAATAGGTCAAGGCGCGCGTGAGTTGATTTCCCGCGCCTAAGTTGACGCTATTCTGGCTTCGCGATAGCGCCGTCTTATGAAAGCCAAACTTCCAACGCGTTCCGATGTTGTCGCGGCCCGCAAACGCATTCGCGGCTATGTCGAAGAGACGCCGGTCTTGTACTCGGAGAAATTGGATGAGATTGCCGGTGCGCGTCTCTGGATCAAAGCTGAGTGTTTACAGCAAACCGGAAGTTTCAAGCTGCGCGGTGCGACCAATCGATTGCTGCAGATTCCGACTTCAAAACGCGCCGCCGGCGTCGTCGCATTCTCGTCTGGAAATCATGCGCAAGGGGTTGCGCGAGCCGCTCGCACGCTCGGCATACCAGCTCTGATCGTGATGCCAGAAGACGCGCCGACCGTTAAAATAGAAGGGGTCGAGGCTGACGGCGCAGAGGTTCGGTTGTATAATCGAGAGACCGAAAACCGCGAACAGATAGCAGCGCAAATCGCAGCGCAACGCGGTGCCGTTTTGGTGCCGAGTTTTGATGACCCGGATATTATCGCCGGCCAAGGCACTTGCGGGCTCGAATTCGCAGAGCAAGTCAAAGCGCGCGGAAGTGCCCTCGACCATTTGATTTGTTGCACTGGCGGCGGCGGTCTGATCAGCGGCATTTGCCTGGCGATGAGTGGCGCCAGCCCAGCAACCAAGATTTGGACTGCCGAGCCAGAAGGTCATGATGATTGGCAACGCTCGCTCAGCGCCGGTTCAGTGCAATCCAACGCCCCAGGAACCCGGTCGATCTGTGATGCCATTCTGACCCCAAAGCCTGGCGATCTGACATGGTCGATCGGCAAACAACATCTCTCAGGCGGGTGTGTGGTCAGCGATCAACATGCTTTTGAGGCGATGCGTTTGGCCTTCCGGTATTTGAAAGTCGTGCTAGAGCCGGGCGGCGCGGTGGCCCTGGCATCGGCTTTGTTTCGTCTGCCAGATGATGCCAAAGGGCAGACCGTCGGCGTTGTCTTGACCGGCGGCAATGTCGATGCGCCGCTGTTCAACGATGTCCTGGCTCGGGCGGTCTAAGACTCTTTCATCAATCGGGCTTTTTGGCGTTGCCAATCGCGCTTTGCTGACGTTTCCCGCTTGTCATGAGATTTCTTACCCGTGGCGAGACCGATTAAGAGTTTCGCCAGGCCGCGTTCATTGAAATAGAGTTTTAAAGGCACAATTGTGCGTCCAGCCCGTTCCACCGCTTGCGCCAAACGCGTGCGCTCACGCTTTGATACCAACAATTTTCGCTTGCGGCGCGGCGCGTGATTGAACCGGTTCGCGCCTTCATAAGTCGGGATATCGGCATTGATGAGCCAAAGCTCGCCATCTTCGACTGACGCATAGCTCTCGGCGATATTGGCTTTGCCATTGCGCAAGGATTTGACCTCGCTGCCCGTCAGCATCAAGCCTGCCTCGAGCGTATCCTCAACCGCATAGTCAAAACGTGAGCGGCGGTTTTCGGCAACGAGTCCATCCGACCGGCCTTTGGTTTGAGACGTCTTTGCCATGCTTATACAGCAATCCCTGCAGCGCTCATCGCGGCATCAATCTGCGCGCGTTTTTCAGCATTCGGCGCAACAATTGGAAGGCGAACATCGTCCGTGCACAGGCCCATTTTGGCGAGCACGTATTTGGCCGGCCCAGGGGAGGGCGAAACAAACATCGCTTTGTGCAAATGGATGAGCTTTTGATCCAATGCGCGCGCGGCTTCTAAGTCCCCGTTTTCGAACGCTTTATGCATTTGAGCGCAAAGATCAGGTGCGATATTCGCGGTGACGGAGATGCAGCCGGCGCCGCCCATCGCGCGGTGGCCTAGGCTGGACGGGTCTTCGCCCGACAGCTGAGTAAATTGCTCGCCGACCGTGAGCGCTGCTTGCAGCGATACGCGGCCAAGATCATTGCTGGCGTCTTTGATGCCAATAATATTTGGCAACCTGGCCAAGGCGGCGACGGTCTCTGGCAGTAAATCGCACGCGGTACGAGATGGCACATTATAAAGCACAATCGGCAAAGAGACCGCGGCGTCGATGGCCCGGAAGTGCGCTTCCAAGCCGGCTTGATCTGGTTTGTTGTAATATGGGCAAATTACCAGAGCCGCGTCAGCGCCGACTGATTTGGCGTGCTCAATCAAACCAATCGCTTCATTGGTAGAATTCGATCCGGCGCCGGCTATCACTGGCACGCGCCCGGCTGCGACTGAGATGCAGAGCTCAACAACTTCGCGATGCTCGGCATGTGACAGGGTCGCCGACTCGCCCGTCGTGCCGCATGGGACCAGAGCTGCTGATCCACCGGCAATTTGGCGCTCGATCAGGTGCGCGAACGCATCACGGTCAATGGCCCCATTCTTGAATGGAGTGATGAGCGCTGGAATGGAACCATGAAACATCTGTTAGAAACACTCTTTGGGTTGAACCTGGCCACAAACCGCCAGACTTTGGTCATATACGGCCTATAAACCTGAATCAGAATGTATCAACGGCAAGGAATGTAAGGACTTACACAAAGCAAATGCGTTATCGTGTCATCAGCCTCGCTCTCGTCACCGTTTTAACGGGCAGCTTTACCGCTCTGCCAAGTGCGGCCCAGCTGGCCTCTGCACCAAGTTTAAAGCCGCAACTGGTGGCCGCGTCGGATGTCATTGCAACGCGTGACGCAGCTTTGTTGCGGGATGGTTTGCAGGCTGTCGATCGCGGCGACTGGTTCGAAGTCCGTCAAGCCGAATCACAATTGCGCGACACAACCGCCCGCGACATCCTCACTTGGTACCGCGCTCGCCGCGACCCGCGCATGTCTTTTGATGAAATGGACCGTGCGCTCACACGTCTTGGCGGTTGGCCAGATATTTCGACCATCCGGACACGTGCGGAGGAGTTTATTGATGGCTCCACGCTCGATGCGCGGGCCCGTGTCGCTTGGTTTGAAACCCATGGCGGCGCCCGTAGCGGGGCTGGACATATTACCCATGCGCGCGCGCTTGAAGCGCTGGGCCGCGATGATGAGGCGCTGAAGGAAGTTCGCGCAGCTTGGCATGGTCGTACGCTGACCGAAGACTTGAGCAAACGGACTTATGCGAAATATAAGGATCAGCTGACCGAGATTGACCACCGCCAACGCGCCGACTTCCTGCTCTGGACACGGCAAACAAGCGCGGCCGGTCGGATGAAATCATTGCTATCTCCAGATTGGCGCGCCCTGGTCGATGCCCGCTCCAAACTCATTCGCCGCGCGCGCGGGGTCGACTCTGCAGTGGAGGCCGTGCCGCGGTCGCTGCAAAGCCATCCGGGGCTCTTATTCGATCGCGCCCAATGGCGCCGCAAAGCTCGGATGACCGACCGGGTCGCACCTTTATTAGTGCAGATTGATGGTGAAGAGGTCCCGAGCGCTGGCCGAAGCCGACTCTGGAAAGAGCGTCATCCACGCGTTCGCACGGCGTTAAAAGAAGGCGATTGGCAGCTTGCATATGAATTGTCTGCGCCGCATGGCTTAACCCGTGGCCGCGACTTCGCCGAAGCGGAATGGCTCGCGGGTTGGATCGCGCTGCGCCATCTGGGCGATGAGACGCGCGCTTTGGAGCATTTTGAAAAGCTCGAAACGGGGGTTTCCACGCCAATCAGTCTGTCACGGGCACAATATTGGGCCGCACGGGCGCATGAAGCCTCTGGTGATCAGGCCGCAGCGAATGCCTCATATGTGCGCGCTGCTGAACACCGGTTCTCCTATTATGGACAACTGGCGGCTGAGAAAGCGCTGCAAAATACGATCTATTTGGCCGCAGATGATGCCGTCACCGAGACGGACCGAGAGAATTTCAACAATCGCGCATTGGTTAAAGCGATGCGCCTGTTTGCTGAGAATGGCTGGGACGCCGCGTTCCGCAAGTTTGCCTACCACTTGGACGATCAACTAACACGGACGCAGGATTTCGAACTGTTGGCCGAGATCGGGCGCGAATATCACTATGCCGATATCGGCGTGCGCGGCGCCAAAGCCGGCCTTGCCAAAGGGGTTGTGGCGCCGGATGCGGCCTATCCATTGGTTGACTATGACTTATTGCGCGAGCCGCAAGTAGAGCGCTCTCTGATGCTGGCTCTGTCGCGTCAGGAAAGTGAAATGAATCCAGCGGCGATCAGCCATGCGAATGCGCGCGGCCTGATGCAATTTGTCCCGCGAACCGCGCAAATGGAAGCGCGCCGTCAAGGACTACCATATCGCACCAGCTGGCTAACCGACGACCCGGGCTATAATATGACCCTGGGCGGGGCGCATTTGGATACGTTGCTGAGCCAGTTTAATGGCAGCTATATCATGACCGCGGCAGCTTATAATGCTGGCGCCACGCGGCCGCGCCGGTGGATCACTGAGTATGGCGATCCGCGCGCCGGTGAGGTTGATCCCGTCGATTGGGTTGAGTTCATTCCGTTCAGCGAAACGCGTAATTATGTTCAGCGGGTGCTGGAGAATACACAAGTGTATCGCCATCGTCTCAGCGGTGAGCCCGAGAATATTCAACTCTCACAAGACCTTCAGCGCGGACGCTTCGGGAATAATTAGGCGGAGACGCTAAGCCTTTGCGGTTTTCGACTTTGAAGTCGGTTTCTTTTTTGGTTTTGCCGCCGTCTTTTTCTTGGCGGGCGCTTTGGTTTGTTTCGCGTCGACGCGCCGTTGGTCTTGACGTTTGAACGTCTCCGCCAGGAATTTACCGGTCCAACTCTTTTTGACCTTGGCGACCTCTTCGGGCGTACCGACCGCAACGATTTCGCCGCCGCCATCGCCGCCTTCAGGGCCTAGATCGATCACATGGTCGGCGGTCTTGATGACATCGAGATTGTGCTCGATCACCAGCACAGTATTGCCGGTTTCGACCAGTTCGTGCAGCACTTCGAGCAGTTTTCGGACGTCTTCAAAATGAAGCCCGGTTGTCGGCTCATCGAGGATATAAAGCGTCTTGCCAGTGGCGCGTTTTGAGAGCTCTTTCGCCAGTTTGACGCGTTGCGCTTCGCCGCCGGAAAGCGTCGTCGCTTGCTGCCCAACTTTGATATAGCTGAGGCCAACTCGGTTGAGTGTCTCCATTTTTCCACGGATGGCAGGCACAGCGGAAAAGAATTTCTCGGCCTCTTCAACTGTCATATCGAGCACATCCGCGATCGATTTGCCTTTGTACAAGACTTCAAGCGTCTCGCGATTGTAGCGCTTGCCGCCGCACGTCTCGCAGGTGACATAGACGTCCGGTAGAAAGTGCATCTCAATTTTGATAACGCCGTCGCCCTGGCAGGCCTCGCAGCGTCCGCCTTTGACATTGAACGAGAAACGACCGGGTTTATAGCCGCGTTGTTTCGATTCCGGCAGACCAGCGAACCAATCACGGATCGGACCAAAAGCGCCGGTATAAGTCGCTGGATTGGACCGCGGGGTGCGACCAATCGGGCTTTGATCAATGTCGATGACTTTATCGAGGTGGTGCAGGCCTTCAATGCTTTCATACGGAGCTGGGGCTTTGCTGGCATTGTTCAGCTTGCGCGCCAAAGCCTTGTAAAGCGTTTCAATGATCAATGTAGATTTGCCGCCGCCTGAGACACCGGTAATCGCGGTGAATGTGCCCAGCGGAAACGTCGCATCGACGTCTTTGAGATTGTTTCCGGACGCGCCCTTAATTGTCAAACTGCGCGCCTTCTTTTTGAGACGCCTCCGCGCCGGGATGGCGATTTCTTCACGGCCAGACAAGAATGCTCCGGTCAGGGAGTTTTTATCCGCAATGACTTCAGCGGCGGTGCCTTGGCTGACGATTTGACCGCCATGCACACCGGCGCGCGGTCCCATATCGATGACATGGTCGGCGGTCAGGATGGCGTCTTCATCATGCTCGACAACAATCACAGAATTACCGAGATCGCGCAGGCGTTTCAGCGTCTCTAACAAACGCTCATTGTCGCGCTGATGCAGGCCAATGCTTGGCTCGTCGAGGACGTAGAGCACCCCCGTCAGACCGGAACCAATTTGGCTGGCGAGCCGGATCCGCTGACTTTCGCCGCCCGAGAGGGTGCCGGAGGACCGCGACATTGACAGATAGTCGAGCCCAACTGAATTCAGGAATATCAATCGATCATTGATTTCCTTCAGGATCCGGCTGGCAATTTCTTGTGATTGCGGGGTCAGCGTGTCGTTGACTTTGCCAAACCATTCGCCGGCTTCTTTGATAGAGAAACTTGCGGCATCGGAAATATCCAGGCCGGCGATGCGCACGGCCAAGGCTTCGGGGCGGAGACGCTTGCCGAGGCATGTCGTGCAGGCCGCGGCCGATTGGAATTTCGCAATCTCGTCGCGCGCCCATTGGCTTTCTGTCTCGCGGAAGCGGCGGTCGAGATTGGGAATGACGCCTTCGAATGTTTTCGTCACCTCATAACGGCGCAAGCCATCATCATAGACGAACTCAATCTCGTCCTTGCCGGTGCCGTGTAATATGGTCTCTTGGACCTTTTCCGAAAGCTTGTTCCACGGCGTCTTCAAGTCGAAGCCATAATGATCGGCGAGCGCTTGCAGGGTTTGGGTTTGATAGGGCGATGCTTGTTTCGCCCACGGCGCGATGGCGCCATTCATCAGGTCCAGGTCTTTGTCTGGGACCACTAAGCCTGGATCAATTTTCAATTGCTGGCCGAGCCCGTCACAGGTTGGACAGGCGCCAAATGGATTGTTGAACGAGAACAGGCGCGGTTCGATTTCCGGAATGGTGAAGCCGGATTCGGGACAGGCAAAGTTGGCGCTATATGTGATCCGCTTGGGCGTCTTCTCGCCGTCTTCGAGATCAGCATATTCGGCAATCGCAATGCCATCCGCCAGTGGCAGCGCGGTCTCAAAACTCTCAGCCAGGCGTTGTTCCATGCCGTCGCGGACAACGATCCGATCGACGACGACATCAATGTCGTGCTTATATTTTTTATCGAGCGTCGGCGGCGTTTCGAGGTCATAAAACTCCCCATCCACTTTGACCCGTTGAAAACCGTTTTTTAAAAGCTCCGCAAACTCTTTGCGATACTCCCCCTTGCGGCCTCGGATCATCGGCGCCAGCAAATAGAGCCGCGTGCCTTCTGGCAGAGCCATTGTGCGATCAACCATTTGGCTGATCGTCTGGCTCTCAATCGGGAGGCCGGTCGCAGGCGAATAGGGGATGCCGACCCGTGCCCAAAGCAGGCGCATATAGTCATAAATCTCAGTCACTGTGCCGACTGTCGAGCGCGGATTGCGGCTTGTCGTTTTCTGTTCAATCGAGATCGCCGGCGACAGCCCTTCAATGCTCTCGACATCTGGTTTTTGCATCAGCTCCAAAAACTGGCGGGCATAGGCGGAGAGGCTCTCGACATAGCGTCGTTGACCTTCGGCATAAATCGTATCGAACGCGAGTGAGGATTTGCCTGAGCCTGAGAGGCCAGTCACCACCACAAGCTGATAGCGCGGGATATCGACATCGACGCTTTGCAGATTGTGCTCTTTGGCACCGCGAACGCGAATAAAAGGAGATTCTAGGGAGGTCATGCGAGTAGCAACCTGAAGGTTTGTTCTGTTTCAAGAGGAGATGTGTGTCGCGAGTCCATTTTGACGACAAGAACGTATTGAGAACATAAGCGTTTGTCGAAGACCCAAACACATAATCTCGCTGATTGGCTATCTGAAAGCTTTCGCCTGCTGACATAATACGACAAGAACATATATAGAACATTTTGTTGACCAGCACATCCGTTGTGGATATATGTCATTGCCAGCGCGACAGGATCGATTCGAGCTTTTAGGCGCTGAATTTGTATCGGAAGCCAAGAACGGAGAACGGAAAATGGCAGGATCAGTAAATAAAGTTATTCTCGTCGGGAATGTCGGTCAGGACCCTGAAGTGAGACAATTCCAAAATGGCGGGCAGGTTTGCTCTTTCTCAATTGCCACATCGGAAAATTGGAAAGACAAAAATACAGGCGAGCGCCGCGAGAAAACCGAATGGCACCGCATCTCCGTTTTCAGTGAAGGTTTGATCCGCGTGGTGCAGAGCTATGTCAAAAAAGGCTCTAAGCTCTACATTGAGGGCCAGCTTGAAACCCGCAAATGGCAAGACCAGAATGGTCAGGACCGGTATTCGACAGAAGTCGTCCTGCGCGGCTTTGGTGCCACGCTGACAATGCTGGACAGTCGCAATGCTGGCGGCGGTGGCGGCGGCTATGCGCAAGAATCGGTTGCTTATGGCAATCAAGGCCAAGGCGGTGGTCCGCGTCAAATGGAAGGCCCGGCACAAGACTTTAGCCAGGACTTTGACGACGAAATTCCATTCTAGGGCGCAAAGATCTCAACCAGGTTGGAGGTCTGTTGACCTCCGACTTTGAGCGCGCCGCCAATCAAATAAATTTCTTTGGCCACGACCACCGCGCCCAAGCCGTGTCGAGGCTTCGGCATATCTGGAAGGCGGCTCCACGCATCGGTGTCGGCGGAGTAGGCCCAGCACTCAGCATAAACGCCGCCGCCATTGTCAAAATACTCGCCGCCAAAGGCATATAGCTTGTCGCCAACCGCGCCCGCTGCGAGCCCGCCTTGAGCTTGAGGCAGTGGTGCGGCCTGCCGCCAGCGATCCTCGTAAGCGTCGTAGACCTCGTGCGCGGCAGAATTGCCCTCTGCGACGGTGCGTCCGCCGACGACATGCCAATCAGAGCCGATCACTGCCGCCGCGGCGCTGTTGCGGGCCGTCGGCAGCGGCGCGGCCTTCACCCATTCGCCATCACTGCGATCGAGAACATAGTGATCCGCGACGTCGTTATGGTCGTTCCAGCTCGCATTTGAAGCGCCGACCGGGGTTCGACCCCCGCACACATGCAAACGGTCCGCGATGACAGCTAGGACCGACTCGCCGTTGGGCTGCGGCAACGATGGGCCATCGCGCCAAGTCTCGCCGTCAAAAGTCCAGATACCCGCTTGCATTTGCCAAACAGCGTCGGCGCCGCCGACTTCGAAGCCGCCAATGGCCAGCAACGCGCCATCGAAGCTTACCAGGTTCGGATGATGCCGTGCGCGCGGGATCGGAGCCAGCGTTTCCCATACACCAGACTGCAGGTCGTACGCGATATGCTGATCGGTGGCGCCGGATATGGTCTGATCTTTTGCGATGAACCCGCCCGCTAAGTGGATGCGGCCATCGTGGCGCGTTGGATAAATCTCCTGCACGGCATATGGCAGCGCCGTGCCAAGTCGCCAAACACCTGCTGGCTCGCGAGGGCCTGACATTGATTGGGCACAGGCATTTGGTCCCAAAACCAGGGCCGCAGAGCCAAGTCCGATGGCGGAGCGACGCGTCAGTGAAACTTGTGTCATACCGGGGCCTTTTCATCCGTTCCAAGCCTTTATTAGACGTGTGCTCAGCATTTGTAACCCGCGCCGCATCCTGCTAGTCTTTAACCAATAAAGACAGGCGATTCGGCGCCTGGACTGGCAGCAAGAGGCAAAGCCCCGTGAGCGACGATACGACCCCGCCAGAAGATCCTGAAATGACGCCTATTCCGCCTGAAGACGGAATAGATCCGATCAGCATCGAAACCGAGCTGAAACGCTCTTATCTCGATTATGCGATGAGCGTGATCGTCAGTCGCGCGCTGCCGGATGTGCGCGACGGCTTAAAGCCGGTGCACCGGCGTATTTTGTATGCAATGCAGGTCGGGGGCTACACTTCGGACAAGCCGTATTTCAAGTCGGCGCGTGTTGTCGGTGATGTGATTGGTAAGTATCACCCGCACGGAGATAGCGCAGTTTATGATGCGCTGGTTCGGATGACGCAGCCATTCTCGATGAGCTTGCCGCTTGTCGATGGCCAAGGAAATTTCGGGTCGGTTGACAATGATCCGCCGGCGGCGATGCGATATACCGAATGTCGTATGGCCAAACCGGCCAATTATCTGCTCGCGGACATCGATAAAGATACCGTTGATTATCAAGACAATTATGACGGCAAAGAGCAAGAGCCTCGGGTTCTTCCGGCGCAGTTCCCGAACCTTTTGGTCAATGGCGCGGGTGGCATTGCGGTCGGCATGGCGACCAACATTCCGCCCCACAACCTCGGTGAGGTTGTTGATGCCACGCTGGCGATGATTTCCGATCCGGCCATTGATGATGAGCAATTGCTCGAGATTATTCCAGGCCCAGATTTCCCAACCGGCGCTTTGATCCTGGGCTATACGGGCTCGCGCAAAGCCCTGCTCGAAGGGCGCGGCTCGATCATTATGCAGGCCCGCTCTGAGATTGAGGAGATGCGCAATGGTCGCCAGGCGATTATCGTCACCGAAATCCCGTTCCAGGTAAACAAAGCCTCCTTGGTCGAGAAGATTGCCGGCATGGTCCGTGATAAGCGGATCGAAGGCATTGCTGATCTGCGTGACGAGTCTGACCGCCATGGCATTCGTGTTGTGATCGAGGTTAAGAAAGACGCCAGCGCTGAAGTCGTGCTCAACCAATTGCATCGCTATTCGCAGCTGCGGACGAGCTTCCCGGCCAATATTCTCGCGTTGAATGGCGGGCGTCCTGAACAGCTCAATCTGCGCCAAATTCTGCAAGCCTTTATCCGGTTCCGCGAAGAAGTTGTGGCGCGGCGGACCAAGTTCGATCTCAACAAAGCGCGGGATCGCGCGCATGTCTTGGTCGGGCTCGCGCTTGCGGTCGCAAATATCGATGAAATTATTGCGATAATTCGCCATGCGCCAGATCCGAATACGGCGCGTGACCGGCTTCTGGCAAAGGCTTGGCCAATCATGGATATGGGGCCGCTGCTTGAGCTCGTCGCTGACCGTCGCACCCGTTGGGATGGCGAAGACGCGATCTTCCTCTCTGATGAGCAAGCGCGCGCGATTTTGGCGCTGCAATTGTCGCGTCTGACCGGCCTTGGCCGTGATGAAATCGGCAATGAAGCCAAGGGCCTGGCTGATAAAATCGCAGATTATCTCGATATTTTGAGATCGCGTCCGCGCGTTCTCGACATTATCCGGGCTGAACTGACGGAAGTGAAAGAAAAGTTCGCCGTACCGCGGCGCTCTGAATTCACTTTTGGCGGCGCCGATATGGATGATGAGGACCTGATCGAGCGTGAAGACATGGTCGTCACGGTGACCCATGGCGGATACGTCAAGCGGACCCCGCTTTCGACCTATCGAACCCAGCATCGCGGCGGTAAAGGGCGGTCGGGTATTTCGATGAAGGATGAAGACTTCGTCACCCGCGTCTTCATGGCGAACACGCATACCGAGATCTTGTTCTTCAGCTCTGAAGGCATGGTCTATAAGGAAAAGGTTTGGCGTCTGCCGGTGGGAAGCCCGCAATCTCGCGGCAAAGCTTTGGTCAATATTTTCCCACTTGCCAAAGACGAACGCATTGAAAGTGTGATGCCGCTGGCGGATGACGAGGAAAGCCGGAATGAACTCGATGTGATGTTTGCAACGCGTTCAGGCACCGTCCGCCGGAACAAGCTGTCCGACTTTATTCGGGTCAACCGCAACGGCAAAATTGCAATGAAGCTCGACGAAGGCGATGGCATCGTTCGGGTGCGCATGTGTTCAGAAGACCAAGACGTCATGCTGACCACGGCGCTTGGGCAGTGTATTCGCTTCAAAGTGACAGATGTTCGCGTCTTCGCCGGTCGCAACTCAACTGGTGTTCGCGGTATTCGCCTCGCCGATGGCGACTTCGTCATCGCCATGGGCATCTTGCGCCATATCGATGTCACGAGCGCTGAAGCACGGGCGTATCTGAAGCATGCAACCGCGATGCGCCGCGCCGCAACTGGCGAAGAAGAAGACGTCGCTGACGCGATTGCTGATGATGACGGCGAGGATGGCGTTGAAGAAGCGGCGCTGTCCGCCACGCGTATTGCGGAACTGGGCGCGGCTGAACAGTTCATTCTGACGATCTCTGACGATGGTATGGGCAAGCGCTCCTCCGCCTATGATTACCGAGTTACTGGTCGCGGCGGCAAAGGCTTAGTGGCGCACAATATTTGGGGCAGCAATAAGAAAACTGGGCCGATCAAACAGATCGCATCCTCATTTACAGTGGACGATGATGATGAAGTGATGCTGGTCACAGATGCTGGGCAATTGATCCGCACACCCGTAGATCAAATCCGGACCGCTGGGCGGGCCACATCAGGCGTATGGGTCTTGCGCACCAAAGAAGATGAGCAAGTTGTTTCTGTCGCACGTCTTGCAGACAATGGCGAAGACGATACAGAAGAGTCCTAGAACGCTCGGACCCACTTTATTGATCTAGTCGAGCGTGCGGAGGAAAATTATGGAGCGCGTTGGGCTGTATCCGGGAACTTTTGACCCGGTCACGATGGGGCATATGGATATTATTGGTCGGGCCATGAAACTGGTCGATCGATTGATAATCGGCGTCGCCGTCAGCGAAGCGAAACGTCCATTATTCGACCTCGAAGAGCGCATTCAAATGATGAGTGAGGAATGCAAGCAATTGGAAGGGCCGGGCCGCGCGGTCATCGAAGTGAAGCCTTTCAACATGCTGCTCATGCACTTTGCGGAGCAAGAAGAGGTACATGTCATTGTCCGCGGATTGCGAGCTGTATCGGACTTTGAATATGAGTTTCAAATGACCGCGATGAATGAACAACTGAATCGCGAGATTGAAACTGTCTTCTTAATGGCCGATGTAAAACATCAAGCGGTGGCGTCGCGGCTGGTCAAAGAGATTGCCCGGTTTGACGGTGATATCACACCATTTGTGACGCCCGGCGTGAAGAAGAAGCTATTGGAGAAAGTTGGACGATGACCCTGAGAACCCTGGCAACCAGTTTAGCCGTTATGGGATTTGTGGGATGTGCGGGGGCACAAACAGAGATTCAGGAGCCGATCTCCTACACAATGGAAGATGTTGACGCAGCGCCTGAGGCGTGGCGCGCGGTCGATCCTGAAAATATGGTCGTGTTCGAGACCAGCAAAGGTCAAATCGTTCTCGAGCTGCTGCCGGTCGCTGCACCGGTGCATGTTGAGCGTTTCAAAGCCTATGTTCGCTCAGGTCTCTATGATGGGACAGAATTTCACCGCGTTATCAAAGACTTCATGGCGCAAGGCGGCGACATCGCCGCCACGCATGGTCCTGAAGCGATGATGGGCCCGCTCGAGGCCGAGTTTCGCTTTCGCCGAAACCCTGCGGATCTGCCATTCGATTATGTCGGACCAGCAGACGCGTCAGAAATTGGGTTCTTGAATGGATTCACATTGCGCACGCAGCCTGGTTTCTTGGCCGAGATGATGCAAGACGGACAGCTCGATAGCTGGATGCCTCATTGCCCGGGTGTTTTATCGTCGGCGCGCACCGATGATCCCAATTCTGCCGACGCGCAATTCTTCCTGATCAGCAAGGACGGCCAGCACCTGGACGAGAAATACACTGCAAAAGGGCGCGCGCTTTCTGGTTTGGATGTCATCCAAGCGATCAAGCTCGGGCCGCGCCCAGATGGTTATCCGATTGCCAATCCTGACGTGCTGATTTCAGCGCGCATGGCGGCAGACATGCCAGACGGTGAACGGCCAAAAGCTTTTGTTCAGCGCACAGATACGCCTGAATGGGAGGCCATTCGCGCTGAAGCAGATGCCAAACGCACGCCCGTGTGCCAAATTCAAACTGTTGGCGCTGTGGTGGAATAGGGGACGACCCTGAGCGATCTCTCCGTCTACGATTTTGAGCTTCCAGAGACGCACATCGCCTTGCGGCCGGCCGAGCCGCAGGACACCGCGCGCTTGCTCGTGGTGCACGCAGATGGACGATTAGAGGACTCATCTGTCCGCGATTTGCCATCCTTTTTGTCGCCGCGCGATGTCATGGTCTTCAATGACACGCGGGTCATCCCTGCGGCACTAAAAGGCATGCGGCCGGCGCGTGATGCGCTTGGGTCAAATGTCCAAGTCGACGTCAATCTCGTCAAACGCGTATCCGCCAATACCTGGCGCGCTTTGGCGCGGCCGGGAAAGCGTTTGAAGCTTGGCGATAGACTGGACTTTCCTGGCGGGCTGTCAGCAAAGATCGAAAAAAAGGCTGAGGACGGCGAATTGGTGCTGGGCTTTTCACGAAGCGGCGCTGAATTAGACGCTGCGATTGAGACGGTCGGGGCAATGCCGCTGCCGCCTTACATTGCCCGACGCCGCGCCGCCGATCAGTCCGATCGAGAGACCTATCAAACAAGCTTTGCCAGCAAAGATGCCAAATCAGTCGCAGCACCAACGGCGGGGCTGCACTTCACGCCGCGCCTCCTATCTGAGCTTGAACAGGCTGGAATTGAGCGGACGGAAGTCTGTTTGCATGTCGGGCTTGGAACTTTTGCGCCGTTGAAAGACGAGCAAATAGAGCAGGGGCGGCTTCACGAAGAATGGCGACAAGTCTCGCCGTCAGTGGCTGATCGACTGACCGCGGTCCGGCAATCTGGGCATCGCTGCGTTGCGGTGGGGACAACCTCATTGCGGACGCTTGAAAGCAGTGCCGACGAACAGCGGCAGATCCATCCAACTTCTGGGCCGACGGATATTTTTATCCAGCCGGGCTATTCGTTCCGGGCTACCGATGCGCTCGTGACAAATTTCCATTTGCCGGCATCAAGTCTGTTTATGCTGGTTTGCGCCTTCATGGGTACGGATCTTATGCAAGCGGCCTATGCCCACGCCATTGCACAAAACTATCGGTTTTATTCTTATGGCGATGCGTGTCTGTTGCTGCCTTAGGCGGCGAAACGTCCGCCATTTTTGGCATAAGCCTGCGTGCCGTCGGTGATCAGCTCATCAGACGAAGTGATGTCATCTGGTTTGAGGTCAAATTTGCCTTGAAGGTCCGCATAAAGCGGAGCGAAATCGGTATCGACGGTTGCACGAAATAGCTGTTCATAACTGTCGATGACGAAATAGGTCTGCTGGAAGTCATCAATTCGATAATCGGTTCGCATCAACCGCGTCAGATCGAAACCCACGCGATTCGGCGAGGGGTCCTCAAGGCTAAATCGGGTTTCAGCCGGCGAGGACACAATCCCAGCGCCATAAATGCGCAAGCCTTGATCGGTTTGGATCAGGCCGAACTCGACTGTGTACCAATATAAAGCGGCAAGGTTTTTCAACGCTGCGTGACGCAGGCTACGTAATCCGCCGGCGCCGTAGGCTTGCATATAGTCAGCAAAAACGGGGTCTGTGAGCATCGGAACATGCCCGAAGACATCATGAAAGACATCTGGTTCTTGGATATAATCGAGCTGATCGGGTTTGCGGATGAAATTGCCGGCGGGAAACCGCCGATTGGCCAAGTGCTCGAAGAAGACCTCATCCGGCACCAGGCCCGGCACAGCGACGACGCGCCAGCCCGTGAGAGCCTCCAGCTCATCAGATATGACGCCGAAATCCGGTATGCCGCCGCGATGGAGATTTAGCGCTTCTAACCCGTTGAGGAATTCAGGCGCCGCCCGATTGGGTAAAACCTGCATCAGACGCTGGTATAAAACGTCCCAGGTTTCATGCTCGGTTGGCGTATACGCAGGCCACCCCTGATCAATGGTCCAATCAGAATTTGCGTGGGCGGGTTTCGCAAAATGGTTGTTCATGCAACTAATATAGCAAGCGAGTCTCAGCTTGTCTTGAGACATCTTCTACAAAATGATCAAAATCGCGGAGGCGTGATCGTGATAAAGCTCTATGATTACTGGCGGTCTTCAGCCTGCTACCGGTTGCGCATCGCCTTTCATTTGAAAGGCTTGGCATTTGACAGCGAGGAAGTGAACCTGCATCCGGATGTGCTCGGTCAAAACGCCGAGGCATATAAGGCCATCAATCCGCAGCAACGTGTCCCCACCGTAATCATTGATGGGGTCACGCATAGTCAGTCTATGGCGGTGCTTGATTGGCTCGAAGAAACCTATCCAGAACCGCCTTTATTGCCTGGCGATCCGCATCAACGGCTCCGCGCGCGGGCCTTTGCCGACACGATTGCGTGTGACATTCACCCGCTCAATAATTCCAGTGTTTTAAAGCTTTTAAGAGAGGATTTTTCGCTCGAAGATGATGCGATCAAGCACTGGTATTTAACCTGGGTGACGCGCGGGTTTGAGGCGCTCGAGCGTCACGCCGCAACAACTGATACGCCCTTCCTATTTGGCGCGCAGGCGGGACTGGCTGAAATTTGCTTGGTGCCGCAAGTGTACAATGCCAGACGGTTTGACATTGATATGAGCGCGTTTCCCCGCTTGGCGGAAATTGACGCGATCTGTCAAACTGTAGAGGCGTTCAGGAAAGCGGCGCCGGAGGCGGTAAAACCAAGCTAGTTACGCTGCTGGGCCTTAAGCACGTAACCTTTGTCTGTCACCTCGAACATTTTCGCGATGTCGGGGTGGCTGACGCGCCCCTCGGTTTCGTCCGGAACTAAGTTTTGCTCTGAAACATAAGCGACATAGTGTGTGCGCTCATTCTCTGCGAACAGGTGATAATAGGGCTGATCTTTCGCCGGCCGAACCTCTTCTGGGATCGATTCATACCATTCGTCAGTATTGGCAAAAACCGGATCGACATCAAACACGACGCCGCGAAAATCAAATAAACGATGCTTTAGAACCTGGCCAATTTGATATTTGGCCTGATGCATAGGAATAGCGTTCGGAAGCTCCGGAATATTGGGCGCCTCTTTAACTTGTTCTGTCTTTTCGGGTTTTTTCCCCCCGAACAGACGCATAAAACGCTTCATGAGGTTCGGTCCATGACTTTAGTAACCAATGTGTGCTACACCTTTTGCCAACATACAAGATTTGGTCAGCACATGACTGTAGAGAAAATGCGGGATGACCGGAAGGCGAACAGCCAGACCGGATCCCGCAAACGCCGTAAGCCCCCGCTCTATGCAGCGGTGGATATGGGGACAAATAATTGCAGACTGCTCATCGCGGCGCGCCGCGGTGACACTTTTTCTGTGGTCGATTCACATTCGCAAGTCGCGCGATTGGGCGAAGGCTTAGAGGCGACGGGGCGATTGTCAGACGCCTCTATTGAACGCGCCATGGATGCGCTTAGGAAGATTTCTAAAAAGCTCAAGGCGAAAAAGGTCGGACATGTTCGATGTATCGCCACCGAGGCCTGTCGGCGGGCTGAAAATGGCGCCGAGTTTATCGAACGCGTCCGGGATGAAACCGGGCTGACATTTAAGATTATCGGGCCCGAAGAAGAAGCCCGCCTCGCCTTGATTGGCTGTCACAACCTGATTGAGCCGGACAAGGACCGGGTCTTGGTGATAGATATTGGCGGCGGGTCGACGGAATTGTCTTATGTCGATGCTAAGCCGGCGCATGCAGGCGGATTGAAAGGCCTGTTGACGAAACCTCCAATTTTGGCCTGGCGGAGCTTGCCGGTCGGTGTTGTCACCCTCACGGAAGCGTTTGCGCATTTACCGGAAGAAGAGGCCTATCCAGCAATGCTGGCGCATGTCATGGGCCATATTAATAAGTGGAAACGGACACCGGAAATTCGCAAAGCGTTCGAAGAAGGCCGCGCGCATGTTATCGGGACGTCTGGGACCGTGACGTGCCTCACCGGCGTCACGCTGGGCCTCACGAAATATCGCCGCGACAAAGTCGATGGTGCTTGGATCGAGCAAGCTGAAATGATGGGCACAGTCAATAAATTGCGCGAGACCGGCACCGCCAACATGCACAAGTTTCCGACTATTGGAACGGATCGCTCTGCCTTGATGCTGGCCGGCTGCGCCATTGTCGAAGGCGCTTGGTCGCTCGCACCGAACGGCCAAATGCGGATTGCTGATCGCGGTCTTCGCGAAGGTCTGTTGCTGTCAATGATGCAAGGCCCGAAACGCCGCGCGCGCAAACGGCGGCGCAAACCCAAATCCGCAGATCAAGGAGCCGCGGCATGACCGATGATGGCAAACGCCGCTGGAAAGGGCCGACCGGAAATAAGCAGTCCTCAGGGCGGCGCACGGGGGAGCGCAAAGTGATTGCGTATCGAGCGAAATCCGAAAGCTCGAAAAAGTGGATCGAGCGGCAATTGTCGGACCCTTATGTCCAGAAAGCGCAAGCCGAAGGCTATCGCGCGCGCGCGGCGTACAAATTGATTGAGCTGAATCAGCAAACCTCGCTTCTCAAGCCTGGCATGCGGGTGGTTGATCTCGGCTGTGCGCCGGGCGGATGGCTGCAAGTGTGCACGCGTCTGGGTGTCAAAGAAGTTGTCGGAATAGACTTGCTCGAAGTCGAGCCGGTGGCCGGTGCCCATATTGTTCAGGGCGATGTCAATCTTGTCGAGGACATTGAGAAAATGATGGCCGGCCTATCTGGCGCCCCGGATCTGGTCTTGTCGGACATGGCCGCCAACACAACCGGTCACAAACAAACCGATAGCTTGCGCACCGCGGCCCTGGCCGATTTAGCGCTCGAATTTACGATTGAGCATTTAAAGACCGGCGGGACGTTTTGCTCAAAAGTGTTCCAAGGCGGCGCCACGCCCGACATGATGCAGCGCCTGAAAGATCATTTTAAGTCCGTAAAACATATCAAACCGCCCGCCAGCCGCGCCGGCTCGCCTGAATTATTCGTCGTCGCCAAGGGTTTGAGACGAAAGTGACGGATCAAACGCCTGAGTCGGAGGCGGACTTTCCAGAAGTCGCCATAAGCCCGGTTAAGGCATTGCTCGGGCTGATCCTGCTCACCGCGCTCTACGCCAGTCTATTCGTCTGGCTCGGCGTTCAAACGCATCGCGGCCTGTGGCCCTTGTTGGCCAGCCTATATGTGGCCAGCACACTGTTGGTATTGAGTTACATCGACCTGCGGACGGGCTTGCTGCCCGACGCGCTGACTTTGCCTTTTACGGCCAGCGGCTTGATCTACGCGGCTGTGATCACGCGCGATTGGCCAATGTCGCTCGCGGGTGTGATTCTGGGGTATGGATTGATCGCCGGATTGGCTTGGCTTTGGCGTCATTATCGCGGCCAAGAGGGGATTGGCTTGGGCGACGCAAAATTGCTCGCGGGGATCGGCGCTTGGGTCGGAATCACCGGATTGCCAATCGTTTTGATGATCGCGTCTGGGGCTGGCCTTTTTGTGGCATGGATTGTGTCACAAAAGGCACGTTCCGACGAACAGTTAACCGCGATCGCCTTCGGACCATTCCTCGCTTTCGGCGCCTGGGGGGTCTGGTGCGGTGGAGTGATGAACGCGATTTGACCTTCCGAAAACGGATGAAAAAGAAAAGTGTCACTCTCAATCAATCCCATAAAAATCGGTGAAAAATGGACACTGAGGCGCGACAGAATAAAGCTCCGAATACGGATAAAAGTGTATTAATTTCAATTAACTACTGTGACGCAAAAATGACGGTAACAGACACAAAACCGTCGTATCTCTGAAAAAAAAGCGTCACTCAATCCCAATAGATCCCGGCCTGGATCAATCAGGGGGGCGAACCCCGGTTTGTTCATCTGCAAAACCTGTATCGGGATTTTATAATGAAACTTCGTATGACTGTCAGCGCGATTGCGCTTGGTTTAATGGCTGCCTGTTCTCAAGGTAGCGATATTGCTTCACCAGGCGCGACGACGCCAACAACGCCGCCAACTGGAACCGGCGGGGGCACGGGCGGCGGCACCGCGACTGCGACTTGCCCAACAGGCTTTACGCAAGATGCGACAGCCACTGGCGGCCTCACGACTTGTGTCGTTTCAGGGACAATCCTCTCAGACCTCACGCTTCCGTTTGTAACTGGCACAGCGTTCCGCCTGGATGGCCGCGTTGATGTTGGCCAAGATGTCGGCGGCGACGGTTCAGGCGGCGACCCAGCCGTTTTGACGATTGAGCCTGGTGTGACCATTTTCGGCAATAGCGGCGACGATTACCTGGTCGTCAATCGCGGTTCTCAGTTGATTGCCGACGGCACCAGTGCTGCTCCGATCATCATGACCAGTGACGAAGATCTCGATCGTCAAGCCGATGCTGACGCGTCAAACGATGATGGTGGCAACGCAACAGGTGAGTGGGGTGGCTTGGTCATCCTCGGCCGCGCCCCGATCAATGATTGTAACACTTCAGCTGCGGCACAAACCGTTGGCTGTGAAAACCGAATCGAAGGCGTTGAGCCTGTTGCTCTGTTCGGCGGTGCGACACCTGGCGATGATAGCGGCATTCTGAACTATTTGCAGGTTCGCTTTGCGGGTAACCCACTGGCCTCTGGCGACGAGTTGAACGGCATCTCGTTCGGCGGCGTTGGCGACGCGACCGAAGTGAACTTTGTCCAGGTGCACAATAACTCAGACGACGGTGTTGAGTTCTTTGGCGGCACTGTGAACGTCAAATATCTCGTCCTGACCGGCAATGATGATGACTCAGTCGACACCGATACCGGCTACCAAGGCGACATTCAGTACGCCGTCATCCGTCAGCGCGAAACCAGCGGCGACAACCTGTTTGAAGCCTCTTCGACAACTGGCCCAAGTGTGCCACTGGCAGAGCGTTCTAACTACCGGATCTCTAACTTTACCGCGATTGGTTTTGAGCGCGGTAACGGCCTGCGCCTGAACGAAGGTACAGTCGGTCAGTATATGAACGGTGTTGTGATTGACGAGGCCGAGTGCTTCCGCTGGCAGGATGCTGGTAATGACAATGCAACGTTCGAAGCAATGGAAGATCCAAGCTTCAACTCAGTTCTGTTCGATTGTGCGGGCCTGACGGCCGCCAACTCTGCGGCTAACGGTGTGACCGTTGCCCCGCTGGCGCTCGCAGCTGACGCCAACAATGTTGAATCGCCAAGCTCACTGGCAGGCGTTCTGCCAGGGTCTAACGAAAGCGGCGTCACGGCGTTTGACGCCTCTACAGTCGACGCCTTCTTTGACGCGACAGACTATATTGGCGCGTTCGACCCAGACGATACAGAAACCAGCAACTGGGCCGCAGGTTGGACCTTTGCTTTGTTCCCGGATCCAGCGTGCCCAACCGGCACAACAGATTCTGGCGTCGACATTAACAGCCAAAATGTTTGCCAAGTCAGCGGCGTTATCACCGAAGACCTACGTCTGACACGTGGTAACATTTATGAGCTGATCGACCGTGTCGACGTCGGTGTCGACATTGGCGGTGACGGCGCAGCGACTGCCGGCGATGCTGGCACACTGACCATCGAATCTGGCGTCACGATTTTTGGTGACAGCGGCGATGATTACCTCGTCGTCAACCGTGGTTCGCAACTCTTCGCCAACGGAACCGCTGCAAACCCAGTGATCTTCACATCAGAAGACGACCTGACAAACTCACAAGTTGATCCAGACAATGCGATCGGCGAGTGGGGCGGCTTGGTCATCCTCGGCCGTGCCCCAATCAACGATTGTAACACGTCAGCTGCAGCGCAGTCTGTCGGTTGTGAAAACCGGATCGAAGGCGTTGAGCCTGTCGCTCTGTTCGGCGGTGCGACACCTGCCGACAATAGCGGGACACTCCGTTACACTCAGGTCAAGCATGCGGGTAACCCACTTGCTTCTGGCGATGAGTTGAACGGCATCTCTTTCGGCGGCGTTGGTAATGCGACGACGGTTGAATATGTCCAAGTTCACAACAACTCTGACGATGGCGTCGAATTCTTCGGTGGTAACGTCAACGTTCGCTACTTGGTTCTGACCGGAAATGACGATGACTCTGTCGACACAGACACAGGTTATCAGGGCAATATCCAGTACGCGATCATTACCCAGCGCCCAACTAGCGGTGACAACCTGTTCGAAGCCTCTTCTACCACTGGTCCTTCAGTGCCGCTGGCAGAGCGTTCAAACTACAATATCTCCAACTTCACGGCGATTGGTTTTGAGCGTGGTAACGGCCTGCGCCTCAACGAAGGTACAGTCGGTCAGTACATGAACGGTATTGTCATTGACGAGGCAGAGTGCTTCCGCTGGCAGGACGCTGGTAACGACAACGCAACGTTCGAAGCAATGGAAGATCCAAGCTTCAACTCAGTTCTGTTCGATTGTGCGGGCCTGACGGCCGCCAACTCTGCGGCAAACGGTGTGACCGTTGCTCCGCTGGCTCTGGCTGCGGATGCGAACAATGTTGAAACCACCAACACGCTGACATCCACCTTTATTAACGGTGCGACTGAAGCCGGTGTGACAGCATTCGATGCGTCAACTGTGAACTCTTTCTTCGAAGCCACGACCTATATCGGCGCGGTTGAGAATGCGAGCGACACATGGTGGCAGGGTTGGTCTTGTGGGCTCGAAGCCTCAGACCCTTGCTAGTCATAAATAGTTCGGGACGGCTGTTCGCAGCCGTCCCGTTCCATTTTTTAAAACTTAAGTCCGTCGCTGGCCCAGAATTTACGCTATTCGCCCGACGCCGCTTGATGCGAAAAGGTCCAACCGCATGAAACGTTCCCCTAAATATTTTCTCCTGCTCTCATCCGCTTTGGCGTTGGCGTCCGCGCCGGCTTTTGCGCAAGAAGAAGCAGAGCCCGTCGAAGAAAACGAGCGCACTCTGGAAACCGTCGTGGTTCGCGGCGCCTTTATTCCGGAGCCGCAACGTGAAACGTCGCAAGTCGCGTCATTTCTTTCTGAGGAAGACCTCCTTCGCCAAGGCGATGCCAATGCGGCGCTAGCTCTGACACGTGTCAGCGGCTTGAGTGTTGTCTCTGATAAATTTGCCTTCGTTCGTGGTCTTGGTGACCGCTATTCGTCGGCGCTTTTAAACGGGTCTCCACTGCCGAGCCCTGAGCCGCTCCGCCGGACGGTTCCATTGGACTTGTTTCCATCAAACATCCTGGGCGGTGCTGCCGTCCAAAAGACTTATTCCGCCAATTATCCTGGTGAATTCGGCGGCGGTGTCATCGACCTGAAAACCGTCCGCATTCCGAGCGAAGACTTTTTGAACATCAAGCTAGGCACGGGTTACAACACTGAATATACCAGCAATGATGGCCTATTCGTGCGCGGCAGCGACACCGATTGGTCTGGTTATGATGACGGCTTGCGTGACCTTCCAGGTCCAGTCGTCAGCGTCATCGCCCAAGGCATCGACCTTGACGATCAAGACGACGCCTTTGTCGAAGCAGTTGGCGAAAGCTTTGTGAATTCTCCGCTGACTGTCATTCAAGAAGGCGGGATTGACCCAGACTTCTCCGGCAGCATCGATCTTGGCCGGTCTTATGCGCTTGGCAATTACGATCTCGGCATTGTCGGCGTCATCGGGTTTGACAGCGGCTGGACGACGGAAGAGTCAATCCGTCAAACTGCGCGTCTAACCAGCACCGAATTGCGCTCGGACATTCGCACAACTGAGACGACTTATAACGCAACCCTGAATGGCCTGGGTTCTGTCGCGCTCGGTTGGGACACGAATGAGGTCCAAGCAACGCTCTTCTACGTCCACACCACGTCGAAAGAAGCGCAGATCAATGAAGGCGATCTGCAGTCTGAATCGTTGCCGATTTTCGAAGAATCTTCAGGTTGGTTCGAACGCGAGCTCTATTTCACACAGCTTGCTGGTGAGCATGAGTTTGGAAATCTCGACCTGAACTGGCGCGGCTCTTACTCTTACTCTGGCCGCGATGCGCCATATGAGCGGACCTTGACCCGTTTCGTCGAAAGCGACGGCGTCATCCGTTATGCGGCCACCGGTAACAATGCGGTCTTCTCATTCTCTGAGCTAGAAGATGAGAATTTCAGCTTTGGTGTCGATGGCGGTTATTTGATCGCACTTGACGATTTCCGTGAGCTGCAAATCACGGGTGGCGTTGATTATTCAAGCACAGAGCGGGATTCGAAAATTCTCAACTTTGAATACCAAGGTGGGAACTCACTGGACGACGAAACCGCGGCGTTGCGCCCGGACTTCCTGTTCTCGCCAGATAATATTGACCCGGCTCGTTTCGTGCTCGACATTCGTGACCGAGACGTCGATTTCTACATAGGTGAGCTCGATATCACGTCAGCCTTCCTGCAAGGCCAGATTGATATTACCAACTATATCAACGCCACTATTGGCGCACGTTACGAAGAAGCTGAGCAAAGCATCTTAACAACGAGCCGATTTGGCGACGTCGGCTCGACGGCGAATTTGGAGAATGATTACATTCTTCCAGCAGCGACTGTGACTTGGAACTTCGCCAATGATCTTCAGCTCCGTCTTGGCTATTCTGAGACCATCTCGCGCCCACAATTCCGTGAATTGTCGCCGTCTATCTTTAATGACCCGGACTCTGACCGGATCTATCAAGGTAACGATCAGCTCCAAGACACCGAATTCACCAATTACGATGCGCGTCTCGAATATTACCTAGGCCGCAATCAGTTCGTCACTGGCGCGGTGTTCTTCAAAGAGATTGTAAATCCGATCGAAGAATTCTCGTTCATCAATCCAGGCGGCTCGTTGCAAACCTCGTTTATCAACGCGCCAGAAGCCGAACTGTTCGGTGCTGAACTTGAATTCCGGACGCGGTTTGAAATGCCGATTGACCAGCAATGGTTCAATGATCGCGACTGGTTGTTCTCAATCAACTATACGTTCACGGACACTGAAATTTCAGCCACAGCGGACGATTTGGTTGCTGGACCATTCAGCACGACGCCAATCGCAGGCGATTTGTTTGGCCTCGACGGTGCCAAGCTGCAGGGCACGCCCGAAAATATCCTCAACTTCCAATTCGGTTGGGATAATGATGTCGAGCAGGCGACGCTATTGCTGAACTGGGTCGATGAGCGGATCCTGCAACGAGGCCGCGCCGACGGCACGTCTCAGATTGCGGACGTGCTTGAGGATCCAGGTATCCAGCTCGACTTCGTTTACCGCCGTGACATTTCTTATGGTGGCAAAGACCTGACCCTCGGCCTGAGCGCGCGTAACCTTCTCGGTGAGAAGCACGAAGAATATCAGCTCAATGGGGGTGAGCTCGGGCGCACCGAATTTAACACTTATGAGCGTGGAACCAGCTTGTCAGCGAGTTTGACAGCAAAATTCTAGTTTAAATACAGCGCCGTCACAAAAGCGCTAAAGTGTACGCCTACTGCAAACCCTCACGCACGTAATTAACCGTGTCGTGAGGGTTTGTTCTTACGAATATGATTCGTGACATACCGTGTAATTCCTGCCTAGAGTGCGATCATTGGGTGGGATCAGTGAGGAGAAGTCAGTGCCGAGCGTCGCCCAATCCGCTCTTGAAGGCCTAGCGCGCGCGGAACGCCCAATGCGTTTCGGTCTCGAAATCGCGCTCATTATCGCGCTGGCGCTGCTGGCCGCACGCTTGGTCTGGCTGCTGCTGTTTCCAGTCGGTGTTGTCGCCACGTATACGGATCGACCTTTGCCCGTGCCGATGCAGGGCGCCGGTGGCGGGTTGGCCCTCTCAGTCGATCGGACCATGCTTATTTTGACCAACCCATTCGACCAGGGCGCCGTTGATCTTGAGGTTCAAGATGCGCCGGAAACATCGCTCAACCTTGACCTTCTCGGGCTGCGAATGTCGACGGAGGGGGGCGAGTCTGGAAACGCAATTATTCGAACCCCAGATGGGGTCGGTCGCAATTATACCGTGGGCGACGAGATCTTAGGCGGCGTTACGCTTGAACGAATTTTGTCGGATCGCGTGATCATCAATCGCGACGGCGCCAATGAAACGCTGATGCGCTCTGGAAAGGGCGAGGGGCTATCGGTGATCACCGATGGGTCGCAAGTAACACCCGCTGACATCCGGAATGCGACAACGGCGGCGCCCGAAACGCCAGAGGTCGCCGAAGCCCGTATCGCGGCGCCGGAAATGTTCTTTGGCAACATAAATGCGAGCCCGGTTGTCAGTAATGGTGTCACAACGGGCTACCGGCTCAGCCCAATCGGCGATGGCGCCCTGATGGCTCAAGCTTTGCTCGAGCCTGGTGACATCTTGCTGCGAATTAATGGCGCTTCTGTGGAGCGTTTGGATATGACGGATGTGATTGACCGAATGGCATCAGCTGACTCCGTTGATTTACTGGTCAGCCGAGACGGATCGGAACGTACGGTTCGTTTAACGTTTGGCGAATAGGATAGAGTGATGAAAAAGCTTTTAGCAGCATCTGCCCTGGTTTTAGGGGCGCAAACTATGGCCAGCGCCGAGATGCAATCTCCGCAGGCCGAACGCCATGTCCTCAGCCTCAATGATGTTGATATCACAACGCTGATTGATGATGTGTCCGTGATCACGGGATATACTTTTATCCTTCACCCAGATGTTCGCCGCACCAAAGTAACCGTGATGTCACAATCACTTATGAGCACGAGTGAAGTGTTCCAAGTGTTCTTGTCGACCTTGCGGGTGCATGGTTTTGCTGCTGTGCCGGCCGGACGCGGGGTCTATCGCATTGTGCCCGAGCAAATGGCGATTGGTGATGCGGATGTCGGTGGTAACGGACCAAATGCCTTCATCACGCAGGTTTTTAAACTCGACAATTTTAGCGCCATCGAAGCCGCGCAAATGGTCAAACCCCTCGTCGACGCGCAAGGGCAAGTTGTCGCCAATGCGCGGTCGAACACATTGGTGCTCGTCGATTATGCCTCAAACATGCCGCGCATGCGTGAAATCGTCAGCGGCTTGGACGAGAATGACCGCACCAAGGTTGAAACGGTTGAGCTTCGCAATGTGCCAGCCCGTGAAGTGCAAGGCATCCTTTCAGATTTGCTCTCAGATCGCGACGAGAATCCGAACAATCGTTTTGAGGTATCGGCCTCGAGCAGCTCAAACACGATTGTCATTAAAGGCGACGAAGCAACCGTCGCGCGTGCTATTCGAGTTGCGACAGAGCTCGATCAATCTGACCCCGTGCGCGATAGCTTGCGGGTGATCGAGCTTAAAAACGCAAATGCCGAAGACATTGTGCCGATCTTAGAGCGCCTTGCTGAAACGATGGCTGAACAAGCGGCGCCCGGAGACGCGCAAACGCCAGGTGCGACGATTGCGCATCACCAACCGACAAACTCGCTTGTGATCAGCGCTTCGCCGGACACCATTCTGGCCATGGAACGGGTGGTTGAGCGACTGGACAAACGCCGGGCTCAAGTCCTGCTCGAAGCGATTATTGTCGAAGTCTCAGACGACACGGCGCGTGATCTCGGCATCCAATTCCTGCTGTCGGGAACAGGAGACTCTTCGGTGCCGTTTTTGAGCACGAATTTCTCTAATAACACGCCGAGCTTGCTGCAACTTGCCGGGGCGCTGGTGAATGATGACGTGTTTGGCGGCAATAATCCGTTTGTCGAAGCTGCAACCGCCTCGTTAATCGGACAGCAGGGCATTGGCTTTGGCGGGGCTGGCCAGAGCGGCGATACACTTTTCGGCGCGATCATTACGGCGCTAGAGAATGATCAGCAGTCGAAAGTGCTCTCCAAGCCGTTCAATATGACGCTCGACAATGGCAAATCAGAACTGATCGTCGGTCAACAAATCCCAGTCGCAACGGGGTCCACGCTTGGGGCTGACAATAGCAATCCGTTTACGACTGTGACGCGCCAAGATGTCGGTATCAAGCTTGAAGTGACCCCGCGCATTTCAGCGGACGACACAGTTCATCTCGAGATTTTCCAAGAAGTCTCAAGTGTTGAAGCGTTATTGAGCGCCGAAATCGACGATTTCGTCACCAATCTTCGAACCATTCGAACCGATGTCCTCGCCGACAATGGCGAAATCATCGTGCTCGGCGGATTAATCGAGCAAAGCTCTGTGGTGTCTGCCAGCAAAGTGCCGTTCGCCGGCGACCTGCCATTGGTTGGCAATCTCTTCAAGTCCGAGCGCAAAGACTTTGATCGTTCGAATTTGATGGTGTTCATTCGCCCGACTATTATTCGCGACGCAAATGATGCACGTGCAGTCACCGAACGCAGCTATCGCTATATTCGCGCCGAAGAATTATTGTTGGAAGATGGTGGTGAAGGCGTGTCTGATTTAGACGCCTTTTTTTCCAGCGTCTTGGGAATTGAATTTTCAGAAGATGAACCCGGGAAACTCCCTCTCAGAAGGTGACCCAGGTTCAACTTAACGGTGGATAGAAGCAAAAGTGCTATAAGTCCGCCGAATTCGTGTATGAGTAGCGTATGACACAGCCAAGCCTTGATCTGTCCTATGCCTTTGCCAAAGACAAAGGCTTAGTGGTGCTCAACACGAACGAGAGCCAAGTCCGTATCGGGGTGCGCAATGGCGCTGACCCGTTTTCATTGATCGAAGCGCGCCGAGTGTTACGCCGTCCTTTGAAATTGGAAGCCATGGCGCCGCAGGATTTCGAGCGCGCATTGACCGAGCATTATGCACGCGAAGGCGTATCTGGCGATGAAGCTGAAGCGGCGCTCGATAGCCAAGGCGGGCTTGCCAGTCTCGTTGACGGCATCCCGGAAACGGCCGACTTGCTCGACGGCGATGATGACGCGCCGGTCATTCGTTTGATCAATGGCTTGATCTATGAAGCGGTCAATCGAAAAGCCTCAGATGTGCATATTGAGCCGCATGAAGAGTCGCTTTCGGTGCGCTATCGGATTGATGGCGTTCTGCAGGAGGTCCTGACGCCTTCACGTCGCCTCGCAGCGAGCTTGATCAGCCGGATTAAAGTCATGGCCCGCCTCGACATTGCTGAAAAACGTGTCCCGCAAGATGGCCGGATTTCGCTCTCTATTGGCGGCCGCAGCATTGATGTCCGCGTTTCGACTTTGCCGAGCCGGTATGGTGAGCGCGTGACGATGCGCTTGCTCGACACGCGCAATGCTTTGCTCGGGCTTGATGAGCTTGGCATGGATGAGACCACCCTCAATCGCATCCGTGAGATGCTGGTTCAGCCGAATGGCATAACGCTCGTCACCGGGCCGACCGGGTCGGGTAAGACGACCACGCTCTATTCGGCGCTATCCGTGCTGAACAATGGCGAGCGCAATGTGATGACGCTCGAAGATCCGATCGAATATGGGCTTGATGGCATTTCGCAGACGCAAATGCACCATAAGGTTGGTCTGACGTTCGCCGCGACGCTGCGGGCCATTCTTCGCCATGATCCAGACGTGGTCATGGTCGGCGAGATCCGCGATCTGGAAACTGCGAAAGTCGCTTTCGAATTTGCGTCAACCGGACGCCCCGTCTTGTCGACGGTGCACACCAATAGTGCCGCAGGGGCCATTCAGCGCCTCCGAGACATGGGAATTGAGCCTTATGTGCTGGCCGCAACACTGAAAGCGGTCGTTGCGCAACGCCTGGTCCGGAAGCTTTGCGATCATTGTAAAACGCCGCATCAAGCGAGCGCGGATGAGCTCTCTATGTTTGGCCTAACGGCCGAAGAAGCACCGCAATTCTGGCGCCCAACAGGATGCATGGCGTGCGGAAATTCAGGTTATAATGGCCGTCTCGGCGTCTATGAGTTGATCACGGTCGACGGCGCTTTGCGAGATCTCATCCGCGCCGATGGATCAGAGGACGCGATTCAGGATCTAGCGCTCTCCAAGTACGATACACTTTTCCGCAACGCTGCTCGTTATGTGCAAGCCGGTCAGACCAGCGTTGAAGAAGTGCTGCGTGTCTGTCGCCGCGAGGAGGAGCGCTAAAGCGATGGCGGTGTTCGATTATGTTGCGATTGGAGCTGATGGCAAACGTGCCACGGGTGTGATCACAGCGGACTCGGCGCGGTCTGCCCGCAAAGAGCTCCGGATCCGGCAGATGTCGCCTCTGGAAGTCAAAGAAACAAAACAAAAATCGTCCGCGCGCAAGGCGGGTGGATCGATGTCTGGTAAAGACCTGGTGCTCACCACACGGCAATTGGCGATGCTGATCAAATCCGGCGCAACCGTTGAAGAAGCGCTTGGCGCGATTGCCACTGAAGCCGAGAAACCAGGGACACGGCGGGTGCTGATGGGCGTGCGTGGCAATGTGCAAGAGGGTTATTCGTTTTCGGAATCTCTCGGCGAGTCCGCAAAAGCCTTTCCGCCTTATTATCGAGCCGTTGTCTCGGCGGGACAGTCCTCGGGGCGGCTCGGCGATGTGATGGACCGATTGGCGACGCATTTGGAGAAGTCGCGCAAGCTCCGCAACAAATTATTGTCGGCAATGATCTATCCAATGGCCTTGGCTGTGGTTGCCCTCATTGTTGTGGTTTTGCTCTTGGTTTTTGTCGTTCCGGCGGTGGTTGAGCAGTTCAATACGCTTGGGCAGGACTTACCGCCTCTGACCAGCGCCGTGATCGGCATTTCAGCGTTTTTACGATCTTGGGGAATTATATTGATCCCAGCCGTTGCGGCGGCAATATGGAGCGTTCGAACGCTATTGAAGACGCCCGCGATTAAGCTGAGATGGGATCGCTTCATGTTGCGCCTGCCTTTGCTGGGCGGGGTGATGCGCAGCGCCAACGCGGCTCAATTTGCGCGAACGTTCGCCACGCTCTCAGGCAGCGGCTCAACGGTCCCAGACGCCCTCGTTGCAGCACGCGGATCTGTCGGCAATGAAGTCTTTCGCAGCGCCGCGTCCGCGGTCCGCCGCCAAGTCGAAGAAGGTCAGACGTTAAACCGGGCTATGCGCAATGCTGGCGTGTTTCCCCCGATGCTGGTGCATATGGTTGCCAGCGGCGAGCGCGGCGGTGACTTGCCAGCGATGATGGGCCGTGCCGCGGATTATATGGAAGAAGAGCTAGACAGTAGCGCTACGGTTGCCTTGGGCTTATTGGAGCCCTTGATGATCGTCTTATTGGCCGGGATCGTGGCCTTAATCGTCCTCGCAATCATGTTGCCTATTTTGCAGCTCAACACGATGGCGATTGGAACCTGAGGAGAATGAAAATGATCGATAAGCGTAAGGCACGGCGTGACCGACAGCGCGGATTTACACTCACCGAAATCATGGTGGCGGTCTTCATCATCGGACTTTTGACGACTGTGGTCGTACTCAATATTGACGGTGTCGTCGGTCAATCCCGTGTGACCAAAGCGCAAGGGGATTTGAAAGCCTTCCAAGGCGGTCTGTCAGCCTACAATCTTGAAATCGCGGCCTATCCGACAGAACAGCAGGGCTTGGACGCCCTCGTCGCCGCGCCGGATGGTCTCAACAATCCGACACTGTACCGTCCAGGTGGCTATCTCGCGACCAGCAGAATTCCGCTCGACCCTTGGAACAATCCCTATGTCTATGAAGTGCCGGGCGAGAATGGCCGTCCCTACAATGTCTATACGCTGGGCGCCGATGGCCGCGAGGGCGGCGAAGGCGACAATCGTGATATCAGCATTTGGGATCTCTATTAGAGCCCGGGTCTGAATGGAGTGATCGTGATCCGCGCAGGTCGACACATACAACAAGCTGGCATGACTTTGGTCGAAGTGATGGCAGTCTTGTTCATTGTTGGCTTGACCGCAGGTATTGTGACGCTGACGCTGCCCAAGAATCCCAGCGAAGAGGAAGCCAGCGCTCAGGCCTTTGCCCGTGTCCTCAGCGACGCCCAAGATCGCGCCATCATGGCTGGCCAACCCGTTGGTCTTAATTTAACGGAGCGCGGCTACATGCTGGTCCAGTGGCGACAAGACTTTTGGCGCCCCGTTGGGCGGCCGGTCATTTTACCGACGCGCATGGGCATAGAAGTCCAAACGGAACGCCCCGATGGGCCCGAGAATTGGCCAGAAATTGTCTTCGATCCAACCGGAATTGTGCAGCCAGCAGAGTTTCAACTTCGTGCTCGCGGCGTGCGTATCGACATCTCTTTAACAGAAGCCGGCGAGGTCATCCTTGCCGAACGTTAAAGCATCTTCTCAAGCCGGCTTCAGCCTTGTCGAAACCGTCGCAGCGATGGGGATCCTCGCCTTGGCCGCGATTCCGCTTATGCAAGTGACGACAAATGCGACGCGTAATACGGCGAGCCTGGAAGAGCGGTTATTGGCGCGCACTGTGGCGGAAAACGTCATGGCCCGCGCGATGGCGGCGTCTGAAATTATCGAAGGCGGAATCGAGACGGGCGAGGAAACTCAACTCGGCCGCACTTTTGTCTGGACCCGGACGGCGACCCCGGCGCAGGTTGGAGCGTTACAAAACCTCTCTGTCGAGGTGCGTCCGGCAGAGCGCCAGCAAACCCTCGCCAGCTTGATCAGCTTGAAATACACACCGCAGGCCTTGCCGGGCTCAGGCACATTCGTTGGCGATGAAGGAGACGGGTCATGATCCGGACCTCCAAATCTCCCAAGCAAGCGGGCTTCACGCTGGCTGAAACACTGGTTGCGCTATTTATCTTGGCAATTGTCTCATCTGCTGGGGCGACGCTTTTATTTAGTGCGACAACAGCCAGCCAAATCGTCCGTGACCGTGAAAGCGAAACCCGCAAAATCGACATCGCGCAGCGCCTTATCCGCCAAGATATCGCGGCGCTTAGCACCCGCGCCATTGCCCCTGCGGACGGCTTCTCTTTGCCCGGCAACTTGTTCGGCGAAGCGCCGCGTAGCGAAGCGCCGTTTTTGCGCTTTGTCCGCAATGGATGGCTTAATCCAGGCGGGATTGAGCCCAGAAGTTCCCTACAATTCGTCCGCTACGCCCTGCGCGATGGTCGACTTATTCGTGAAGCCAGTTTGCGACCCGACGCCACGCAAGGCACGCCAATCGCCTCACGCGTCTTATTGGAGAATGTTCAGCGCGTAGAATTGGGGTTTGTGCGCGGCGACCAGAGATCAGATTTTTGGGAAGGCGAAGTCTCTAAGACCCGCGGCGCATTGCCGGATTTAATTGAGATCAACATTACATTTGAAGATGGCACAGCTTTATCGCTCGCGGCGCTCACCGGAGGGCGGTCATGATGGCACCGAAACCATCCGAACGCGGGGCAGCCTTGCTCACCGTGTTGATGATTGTCGCGGCGATGTCGGTCGCGGCTTTGGCGATTACCACCACGGTCACCAATGCCACCCAGCGCGCGCGTGCCCTAGATGCCCAGGCGCAACTGGCTTTATACGCGGTTTCAGCGGAAGAAGTCGCCAAAGCGCGAATGGTCGACGTGCTCGGCCCACTCGAAAATCGCCTGCATTCAGATTTGCCAGGCCTCGGCGAGCCGCAAATCATACCCGTGAATGAGGGTGTTTTTAGAGTTGTAGCAAGAGACGTGACCAATTGTTTCGACGTCAATCGTTTGACCAAGCCCTCTGGGGAAGGCGACTTGATTGCCGACCCAAATGCGCAAGCAGCCTATCAGGACTTGCTCTCCGCAACGATTGAAGAGGGCTATGAGTCCGACATGGTCGCCTTGGTGTCGTCGCTGACCGACTGGATGGATGAAAATTCCGTCCCCGGCAGCGGCGGTGCGGAAGATTCCTATTATCTCAGCGAGACACCGTCTTATCGGACCTCAAGCCAGAAACTCGACTCACTTGAAGAGCTGCGCGGGGTGCGTGGGTACAATTTGGATGTCCTGAGCCGGATCTTGCCGATCCTCTGCGCCTTGCCCGCGGAGGCAGATTCGGCCAATCGCAAACTGAACATCAATACATTAGAAGAGTATCATGCGCCGCTCCTGCGGTCAGTGTTTACCGACGCGCTCTCAATCGAAGATGCGCGGACCCTGATTGTGACCCGGCCGCAAGGCGGATGGACCGACACACAAGCGCTGTTGGAGGACCCGATTGTGCAACGCATCGATCCTGCGCGGATCAAGACCGATCAACTAGGTTTAGTGTCGAGCCTTATAGAAGTTTCTGCAAATGTATCTTATCGCGGGTATGACATGACCATGCGTTATTTGTTTGAGGCGATTCCGGGACGCCCCATTCGAACGTTGCGACGAGAGAGAGTAGGCTAGTGGCTCGAATTTACGCGCTTTTACAGCCAGACGGCAATTTGCTGACGGCCCGCCCGAAAGGCGATGGTTGGATCGTCTCTGATAGTCGGAGCGGCATAGACGCGCGTGGCCGCAATCTTACAGTCTTTTTGAACGGCTTAGATGTGCTCGGGCTGAGCGCTGTTCTGCCAGCACGGAATGAAAAAGAGGCCCGTCGTGCTGCCCCGTTTGCGATTGAGGACGATCTCGCTGAAACCGTTGAAGAGGCGCATGTTGCGTTGGCGGATTCCGACAAAGAAAATCCAAGCGCGCCCCGGAACATAAATATAATTTCAGTGCAGACCATGACTGAAATCGTCAGCGCCTTAAAGGATCAAGGTCTAGATGAAGCCGAACTGGTCGCCGCCCATAGCTTGTTGCCGTCTGGGAATACGCTTTATGAGGCGCCGGGCTTAATCCTCGGGCGGTTGGGTGAACGCAGTTTCGCAATCGACCCATCACTTGGCCGTGATGTGGTCATAGGCATGACGGAAGCACACTCAGACACCTCAATATATGGGCACCAAATTGCGGCGGCGCTTGGACGCCGCGGCGAAGGGGCTGGAGCTAATTCGCTTGAAGCTTTCCTCATACAGTTGGCGACCTGGGCCGAACGGGGGCAAACCATGGTGCGCTTGCGCCAAGGCGCGTTCGAAGCCCGCCGTCCTGTCGATATAGACGGCTTTGGCCATTGGCGTCTTGCCGGTATCCTCGCCGCCGTTGCAAGCATCGGGTGGTTTGCATCCGTGCTAATGGAAACGCAGGCGATGAACTCCAGAATCGATGGGCTCAGCACGTTGACGCAAGAGTTTGCCCAAACTGGGTGGCCGGAATTGAACGGCGACGTCCAGCAAGTGATCGCCTTGTCCCGCAATGCCAATGGCGCGGTCGCTCAGCCCTTTATGGGGGTGTTGGATGCCAGCGCCGCGCTCTACGATGCCTTAGACCAGGTCGAGGGCAGTGAGCTGCGTACAATTCGTTATGATCGTGCACGGCGACAAATGACGGCGACGGTGGCTTTCGAAAACTTCTCTGATGTCGATCGTCTGACGGCCATCCTCAACACAGCCGGCCTTATCGCGAGGTCTGGAGATGCGCGGCAAAGCGGCGCCCGGGTGATTGGTGATCTGACGCTGGAGCGCGCGTCATGAGGGAGTGGTGGGACACTATGGCGCCGCGCGAGCGGGCCTTGATCGGGATTGCGGCGATCCTCACGCTCGTCATCGTGGTTTGGCAATTTGTCGTCGTGCCGACCCTTTCAGCGCGCGCCGAAGCGCGGGCGAATTTAGACCAAGCCGATCGAACGCTGTCGCAAATTCAAGAAAGCTATTTCTTAAAGCGTGCTCAAGGGGTTGTCGCCGCCAGCGGGGCGCGGCCAACGTCTGGCAATATCGATGATTTTAAGGGAGCTATCACCGGTGCGGCGGGCGATATTGGTCTTGCAATTGCGCGTTTGCAGGGCGACGAGTCCACAAGTGTCCGCTTGGTGTTCGAGAATGTCGACCCGCGCATGGTATTTGTCTGGCTCGAAGACGTTCAAGCCAAACACGCGGCGCAAGTCACGCGCTTCAATATGGAGCAAGCCGGCGGCGGTTTGGTGCGTGTAAATGTTGACCTTGTGGCCGGGGGATTGTGATGCGCCGACTGTTACTTCTGGTCTTGCTCTTGGTCATGCTCGTGATTGGACTGTTCGCGACCACGCCGCTCGGTTTCGTCATGACGCAGTCAGGGGCAAAAAACCTGGGGATCGGCTGGGCAAAGGTCGATGGCACTCTGTTAAACGGCCGTATTAGCGGGCTCTATGTCGGCACGCAGCCGATCGGTGACTTTAGCCTCGAGCTCCGGCCGCTATCATTATTGTCACTGCGTCCGACCTATGACGTGCGATGGGGCGGTGCAGGGGGGCAGGGCACAGCCGTCCTAACCCTGACGCGGAGGGCTTTGAATGCTGAGCAAATTAGAATGCGCCAGCAAATCGCCTCACTAGAGGGGTTAGATCCAGCGGTTCGAGCGATGAATGGCGGGTTGAATGTGATTGATGGCGCGTTTCGACTGACCCAACAAGGCTGCGAGCAAGGCTCAGGCACGCTGTCGACCAATACTCTATCGACTTTAGCGGCGCAGTATGGCCGCCAATTTGGCGAAGTCTCAGGTCCGATATCGTGTGAAAACGGCGCGTTTGTTCTGAACATGCAGGGTGAATCAGAAGCCGCAGACCGTGTGTTCATAGATGCGCGTGCCGCGATCAGCGGCCAGGGATCGTTTTCAACGCGGGTTCAGACACAAGACGCGCAAATCATCATCGCGCTCAATCAAATCGGTTTTCAGCGTGAGAATGGCGAATTTGTCTATCGCCAATCGCGCGGACTAGGGATCCAATAATGAAGCTACACGTCATCTTCGCCCTCGGCGCACTGATTGCCTCAACCGGGTGCCAATCCTCATCCGGCGGCACGCGCGGTGCGGCCCCAAATCCATTGCTGCTGCAACCTGCGATTAATAGCGTGCCTGCGTCCGGACTGGTGCCCCAAAACCTCGACCCAGGGGAGTGTGGTCTGTTCCTTTGGAGCCAGACTGATACTTCAAAATTCATATTCTTCTCGCGTGCGCTGTCAGGCGAAGCAGTGTTTGCGCAAGGTGAGGAACCGATGATTTTGGCACAGGCCACAGCGGGCGGCGAAATCTTTGGCCAGTTTACCACGCGGATGGGATATCTGAGCCCTGACGGCCGCTCAATTGATTTATCGTTCGAGCCTGATGAGGTCTTGCAAGATGGGCAAAGACTCCGAAACGGCCTCCTCACCATAACAGATCCTGAGGGCTGGTTGACCAAGCTCCCAGTTCTTGGCGTTCGAGCGTGTCAGCCAGAGGGATGATCCGTCCACAAGGACAGATTTTCATTCATAAGTCCCCCGGCGAGCTCCGGGCCGTTTTTTGTAACGCCAATGGGGCGGCAACCCATACGTTTTCTCAACTGACATTTAAACCGAGTGATCGCGCGCGCTTTGGCACAATTCATGAGGCACGAATTCGAACCTTTGCCGACAATATAAGAGGCGCATTTTGTGAATTGACGTCTGGCGAAGAGGTGTTCCTGCGTCTGAAAGATCGCGCGGGTTTCACCGAGGGGGCTCACCTCATCGTCGAAATCTCAAGTGAGGCCCGGGCGGACAAGTTGGCGCGCGTATCGCGGTCATCGGTCCCCCCGACCAGCATCTCGGCATTTGACGCTTGGCAAAACGATGTCGGCGCCTCCGATACGGAGCTGATTGAAGATCGTGCGCGCGTCGATGCAGTGTTTGAGGATAGCCTCAATGAGCAAGCGGCGCTCCCGGGAGGCGGGCGGTTATTCATCCAGCGTACGCGCGCTCTGACGGCCGTCGATGTCGATACAGCGGGGCGCCTACACAAGGGCAGTGCGGCGGCGCAGGCTCTGAGTGTCAATCGAGACGCCGCGGTTGAAATGGTGCGGCAAATCAGTTTGCGCCGACTTGGCGGGAATGTGATTTTGGACTGTGTCGGGCCGAACAATGGCGACGCCAATTCCAAAATTCGGGACGTCATACGGACCGCGTTTGACGAGGTTGGGTTGGCGTCTGCGAAAGTGCTGAAACCTTCGCCGCTCGGCTTGTTAGAAGCGGCTGTGCCCTGGCGATATCAGCCCATTGGCGACGCGTATGAGATCGATCCGACCGAGACGCGGCTTCTTGAAAGCTTGCGGCAGGTGCAACGCGAGGCAGAGGCGGATCCTACAGGCTTTTATGATTTAGCGCTTTGCCCTGCTGCGTGGCGTTATTATCTGTCGCACAAATCGCAGGTAGATGCTGAATTGCTAACCTTCTTTAGTGGGCGAGTCAGCGTAAATAAGAGTGACACAGAATTGAATGAGGTGCGTCGCCGATGAGTAAGAAAAAATGCCCCGTCTGCGAAACGCGTATGGTCAGTGCGGAGTTTCGTCCCTTTTGTTCCAAGCGCTGCTCTGATGTTGATCTATCGCGCTGGCTGAAGGGCGGTTACGCGATACCCGGTCGACCAGCGGACCAGGCTGAAGAGGTCCCGGGTCAAAGTGATTATGAGGCCTAAAGGACCGGTCACCGCATAGACCCGTCCGGTGCGTGTGTGGTCCGACGGTCATAGACCAAATGCATCGATGATCTCAAAATATCCTCGTCTAAAGGCGTGACGGTCTGAACCATTCCTATGAAGAAAACATCGTTTTCGGGATCGACCCAGAACCATGTGCCAAGCGTGCCGGTCCAATAATAACTTCCGGGCGGCGCAGCCATTTCAGAGATCCGCGAATCCTCAACAATACCGACCCCAAAGCCATAGCCGAGGCCCGCCGCGTGACCATGACCGCTTACTGAGCTCGGTTCACCGCGATACCGAACCGCATTGGTTCGAAGCTCCTGTAGTGTTTTTGGCCGCAATAGCGCGCGACCGTTTAGACTGCCATTATCACGAAGGAAGGTTAGGAACCGGGCATAGTCGCGCTGGGTTGAGAAGAGTCCATCTCCGCCGCGAAAGAAGCTCTTTGAACGGGTCAGCTTATCAGCCGCCTCTAGGTCAGCATCGGTGAGATCGGCGCCGAAACGCCGCGTTACACCGCTCATTCGGTGGTGCTTATCGGCGGATACGTAAAACCCAGTATCCGCCATCCCAAGCGGGTCAAATATTTCTCGTTTCAAAAAAGCATCTAACGTCTCACCCGTCAGGCGCTCTATGATTGCGCCTTGGAGGTCTGAGGCGATTGAATATTGCCACTCAGACCCTGGTGCCCGCGCATAAGGGAGCGTCGCTAATTGCGATATCAGCGCGTCGGAGGATGGCGAGTCCATTATGTGCATGTCGAGCATCCGCTGATCAATCAGAGAAGACGTTCGATTGCCATAGGCGAAGCCAGCAGTGTGGCTGAGCAATTGCCGAATTGTCGGCGGACTTGTCGGGCGATAGGTATAGAGATTGCCCTCAGCGTCATGATCAGCGAGCACTTCGACAGCGCCGAATTCCGGCAACACTTTGGTGATCGGATCATCGAGATCGAACGCGCCACGTTCCATCAAAATAAGTAAGCCAACCGCCGTGACTGGTTTGGTCATTGAATAGATCCGATGAATGGTCGTGTCGGATGTACGGTCGCGATTGTCGACGCTTACGGGTCCATAATGGCCTTCGGATAACTGTTCGCCATTCTGCCAAAGCCCATAGGATAGATTCGCAACTTGCTGGGTCTCGACAAAAGCTTTCATCTCCCTGTCCAAGGCCTTAAGCCGGTCCTCGGTAAGGTCTAATTGAGCCGTGGAGTGCAATATTGGCGAGGCTAAAACGCACACTAAAAAGACGAAGAAAAGTCGGGCGCTAAACGTCATGCTGCATCGCTTTCGAAACTAATCAAAATTAACGCAGTGAGTTAGACAGATCGCTACACACCTTGTTCGGAAATGGAAGTGGCTGTTTGCCAATCTTACAAAGCTTTTAGTCAAAACAGAGATACGGCGATCAGCAAAAACGTCACACAAACGGGGCTTGCTCTTCATTCGGGACTCAATTAGGGAGCCAAAAAGGGAGCCTCCCACATGAATATCCGACAAGCGATTACCTTTGACGACGTGCTTTTGCAGCCCGGCGCGAGTGAAGTCACACCGTCCGAAGTCGACGTTTCGACCCGTCTGACCAATGCTATCAGTCTCAATATACCGCTGATTTCAGCGGCAATGGATACGGTCACAGAAGCTCGGTTGGCGATTGCCATGGCGCAAGCTGGCGGCATTGGCGTAGTCCACCGCAATTTCTCAATCGAAGAGCAAGCAGCGCAGGTTACGCAGGTCAAAAAGTTCGAAAGCGGCGTTGTCATGAACCCGGTGACGATTGAACCTTCGGCCAGTCTGGCGGAGCTCAAAGCACTGAAAGCGCAAACCGGTTTTTCGGGTATTCCGGTGGTTGAGAATGGTAAGCTGGTTGGCATCATTACCAATCGCGACATGCGTTTTGCGCCCGATCTCGACACCCGTGTCGGCAGTTTGATGACGCAAGACGTCGTCACTGTGACCATGGACGTCCACATCGACGAAGCCCGCACTTTGCTTCACAAACACCGGATTGAACGCCTCGTGATTGTTGATGATGGCGGCAATTGCATCGGCCTGCTGACGGTCAAGGACATGGACAAAGCAGCGGTCAATCCCAATGCCGCGAAGGATGATGGCGGCCGATTGCGCGTCGCCGCCGCATCGACGGTCGGAGACGCCGGATATGAGCGCACGGCCGCGCTCATCGATGCCGGCGCAGATGCTGTCGTAATCGATACCGCCCATGGGCATTCAAAAGCGGTGGGCGAGGCTGTAACCCGCGCGAAGAAGATTTCGAATTCTGTTCAAATCATTGCCGGCAATGTCGCCACAAGCGAAGCAACGAAGGCTTTGATCGATGCGGGCGCCGATGCGGTTAAAGTCGGCATCGGGCCTGGCTCTATTTGCACCACGCGGATCGTCGCTGGCGTCGGTGTTCCACAGCTCACCGCTATTGAAGACTGCGCTAAAGCGGCCCAAGCCTCTGGCACGCCGATCATCGCCGATGGTGGGATCAAGTTCTCGGGCGACTTTGCCAAAGCCTTGGCGGCAGGTGCGTCGACCGCAATGATGGGATCTATGTTCGCCGGAACCGAGGAAGCCCCAGGCGAGGTTTTCCTATATCAGGGGCGGTCCTACAAAGCCTATCGCGGCATGGGCAGCTTAGGCGCAATGGCCCGAGGATCAGCCGATCGTTATTTCCAAAAAGACGCCGCCAGCGACAAACTCGTCCCGGAAGGCATTGAAGGCCAAGTGCCATTCAAGGGGCCGATTGGACCGATTGTGCACCAAATGGTTGGCGGCTTACGCGCGGCAATGGGCTATGTCGGAGCGCCAACAATGGCAGAGCTCCATAAACGCGCAGAGTTTGTCCAAATCACTGGGGCAGGGCTGAATGAAAGCCATGTTCATGATGTGCAAATGACACGCGAAGCCCCGAATTACTCGCTCAGTCGCGGCTGATTAGGGGAGCAGTTTCGGCTCCCGCCACATCGGTTCCATAATCGGGCTGCCCTCGCCATTGATTTGAAAAGTACCCATGCGCTCAAATCCATGGGCGGCATAAAACCCGGAATTGTCGGGATTTGAGTTTTCCAAATAAACGGGCATGCTGGCCGCATCGCACGCCGTGAGCACCGGCTTAAGAAGAGCTTTGCCGACACCTTTGCCGCGGGCGGTTTGGGTTGTCCCAATCGCAAACAGGTAAAAGTGGAGATCTTTCGGGTGCCAAGCTTGCATCTGCTCTGATATTTTGAGGCCGCGCTCAATTGCACCAGGCGTGCCGTGGCGAATCTGTCCGAGGGCAAATGTTAATAGTCCAATAGAGCTCGCCTCCGCGGTCACTTCGGGCGGCATCCACATGGTTGACCCTCCGGCGGGATGTAAGTGGCAAAGCCCGTGTGGCAAATATAGGTTCCGCGCCATCACTCTAAACATCGACCGTATCGATGCTTCTTTGCCAAAAACGTAGCGATTGACTGGATCATTCGCGAACGCTTCGCCAGCAATATCAGCGACACGGCGCCAGTCCGCGTTTCGCGCTCGGTTTAAATCGGATTGAGACAGATCAATATCCATTTTCAATTAGTGCCGACGGAATGCAGATGTGACAAGCGTTACCTGGTCCGGGCAAAAGCGCTGCAAAAAGTTCGAAAGAGACGTCAAAGAAGGTTGCAAGCCTAATCCGGCTTGTCTATATCGGCCCCTCAACAGAGCGCTCCCTTCGTCTATCGGTTAGGACGCCAGGTTTTCAACCTGGAAAGAGGGGTTCGATTCCCCTAGGGAGTGCCACTATTCTACCCAAGATAGAAAAAATGTGCGTCCACTGAGCAAAGCTGCGTGACAGAGATGAAACCTGAGTCTAACACTATGGTTAATTCGGGTGGGCCCCATGACTAAAGTGGCTGAACAGGTAGCGAGTGTGAGTGCAGAGGCGGGTGTACGCCTGATTGGTCGTGTCAAATGGTTTGATGCGGTCAAGGGCTACGGTTTTGTTATTGCAGAATCTGTAGAGGGCGTGATCCTGAACCAGGATGTCATGCTGCACGTGTCGCGTTTGCGGGCCTATGGCGAAAGCAGCGCTGATGAGGATGCGCGGATTGTCTGCGATATCGTCGAGCGCGATCGCGGCTGGCAAGTCCTCAACGTGATTGAAATGGATCGCCCGAAAACGTCGGTCATGCGCGAGCAAGGCGAGGCGATTGTCTTCGAGCGGGCGATTGTCAAATGGTTTAACGCAGCGCAAGGCTTTGGCTTTGTTAATCGCCCCGGCGACCCGGCAGATATTTTTATCCATATCTCTGTGATGCGCAAAGCTGGCATCGATACGCTCGAAACCGGGATGGAAATCGATATTGTGGCCGGCAGCGGCCAAAAGGGCGAAAACGTTATCGTCATCAAAAATTAGATTGGCCATGAGGCTGACGCTTGCGACGGGCGCGCACCGCTTGTAGAGGAATAAGCATGTTCTCTAAGACCCTTTCCGCTTTCGCCTTTCTCACGCTCATTGCATCGCCGGCTTTGGCGGATCCGATGGATGTCACGCCTCTGTCCATTATGAGTGGCGAAACTGTCCATGATTTCTCCGTTGAAGTCGCCAATGATCGCGACGAAATCGCCTTTGGCCTGATGGAGCGGGAAACGCTGGAGGCAGGCACCGGGATGCTGTTTGACTTCGATCCGCCGCGTGAGCCTGCAATGTATATGAAGAATACCTTGATTTCATTGGATATGCTTTTCATTGCCAGCGATGGAAGCATTGAAATGATTGCGCGCAATGCTGTGCCAGGGTCGCTTCGGACAATTTCAGCCGGCGTGCCCGTCCGCGCAGTCCTCGAAATTGGCGGTGGCCGCGCCGCCGAGCTTGGTATTCAACCGGGTGATACAGTTCAGCACCCGCTATTTGGCAACTCACCCGAAACTGAGTAAGCGCGGATGCGTGAACACGACCTGCCCGCGCACCTGATCGTGCCGGAGGGGTTTGCAATCTCGAATTCGCGTGGCGGCTTTAGCAATCACAATGGTCCCGTTTATGAAGCCAGCGCGGCAGATGACCCGCGCAGTGGCTTTTTCGTTTTAGACCGCCATTGCAATAGTATGGGCTTCCTTCACGGCGGCATGGCGAGCGCATTTGCCGACCGTTCACTGGCCCGCGCTGTATGGGCGGAAACAGGGCGCGCCTCCGTCACGCTTAAACTGACCTTGCACTTTCTAGAAACCGTCCGACTTCATAAGTGGCTAGAGGCGCATCCGACCGTCATCAGTTTTGAGCATGATTTGGTGCAAGTGACCGCTGATTTACGGATTGATGGGGATAAATTGGCAGCGCGCGCAGATGCGACGTTCAGAACACTGCGAAGACAGCAAAAATAGGGTTGAAACCCAAAAAACCGACAGTATACCGGGAGGCCGGAGCGTGGCGCAGCCTGGTAGCGCATCTGGTTTGGGACCAGAGGGTCGTAGGTTCGAATCCTATCGCTCCGACCAGTTTCTTCTCTAGGAGATGGACGACATGGATGCCCGTATCTACAAGCCTGCGAAGACTGCGATGCAATCTGGCCGCGGCAAGACGAAAGATTGGGTTTTGGAATTCGTCTCCGGAGCTAAAAGGTCCAGCGACCCAGTCATGGGATGGACCAGTATAGACGACACAACTGGCCAGGTTCGGTTGCATTTCGAGAGCCGCGAGCAAGCCATTGCTTATGCCAAGCGAGAGAACCTCACTTTCGCTGTTGAAGAAGCGCGCGATACCAAACGTCTGGTGAAGTCTTATTCAGAGAATTTCTCAGCCGACCGCAAACAGCCTTGGACTCACTAGACAAAACTCGGCCCCGGGCTGAAATTTGATAGATTCGGCAACGCCGCAGCGAGTTCCGTCTCGGATAGTCCAAACCACCGTCCCAGTGGCTCAGCCATTTGCTCGACCGAGGTGGTTGGAATCAGGCGTCCATTCCCAGCGTCTTGATCATGATTGAACTCATAAGGTGGAATGTCACCATAGATCCGCCCACCTTGGACGGCATCTCCAATCACGAAATGGTGGCTGCCCCAACCGTGATCTGTGCCATCGCCATTTATGGCTAAGGTTCGGCCGAAATCAGAGGCTGTGAACAGGGTCACGTCATTGCTTAAACCAATCTCTTGCATCGCTTGATAGAAAGCGACAACGCCGGCATCGATTTCACGCTGCAGAGCAGGCAGATCGTTGGCTTGATTGGAGTGTGTGTCAAAACCGCCAATCGCGACAAAGAAGACTTGGCGATTAACCAGGAGCGCATCCCTGATGGCAATTGTGTTCGCAACCGCCTGTAATTGTTGCCCTAAAAAGTCCCCTGGGAACGCCGTGTTGAACGGTTGAATGGAAGAAAATGCGTCATTAAACGTCTCATTCGTGCTCAATGCGGAGCGCATTGCTGTGGCGATATCGCGATCAATCAAATTATCGCTGTTGAAATCCATCGCTTCAAAATGGTCACGTAGCTTGTGATAGATAGAGTCCGGGTTGGTGCGGTTGTCGTCGAAATCAAAAAAGTTCAGGGCTTCAACTTCCGGCGCGCCATTTAGACCGATTTGATATGGGCGCGCGTTTTGACCGGTCAGGAAGAGCTCATTGCCAAGGCTGGTAATTGTCGAAAATTCGCGGCTACCTGTATTCGCGCCAGCGGCCATGGCCGCGTCGGCAAAACGCCCGCCCCAGCCAAATTGAGCGCCTTCTGGTGCGCTAGACATCCAAGTGGATTGTTGATCATTATGAGAGAAAAGCCGCTTCGGTTGTGGCAGTGTTTCGGCCTGAAATTGGTCGCGGTTGAGCGGTTGAATGAGCGGCCCAACATTGCCGACAATGGCCGCGTTTCCGTTATCAAATAGGTCCTTTATCCCGCTTAATTCCTCCGGCAATGCGAATTGTCGGCCTGCGAAATCCGCTGCGTTTGATGGATTGAGTGGCAGTAATCGGTCGCGAGATCGGGTCGAACCGCCGGTCATATTGGCATACTGTCCCAACAGTGACGATCTGATTTCGGCGTAGCGATCATAGGCCGCTTGATCATAAGGGAGCACTGTATCGTGCCCATCTAATCCGCCTAAGAAAAACAGACAGACAATGGCTTTATAGCCGCCAGTTTCAGCAGCGCTGGCTTGGAATGCGGCAAGCGAGCTTCCGAGGCCGGAAAGAGTGGCGGCGCTGAGCGCGCTCGCGCCTGTAAGGAAGGATCTGCGAGTGGGTTTCATGGTCTTTCTCTCCTCACCGCTGCACGATGTAATCAGGCGACGTCATCACCATCAAAATGCCCATGGCCACGCGTAAAAACGGGCCATCATAATTCGGGTCGCTGGGAACTTCGAGTGCGACCTCTTCTAGGAAGTTTACAATCGTGGCTTTGGTCTCAGCACTGGTGGTTCCATAAGTGAGTAATAGGTCGAGATGGTCGACCAAAGCGGTCGGATCCGTGGCCAAGGCCAATTCATCGCTATAATCTGGGATAAAGCTGGCCGCGCCCGGGTTATCCGTATCATTCGCCGCGAAGCCAAAAATGAAAAACGTCATGAAGTTCGCGTAGTTGGATATCGAATTGGCGTTGACCAATTGAAGCTCTGGCATGGTCAACCCCGCCGCGCCGGTCTCTGTTCCTGGCGCAATATAGCCAGGACGATAGAAGTTGAAGACGGACGGGGATTTATATGGCGCTTGGCTGAGACTGCCAGCAAAAGACGTGTTGTAGAGTTGGAACGTGAGCTCGGGCGTGACGGTGTTCGCGTCAAAGGCACGCGCCCATTGAATGAAGCGTAAGACCGGCTCACGAATTTTACCGAACGTGTCTTGGTCGCGGCTGGTGGCCTCTCTCGCATCGTCATCAAAAAGAATGGCGGCAATCGTAGCTGACAGGTCACCGCGGCGCCCGTCGCCGACCACTGAGCCGTTTGGCAAAGTGTATTGTCCAGCGGCAAATGCGGCTGAGACGCGGCCAATATAATCTGGCTCCGGGTGACTTGTGACGAATCTCTGGATCAATTGTCTGGACACAAAGGGCGCTGTGTTTGGATGATTCACGAGTGTGTCGAGCGCAAGATCGATACTCTCTTCCGGGCCGGTTCCGGCGGCAATTGTCGTGCCTAAGAAAGACTTCTGCAGCTCAGAGTGCCATTCTGGATAAGCTTGCATCGACGAATGCAAGGCATCCTCGGGCAAATCGCGATAATCGAACCAAAACTCGCCGCCCTTCAAACTAAGCCCTGTAAACACCCGGGCTAGCCCCGTGACATCGGCATTTGTGTAGAGTTCAATCGGGACGCCATTCTGTGTTACGACATCGCCGTCCTGCTCGAGTTCGACCAGGCCGGTGGAAAACAGCTGCATCACTTCGCGCGCATAGTTTTCGTCGGGCATACGCCCGGTTGCCGCATCGCCTTTGATGTTTTGCAGGTAAGTGAGATATTCTCCCATAGCGGGGGAATAGGTGACCTCCTCTAAGAGATCGCGGTAATTCCCAAAGGCATTGCTCACCAGAATGTCTTGATAATGCGCAACCGCATTTGGGGCTTCGAATAAGAAATTGCCTTCGGCGTGGGAGATCACCAGAATTTGAGATAGGGCGAAGGCCATTCGTTGGCGCAGCTGATCATCGCCTTCGATCGCGTTGATCCAAAACGAAAAGGTCGGTGTGTTGCGTTTTTCATAAGTCAGTTGGCCATCCGTATCGCGTGCATCGGGCTGCGAGATTTCATTCAATACATAGTCGAGATTGAAACTCGCAGGCTTGTTGAGCTCAGCCACGAACCAGTCCGAAGGCGATGTTCCGGTGAGGTTAGAAAGGTTGGCCTGGGTCGGGCCGAAGGTGGCTTGTGAAAGAAACAAAGCCGTCGTCTCATTTGTCTCAAACGCGCCGCTAACCGGCGGCGGCGGCGGTGGAGGAGGAGGAGGCGGGGATGGCGGCGCCGAGCCAGAGCCCCCGGGAAGTGTGCCGCCGCTGTCGCTGCCGCCACCGCCGCACGCTGCGACGGATAAAACCAAAGCCAATGCCGCACTTTGTGCGAGGTTGGTGATTGTGCGTTTACGCATCTCGTCCTCCCAAGTCTTGACGCGAAGTGTCGCTTGAATCTCTTAACGAAGCCTCGCCTATCGCCCCCCTTTTTCATTCATGGGGTGACCATGCTTTAACGCTGCTGCACAGGAATTCCGTCGCGCTGCTGAAGCTTAGATGCCCGCGGCACATGATTTGGATGCAGTCCAACCCGCAAATCGCGACTTTATATCTTTGAGAATTCAGATTAAGGCAGGCGCTCAGACGGCCCCTTAGCTCAGTTGGATAGAGCACCCGACTTCTAATCGGACGGTCGCAGGTTCGAATCCTGCAGGGGTCGCCAGCCACTTGTGTGATTACAAGCGGTTAGAATGTGTTTTTCAAATCCAGGTAGCAAATAGTTCATCAATAGAATCCTAGCGAACCAGATTGGGCGTTGCAAGTTCGTCAGCACGGGGCGCAAAAGCGGACACTAGAACTCGGCGGTAAGTACCGAAATTGCTTATCAGATAGGGTTGTGTTTAAGAGTTAAAGCCAAGGCTTAATCGAACCACGAGGTCGCAATTTATGGAAAGCAACCGTTCACGCTCGAGGTTTTCTCGCCGAGAGTTGTTAATGATGGGAGTATCGCTTCCAATTATGGTCGGAGCCTGTGCACAGATTCCGAAAGTGGAACGACCCCCAAACGTACTTCTAATTTTGACCGACGATCTTCGAGCCGACGCCATAGGCGCTAGCGGCAACTCATTCGCGCATACTCCGAATATTGATGCGCTGGGGCGAGATGGCATCGTATTTCCAAACGCTTTTGTTACTACCTCTATTTGTCCAACAAGCAGAGCATCAATTCTTACCGGAGAGTATGCAAACAGACATGGTATGTGGGGGTTTGGGGAATACGACCCCGATCTTGTGAAGCGCAGCTTCACAACCAAATTGCGGGAAAAAGGATATCACTCCAGCTTCATAGGAAAATGGGGAATTGGTAAGCCGATACCCGAAGATGTGTTTGACTTCAAATATACGTTCGGGAATGAAAAACGCTATTTTTCGAAAGAGTACGGCGATAAACACTTAACACAGCATATCGGCGACATTGCAGTTGCTCAGATCAATAACCTTCCTGATCAACCATTTTGCATGATATATTCAACAAAAGCCCCCCACGCTCAAGATGGCGACCCTTGGCCCTTCCAGCCTAGTCCAGATTTCAATGGCCAATATCAGGAAACAGATTTCTTCTTAGCGCCATCGGTCAACAAGGAAAGCTTTGAAAATCTGCCGGACTTTCTGAAACAATCGGAAGGGAGAAGACGATGGGAAATTCGCTTTGGGACGCAAGAGAAAGCTAAGAAATCACGAAGTGACTATTATCGTTTAGTTTCGGGGATTGACCGAGAGGTTGGGCGCATCATTGAAGCGCTTAAAAACAAAGGCCTCTATGATAATACATTGATTATTTTCTCTTCCGATAATGGTATGATGCTTGGAGAGCATGGCTTATCAGGCAAATGGTGGATGTTCGAAGAATCTATCAGAATTCCTATGATAGCCAAGGCACCCAAAGGCACCAGCTTTACTACTGACGCAAGTCAGCAAGTTCTGAATATTGATATTTGCCCTACTATTTTGGAAGTTTGCGGATTGACACCAGAGGATCGCGTGCAAGGAAAGTCTATATTGTCCTCGGTAACTCGAACCAAGTTTTTTTATGAACATCTTTTTGAAAATGCAACAATAGTTAAAAGTGAAGGCGTGCGATCGGAGGATCACAAATACGTGCGCTATCTGTTGGATGGAACGTACTATGAGTCCTTATTTGATTTGCGTGCCGATCCTTTTGAAATGCAAGATTTAGCGCGCGATGAATCCGCTCGTGAGATACTACTAGACATGAGGGAAACGTTCGAAAGTCTCAGATTGGAGGCCACCAGTCCATTGTGATTAAGGTGGTTACATTGCAGGGGCTTTCCCTAACGTCCGCTTCTGGGATCGAACTGACATCTGATTTGGGCGCAAAAGCGGTCATTGAGACCGAGCACTGGCAATATAATTTTTGCCGAGCGAGCTGCGGTGAGGTATGCATTGGCGGCAATAAGAGTACATTTAGGAGACGAAACGGGAGAGTCCGTTTTGGGGCGAGATTAGGACGCTCAGCTAAAGCCCACTTTCGGCGCCCTGGCGGCATAGTTGCGGTGTTGATCTGGTATCGATGCGAGCACTCGGCCTTTGCGTCTGCTCGGAAACTCTGTCACACTGACCGCGGGCTTTTTGGGAGGGCGCAGATGTCATTAGAAAACATCTATTACTTGAGCCAGGTCGTCGCCGTTTTAGCGATTCTTGGTTCTGTAATTTTTGTTGGCATTCAAGTAAGACAATCGAAGCAACAAGCAGAACAAGCAAACCGCTTGGCAGAGGCCGAGCTAAGCATGACCACATGGGGTTTGATTGGTAACCTTCAAGCGAGATGGTACGACACCGAAGAGAGCTCTGAGTTCATGACAAGGGCGATGCGGCCCAACGCTCCCCTAAGCCAAACCGACAAAGAACGATTCAGCGTTCGTCTTCATGGGGCTTTGAGCGCAATCGAACTGGCTTATGTTCTGAAGGGTCAAAACCTATTCAAAGAGTCGCTTTTCGAGCGGAACATCCGGAATCTTGAGGCGCTTTTCGTAGCCCCGGGCGCTCGGACCTGGTGGCAAAAAGTCGGCATTCAGTACTTTAAAGGTCCATTCGGCGACTTCGTTGATAAGATTGTGCGGCGAATGGAGGCCTCACCAAGTTTTGCGATAAGTGAGGCGGAGGGCGAAAACCTAGAGCTCTCCGAAAGTGCCGAATGAAGAAAGACGCGCTGAAACGCCCGATTTTTTGGCGCATTTCTTGAACCTCCGAGCATCGCTTAGGTGCCCTCCAAAAGATGCCCGCGAGGTCCGCTTTTGGCCTACAACGGTCGCAAGTAATATCTTCTGTGGATCGTGGAGTGGACATTAGCCCAGTGTCTTAGTTGGGGCGAATTTAAGCCGCTCAGATAATGCCACTTTCGGGCGTCAACGAGGGCGCTAGATGAGCCTAGCTGCTTCATCGAGCATATGCCAAGCATCTAAATATTCGGCCAAATCGGTGTCAGCAGGCGCTCTATCTCGTTGGTGAATTCTAACCAGACTGTTGTTTCGGCAGCGAAAACCGAAAATCCTTTTCCGATTGCTGCTACTATCAGAGCGAAGGTTGTGGCCCAATGAAATCGACCTCGTGTAATCAAGTCGTAAATCGGGACGGGCAGTAGCGGGATTAGGCTGTATGCAACAATTGTGAGCGGAGCCGTGTTTAAGCCATCCACTCCAGGCAACCAAGGCATTCGGACGACAGCGGCTTCCACCAACATCGCTGAAAGCAGCACCATCAATCTACGATGAGCATCCGTATCACGATGGGCTGTCCAGATCGCTAACCCGAACAAAATAGGCATGAATACTATCGATTTAATCTGGAGCGCGAACACTTTTGAAAGGCCCACATCAACAAAAGGCGGAACCGTTTTCATCAAGTTGTTCACTGCTAGGGTAACCAACGACGCATATGCCAGAAAGAAAAGCAAAACACCGAGCCGACCGAAGAAGCGATGCGAGATCAATCGGTCCTGCCAGACGAGATATGCCTGTGTTGCTAGTAGAATCAGCCAACCGACCATAAAAACCCCGTGGATGTGAACGCGCATGGGGATTGTGTCGAAGCCAGCGAACATAGCGGCGACGAAGGTTGGCAAGAAGCCGATCAATCCGAACGCAAGGACCACGATGGCGGCGAAGAAGAAAAACCGCGCGTCATTGCGATTGACGGCATAGAACGCCTTTTTCATTTAGTCTCCAGAGCTTCTTGAACGGAGGCAGAGAACGACAATCGATGACTATATTGATATCGCAAACGTTTTCTATATTAGCTCTTAGGAAAAGTTGATAGGGGTGAGATCGTTACGATCGCGCGCCGAACCATTTAACGCCTTTCGATGTCTTTCTTTGCACGTATTTCACAAACGGGGAGCGTCTTATTAAGGGCGACTTAAGTCGCTGATTGGAAATCAGCCGTCGCGGCTATCTAAAGCCTCATAATTCAAAGTTATGAGCGTTAATTTCGATTATTGACCCTCTCGCTTGGGTCAATAATCTACTTGGGACAGAATACAGCGCAGTGTCCTGATTGAACGAGGCCTTTTAAACCGCAATATCGAATTGATTCATCTTCAGAACGATTGCGATGCGATGCTCCCAACCTAAACTATTCGAGCAAGTCTTCCATTAAAAACAATCGCTGCCTGCCGATTAGAAGACGCCTCACGCAATGCGCGGACCACAATGGAGATAGTGCGAGAGGTAATCTAGACTCTCTTAGTATCTGTATGATCTCTGAGGTTCTCAAATATTAGGCCGAAATCCTTTTATTTTTTGTTTCTTCTTGTCTTGATCGGGCTGGTGCATTAACCATTTGGGGGTGTTTGGGGGAACGCTGTGAAACACACCTTCTTGATCATACTGATATTCATCTGGAGTGCGACCGCGCCAGTTACGGCTGTCGGTCAAGCCGACACAAATCTGACCGTTGAATTTGATGCAATCGATGGCAGTCGTATGACTTCGCTTGATGCTCTTGATGAGCTTGAGCTTTCTCCGGAAGAAAAGCAACTCGCTCAAACCCTGTTCGAGTTATCGGTCCAGTATCAAATCGATCGAAACGAAGCCTTTGGTGTAGAGCTCAGTATTGCCCCCAATGGGGAACCCGTTTTGCGCCCGGACTTCGAGCTTGGCGCGAACGAGATTTCAATCTCGGAGGAAGTCCTCGAGCGATATCGAGGCGGCGTTGTGGGCGGGGTCCGAGGAGATGACAGCACGCCCGCGTCGGTCGAAGATGAAATTACAATCGATCTCGGGCGCAGCTTGCAAGATGAGGGTGCTTATGATGCTTCCGGCGAGTACCTGAGGCCAAGAAAGGGGCAGCAACAAACAGTCAATCCAATAGACACCGGCATAAGCACTGATGACGAACTGAAAGTCGAAAAGCTTTGCAACGAGGACCCAAATGTGTGTTTGCCGCGAATCGACGGCGATCCGGGTGCGGCAGGGATCCTCGTCATGCCTGACCTTATCATGGAAGCAATCAACGCTTCCAAGATCGTGACCGCTGCCGAAACAAGCTGCGTCGAAGCGCAGGCCTTGTTTCGAAGCGAGGTCGAGTTTGATGGATCAAATGGTGAGGATTTCAATGACTGGCGTAACGAGCCGCAAGCTGAGATCCTTGCGAAGAACTTTGATGATGTCTGTCTCGATAAGGCTGCGTCTATTGATGCGCGTATCCTCGACCGCCTGGCTGTTTTGAAAATGCCAAATGTCGAAACGCCTTTTTGTACTGCGTTTCGAACGGGTCCGGCTACGTTTTTGACCGCCCGCCACTGTTTCCATGATCGCCAACGCGGAAAGGCGATGAATGACAGAATGAAACAAGCGCGTGTTTTTATGTATCGCGCCCCCGACGTTGCAATTGAGATTGAGGAGGTGCGGAATTCAAGCGGATTTGATACGAGCGGTCAGACCAATAAAGAGATTAAGTCGATAAACGATTTCATCACTTTGAAAGCAAAAGCACCGGACCCAAGCGTATCCAATCTCGCAATTTCAGCTCCAGTGATCGGCGCGGAGCTGGTCATCCCAGGGCATTACATCTTCGCAGATCGAAGAGGGGTCTCAGTCGGACCTACAACATGGCAAAGCGAAATCCGGACCTCACGGCGTTTGGCGGGCGGGTACTGCCGCATATACGATTATTCAGAGAGCACGTCGGGCGGTGCCTGTCTAATTCATCGTTGTCAGGTCATGCCAGGATTTAGTGGAAGTCCAATGATCCAAATTGATGACCAAAATGAAATGAGCCTTGTTGGCGTTCACGTTCGCGGCGAGGGCTTCCTCGGTCATCATTGTCCATCTCAGTTTGCCATTGGCAGTCTCAATCCAGTCTCTAGGCGTGGCAATATCGGTGTCTTGCCTCCACCCGGAAGCGTCGATCCATAAGGTTTGTTCAAGGGATACAATCATGTTCAAGAAAAAAGCCGTTATCGTCGGTGTGTCCTTAGCCTTCCTAGTTGGCTGCGCGAGCGGCAGACCAGGCTCTGGACCAATCGCCCCGAAAGGGGCTGAGCCGGAAGGTCAGTTGGTGACCAAACTCTATATCAAAGACGCCTGTAGTACCGGTACCCGCCAAAACGCGCTCGGCTCCGCGCTTGTTGGGCTTCTCTTAAAGCCCTTCCTAGAGAGCGTTGTCAGTAAGGTCGGTGACGGTATTCGCAAAGCTGGAGAGGAACAGAAAACACAAGTCTTTGCGGAAAAGGGAACCGATTTTTACGAAATCGACTGGGCTGCAGGTCAACAGAGTTCAACGAAGCTTGGGCTAAATGCAGGCTGCCTAACGGTTGTACATGGAACACTCGCCACGCCGCCTACCGATGAGAGTAAGCTCCGGGAACGTTTTGATGCTGCACGAAAGCTGTTGTCGGAGACCTATGACTTGCCGCCTCGTAGCCGGAGCACTCCACTGGCTGAGGGGGATGCTCATAAATACCTAACGCCCAACCAAACTTTGGATTTCGCGACGCTAGAGTTCTCAAACGACATTCGCTTCTTCGGGGAGTTTGCAATGGAGCGTTCTGACGATCGAACGGCGATGCGATTAATCCCGCAAGCCGTTCTTATTGGTAAACCGTTTGCCCCCGCCAAGAGATTTGTTTCCAACAAACGAGACATCGTTCTGACGCTTTCTTTGCACGCCCCGAGTCAGAGCGGAGCAGCGGATGCGTTTGCCGTCGCAAACATCCCTTTTAAAAATGCGAAGCGAAACGTATTCTTGAGCACGGAAGACCTGGTCGGCGTTGCTTCGGGATGGTTCCCACTGGCTCCGGTTCCTGAAAGCACGAGCAAACGCATCGATGTTTGGGACAAAGCTCTAAAGTCCATCCAAGACTACGAAACACTTGTGTCTGATGTTCAACGCCAACTTGATGCAGGGGTAGGGGATGATGGCAAAGCGCTCACAAACGAAAGCCGAGCGACCTTAGTCACGCTCCAACGTGGTGCAAACCGCGAAATCACTCGTTTGCGGAACAATAATAATCCAGACAAAACGCCTTTTGGTCGGACCTCACCTATCACGGTCAAAACGGTTCTAACTGAAACACGTGAAGGCAACCAATTCTTGATTGACTTGGGCACCTATCTGTCAGCAAACAAAACGGAGATTGCCGAGCCCTTCTTCAACGCGCTGGACCCAGAGACACGAAAAACCGCCCGCGCCGGAGAGGAGGACAATGAGGACACCCTTCGTATCGCTGCGATCGAAGCGGTTGCAGCTTATGATGAAGCTCAGAGTAAAGAAGGGGATGAGCGAAGCGAAAGCGCCATACGTGTCGCTGAGGTCAAAGCCGAGCAAGCCTGTCGTAAACTCAAAGATGCCGGATACTCCGATCCAGATTGTTTAGGGTTCTGATCGCAAGCGAATTCGAACTGTCTGTGAGCTAGGCCAGAGGTGTAGGCTATCGCGCTAGGCCTAATTGGATCAAGGCGCGTCGATTTCTGGCTTAACAGACCAATCGATTTCAATGATTGTGAAATCCCAATTGGGAAGCGGTTCTCCAGTGATGATGATGCTCAGCACATTCGCGCCAAGCATTAGTAACAAGACCACCAGCAACCAAAGGTGATAGGTGGGGAAGCGGTCTCGGCGGCGACGAGATCGAGCCATGATCGTTCTCCTTCGCTACCCCGCGTGCAGCTTCATTTTGATTTCAATTTTACCTGAAAAGCCATTCTTGATCGCGACCAAGGCCAGGATCATCTGATCCAAACCGCTAAGATCAGGATCCAATTCAAACGACGCCTCTGCGCTGGTTTTTGGGCCGCCATTGAGCGACTCGATGTGCTCGGCCATTGAGCGAAGACTGATCGTTTCGCCAAGTGCCCGGTTTGAGTGTGCAGCGAGTGGGTTGTAGGCTGCGTCCTTCTTGATATTCATGGTGTTGTCTCCAAAATCCCGGCGAAATAGACTGGGATACATGCCTACATAGAGCCCACAGAACGGCTTGCATCACCGCATCAAGACGATCTTACGGCAGCAATTAAGGCAGTTTACGCACGTGCGGTGCATTAAGCCGTAAACCTAATTTGTTGCGGCAGTATGCGGTCATTCCCTTTGCGAAACGGTTTGATTTGCGGCTTTACGCTCACGTAAACGTCCACATTGCGTCATAAATGCCACATTTGCGGTCTGTTTTGGGCATTTGCGGCCAAAAATAAAGATGCGGTTGAAAGAAGCCTTTTCCTTGCAAAAGCCGCATGTATGTCAGTAGTACCGCAATGAAGAACCTACTACCGCAAATGGGGGATGGCAGTGGCAGAGATATATAAAGACAGTTGGATCCCGGACGCTGCCGAATTGGCGAAGCTTCGAACGATTTTACACACCTTTAAGAAGTACAGGGATGCGCCGTCACAGAAGGTACTGGCTGGATATGCAGACTTTTCTGAAGACACTTTGCAGAGGTTTCTAAACCCAGATGGCGTCCGCAAGAAAAAGGACGGCGTAGAGACCGAAAAGAAAGAAACGACGCAGGCCAAGCTCAATCCCGACCTGATTGCTGAACAGGCCAGAGCGATCCTTAACGGTATGGATCAAATAATCGTTGAGGGTCGTTTTGCTGTAACCCCAAGCATAATGACAGTCCTGCCCTTCTTGGTTGAGTTTTTCCCGCACCATGAAAAAGCCCTAATGAGGAAGGAAGGCGAAAACGATGTCCCTATCGTCCCGAGTAATGCGCGGATCATTCTAGATCCTGCAATACACCAAACCAAACTTCCTTATTACGGGGCTGCTGATACTCTCCAGGCGGCTGCAATTCGAGCGTTGGAGGGGTTTTGGTACATTCTACGCCCGGCTTCTCAGCCTGATAAAGAGGCCGAGAGCCTTTCGACCTTGAAACTGTCTCTCAGCCTTATGAGAATAATTCCGCGTGACGTCGAAACCGCCAACGGATATCCAGTCTTCAAGATGCGCCAAGCTGGCAATACGAGCAAAGATGATGCGCATCCTTTCGATTTTAGTGGGGTCATTTCTCCCGGCGGAAAAAGAGCTGTGTTTGTTGGACGAGAGGCGGATGAAGACAAGTTCTTCGCCATGATCGCAAAGTACCGTCTTCCGAAGGTTAGGGCTGATATCTCTGGTCACCTAAACTACATCGAAGGTACAATGCTGGGCATCACATCCGAACTCCAAAGCGTTGGCGCGCCGTTTGTAGCCTTTTACATTCCTGGAACGGACAATATTGATCCCGACATTCAAGATGACGCCTTCGATAAGTTCGAGCGACCGTTTCGTGATCGGATCGATACAGTCGACGTTAAGCGGGCACGAGAGTGCTTGGAGATCGCGAAGGTCGAAATAGGTCCAGAGGACTGGGAACGGACGCTCAACCATTTCAGGGCTCGGCGAACATTTGTTGTCTAGATTGCCTAAAGCGTGACCATATAGCTTTCTGGGACAACAAGCACGCTGCCAAAACGCTCTGTTGAAAGCGTGATTAAGTCTTCTGTGTCGACGTTCGGATGGTGTCGACCGGCTATGCGAACATATGCTTCAGAAGCGAATGCCGATTTCCAGCCGGGGTTCAAATCTAGGGGCCAGGGTAAGTCGTCAACTTCGATGAAGTAGTAAGTCAATCCGCTAACGGGCTGAGGATAGAGGCCATCTTCAGCGATCGACCACATACGATCTTCGATTTCCGGAAAATCGCTCAGGCGTTTCCACTCTTTGGCTTTGAGTGCAGCAGACATCGCGTGATCCTGATCATGACCCGGGACAAGCTCGATACGTTCGGTAACCAAATCCTTAACAGATGCGTCGTCCATTTGTCCCCCCAAAACCCATTATGGAAAGCCGCTTGGCCTTCCAGATCAGAATTCTTGCGCTGCGCTTAAATAAGTTTGCCATGGAAGGAAACGACGTTTTTGAGTTTACTCGCAAGAAAAGAGAGGATTGACTGTCCTCACTGACTGGGACTGGGCTGTGAAAGAGCGCGAATATAGGGCAGAAAGGAGCAGACCCATGACCTTGTTCCAATACATCGTTTCTCGCTATGGCGGGTGGCTGGCCGCAGATAAACGCAGCGGCGCCATTCTCGTCTCGGTCATTCGGCGCAAGACAGGTCGGTGTCTCTTCGTTTGAACCAGGTCGGAAAACACCTCATCCATTGCTTCTCAGATACCGACTGGCGAGACATCCGTTCTCAATTCTTGCGTTATGCCTCAGCGATCCTTTTTACTTTTCTGTTTTCGTGGTCCCCTCGGGTTTAGTCTTGCAACACGAGAGAATGAACTGACCGCAATGAGATAACTAAGGCTACATCTCTGCCTTAGCCCAAGAGGTCAGTTACGAGCGTCCGATTTAGGGCGTTTAAAGCCGCTTGGCTAATGTCCGCTTTGACGCAGGGAGCAGACATTCGCGACAAGCACTGCTACACAGCGTCCAATGAAATACGGCGCTAAAAATCTCAAGCTGCAAGAGCTAGCGATAAAGTCTCGTTTGAACCCAAACAGCAATAGCGCGGACGCACGGGTAGTGGCAGCTATCCGAAAGGTTTCAATTGAGGGGACCATTTTTCACGTCCTCGCATCAATACCGAGCCAGAACGTCGATTGCTATTCGGTTTTGATTGACGACCGACTAGTCGTCGATTTTGAGCTTGAGCGCGATGCGAGCGACCCTCAACCATTGGAAGCCGAAGTTCTATCGGTTTCTCAGTTTCGAAATCGAGTCGGTCAAAAAGGTTCGCAAAGATTGGAAGCGACCATAGATGCGGCGCGAAAAGTGCTCGGCGAAATCAAATGAAGAGCTAATGCCCGCTTCTGACCCAAAGCGGACATTAGAGCGCGAGCAGAAAGTCTCGCCACTCATTCATCAACCCTCGGCGTTTCTCAAGCGCATCAGAGCGTCTGTAAGCCCTGACCACGCTCGACCCGACCTGGTGTGCAAGTGCGTCTTCAATGATATCAAACTCGCTTTTCGAATTGTCGGTGGCCCAGGTTCTAAATGTCGTTCGAAAACCATGAATAGTGAATGGCTTAGCAATCGTCGAAGCCATTGCCTTGCGAATTGCGGCCTCTGTCACAAAGCCATGCTTGCTCGGTGACGGAAACACAAAGTCGTTCTGGCGAATGGCGATTTGCCGTGCGGTTTTTAGAACAGCCACAGCTTGACGTGATAGTGGAACGCGATGCTCGCGTTTTGCTTTCATGCGATCGGCAGGAATAATCCATATTGCCTTGTCCAAGTCGATCTCTGACCATCTTGCACCACGCGCCTCAGATGACCGGGCTGCTGTCAGAATTAGAAAGCGAAGCGCCAGAGAGCCCAAGCTGCGTTGTCTGCATAACTGTTGATAGTGTGCTGCGATTTGATCGTAGTGTAGGGCTCTATGATGTTGAACGGGAACTGGACGCGCGGGTAAGAGAAGTTCAAGATTACCAGACCACTGCGCGGGATTATCACCCGTTCGTAAGCCCTTGACCCGTGCCGCGCCCAGAATCTTAAATATGCGCTGTTGAACGCGCCGAGCCGTTTCGTGTTTTGTTATCCAAATCGGTGTCAGGCACGCGAGGACGTCGGATAGCTCAATCTCATCGATTCGCTTCGAGTTGATCGGATTGGCGTGATCTCGGAGAGTTCCTCTCCACTGTCCAGCCGTTTTAGTGCCGTTATCAGGCTTATTCTGTGATATCCATTCTTCGGCGAATTCAGAGAATGTGGGGACTTGTCTTTCCTCGCATAAAGCCTCTGAAATCGATCCGCCAACGGCGAGTACTTCCCGAATTTTTTCAGCTTTTCGGCGTGCAGAGGCCAACGAGACATCGGGATAAGGACCCAAACCCTTCGTGATCCGCTTTCCTGATATCATTTTGGAGAATAGCCAGCTCTTAGAGTTTGTCGGCGTGCCCTTGATGTAAAGACCGCCGCCGTCGGCTAGGCGAAATGCCCCTTTTAGCGATTTGATCTTTTTGTCGGTTAAGCGGTGTAATCCAGCAGCAGGCATATGTTCCTCGGGTAGCAATCAGGTAGTAAACAGGTCACCAAAAATGTCTGATCAAGGTTGATCAGGATTCAACAGCCTCGGAACTTTTTGGAATAATACTGATTGAATACCGAGTGATACTCGCTCGCGGTTGGAAGCAGTCGGAAATCGATGGAAACGCTGAGTCTCCTGCAGGGGTCGCCAACTGCTTGTTTGAGTGCAAGTGGTTTTGTTTGTGTTCTGGGGCGTGCCTTCAAGTCCGACCAAACCGGGAGGATACGATCGCGTCTTACCAGTCGGGATTAGTATTTATCGATCAGTGCAATCCGATATACGGTCACCGCGTTGGGCGGAACAGAGGCCCCATATCCATCTTCGCCATAAGCTAGAGCCGGTGGTAGATAGATGATCCACTCATCGCCAGGGTTCATTAAGTCGATGGCTTCTCGCCACCCGGCAATCATATTTTCGGCCTGCAGTTCGACCGGTGCGCCCCGCTGAAATGAACTATTGAAAATCCGGCCATCAATGGATGATGCATCGAAATGAAGTTTCGCAGAAGACGTTTGAGTTGCGGTCGTGGCGGTTGAATTGCCAGTTTTGACCACGCGGTATTGAAGGCCTGAGGCGCGGACTTGGACGGCGCTACTCTCGGCGTTTCTGGCGAGCCATTGATCGGCCTCTTGAAGCTTGTTTTGCAGGTCGGCTCGGAATGCGTTCTCTGCCGCCTGTTTGGCGCTCGTATAAGGATCACTTGCCGCGGGGGGCGTTGGTGTTGGCGTGCCGCCTATAGGATCTGGGGTCACGGAGCCTGAACCGCCGCCGCCGCATGCCGCGGTCATAGTCAGACATATAATCGAGAGAAGCGCCTGGCGTGTCATAACGGGAAAAGCCTCAACAAGTGAACATAGATGGCATCGGACTTGCAAAAAACCTGCCGTAATTTCAGGGGGCTGAATACGGCCTGTAATGCCTTGATGGGGAAACCTTACTCATGTTGTCTGCTGCGCGCCTGGGGCTGTTGGGCCTTTTATCCTTAGCTGTGAGCTTATCTGGCGCCGTCGCGCAAGAAGTTTCAGACGGCGTGACGATTACCGAACTTGACGGTCAAACCGTGATCTCTGGGACGTCCCAATATGATCAAGTCGACTATCCTGGTCGGTTTGCTGATTACACACTTACGCGCAATGCCGACAATTCGGTGACCGTTGACCGTCCGGATAGCGAGCGCGATTTGCTGCGCAAAATTGATGGGATTTGGTTTCAAGACGAAGAAGAATGGTATTCCATCAGCGATGTGATTACCGAACAGGCCCGCAATCAGACCATTACCGGGACCGCAAGCGGCTATGAGCAAGTGGATTATAACGGGTTTGCGTCCGAGTATACGTTCACGCAGAACAATGATCTCTCGGTCTCGGTCGACAAACCAAATGGGTTTACAGACCGTCTGATCGAGATCGATGGTATTTGGTTCTTAGACGAAGAAGCTTGGTACGCGGTCAATTCGCTGGTTGAGACCCCATCGGGCAATCAGACCTTTACTGGCAATCCGGATACGTATGACCAAGTCGACTACCCCACGGGCGCGACTGACTATCAGTTTAATCTCATCGCGCTCGGCCGCGTTGAGGTCAGCAAACCCGACCTATCCGTTGATACGCTCATCGATATTGATGGCATCTGGTTCCAAGAAGAAGAGCAATGGTACTCAATCGACACGCTGTTGCAAACGACCGGGCAAACCTATCGCGGCGGATCTGAGTATAATCAAATCGATTATCCAGGATTCTCTGCCGACTATACTTTCGAGACGGTCTCGCTCGGCACCGTTCGCGTTGAAAAGCCAAACAACACAATCGACACGCTGATTAATTATGACGGCATTTGGTTTTCCGGCGAAGATGAGTGGTATTCGATGGAAGATCTTTTGAACCGGGACACGACGCCCATCGATCCTCCAAATGAAGGTGATTTTGGACCTGACGATCCGGTGGCATTTGGACCGGTGATCGCGGCGCGTCTGAACGGCCTTTGTCTCACCATCGCGTCTACAACCGACGCAGAGAACGTTGCCGGTAATGCCATCATGGCGACCTGCAATGGCGCGGACAATCAAGAATTCTCGTTTGCGCCCTATAATGACGCCTATCAAATTCGCGTCGCCTCTGGACGCTGCCTTGGGGTCGAAGGGGCATCGCAAAACTCTTTGGCCAATGTGAAAGAGCTCTCCTGCGCGCTGCAGGACCACTTATTGTGGACCTTAGAAGGCTCCGGCACAGGCGTCTCAATTCGCGCCAAACATTCCTCCAAATGTTTGAATATAGAGGGCGCGCGCACGACGCCTGGAGCGAACCTGATCCAATGGGATTGTCGCTTTGTGAACAATGACCTGTGGCAGGTGGATGCTAAAATTGGCGAGGGTAAACTCCGCGTCAGTTCTGATGGTCGATGGCAAGGACCGTATGACTTGCCGCTGGTGCCGGCCGCCGGCGCTAATCTTCCCGACGGAAAAATTCTCGGCTGGTCTGCTCGCGCAAAATTCTCGTTTGGGCGCGGCGCGCAGCAAACCGTCACAACAATTTTTGACCCGGCGACCCTCACCGCGACCGAGCAAGTGATTAGCAATACCGGGCACGACATGTTCTGCCCGGGCACAGCAATGTTGCAAGACGGACGGATCATGGTGACCGGCGGTAATACAGACGCGCGGACCAGTATTTACGATCCAAGAAGCGATACTTGGAGCGCCTCGACGGAAATGAATACACCGCGTGGCTATCACGCCATGACACCTTTGTCTGATGGATCTATTCTAACACTTGGCGGATCTTGGAGTGGCGGTCGGTTTGAAAAACCTGGTGAAATCTGGTCGCCAAACGGCACTTGGATTACCAAGGACGGGCTGAAATCAGGCCCGCTTGAAACCTCTGATCGCCAAGGTCAGTACCGCGCTGATAATCACATGTGGTTGTTTATGGCGCCGAATGGCAAAGTCTTCCATGCTGGCCCCGCGAGAGACATGCATTGGCTGGATATGGCCGGACAAGGCGCGATTACGGCCGCAGAACGTCGTTCGAACGAGGCGGACGCCATGAATGGCAACGCCGTAATGTATGATATCGGAAAAATCCTGACCCTCGGCGGGGCGCAAGATTATACATCAAGTGACGCCACAGCCCGCGCACACACAATTGATATCAATGGCGGTGAGAGCAATGTTCAAGTTGCTCGCACCGGCGATATGGCGTTCAAGCGCGCCTATCATAACAGTATTGTCCTGCCGTCTGGCGAAGTCGTTGTGATCGGTGGGCAAGAGTTTGCGGCGGCCTTTTCGGACAATAAATCTGTCTACGCTGCCGAAGTTTGGAACCCTGAAACCGGTGAGTTTAAGCAGCTTGCTGATATGACCGTGCCGCGAAATTATCATAGTTTCGCACTGTTGATGCGCGACGGGCGGATCTTTGCCGCTGGCGGTGGCCTTTGCGGCAGCTGTTCTACCAATCATCCTGATGGCGAGATTTTCACGCCGCCTTATCTGCTCAATAATGATGGTTCTCAGGCCACGCGTCCGGTGCTCTCTAATGTACCTGAACAGTTGAGCGCCGGGACGACAATCAATGTTTCGCTCGATAGCTCGCAAAACCATACATTTTCATTGGTGCGGACATCGGCTGCGACACATTCGGTCAACAACGATCAGCGCCGAATTCCGCTCAGTGTTGTCAGCAAATCAGGACGCGCATTTGGCTTAGAAATCCCGAGCAACCAAAACGTTGTAATTCCAGGAAACTATTTCTTGTTTGCGATGAATGAGCGCGGCGTGCCGAGCGTGGCGGCGCTTGTGAATGTTGCCAACCGCTAAGGGGAGATAATCGATGCGAGGCCTGTTTTCGCAGTCTATCCGAGCTTTGCTAATTGCTTGCGGTTTTCTCACAATTGGCTACGCGATTTGGAGCCAATATGTCTCTATCGCGTCGGCATCGACTGAGGAGCCCTACGACTATCGTGACATTCAGCTCGCCGATCAAAACGGCAAGGCTTTTTCGCTCTCAGACTTTGATGACGAGCTTGTTTTAGTAAACTTCGTCTTCACCGGATGCGCAACTTATTGTCCGGTTCAGACCGGAGCCTTGCTCACCTTGTATGATGATCTGCGCCAAAAACATCCGGATAAGTCATTCAATTTTGTCTCGATCACGCTGACCCCGATGTTTGATCGTCCGCGTGACATGAAAGCCTATGCTCAACGCTTCTCAGTTGTCAGAGATGATTGGATCTTTGCATCGGGTGAAGACGCCAAGATCAAAGACATTTTGCGCCAGCTAAATGTCGAAGTCTATTATGGCGAACGGCCAAGACTTGATGTGCTGCATGAAACAGATGTCTTTGTGCTGGGGCCCGTGAGTCCGACAGCCTTCCGATTCGAAGGCATTCCGCTAGATCATCACGGCATTGCCAATGCGTTTCAGCAGGAAATCAGCGAATAATTGTTCCAATAAGGTCCACGCCGGTACCGTCAGGCTGCGAGGATCGGACGATTCAACGCTGCCTGACTCGGCGAAGCTTGCGGGCTCTGATAGGGTCGCATTTGTCCGAAACGTTCGACAAAGGGCACGCCATGAAACACCATGTTATGATTTCGTTTGGTCTCCTAATGGCGATCGTGTTCAGCTACCGACTCGCAAACGCTCTTTTGGCGCCTGGCTTTGGGGCATCCGAACTCTACCTAATCGGCGGCATTGTGATCGCCGCACTCCTGATCTTCTTTGGGCTAAAAGAACGCCGGGATGCTGCCAATAAATCGCGAGAATAAGCGTTTCAGATCATTGTCGATTTCTACATTCGAGAAATTTTGAGTCTCCCCAATCATGGGTTAGCGTGCAATCCATAAAAACAAATCAGGGAGGACCGTCATCGTGTCCGAGAACAAAAAAACAGACACAAAAGGCTACTGGGCGGCCACGATCCGTCTGACACTCAGCCTGCTCGCGATCTGGTTTATTGTCTCCTACGGAGCCGGTATTTTGTTTCGAGATTTCTTAGATCAATTTTCGATTGGCGGTGCGCCGCTTGGGTTTTGGTTCGCGCAGCAGGGCTCAATCTATGTCTTCGTGGCGCTGATCTTCTATTATTGCTTCGCCATGGCGCGGCTTGAACGCAAATATGGCGTAGAGGGTTAGACCGATGGATTGGACGCTGTTTTTCGTCATTACGACCTTTGCGCTCTATATCGGGATTGCCATTTGGGCACGCGCTGGTTCGACCGATGATTTCTATGTCGCTGGTCATGATGTTCACCCGACCGTCAATGGCATGGCGACGGCGGCAGACTGGATGTCCGCGGCGTCTTTCCTGTCAATGGCCGGTTTGATCGCGTTCCTCGGCTATGGCGGCTCTGTCTATCTGATGGGTTGGACCGGCGGCTATGTCTTGCTCGCCGTTCTGCTGGCGCCATTCTTGCGAGAATTCGGTAAGTTTACCGTACCGGATTTTGTCGGCGACCGATACTATTCAGACGTCGCGCGCATCATCGCGGTGATTTGTGCGCTATTCGTGTCGTTCACCTATATTGCGGGCCAGATGAAAGGCGTCGGCGTCGCTTTTTCTGGCTTCCTCGGCGTTGATTTCAATGTCGGTATCGGCATCGGGATGGTGATTGTCTTCTTCTATGCCGTGCTCGGTGGAATGAAGGGCGTGACCTATACACAGGTTGCGCAATATTGTGTTTTGATCTTTGCTTACACGGTGCCCGCGATCTTTATGTCGCTTATCATCACAGGCAATCCGGTCCCGCAGCTTGGCTTTATTGGCAATGCCGTGGGTGAAGATGTCTCTATGCTGTCCAAACTTAATGGTGTGGTCACTGATCTCGGTTTCCAGGAATATACGCAAACCGACAAATCCATGTTCGATGTGTTTGCTATCACCGGCGCCTTGATGTTCGGGACCGCAGGTCTGCCACACGTCATCATCCGGTTCTTTACCGTTCCAAGTGCTAAGGCGGCACGTCTCTCAGCGGGCTGGGCGTTGATCTTTATCGCCGCGCTTTACACCACCGCTCCGGCGGTCGGCGCATTCGCACGGATCAATTTTATCGATACGGTCAATGAAGCGACTTATATCACCGATGAAGAGAATTATGAGACGCGCGCGGCCGAGATTGAAGCGGCAGGCGGCAAGCCGGTTCCAGCCTGGTATAAGAATTGGGAACGCACAGGTCTGCTGCAATATGAAGACAAGAATGGTGACGGCGTCATGCAGTATCGCGGGCCAGACGCCCCGGATGGTGTGGCAAACGAGGTCAATCCAAACCGTGACATCTTCGTCCTCGCCAACCCGCAAATCGCGCAGCTTCCAGCTTGGGTGATTGGCCTTGTGGTGGCCGGCGGCCTTGCCGCGGCATTGTCGACGGCGGCCGGTCTCCTCATGGTTATCTCGTCAGCGGTGAGCCACGATATATGTCGGCGAACCTTGTTCAAAGACATGGATGACAAGACTGAGCTCCGGGTTGCCCGCGGCGCGGCTGCCGGCGCCGTTGTGGCCGCTGGCCTACTCGGCATTTTTTCGGCTCAGCTCGGCTTTGTCGCGCAAGTTGTCGCCTTTGCCTTTGGCCTGGCGTCTGCCTCTTTGTTTCCGGTGATCTTTCTCGGTATCTTTTGGAAACGGATGAATAAGGAAGGCGCGATTGTCGCGATGCTGTTCGGGCTAATCTCGACCTTTGCCTATATCGTCTATTTCAAGTTTGGCGGCGGAACACCAGAGCAATATTGGTTCGGTGTTTCGCCGGAGGGCATTGGCTTTCTTTTCATGTGGGTCTCGGGCGCGCTCGGGATCGGGATCTCCTTTGTCACCGCCGCGCCGCCCCAGGACATTCAGGACTTGGTTGAAGACATCCGCGTGCCCGGGACACGCCGGCCACATGGCATGGTTGATGCTGACATGGCGCCGGCATCAGCAGAATAGGTCTCGCTTGCTTACCTGAAATCGGGCGGTCTTGATAACTCCCTCTGACCCAAAATCGCAGTCAGGGGGAGCTTAAACGGAGTGCGTTTGAATGACCTGTAATAGAAGGTCCGGCGATGTATAGGCGGTAAAGATGCCGCCGCTTTCGGCTTGCACATAGGGAATGCCTAAGCGTTCGGCTTCAGCAGCTGTGTTGGACAGCCAATCCGTCGTCGTTTCCTTTCCGGCCAACACCACCGCTGGAACGTTAAGAAACAATCCGTCCCGCAAAAATGAGTCTTCGGCCATCGTATGGATGACTTCATAATACAAAGTCTCGGCTGAGATCTTCTCGACAAACTTTGCCGCGGCGAGGAAGTCATCGGCGTTGTCTTTGCGGTATTGTAAATCGGACACGCTTTTCGCGTACATTTGATCATAAAAAGAGGTCGGATTGCGCCTGATGTAAAACCTTAGACCGTTGGCGGCTATTCGAAATCCGCCCTTGGTCAAGATGATCTGTCTGGCGAGCGGCTGCACCCATTCGGGGCGCACGGTCTGTAACGTGTCCTGATTGAAAATTGGATGAGAAAAGACCGTAAGCCGAACATCAGAACTGATCTGGCTCAATCGAGAGCAGATAGTATTGCCAGTGCTGATCCCTAACAGAACTATGTTTTTCAAATTCATATGCGCGATCAAGCTCATGATGACCGCGACTTCGGTGACCATTGCGGCGCCAATTTTGATATTTGCTTCGGTCATAAGCTGCGGCGGCAATGACTGGGCCCCGCCGAAGCCAAGCCGATGGACGAAGATAACCCGAAAGCCATTACGCTTCATGGATTCGCAAAAATCAATGGAAGGCGGATATGGAAATTCGAGCGGGCTTAGGATGAGCAAGGGGCGCAGGTCAGTGGCATCTTTTTGATAATCCATGACTTGCAGTTCGATGGTGCCAGATCCCGGCCTGATGGTTTCAAACTTACGTGGATCATTTGGGCGTGACTGAGGAAGCGCGCTATTTGGCGCTGCATAGCGCTGCGCCCGGCGGGGGCCGGTCTCACTCCTGGGTTTAAGCGCTTCGAACATGAAATTGGATCTTCTAATTGCCGTGGGCACGGGAGAGTTTAGTCTAGGGCGAGGTCAAAAAACTCTTTTGGATGACGAAACAACCAGTTTCTACCTTCAAATCTTGCTTCTGCAAACTCGACCCCCAATCGCTCTGCGTCTTGCTTCGACTCCGTGACGCCAACACCATGCTGATTGCTGCCATTGATAACTCTCACATTTGTACTTTCAATTAGGGATGTTTCCGCATTTTTATTGGGCAGAAACGCCGATACAATGTCTTGCCTTACGCTTTCTGGATCAGCGCTGAGTAGGTAGTTTGAGAACAGAGCAAATTCGGAGAGATTGTCTTCCAAATAACGCTCATCAGCGGACTGCCCGCGATAAAGTCGCTGATAAAACCTTTGTCCACCATAAGAGCGTACGATGGACCTCATTGCGGCTAAGCCGACTCTAAAGCTAGCTGCTGAATTCAGGGCCATCCGCAGCAAACCGCGCACCCAATTTGGTTCAATCTTGGAAAGCTTATCGGCGACATTTAGTCCGTAATTGACGAGGACCACCCGCTCAATTCTTTTGCTTTTTTGCGCTGCGAACAAGGCGAGCGGTGCTGCCGTTGAAACCCCTACGATTGTCGCCGCGGACACATCAATCGCCGTCAGGAAGTCAACTATTGTGTGCGCCGATGCCGCTTCAGACTTGGTCGCAACCGTATCGCCAAACCCTGGGCGAATTGGAAAAATCAAATTTATGTGTCGCCTGCGGGCGACCTCAATCATTGAAGGCGAGGGCAGGTAACCATATTCCAATGAATGTAGGATGATGACGGGGTGACCGTTCGATGGGCCAAATCTGCGATACTCTACAGTGTCACGTGAAGACTGTAATGTGATCCGGCGGGCCACATGCACGGCGCTGGATTGAGATCTCTCAATCGTCTCTACCTCGCGATCTACGACATCAGATAGTTCAAGAATAGTTGCCGCCGCCTCCGTTAAACTATGGCAGTGCAGTTTGTTTATAGCGCGCGCTACATGTGTCCTGACGGTGCTAAGCGCGACCCCTCGATAGTCAGCGATGTGCCGCAAATTCAGCCGCCTCAGCGTGAGTGCAAGGATTTCAATTTCCGAGGCGGTAAGGTCGAACTTGCAACGCAAATGCTCAGACAATTGATCCGATACCCAGAACAACCCAATATAGGCACTATATCCAACAAGCTTGTGGTGCTTATAGATCGGGATGAGTTTGAGCCGGCGATTGAGCCCGAACCGGTCTGTTTTCTCGACAACTGCACCAACACTCGGCGATAGCGCAATATCGGATGGTGAATTGGAGACATCTATCAGATCACCCTTTTTGAAGTGCATAAAGTCGGCGAGGTCGCGTGACAGATCTGTTATCAGGCCGTGTGCGTCTAGGCGGAGTAGATTCTGCGCTTTAAAGCGCACGATATCATTCTCCCCTGCCGGATTGGCCTCCATGACCGGTTTGCGAGATAGTTGCTCTACGACAGATTGAAATTCGGGTAAGCTCGTAGCATCGCCTGAAAGTCGAGCCCAGTCGGAACAGGCTTTTGTGAACGTGTCAGTGTCCTCGCCAGCTGAGGCGAGTGATTTTAACAATTCTAGCGCTGCCTCGGCTTGCGCTTGTTGTGTCGCCGTCGCCATTTCGTTCTCTGACAACACATCCTCCCATTCCCTAATGCGCCGCGTTCATGGCCGCGACATCTTGATTTCGCTTCCCCTCGAAACCCGTGTACACAATTTTGATGATGCAACTTTAGATCGAAAGTTGAAAGGTCGGTACTGCCTTTAGTCAGGCTTGTGCCCGTCTTTGGGCGAGACCAAAGTGCAAAAGGCTCGTCATCCATTCCCCTTTTGGATCGACGAGCCTGATTTTTTAAAATCTGCGCGCGTTATACGGTAATGAAACAGGTCGCATACGCAATATTCAGTATTCGCAGTCGACGAGGTTGATGTATCCTTTGTCTACGGGAGAGTAAAAATGAGTGCATCCAAGCAAAGCAAAGGTGCCGATGAAGCGTGTCAAAGAACGCGGGAATTGGTCGATTGGTTAGACGTCGTGAGAGAAGCTTTGGCGACTGACGCGAACGTGTCTACTGAAACGAAAGCTGAAATCCAAATGAGTCTACTGCACGCTGAAGCGGCGCTAAGACGGGGACTCGCCGAGCGGAGCCAACTCTAAATCTCCGATACGTGTCTTCAAAACATCGCGTTCACCTCTGAAAAGTCGCAATAATATAAGTAGCCAAACATCATTGGCGTAACCTGGCTCAAGGTCGAAAGACAAAATCGTTCCAGTCCATTGTCTAATGGCGTCATCGGCCTAAGGTCCGGTTCAGATGGCAACGAGGTTCAGCATGAATAAATTGATCGCAGTGATCGCGCTTTTGTTTTCGCTTATGGCGTCAACGGCCGCAACGGCGCAGGAACGGGGCTATTACCAAACCCCAGCCTTGCACGGCGATACGCTGATTTTTGCCAGTGAAGGTGATTTGTGGCGCGGGCGATTATCAGGTGGGACGGCCGTGCGGCTGACCACCCATGCAGAAGTTGAAGACACGCCAATTCTGTCTCCAGACGGGCAATGGATCGCGTTTATGGCGTCCTATGATGGTCCCGAAGAAGTCTATATGGTGTCCGTCAATGGCGGCACCCCAAAGCGGCTGACCCATGAAGGCGGCGGCGTCTTGGTACGCGGTTGGATGGACAATGAACGGGTTATCTATCGCACCTCTAATATTTCAGGCCGCTTGCCGCGCATTCTCCGGACGATAGATCGAGCCACACTGACAGTGACCGATTTGCCGTTCGACAACGCTGATGAAATCGCATTGAGCGAGGGAAGCTCCGAGGTTTTCTTTACCCGTTATGGGCTCGCCATGTTTGCCGACAATGCGGTGCTGTATCGCGGCGGACGTATGGCGCAGCTGTGGCGCGGCGACTTAGACGCAACGACGGAGGCCGCGCGTCTCGCCGCCGAGTTTGGCGCCCCCATACGACACCCAATGATCGCAGATGAACGTCTCTATTTTGTCAGCGATAAATCCGGCGCTGATAATATTTGGTCAATGGATCTAGCGGGCGGCGATCTGCGCCAGCATACAAACCGGGAGCAATGGCAATTACGGACGCCGTACTTGCACGATAGCACAATCGTATTTCAAAGTGGCGCCGACTTTTACGCGTACGACATTGAAGCAAACACCGTGCGCCAAATCGATCTCTACTTGATGAGCGACGGGGACACCGGTCGGACGCGGTGGATCGATGAGCCGCTTAGCTATCTCGAAGACGCCCATGTGAACGCGCAAGGCGATGCCGTCGCGGTGACGGCGCGTGGCCGTGTCGCAACGGCCTTTACCGGCCAACAGCGCCGGATTGATTATCGCTTTCCGGCTGAGGATCGCGTCCGCTCCGCCGTATTCGATGCCGACGGCGACACGCTATTTGCGATCCTGGATGCCGATGACCGCGGTGAGATTTGGTCAATCCCCGCCAATGGGCAAGGCGAGGCGAAACAAGTCACGCAGGATACCGACGCCTATATTTGGTCACTGATCGAAACGCCGCACGCCGACACACTTCTCTACACCGATAAGAAGGCGCGCCTTGTCAGCCTCGACACACTGAACGGCGAGACGAACGTCATTGATCGGACGCAGAGCTCATTCGACCAACCGTTCTACGATTTCGCTTGGTCGGGGGGCGGACGCTATCTCGCATATACCTACTATGATGAGCGCGATCTTCGACGCGTGGCGATTTACGATCGCGACACTGATCGCGTCACGTCAGTCACGACAGGTAAGTTTGAGTCTTTTGCGCCGGCATTCTCTGCCGACGGCGCGTGGCTTTACTTTGTCTCAAACAGAAATTTCTCGGCTTCGCCTGGGTCACCCTGGGGCGATCGAAACATGGGACCAGCTTTTGAGTCGCGCGGTCAAATCTTCGCTGTCCAACTGGACCCAAGTGCAGAATTTCCGTTCGACGCGGCGAACGAGTTAACCGCAAAACCTGAAGACGATGACGAAGAGGATGAGGAAGATGATGCCGGCGAGGCGGATCTCGCGCTTGACGGTATCGCTGATCGCTTGTTCCAAGTTCCAGTGCCAGCTGGCGAGTATGGCGCGCTTGCGGCGAATGAAAAATACCTGTTTGTTTACAGTTATGATGACGCGCAATCGCTGCAGCGCATTGAGATATCATCTGACGATCCAAGTCTCTCTGATTACACATCTGGGGTTGAGCGCTTCGCCTTAACTGATGATGGCAGCAGTGTATTCGTTCAAACTGGGAGCAGAGACGGGGCAAAATTCGTCATCGTCCCGGCCAATAAGGATTTTCCGTCTGATACCAGTTCCCAAACCGTCCGGCTCTCTGATTGGACTATCCGCATCGATCCTAAGAAGGAATGGCGCCAATTGGTGCTCGACGCCTGGCGTCTACATCGTGACTTTGCCTATGATCCAAATTTGCGCGGCGTAGATTGGAGCGCGGTGCGAGATCATTATGTGCCGCTGCGCGATCGTATTGGGCACCGGTCGGAAGTGAATGATCTGTTGAAGCAAATGGCGGCCGAACTTGGCATTTTACATAGCCAAGTCCGCGGCGGGGATGCGCCTTCCGATGAAGAGAGCGGAACGCCGAGCTTCCTTGGAGCAACTTATGAAACAACACGCCGAGGCCTCAGGATCGCTTCGATTTATGCGGGTGAACCCGATCGTCCAGCTACGCTAAGCCCGTTGCAAAGACCCGGTGTCGATGTGCAAGAGGGCGACATTCTCCGCGCCATTGATGGTCGCTCCATCAAGACACAGGCCGAACTTGCAGATGCGCTGATGATGAAGGCGGGCGAGGAAGTGTTGCTAGAACTTTTACGCGGCCGCGAGACGATTTACGAAATTGTCGAACCGCGCACCCGGTGGAGCACATTGCCGCTGCACTATTCAGATTGGGTCGAGCGCAATCGCGCTCGTGTGGCAGAGGCGTCGGACGGACAGGTGGGATATCTTCACTTGCGCGCTATGACGGCTTCCAATGCCGCCAGTTTCGCTCGCGATTTCTATGAGCATTATGATAAAGGCGGCCTAATCATTGACGTTCGTGGCAATAGCGGCGGCAACATAGACAGTATGTTGCTCAGCGCTTTGCTGCGCCAATCTTGGGCCTTTTGGCGGCATCCAGATCATGGCCGAGGGTATACAAACATGCAGCAAACTTTCCGGGGCCATTTGGCGGTTCTGATTAATGAAGGCACATATTCGGACGGTGAGACGTTTGCCGCCGGGATCAAAGCGCTCGATTTAGGGGCGACGATTGGCACTCAGACTGCAGGTGCTGGCATTTGGCTGTCAGACCGTAATCCGCTCAGCGATCGCGGCCGGGCGAGAATCGCTGAATATGCCCAATATGGCGCGGACGGACGTTGGTTGATTGAGGGCCGTGGTGTGTCTCCCGATATCGAAGTGATCAATCCGCCTCGCGCAACCTATCAAGGCGAAGACGCGCAGTTGGATTATGCTCTGTCTTATTTGGCGGATAAGATGGCGGCCGAGCCCCTCGCGCCACTGGCGCCGCAACCGCTGCCAAAGCTTGGAGAAACCGGCCAAGACGTCGATTAGAAAGTGAGAAGGGCGCGGCTAACGGGCGCGCGTAGAAAAGAAAACAGAGGATTCTGCACATAATAATATGCAGAGTCCTCAAGACCCAGTATCTGCACCTGAATTGAACCTCGCCGTCTGCCCTAGACCACGCGGGATGTTTCAACGGCCCCTGAAAGTCCTGACATGAAAACCGAGTTTGAAATCCCTGCGCCAATATCACAGGCGTTGGCAAACAAAGGGTATGAAACTTTGACCCCGGTTCAAGAAGCGGTCTTGGACCCAGATTTGTCAGGGCGTGATTTATTGGTCTCGGCTCAGACCGGATCCGGCAAAACCGTCGCCTTTGGCTTGGCGCTCGCGATCTCGCTCTTGCAAGACCACGCAGATTTAGCGGAGGCCAGCATTCCACTCGCGCTCGTCGTAGCACCCACCCGCGAGTTAGCCCTGCAAGTAACGAAGGAATTGCAATGGCTGTTCGCCCCAGCTGGTGGACGAATTGCCTCGTGTATTGGCGGCGTTGATATTCGCGACGAGAGACGCGCGCTTGAAAAGGGCGTTCATTTCGTTGTCGGAACGCCGGGGCGACTGGTCGATCACATTCGCCGAGGCTCACTCGATCTCGAGCTCTTGCAAGCCGTCGTCTTGGATGAAGCAGACGAGATGATGGATATGGGCTTTCGCGAAGAGTTGGAATACATTCTCGACGCCGCCCCAGAAGATCGTCGAACCTTGATGTTTTCGGCCACTGTCTCGAAGCCGATCGCGCGTTTGGCGGAGACCTATCAGAATGATGCGGTGCGATTGAACACGGTCTCAACCCAATCGACCCATAGCGATATTACTTACCAAGCGATGCCGGTTGTGCCGACAGATGTTGAGAAAGCGGTGATCAACCTTCTTCTCTATCACGATGCGCCCAATGCAATCGTCTTCTGTTCGCGGCGCGACGCGGTAAACAAACTTACGTCCAGACTCGCAAATCGTGGCTTCTCTGTGGTCGCGCTGTCGGGGGAGTTTAGCCAAAAAGAACGCAGCAATTCGGTCTTGGCCATGCGCGACGGGCGGGCGCGGGTCTGCGTGGCAACCGATGTCGCGGCTCGCGGCCTGGATCTGCCAGGCCTTGATCTCGTCATTCATGCAGACTTGCCTAGAAACAAAGAAGGCCTGCTGCATCGCTCTGGCCGAACCGGTCGCGCCGGCCGAAAAGGCGTTTGTGCGCTGATCGTCCCGGTTCGGGCGCGTCGACGCACAGAGCGCTTGCTTCAAGACGCAAAAGTCGAGGCAGAATGGAAATTGCCGCCCTCCACGGAGGACATTGACGCAGCGTTGAATGCGAAGCTCTTAGAAGACCCCGTGCTTCAATCAGGGGCGAGTGAAACCGAACAAGAGCTCGCGAATGCACTCTTAGAGCGCTATTCCGCTGAACATCTCGCGGCGGCCATTGTCCGGCTCACACGGGCCACTGACTCGGCTCCTGAAGTGTTACAGGATCCGGGCGCTCCAAAACAAGGTCGGCCGCGAAAGGATTCTTATGATCCCGACCGCGACTTTCCACGGGAGGAACGCCGCGAACGCCGAGACCATGGCGGTCGTAGCGGAAATGATTTCTCGGACGGTCAATGGGTTAAGCTTGGTGTTGGCCGAAAGAAAAAGGCCGATCCGAAATGGTTGATCCCAATGTTATGCAAGTCGGGTGGATTTTCGCGCAATAGCATCGGTGCAATCCGGATTGATCCAGACTCAACCCATGTTGAGCTTAAACCCGAGGCCGCGGCGAAGCTCATCGATGCTGCTGGTGACACGCAGATTATCGACAAGAGTATTTGGGTTGGCCGCGCAGACGCGCCCGAGGCTGGCTCAGCCCGTCCGCAAAAGCGTGATGCCTCGAAACCACGTCGTCCGAACAAGGTCCGCCGCCCTGCTGCTGAAAATTCGGGCGAAAAGAAATTCAAAAAGAAGCGGATGGGCCCCAAAAAACCGCGCGGCCCAAATGGCGAAAAGAAGCGAAGTAAAAAGCCGACAAGCTAACCAAACTGACTTGGCTGACCTGTGGGTGTGTCTGACTCGGGGTCTTTGTTCGCTCGATGAGTGTCGAAAATTGAGCGGTGCAGAAAATGCCGTGTGATGGCGGAGGAGGAGGGTGCGGAGGACGTTTCCTCCGCCCGTATCGGGGTGGTTCAAGGTCTATCGAAAAACATCATATAAAACAGAGGTATGGGACACTTTGAGCCTTCTTTGTTCACCCGATTTCTATCAACTTCTATCGAGGGCAACCGGCACGAATATGGTGGTAGAATGGTGGTAGAGTTTGCGCTTAGCTAATCCGAGAAAAAGAAGAGGATTTAGCTTATGCCTAGACTCACCGCCCTAACCGTAAGCCGTAAGACTTCCCCAGGCAAGTATCCCGACGAACACGGATTGATGTTGCAGGTTACGAAGAACCGAGCAGGTGACGTCAGAAAATCTTGGTACGTTCGATACTCCTTCGCTGGAAAGCGAACAGAAATGGGACTTGGTAGTTATCCAGCCCTGAGTCTTGCGGATGCGCGGGACGAGGCGCTGCAGATTCGGCGGTCAGTACACCAGGGAATTGATCCAAAAGTTGAGAGAGACTCCGAATTAGAACTGGCTACGGCCGAAGAAGTCGAAAAAATGACGTTCAAGGATTGCGCGGAATTCTATCTGAAAAGCCGAGAGCGTTCATGGTCAAATTCGAAACATCGTCAGCAGTGGCGAAATACTCTCGTGACCTACGCTTACCCGATCATTGGCGACATGGATGTTCGCGACATTGGACTGTCGGAGATTATGCAAATAATCGAACCCATTTGGTATGATAAAACGGAAACAGCGTCGCGCGTCCGGGGTCGTATGGAAAGCATACTTGCATGGTCAATCGTAAGGGGCCACCGAGAAGGCCCCAATCCAGCGATCTGGAGGGGACACCTAGACGTATTGTTGCCAACGAAATCGAAAGTTCAGAAGGTCAAGCATCACGCAGCACTTGATTGGCGAAAACTCCCTATCTTCATGGATGCTCTGCGCCAAAGACCTGGGACATCGGCCAGAGCGCTAGAGTTTACTATTTTGACCGCGTCTAGATCGGGCGAAGTCCGAAACGCTCTTTGGGATGAAATACTTTGGGATGATGACATTTGGATGGTCCCAGCAGAGAGAATGAAAATGCGGAACGAACATCGGGTTCCTCTAAGTCGACAAGCCACAGCGCTGTTGAAGCGGCGTTTTGAAGAAACGCGCGGGTTGGGAACAGATCACATTTTCTATCCGAGCGTCCCTACAAAACCGTTCAGTAACGACGTTTACAGAGCCTTGTACAAACGCATGGGCCATGATGGCATTACGACCCACGGATTTCGAAGTTCCTTCAGAGATTGGGCGGGGGAGAGCACTAATCACGCGAGGGAAACGGCAGAACTGGCTTTGGCGCACAAAGTCGGCGACGATACCGAACGCGCCTATCGTAGAGGCGATGCGCTCGCTAAACGCTTGATCCTAATGCAAGACTGGGCGGACTATTGTGATGGAGCCTAGTCTCGGTATTTCTTGAAAACATTTCCTACTGTTTGCGCAGTCTTGAATATTCTTACCCGTTTGATGGCGAACCAGGATATATGATGCCTCCTGCAAAAGTAATCAGGGAGAAACGCGCTTGATTTTGCCGTCCGATTTTATGCGAAACCTGCGGCCAGAGTACTATTCGGACAGCGAAACGCGAACGCGGATTGAGCTTGAAGCAGATGAATTCGAATACCGGTTGGAGACGATTACGGCTCGCAATCAAACGCATGATTTTGAGCTGTTTTGCCGTAAATTATGTGAATACGCCATATGTCCAGATTTGAGAGCCCAGACGGGACCTGAAGGCGGAGGGGACGCCAAAGTTGATACCGAGACTCTCCCCGTGTCAGAGAAAATCCGGGAGCGGTATTATCAGGGAATAGCTAAGGAGGGACAGGAATATTGGGCGATTGCAATAAGTGCACAAAAGAAATGGTCCGAAAAAGTGCGCCGCGATGTCCAAAACATTGTTGAAACCGGTCGCGACTACGAACGAATTTACTTCATCACAAGCCGACACGCTCGAGCGAGAGATAGGGCGCGCATCGAAAAAGAGCTTAGCGACCAGTATGGTGTGCGCGTTTGTATACATGATCGAACTTGGATCGTTGAGGAGACTATCGGCAAGGACCGGAAGGAGTTGGCATTCAATTTCCTCAAGGTTGGAAGAGAGGTAGAGTCGTCTGCGCAGCTCGGACCAAACGACTATTCACGTACTCGTCAGCTCGAAGCCATAGAAAGAGACATAAAAAACCCTGAAGCATATGTCGGGATGGAAATGCAGCTTGCCGCTGAAGCACTTCTGGCTGCCAAGATCTCAAGGAACCTCGAAAGAAATCAAGAAGATACCGAAGGGCGTTTTTTGCGGGCTATTCGGTTGTCCGAAAAGTACGGGACATATCGACAGCAGCTTGAAGCCAAATATGAGCAACTCTGGAGCGCATTTTGGTATTTCGATGAGTTCGAATTTTTCTTCTCTGAGTACGCGGTTTTTGAAGAACTCGTTTTGAGTTCTGAGAATGCGGTTGATCTAGAATGGCTTGGCAACCTCCACCAATGCTTGGTCAACTCAGTTGTCCGTGGGTACGGAACAGAAGAGCAAACTCAGTTAAACGCCCGCACAGATCGACTAGAGCGAAGACTAAAATCTTTGGCCGACGATACTGAACGTCCGAATAATAGTCTGGAGGCCCGGTCCGGGTTACTCAGGATAGATCTCAATCGCGCAATGCTCAACGAGAATAGAAACGCCCTTCCTCGCATATGGGAGGCTTACTCAGAAATCGTGGAAGCATCGAAAGGAATGGGAGAATTCAACTTTGACTCGCTCATTCGGTTTATCGAAGTCTCAGGAAACTTTGCTGGAAACGACGCAGCCTATAACTCGCTCGTGGAGAATATCGCGGAGGTGGTTGGACTTCGTCAGAGCGAAAGTGAAGCTGCGCTGATTTACCTAAATCGCGCTACCAAAATGAGCCTAGATCAAAAGTATGAATTGGTGGGTTGGCTCGGCAAAGCGGCGATCGGACTCATAAAACAAGAACGTAGCCAGGAACTGGTAGAGGCAATGTATCTGTTGGCGAATGCGTATCGCAGTGCCGGACTTTTATGGGCCGCTCGAGCCAGTTGTGCATTAGCAATGGCGACACTCTTCATCGAAGGAGATCGAGAGAATAAGATTCCAGTCACGGTTGTTCCATTTATGAAGCTTTGGGCGAAAGTCTCGATTGAGTTGTATCATTTTCCAGATGCTCTTCATCACGTACAACTCCTGAATGGGATGGCTTCCGGGTTACCTTTGGATGACGCTTCAAAAGAACGAGTGATAAACGATCTTCGCGAGCTCGATATTATGTTCGGCGGCGCAATCATGAACGTTCACGACAACGAGATTACCGCGCTCGAAAAGATACCAGACACGCTAGAAAAACTGGATCTATTTATGGCGCGATCGGCGCTGATGTATCGACTAGGGCATTTTGCATCCTTGCGTGAAGATGGCTCGCTCCCCGACCACGAAAGTGACGATGATGTTTTGGAGCTTCTAAGCCAGCTCAAAGATCGTTTCGCCCACGACGAACGATTGAGGCCGCTCATTTCAAATAGTGATGCTCCTACGGTTCTAGAAACCGTAGTGTTGGGAATGCGGGTTACCGTCGAATTTAAGGGGTGTGCGTTCCTATCACTTGCCGAAGCTATCATCGGATCATTGGAAGCATTTTTTGCTTCTGCGCTCATCCACAGAGTGACGTCGCATACAGAACACTTTAGAATTTTCTTGGTTACCGGAATCGCCGGGTCCAGCCCAACAATTGTCACTGCTGAAATGGATAAGACCACGACGGTGACCTGGCCATCAGATTTGAAAATCGTGGGGTTTGAAAACGAACGCGATATCCGTTCATACTACACCGAAATAGCCGGACATGTTTTTGGTGCGACTTGTTTTGTACCTGACGCCGATGAAGTGCTGGATCAAATGATGGGACATGATGCCGGCGCGAGTAGAATTTCCGTCGTTGCATCGTTCGCCAGCAGTCATACACGGATATTTAAAAGAGCGTTTAATCAACTCAGCGATTGGGACGATCTCGATCCGCGTCGGTTTGAACTCAACCCTAATCGTCTCCCCCTTCCGCAATTGGCCGTGTCAGATCCCGAACATACTCAATCGGTCGAAGTGGAAACTGAGGAGGGTCCGCCAAGAAGTCATCGCCATCTGGTTGTGCGTTCAATTATTGATGTACAGAGTTGGCGAGAAGCAGGTTGGAAGGGATGTGGCTATCTCGATTCCGGCCCAGACTTGCCGCCTATAATGATGCTGCTGTTTGATAATCCTGAGATCGGGCAGAACATATTCGAAAACTGGCGTGAACGATTTGGTGAAAAAGACAATTCTGAGGAGATATCCATCTCATTCTTTCGAAGTTTGAGGGACTGGAATCCACACCACTACGTCGTCGAAATTAGGTCTCGTACTCCGAATTCCGATCCCAACAGGATTGAGGTTGTCCCCGGAAAAACCCTCACAATGATCCCTGGCGATTCCGTCAACATCGAACGTTTCATTTCGGGTTACGAGAAATTCGGAGTCTACGCGATTATTCCAGGGCAAATGCCCTCTCATCCTGGACAGGAACCAACGCCTTTTTTCGACTTTTCGATCGAAAAGAGTGACCTCAATATTTTTTACGGTGAAGAGGTTCCGCTTGATCAAACATCGGGAACCACCGTGCAGGTCATCGATCCTCGAGGTTCCACTAAATAAGTTCAGCGCTTTTTAAAAGAAGCAGCTCAAGAACACAAGGGGAACATAGACAAGACTCTATTAACTCCTTACAAGTGAATATTGAGACGCGATTCGAGTGGAGGTCGGGATGCTTGAAGTCGAAACGGAACGACTTCTTGGGCCGCTCAATGACATTGAGGCCAAGAACGCCCCAAAGTCGTTATGGCTTGACGGCGATACATCGCTATTAACAACCGGGCTTAGAGTTTCGGTCGTTGGCTCACGAAAGGCGTCCAGCGATGGCCTAAGACGAGCTGCGGCGCTTTCCAGGGCGTTGGCGAAGCGGAATATAACGGTGGTGTCAGGCCTTGCTGAGGGCATTGATACGGTCGCACATGAAACAGCTATTGCCTCCGGCGGAAAAACGATCGCCGTGCTAGGAACGCCGCTGTCAGAGGCATATCCAAAGTCTAATACGAAACTTTTGGATACGATAAAAAGCGAGCATTTGGCGCTATCTCAATTCCCCGAAGGCTCTACGTTTCGCCCACAGAATTTTCCAATCCGAAACCGGACCATGGCTTTGGTGTCAGATGCGACAGTGATCGTCGAAGCAACAGATAAAAGCGGCACACGGCATCAAGGATGGGAAGCCATCAAAATGGGTCGGCTATTGTTTCTGATGCAGAACGTAGTCGACGACAAAAGTATCTCGTGGTCTGAAAAAATGATCGAATACGGCGCGCAAGTTCTAAGCCGTGAAACCCTGGATGATGCATTGGAGAACATTCCACCGATGACGACCGGGGGAGAGTTTGCCTTTTAACATCCCGTTCGCAACGCTTGCCAATTATTCACGCGGCTCCACCGATGCAGCGCGAAAGTCGCAGAAAATTTGCCCCCAAATTAAACGGGCCAATCCGAGATCCATTTCATCCTTTGTTGCGACGGTAAAACAAGAGGGCGATGAATTTGATGAACTTCGCGATTTTATTGAGGATGATCGCACGCTTGTGCCGGTTCCTGGTAGCGGTGTCACCGACGAGCGAAACCTCTGGGTAGCTTACAGACTGTGTATGGCGTTGAGTGAAGGTGGTTTTGCTAATCCCGTGGAAACGATCGTCAAGCGCACCGCAGCTATTCGAAAATCGTCTTTCTGTAGGGCGGGGGAGCGCCCGGAAGCAAGCGAACATAGAGACACTATGACGGCACATACAGACCTACTTGTTCCGACAAAAGTTCTCTTGGTCGATGATGTTCTTACGCGCGGATGTACGACGATCGGTGCAGCGCTGTGCCTAAGAGCGAAATACCCGGATGTTGACGTGCGCGTATTCTCCGTCTTCCTGACGAAGAATTTTGACCCTGATTTTCCCAATTTTGTCGATCCGACTTTCGGGACACTCAGCTACGACGAGCGTTACGATCATACATCCAGAGATCCAAACTAAACGGGTGCTACTGTTTGCCTCTTAGTCGATAGTCAGGATGTGGCGCGAGTTTCGTCGTGCCCGCAAGCGACGCTTCACGGCGTTCATCGATCCATTCTAATACATCCCCGAGAGGCCATACGACGCATCTGGGCGTGAGATAGAACCGTTTCGGAAACTCTCCCTTCTGCTCCATCTCATAGATTGTTGTGTCCGACAGTGGGACTAGGCGCTGGAGTTCTTTGCGCCGAACGGTCTGACGTTTCAGCATTTCCTTCGCTGCGAACAAAGACGCTTCGCGCATATCTGGCGCAGAATAATCGTCTTCTGCCCCTGCCTGCATGGGGTGATCCATCTGACTTACTCCTTTTTCGCTCGACCGCGGTTCCAGACCATGACACCGGTGCCGTCTTTCTCATTCTCGAAAAAGGCGGCGCGTATGGGCGCGGCGAAACTCGGATCGTCGAGTTTGACGGCAAGATAGGGCTTCTCGCCTTCTTTGACGTCCTGCCGCCAAGCTGCGCCAAGTTCAGCGCCGCCCGCATAGACCCGGAAGTCGGGTGCATCTTTGTGGCCTTTCTTCGCATTCGGGACGATTTGCGATTTGACGTTGATAGTCATGGTTCGGATCGTGCCGGTATATTTGCCATCCTTTTCTGTGAAGGTTCCGATTTGTGCCATGAGCTTAGCCTCCTGTCTTGGCGTTTGATTGCAAGGCGCGGCGCGCGCGTTTGAAGCCGGCATCGGAGCCTAAGAAATTTTCCAACATGGCCGGGATGAGAGTTTCGGGCTTTTCCGGTTGGCCATACGTTTGGCCGTAGATTTCAGCGTAGTCGCTTAGCGCCGCAGCGAGGTCCGGATCGACCGATAAACTCATGCGCACGGGTGTTCGATCAGGCAGTTTCGAAAGACGAATTTTCATGATGGGTTCCTTGTGACGGGGCGAAGAATCATGTCGCGTGTGACGATGACGCGGACGGGCCATCCAGGACGGACTTTGATTGTTGGCTGAATGCCCAGATTGCGATCGACGACACGTTGACCAGCTTGATTGATGGTATCAGTCGATCCGCGGCGGATGGCGCGTTCTATGTCGCCTTCGCCATCGCTGCCAAGCTCAGCGCCAATGCCGAGCACGGTTGCGAGGCCTGCCGCAACGAAAACGCGGTCCCAGTGATGGTCGGTGCGATCAGCAAGGCCAGCATAGCCAGACATGTCTGCGCCGGGTTCGCTGATCTGGATCGAACTGCCATCAGGTAAGATGAGCCGGTCCCAGACCACCAAAGCGCGGTTTTGACCGAATGAGACTTCTGATTGGTAGCGCCCGATGAGGCGCGCGCCTTGCGGGATGAGCAAGTGGCCACCTGTCACCGTGTCATATACGGGTTGAGTGACCTGCGCGATGATCGTGCCCGGCAAGTCGCTATTGATGCCGGTAATCAGGCTCGCCGGAATAAGCGTGCCAGCCATAACTTGATAAGGCGATTGCGGATCATGGAGGCGGTTCGGATTGTAGATGTCGGTATTGCCCGCTTCGCTCGCAAACGCCGTTTTTCGGGATTGCAGATTCGGGTCGCTCTGTTGACCAAACGCGGAAGGAATACCTGGTGGCTGCGCGGCAAGTGCGAGCAATTCCGAACCGAGTTCAAAGCCCGGATCACGCGGCGCGCGCCGGGCGCTATCTGCCTGTCCGGGGCGGACCGTCGATTGCAACTGGAAGAAAACAGGCGCCTTCGCCGCTTCTTCTGCCATTGCGGCTTCGCGCATGCGTCTTGCTCTAGCGGCTTCATCTGCAGGATTGGGCCGAAAGTCATTTTCATACGTGCTGACATATTCAGGCTGAATGCCGAGGTCTCGTTCGGCTGCCAAAATGGTTGAACCTAGATCACCCGACATAGGCGGACCAATTGGGATGCTCGGGGCAGGGGGCATGATATCGCTATAACTTGTCGGTAGCGCGGCAAGCCCATCCGGCTTTCTTGTATTGGTCGTATTGTAAAGCTCACGGCGGTCAGCAGCATCGATTGCCTTTGGTGGCTGCAGTGCGACGCTGAACGCTGTGAGTAGTCCGAGTACGCCGAGTCCGGCGCAGAGCATCAAGACTTTTCGGTTGATGCGCGTTGGCGGCTTGGGGTTGGAGCGGATTTTCAACCGCTCGGCATGCTCGTCAAAGGGAATGGGATCGCTCATCGCTATTAGCCCCCGAACAAGGCCGCAAAGCCGGTGCGTTGTTTCGCTTTGGAAATCCGCACCTTGGTTTGCGGCTTCTCTCCAAGGCGCAGTTCTGCGGCCTCAAATAGATGATCTACGATGTAGTATTTGCCGCGTAGGCGATAATTGACGAGCTGGGCATCGCCATTTCCGCCGAGGACGAAGAGTGGCGGAAGATCCGTTGCCTCAATATCCTCCGGCATCTGAATGTAGACTTGGCGGCCATCATCAAAGACGCGAACAGGCTTCCAATTGGGTTTGTCGCCCGACATGCGATAGTCGAAGTTCAGCCCATCGAGGGAGACACCGCGCTCAATCACGCCTGCTTCACGAGAGATCGCGCGGGCATTGCGAGAGGTCAGTTCGGCGAGTTCATCCGCTGGATAGCGCCAGGACAAGGCTGCCATATAGCCGCTCGGTACAGATTCCAGTTCAAGATGGTACGTCCGGCGATCCGTCGCGATCATCAGGTTTGTGCGAATATCCGAGTTGATCGGTTTTACCAGCACATGAGCCCTTGAGTTTGGACCGGTGCCGGAAACCGTGTCTCCGACCACCCATCTCACTGTGTCGCCTGCGGAGACAGACACCAGAGTCTCGCCGGGTTGAAGCGCGATATCGCTCACCTGGCCGGGGCTGGCATAAAGCCGGTAGAGTGCTCCTTCGGTATAGGGATAGACCTGGATGGCGTTGACGTAGCCATCGACGGAGGGTTCGATCAGCGCGCTTTTTCGCCCCTCATATATCGCTTGGCGCGGAGAGACGTTTCTCGCATCCGCGTTCGATGTGATTTGTTTCATTTGGCCGGGTAGGGGCAGGGCAACCGTCGTTTCGACAATCTCGACGGGGCGTTCAACCTGCTCTTCAACAATGGCAGTGGCCGCGATGAAGTCACTCTCATCCAGCGGTTCATACGGTTCGAGCTCTGTCGTCGCGCACGCAGACAGTAAAGCGAGCGCTGAAGCGGATAGGATAAGCCGGGTCATTATTGTAGGTCTCCTGTGTTTAGATCCTCACCCCAGTGGAGTTCGTGGACATAGATGCCGAGTGGGTTTGCTCGCAGGCGCTCTGCGTCGGTAGGTGTTTGCGAAATGATGGAGAACAGGCCGGTAAAACGCTTGGAGCCCATCAAGGCGCCGTTCTCAAAGGTCTTTTCGATCCAACGCGCCTGAAAACTGCCATCTGAGATGCGCACAACGCTGACCACATCAACGGTACGGGAGCGCCTGCCTATATCGGCAAACGGATCGTTGGCGCTGGCATATTCATTCAGCGTGGTTGCAGCTTTATCGGTGACATAATCATAGGCGCGCAGCCAATTCTCACGGACCACGACGGCATCGCTGCTCAAGCTTCTGACGTCGCCGATGAAGCTAGCGAGATGATGGGCAATCTGCGCGTCTGTCGGGTCATAGGCTTTTGCTGCGGGTCCAATCGTTTGCGCGGCGCCGGTCTGATCAACTTCAATCACATAAGGCGTGACGGTGGATTGAAGACTTCGCCAGATGAGGGCGCCGGACGTTGCAAAGCTGAGCGCCAAACACCCAATCGCCATCAGCCGCCAATTCTTCGCTTGGACGCGCGCCGTTCCCATACGCTCATCCCAAACCTGGCCGGCTTTCTGATAAGGCGTTTCTGGAAAGGGGCTTGCCCCATAATTGGAAGAAGATCGCTTAAACATCTATTCGTCCTTGTCATTGAGTTGCGGAGCAGCGCTGCCGGATCCGCGATCACCATCGCGCACACTATGCACGGCCATGCTTCCCGCTTGGGTCATGCGCTGCTCTGTTTGAAAACGCCGCGCCCAACTATCCGGCGCAGAGCTGCCAGACGATGAGACGCCGGTGCCGCCCGTTGCCGTCCAGGCACTTTGACTGCCGCGTTGATAAGCTTGTTTGACCGAAGCAAACGGACGACCGGCAAGTCGCCTCGCCGCATCGCCGCCTGCGCGGGCCATTCCAGCCACGCCCGCGGCAGCGCCTGCGATTCCAGTTTTTCCAGAAGCGACCGAACCCATCGAGTATGAGGTTTTTGCGGCGCCCGCCATGGACGCGCCTGCCTTAACAGCCGAAGAGACCCCGCCTGCGGCAGCGCGGCCGCCCATGGCACCGACATAACCGCCAGCAGCTACCCCGGCCGCGGTGCCCGCGGCTGATCCAGCGCCGAGTTGCGGCGCACCCGTGATCAGCCCGCTTGCAATGCCTGGAGAGAAGATCCCCATCCAGAGAAACACGATGGCGGCAAGCACTGTGCCCATGACTTGGGCGAGGGTCACATCATCGCCGGTTCGAAACGCATCCGTAACAGACGCAAACAATGTCGAGCCGATTCCGATGATGACCGCCAGCACCATGAGCTTGACGCCTGAAGTGACGACATTGCCGAGCACACGTTCCGCAAGGAAGGTTGTCTTGTTCCAAAGGGCGAAGGGGACCAGAACAAAACCAGCCAGCGTCGTCAGCTTAAATTCTAGAATGGTGATGAAGAGCTGAACCGCGAGTACAAAGAATGCAACCATGATAATCGCCCAAGCGAAGAACATGATCGCAATCATGATAAAATTATAGAAGAAGCTGACCGGGCCGAGCATGTCACCAATCTCGGCGAGCAGGGGCTGAGCGGCATCAAACCCGACACTCGCGATGAAGCCTGGACGCAGCAGATCGGCGGCTGTCATTGTGCCCCCGCCAGCGGTGACGCCGAGTTCTGCAAAACTGTCGAAGACGATATTTGCGAGCAGGGCGAAATTGCCAATGATGAAGGCGAAGAAACCAACATACAGGACCTTCTTCAGAAGGTTGGCGATAATGTCTGTATTTTGCGAGAGCGCCCAGAAAAGACCTGCCAGCGTTATGTCGATGGCAATCAGCGTCGTTGTCAGATAAGCGACATCGCCTGCCAGCAAGCCAAAGCCGCTATCAATGTAGACGATAAACGTCGCGAGGAAGGTGTCGATCACCCCCATTAGTCACCGCCTCCAAGGAAGGCGCGTGTACGGGCGCGGCCACGTTCGGCTTCCGCAAGTTCGCGGGCGCGCTCTAAGGCTTCGGCCCGATAATGCGCCGCCATAATGGCTTCGATTTGCATGAGCTGCTGGGTCTGCATCGCCTCAAGCTGATTGCCAGCTTGGGCAGCTTCGAGAGCGCCTGCTGCCGATTGGCTTTGTGAGACGAGATCCGCGATTGCCGCGCTATCTGTTTCATTGTCTTCCAGCGAAGCGCTGAGCGTGACGAGCGAGTCTCGGTAGGCGGTGCGTGATTGACGCCAACGCACGCGGGCATCTTCAATCAGGACACTATTCTCTGGTGGTGTTTCGCCATAAGTCTCCGGATAGATCTCTTCATATTCGCGTTCGACTTCTTCAACGCCGTACCCGATGCCTTCGGCCTCACGCATCAATTCGTAAAGTCTGCGAATACGGTCGCGTATAATGGCTTCGGCCACATTGACGTCGAGCGTTTCAAGATTGCGGGCCATGTTTTCCAGCATCTCGATTTCGTGGGTCAGCTGCTCGATCTGCTGATTGATCTCTTGCAGGCTGCGCACCGCCGTCAGAATGTTCTGAACATGGTTCGCTGGATCGTAGACCACACCGCCGCCAAAGAGTTGGGCTGATGCAGGAGGTGCCGTCGCAATCAGCGTTATCGGTAGCGCAGACACAGCGGCAGAGATGATGAGACGTTTCATATTTGAGGGCTCCTATTCTGCGGCCACGGCGTGCGGTGGTTCGGTAAGCTCGCGGCCCGGCCAACGGGTCAGCAGGTCCGCCGCCCAGGGCAGGCCCTTTTCGATCAGCCAGCATTCAGCAAAGTCTGCTGGTTCAGTTTCAGCTTGCACGCGGTCGAGAAGCGCTTGATCTTCCGGCGATGAGGCCCCGCATATGGCGAGCGCGATTGGTCCAAGCCCGAGTTCGAACACGCGGCAACCAAGTGGCGACTGATAGTAATAATCCTGCTTTGGCGTCGCTTGGGCGATCAGCTCAATCTGCCTTTGATTGAGTCCGAAACGCTCATAGGCTTCTTTTGATTGCGGTTCCTGCGCGCGTTCATTGGGTAAGAAAATCCGGGTCGGGCATGACTCCACTAATGCGGGTGCAATAGTGGAGTTTGCGATGTCACTCAGGCTCTGGGTGGCGAAGACAACCGCGACATTCTTTTTGCGCAAGGTTTTGAGCCACTCACGGATACGCGCCGAAAACATCGGGTCGTCCAGGAATAGCCAAGCTTCATCGAGGATCAGTAGCGTGGGTCTACCATCGAACCGGGCTTCGAGCCGATGGAAGAGATAAGTGATGACGGGCAGCACAGCCGATTTGGTGTGCATCAGATCTTCCATCTCGAAACAGACCGTCTCAGCGAGCGTCAGGCTTTCATGGTCAGCATCTAGAATGCGACCGTAAGGGCCTTCTAACGTGAACGGATGCAGCGCCGCTTTCAGCGTATCATCCTGTAGCATCAAGGTGAGACCGGTGAGCGTGCGCTCTTCGACCGGCGCGCTCGCGAGCGACTGAATGGCGTCCCAAAGCGCCGCTTTAAGGTCTGGCACAATGTCGACCCCTTCGCTTTCGCAAAGTCCGGCAAGCCAGTCTGCGGCAAAACTCGCGCCAGTTTCAGAGTCGATATCTTTTAGGGGCTGCAGACTTGGCGCATCGCTGCTCCCAAGATCAACGTGCGCCCCGCCCATGCAAAGGGTTGCGGCGCGCGCCGAGCGACCTTTGTCGAATATGAAGACTTGTGCACCTTCATACCGCTGCCACTGCATGGCGAGCATCGAGAGCAATACAGACTTGCCCGCGCCAGTCGGGCCAACGACCAGGCTATGCCCGACGTCGCCGACGTGGAGATTGAGGCGGAACGGCGTCGTACCATCTGTTTGCGCTTGAATGAGCGCAGGCGCAGGGAAATTGTTATTCCACTCATCACCCGCCCAGACCGCGGATAGCGGCACCATATGCGCGAGGTTGAGCGTGTGCAGGATCGGTTGGCGAACATTTGCATATGGATGGCCTGGTAACGAACCGAGCCAGGCTTCAACGGCATTCAGTGTTTCCTTGATGGCAGTAAAGCCGCGGCCATTTACGATACGCTCAGCGATGCGAAGATTCTCATCAACCATGCGTGCGTCATCATGTGTGACGGTGATCGTCGTTGTGACATAGCCGAAGGAAACCAGATCTGAACCGAGTTCTTGCAGCGCGGCGTCGGCGTCGACCGCTTTATTGTCAGCATCATTATCAACCAATGCGGCTTGTTCATTGAACATGGTCTCGCGCAAGACCGTTCCAATCGACTTGCGCTTGGCAAACCAATGCCGACGTTTTTTGGATAAGACTTTTTTCGCTTCCGCTTTGTCCATCGCAATAAAACGTGTGGCCCAGCGATATGAAAATCCTTGGCGGTTGAGTTCATCCAAAATTCCCGGAAGCGTGCTCGCCGGAAACCCAAGAATTGTCAGAGTTCGTAGATGCGCCTCGCCAATAATGGGCTCCAAACCGCCCTTGAACGGATCATCGGCTAAGATCGCGTCCAGAAATACAGGTAATTCAGGCGTCTCGACACGGTGGTGCTTGGAAGACACAGTTGAATGCAAATAGGTAAGCGTCCCATCATCACTGAGAGGGTAAATCTCGGCGAGGCACGTGCTCAAAAGATCAAAGACCCGGGCGGCGCGTTGCTGGAACGTCTCCAGTCTTTGACGCCAATCTTCCGCTTCAACCGTCTCGGCCCGTGTGATGAGCGCCTTTTCAGCTTTACCTGTCGCGTCGGCTGGTGGGAGCCATAGGAGGGTCAAATAGTAATTACTTTGAAACCGAGCACCTGCCTCTTCGGCCTGTAGCGCGCGTTCTTCGTCAACCAGCCAGGCGGCTGCATTTGGAAAATCGGTTTCCGGATAGTCATGGACCTCAGAGCGCTGTGCTTCAAAGAAGAGCGCCCAGCCCGACCCAAACCGGCGTAGCACATTGTTGACCCGCGCCATGATCGAGACGAGTTCTTCTTCAGTGCTGCTCTCGAGATCAGGCCCCCGATACTGGAATGTGGTCTGGAAGGAACCATCCTTATTGAGCACGACACCTGGTGCGACCAAACACGCCCAGGGCAGATAGTCAGAAAGCAGTTTGGGGGTGTCAGAATATTCTTGCAAATTCAGCATTTCAGATACTCCTTGTGTCGCATGGAACGGATCGCCACGGTCATGAAATCTGGATCGCTGCGGGCCATGAAAACGGCCGCTGAATGTCCAAGCACCCACAATAGAAGTCCTGGAATCCAAAGCCTGAGGCCCAAGGCGAGTGCGGCTGCGAGCGTGCCAATAGCAATGGCGGCGCTTCTTGGTGCACCTGCCATCAGGATCGGCTCTGTCAGAGAGCGGTGCAGCGGGATTTCATAACCATCCGCCATTAGATGACTGCGCCGCCGCCAAAGCTGAAAAAGGTCAGGAAGAACGAGGTCGCCGCGAATGCGATTGAAAGCCCGAACACGATCTGGATCAGCTTGCGCATACCGCCAGATGTCTCTCCGAAAGCCAGCATAAGGCCGGTTAGCGTGATTATGATCACCGCCACAATTCGGGCGACGGGCCCTTCAATCGATTGTAGGATCTGGTCGAGCGGGCCTTCCCAAGGCATGCCCGACCCGGCCGCATAAGCTGGTGCGGCGAGAAGCGAGGCCGCCCCGATCGCGATTGTGTTTCGAATTGTGGTTTGGAGGGTCATTTTGGAGGTCCTTCTTTGACAAGTGACAGAGAGCGAGAAACAAGCGGCTCGGTGACATAGTCGCCGCCATCAAAGCCCAAGACGCGCAAAGCCTCTTCGACCCGGCGCTGGCCGCCTTCGCGGCTCATGAAAACCACGACATCAATCGCTTCAGCGATGAGATCGAATGGGGCATGGCGGGTCGCTTCGAGCGTCAATTGTTCAAGTCGCTGCAACGCGCCGCGCGCAGAATTGGCATGAAGCGTCGTGATGCCGCCAGGATGGCCGGTATTCCAAGCTTTTAAGAGATCAAGCGCCTCGCCGCCGCGCACTTCGCCAACGATGATGCGGTCCGGGCGCAAGCGAAGGGTAGAACGAACAAGATCCGACAAGTTCGCTCTGCCGCGCTCCGTTCTCAATTGAACTTTATTGGGCGCAAGACAATTTAGCTCGCGCGTATCCTCCAGAATCACTATGCGATCGGTCTCGAACGCGGCTTCGGCCAGCAGAGCATTTGTAAAAGTTGTTTTGCCAGAGCTCGTACCGCCCGCGATCAAAATATTTGCGCGAGCTTCAATGGCAGCGCGAAGCTCTGAAGCAACGGTTCCCGAGATCGCCCCTTGGTCGACAAAGTCGCCAATTGAAAATGGCGTTGCCGCAGGCTTGCGAATAGAAAAACAAGGAGATGTGACGACAGGCGGCAATAGGCCTTCAAAGCGTTCGCCGCTGCTTGGGAGTTCAGCAGAAACGATGGAGGAAGTACCGCTACATGCGTCCCCGGCACCTGCCGCCACAAGACGAATTACGCGTTCTCTCGCAGCTGCGTCGAGTGAGTCTTTTGTAACAACGATCCCGTGTGCCGCCCGTTCGATCCAAACCGAACCATCCGGATTAGCCATGACTTCAATTGTGTCAGGGTCTTCTAATGCCGATCTGACAACAGAGCAGAATGCCGTGCGAAGCATAGCGCTCCGGCGCGCATTCGTTTCATTTGTCGGCCCGTAAGAGGACATCTCGGCAGCTCCAAAAGGTCATTGATTTGACCTCTTGAGCATGCGCAAACCGCGAAACATGCGGAATTGTAAATGGCGGCAATTGGCGGCGATGGGGCGCAAGTTCCGGCAATTGTTCGCAAAAGCCGGCAAGTTACGGCAACAGTACCTCATAGCTGCGCGGGACAGTTGGGCTCCAGAAGTGGGAGCAGACAGCTAGTTTTTGATATCGAAATATAGACGCCGTAAAAATCTGCCTAATAATCATCGCAGTATCCTATAGCAATTTTGGTTAATGTTGATGGCGTGGCACATTTATTGCCGTTTCTTCATCACTAAACTTGAGGTGGGGAAATGAAACTATACACTCTTCCAGAAAATAGTGTCACCAAGCACTATAACTTTCTTTGGCGAATGACGCGCGATCGCTGGGCCTGGGAATATCAACGACGCGAGCGCGAATACATCGATGATGCGACAACGATCTCACCAGATGATGTCTCAGAAATCGAGGTCTGTCACAGTATCAAAGTCTATAAGTCTCGCGTGCCGCAAACCCTGGCCGAACGTTGGGGCCTCATAATGATGGTGGACCCAAGTCTCAATGCGATCGAAGCAAATGCGGTTTGGACAAAAGAAGCGTTTCCCGACCAAGTCGCAATCAATGTTGTTCCGCGAGCCCCCGGTGAAGAATGTGAGATCTACGATAAAAGCGTATCGCTCTGCAAAATTTCGCATTTCACCGACGCCTATGGCAACGAGTTCTTATTGACCCGCGGCAATGGGTGCTTGTTCCAATCGCGCTGTACCGGGCTCTCCCTCCTCAGCGGCCAGCCGGTAAAAATGGATCTCGCTTTGCCAGACTTTGAAAGCTATGACCGTAAAGTCAAAGCCCACAAAGAAGGCATGCGCGTATTTGGCGATGACCCACACGCCGAAACCCCTAAATGGACCAAACGTACGCAAATGTTGCGCGATGGATTGATCGCGCTCGATTGTCTGGATCTCGACATGTCCCATAGAGAAATTGCGAATGTTCTCTACGGCCCTGAACGCGTAAACGCTGAATGGGAGCATGGCCGGATGCGCGATGCGATTAATTATATCATCTCTCGCGCTAAAGCGCTTCGCGACGGCGGGTTTAGAGTGGAACTGCTCGGCAGTCATCTCGGCCCAGGCAAAGTAGCAGCATAAAAGCCTAAAATAATTTAATGCACGCCAGATAGATAATAACGTAAGGGTCTGATCCTCTACTATTCTAACAAGTTCGATAAGAATGAGGGGCGTACTTCGCGCGCCTCATCGTCGATCTACCGGGGACAAGACAATCGATATGGTGGACGATCAGATTTCCAATCTAGATTTGATTTCGCAGACGACGGATATTGTTTCTGCCTATGTCAGCAATAATCCGATCAGCTTGAATGATCTCCCAGACCTCATGGGCGCGGTTCATGAGCGCCTAGCCAGCCTTGCAAATGAAGCTGAACCAGAGGTTCGGCCAGATCCCGCAGTTCCAATCCAAAAATCGGTGACACAATCACACATTATTTGTCTCGAAGATGGCGCGAAGCTAAAAATGCTCAAGCGCTATCTACGCACGCGCTATAATTTAACACCCGATGAGTATCGCACGCGTTGGAGATTGCCGGCAGACTATCCCATGGTTGCGCCAGAATATGCGGAACGTCGCTCTAAATTCGCCAAGAACATAGGCCTTGGCAAAGTAGGGCGGGGATAGGGTTCATTTCACATTGATTGAACAATAGCCGCTGAACCCGGCCGCGACTGCATCGTGCTCTATTGAATATTCTCAATGTTTGACGCGAGGCCAATACTCTTCACCAGCCGGGAAATCTAGAAATTCTCGCTCGCCCTGAGACATCGCTCCGCTATTCACCAGACCATCGAGTGCTTCGCCTCTCGGCACAGGAGAGCTTGCCAATAAATGCTTGTATCCGACACTCGTCATCCATTTTGCGCGTTTTACAAAATCTGAAACGATTTCTTCCGCATCATCTAGTCGTTCATCCTTCCAAAGCTGCTAAGCAATAAATATTTTTAATTTTTATTTCTAAATATCTGCAATTATTATTCGAAGCAGGGTTATAGTATAGTTGTAGATATAACTTCTCTCAAGCGAGTGTTTACCGGAAATGCCAAGTTTGATTTTGAGTGCCGATAGCTACAAGCACTCTCACTATCGGCAATATCCGCCGAACATAAATTACATTTCCGGATACATAGAGGCCAGATCCAATTCGTTTTCAGACAAGGTGTTGTTTTTCGGTCTGCAAACTTTTTTAAAACAGTACGGTTCGCAAAAACTTACGATGGAAGACGTTAATGAAGCGGCAGGAATATCCGCAAAGCATGGCGTGCCGTTCAATCGATCCGGTTGGGAGATAATAGTTGATGAGCTTGGTGGATACCTACCCTTAGAGATCCGAGCTCTAGAAGAGGGCAGAGTCGTCCCGTGCTCAATCCCCTTGCTCCAAGTTGTAAACACTGACCCGAGGTTTCCTTGGCTGACCATGTTTGTTGAAACAGCATTGCTCCGCGCAATCTGGTATCCATCCTCGGTTGCAACGCTTTCTTGGAAAGCAAAAAAAATGTTTCTGAGCGCACTAATGCACACATCCGATCAGCCAGAAGATCATATTGACACTCGGTTACATGACTTCGGTGCGCGAGGTGTCTCGTCTGGGGAAAGCGCGGGATTAGGCGGTATGGCGCACTTGATAAATTTCATCGGCACAGACACGATGGAAGGATTGTGCGCTGCCATGGAGTACTACAATGCGACGCCTGTGCCGGGCATATCGATACCCGCTGCGGAACACTCAACAATAACCGCGTGGGGACGCGATCGAGAGTTGGACGCCTACTCTCACATTTTGGATGAATACAGCGGCACCGGGAAAGTACTTGCTATTGTTTCCGATAGTTATGACTTGGAGTTAGCCGTACGTGATATTTGGGGTGATTCACTTAGGTCGAAGGTATTGGCGGCTGGGGGCACACTTGTGGTGCGCCCTGACTCCGGTGATCCTGTTGAAACGCCAATCAAGGTGATCTCGACACTTTATGATAAGTTTGGTGGTTCTATCAATTCTAAAGGGTACCGCGTTCTCAATCCGGCAGTGCGTGTTCTTCAGGGTGATGGGATGAGTATTACGGCTATAGCGTCGCTGCTCACCAGGCTTGGGGAGGAGGGGTGGTCCGCCGAAAACATAGCTTGTGGAATGGGTGGAGGTTTGCTGCAGAACGTCAACAGGGACACATTAAATTTTGCGATGAAAGCAAATGCAGTTTGCGAAGCAACCGGAGAGTGGCGCGACGCGCAGAAGAAACCAGCTGAAGATTTATCGAAGAGTTCAAAGGCTGGTCGCCAGAAAGTAACTTTTGACGGGCAAACGTACAAGACGCAAAGAATCGATGCGGGATCGGAAGATCAGGGCGACCTAAAGACAGTGTTTCGGAACGGCGAGATTCTCAAATCTGAACGCTTCGAAGATATTCGTGAGCGAGCTCGGTCAGCGCTTGAAGCGGATTTGAACAATTCGGAATTCTAGCGATTTCCCATAAATTAACTCAGAGATATTTTTGTTCCTCATCTGCTCGCAGTTGGCGGCGCAGTTAGCTTTGCCAAGTTTTGATTTAAGAACTTGGGGTCATCGGTCACCTCATGACCAATCCACTCCGGAACATCGAATTCGGTTCTCTCATCTTCAAGTTCAATCTCCGCAAGTAATAATCCATCTAGTGGTCCATGAAACTCGTCGATTTCCCACCGATTTCCATTATGGTTCACTACGAACCGAGTTTTTTCAATAACGTTTGAAATCACATTCGCCTCAATCAAATTCTCAGCCTCTTCCTGGGAGATTGGGAGCTTAAATTCATGACGTCGGAGCGAAGAACCGCCCAGCTTTACCGTTAGAGAACATTGTTTATTGTCCAGTCTAACGCGTACCGAACATCGACCGTCTGAGTGAAGGTACCCTTGACGGAGTTTTTGGCCGTTTTTGACCATTCCTCGCCAAGATGTGCCCTGGACGAGAAATTTTCGCTCAATTTCTATCGGCATATCCGCTCCTCTAACGCAGAGAGCTCTCAAATGGAGCTTTAGTGGGAGCCTATGTTGCGTCTGAAACACTGGCAATGTTTCGAGAAAAGAAATGCAACAATTAAATCGATTTCACCCATTTGTAATGTGCAAATCTCAACAAATGCAATGAGGGATCTAGTAACCCGCTATATTGTTTTTAAATTCTACCAAAATAAAATTTAATTTGACTCTATTGTTGAGATTGTTGAGATTCAAAAGTCTAGTGTCAAAATGATTACACACATCAGGGAGATTGTAGTTGGCATCTAAAACACATGGGCTCGATGCAGACTTACAAGATTACGTTACACGTAATGCGTGCTCTATTTCATCAGTCGCCCAAGAGTTAATTTCAGATACCCGATCTTTTTCGAAACATGATTATCAAGTTTCAGTTGAGCAGTTTGGTTTTCTAAGGCTCCTCGCACGCCTATTGAACGCTAAATCGTGCTTGGAGCTTGGTACGTTCACAGGATTGTCTGCACTGGCTTTGGCGGAAGGAGTCACCGAAGATGGCTTCGTCGATACAGTGGATGTCAACAAAGAGACGACCGATTTCGCTCAAAACTACTGGTTAAAAGCAGGTCTGCAACACAAGATTCGCGCGCACATCGAGCCTGCAAAGGCATTCTTAGATCGCGCGTTGTTGGACCCCACTGGGGAACCTTACGATTTGGTATTCATTGATGCAGTCAAAAGTGAGTTTGAGTACTACTATGAATGTGCCGTGAGGTTAACTCGCTCGGGCGGTGTGATTGCGATCGATAATGTGTTTCGGCAGGGCAGGGTGACCAACACCTCAAAAAATGTGGACCCGGGAACAGATGCAGTGCGCCGTCTGACCCAAAAAATTCTACGAGATAACGGAACTTTTTCGTCGATGATCCCCATCGGCGATGGATTGACAATTGTGCAAAACCAAAAGGGAGAATTCCATTGATTCAAGTTGGTGGGTTGGACGCATCAGGACATGAGTTTTGGACAGGGTCTCGAAAGGAGATCCTTTGGGGTTGGAAGCGCGATGTTGGCGATAATAGCCGAACCGTATTCTTCTCTGGTTTGCTAGACCGTGATGGCGACAGTATCGTACTGAAACGACATTATATGTTCTATCAATCTTCAATGGGGGTAAAAGATGCTCGGTTAATTGAACCTTCTATCAATGCTGCGAATGCAAAGCTGGCTTCCGACGGATTGACGGCATCGATTGAGAAGTCGAACGGGAACGGAAAGGTTCGGTTTCGCCTTGAAGTCGGGTCCGCCACATCGGAAGATGAAGACAAGGTTGTTAGACTGTGTCGGCGGCGCCCACGACGAGCCATAAAGAAGGGAGTTTTTCCCGAGTACACGAGCGTTGAGGAGTCGAATAAGCAGCTTCCGGCTGATCTTTACGTTGGATCTGGGATATCATACGAAGCGGGATTGCCGACGCTTTGCGATATGCACGACATATTTGGTGTGGACAGTGAAACCGCGAAACACTTTTCCGGAGGGAGCGATGATCCACTGCCAGACTTCTTGGCGCGGGAAGGCGTCGACCGGATTCATAAGTTTTGTTGCACTCATACGAAGGCTATGAACGCAGAACCGACATTTGCGATGAAGCAAATAGCCAAACTGCAGAAAGATGGTGTTATCGGAAAAGTGTTCACCGACAATGTAGATGATCTCCTAACCAAGGTGGGAGTTAAATTCGAGCGCGTGCGCGGTTCCGGAGTGTTCAACGAACGCCATCCGGTCGAATTTTTGAACAAACGTTTGATCGTTATCGGTGTGGCTGCAGACCGACGGCAGATTGTTCAACAAGCCCGCGGTAAAAAGATGAAAGTCACGATTGTAAACCCAATCGCGAAAGTCTCCCCAAATGTTACCCATCTCGACTACGTGAAAGAGACAGATACATTTATAAAGACAACCGCCGAAGATTTTTTTCAATCGCTATCTCGAGCGTGATCACCTGGGGCGTCACATGTCTGATCTGCATAAATTTGGAATTGCTGACGAAGTCCGCGAGCAAGCCCTTCGAGTGCTAACGATTAACGATCTAGAGGACGCTAAAAACGTTGCTCTTGTCTTGCTGAAGCCAGATGCATTCGCCACGGGCAAGGTGACAAAAATAGTCGGTTATCTAGAAAAATACGGTATTCAGACGATTTACTATAGTTTCTTGCAATCTCCCGAGCTGCGGCAGTTTGAGGAACTTTACAAATTCAACATCAGTGAGAGCAATGAGAAGAACCAACTGGGGAGTTGGTGGATAAACTGTCGAACTTACCTCCAGGGGCCTTCTTTGTTGCTTTTGGTCCGACCAAATGAGTCCACTACGGACGTTTACGCTCTCCTAAACAAAATGAAAGGAGCCTCGGCGCCACTTCGTGGAAAACCAGGGAGCTTGCGATATGATTTGAATGGCAGCACGCGTTCAATAAATCTTATACACATTTCAGACGACGTGCTGTCTTCGATACGCGAGTTTTGCATATTTCGGCCATTAGAAGCCTTTAAAAACGCAATTCGGATAAACCTTCCTAATGTCGATAGTTTGGATGTTAATGGGGAGATTGTTGCGGTAGCCCAAAGTTGTTCGGGAGAATTGTATGATCTCGATTTCTTTCGTTGTCATTGGCGAGTGTTGTTGCGCGCTGTGTTTCTCTTTTCAGACACCATGAAGGTTCCAGCTTTTTTAAAGTCAAATGAACATATTTCCCACGATCTGAATGATATTTCAGATTTATTCGAACGGGGATCCGAATATGCAAAGAACTTATCGAGCGTCGATTTGAATGGACTCGGCATCGACCGTCAGCACAATATATTACTCGAGAAGTTTCTGAACTTGCGGATTGTAGAAGAAAGTCATGTTTCGGAACTCATAGGTCAAATGCGTTTTCACAAGTGCAAAGTCGGCGACTGGGAGGAAATAGTCCTAGTGTCTGGTACTCATTATAGAGACGATCTAGATTTACTATTTTCTGGAACTGGACGAATTGCCGCGCGATCGAAATGTTCCGAAGGAGGACATCCTGACTGAGACGGAAGCGAAACCGAAACAAAAGTCATATGTAACGGACCTTCGCAGTGTTTTGGGGACGCGTCCATTGATTTTGGTCGGTGCTACCGTAATCGTTTGGTGCGACAGCAGGGTTCTTATGCAGCTGCGTTCGGACAACCAGCGTTGGTCATTTCCAGGAGGGATGATGGAGCCTGGAGAGTCCGTTGAGGATGCGGCGACTCGCGAATTGTTTGAGGAGACAAGGATCGACGTAGATCGCCTACACCTAGTAGGCATCGCTTCCGGTCAAGATAGCTACTATAAGTATCCTAATGGTGATGAAGTCTACAACGTTACAGCTATATTTGAAACAAAGATACAAGAACTTCCTCAATTAGTTCAAGACGACGAAAGCACTGATTTATCGTGGTTTGAACTTCGCTCGCTACCCGATGAGATAAGTCCACCTACGGTGCAAATTATCAAGATCTATTCGGCTTATCTGGAGAGGTTGAAACATCATGACTGAGGTAGTGACAAGCCGCGAGATGGAAGGTGTGACGGCAAAGGATGTCTGGTCAGTCGCACGTCGGATAGAAGAGTATCCGCTATACATGGACCAAGTTCAAGAAGTCAAAATGCGTGAAGTCGATGGAAAGGTCTACGGAGATTGGCTTGTTTTCTTCAACGGAAATGAACTCAGGTGGACAGAGTTAGCAGTTTTCGATGATGAGCATTTCCAACTTTCGTTTGTGCAAACGGAAGGGGATATGGCCGAATGGCGTGGGTCGTTCACGGCAAAACAGGCCAATGGAATTGTGGTTGGTGAGTACAAGATTGAGTTCAATCTTGGAGTTCCAGCACTGGAGGCTGTTTTGCATCCGCTTGGTGCTGCCGCAATCCGCTCCAACTGCTCACAAATGTTGGAAGCTATGCACATTCAGGCGGCCACAATGAGGCGGCCAGGATGAAAAACGCAGTTTTCATTTCGGGAGCCACCGGCGCCCTTGGCTCTGAAATCGTAAAAGATGCGATAAGTACTACGTCTCACGATATTGTTTGCTTTACGCACCGCACAGGTACCGCGAGAATCAGTGAATTAATCCCGGCGCAAGCTCGATCAAGAGTAAGATTTGTACAATGCGACTTGTCGAATCCGAACAGCATCGTCTCAGCCACTCAACATTTGACTCGATATGAAAATTTGATTGGTATTCATTGTGCCGCGGATATCTCTTGGAGCAAGAGCCATCGATTGATTGACCCACTAAATATTCAAGGAACACAAGATTTCGCCGAGCTAATCTCGCGCCTGTCGGTGCAGAATCCTAAATTTATATTTGTATCAACAGCTTACGTGGAGGATGGCGCCTTCAGAAATGCATACGAGGCTTCGAAAAGTTCTGCAGAGCAAATTCTAAAGACTCGTTTCCAAGAAAAATTGCGCCTTGGTATCGTTCGTCCGAGTTTAATCGTTGGTTCTTCTACCAACGGCAGAATAACGCGTTTTAATGGGCTATACCCCTTGTTGCGAGTGATAGCGCTCGCCGAAGTTCCGTGTGTAATTGCCGAAGCTAGTTACGATGTTGACATGGTGCCCGTTAACTTCGTTTCGGATGCCGTCTTCGAGACGATTGAACTACTTGAGCAGAAGAATCTCGCTACCGCGAGGGTCGTCAGTGCGAACAAAGCGATAAATGTCTGCGATCTCATAGAAATAATTCGCGCGCGAGCCAACGAATTTAGAAGATCTATTGGCGTTTGGGAGATTCCCAAGATCTCCGTGATCAACGAGCGCCAATTTCGATTCCTTATGGATGCTGCAGGATCGTGGAATTTGACAGCCCGCTTTGACCTTGTTGATCGGATTAGCCGCATCATGGCGGGATACATATCACATGGAAAATCGGAAGTTCAATTGAGTCAAAGCAATTACTCAAAGATGGCTCCATTCCCCCAAGAATACCTTCCGAAGGTCGTCGACTTTTGGCTCCGCGAAAATGAGTCTCGTATAAAACAGGCGCCTATTCCTAGCTGGATGGTGGATTCTGAGGAGCATTTGCATCATGCTGTTTGAAGCTGAGGTTCGCGAGAAACAAGATCAAGCGTTTTTTCAACGCAGATCTAACGTGGAGAGTTTTCTTCGAAACAATGATCTGTCCCATGACAGAGTGAAAGAACAAATCCGTCATCTAGTCGGAAAGTTTGTAGAGCCTTACTACGTGAGTACCGTGCCGCGCGGCTTGGCGGGCTCAACCAGTGATGTTGATTTAATTATTCTAGATGAAGAGGAACCAGACCAGCCCGGACTTTCCAACATGTTGTTTGTCTCAGGGAGACGATTTGGAGTTGTGCGCTTCTCTTACGAAGACGTCAACCAGGCACTACGCAGACTCGAGGAATTCAATTTATCTGGTCTCGCCAACGCCTTAAATAGTTCTAAGACGGTTCAATCTAGCCTCTCGCCCCGATGGGAGCATCTCGAACGGATAGTAAATGGCGTTCGTCTCGATCGGGACGAAAACGAGTTTATCGTGCATCTATCAACTATATCTAAGTCGGCCACACTCTTTGCCCTAGCAGCGCTTCACCGGTTTGCGTTCTTGCTAAGAATGGCGGAAGCTTCGGGAAAAAAAAGCCTAATGACTATATACGGTTGGTCCGCGGTTATGCACTTTTTTGACGCAGTTATGTCGGCGGCCGGCGAAGTCCAATCCAATAGTAAGTGGGTCTTGGAGCGATGGCAGAGGTTCAGAAACGAAGATTATAGCGATGCCCTGAGCGCTGAAGTAAGAACAGGGGAAAGCCTCTACCAGAAATACATATCCGGCACCTTATTATACTCGGAATTGATGGACGCTGTGAATGAGCTTTCAGCTGAGCTAACGTCGGGAACAACGGTCTGTACCAATCCCGTGTTTCCTGAGAATATTAAATTCTCTGATATGTTGAAGGGTGCGACACTTTTAACCAAAGAGGACGAGGGGCAAAACAATTGTCTTATATCAAGCCATGTCGTCGGCGCAGTCCAAAACTCAAGTTTTGACAAACTGTCAAGTAACTTGGCTGCTTCGGTTATAGATCTGATCGAAACGGGCTTCTGTCAACTGACGCTATATGAAGGAGCGCGCAATGGAAGCTAGCTCTTCGCCTGAAGCAGAGGCAAAAACACAGTTTCCCAAATGCGTGGTAGACTGTGTCGAAGCATATTGGGCTGCGATTTCCGGGCTCATGAATACAATCGAAGACATTGAAGGGGCCGATGGGCGAATTGGGTATTTGCTTTGCTTGCGATATAAGTTGCTGGAGGCGATTGCAAAAATTGACGGATTTCTCTGTCCGCCATGCCGACCCACTAAACCTGAATACCTGGCGGCGTATGCTTTGAAAAACGGCGTGGAATACATGCACGCTACAGCAGATGAAGTGATGTACGGGCTTTGCCTTGACCAATCAGATCTCAAATTTGATGAACTCCAACGTATAGTATTGGCGTTCGCAAATTTGGCGAAAAATTGTATTCCAGGAGTTCTTCCCGAAGCTCAAGGTCCCACGGGACAGCGAGAACTTCTTCATGCAATGCGGCTTTGGTCGTCCGCGGCAGAAGAAAAGAACGAAGATATCGGTTTTCTGGCTCAAAGAATTCTTGATTTGTAAACTGCAGGAGCGGCTCGTGAGCACATTGGATTTTGTCAAACGCATTCTGGTGGAAGAGTGCTACGTCGAACTAGAGGACATTCTGCCAGAAACAGATATTCTCGAAGATCTGATGATAGATAGCCTAGATGTTTTGAACGCTGTGTTTCGGGTCCAAAAAGAAACGGGCGTCAACATTCCAATCGATGCGTGGATTGAAGAGAGGTATGGCGATGAGGTCCCTGATCAAAATCGATTTTTAGTTTCACATATTTGCGAATTTATCGATTCTGAGCGCAAATCTAAAGAGCCTCTATCTTAAGGGCAAAACATGCAAAGACGAGTTGTCATAACTGGAATGGGGCTGAATTCTGGATTAGGTCAGAATCTGACGGAAGCGTGGAGTGATATTCGATCGGGAAATACAGCGTTGCGCGATTATCAAGTTTCAGTTCCCTCGGCGGATGAGTTACAAACTCATGTTTTAGCCGCGCCTGCTATGGATGAAGGCTTCAAAGAATTATTAAAGACATTTGATAGGAAACTTGTCGGCCGCGTTGATCGCTCTTCCAATTTGGCCGCGCTCGCTGCGCTTCAAGCAATCAATGATGCTGGTTTAGTGCCTGAATCATTCGATGAGGAGGATTGCGCGGTCGTTATTGGCGCTGCGAGTGGTGGGAACATTTCAGTTCAGGCAGCATATGAGAGAATGTTCCTAAAAAAGTCTCCGTCGGTTCATCCGCTGACGTTGCCGGGAGCGATGCCTAGCGGACCCGCATCGCATGTGTCCGCGCTATTTAAGACGCGCGGAATTTGCTTTTGTACCGCCAGTGCGTGTGCAGGTTCGGCCCATGCAATTGGCGAAGCGATGCACCTCATATCAAGTGGTAGAGCGGAAGTGGCGATTGCTGGAGGCGGAGATGCAAGCCTCAATTTCGGGTCAGTCTTGAGTTGGAAAGCGCTGCGTGCCGTGTCAGATTCAACGTGTCGCCCCTTTTCGTTAGATCGAGATGGGACCGGCTTGGGTGAAGGTGGTGCAGTAGTTATCCTAGAAAGCTTAACTCACGCCCGAAAGCGGGGAGCAAACATCGCAGCCGAGATCGTTGGATACGGAGCGAGTTCTGACGCGGGTCACCTGACCCAGCCGGATCACAAAGGAGCCATTCTCGCAATAGAGCGCGCCTACTGCGATTTGGAAGTTAGGCCTGCGTTGATAAGCGCTCATGGAACGGGAACGGTGTTAAACGATAAATCGGAAGCCCGTGCGCTGAAACATGTATTCGGCGATGTTCTTGAAGACTGTCTGGTAACAGCCACTAAATCCCTGCACGGCCATATGCTTGGTGCGTCCGGAGCTGCTGAGCTCGTAATTGCAATCAAAGCAATGAATTCAAGACAAATGCCGCCCATAGCTGGCTTCACGAAAGAAGATCCCGATTGCGACCTTCCTCTAATCCTAAAACCGGAGGAGGCCGACTTCGAATATGTTCTTTCTACAGCGTTTGGTTTTGGGGGAGCCAACTGCGCACTGGTGGTAAAAAAATTCGACGAGTAACCCTACCCGCGATGTCCATTTCCCCTTGATTTGACCAACGCATCACAACGATTGATAGCCATAGGAATTGCATGAGTGGATTAAAGCAAGGTACCTTGGCTCGGAACGCCAGTCTCATTATCGTATTTGCTGAGTCAACCAGTTACGCGTTGATTTTACCCATTCTTCCCTTTGTCGTGGTCAGCTTGGGTGAGGCGGCATTCGTAGGAGGGATCATTGTTGGCTGCCAAGCGGCGTCTGCTGCTTTGTTCTCACCGATACTTGGGCGTTACTCTGACAAATACGGACGAAGAAATGCAATTGCAGTTTCGCTTGGAGTTTCTGTTATTGGAGGGATTTTGTTTGCGCTGAGCACAAATATAGCGTTGTTGATGATATCACGATTGCTTGCAGGAGTTGCTTCCTCAAATATTGGTGTTCTGCAGGCTGCAGCGGTCGAGCAAACCTCCAGGAAGTATCGACCAAAGATAATCGGACGTTTAAGCTCAGCATGGGCATTGGGCTTTATTGTTGGTCCACTGATTAGTTCGGTGACCACGGCAGGTACAGATGTGCCGTTATCTTATGCTGGCTGGTTTACGGCGGTTCTGAGCTTTGGCGGACTCTCACTAAGTTTAGTGGCTTATCGAGACTCCACCAATACCGGACGAGAACAAAAATCTCGAAGAGAGCTGTTACACCGCATAAGAAGACCTTCTGTTTTCGCCTCTTGTATCCTTGCATTCATACAAACTGGAACAATTGCAATGCTGGGGTATTGGGCGCTTAACAAATATGGTTGGCAAGAAGAGGAAGTTGCTGGGCTTATATTTCTGGTTGCTGGTTTCATTATCGCTGCTCAGCTAATTGCGCTCCCCGCTCTAGTGAGAGGCTGGGGCAATTTTAGATCCTTTCAAGCAATGATACTCTTAATGATGATCGGTTGCGTAATCCTAGCTTTAAGTGCATCCGCAGGCTCAGCGATTATTGGATCAATTCTCCTGTTTTCTAGCCTTACTTTGGCGCAATCTTTAATCACTAACATGACCTCTATAAGCGCTGACGAATTGGAGCAGGGACTCGAACTTGGCATCTTGAATGGTGCGGCAAACATTGGGCGAGTGTTTGGGCCTGTGCTTTTTGGGTGGTCGTTCATAAACATTTCTTCGAATGCTCAATTTTACATCTCAATATCATTGTGCGCTTTCGTACTATTAATTATTCATTTTTTCAAATATCGATATAGATGACAGTTAATGAAGAGATGCAAGGCAACAATTATTGAAAAACCTAAGTTAAAATCCCTTTTATTTGTTCTTGTGATCGCGGGTTTCGTTTCTGCGCTGGCGGTAGGCGCAACGTTGTTGCGAGTTACAAATGATGAGCCCCAATCCGCTCCATTAGCTGTCACGCCTGTCGAAACCGCTTTGATTAGACAAGCCAAGCATCTCACTGTACCACAATATTACTCTGGACTAATTTCAGCATCAAGGTCCAGCAAGCTTGGCTTTTCGAGCTTAGGGACCGTCGAGCAGATTTATGTGGACGTAGGCGATGTCGTTCAGGTTGGAGACACTCTAGCGCGACTTGATGCCCGTACGTTAAACTATGAACTAGAAACTAAGACCGCTCGAATTCGAAAATTAGAGGCAGATCTAGAATTGGCGAAAACCACGCTGGAGCGCCACCGCCGTTTATATCAATTGGGCCATGTCTCGCAACAACTCGTGGAGGAACACGAGTCGAGAGTTACGGTTGCAAAAGCTGAAGTTTCTGCAGGGGTTGCAGAAGCGAATACAATTAAAAGCAGAATCAAGCTTTTCGATCTCAACGCTCCTTTTTCCGGTACCATATCCGCTCGATACTTGGATGAAGGCGCAATCGCATCTCCAAGCGAGCCAATTCTAGAGTTAGTGGAAACCAATTACCTTGAAGCGCAAATCGGTTTTAGTGAACTTGCAGCTAAAGAGCTCAGCGTGGGAACAAAATATGAGCTAGTATCTAATAGCGGAACTCACATCGCGGTGCTCAAGTCCACAACCGCAATTATAGATGCTCAGAATCGAACAATTCGGGCAGTATTCGATATACAGGAACCGTCGTTGATAACGGTGGGAGCAATAGTCCGCATACGAATTGATCGCGAGATAGAGGAAAGTGGTTTTTGGGTCCCGGTTGGTGCGATGACATCAGATGCAAGAGGACTATGGTCAGTTTATGAGCTGGTGCACGTTGACGACAAATGGATCGTGGAAGCGAGCCCTGTCGAAATCGTTCACTCGGAAGGAAGCAGTGTTTATGTTCGAGGAGCTATCGAAGACGGCGCAACGATTATAGCCAGTGGATTACATAGAGTTGTACCTGGTCAATCCGTTGTGCCTCGTCGTCTCAAGGGGCCTGAATGAAGCGCGACGATCTCTCCAATTCTAAAAACCCGGTTTGGGCAGCCTTTTTTCGTTTTCCCAAACTGCCTATTTTGTTGTTGATAACCCTTCTGGCGGGAGGCGTTGGTGCTTTGTTCAACTTGGATCGTCAAGAGGACCCAACTCTGCGCGAGCGGTATGGGTTCGTACTGGTCGGCATGCCTGGAGCAGATGCAGAGCGAATAGAAACAATGGTTACGGAACCACTCGAACGTCACCTGATGTCGCTATCTGAGTTGAGTGAGATTGCATCCTACACTCGCGCAAATTTTGCTCAAGTATCCTTTGAAATCTCAGACGAGCTATCGAGTTCAGAGGTTGAGGACGCCTGGACCAGGATAAATCAAACAATCGAGCTCTCACGAGCAGATTTTCCTCGAGATACAGAGCCTCCTATTCTAACGCGGCACTATATAGGTGCCGCCAGCATGACGATCGCAATAAAGTGGTCAGGATCAGGAGCTCCACCAATGGGCATATTGCGCAGAAAGGCGCTGGATCTCCAGAATGCTCTTCAACGAATACCGGGTACGAAAGAAACTAGAATTTTCGGTCTTCCGGACGAAGAAATAAGCATAGTGATTGATCCTGTAGCCTTGAATGCATCAGGATTAAGTATTGGCGAAGCCGCTGCGGCGGTCAGGGCAGCCGATCCTAAAAGTGCCGCGGGTCAATTTCGGACAGATCAGGCAAACCTCGTTTTTGAAGTTGGGGGGAGCTTTCAATCCATTCATCAAATTCAAGAAACCCCTCTCAAGGTTGCAGAGGATGGCGTCGCTTTAAGGATAGGCGATATCGCTCGTGTCCAAAAGGGATTGAGTTTGGTGCCTCAGCGATCAGCACTGTCGGACGGAGCGCCCGCGATCTTCGTCTCTGCGTACATATCGCGAGGGCAAAGAATCGACCGTTGGGCAGAAAAAGCGCGAGCCTCGCTCTCGGCGATCACCCATTCAGTTCCAGACCGTATTCAATTTGATATAGCCTTTGATCAAAGTGAGTACACAACTAGACGATTACGAGCTCTTTTTAACAATCTGGTCTTCGCAGCCGTTATTGTATCGGCCGTAGTAGTTCTTCTTATGGGGTGGCGATCTGCAATTGTGATTGGGTCGGCAATTCCGATGACCGTGTTTTTGGTTCTCATGCTGTACAATTTTTTTGATCACCCTTTGCATCAAATGTCAGTAGCGGGACTGGTGATCTCGTTGGGTTTGTTAATCGACAACGCTATTGTCGTCGTGGATGAGTTTCAAAAACTACGGGCGAAAGGCTTAGCAATCGGCGAAGCTACGCGTACTACCTTGAAGTGGCTCAGCGCGCCTCTAGCCGCATCAACGCTTACGACTGCACTTGCATTTGCGCCTATTGCATTGTTGCCAGGTGCCGCGGGAGAATTTGTCGGTTTGATCGGAGTTTCTGTGATTTTTGCTGTCACAGCGTCATTCGTTTTGTCAATGACGATATTGTTGGCTGTGGCAAGATGGCTTGGTTCCTCGGTCGATTCTGAAGGCACCTTGCTCGACGCCGATAATGCTTCACTCCAAAATGGATTTAGAAGCATAGGCGCTTGGTTTGTCGAAGGTTACAGATTGGTTCTGCGTCTAGCGCTACGCCATCCTATTGCCGCTGCAACGGCAACGACCGGACCAGCCGTAATTGGATTTCTGCTCGTTATGTCACTGCCTTCGCAATTTTTCCCCGCTACAGAGCGCGATCAGTTTCAAGTCACAATTACTCTCCACCCCCAATCAACTCTGAGGGAGGCGAAGGCAGCCGCCAGTCGTGCAACCGAACTACTACATCAATTCGACGGCGTGGAACAAGTTCACTGGGTTTTGGGAGAACCCGCCCCGAGGGTATATTATAACTCGTTTAATTTGACTTCGGGGTTTGAGGGTGTTGCAAATGGTTGGGTGCAGCTCGACAGTCCGCATAGAACTCACCAACTAGTTGCCAAGATACAACGAGAAATGCGCGAAGCGTTTCCCGATGCTGTTTTTCTTGCGACTCCTTTTCAACAGGGAACACCAACGAACGCCCCACTCGAAGTAATTTTTGCTGGGCCGGATTTTGGTGTTTTGGAGGCACTTGGCGATAAGACTCGAGCCATAATGGTTAAAACGCCAGCCGTCACATATACCACCAGTTCGCAGGTTTTAGGCGCGCCTACCTTGGTTCTCAATGTGAACCAATCTGCCCGTTCAGCATTGGGATTTGATTTGCAAGCAATGGCGTCTCAGTTCCGAAGAGAGCTGCATGGCGAATTGGTGGGCTCTGTGCAGGAAGGGACAGAAGAAATTCCAGTAAGGCTAATCGCGTCGGAAAGTTGGCGAAGTTCGCTGAGCGATATTCGTGCAACTGACGTCGATCTACGCGACGGAAGAATTAGCGCACCTATCTCTGCAATTGGGTCAATTGAACTTGAACCTAAGACCGCAGTTATAAGCAGAGTTAATGGTGAGAGAGTTAACAGGGTTCTTGGTTACGTTGAGCCTTATACACTACCCTCTATCGCGCTGAAGGACTTTGAGGGCCGTTATGAAGCGGAACGTGTTTCCATTCCGTCAGGTTATTCGAGAAGGATAGCAGGGGACGCGGAAAACTCTGGAGAAGCACTCGGAAATTTATTGAGTTACGGGTTGCCGATAGTCTTGCTGATTGCTGGCTCCATTGTGTTGGTATTCAATTCTTTTAGTAAAATGCTGTTGGTTGTGGTGGCTGGTTTGCTTTCTGTTGGTTATTCTTTCTACGGGCTTATCCTCTTCAACTTACCATTTGGATTCAATTCAATTCTCGGCTCGTTGGGTTTGTTTGGGATAGCGATAAATGGATCTATCGTAATTTTATCCCTATTGTCGAACACTGACTTGACGGTCAACAAAAGTGCTTACGCGATAGAAAGCACAGTGCTCTATGCTTCTCGCCACATTCTTGCAACGACATTGACCACAATAGGCGGTCTCACGCCTATAATTCTGTCTGGAGACGCATTCTGGATGCCTTTAGCTGCGACAGTGGCTACAGGAGTCGGAGGTGCAGCCATGATTTCGTTGTTTTTCGTTCCCGCGGTTTTTGCTGCAATGACAAAGTAATCTGAGAATTACTCTGTATGCTGCAAAAAGCTCAAAATTACGGGTTAGGGTTAGGTCGAGTTCAATATCCACATGCGCCAAAAAGATGCTGAGGTAGTTTGCGTTTGAGGAGGGGCGTCAAACAAGTTAGCAGATGGAATTTAGAAATTGATGAGCACCTCTTCTTTAGGTCGTTAGCTCTAAGCAAAAAATACTCGCGCAGCAGGAGAAGCCCCAATTGATCTAACGGGTTTTTACTGGGCGCGAATAGGGGCTAAAAAGACGGGATTGGCTTACCAGCCTACGAAAGCGCGCGATTTCGCTGCATTGCAGCTGCTCAAGCTAGAGTTGCGCTGATTCTATGCTCTAAAGAAAAAGCACAAATATTTTAGTTCTCATTGCAAAAAATTATATTAAGATTGATATGAATTAGAAAAAAAACCGATTACAAAAAATAATAAATAATTTTGAATATTTTAGAGTGAGGGAATAAAGTGAGCTATATTTATTCATATCCCCACATGGCCGTTACGGTCGATATTGTGGTTTTTGCACAATTTGATAAGACAACGAAAGCTTTGCTTATTCGACGAGGAAAACCGCCCTTCGAAGGGGCCTGGGCTATTCCGGGTGGTTTTGTGGATATGAATGAAACAATAATCGAGGCTGCCGAAAGAGAGCTCGCCGAGGAAACCGGAGCGAAGGGGCTTGCTCTTAATTACTTAGGGTATTTCGATTCAATTGATAGAGACCCGCGAGAACGTACGCTTTCAATTGTGTTCTGGAGCATGGGCGATGCAGCCGAACTAAACATTCGTGCAGCTGACGACGCTTCGGACGCAAATTGGTTCGCGTTAGACAGGTTGCCAAATTTAGCTTTCGATCATGGGAATATCATGAAAGCTGCAGTATCAGAGTTAGAGCAACCGTCGTGAGGATCGGGAATGTTTACAAAACAACGCACATCTCGGTCAGAAATCAGCGCATCTTCGCGTCCACGGGGCTTATTGATTTTCAAGCTGCAAGGACGCTGTCAAATGAAGCAGACGGGGGCAAACCTGCTCCCGTTGAGATGCTGCGAAACAATGCTGGTTCAATATCCGTTCGTCAAAGTCGCCTACGGTCAAACGGTGGCTTGCGCGGATGATATTACCATAGTTTAAAAAGCTCCCTCCGATATTGAAGGCGGTGGATGCTAGTACATTTTCCAAACCGAGGCTCAGGCAACAATCTCGTATGAAAAATTGGCCGAATGCGTGTTTGTTCGCTAGGTCGACCGATGCTTCTCGCTAACTTTCGCAAGAATCAGATAAGCTAAATTTTCCTCAGCAGCTGGTCTGGGGCGAACGGCGTGCCTACCCGCGCGGGGTCCGCCTGCAAGGCGGCGGTTATTGTAAATATCTGAATATATTAAGGCCTCCTACCTGGTCCGCCTTGCGCGCGGCCCTTATGTCTCAGAAACCAAATCAGGCTTTGAAGGCACGCTCGCAATGATCAATCTCACCACCGCCATTCGGCTCGAAAAGAACATTGGAAAAGACGTGGATGCACAGCCCGATTATCGCATTTTCGCAGGTGAGACGGCGAGCGAGATAGGGGGCGGCTAGATCCGTAAATCCAAAGCATCGGGCTGGGATTACGTATCAGTTACGCTCGCAGATCCTCAAATCGGGCGCCAGAAAATCTATGCCAACCTGGCTCCGGTCAAAGGAAAAAAGGGTCGACACGTGACCCTCTGGAACCAGCGTGACTAAATAAAAACTCAAGGTTAACTTTGAGCCGCACTGGTAAAATCCAGTGCGGTTTTTCGTGTGGTTTGGAATGGTTAATCGAGACGCGGAAAAACGAACAACTCATTTTTTCCTCTACAAATTAAGACTTTAGCTTGGCACGCTTCAGTCTCAACAACTGATGGGGGCAGCAATGCCGAGACGAAAATCAAAACCACGAAACGATGTTCAAGAAGTATGGCTGACGACCAAAGAGGCGGCAGAGTTTCTAGGCTTATCGTGTAGCACACTATCTCACTATCGAAGCCAAGGCGGCGGTCCAATCTTTTACAAAATGGGTTGGCGCATTACTTATGCGAAAACAGATTTAATTGCCTGGCGAAACGGTCAGCGATGGTCGTCCACATCGAACAAATTGGACGACTAAGATGCGGTCGTTCGTAGTCATTTTCACGGTCTTTATAGTGGTTTTGAGCGTGATTTCTTTGATTTGGAAACCGCAAGAAAAGCTCATTTGGAACCGGAGTGCGAGTGCGCCTCTTGGGCTCTATTGGGTGAACAATCGTCCATATGCAATCGGAGATTGGGCCATCGTTTCAGCCAAAAGCGACGTAAGTCAATGGGCTACATCTCATGAATTTACGGGCATGGATTGGCCACTGATCAAGCGTGTTTCGGGAGTGTCTGGTGATGAAATATGTCGCCATGAAGCTACGATACTCATCAACCGAGAGTCGGTTACTTTTGCCCATGAGGTAGATGGCAAAGGCCGCACATTGCCAAATTGGACGGGATGTATCGAACTTGAAGAACATCAAGTGTTTTTGCTGAATTCGCATCCAGATAGTCTCGATGGGCGTTATTTCGGGCCAACCGAGATTGGCGACCTTGTGGGCACGGCCCACAAGGTTGACCTCTTTTAAGGGGCGATAGCTCCGTGAGCGCGCACTCAAGCATAATCAGGAAAATGACCAGCGAATCCGAACGGGCAAGATAAAAGCTTATGCACCAGGAGGTCCATAAGTCATTGTCTGCACATCTCTTTTTTGGTGCCTGTTGCCGCGATTTGCGGTGCACAAATTCACGCGGCTCATTTTGGAGTAATTGGTCAGGATTCGGGACATGACAAAAGAAGATGCTTTCACCCCGCGGCTAGGGAAAATCCGTGATCGAGGCGCTGCAGGCGGCGCGCGGCTTAGAAAGCGTGTCACGACCACGGCAAAGCAATTATCGCGTTCAGGCAAGCGATCATCTTTTACAGGAAAACGATTAGGGCGCGGCGGCGCTTCAGCCATGCAGGCGAATTACGCAGCGCGCAGATATGCCTCGATGCGGCAGCGCAGGGTCATTATCAAGACGCACATCTCCAAACCTGGAAAGATCGTTGGGGCAGGGGTGTTTTCAAAACATCTGAAATACTTGCAACGCGATGGAGTTGAACGGGATGGGAGCGACGGTGAATTATACACGCGAGAAGGCAGGGAGGTGGATGCAGATGCGTTCACGGCTCGCAGCCAGAAAGATCGTCATCAATTCCGCTTCATAGTCTCACCAGAAGACGCCGACAAAATTAGTGATCTAAAAAAGTATACGCGCGAACTGATGGAGATCATGGAACGCGACCTTGGCACGCGGCTCGATTGGGTGGCGGTTGATCATCACAATACCGGCCGCAGCCACACGCATATTGTGGTGCGGGGTAAAGATAATACCGGCAAAGACCTTATCATCGCGCCAGACTATATCGGACGTGGAATGAGGGACCGCGCTTCGGTGCTCGCGACCGAGTGGTTGGGGCCGCGGCGAGACTTGGAAATTTTGAAACAGCAAAACCGCGAGGTCGAACAAGATCGTTTTACAGGTATTGATCGCCAATTGGACGATCTTCAAAAGAATGGCGAGATCACAATTGAGCCTGCATCGACAACTCAAGATCGCTTCAAACGCGATCTGCAGATTCGCCGACTTAAGTATCTTGAAGACTTGAAGCTCGCCGAACCCAGGTCGCAATCTGTCTGGAGAATGCAACCTGATTGGCAAGACGCTCTAAAAAGCATGAGCAAGCGCGGGGACATCATCAAAGCAATCGCTGCGGGGCTTGAACCCGGACAAGCGCCAGAAGGTGTCCGGTTCATTGATGAGCGACCCACGAATGCCGCGCCGCTCATTGGCATTGTTCATCGTCATGGTCCGAGCGATGAGCTGCGCGATACGCGGTTCCTGCTGGTTCGCGATTTTGAAGGCGACATCTGGCATGCCGAGGCCGGGGCTTTGAAAGACGGGCCATTACCGCCGCGCGGCGCGATTGTTGAGCTGAAACGATCCGCGGCAGAACCGCGCCAATCAGATCGCACCATTGCTTCAATCGCTGAGCAGTCAGGCGGAGTGTATTCTGATGAGTTGCATGCCCGCCGCGATCCATCATCAAGCGCCGCCTATCGCCTCGCCCATAAACGCCGCCTCGAAGCGCTCAGACGAGCAGGCATAGTTGAGCGACAACGTGATGGTGGATGGAAGGTGGATGAGGATTACTTGTCGCGCGTGCAGAAACATGAAGCAGCCCGTGGGCGGGTGAGCATTACCACGCGCTCATGGCTCAAATTGGATCAGCAAGTCACCGCTAAGGGCGAAACTTGGCTTGATCGCATCAACTCTGAGTCAGCGTCGCACCCGAAATTGAAAACCGCGAAACAAGACCGCCTCAAACATCTGCGGAAAAGCCAATTGCTGGACGCCTATCAAACCAAACTGACCAAACGCACGCGGGCTCAGATGAACGCGGCGGAACTGCAGAGCGCTCGCGCCCGGCTTGCAAAGGAGAGCGGACGCAAGCCGGTCACGCTTGGCGAGGGCGAAACATTTGAAGGCGTCTATGAGCGTTCAATCTATCTTGGGCAGGGACGTTTCGCGATCATCTCAAAGTCCAAGGAGTTCGCCTTGGCGCCTTGGCGAAAACAGATGGAAGCCTATCGAGGGCGCAACATGGTAATCGAAGCACGCTCGAATGGCGTGGCTTGGCAATTACCGGGACGGCGGAACCGGGGGATATCGCGATAGATTTCTTGCAGACGAAGTGTGCGTCCTAAGTCGCCCTAAAACGGATGGAGTGGATGGCTCCTGCTCCCCGGCGTCAAATTGCGCCATACTACGCAGTCACCGTCGAAA
>JBCBMU010000011.1:0-169536 GCA_039822145.1 Pseudomonadota bacterium | reverse complement strand
ACGGGCCAGCCTGCTAAACCCTAGGTGGGTCCCTTTTCAATCGGCGAGGTGGGGCACTTTTAAACCGGCGTTGACACTCTTCAACAACCTTCAACAACCGTCGCTCTCCAACCTCATCAAAGATATCGGGGAACTCAACGGTCGGCTCTTGATGGTGCCTTGCAAGGATCGTCAGGTTCTGCCCTAAGGCTTCCTCATCAACCCCTTCAATCGCCGTCACAAGGAACCTGTCGCGGTCTTTAATATCCGCAAGGTCCATCTCAGCATCGACATAGAGCACCTTCCGGGGCTCCTCAGCTTCCCAGCCATACACCTTGCCGCCGCCTGCGAGGGCAATCGCGAGCGACATCACAAAGAGGCTCTTACCTCTCCCGGTCTGGGCATAGATAAGGCTCGGGTGGCGTTCGGTCAGCCAGCTCCCCAGCAAGGGTCTTCGTCGGGGGACGTTGAGTTCTAATAGGTCAGCCTGCGAGATAACCCGCAAGCGGTTCGTTTGGGTGGTATTCAAGATAATATCCTTTGCAGCCCCAAAGAGAAAACCTCTCAGGGGGTGGTTGGTTGGAATTGATTGTGGGTTGCTTGAGCGTATCCCTGCACGATGCTTTGTGCGGTGCCGGAAGGCGCATCTGAAGGGGGATGTTTAGGGGGTGTGCGAGGTGACGTTCAGAGTCCCGGCTACACCACGGGTGACATTAGTCGAAAGTGCCGTTTCTACTATGGTGGGTGTTAGTCAAAACACTTGTTTCTACTATGGAGTATATAACTCAGACAACAGATACTCTCCACGGTAATCATAACTCCCTCAGTGGTCCTGAATCGGTCCGTCCGCACCTGGCCAGGGGTCGATAAATTCATGAGAAAACTGGGCATGAGAGAGAGACCGGAGCACGCCTATCCGGCAAACAAATCTCTCCTAAGGGTGGGGGTTATTCACATATCTAGAGCCATCCTAGGACGCGCCAGCGCCTCTTCCGACCAAATTATTTTCAGCCAGCAAATGCTCCTCTCCACACGTGACATAACTTTCGGGGGGATTGACAAGCAGGATAGACGGTTAGTCCCGCCCAAGGGAGAAGAAGATGTTGGCTGTAGATCAGGGACATAAAGCCGTTTCTACTATGGGTGACATCATTCACATATATGGAACTATCCAAAGACGCCCCCCAAAACGCCCCCACCGACCAAATTATTTTTAGCCAGCAAACGCTCCTCTCCATACTAGTCATAACTTCCGAGGGGCTTGACAAACAGGATATGAGACCTGTCTCAGTCCCCGTTCTCCCCCTGCAAATACCCCGCAGATTTCCCCTCAAGATCCCGGCAAGGGTCACGTATGAGATCCGCTCGAAGGGCCACGTAGGAACACTGTTAGGGCTCGATCAAAAAACCCTCCCCACCGAGGGCATCGGCAAGGGCAAGAGATCGAAGATTGAGCGACCGGAGTAGCGATCTGATCGATCAAGTTCTAAGGAGGAAGGACAAGCGATCGAGCCGACTCCGTATCTACCACCTATACTTCGACTAGGTTATAAATGATTTTTTTTATTTTGCTAGACTTACGTTTTTGCTGTACTGTTTTGCGAAAAATCCCTGTCAGCTTGGAGGAGGAAGATAGTGCGAGTCTTATTTCTAGTTTTGGCGACAATAATTGTCACGGGATGTAAATTTGAAAGAAAGGCCAATGAGTATCTCCAAGCCTCACAAGGGGTGCTGCAAGAAAAACGGGCCATTACACTCTCAGAAGAAAACCTAGAAAACATTCAAGATGCTGATATTGTATTTGCAGTTGAAAAATCTCACCTCGATCTACTTACGCCGTTACTTGTAGAGAAATTGAATGACAGCGGCCTTGGGGAGGAATACTTTCTGGGTTTTGAGGGCCTTGAATTTAAATTTAACGATCAAAGCCTGACACTAATAGCAGACATTACGGCCTTGATAGAAGGTTACAATGTTAAGGCGGAAGCACAAATCAGTTCATTTGTTGCGGCAACGGGCAATGGTCTTCATTGGAACCTATACGCCGACGGTATCACGATAAAAAAGATTGACGGCCCAAAGGGTAAAGTCACACGCACAATGATCAGGACTGTTGGCAACGGAATTCTCTCCCTTACGCCAATTATAAATGCTGTTTTAGATGAAGCAGTAAATGATGATCCATCGTCAGCTTTACTCGTCTCATTCGATCAAGAAGGCTTTCTTGAAATCGACCTTGCTGAGTCGAATAATAGTGAGATTACCTTCCAACCAAAAGTACTCACGACTTCGATGCAGACCATCGGATCAGGGGTGATTATCAACAAAACCGGGATGATTGTCGCAGCCAGTGTAGAATTTTTGCCCGGTGAAGTTGTGCCCCCAACAACCTTAGAGTTCCCTGAAGACGCTGAATTGATAAGGCAATCAAAAGGTGAACTAAGTGGTCGTATTTCGGCCTATCAAAATGACCTGGACACCATTATTGCCAACTCATTTGGTGAAACCAGTTTTTACAATAGTGGACGAGTTTCGACGGGGTTTGGCGTGTCTGACAAAGCTTTGGCTCAGTTGCTCAACCTGCAAATTGCACAGGGTGCAATCAATGCGAACATTAAGACAGCTAGCTCTTCCAAAGGCTCATCGCAGTTAACATTCGAGATAAAAGAGAAGGATTGCTACAAGTATTTTGACGGATGCGATTATCAAAATATCTGTAGCGGGAATAGGTGTGAGCAGGAAGTCAGCAAGCAAGTCGAGAAAGCATGTGAAGTGCAATGTGGTTGGAGCACTGGTTTGTTGGGTATCTTGATTCCCAAACTTTGCGATGGGTTGTGTAAGGAGACGATCAAAATCGTTGAGCCTGTCTCAAGCCTTCAATGCGATGCCTTTCGAGCAGCAGATAAGCTGCACGCCGGTGCGCTCTGTAGTATAGCAAGCAACGTCGACAAAGCCGTATGTGACATCGACGCGAATTTGCGCAAAGGAGTTTGTGACGGCGTTCAAGAGATTGGGCGTTTCTACAGGGCTAATCCTGTAGCCACGCTTGAAACAGAATCTTCAACCGATTTTAATCTCGACGTATCCTTGAACAACTTCGCGTTCGACGAGACCCTTAAAACTCTGGACATAAACTTGAGCCTGTATGGAGGAGGTTCTGCAAAAGCCTCTCTCGATTATGACCGACATAACTATGCGTCCGCAGCCATTTCTCCGGCTCTCTCTCTTGGACTTCTTTGCGCTACTGACTGGAAGGAATCCATATCTGTAGATGTCAGTGCAGACATCAATGAACAAACAATTCCGTTTTCAATTCGATTTGCAGAGCAAGAGGACGGCGCGCTTGATATGACGTTTGAGCAGATTGGAGAAAAGGTAATCTTCGTCGATTTTTCGCCATCGCCGTTAGCGGCTCTTTTCGGAGGTAAGCCGCAGGTCACTTTAAATTGCCCATTAGCCGCAGCGGGTTCATTGATTTACAGTTCTGGAGAGGCGGTTATTAAAGAGAAGGAAATTCGAGAAGTATTCCCGCTGTTGACCGGGAAAGACTACCCTCACACTCTAGAAAAACTCGACTTCAAGTTCAAATTGGATCCGATTTTGATTTGCGAGAATGAAGTGAACGAACGAAATAATTGTAACGATCAACTTCCGAAGCTTTTTGCGCAAAAAGCCGACCGTGGGATCATATACAAAGCGAGGTAGAAACAAGGGAGTTGTTTAAATTACGAGATAGGAACATCAGTTTTGATTCTGCCCCTTGGCCCGCTCCTCAATACGAAGCTATTCGGAAGAACAGATGGTCCATCACCAGCCATGCGCTGGACCGGAGGTCGTGACCGCTCTAGCTCCGATTGCAGCTTAAGCTCAGCGTTTTTTGCTCGCTCCTGAACGGTCGCTCGCCATTTCTGAAATGCGAGCAAGACCAGTAGTTAGCAAATTTGCAGACGCAGACGAGCACAGCCCTGTGTAGGTCGTGACCGCACGATCGCAAAAACCGTTTAGGAAAGCCATTTCCAAGCCGAATGGATTCCTCACGTTCCCGATCGATAAGGAATTCGCTCGTTCCCCTTACTTGGGGAAGTTCGCCGAGCGGCGTCTACCGGTTCAATCGTTAGGCCAATACTGTATTTGACCTTCAACTCTTGAGCACGTTTCTCCAGATTCTCGTACCAGGTCGTCGACTCGTATCCAGGGTCTAAGACAACGTACAGACCGTGCGAAGCTTTCTCGCCCTCACAATACTTACAGAGCTGGGATTCCAATGACTGTTGCAGCTTTGAGTTGTTCGCCTTTTTGATTTCGACAATAATTTTGGTCTCGGCCCCACGACTAAACTTAAAGTCGATGCGCCCGGAACCAGAATCTGGCTCCGGTGAGACATCCAGGTTGTTTGCATCGCAATACGAAGACGCAACGACAAAAAACAATCGCTGCATTGCAGTCTCGTTTTTGAATCTGGACTTCGCCCAAAGCTCCTGCCACAGGTCCTGCTTCTCTATAAGATGACGGTATTGCTCAACTATCCGGCTTACAACTTGGATCGGTTCTTCATCGCCGGAGAACTCATGCTTAAATTCATATTTGTCAGGCAGCTCGTTCACCAGTCTCTGAAAGATCAAGTGCCCTTCCACATCCGATCCGAAGTCGTACGGATCCTTGGATCTCGCCTTCAGAGTTGCGCTCAGAAGTTCGAGTAAGGTTTTATCGCCAAGGATTGCGCGACGAGCCTCCTCTTTCTGACGTTCAGTCAAAGCGACATCTTTAAACAAAAACCCTAGGCGTTCATTGAGTTGGTCGCGAAGCGCACGATTGTGCGAAGAGACTGCGCCTATGTCTTCCCACCCGGATACAACCGGTAACACTTTCAAAATATCCATCGGAAGCAACAAAACGGGTGCTAAATCGTTCTCAAACGGGTTCACCGGCAATTCATAAGTTCTCCCTTTGAGCATGATCTCCTGAGTTGGAACTCCAAAATCGTCACACACCCGCTTAGTATACTGGCAAATTGCCGGGTGGATTATGTTGGTCGTCATGTCGCTGATTTGATCGGGTCCAATGCCATCTTCGATGAGGCTCAACAAAGGAAGCAGGTAGGGATCGGCCATTCCAATTTCCGCGATCTGTTTCGCTATGCTCAGCATCCGCCCTTGCTTTTCTTCAGAGAGCGAAGATCCTCGTATCGACTTGCTACCATAGCCGATACAGGTGAATTTGATTTCCTTGTATTGAAGCAGTTTCTTTGCGGCTATCCACGCAACATCATCGACCGCCGAAGATTTTGCCATCAATTTGAATACATTGGAAAAGTGATCTTGAAAGAGATCTGATGCTTGATCACTAATCTCTGGCGCAGCAGAGCTTTGCAAAAGTAAGGGATCGATAAACAGTTTTGTATCGCTCGTGAGAATTGGATCGAAAACGCCAGACGTCATGAACTTTAACGTCGGTATCGCGTAGTGCCTGCTGAATGAAGGATACATCATTTAACCGTCTTCTCTATTTCGCCTTGCATCAACGCATCCATCAAATAGTCTCGATCAAGCTGTCGCTGCTCAATGAAATGGTGAAATCAATGCGCATTCTACTTTTGATTTTGTTTTCAACTTTATTGGCCTGTATTGCAAATGCTGATGAAGATGCCGTCGAAAAATATCGAAACTATCTGCCCGAAGAGATTGCAGCATTGTCAGACGAAGAGCGTCGATCGGAGATCCCGATGATGTACACAATGGCAGCGCAAACTGGGCTTGGAGCGGGAGCTGAACTATATTTCGGAATCCAATTGAACAAGCTGATGTACCCTGGCGTTGAGAACACACCAGAAGCAATCAAATCGTTTCAAAGAGATCATGGCGAAGCGCAAACCGGTACCCTAACCGTCGGGCAAATCCACCGGTTAAACTATTTAGCCGAGCTTCAGTCGGTAGGGAAAATCCATTTCCCTACGGATTACACGCATGGCGAGTTCAACGGTTTTGCGTCGGTAAAAGGTACAGTGAAGATATTAGATGAACGCATAGCCTATCCAATAAATCGTGTCGAAATATCGTGTTACAAAAACGGAATGTACTGCGAGTATGAACAGCTCGTCTTGATTATGCCGAACGAAGACTCATGGGCGCAAATTCCATACCTGAATAAGTTTGACACCGAGATTTACGAGATCAATAGATGGCAAGATGGTCAAATTGATGCGGTGCCCGCAAACCAGAGTCCAAGTGCGTGTCGTATGAACACGCTAAACCTCAATTTTAGCACGCAAGAATTTTTTGAGATAACGAGAAACCTGAAAGAAAACTGCGAGACGATTCTGGGTGAAGTTCCCAAGCTGGAGAAGCCAAGAATTTCCCAGATTCTGGACGGCTCAGAAATTATTGACGAAGAATTCGCCTCATTCACCGAAAAGGCTTATCAGGCATGGTCTACCGATGTGCGAGCTCGTATCGAAGGGTATAACGCACAAGAATAATTGCTTCCAGGGCGTCCGCCACAAGCCCAACCTTCCTAGGGTTGGGGTTATACGTCGATTTCTAATGTCCGGTTTTAGGATTAGCCACCATTCGCTCGATCAGATAACTTGACTATGTTATCCTCAGACGCATCGGTCACACCGACAATCTCCATCAGTATCCCCTCCCACGCCTCCAGAGCGCGCCTCTTCTCTTCCCTGTAGGTGTGGTGATCGTAGTAGACGATAGCCTTTCCCCCGCCGACATTGTGTCCCAACACCCTTTCAATGATCTCGGTCGGGGTTTTCCCTGCGAGATTTGTCGCAAAGGTCCGCCTCAGGTCATGCGGCCCAAAGTTCTTCCAGCCCATTTCCCCGGCAAACCGCCTACAGGCTTTCCCTACAACATCCCGGCTCATTGGCCCGCTCATGTCCTTCTTCGGGAAAACCCAAACCGATTGCGATGCTTTAACCTCCCGCCAATCTGCTAGGGTCTTTAGAGCTGCCTCTGCAAGGGGAACCTCATGGGACTTCTTCCCTTTCATCCTGTCTAAGGGGACGGTCAGCAGTGCCTCATCAAAATCAATCTCATCCCACCGCATGCCGATAACCTCAGACACACGTGCAGGGATCAACATCAGGAGGCGAACTGCAAATGCCAATGCGAGGGTCATGTTTACCCCGGTCAATTCCCTCTCGATCACATCATCGGTGCGCGCCCATAGCGCTTTCAATTCTTCTGCCGACAGCACGCGGTCTTTGATTTTATTGCGCTGCATCGGTGTGACATCTCTAACTGGATTGCCCTGCGCCAGGTCTCTTTCCAGAGCGAACGTGAACAAAGCGCTCAACGCGGTCCGGGTTCCGTTCGAGACCGCATTCCCCTGCTCTTTCGCCAACACATCCAAGAACTTTGACACGTCCGCCCGCGTGATCTCTTTGATAGGCACGTGGCCGAGCTTTGGGATAATCCTCTTATCTAGGTGGACCTGATATCCCCGCCGCGTATTCTCTCGAAGATCGAGGTACTTCGTAGAGGTAGTCCACTTCTCCGCCACCTTAGCGACAGTACCCTCTGTAAGCTCCATAGCGACTCGCTGAGCGGTCTTCTTACTCTCTGCAGGGTCACTGCCGCCAGCGACCTCCACAAGCGCCTCACGGGCTCTCTGGCGGGCCTCTGCAAGGGTCATGACACCGACCTTTCCAAGGGTCATTTCAGTCTGTTTCCGGTTCGGCTTGCGATACCTCACGACGAACGCTTTAGCACCCGCCGCCGTCACTCTGAGCTCAAGCCCCTTCACCTCATGGTCAGGGTAGCGAACTTTACCGCCTACGCCCTGCACTTGGTTGCAGAAGCCTTGTGTCAGTTTCGGCTTGTCGGTGGTCATCAAGGGGCTCTTGCAACGGGTGGTTAGGGGTCTCGTGGAAGCCTACCTCAGACCTCACTAGCACCCTCTGTGCCCACACAGTGCCCACAAGTCAAGTCCATTTTGATCCATCTCCATCCATCTCAATCCATGAAAAAGAAAAAATCATGATATCATAAACACAAATAAAACAGAATATTATGTCGATTTTACTGGGGAACCGAAGAATCTCAAAAACCTTTGACCGCGTTTCTCATAATCGTGAGGTCGGGAGTTCAAGTCTCCCCCGAACCACCACTTCGCTCTTTTGTTGCCGATTCCGTTGATCCGGTCCTGCCGCAGGCGCGTGGGTTACCTTTGATCGGGAGCAACCCGCGTACGGTTTACTCAATCATATCCGTATACGGACTAATGGTCGGCAATTTGATCGTGTTCGCGAGGCCGTCAATGCTCACTTCGGTTGGCGTGATGGTGATATGCTCTTCCGTAATTTGCGCCTCGCCAAATCGATAAATCGGCGCGTACGCGCCGCGATCAGCTTGTTCGATATAAGCCTCGGAGGCCGCCAGAACTGGCGCACGCCGAGTTTGGTAATTCGTCATTTCCGCCGCCCCATACCGCGCTGCGAGCATGCCTTCGGTAAGGTGCGGTGATAGCACCACAGCAGAGGCATTATTACCGCCAAACCCTTTCGAGTTGAGGATTGCGACGGAAAGCTCTTCCGGCGCGCGGGCGAGATGATCGCGGCCAAGGATCAGTCGGTCTTGGTGAACATCATCCGGGACCTCATCAATTGTCTGAATGCCCGGCAATACTCCATATTTAAAAACACCCAATGCGGTCGCGAGCTGATCGCCGCTGGCCGGGGCGATAGAGTGACCGAGATAGGCTTTGACGGCGACGACGGGCCAGTCCCGAATATCAAAAGCGGCCGCCACTTGGTCGAAGATTTGCGATTCCGTGACGCGGTTTTGCGGCGTGCTTGACCCGTGCGCCATAACAAAACTCTCCGCCTGGACCCGCGCTTTGCCCGCAACCGCAACAGCCGTGGCGACAGCTTTCGACATGCTCACATGATTGCCTGGCCCTGGCGCCGTGATCGATTTCTTCGTGCCGTCCGCGTCGACAAAAACATCCGCGACCGCGCCGAGACAGGGGGCCCCTAACTCAACCACAAGCGCATCATCCATGAGAATGAAATATTGGCTCGACTCGCCAATGGTGAAGCCACAATTCTTGCCAAAAGGGCGGCTGGCGCGCCGATAGTCTATGGTCTCATTGCCATAGGTTTTGATCATATTGTCGTCGCTGGCCAGCGCCCCCATGGTGCCGAAGCCATCCATGATTTCTGGGCCGACCGGGGCTTCGCTATTGCCGACCATAGCCACTCTGACTTTGCCGGACTGAATGTCTGAGACCGCATGGCGCAAATTAGACAGGAAAGTTGCACACGCCGCGACGGCACTGCTGGCGATGCCGAGATTGGCGAGCACATAGGCGTTGATGAAATCCGTCGGCATCGAGTTGATGCCCATGGCCAGGGCTTTCGTGCTCACTCGCTCGCCTTTGAGGCGCGATTGATGCATGCCGCCATAGCCTTCTTTATCCATTTGACCAAAGCCACTGCTGGAATAGACGCCGACTTGATCCGGGCTGATATGCTCCAGCACCTTGTCCCACGCGATGCCCATCGCCCGCAGGGCATCGGTGGCACCGAACAAAGCCATTTGCAGGCCTCGAGGTTGGAATCGCGAATTGTACAAAGGCGCAATCTCAAACCCTCGCGGCAGCTGACCGGCAGCTTTGACTGGAAATTCGCGTGTATTGGCGAGCTTAACGTCAACGCCGCCCGCGGCGGTGACAGAAACATAGCTGTCATCGAAAGGAGTCACGGTCCAAGACTCCGGCAACGGCGTCGGCAATTGATCGTGTTTGAGTGTGAACGTGCTGGGTCCGCTTTCATTCGCGGCGTCATCCGCCAGCGTCGCCGAGGATTGCCAATAGAGGGCATCAACATCAAAATGCGATTTCTCTATCCGGCGCACCAGCGTTCCGTCTAATACCTCATCTTTGAACTGCGCATAGGCCTGCGCCGCGGTGAGTGTTTCGTCGGTCTTGCCTGTGAAGGTCTCGCCGTCCTTGGTCTGGACCAGGCCCATCATCGTCGCGAGCGTCACAATCGTCTGTTGCTGCTCATCTTCGGGCAGCGCGTCGAGGATTATTCGACGATAGTTTTGGAACCCGGATGTCCGACCTGCGGCATTGACGCCGCCCATGCTCACAATAATTGGCAGGCGCACTCTCTCTACTCCCGTTCTGGGTTATTTTTATGCTTTGCCGTGAGTCTATTGCAGAAGCGATGAGACATTCAAGACTATGTGCCAGAGGCAAGGCTCCGATTATCCGCGCTGAGAGCGTTCGTGAGAGCTGCGATAGTTGTTACGCTGTTCGGACTGGGTTAGGCGTCGATTGCACCGAACTCAATGACGCGCGATGTCTCTGCAGCCTGTTGTGCATATAAACCCATTTGAACAGCGAGGCGTCCATCTTCGAGCGTCACATCTGGACGCCCGCCTGCTTGAATCATGCGTAAGAATTTCTGATGCTGATAAAAGGTTGCGCCATGGTGGTCACCGGCCTCGACCAGAGCGTCATCTAGTTCGATGATTTCCGTCACTGGCCGTTTCGGCGCGCGCGGGTAGAGGCTCAGCTCTGGCTGTGGGGACGGCCCCAAATCAGCCGGCCAAAAGCGCTGTGGCCCCGGCATGCGACAGGCAATTTTTCCCTTGGGCCCGATCGCGTGGATTTCTTCATTCCATTTTGAGCCGTCGGCGAACATCGACAATTCGAGCATCGCTTTGGCGCCGTTCTCAAAATCAAAGATGACATAGCCGCCATCCCAAATATCGGGGACTTTGCCGTCATAAGTTTCGTCTAAATGATTGACGAATTGCGTTGCCGACGCCGTCACGCGTATCGGTTCGCTGTTTAAGATTAAACGCATCAAATCGAAGAAGTGACAGCACTTTTCGACCAAGGTTCCGCCGGTTTGCGCGTTGAACCGATTCCAATCCCCGATCTTTGGCAGGAAGGCAAAACGGTGCTCTTGCAAAGTTAGCATCTTGATACCGCCGGTCACATTGTCGGCGCGCTCAATGAAGGCAGCAATGGGCGGCATGTAGCGATACTCCATCGCGACCCAAATCGGCGCCGGATAGTGTTTCTGCAGCCGGGTGATTTCGGCCTCATCTTCGGCGCCGGTGAAAAGCGGTTTTTCGCAAAGAATCGGGAGCGCCGCCTGACCAGCAATCTCTTTCAATTGCGCCACGTGCAAATGGTTCGGACTGGCAATCACAATTGCATCAATAGCCGCATCGGAGATCATCTCAGAGACCGATTCAACCGCCCTCGCCCGCGGCGCGTTTTGCAAACCAAGCTGGCGCTGCGCGGCGTTCGGTTCGAGGATGGCAACCAGTTCAGCGCCCTCAAGCAGAGCGATATTGCGGAGGTGCTCCATCCCCATCATCCCGCAGCCAATCAGGCCATATTTCACAGTCATAAAGCCTGCCTCTTTCCGAGCCGATTGGTGTAGCGACACACCTGGTGATTGAACCAGTTTCGGGAATATTCGACGGCGGCGCCAGAAAGATCATAGCTAACGCGCTCAACCAGACCGCATGGCGCCCCGACGGCGAGGCCAAACCCATCAGGTGTCCAATCCGGCACAACTGAAACGCCAACGGAATCTGTGACCGAACCAATCACAGTTTTGAGTCGCTCTTTGTAATAATAGTAGAGTGAATCGCGCAGCTCTTGCGGTCTAACACAATCCACAAAGCGGCCGTCGAGCCAAATTTCCTCAACCTCAACCGGCGTTTCGTCCAAATAACGAAGGCGTCTAATCCGATGCGCCAACGGCCCGGGTCCGATGGTCGGGAGGGTCTCTGGCTTCGGCAAGCGCTGAACCTCGAGCACGTCGGCTGTGGGTAGGCCGCTACCATTCAAGAGCTCCAACCGGAAGAATTCATAGACGGATTGAACTTCGGCTTTGGCTTGAACATAATTACCAGACCCTTGCACCCGATGCAGCAAGCCACGCTCTTCTAAAATCGCGAGCGCGCGGCGCAACGTGCCCACCGCGACCCCGAGATTGTGAGCCATTTGGCGTTCCGTCGGCAGTCTTGAGCCATCTGGATAAAGACCTGCCGCGATTTCTCTAATCAGCATTTCGCTGACTTGGATCGTCTTTGGCAATGCCTTTGGGTGTTCAGCGCTCACGAGGCTGCCTCTTAAATTGATACAATATTGATACAGGCCTCTTGGCGCCTTTGGCAAGCTGTGAAATGACAGACGGGAGAAACCGAAACGGAGACGCACATGTCAGTTGTGCCAATTAAATCTGAAGCGCTTGATGCCGTAGAAGTCTCTTGGTTTTCTGCGCTTTGTTCAGATGATTACGAGTTTCTCGGCGTGCCTGACGGCGCCCTGCGGTCGAGCTGGGGCCATTGCCGCGACATCCTTTTAGAAGCCGAGGCGCAAGGCTTTCGCAACATTCTCTGTCCCTCCTCATACCAAGTTGGGCAAGACACTCTGTCCTTCGTGGCGGGCTGCGCCCCACTGACCAAATCGATCAACATGCTGGCCGCCATACGTTGCGGAGAGATTCAGCCGATCATGCTGGCGCGAACCATCGCGACGCTTGATCATATGCTTCAAGGACGTCTCACGCTGAACGTCATCAGCTCAGACTTTCCAGGTGAAGTGGCCGACAGCGCCTATCGCTACAAACGCTCGCACGAGGTTGTGGAAATTCTCAAACAAGCCTGGACGCAAGATGAGTTCAATTATGCTGGCGAAATCTACAATTTCAGTGGCCTGACGACGGCCCCGGCAAAGCCTTATCAAACGGGTGGGCCGCTGCTTTATTTTGGCGGCTATTCGCCGCCGGCGCTGGAGCTTTGCGGACGTCACTGTGATGTCTATTTGATGTGGCCAGAACCCAAAGACCAGCTGGCCGAGCGTATGAAAGCTGTGCACGCTGTTGCGGCGCAATATGATCGCGTCATCGATTATGGGCTGCGCGTGCATGTGATTGTCCGCGATACCGAGACCGAGGCGCGCGAATATGCCGAGCACTTGGTCTCTAAACTGGACGATGAATATGGACAGCTGATCCGAGATCGTGCCCATGACAGCATCAGCCTCGGCGTCGCACACCAAGCCCGCGCCCGCGAATTATCCGATCAGTTTGGCTATGTTGAGCCGCACCTTTGGACAGGCATTGGGAGAGCGCGATCTGGCTGCGGCGCCGCGCTCGTCGGCTCGACTGACCAAGTGCTTAGCGAGCTCGAATCCTACAAAAAAATGGGCATGCGCGCCTTTATTCTCTCGGGATACCCGCATATTGACGAGTGCCAATCCTTCGGCGCACGCGTTCTGCCTGAAATGAACACGTGTTCGCTGCCGGAAGTTTATGGCCGGGTGCCAGCGGATGTGCCTAATACGCCCTTAGGCAGTGGAGAGCGAGTGTGATGCAACGCGTTGATTTGACGGCAAGTGTGAGCTTGTCTCGGCTCGTCTATGGCATGTGGCGTATAAGCGATGGCGGCGATACAGCGCCGGCGCAGGTTCAAGCGAAAATTGAAGCGTGCCTCGCCCAAGGCATCACGACAATGGACCAAGCCGACATCTATGGCGATTATGGCGCGGAAGCTGTTTTAGGAGCGTGCATAAAGGCCGCCCCGCAACTGCGTGACCAAATCGAGATTGTCACCAAATGCGATATCATTGCACCGATCGGCCGATATGCCTCGGCCCGGGTCAAATATTACGATACCAGCCGCGCCCATATCGAGGCCTCAGTTGAGCAGTCGCTGGCCCTGATGAATATCGATCATATCGACCTGCTGTTGCTGCATCGCCCAGACCCGCTCATGGATGCCACCGAAACCGGCGCCGCGCTCGATGAGCTGGTGAAAAGCGGCAAAGTCAAAGCCGTCGGCGTTTCGAACTTCAAACCCTGGGATTGGAGCCTGCTTCAATCGGCAATGAGCACGCCGCTGGCAACCAATCAAATCGAGATGAGCGTGATCGCGCATGATGCGTTCACCAATGGCGACTTGGCGGATTTGCAAGAGCGCGGCGTCGCGCCAATGGCCTGGTCTCCGCTCGGCGGAGGCGCACTCTTTGGCGACACGCATCCTGCGCTGAAGACCGTGCTGTCGACCATCGCGGCTGAGCAAAATGTCGATATGGGCGCTGTCGCCGTGGCTTGGCTGCTCGCCCATCCAGCGGGCATTATTCCGGTCATGGGCACCAATAATTTGCAGCGTATCGGCCAAATTTCGGATGCGATGAAAGTCGACATTGATCGTCAAACCTGGTTTGAGATCTACACCGCCGCGCGCGGGCAAGAGGTCGCTTAGCGCGCAAAGGGTGCGCCGTTGATCTGGCGAAGAAGAATCACACCAGCCTTGGAAGACCGTTAGAGTGACCCGTTTCCAAATCTTGCTGACGCTTGCCAGCTGCGTCGCCTTTATGGCGATGGTCGCGTGGTGGTCCTATCGCCAAACCAAAGGCGAGACTGACACGAAAGATGGATACTTTCTCGCCGGACGAAACCTCGGCGGTATTTTCATCGCCGGCTCACTCCTCCTGACCAATCTCTCGGCTGAGCAATTGATCGGGCTGAACGGCTCGGCCTATGGCTTCAACATGTCGAGCATGGCTTGGGAAGTCACCGCTGCCGTGGCCACGATCGCCATGGCGCTGATCTTTTTGCCGCGCTATTTGACCAGCGCTTTCACCACGCTGCCGGAATTTCTGAGCAGCCGGTTCGATAAGGACGTGCAACGGCTTTCGGTTGTCCTGTTCATGCTGGGCTATGGCTTGGTGACCATTCCGTCAGTGCTCTATTCTGGCTCGATTGCGGTCATCCGGCTGTTCGACATTCCAGAGCTGTTTAGCGTCTCGCAATTTGAAGCGCTGGTGATCACGGTCCTGATCATTGGAATTGTCGGCGCGATTTACGCCGTGTTTGGCGGGCTCAAGGCGGTCGCCGTCTCGGATACGTTGAACGGCATCGGGCTCCTCATTGTCGGCATTGCGGCCCCGGTGCTGGGCATGATCGCGCTCGGCGGCGGAGACTTCTTTGCCGGTCTCTCGACCGTCATTCAGACCCACCCGGAGAAGCTCAACGCGATTGGCGGTCCAGACGATCCGATCCCATTCGGGACGATTTTCACAGGTATGATTTTCGCCAACCTATTCTATTGGTGCACCAATCAATATGTCATTCAGCGCACCCTTGCAGCCCGGAATTTGGCCGAAGGGCAAAAGGGTGTCTTGCTGTCCGGTTTTTTCAAAATTCTGGTCCCACTCTTCATGATGATCCCAGGGATTATCGCATTTCACATGTACGGCCCGGGCCTGACCAGTATTGACGAAGCCTATCCCGCGCTCATCCGCGACGTGTTCCCAATATGGATGATGGGGTTCTTTCTAGCGGTCTTGTTTGGCGCCGTCTTCTCCTCGTTCAACTCGCTTCTCAACAGCGCCGCGACCATGTTCACGCTCGATATTTATGCGCCGACGCGTCGAACGCCGTTAAGTGATCGCCAAGCGGTGCGCATTGCCATGGTGGCCAGCGTAGTGATTGCTTTATTCTCGTTCTGCGTGGCGCCAATGTTATGGTTCGCGCCAGAAGGCATATGGCAGATCATCCGCATCTTTACCGGCTTCTACAATATCCCAATCGTCGCCATTGTGATTGTCGGCCTGTTCGCGCGGCGCACCCCAGCCATTGGCGCCAAGATCGTAATTGGTTTTCATGTCATTGCCTATGGCTTGCTCAAATTCGCCTTCGCAGATGTGGTCACGCTGCACTTCCTCCACCTTTATGCGATCTTATTCGCGATTGAAGTCGCGATCATGTTGCTCGCCGGTTATATCGCCCCACGTGAGACCGCATGGACGGCGCCGAATACCGCGAAGGTGGACCTAACACCCTGGCGGTTTGCGCGGCCAGTCGCCTTCACTTTGATGTCCGCAGTGGTTGGGCTTTATGTCATCTTCTCGCCGATCGGACTAGCGGACGGCGCCATCGGATTTAGCTTCGTCGCAGCGATGCTCGCACTCGCGGCGGCAAACCTCGTGGTCTGGTTTCAGACCATGCGCAGTGCCCCAAGCCAAACCGCTTAGAGCAGTGTCTCGATGCACTCGATTTGGTGGTTGCTCAATCGCGAATGAGCAATGCCAAAATGGCGTCTATATGGGCTTCTAACCCCTGCTCTGACCCTATATCCTCGCCAGGAATAGAGTTGGCGAGGGCCGGCAAGGCCATTGGGAAAGCGCCGCCATGCGCGATCATAAAAAAGATAGTCCGGGTCGAGACGTTTGGCACACGTCCCTCTTCTTTCGCCCCCTCTATAAAATCGGAGATAAGAAAATGAAACGGCGCGACAAAGCGAGATTGAATAAACGCGCCGCGAGCGTCCGACTTATTGCCATCAAAGACAATGATCCGGCTAACTTGCGGCCATTTGGATGCGGCAATGAGGTTCGCCCGTATCAGAGCTTTGAGGGCGTCCGTCTTTGAGCCGCCCGTATATGTATTGGCGGCGAGAAGCTCTTCGACATAGACATTTGCGAGATGCGTCATTGCGGTTTCCCAAAGCTCCGCCTTGGTGCCGAAATAGTATCGGATTAGGCCAATATCCGCGCGGCATTGGGCCGCGATTTGCTTCAGCGAAACGCCGTCAAACCCGCCATGCGCGAAGAGGTCGATTGCAGCGGTTAAAAGCGCATGTTGGAGATCTCGTTTTTGATCCTGTCGGGGGCGCCCGCGTTTGCGCTCAGGGGTCATATTCTCGGCATTTGGCTCGTCTTCATTCGGGGGCTCAGCCATGCGTTTCTACTCCATGCCGCGTGCCCCAAATCTGATCAGTACCATAAACGCCTTTCCCACCCTCATCTATTTCGAAGGCCTTGCCTTTTCGTGCATAAACACTTGCGCAATTGGGTCGGCGCTGACCAAACCCAAAAGGGCCGCGACCTCTTAGCAGAGTCCGCGGCCGATGATTGGTCTTACCGTGTGTGTACGCGCTTAGAGGCGCGGCGGGGCGTATTTGGTCAGGTTGATACCTTCAACCGCCGCAATGTATTCCTCAATGCTCGGCGTCCGGCCCAAAATTGTCGACAGCACAACGACCGGCGTCGAAGCCAGCAAGGATTCGCCTTTCTTCTCGTCACTGTCGGCGACGACACGGCCTTGGAACAAGCGGGTCGAAGTGGCCATGACGGTGTCGCCATTTTCAGCTTTTTCTTGGTTGCCCATGCAGAGATTACAACCCGGACGCTCAAGATACATCATGTTCTCATATTCGGTCCGCGCATTGTTCTTGGGCGCGTCATCGTCAAACTCGAAACCGGAATATTTCCGCAGGACGTCCCAATCACCTTCTTCTTTGAGCTCGTCGACAATGTTGTAAGTTGGCGGCGCGACGACCAATGGCGCTTTGAACTCAACTGTGCCCTGTTGCGCTTCGATATTGCGCAGCATTTGCGAGATGATTTTCATATCGCCTTTGTGCACCATGCACGACCCGACAAAGCCGAGATCCACGTCTTTGGTGCCCTCATAATGTGAGATTGGACGGATCGTGTCATGCGTGTAGCGCTTGGATACATCGTCATTGTTGACGTCAGGATCGGCAATCATTGGCTCGATGATCTGGTCGAGATCGACTTCGAACTCAGCCGCATATTCGGCATTGGCGTCCGGCATGAGCGGTGGGCGCTCGCCCGAACGGATCTCGGCGATGCGCGTATCAGCTTTGGCGATGAGGCCTTTCAGGACGCCCTTCTGATTGTCCATGCCTTTTTCGATCATGATGCCAATCCGGCTTTTCGCGATTTCCAGAGATTGGATCAGCGTTTCTGGCTCAGAGATACAGATTGACGCTTTGGCTTTCATCTCCGCGGTCCAGTCCGTGAACGTGAAGGCCTGGTCGGCGAGCAACGTCCCAATGTGCACTTCAATGATGCGCCCTTGGAAGACATTCTCGCCGTCAAACGCGTCGAGCATTTGCGCCTGTGTGGCGTGCACGACATCGCGGAAGTCCATGTGGTCTTTCAACGTGCCTTTGAAGGTCACTTTGACAGATTGCGGAATTGGCATGGTCGCTTCGCCGGTTGCAAGCGCCAGCGCAACAGTGCCGGAATCCGCCCCAAACGCGACGCCTTTTGACATACGCGTGTGCGAGTCGCCGCCAATGATGACGTCCCAATCATCGACTGTAATATCATTGAGGACTTTGTGGATCACGTCCGTCATTGGGTGATATTCACCCTTCGGATCGCGGCCAGTGATGAGCCCAAACTTATTCATAAAACTCATCAGCTTTGGCGTGTTGCGCTGGGCTTTCAGATCCCAAACCGAGGCGGTGTGACAGCCTGACTGATAAGACCCGTCAACAGTTGGCGAGATGATCGTCGCCGCCATCATTTCCAATTCTTGTGACGTCATCAGACCGGTGGTGTCTTGCGAGCCCACAATGTTGACTTTGACCCGGACATCAGATCCAGCGTGCAAGGTTTTGCCCGGGGCGACGCCGACGGCGTTGCGATTGAAGATTTTCTCAACCGCCGTCAGGCCTTGTTCCGCGTGCGAGATTTCTTTTGAAGTAGCATAAACGCTCGGGGCTTCGATGCCGAGGATCCCAGCCGCCATAGTTTGCAGCTTTTTACCGAAGACCACGGCATACGACCCGCCGGCTTTCATGAACTCGACTTTTTGCGGGGTCAGCGCATTGGCAATGTCGACGAGCTCTTCACCCGCTTCATTGTAGAGTTTTTTTCTCTTGGTGTTGATCGTCAGAACCGTGCCGGTATCGATCGAGTAGAGCTGCTCCAGCACTGCTTCGCCATCTTCGTCGATAACCGGCGCGCCATTGTGATTGAGTTTCCGCGCCCAGTTCTGAAGATCGACACCGATGCCGCCGGTGACACCGACTGTGGTGTAGAAAATGGGCGAGATGCCATTGGTGCCACCGACGACCGGCGCGATATTGATGAAGGGCACATAAGGGCTCGCCTGAACGCCAGTCCAAAGGGCGACATTGTTGACGCCAGACATCCGCGAAGAGCCGACGCCCATAGTGCCTTTTTCGGCGACCAACATGACGCGCTTATCTGGGTGCTGCGCCTGCAAGGCTTTCAATGCGGCTTGCTTTTCTTGATCATGCTCAAACAAGCATTTGCCATGCAACTCACGGTCAGAGCGTGAGTGTGCATCTTTCCCGGGCGACAGCAAATCCGTGGAAACGTCGCCAATCGCAACAACGAAAGTCACGACTTTGATTTCTTCTTCAATGTCAGGAAGCTTTGTGAAGAATTCTGCATTGGCATAGCTCTTCAAAATGTCAGTCGCGATCGCATGTCCGCTTTTGTGCGCGGCTTCGAGTCGATCTGTATCGGCTTCGTATAAGAAGACTTGGGTTTTCAGCACGTCCGCCGCGCTTTTGGCGATGTCCGCATCATCGCCGAGCGCTAAGTCGAGCAAGACTTCGACCGAAGGTCCGCCTTTCATGTGAGACAGAAGCTCAAATGCGAAGGTTGGAGTGATTTCAGTCACCGTCTCTGCGCCTAGAATAATTTCCTTCAAAAACCGAGCCTTAGAGCTCGCTGCGCTGGTTGTGCCTGGAAGCGTGTTGTAAATGAAGAAGTCCAGAGACTGCGCCCGGTGCGGGTTGTTTAGGTCTTTGATTTGGGCAATCAGCGCCTCAACCAGCGGCGCATCCTCAATCGGTTTTGGGTGCAAGCCATCCTGTTTACGGGCTTCAATTTGTTGCAAATATTCGGTGTACAAGCTCATATTCATCTCGGCATTTAAGAGTTGCGGACGATTAGAAAATGAGGCGCAATCCACCCCGTTTTCGCGGATTTAGCGTCGATGTATTTAAGGAGCCACTCGGATGCAAGTCGTTTCGCGCGGTTTAAGCTCAGTTGACGCAGACCAAAGTCTCGCCTCAAACGCGCTCAGCCAAATGGGAGCGGCGCCTTTTTTCGAACTTTCGTGCGCTCACCAATGGTCCTGATCAAAAACTCAGGGGACGCATAAGGCGCAAAAAGATCACCATGCGGGGCGTAAACTGTAGGCAGGTTTAAACGGCCTGCCTCGGCTTCCATCTGGCTCTTCCACAAGTCCGTGGTCTCTTGCCCTGAAAAGACCACACCATTCACGCCCTCGAAAAAACCGGTCTTCAGGCTGTCATCGCGGCTCAGCGACATTTTGAGATCATAATTGAATGTCGAGGCTTCTATTCTTCGGATCAAGCGACTGGCCTCCAAAAAGGCCGTTTTATTCGCTTCAAAATAGCGGATATCGCCCGGGCTCTTTTGTAATAGCTGCCTGTAAAAGGTCATAGGCGCCCGGCGCAATTGGTATTTCACACCATAAGTTGCAAAATGCAGGCCCGGCTTTGAGCCAACCGTTTGGCGCAACATGGCTTGAAACCATTTAGGACGAAACACGCCCCAAATATCTTGATTGAACATCGCGTTTGAGAAGATTGAGAGCTCAATCTCTGAATGCATGCGCGCCAAGCGATAACAGACCGGGTTGGCGCTGCCCATGCCGAGAAGGACAATGTCTTTCAGCTCCATTTGCGAGAGCAACATATAGATCAGTGATGCTTCGGTGGCGACGGCGGCGCCATTGTCGATCTGCGCATCTTGCAAGACCGCTTTTGGCAATGCCGGCGATGTTCCGAACCCTGGTCGTTCGATGAAAATCACCTGGAAGCCGGCCGCCCACATTTTTTCGCAAAACGCCTCTGAGGGCGGCATCGGAAAGTCGACAGAATTGAGAATGACGAGTGGTCGTAGATCAGAAATATCCGCACGATGGATCATCACGCGAAGCCGCAATCGCCCCGCGCCAACCGCTATCAAACCCTCTGCGTCGTCAGTGCTTGGCAATGCCGATGCATCAATGCAGACGGGCGGATTATCTTGGATCAGGGCGGCTGAGTTTCTAGATATCATTTCGTCTACGTCGACTCATGGTTTTCGAGCGCTGGTGTGAGGCAAAACAGGCTTAGACTGCGGCACTCCCCAATCAGCATCAATTGTGTAGGCGCAAATAAAACGCGCGGCTAGCGTGCCGGAGTCACTTTTTTTTGATCTGCCGCGGCTGCCAAAAGCTCCCCAAGAGGTGCGGAGCGTATTGAGCGCCTGCGAAATGCTCGTATCGCGATGCATCCTGACCTGTCCCAAAACCTCTAAAATTCCATGCGAAACATAACCGCGCCCGGACCAGCGCCAAGATTCCACAACCCTAGCTTCGACAGACAAACGAGGACACGCGTAAATGCTGTGACTTCTAAACCACCGCTCATCGTAATCCCGATCGTCGCCCGGCTGGCGAATTGAGCCGATGACCCCGACATGTCATAGGCGCTCAATGTTCAAATTTTTCGAAAGACGCCTCGATCCATTTCCGGAATCGCGAACAGAGATGCCGCCGGCGCAGCTCTGGGCATTTATTTCGCATTATGTTGATGACGCCAAGCCTTGGTTGATCACCATGGCCTTCCTCTCGGCATTGCTGGGCATGAGTGAAGTCCTGATGTTTGGGTTTCTAGGCCAGATTGTCGACTGGCTCACCGTTGGCAACCCGGAGACATTCTTGGCCGATTACGGCCTCTGGCTCGCCCTAATGGTCTTGGTTGTCGTGCTCGGCATGCCACTTGGCCATTTATTATGGGGCCTGGTGGTCCACCAAGTCATGTATGGCAACCTGACGATGAGCGCGCGGTGGCGCATGCACTCTTATTTGCTCGGACAATCGGTTGGATTCTATGCCGACGAATATGCCGGCCGAGTCGGCGCGAAAGTCATGCAAACCGCCATCGCTGTGCGCGAAGTGATGATCAAACTCTTAGATGTTCTGGTCTATATCAGCGTCTTTTTTATCACCATGATCATTCTTGTCGGCAGCGCTGATTATCGCTTGGCGGCGCCGCTCGCGGTTTGGTTGCTGGTCTATATCGGTTTGATCATTTACTTTGTACCGCGGCTGACAAAAATCTCTGAAGCCCAAGCCGATGCGCGCTCGGCCATGACCGGACGGATTGTTGACAGCTATACCAATATCTCAACGGTCAAACTCTTCGCCCATGCGGGCAGCGAGCGCGCCTATGCAAAAGCCAGCATGCGCGGGTTTCTCGACACCGTTTACCCCCAGTTCCGATTGATCACGTCATTCGATACTTTGGTGCACTTGAACAATGCCATTTGCGTGCTCTCCATCGGTACCCTTGGGATCGTGTTTTGGGCGGACGGCGCGGTGAGCGTTGGCGCGATTGCCGTTGGCCTGGGTCTGTCGCTGCGCATTGTCGGCATGTCGCAATGGGTGATGTGGGAAGTCTCTGCCCTGTTTGAGAATATTGGCGTTGTCTATGACGGCATGTCGATGATGTCGAAACATCGCGACGTCGAGGATGCCGAAAATGCGGCCGAACTGAACGTCACTGAAAGCGCCGTCACTTTTGATCAGGTGAGCTTCCATTATGGCCAGCAAAGCGGTGTTATCGAAGGGCTAAACCTCGCCATTCAGAGCGGGGAGAAAATTGGTCTTGTCGGGCGTTCGGGGGCCGGCAAGTCGACGCTGGTGAATTTGCTGTTGCGCTTTTACGACGTCGAAAAAGGCGACGTGACGATTGATGGACAATCAGTACGAACGGTCACGCAGGAATCTCTCAGGCGCCAAATTGGTATGGTGACCCAAGACACGTCGCTATTGCACCGCTCTATTCGCGAGAACATTCTCTACGGCGCGCCGGGCGCCTCTGACAAGGAGGTCTGGGCCGCGATTGAGCGCGCAGATGCTGATGACTTCATCAAAACGCTCGTCGATGCCGATGGTCGCCGTGGTTTGGACGCGCAAGTCGGAGAGCGCGGCGTAAAACTCTCGGGCGGGCAACGCCAACGCATCGCGATTGCCCGCATCTTCTTGAAAGACGCGCCAATCCTGGTGCTCGATGAGGCCACGTCGGCGCTCGACTCCGAAGTCGAAGCCGCAATCCAACAGAACCTGTTTCGCCTGATGGAAGGCAAAACCGTCATCGCCATCGCCCATCGGCTTTCGACAATTGCCGCGCTGGATCGCTTGGTCGTGCTCGATCAGGGCAAGATCACCGAAATGGGCACGCATGCCGAGCTGCTTGAACGCGGCGGACTCTACGCTGATCTCTGGGCGCGCCAATCCGGCGGCTTCTTAGCCGAAAAAGCGGCTGATTAATCCCCCTAAAGCGACAGCGTGATCTTGCCGAAATGCTGTTGGCTCGCCTGATGCGCAAACGCGTCAGCAATTTGATCGAGTGGGAAGTCTTTGTCCAAGACCGGTTTAATCCCATTCGCTTCAATCGCCGCGATCATGTCTTCTTGGTGTTCAGCAGACCCCACAGTGATGCCCGACATGGTCAGGTTCTTGGAGAAGAAGGCCGCGGTCGGCACTTCGCCAGAGACGCCAGTGAGCACTCCGATCAGAGAGATATGTCCGCCGACGCGGCAGGCATGTATAGACTGCGCCATAGTGCCAGGGCCGCCAATCTCTACGACTTCGTCAACGCCGCGACCGCCGGTCAATTCAAGCGCTTTGCGGCCCCAATCAGGGGTATCTTTGTAGTTAATCACATGGTCGGCGCCGAGCGCTTTCATACGCTCTAATTTGGCATCGGATGATGAAGTGGATATCATCCGCGCGCCGGCCGCTTTGGCAAATTGAAGGGCAAATACGGACACGCCGCCAGTGCCTTGCGTCAGAACCCAATTGCCTGGTTTCACGCTGCCTTCGACAAACATGCCGCGCCAAGCGGTTAAAGCGGCGCAAGGTAATGTTGCGGCCTCGGTATAAGAATAACCTTCTGGCATTCGGGTAAACGCGGTTTCGGGCATGGCGACCAATTCCGCGGCAAAACCGTCGGCGCCATCGCCCGGCACTCCGCCAAAGCCGAGCGCGTCAATCGCGCCCTTTTGCCAGTCGGGGAAGAACAGGCTGAGCACTTGATCACCCGGTTTGAACTTGCTGACATCCTCGCCCACGGCGACGACTTCGCCAGCGCCGTCCGACATGGGAATGCGGCCATCTTCGGTTGGGATACCGCCCATAACCACAACGAAATCGTGATAATTCAGCGACGAGGCATGAATGCGGACCAGAACCTCTCCAGGGCCGGGGCTTGGGTCGGGGCGCTGTTCGATCACCAATTGTCCAGGTCCACCTGGTTTTTTGACGGCTGCAACTTTCATGATTTCCTCCTCTATATCTATATCTACGCGTCGTTTAGAAGTTTACGCGGTTTGAAACAGTGCCATCGACGATCAGATTTGATCCCGTCGTATAGGCTGATCGCGGGCTCGCTAAGAACACCGCCGCATCGGCAATCTCTTGCGGCGTTGCGCAGCGCCCCGTCGGATTGCGCGACAAAGCCTGTTTAAAAAAGTCCGGCATATTCTGTTCGACTTGATGCCAAATACCGCCTTCGAAATAGACCATGCCGGGCGATACGACATTGGTGCGTATGCCGCGCTTGGCATGCTGGCGCGCTAGGCCTTTGGCCATGTGGATGAGCGTCGCTTTGATCGGGCCATAAGACCCGGCATTGTCGGCGACGGCTGCCGAGATGGACGCGATAATGACAAAGGCTGCATCACCTTTTTCATCTGCCGCCTTCCCCAGAAACGGTTCCGCCGCCTCGAACGCATTGACCGCGCCGAGAACATCTAAGTCGAAATTCTGTCGCCACGACGCTGCATCATTGCCTTGCGCCATCGCGCCAGCGTTCGACACGAGGACGTCGATGCCGCCCATCTCATCGCCGACTGATTTAATCCAAGCCTGCAATTGCGCGGCGTCGGTGACATCAACGGAGCCGCCTGTCGCGCGCACGCCTTTGGCTTCAAGCTCGGCGACGGCGGCCGACACTTGATCGGCGTTGCGGGCACAAATCGCTAAGTTCGCGCCTTCGTCGGCCAGCGTGTCTGCGATCACCCGGCCAATGCCGCGTGTGCCGCCGAGGACGATCCCGGTTTTGCCTTTAAGTTTCAGATCCATCGCGCGCGCTCCTATTGCTGCAGCCCAAGTCCTCGGCCAAGCGACGCCGCTTGCCAAGGCATCGCCTCGCGTGAAGCAAACGCTTACTCGTCTTGGCGCGCCTGTTTGACGGCGGCCTCGAGGCTGAATTTGCCACTGCCCGGCTTCAGCGGTTTTGGCTGGTTCGCGGCGGGCGCCCAGCCCGACACCCAAATGACATCAAAGCTGGCGCGTACTTTACCGTCCGGGTCAGAGAAGCGCTTGAGATAAAGATCCGACATGCGCGCCAGAATGCGCCGCGATAGCGGGCGCCGCCCCTGCCCCGCAAAAGCAGCTTGTTCGCCCATGCCTTTTAGATCGTGCAACAATTTCATTGGATGCCCATAGCGCACGGTCACCCGGTCAATGTCGGCGACCGGAAGGGCAAAGCCTGCACGCTGCAACAGGCCCGCCATGTCTTGAAGTTTCGGCAGCGGTGAGAGCCGCGGGCTGACCCCGCCGGTGAACTCGCTTTCAGCCTCAATCAAACACTGGCGCAATTCATGTAGCGTTTCTCCGCCAAATAGCGCGGCGAGAAACAGTCCATCCGGTTTCAACACGCGCCGAATTTGATGCAAGAGCCCCGGCAAGTCATTGACCCAATGCAGACCTAAAACGCTGACCACGAGATCGAAGACCTGATCGTCAAAGGCGAGCCGCTCCTCGTCAAAGCCGCACGTCCCAAACCCCTTTTCCGACAGGCGTTTGCGCATCATCGGTGACGGTTCTAAAGCCGTCACGCAATCAACCAGACCGCTGGCCCGCAGCACGTCACTCGTTTGCCCGCTATGCGCCCAGAGGTCCAAGCCTCGCGAAAATTTGCGCGGAGAATCTTTGAGTCTTTCCAATAATTGAGTCGACTCTCGCGTCTTCAGGAAGGCATAGTCTTCAAAAGACTGAGAAGCGCGGTCCCGGTTGTGGGCGATACGGGCTCGATTGAAAAGTTCAGGAGGTGATGACGGCGACATGAGTACCGATATGCACTGGACGGCGCGATCCGCAAGAGCGGGCCTCCGAACCCTGACCAATTTTATATGGCCTCAGCGGTCGCTTCTGAACGGTCGCCGCCATACTGGCGATGGGCCGCTCACGCCCGAAGACTTTCAAGCACTGACCTTTCTAAATGGTGCCGGATGTCGTCGCTGCGGCGTTCCGCTTGAACTCGAGCTGGGCGAAGAAACTATTTGCGGGGCCTGCGCCGCCAAAGCTCCCAAATGGCACCAAGCGCGCGCCGCAATCGCTTATGATGATATGTCGCGGCAAGCGATTTTGGAATTAAAGCATGCTGGACGCCGCGATGGGCTGAGCGCGATGTGCAATTGGATGGCGATGGCCGGGCGAGACATCCTGCCCGACACGGATTGGTTGGTCCCAGTCCCGCTCCACTATCAACGCTTGGCGACGCGCGGGTTTAATCAAGCCGCCTGGCTCGCCCAAGGCGTGGCGCGGCGGACCGGAACGCTGGCAATGGTCGACGCATTATCGCGCAAACGAAATACGGTCAGCCAAGGCGGACTAACCGCCCACCAGCGCCGCCGCAATGTTGCTGGGGCGTTCGAAGTCCGTGCCTCGCGGGCCGGCCGGATCAAAGGCAGCGCCGTAACTTTGGTCGATGATGTTTTCACCACGGGCTCAACTTTGGCGGCCTGCACCAAGGCGCTGCAAAAGGCCGGCGTCGCCCGCGTCAATGTGTTGGTGCTGGCCCGCGTTGTAAGAGAGGCCGATCTCACCATATAAGGGTCGAACCGATGAAGAGGACGGCCCTGACCATGGCACATGTCACGATTTATACCCGCGCTTTCTGTCCCTATTGCACGCGCGCACTCAGCTTGCTGAAACAAAAGGACGTTGAGATGACGCATATTGATGCGGGCATGGATGCACAGAAAAAAGCTGAAATGGTGAAAAAATCCGGCGGCGCGCGGACCTTCCCGCAAATTTTCGTCGGCGATCTGCACATTGGTGGCTGCGATGAAATGATGGCGCTTGAGCGCGCCGGCAAACTGGATCCATTGCTCGCAGGTTAGATGATTAAATACGCCCTCATCTGTTCGGACTGCGACGCCGAGTTTGACGCTTGGTTTGCTTCGTCGGACGCTTATGACGCGCAAGCAGCAGATGGCTTGGTCGAGTGTCTCGCCTGTCGCGGCACTCATGTTGGCAAAGCGATTATGGCACCGGCTGTTTCAGGCACGAAAAAGTCCGGACCACCCGACCCGCAAAAAGTCTTCGGCAAGCTCGCCGCCAAGGCGCGCCAGCACGTGTCTGACAATTTCGACTATGTCGGCGACGGCTTCGCCACAGAAGCGCGCGCGATGCATTATGGTGATATCGACCACAAACCGATTTGGGGCGAAACCACGGCCGATGAGCGTGCTGCGCTAAAGGAAGAAGGCGTACCAGCGGAGCCCTTGCCGCCAGCCTTCACGCCCGCAAAACTGCGCGACGAAGACAAGCTCAATTAATTCGCTTGGATGAAGGCCGTTAGAATTTCGACCAGCTCTTCGGGTTTGTCTTCCTGAATGAAATGATGCCCGCCAATAATCGTCGTGTGAGGCTGTCCAGCCGCCCCCGGAACGGTTTCTTGCCAAAGCAAATCGCCGCCCGACGTCACCGGGTCGCTGTCTCCAAACGCGGTCAAAAACGGCTTGTCCCAATTGGCGTAGACCTCATCCATCACTTTTTGATTTTGGCGCAATTGCGAGGGGACAAGATATGGGAAAATACGGGTCGCAGCCTGATAGCGGGCGTCTGGGAATGGCGCGGCATAGCCGGCCAATTCGGCCTCTGAAAGCGTGCGCGTTGTGCCGCCTTGGAAAATGCTCGGAATATCAAAGCTCTCGGCATGGCGCGCAAAGGCAATCCAGCGCGTAAACCGAAACTCGCCATTATCGTCCAGACTTTCCGGCTTGCCTTCGCGCCAAACGCTAAACTTGATCAAGGGAAAGCCAAGCCAACCGCGAAGGCCACCTGCTGCAGGAAGCCCGGTATTTGACAACATGATCCGGGCGTAGCGATCCGGCGCTTCAGCGACCATGCGCAGACCAATCAAACCGCCCCAATCTTGCGCAAACAAGGTGACCTCTTGCAGATCCAATATGGCGGCGAATTCGGTCATCACATCGATATGCATTTGGTAATTATGATCGGTTTGTTTGAGCGGCTTATCTGACTTGCCGAACCCGACTAAATCCGGCGCGATAACGCGGTAGCCCTCAGCTGTCAGAAGCGGAATCATATGCCGATAGAGATAACTCCAAGAGGGCTGTCCGTGCATCAGCAAAATTGTTTCGCCATCCGTCGCGCCTTCATCGATATAGTGAATGCGATAGCCTTCAATCTCGATATAGTTTGGCGCAAACGGATAGTCTTTGAGGTCAACGAACCGGTCCTCGGGCGTCCGAATGGTTTCAGCTGTTTTCCAACTTGTCGACGCTTGCGATGTTACCACCACAATTACCGCCAAAACCAATAGCGCGAGCACGATCGCCGTAATCCATTTAAGCATGTTCAAATCCTCTGCGTTGTCGCCAGACAGTCGGCTCAAATAGGGGTTGGCCGTTCATTCATTTGGTTATCCAAGCAGACTCTTGCTAGGCTGGCCATAGGAAAATCTAATCGGCTGGTTCGGCCGCATCAGCAAAGGAACCCCCATGCCAAGATCGACGATTATAATAGGAGCCGGCGCGGCAAATGGCGTCGGCGGGGCGCTGTCTAGACGCTTTGCAGCCGGCGGACACCACATTATCATCGCGGGGCGCACGCAAGCTAAAGTTGAGGCGCTGGCCGACACCGTTCGCGACACCGGAGCGACAGCGGACGCACTCAAAGTGGACGTGACGACGACAGCAGATCTTGATCGCCTGTTCGAGCATGCGGCCGCAAAAGGCCCGATTGACGCGGTTCTTTACAATGCCGGAAACAATGCGATCATTCCCTTCGAACAGCTCGACGCGGAAACGTTTGAGGCGTTCTGGCGGGTCGGCTGTTTTGGCGGCTTCCTCACGGCGAAACGGGCCATCCCGATTTTGGCGGCGCAAGGTCATGGTAGCCTGTTCTTCACCGGAGCTTCAGGGTCGTTGCGCGGCAAAGCCAATTTCGCGCACTTTGCTTCGATGAAAGCCGGATTGCGCATGTTGGCGCAATCTCTTGCCCGCGAGTTCGGGCCGAAAGGCGTTCATGTGGCCCATTTCATTATCGATGGCGTGATTGACGGCGACATGGTGCGCAGCCGGTTCGGCGACTATCTCGACCAATTGGGCGAAGATGGCGGACTGTCGCCGGATGCTATCGCGGAGGCGTATTGGCATGTGCACAATCAGCCGAAATCCGCATGGACCCAAGAAATGGATCTGCGACCCTTCAAGGAAAACTGGTAAACAGGCCCAGCGATCAGCCCTTCATGTCACACAAACGTCATGAGCAAATGTGTGAGTGCAGGGTTGCCTTTTTGCACTGATCACGCCTTTTTCGCGAGCATGTTTCATTGGCGAAGAATGCTGCTACGGCGGAAATGCCCCGCTCAAATGCTGAGACGCGGGAGGCGCTCATGACGAGTGCCCGCGAATTCAAACAGCTCAGCGTCGGCGAGCAAATCTTCCAATTCGACATGATGATCTATCGCGGCGAGTTGCACGACAAGCGACCGCTCGTCATTCTCAATTCTATCGAATTTCCCGTTCCCCCATCCACGGCGTTTTGCGAAATGATGTGGGCCCATGATATTCAAGTGATTTTCATCCGACGTGCCGGCTATGGCGCATCTTCGCCATTGCCGGACGCCCTGATCAGAGCTCAAGCGATCAAAGAAGGTGCGACGGCCGCCGCAGAAGCCGCGATCCTGCGGCAGCTCTTGGCCAAGATGCGCCTCGAGAATATCATCCTTTTGCCTATGGGCAGTGCCAATCCGGTGGCTTTTCGTTTGATCCATATGGCGCCAGAGATTGAGCTCTCCATCCTTTCAAATCCGATCTTCAATCAAGATGTGATGCAGGTGTTTCGCCCTGATTGGTTCCAATCCATGCTGCGCCAATTGATCACCAGTCGGAGCGGCCTGCATGTCGCAGCGCAAGGTATGAAATTGCTGGTGAGGCGGGACTCGGTTTCTTTCTACAAACAGATTTTTCAGGGCCACCCGGAAGATATTGCATATGTCGATGCCAATCCTGACGACTATAAAGATGCGGGCAAATACTTGCTCGATACCGACCCAAGCTTGCTTTATTATGATGCTTTGATGTGCCTTTTGCCCGACCCTTTGCTCAAAGACACATACTTTGATGGCCGCGACGTCATGGTGATGGTTGGGGAGCATTCGGGCGCCTATTGGAAGGACCAAATGCAGCAAGAAGCTGATCGATTGGGCCTGCCAATGGTTTACGCCCCAAATGGCGATTTATTCTCTGGCTATGCGTCGCCGAGAACCGTGATCGAAATCATCGAACAAAACAAAAACTCAATACAACAAATGACTTAAAGCCTGAGACGACGGAACGCATTCGCATTGCCAATTCAAGACAATTCACTCGATTTTTTTAAGAATCCATTAGGTCTTCGGCTTGCATTCGCGCTCGAATTGTCTAACCAAGGTGTAACTTAATAAAATGACACAGTAAGAGCTGACAAAATGGCGGACCCACAACTCTCAGTCGAAGACATTGAATATGTTGCAGACATGCTGAGAGCGGTCGCATGGGTCAAAAGAGATTTAGGCCCTGTGTCTGCGGAAGCTTTGCAAGACTTAGAAGAAAGCCTCGGAGCTGCCGAATCGGCATTGCGCCGGGTCGCTGCGGAGATTGCCATCACTAAAGGTGGTCTCGAACAGTCAAACTAGCTGACTAGCGTGTATCCCTGTCAAACACCTCTTGCCCCGGCAAGCCATCGTAAAACCAGCTGATAGAACGGTCTAAATGAACTGCTAGACGCGCCAATTCACTCGCGCGAATTCGGATGCGTCCCTGCTCTAAAGCTAAAGCCTCTTGATCGGTGATGTCCAACATAGCAGCCAAGTCCGGTAGGCCGAGCTGTTGCGCGGTCCGAGCCGACGCGATTCGTGCGCCGAGGTGTTTATCGATTCTACAGGCCGTCACGCATCCTCTCCCGTGTCGCTTATCTGAGCGACAAAAGTCAGATAAGTAATTTGTTGCAATTGCACAAGCTTTGCGCGTGAAAAAGAAAAACCACCCAACTGAACAAACAAAAATTGCTATAAGGTGCGCCATAATGCCGACTTTTGCGACCACCAGTGCAAGCCTTCGATTGCCACGCTTCCGTGGTCGGTCTAAATCTGGGCGAAATATTTTACGAGATGGGAGAAACGGGCATGGCGGAAGCTGCGGAACAAGCGCAAACAAAAGGCTTTCTCGGCTGGGTCGAACGAACCGGCAATAAATTGCCCGACCCCGTCTTCATTTTCTTCTATTTGATCATTCTGCTCGTCGGCACCTCGATTATCGCAGACCTGGTCAATGTATCGGCCAATCATCCGACGCAAGTGAATGCTGATGGCACGCCTCGGGTGGAAAATGCGGTCAGCTTGCTCGCCCCGCAAAATATTGAACGCCTTTGGGTCGAGATGCCGGCCACGTTCACACACTTCCATCCGCTCGGCTATGTGTTGGTGGTGATGCTCGGTGCCGGTGTGGCCGAACGCTCTGGTCTCTTTGCCAGCGCCATTCGCGGGGCCGTGCGAAACGCGCCGAAAGCCCTGCTGACCCCGCTTGTCGCCTTGATCGCGATGCTTTCAAACCATGCCGCCGATGCGGGTTATGTGGTCATGATCCCGCTCGCCGCCATTATCTTCGCCTCCGCTGGTCGTCACCCTCTGGCCGGGATCGCTGCCGCCTTTGCCGGCGTTTCTGGCGGGTTTTCCGCCAATGTTGCCCCGGGCCAATTGGATGCCTTGCTCTTCGGGATTACCGAGACCGCTTATGCGACGTCGAACATTGATGCCGGCTGGAGCATGAACATTGCCGGCAACACCTATTTCATCATGGCGCTATTGCTCATCTATATGCCAATCATTTGGTTTGTGACCGACCGCATCATCGAACCTCGACTTGGCAAATGGGTGCCTGAGGCAGGCAGCGACCAAATGAGCTATAGCGATGACAATAAGCCGCTGACGTCCGAGCAAAAGACCGGACTGCGCAATGCAGGCCTTGCCGTCCTCGCCGTTTGTGGCCTCTGGGTGTTTATGACGCTTGGGCCAGGCACGCCGCTTTATATCACGGATGCCGAATTTGCCGCGCAAGGCCTGACCAGCGCAGAGATCGCGGACAAAGCCTGGTATGATCGAATGAGCCCTTTCTTTAAGTCGCTGGTCGCGGGTTTCTTAATCCTCTTCCTCGCTGCGGGGTGGGCCTACGGCGCCGCGGCCAAGACGATCAACAATCACAAAGACCTGGTCAACATGATGGCCGAAGCGATGAAAGACATGGGATACTATCTCGTCTTGGCCTTCGCTGCAGCGCATTTTGTCGCCATGTTCGGCTGGTCCAATCTCGGCCTGATCACCGCGGTGCACGGCGCCGATACGATCCAATCGAGCGGCCTGCCTTTGCCAATCGTGCTTGGATTGATCGTGCTCTTCTCTGCCATGTTGAACCTGTTCGTTGGCTCGGCCAGTGCGAAATGGGCGTTGATGGCGCCGGTCCTTGTACCGATGCTGATGCTGCTCGGGATTAGTCCTGATGGCGCCACAGCCGCCTATCGTGTCGGTGACGGGGCAACCAATATTATCACCCCATTGATGGTCTATTTCCCGCTTATCTTAGTCTTCGCCCAGCGCTGGAAGAAAGACTTTGGTCTCGGCAGCCTGACCGCGATTATGATCCCGTATTCGATCTGGTTGCTGATTTCAGGCGTCATCCTGATGATGGTCTGGATTTTCCTCGGCCTTGATCTGGGCCCAGGTGCCCCGGCTCAGATTGCGATCCCTGGCGCGAGCTAGGCGGATACTCCCAATTGCGCTTGCTGCCGGACGAAATCGTCTGGCAGCGGCGCTTTCAGGGTCAATAGCGTTTGATCGGGTAGCTTGATCTCCAACGCGGCGGCATGCAGCATTAGGCGCGTCGCAGTTTTCTCTTCTACGCCATAGATGGGGTCGCCGAGGATCGGGCATCCCAGGCTTGCTAAATGCGCTCGGATTTGATGCATGCGCCCGGTTACCGGCTGGGCTTCGATCACGGCATGGGTTTGCGACCGCATGACCACGCGCCAATCGGTTATAGCAGCATCTGCGCCATCAGCGATGGTCCCGGGCTGAACCGCGCGGCCAAGCTTTAAAAGCGGCGTCTCGCAGCGGCCTTGATCTGCCTCCGGCACTGTCCCAGCGACCAAAGCAAGATAGGTTTTCCGAACGCGACGTTCGGCGAACTCAGTATTTAGGAACGCCGTCGCTGGCTTGGTTTTCGCGGCGATGACCAGCCCTGACGTGCCAGCGTCGATGCGATGCACCAGGTTTGGGCGCTTGCCATTCGAGCGCGCGAACGCCCACAGCAAATGATCTAAGGACGTCCCGCGATTGCCGCGCGTTTGGACCGGCAATCCTGTTGGTTTGTTGAAAGCGAGAATGAAAGCGTCCTCATACACCACGAAGCCACGGATGAGGGCTTTTTGATCCTCACTCAGCTTTGGGATGGGTCGATTGCGCATGGCGATGTGCGGTAAGCGGGAATGACTAGCGGATCAAGCTTGAACCGCTAAGCCGCTCACAATCACCGTCGCGATGACGATGATCAAAATCATGAAAACCCAAAACAGTAAGATCAAGAATAACCGCATCCCGGACATCATCGCTCCAGTTTCGCCGACCACGGCTAGACTGCGCCAGATATAGGCAAAAAACCCAATCAAATAGAGCCAAAGCAGTGTTTCTGGAACATAGGGCCCAAGCAACATGGCGATCGCGCCAGTGAGATACATCCATGAATGCAAATGTAGCGCGTGGATCGCATGATCATAGATATAGAGCTTGCGCCGCCAGATGTGCAGAAAGGTCAGCGCCAGAATGGTCATTGGCACCAAAAGGATGCTGAGCCGGGGCAGCCAGTCCTCAACCTGCGCTGAGAATTTCTCGGGATTGTCTAAGACCCGTACCACTTGCGCTTCAATGTCTTCGCGAACCTCTTCTGGCGCCCCCACATTGATGTTCGCGTCTTGCAGTCGCTCGCGATCTGTTTCGCTCGGTGGAACAGGCATTTCAGGGCCGCTGAGCCCTTCATTCAAGCCCTCAGTGATTTCCGCGCGCGTGTCGTCATCCAAATTTATATACTGGCCGGGTGGGACCAAGGCGAACAAGACAAGATAAAAAACCAGACTGGCAATCAGAAACAACCGGAAAGGCGGCACATATCTCGCCCGCATCCCGCCTGTATAATTCTTTGTCAAACGCCCCGGGCGGAAGAGCAGAACCGGTAGGGTCCGCGCCAGCCGGCCATCCAGGGTAAACGTGTCAGAGACCGTCTCTCCCACCAGCGATGCGATGGGCCGGTGAAAGCTTGCGGCGAGTTGCCCGCAATTCGGACAAAATCGCCCTGTCACCTCGGTCCCGCAATTGCGGCAAGGCTGGCCTGACAAATCCGCAGATTGCCGTGTTGTGAGTCCGCCGGCGGATGCTGCGCCAGCGGTTTCGAGATCTATCGACATCTCCCTCCCCGGTGCTGCCTTTACTCGGTAGTCGCCTCCGCCGCAGGGCAGAGCCAACGAGAGCGGTGATTGTCCTCAGCATTCTCGGCCCAGCCGTCGAGCTTAGGGTCGACCAAATTCTTCGTCACCTGGAACCACATCGGCGTAATCGGGTGATCCTCGAGCATGATTTTCTCGGCCTGCGCAAACAATTCAGCGCGGCGGGTTAAATCACGTTCCTGGCTCGCCGCCGCGAGAAGGCCATCATATTCTGGGTTCGCATAATTCCCATAATTTTGCTGGCCTGTGGCGGAATCGAGCAGGTAAAGAAAGTTCAGCGGATCATTATAGTCCGCCAGCCAAGCGCCGTCCGAGACTTGGAAATTGCTCTGGCGCAAGTCTGCATACAAAACTTTGGTATCCTGCCGCAAGATTTGCGCATCGACCCAAGGGGCGATCTCATTCCAATTGGCCTGTGCAACCGGTGCGGCTTTTGGATTATCGTCCGTTGACCGGTGCTTATATTCAAACCGGAACGGATTATCGGGGCCGTAACCAGCTTCTTCCAGCAGGGCGCGGGCTTGCTCCAAACGCTCGGGCCGGGTGAGAGACTTCCACGACACTTCTGGCCGGTCCGTCTCATAATTATTGATGCCCGGCGGGACAAAACTGTAAGCCGGGACGAAGCCTGGGGTCAGGACGTTCTCAACCAAATATTCCCGGTCGAGCGCCATGGCGAGGGCTTTGCGGACGCGGATATCGTCAAAGGGTGGCTCGCTGGAATTGAAGCTCCAATATGTGGTGAGAAGCCCAGGTGTGGTCCGTGCCCAGCCCGGAAGGCGCCGGTCCAATTCAGCCTTGCGGCCGCCATCAAACGCATTGTTGATATCGAGCTCCCCGGCTTCAATCCGGCGCTCGACCGCAGCGAGATCTTCGAGTTCAAAATAGCTAACACGCTCAAAGCACAGCGAGTCCGCATCATGGAAAAGCGGGTTCTTCTCGGTCACGAGCTGGTCGCCCGTCACCCAATAGACAAGCTTATAAGGTCCGTTGACTTGGATGTTTTCAGGTTGCACCCAAGCTTCGCCAAACTCTTCGACCACGTGTCGGGGCACCGGGAAAGTTGTATAATGGGTCAGCAGCCCTTCGAGATATGGCGCCGGCTGCTCCAAAGTGATTTCGAGTGTTCGGTCATCAATCGCACGCACGCCGATTTCTTCAGGCGCGACGCGACCTTCATTCACGGCCTGTGCGTTCTTGATGATGTAAAGCAGAGACGAGTATTGGGAGGCAATCGCAGGATCTTGGATCCGGCGCAGGGCGTAAACGAAATCCTCTGCGGTCAGCGGCACGCCGTCCGACCAGGTCGTCTCAATCAGTTTAAAGGTCCAAACCAAGCCGTCATCGCTGATGGTCCAGCTTTCCGCCATGGACGGTATCACTTGGCCGTCAGCCGTGTGGGTCGTCAGGCCCAAGAACATATCGCCAATAACGATATTCTCCCATGCGGCTGAGGATCTATGCGGATCCAATGTATCAACTTTCGCTGAGATCCCGCGGCGCAGGGTCAGCACATCATCTTCACCAGAATTGCCGCCGCCGCAGGCAGAAACCACCATTGCAAAGGCCATTGCTGAGCCCGCTAAAAGTCGATTTAAACGCATGGAATGTGTCCTTTGCGGATGAAATTTGGGATTGGGATGACTGTTTCAGACTAATTTGAGTTTGCATAGCTCAGCCATGTCGCAGGCTCAGACTTTTGCGGGAAACCGCTCAACGCCGGCGGAAAAAGCCGACAAATCCAAAAAGTCCGGCAAGCATGGAACCGATGCCACCCGCCACCACGGTGATTGGGCTGATCGATTGCGCAATCGCGACCGCTTGGCCAATGCGCGAAACATCTACTTTTACAGTGTCGCGGAACGCCCGCAGAGGCAGTGCCTCGTCATCCAGAAGCGCGAACATTTCAATCATCAGCTCTTGATCGCCAATCGCGCGCGGCGTGACTTTCCAACGCCAGACATTTTCGGTCAGGGGTGACACTCTTTGCGTCACTGGCGTGATCGCCTCGACCTCAAATGATTCGCCCGAAACCAAAGCTTGCACCGTTTGTGAAACTTGCGCTTCGCCTTCGACAATATTGCCGGTCCCCGGCAATGAATCAGTTGCCGAATCGTCGCCGGTCGCATCGAGCGAGAGGGTGACGGTGAAGGCCCGTCCGAACACTGCAGAGCTCGGGGTTTCGTGCGCCACAGGTACTGTTCGCAAACTACTCAACGCGTCCGATGTCGACGCGGCGACTTCGAACATGTCTTCATCGCTCGGCTTGCTGAGAGAAAAGCTGCGACTAGGTTTGGTTGCGCTGGTGGGGGTTTCTACGCTTTCAAAGCCGACACTGCCGGCCGGCGGCTGCACCGAGCTGGCCGTCGGTGGCGCGTCGGTTCGCATCACTTGATAGCCGCCATAGGCGAGTGCCGCCGCCCCGATCAAAATTAGTAAGAACGAAAAAAGCCTCAGCATTTCAGAACTCCTCACTCACAAAGCTTCATAAGCTCAGTGCCGCATTAGGGGAAGTCCAATCTGAACGCCCTTTGAACACCTCAGCCTTCGTCGTCGTTTGCTTGCACCGTCACCGGGTCTAAATCAGCGCGCTCGGCGCGAACTTTGCGCAGGGTTTCCGAGGCGCTTGGCGGCGGCAGAATTTCAGGCGCATCCTGCTGTTGCATATACAGGGTCCGGCTTGGGAAGGCGAAGCCAGTACCAGCCCGTTCGATAATCTCATAACAGGCCATGGCGAACTCTTCTTTGATGGCCAGCCATTCGCCCCAATTGGTCGAATGAGTGAAACAATAAATCAGAAAATCAATAGAACTGTCATTGAACCGGTCAACGCGGACAAAAAGCGCTGTTTCAGGCGGACGCGCAAATCTTTCATCGGCCCATAACCAGGCTTCGATCTCGTCGCGGATGTATTTGAGCTGGTCAACACTGGTGCGATATTCGACGCCGATCACCCATTTGATCCGGCGATGGCTCATCCGCGAGAAATTGGTCACCGGATTGTCAGAGAGCAACGCATTGGGAACATAGACTGGGCTCTTGTCGAACCGCCGGATCAGCGTTGAGCGGAAATTGATCTTCTCGACAGTGCCTTCGACGACACCGTCAACTTTCACCCACTCGCCAGGATGGAAGCGCTTTTCGCTCATGATCAGAATGCCAGCGATCAAGTTCTTGAACAGGTCCTGCGCGCCGAGACCAACCGCAATCCCGAACACGCCAAGACCGGCAATGAGCGGCGCGATCGCAATCCCCCAAATCTGCGCCACAGCGCCGAAGCCGAGAATGATCAAGATGATTTGTAACAGCTTGACCAACCAATCAATGATGGCGGGCGACAGCGTGTCTCTCAATCCGACAAAGATGAACTCCAAAGCATTTACTGTCCGCGACAGGGTCCAGAACACGGCCAATGTGATCGCTGATTGCAGCGCCTTATCGGCAAATTGCCCGACATCATTTGAGATTTGCGCATATTGCAACGCCAAATAGACGCCAATAATCACCGGGACGATTTTCAACGGTGTGGCAATTGCTTTGACCAAAGCATCATCAAATTGCGTTTCTGTTCCGGTGGCGGCCCGCGCAATCCCGCGCACGACAATGCGCGAGAATAAGCCACGGATCAGCAGCGAGAAGACCAAGATCCCGACAATCGTGGCGATCTGGCCGTAAGTGAACCCGTAAGCGCCCTGCCCCCAAATATCGCCGACATAGTCGATACTGTACAACACCCAATCAGGGAGGTTTTCTGACATCCAATTCGGCAGCGCCGCAGATGATTGCGTCGTCACATGCATGACCCGGTCCTTTAAGTGTTAAAAGCGTTTAGCTTGATCGTTCTTTGGTTGCGGTGAACCGGAGGTCCGGATTCTTCTCTTGCGCATAGCCGACATCCCATGCGTTTTTTGCCAGGTAAACCGGCGCGTCGTCCAAATCTGTACCGGAGGCCGATTTATTCTTGTCCAAAAATGCTTCAAGCACTTTCGGATCGTCGCACTGAATCCACCGCGCGACATTATACGGGGCCATTTCAAACACCACGTCGAGGCCATATTCATTGACCATGCGCTCAGCCATGACTTCGATTTGCAGCGCGCCAACGGCGCCGACAATCATGTCAGAGCCAATGCTTGGCTTGAACAATTGCGTGACGCCTTCCTCAGCCAGACTCTCAAGCGCCTTGCGCAAATGCTTGGCTTTCATCGGATCCGTGGTGCGGGCGCGGCGGAGAATTTCCGGGGCGAAATTTGGGATGCCGGCAAATTGAATGTCACCGGTCTCAGACAGGCTATCGCCGACGCGCAGCTGACCATGATTGGGCACGCCAATCACATCACCCGCATAAGCCGTTTCGGCGATTTCACGGTCTTGCGCCAAGAACATCATCGGATTGTGGACGTTGATTTGCTTGCCCTCAGTTGTCTTCAACCGCATGCCGCGTTTGAATTCGCCAGAGCAGACCCGGAAGAAGGCCACACGGTCACGGTGATTAGGGTCCATGTTTGCTTGGATTTTGAAAACAAATCCCGCCACGCCTTTATCGCCGCGATGGAGCTCATGGGCCGAGCCTTTCTTCTCACAGGCATGCGGCCGCGGCGCCGGGGCAAACTCTTCCAGCACGTGCAACAATTCAGCGACCCCGAAATGGCGCAGCGCCGTGCCAAACACAACCGGCGTCATATGCCCTTCCAGAAACGCCTCGGCATTGATTTCAGGCAGCATTTCACGGGCCATCTCGCTGCCCTCTTCGAGCTCCTCAAGCGCGCTCGGATCGACTTCGCCGCGAACATCATCGAGCGCCCCGCGAGCCGACTCGCCGGGCGTCAGGCCTTCATCCGCGGTCTTTTTCGAATAATGCAAAAACTCGCCCGTGCGCAGATCAATCATCCCGCCAAAGCGCTGTCCTGAGGCGGCCGGCCAATATAGCGGCGCGCAATCGAGTTGCAGCTGGTCTTGAATTTGATCGAGCAATTCTAGCGGGTCGAGCGCTTCGCGATCCATTTTGTTGATAAACGTGACGATCGGAATATCGCGCAATCGGCAAACCTCGAACAATTTCAAAGTCTGCGGCTCTATCCCTTTGGCCGCGTCCAAAACCATGATGGCACAATCGGCCGCCGTCAGGGTTCGATACGTATCTTCAGAAAAATCCTCGTGCCCCGGCGTGTCGAGCAAATTGTAGACATTGCCGCGATATTCGAACGTCATCACAGAGGCGCTGACGGAAATCCCGCGATCGCGTTCGATTTTCATCCAGTCTGAAGTTGTTCGCCGACGTTCACCGCGCGCCGCGACTTCGCCGGCTGCTCGAATCGCGCCGCCGGCCAAAAGCAGGTTTTCCGTAAGAGTCGTCTTACCGGCATCCGGGTGAGAAATGATCGCAAATGTTCGCCGACGGTCTGCGTGTTCGGAAATCGACATGGCCTAGCCTCGTGCACCTTCAAGTCGTGCCGGTTAGCCGAATTCACCAGTCGCTTCAATCGATCAAATGTGGTTCGAACCCTAGGCTCGTTGCCGCGTCTCGCCATCATTGGCTGCGCCGCGCTGATAGGTTTCCAGAACCAAAACTGGAACATCGCGCAAGCGGGGCTCAAAGCCGCCATTGGCCGTCGGTTTTAGCACCAAACTATTGGCGCCTGTTTTGGCAATGATCAGCGCCGCAATGTCGAGATAAGACAATTCAGCTTCTTGAAATCCTTCAAGGCTGAGCCGCGTGTAGATTTGAACCGCAGTCTCAACGGCGGCTTGCGCCCGCAATTGCCGGGCATCACCGCAGCCAATATCGCGCCAGCGCTGTAGCAAATGCGCCTCGGGTGCTGTGATCTCAATCACCTGATCATTCAAAAGAAACAACATACGCCGCCCCATGGTTCCAGACCATGTCGGTGATTTGCAGTTAATGAAGCGTTACGTCGCGGATATATAACACTTATTCGACACGCTCGGTCAAAAAATGACGCATCTCAGGATCTTCAATTTCCACCACCCAGAGGTCGCGATCGCGCTCTTTGGCCCGGCGCAAATAAGCGTCGGCGCTCGCTTCATCCGGGCCGATGGATTGCGCCTCTAAATTCGCGAACACGCGCTCTCCCTCCATGGTCAGCCGAGGCGTATAGACTTGGGCCACACCTTTTAAATCAGTGACTTTGATCAGGACATCGCCGCGCGATTCGTCGCCGCGCTGTAAAACGAAGACCGACGCCCCTGCAACTTGCACGCGGCGCAGCAACGCATCGACCCAGAGTTGAGTTGAGAGACGTGCATCAAACATGGCGACTCATTGGTTTCGGCATTGCTTTTGCATTTTCAGATCCTGTTCAGGTTCGCTTTACCATAGAGGGCGCCTTCGAGGGACAAAATCTATGTTATTAAACGCTATAGCCACTCAAACTGGTGCGCCGCCGCAATTGCAGGCGGGCGACCTCGCCGCCTTGCAAGCGCTCGAGCCATCGATTGCAACCGCATTGCCGTGGCCGGCGATAACACTGCTCTCGCTTATCTGGGTCTCGGCAGTCGTCGCGATCGGGATTGAGCTGCGCGCTGAAAAAATTGACTGAGTCTATTCGGCCGCACGTTTTCGACTTTGACTCAGGGCCGGTAAGCGCACGGTGACCGTCGTGCCCTGGCCCAACCCCGTGCGGATTTCCACGGTCCCGCCTTGCATTTCTGCCATTCGATGGACCATTGTCAGGCCGAGCCCGGTGCCGGGGCGACCTTTGGCATTGCGGCCTTGCGCGAATGGTTTTGCAATCCGGGCTAGATCGTCAGCATCCATCCCCGCACCTTGATCGCTGACTTGCAGATAAACAGCATCGCCGCGCTCATAGGCTGACAAAGTCACGGCACTGCCAGGCGGCGAATATTTGATCGCGTTGGAGACTAAATTGTCCCAAATACGATGCACTGCATCCGCGTCTGCCATGGCCAATGTCTCGTCGTTCAGACGGTCTTTTAAGATCACTTCGGCTTGGTCTGCCATTGCGCGGGACTGGCGTAGAACGTTTTCGCCGCTGGCCGCGACATCCATGATTGCCAGGTCCAACTCATATGTCCCCGCTTCGGATTTCGCATAAGTCAGCATATCTTCGACCAAGCGCAAGAGCGTCGCGCCACTTTCACGGATCAGGCCGGGATAGTCTTGATAAGCTTCCGGCATCGGGCCGCGGATCTCAGCGTCCATAATATCGGCAAAGCCAATAACCGCGTTCAAAGGGCTCTTTAAGTCATGGCCAAGCCCAGCAAAGAAATTGGTCCGCTCGAGCAATTCTTGCTGCAACGCATCTCCAGCTTGCGAAGCTGGCAGCAACAGCAAGACTTCGCCCTTTGAGAAGGGCAAGCGTGACACAGAGACCGAACCCGGCCCGCTCGACGTACGAATCTCGACGGTTTCAGCATCTGGCGCGATAAACCGAGTGATCTCTGATCCGACCCGAAGGCCCGGGAACCAATCTGTGTGGCCTGATAAAGAGCGGACCCGACCAAGGGGCGAGACGTTCAGAACGAGAACCGGCGCATCGCCCGGAACAATGCCGGGTTCGGATGTATCTGTCACTTCTGACAGGTGACCTTCACCTTGATTTGAGCTTGAATGGCGGCGATGCGGCGAAATTATTTGCGAAAAAATAATAGTGGTTAACACGCCAGCCCCAAGCGCCATGCCATCCTGTCCGCCAACAAACATCGCGGCCAAGGCCCCGATCACGGCGACAATGATGCCCCCTGTCATCGCAAAAGTCTTAACGCCGGCGCGGCGATGTCCTTTAGGCGTCTTAACCGAATGGTCAGCTCTGTTAGGCATTTTCTCTTCCATGGATTCATTAAATTATGCGTCAGAATCCAAATTTCAGCAGATGCTAGCCTTTGCGCAACGCAAAAGATAGGCCAGTGTCGGGGTCGTAGAGTGAGGGAGCTTATACATGACCGTAAAAACAGTGATTACCGCCGCTCTGGCATTGGCGGGTCTGTCTATGCCGGCCCTCGCACAATTGGAAACGCCCGTGCCGCAGCAAGTCTCTGTGACCGCGCAAAAAAGTGACCCATTGGCGAAAGCGGCAGCGCTCTATGCGACGTATCAGAGCGAAGTCACCGACGTCAAAACCAACGGTTTTGCCTCAGCCGGTGACATTGAAGATTCCCTCAACAATCTTGGCGGTCATAATCCTGAACAATTGACGCAAGGCTGGATGGCATATTCTGCCCTAGTCGCCTCGCAGAACCCGGAATTCCGCGCCGCTGTACGTGACATTGAAGGCTATTATGGCCGCGACATGCTGATGACCGGCATGCAAAATGATGTCCGCTATGCGCGCACTCTAGACGGTGGCAATGACGCCGTGAACCAAGCACTTTTTGCTGTCGACGCCGATAGCCGCCGCCTAATCGGCGCCGCGGCCTTCGTCAAAGAGCAAGCCTACAGTTTGCAAGGTGCAGGCTGGGCCAAAGGGCGCGTCGGCAACTCACAAGCCAAAGCCACGAACTTGTTTGCCTCCACTCAATCAGGCATTCCAGCAAACGGCTCTATGGTACAAGCGATGCAATCGCCAAACATAAATTCTGTACTCCAACAGGCGGGCCGAAGCGGCGCCCCATCCGTGTGGGAAAGCGTCTCCGGTGCTGCTGGCACAATTCGTGTCCCCTCGGTGGTTGCAAGTCTCGGTCAGTCGCAGCGCATCGCTCGCGGTAAGGAACCAATTGCCGATCGCATCACGACGCTCGCTGCCTATCGTATTCTCGAAGCCGATCCGAGTGTCGGTGGCTCAATGCGTCAAGCGATGAGCGAACGTGAGACCCAAGGTTGCCTCAACATGGCCAATCTCAATCTCCAACAATGCGTCGCTGCGGCCCATAAGCATTATGAAGTGCCGTTCTGCATTGGTGAACATGCGCTGGCCGATATCGGTCGCTGCATTGGCAAAGTATCAAACTAATCACGCTCCAAAATAAGCAGGTTTAAACTGCCCCCAGCCGCAGCGCTGGGGGTTTTCTTTTATCATGTTTCGCCCCACATGGCGGTCATGTCTTTAATCGAACGCGCCGCCAGTATCGAAGCTGATTTCGAATTCCTCGACGATTGGGAAGATCGTTACGCTCACATTATAGATTTGGGCAAGGCGAACCCGCCGCTCGCACCCGCAGAGCGCTCTGAGGATACCAAAGTGCGCGGCTGCGCCTCACAGGTCTGGATGGTGCTTGAAGATCACGAACAAGATCGGATCTCTGTTCGCGCCGAAAGCGATGCGATGATTGTCTCCGGTCTGATTGCGATATTAACGACGCTTTATTCCGGCGCCCAGCGCGGCGAAATTCGCGACTTTGATGCCGATGCGTTCTTGACCAAGATTGGCGTTAAGGGCGCGCTCAGCGCACAGCGCTCGAACGGCCTCGCAGCCATGCTCGCGCGCATTCAAACCCACGTCGCTTAGACGGCCGCGTCGGTCACCGAGATCAACAGACGCAAGAGTTTGAGCGCGCGCGCGTCAACCAATCCGACGCGCATATTATGGTGTTTGGCGAGCCAGGTCTTAGACGCTTCAGCACAGACTAAATGGGTGAGAAAGTTGAAATCGGAAATTGGCATAGCACGCTCCACAGCTGCTAAGCGGCTGCGGGCCGAGCGCTGCGCTGGCGAATAGGTAAAGCCGTGATCATGGCGTTTTCCTGCCGCTTTATCATGGGCGTGGAAACGGCTCCAATTCATTGTCACCACGCCACTCGACACAGCCGCCGCTTGCATGTCCTGACGAAACGCTTGAATGGCGCGGCGCAGGCCGGCACGAAAAACTTGCGCGGATTGTTTTAAGATCAGCGCGTCAATGTAAATATAGGTGACACTGACGGTCGGATCCAACCTTACCGGTTGGCCCAATTTATCGGTATCCGCTGCGAGCGCAATTGCGGGGCCGCTCCAGATTAGCGGCGCCCCTCCGATGCCGAGCGGCTTTAAATGCCCGCGCAATTGCAATCGCTCAATCTCGCGATCCAGTAGGACGCCGATGACCCGACCACGACGGTCCGGATGTCGCCAAACGCCCCACTTCTCCGGGCGCACTGGCGCCGCGACTCCACCGTTTTGTAGGGCGCGAATGAGCCGACCTGTCATGCTGCGTCGGACAGCAGTGGCGCGACAGTCGCGAGCCCTTGCTCAAGTGCGTCCAACCAGATGTCAAACGCCGCATCATCACGCATTTCCTCCACCCGGTGACTCGCGTGGGCGACGGTCGATCGATCTCGTTCAAAGGCCGAAGCGACGCGCGCCAGGCTCATGCCAAGTCCAACATGGGTCAGGTACATGGCGATTTGGCGCGCGCGGACCAAGTCCCGCGGGCCCCGGTCTGGCGACAAGATGTTTTCCGCCTTGAGCTCCAAGGCGTAGGCGACAAGGCTCACCGCCAAATAGGCATTGTTTCTGTCAATTCGTTGCTGGTTTCCCACACCCTCTCTCCTTCGGCTCTATTGGCCCAAAGGTTAACACGGTATGAACGAGTGTAGGACTATTTTCCTATATATATAGAATAAATATAACTGAATCAGGCTGCTATCGTTTTACGTGTGTGGCGTGAACTGTAGGAATTATTACCGTGTTCTAGCCCGAGACGGACGTTTGGTATGAGGGCGTCATGACACATGATGATCGCGCCATGGCGCTCGCACCGCAGCGGAAGCCGCAGCCAAGCATGGCTTTCGGTCTCTTGTGTCATAATCCCGCCAATGGGTTGTTGCTCGTCGAGCGCACGCGCCAACCCTAAAGACCACATTTCGAACCGGGTTTGATCCAATTCAGACAGACAACGCCCGCGCATCTCTCTTCCAATGATTTGGCGAAGACCAGAGCCCACTAAACGAAACTTCGTTTGGCCTGATGCGTCCACCTCAATCATCGAAATGGCGGAAAGGTGAGCTTTGAAACTTCCTGGATCCAAGCGATCGCGCGTCGGCAACATTCCGTCAGCGCAATGGGCATGCCAGTGCGAGACTAATTCTGCTTGCGCTGGCGTAATTCCAGAAAAGCGCGTTGACAATGAAACCATAGCCACCCCCGTGGTGATTCGAACTCTTTTCATGAATCAGTTCGAATCACCACGCAAGGGCAATAGCAATAAAAAATTAACCTATATTACGAAATACTTTTATTTCGAAAACAAAACAAATTTTTTATTTCGATATCGATCTATTTTTCGAGCTTTCCCAAGCCCATTTCTTTGGCCAGAGCTGAGCGTTTACGCGCATAGCTTGGGGCCACCATTGGATAGTCATAGGGCAAGCCCCACTTCTCGCGATACTGTTCTGGGCTAAGCCCATACTTTGACCGCAAGTGACGCTTCAATGACTTGAATTTCTTGCCGTCTTCCAAGCAAATCAAAAACTCATCGGTGATGGATTTCTTGACTGATACCGCTGGCTCTTGCGCCACTTGGGCACCGTCAGAACCTTCCAATGTCCGTAGCGTCGCATGGACGTCTCGGATTAAATCCGGCAATTCAGAGCTTTGGATTGGATTATTGCTGACATATGCGGATACAATGTCAGACGCAAACTCCATGATTTCTGCCGGCGCCGCTGCCTCGAAGCGATCAAATTCTTCGCTCATATACGTTCCCCTTTATGACCCCAAATATATATGGGCTGCATATGAGTGTAGTAAACGAGAAATTGCAGATTAATCCAAACATCCTTTTGCGTGTTTCGACTTTAGTGCCATTCTGTCACTTATTGACCACGCCCGAACACTTGCTGCCGCAAATAGTTCAAACTCAGCTTGGGTAAAAAATCAGCTGGATAGAAGAACAACCAGCAGAACGATGCCGAGCAAGACTGCGGACCACATCGCCATGCTAACCGTCAACGGACCACGCGCCAGGACACCGCGTGGGCTGAACGTGGATTCAATTTTCTCAAAGGCTTGGGCGCCAATACCCGCAAAGAATCGAGTTATCGCTGGGCCCGCTTTGCCCCATACAGTGCCCGTCCATTTGACGAAATTATAGCCGGGTTTGCGCAGCACCCAATCGGTGTCGAGAATGGTCCCGGGTTTTTCAGGCGGATACAATCCGAAACGTTTGAGCAAGATAAAGGCGAGCACAGCGAACATCAGCAATTGCAACTGCGTCAGGATATGGTCCGCTGTATACGGCTTATAGGGCTTAATTTCCGCGCCGGAGATGAGACACACATCCGCCGGCGCCGTCGCTGTACATGGCAGCATATTGTAGAGCCAGCCATAACCGAACCCGCCAATTGTCGGCAGGCCAATCGCGATACAAATGAAGGCCGCCATGCCCATCGCGAGCAGCATATTAAACGGCGCCTCTTTGACCCGAATGCCGCTATCATGGCCGAAAAACGTAAAGTACGGGATCTTGATTCCCGAATGCTCAAGCACACCGGCTGACGCGAATAGCAACATCAGCCAAACAATAATATAGCCCTCTTTTGCAACCGCACTCATCGTCATCGCTTTGGCGACAAATCCAGAGAAGAGCGGGAAGGCGGAAATTGAAACGGCCCCAATAATGCAAAAGATCGTGGTCCATGGCATCGACTTATACAGCCCGCCAAGCTCACTCGCTTTCGCGGTTCCGACACGATACAAGACGGCGCCCATGCTCATGAACAAGAGCCCTTTATAGATGATATGGGCAAAGGCGTGTGCCGACGCGCCATTGATCGCAAGCGGCGTCCCGATCCCAATGGCGCAAATCATAAAGCCGAGCTGATTGTTGAGTGAATAGGACAAGACTTTGCGAAGGTCGTTTTCGATCACCGCGAAGAAGACCGGGAAGACCGTCATGATCGCGCCAATCCAGATCAGGATCTCAAAGCCCGGGAACATCCGCGCGAACGCGTACACCGCAAGCTTTGTGGTGAAGGCCGACAAGACTACGGCGCCGACCACTGTCGATTTCGGATATGCGTCTTGCAGCCAATTGTGGAGGAATGGGAAGGCCGCCTTGATGGCAAAGGCCGCGAAGATGAATTTCGCGCCGGGCTGATCGAAGGAGGTAAACGCATCGAGCGACAGGCTGCCAGTGGATTTGTAGACATAAGCAAGCCCATCGAGCAACAAGACGCCTGAGAAGATCTGCACGCCCAAATACCGCATCGCCGCTTGATAAGCGGCTTTGGTGCCGGCCCTGAGGATCAGGAAGACAGACGTCACCGCTGTGATCTCCCAGAACACAAAGAGGGTCATCAAATCGCCCGCAAAAGTCGCAGCAACGGCAGCACCGGCATAGGCCAGCGCCATGCCATCTTGCAGCTGATCATCCGTGTGCAGGGCGTAGATCGCGTTCAAGAACGACGCGATAAGGAAGGCCAAGCCGAAAATGAAGGAGAGGCTGTCGACCCTGTACAAAACCATGTCGAAGCCGAGCACACCGACAACCGCCAAGTCCGTGCCCCGTTCGGCCAGCGCCAGAAGCAATATGGCAACGATCGGCGTGCCAACCATCAAAGCCTGCCGAACCCGCTGCACCGGGATCAGGCAGCCCGCAAAGCCGACAAGTACGAGCAAAAGGCCGGGATTAATTTGTCCAAGCAAACCGCTCATGAATCCGACTCCACATCCTGCGGGGTCGTGTCCGCTTCGCCATAATAGTCTTCATCGCGGCGCAGCAGTTTGCCGAGCGGCCATCCTGATAGCACCGCCAGCCCGAAAGCGAGGAAGCCCCAAATCGCGTAAAATCCGTTGGCATTGGCAAAACCGAAATAGTCATGCCGGTTGAGTGACACATCAATCATGACCAAGATCAAACAAATCGCGATCACCAAAACCAACAAGATTAGAGGCGTCCGCGGGGAACTCACCCAGCCAAATAGAAGCTTCGACATTGGATGCATCGTTGAATCATCCGGAGGTCCATCATCTTGCTCGGGCTTCACAAAGCGCCCACTGGCGTCGCGTTCTGGAGGAAGGGTCATGTTTCGCTCCCGGTCATATAGGCCGTGGGGATCCGTTCTCCGGTCGCCGGCTCGAGAAATTCCGAAATCGGCCCAACGCTAAAGAACATCAGCAGACACAGCAGCGCCGTGAAACAGGGCGCCGCGACGGTCAGCATTGGTGCCCCGCCGGGTCGCTTGTACGGCGCCGGCTCGCCGCTGCCCGGCGGCGGCATCAACGCCAAGATTGGGATCGGCAACAAATAGGCAATGTTCAGCAAAGACGACACGATCAGGACATAAGGCACATAGTCTAAGTCGGCATCGGCCGCGCCCTGCATCAACTCATATTTTGGCCAATCGCCGGCAAGCGGCGGTATCCCGATGATTGAGAGTGAAGCAATAAAGAAGGCGATGAAGATCAGCGGCATTCGCTTGCCGAGCCCCTTCATCTCAGAAATATTCTGTTTGCCCGTCGCCACGTAAATCGCGCCAGCGCACATGAAGAGCGTGATCTTGCCGACCGCATGCGCGGCAATCTGCAATGATCCACCCATAAAGCCGGCCGGGTCTGCGAGCATTGCACCGCAGGTGACATAAGCCAGCTGCGCCACGGTCGAATAGGCCAATCGCGCTTTCAAATTGTCCTTGGTCATCGCCACCAACGAGGCGGCGATAATTGTGAAACAGGCGACGCCGAGGATAAATTCTCGTGACGCTGTTGCGTTCAAGATCTCTTCGCCAAAGATATAGATCGCGACTTTGAGGATTGTGAACACGCCTGCTTTCACGACGGCAACGGCGTGCAACAAAGCCGACACCGGGGTCGGCGCGACCATCGCATTCGGCAGCCAGAAGTGGAACGGCATCAGAGCCGCCTTCCCGACCCCAAAGGCAAAGAGCAAAAGCAGGGCGCTAGCGACGACGGGGGTCAGCCCTTCAGCTTGTTGTAACAAGCCGCCGGGCACGAAATCCAAGCTGCCAGCCAAGGCGCCAGTCCAAATCACCGCGACCAGCAAGAACCCAATCGAGGTTCCCAGCAGGGTCATCAAATAGATCCGCGCGCCGCGCTGGGCGTTGGCGTCCCCTTTATGCGCAACCAAGGGATAAGTTGAGAGCGTGAGAACTTCGTAGAAAACAAACAGCGTGAACAAGTTCGCGGAAAGCGCTACGCCCATCGCTCCGAACAGGGCGATGGCGAAACACATATAAAACCGCGTCTGATTGCGCTCGCGATTGCCGCGCATATAGCCGATCGAATAGAAACTGTTGACGATCCATAGCCCGCTCGCCACCAGCGCAAATAAGGCGCCGAGGGGTTCGGCTTTAAACGCAAACTCCAAGCCTGGAACCGCTTCGCCAAGACTGAGTTCCGGTGCGTCGCCGCCCGAAACCTTCACCGCAATGATGATTGCCACGACGAAGAGCGCGCCAGCGCCGACAAGCGTCACAGCCTCGCGCAAATCTGGAACCCGGCCTGCGAGCCAAATTCCCCCACAAATCAACAAAGGCAGCAGCAGTGCCGCGAGAATGGCCATTTCGCCGCTCATGATCCGCCTCCAATGAAGAGGGACGCAGCTGCATCATTTGCTAAACCCGCCACGAAGCCCCCTTGAACGCCGACCCAAATATTGGCGAGGGCTAAAATCCAGAGTGGGATCAGAATGATCATCGGGGCTTCTTTGCGTCTTTTGTTCGGATTGGTTGGGGCCTGGAAAAACACCGCTTCGAGAATGCGTCCCATATAAACAACCGCCAACAGACTTGAGAACATCATGACCGCGACCGCCCACCACCAACCATTGGCAAACAAAGCGCTGACCAGCGCATATTTAGATTGGAAGCCTGCCGTCAAAGGCACCCCGATCAGCGATACTGCGCCGATCGCAAAGGCGGTCATCGTCCAAGGCGCACTGCGCCCTAAGCCTTTTAGATCGTTCAGCGTCGTGCCCTGATACGTAAGAACCACACCTGCCAGCGCCATGAAGAGTGCGCCTTTGATGAGCGCGTGATTGACCAAATGGAACAGGCCTGCCGAGACCCCTGCAGCGGTCCCGATTGAGATCCCCAGAAGCATATAGCCAACTTGAGCGACGGATGAGTAGGCCAAAGTCCGCCGAACATCGGTCTGGAACACGGCTTGGAATGAACAGGCAATCATCGCCGCGATGCCCATAGGCATTAGGATCCAGAGCAGAGTTGAGCCTTCGAACGCAAACTCCAATCCAAATACGGAGAATAAGAACCGGACCAAGGCATAGATCGCAACTTTAGTTGCCGTCGCCGCCAAAAACATGGTCACGAAGCTCGGGCTGTAAGCGTAGGCATTCGGCAGCCATTGATGTAGCGGGAACATCGCGGCTTTGATGCCGAGGCCGACAATGATGAAGGCATAGCCGGCAAGTACCGCCTTATTGTCCTGCAAAGGCTGCAACCGGATGGCTAATTCAGCCATGTTGAGCGTGCCCGTCGCAGCGTACAGGAAACCTACGCCAACAACGAAGAAAGAGGCTCCAATCGTCCCCATCAGCAAGTAGTTGCCCGCCGCTGGCAGCGCTCTCCGATCTCGGCTTGCGCCTAATGCGACAAGGACATAAGTGGCGATCGAGCTGATCTCCAAGAATACGAACAAGTTGAATGCGTCACCCGTCGAAGCAACGCCGGCGAGGCCGGTAAAGCAGACCAGATAAGCGGCATAGAACATGGCACGTTTGGCTTCGCGCACTTCAGCGACCACGGATGGCCAACTGAACACCGCCGCCAGAACACCGATTGAACTGACCAGTAACAAGACCATCGAATTGAGCGCATCGATGCGGAACTCAATCCCAGCGTCGGGCGTCCATCCGCCCATGGCATAGGAGAGAACGGCGCCGCCTTCGATCGAGCGGACTTGTGACACCAATACGCATGCCATGATCAGCGAAACACTCGTCGCGACTATGCTCAAAATCCAAGCTAGACGACCGTTTGGCATAAAAGCCGCGATTGGCGCCATCAGCATCGGCCCGACAATCAGCAAGGCGGGCGCATGCGCCGCAAAATTTGCCGGCACCAGGGAAGAAATTAAGTCGATCATACCGCCCCAGCCCCGCTTTCTTCGGCGTCAGCGGCCGCTTCTGAAATCGCAACTTCGAGGTCCATCGCCCGAATTTCGTCGGCTTCGACTGTGCCATAGGCTTCACGAATACGAACAATAATGGCCAGCCCGACCGCCAGGGTTGCGACCCCGACGACAATCGCCGTTAGCATCAGGACGTGCGGTAATGGGTTAGAATAGACATTTTCCATGCCGTCGAGGCTATAGGTTTGCACCGTATCATAGGCCTCGCCTGAATACGTCGCGGCGTCACCATTTGCGTCGGCATAGTCTTTGTTTTTGCCATAGTCTTTGCCGAATAAGATCGGCGCTGTGCCGCCATCAATCCGCGAGAGAGAGATGTAAAACAAGATGATCGAGGTTTGGAACAGGCCCAAGCCCACCAATCGCTTGATCAGGTTGGTCGCCGCAAAAGCGATATAAAGACCGATCATCATCAACCCAATGATGGCCCAATAATTGCCGCGCTCGAGGACAAATTCCAGCATGCTCTACCAGTCCTCATCCCGAATTTCGCTGACCCGTCCGGCAAAGGCATAGTAAATCGTCACCATCGAACCTGCGACGGCAAACAGCACGCCAAGCTCGATCACGATAATTCCAACATGCTGCCCGAGATGGCCACCTGGTTCCTCGCGGAAAAGCGCATCATAATCCAAGAAGTTTCCGCCCATGGCGAGTGCCCAGATACCGACACCAATATATAGAATGAAGCCGAACGCCGCGACGCTGCGCGCAAAGCCTGGCGTGATGGCACGCATGGCCGGCGCAATGCCAAAAATCAGTGAGTAGAGAATGACGCTGACCGCCAAAATAACCCCCGCCTGGAAACCGCCACCCGGGCTGTATTCGCCGTGGAATTGAACATAAAATCCGTACAAAGCGATGATTGGGATCAAGGCTTTTGCGACAATGCGGAGGATGACGTGATGATCACTCTTCATGACTCGTCCTCATCTTTTTTCAGCGCCGCTAACCGATCATCACGGCGCACCGTGGCCCCTAATGATCGCTCGCCAAAGCCGAGCAGCAACGTCACGGCCAGGCCGGCAGCAAAGACGACGCCGACTTCACCGAGCGTATCGAAGCCGCGATAACTCGCCAGCACCGCCGTTACAACGTTTGGGATGGCGATGTCTGAGTACGTTCGCGCTAAGAATTCGGTTCCAACACCGGTATTTGCCGGCGATGTGGCATCGCCAAAGCCTGGCAAGTCAATCGTCGCATAGATCAAGACGGCGCCGGTTGCGATGACAACCAGAAGCGGCACAATTCGGGTCGCGCCTCTTTCGGCTTTCGCCGTCCGGGAGGTCAGCACCATGGCCGCTAGGAATAGCGCTGTGGAGATACCTGCACCCACTGCTGCCTCTGTAAACGCGACATCCACCGCATCAAGAGCAACGAACCAAGTTGCTGAAACTAATGAATAAATTCCCGACAGCATCACGATTGCGAAGAGGCTGCGCAGGCGTGCAATTGCTATTGCGACCACGAATAAAACGGTCAAAAGCGTGATGTTCAGCAAGTCAATTGCCAGGGTCGCACCTTCAAATCCGGTCACGATGCGCCTCCATCATCATCTCCCAAACGACCAATGAGCGGCTGCAGGCCGGCTGTATGAGCTGCATTTGCAAGGGCGTGAGACGAGGTTGGTCCCGTCAAAAAGAGGAATAACCAGACCACGGCGAGCTTAAACATCACCGCCCAACTTGGGGCCAGCAACGCCATGCCGACAATCGCCAAAGTCGCGGCGGCTGTGTCGGTCACGCTTGCCGCATGCAGCCGCGTGTAAAAATCTGGGAAGCGCAGCACCCCAATGGTGCCGATGACCGCGAGGATGGCACCAATCAGTAACAATGCGGCCCCGAGCGCGGGCCTGAAGGCCGCCCAAAACTCTAAGATCATGTCCATTAGAGCCCCCCCTTGCCGCGCCGCGTCAGCGAGACTTGGAAAGACCGATATCGGAAGAATTTCAAGATTGCGATGGTCGCCACGAAATTGATCAGCGCGTAGAGAATCGAAATGTCGAGAAAGTCTGGTCGTCCGGTCAAAAACCCAATCACGCCGAGCAGCAAGATGATCTTGGTGCCGATTGAGTTAACGGCCAGAACGCGGTCATAGAGCGTTGGCCCGCTTAAAGCGCGGATCAACATCAGTGCGATTGCGACAACGAGTGCAAGAGCGGCTGCGCCAATCATGTTGCGTCTCCCCCATCGCACGCGCGCCGGGCGCGCCGGTCCATATCCGCAAATGCCCCAGGCCCTGCCGCATCCTCATAAAGAGCATGAACGAGGATCTTATTGCCCTCGACTTCGACACTCACCGTTCCGGGTGTCAGCGTGATTGAGTTCGCAAACACCGTACGCGCAAGGTCGCTCTCACACCCTGTTTTGACTTTCACCAAAGCTGGATTGATATCGATCGTCGCTTTGAGGCACGCTTTGATGACCACCCAATTGGCTTTGAATATCTCAACCAAAAGCCAGGCCCAGTAAGCCAAAATCTGAGGCAAACGCGCATAGGGCGAGCCTTCTCGATCAAGGATGTCAAAGCGGTAAGCGAGGATGCCGGATAGCAGGATGGAGACCGCTCCTAAGGACGCAATCAGTGGTTTGTTGAGGGTGTAATATCCCGACAATCCGGTCCATAGCGCGCCTAGAACAATAACTAATCCAAGAAAGTAGCCCACGCGCCCAACTGCTCCCACTGCATCAATATCTCAGATGTGGAACTAGAGCTGTATTGCGATTTTGGCCAGCCTAAACCGAACCGAAAGGTGCGAAAAAATGGTTACTTGCCAAAAACCAGGCTCGCCGTGCGACGTGCAGTAGAGAAAGCAGACTCGTCATTCGCTTGCTCTGTTTGGATTTGGGAATTGCCGGGGCGCGCGGCCGCATATGCCGACGAAAGCGACCAGTTCCAGTAGCGCAGCGTGGTTTGCGCTTTGGCCACCGTGAGGAGATCATAGGTTTCGAGCAGATAGTCGTACATGGCGTGCAGGCCGCCATCTTGGTCCGTGATCGGACGCTTTAATGCGCGCCAAAAGTTTTCGAGCGTCGGCTTTTTTAATCCGGTCGCTTTGCACAATACGGCGATCCCCTCACCGCCTTGATCGCTGAGGATTTTGGCTGCGGTCACAGGCTTTACACCGGCTAGGTACCCAATCTCTTGTGCGATTTCTGGCGACATGCCTTGTATTGCAGCGGTTTCAACCGCAGCTTCCAAGCTTTCGTAGGGACTGCGCTCGAGGGCCGCGCGGTTGCGTTGACGGCGCTCGATCAATTGCAGAGTTTTTCGTGCGACTGGGTCTGACCAACCTTCGCGCGCGGCGATCGCGAACACATCGGCACACATATTGACCATTTCCACCCGATCAGCGGCATGGCGCTGTAAAATTGTCCGGCGGGTGTCGCGATCCGACCACCAAAACATCGCCATAGCCTGGGCTGGCTTCATTTCGAGGCGGGTGATCAATAGCGCGTTGAGGGCGGTCTCTTTGCGAGACCGGTCGACCAAAACATCCATCGCCGTTTCTGAGAAGTTGGCACCTGCATTCTTGATCATCTCTCGCAACACAGGGATTTCACCGCGGCGCGAGAGCTGATCGCAGACCGCGATGGGCAAAAACTTCCGCTTTGCTATGATCATTCTGTGTTCGGGCGTCACCTTATCGATAATCTCAAGCAAATCTGAGCTATCGAAGGCCTCGCTATTTTCCAACAAGTCGCGTGCAATCTCTAAATCGCATTGCGCAAGATACCGGAGCACGCGGCGCGGAGCCTCACTCATATTGGCGAGGCGGTCGGCACAAAGCTTGCGCTCAGCGTCTGAAGCGTGCAGCAGCATATCGAGCAAGATATCGCCGCCCATAGACCGATCTTGCGGCGCAACTTGCGAGCTCGGGAGCGCGATATAATCGATTAAGCGACGCAGCAAAATTCTGCGCGCTTGCCCGCCCTCAGGCACGTTATTCTCAAAAGGAATAGGCTCAACCATGAACAGACTCCCGTGTCGTCCGCCGAGACACTGCCGTGAATGAGTTAATATTGTGATGAGATTAAGCGCCGGACTTTTTGCTCGGATGAACCACAATGAGCAGCATACTGGCCGCCAACATAGCGATCGCTAAAGCGAAGAGTTGGCCGCCATCCGTCGCCGCGCCCGTCTCAAGCGAGAGCGGAATTTCGCGACCGAGCACAGATGGCATCAAGTGCATGATGACCGCGCCGCCAAGGATCAGGAATGACAAAATTGCGCCCGACCTGCGCGTAAACGGCAAAAGCAATAACACCGCCGCAATCAGCTCTGCTATGGCCACTAAAACGCGGCCGGTCGGCTCAAAGAACGGAATTTGGGTCTTCGCAGCGATCGTCGCGAAGACGATATTCTGCCCGGCCGCGTCAAACAGTTTAACCGACCCCTCGGGTGGGTTCGGCAATGGGTGAATGGTCGCTTGCACGAACATAAAAATTAGAAACAGAGCCAGCCCCCAACTCCCCAGATGTCGCATGGCTCTCATCACGGTCACTCCTTACGCAGACTTTCCTAGGCGTATCATGCCAAAGAGACACGTCCAAGACATCGCTTGCCAAAGACCGACATTTCCTGTTGCGTGATATCCATTCCCACGACAGTTTGGGAGCCAGGGAGCAAGGGCAGTAGCAGAGATGAGTGACGAGCCTCCAAAGGCCGAAAATCTGGAAGAACCAGACATCTTAGAAGAAGCCCGGTCGCCTTTGAGCGGCATGGGCTCGGCTATGAGCGCAGGCGCAACTTTGCTCGAAACGGCGCAATCCATGATGGCCCGCAAAACCCGCCGCGGCGTCAAAGTTGAACTGCCCGCTTACCTATCCGTGCAAGCGACTTGGTTTATCGCGTTCGGCCTGCAAATGGTGCTTTTTCCGTATTTGATCACCAACAAGCTTGGGCTTGGCGGCACAGAACTCGGGCTGGCCAATCTCGCTCTGTCTGGACCATCGGTGATCTTTTTATTGATCGGCGGTGTCGTTGCTGAGCGCGCCTCAGGCAAACCTCTGCTCATGGTGCTACATCTGTTCGCGTCAGTCCCGGCCTTTGGCTTGGCCTATGCGCTGGCGACGGACAATCTGAGCTACCCCTTGATGATCGCATATGGGCTCGCTCTGGGTACGGTCGGAGCGTTCATGATGCCGGCCCGCGATTCGATCCTGAACGAAGTGGTTGAGCGCCGTGGCCGGGTCGGATCTGGCGTGACACTTCAGCAGGGCGTCGCCTTCGCAACATTGGCGCAGTTCGGTGCGCAAATTACGGGTCTCGTTCTTGGCGGCTATGCCGATAAGATGACGAAAATGCCAAACTGGCTTGGCGGGTTTGGCGTCGGCCCGATCGATAGCTGGTTCTTGATGGCCTTGCAGGGCGCCGTCGTCGCCATGGGGGCCGTGCTCGCCTTCATGCTTGCCAAAGGCCGCAAAGTGAAAACCGGACGGTCCGGTTTTGGTGCCGCTTTTGGCGACATTGGAGAAGGTTTCAAAGTCGTCGCGAGCGACGCCAAACTTTGGGCTATGACCGTGCTGATGTTTGGCGTCGGCATATTCGTCATTGGTGCATTTTTGGTCGTCTTGCCAATTATCAATCGCGATGTTTACGGGCTTTCGGGTGACGGGATTCGCGACATGTTCGTCACCTTTTGGCTCGGCGCCTTTGTGTCCTCAGTGGCGCTGTCTTTGATCAAAAATATCAAACGCCAAGGGCGGCTGCTTTTGATCGCGCAATTGCTCGGGTCTTTGGCCATCCTGCCGATGATGACCAAGATTCCGCACGAAGCCTTCCTCGCCATTGTCTTCACTTGGGGGCTTTCGGCTGGCGTCTCGATCGCAATGAGCCGCTCGATCGTGCAAGATGCTGCGCCAAAGGATCAATTGGCTCGTGTGCTTTCAATCTATCAGCTGGGATTCATGGCTGGCGCGCCGTTTGGCGCCGCGATGATGGGCTGGTTGGTGGATGCGTTTGGCCCCTATAAAATTGCTATTGTTCCAGCAGCGGGAATGACCATTCTCATTCTATGGATGGCCCTGCGGACCCCGATCTGGAACCTGAAAAACGAAGCATATCAAGCGAAGACGTGATCATTCGCCGGGAGGATTGACGTGAAGAAACTCGGTCTAGGACTTACCATATTGGCCCTGCTTGGGGCCGTCTTTTGGGCCACGATGGGATCCGATTGGCGGCGTTTAATTTCGGCTATGCCGACCGATGCGAACGTTTTGTTCTGGACCCAAGCGCAACGCGATGCCGGCTTTAGAATGATTGACCGTGTTCCGATACTGGTCAAAGCCAGCGACATACCGGCCTCGAACCAAGTCTTGGACCTGCCGGAAGGCCCAGCACTCACCCTGCCAATGGACCTCGACGAATATATGGCATCACAGCGCCATGTTGGGCTCGTCATCATCCACAATGGCGCCATCCGGCTGGAGCGCTATGGCTTGGATTTCGAAGCAGATGATCGCTGGACCAGTTTCTCAGTCGCCAAATCATTGACCTCGACGCTGGTCGGCATTGCGGTTCAAGAAGGCCACATTGAAAGCCTAGACGACCCGGTCTCGAAATATATTCCAGGGCTCGTAAACTCTGCCTATGATGATGTTACCGTTGAGCAATTGCTAATGATGTCGTCCGGGGTGGCCTGGGACGAAACTTATACCGATCCGAATTCCGATGTTGCCCGGTTCAACAATCATGTCGCCGAAGATGGCGGCTCAAACCTGGTCAGCTATATGAGCCAACTGTCCCGCGCCCACCCCCCTGGCGAGGTTTGGAATTATTCTACCGGCGAAACCAATTTGATCGGGATCCTGGTCCGTGAAGCAACCGGGCGTACGCTTGCTGACTATCTCTCAGAAAAGATCTGGAAACCTTATGGCATGCAGCAAGATGCGACATGGCTGCTGAATGAGGACGGCACAGAGATTAGCGGGTGCTGCATTCAAGCCGCGACGCGCGACTTTGCCCGCTTCGGCCTCTTCATTCTCGGCGGCGCCGAAATTGATGGTGAACAGATTGTGCCAGAAAACTGGATCGAACGCGCCACGACCAAACGCATCGGCTATGGGCGGCCCGGCCAGGGCTACGGGTTTCAATGGTGGACCTATGATACCGGAGCCTTCGCCGCGCGCGGGATATTTGGACAGGGCATCTATCTGGATCCCAGCCGCAATTTGATCATTGCCTCAAATAGCAGTTGGTCGACCGCACTCGGAGATGTCGATGGCGAAAACCCGGCCCGCGAAGCGTTCTACCAAGCGGTGGTGGCGGCGATCGATGCAGAGGCAGCACCCTAGCCTCCCCCCAATGAATGTTCGACGCGGCATATATCCTATGCCAAGGCGCGGCATTATAAACGCCAAGCGAGTGGCTATATCGAAGCGCATCTGACAGGAGCGTAGTATGAAACACTTCGGCGAGATTGCCTTCACCGCCCAAGTCAAAGCTGAGCAATCGGCTCGCGGATCGCGCGAAATGTATGAGGCCATGCTGGCCCGGCCTGCACCCGCAGGCTTTGGCGAGCGCGAAATGGCCTTCATTTCGATGCGCGATAGCTTTTACATGGCAACCGTGACCGACCAGGGGTGGCCGTATATTCAACACCGGGGTGGACCCCGCGGATTTCTCAAAATATTGTCCGATAGCCAAATCGCATTCGCCGATTATCGCGGCAACCGACAATATGTCTCGACGGGTAATCTGAAGACCAACACACGCGTGTCTTTATTCTTGATGGATTACCCCAATAAAGCGCGCCTGAAACTGCTCGGACGTGCCCGCGTCGAAGACGCAGCCAGCGATCCAGGTCTCGCCAGAGCATTATCCACCGGAGGGCAAGGCGCGGTGGAACGCCTATTCATCATCGACATTGAAGCTTTCGACTGGAATTGCCCGCAATTCATAATGCCGCGCTATACGCAAGCAGAGCTTGCCGTCTCGCTATCGCCCATGGTCGACGAGCTGCAAACGCTGCGACAGGAAAATGCCTTCCTTAAGCAAGAACTCGGGCGCTGATTTTCGGCGAAAAAACTCTTATCAAATGGTTGACGTGGCTGAGGCACGCACCTAATTGCATGCCATCGTTAGCAGACGAGGGGTGTGAGTGCTAAATGCTCATATCAGGCTAACGAACCTAACAGTTTAAACTGACGAACAAGAGGGTATCACTCATGAAGTTCCGTCCACTTGGCGACCGTGTTTTGGTTCGCCGCGTTGAAGAAGCCACCAAAACCGCAGGCGGCATCATCATTCCAGACACAGCAACAGAAAAGCCACAAGAAGGCGAAGTTCTGGCTGTTGGCAATGGCGCCATCGGCGACGACAATGAGCGTGTTGCGCTCGACGTTAAGCCTGGCGACAAAATCCTGTTCGGCAAATGGGGTGGCACCGAGGTGAAAATCGACGGTGAAGACCTGCTGATCATGAAAGAAAGCGACATTATGGGCGTGATCGAAGGCTAAGCCCTTCCCGCTCCATTTTCTGAAACTCCACTTATTGAAAGGTACCCAAAATGGCTGCCAAACATGTACAATTCGGCGCGGCTGCGCGCGAGCGTATGCTGAAAGGCGTGGATACGCTTGCAGACGCTGTAAAAGTGACCCTCGGCCCAAAAGGCCGTAACGTTGTCATCGAGAAGTCTTTCGGTGCACCGCGCACCACCAAAGACGGTGTCACTGTCGCGAAAGAAATCGAACTTGAAGATAAGTTCGAGAATATGGGCGCTCAAATGCTCCGCGAAGTTGCGTCCAAAGCAAATGACGTTGCCGGTGACGGCACAACTACTGCGACGGTTCTGGCTCAAGCGATCGTTCGCGAAGGCATGAAGCGCGTTGCGGCTGGCATGAATCCAATGGACCTCAAGCGCGGCATCGAAAAAGCCACGATCGAAGTTGTCAAAGATCTCGCGCACCATTCGCGCAAAGTGAAAGACAATTCTGAAATCGCGATGGTGGGTTCTATCTCTGCCAATGGCGACAAAGAAATTGGCGATATGATTGCTCAGGCAATGGAAAAAGTCGGCAATGAAGGCGTCATCACAGTTGAAGAAGCGAAGTCGCTCGAAACTGAACTCGACGTCGTTGAAGGCATGCAGTTCGACCGCGGTTACCTGTCACCTTACTTCGTCACAAACGCTGACAAAATGACGGCTGAGCTCGATGATCCATTCATCCTGCTGCATGAGAAGAAACTGTCTTCCCTTCAGCCGATGCTGCCAATCCTTGAGTCTGTTGTTCAGTCTCAGCGTCCCCTGCTGATCATTGCAGAAGACGTCGACGGCGAAGCGCTGGCCACTCTGGTTGTGAACAAATTGCGCGGCGGCCTGAAAATCGCAGCGGTAAAAGCCCCAGGTTTCGGCGATCGCCGCAAAGCCATGCTGCAGGACATCGCGATCCTGACAGGCGGCCAGGTCATCTCTGAAGATCTCGGCATCAAGCTTGAGAATGTTAGCCTCGACATGCTCGGCACATCTAAGCGCGTCAACATCACCAAAGACGACACCACAGTCGTTGACGGTGCAGGCGCGAAGGCCGACATCGAAGCGCGCGTGGGTCAGATCCGCAAGCAAATCGACGACACGTCGTCTGATTATGACCGCGAAAAGCTGCAAGAACGTCTGGCGAAACTCGCTGGCGGTGTTGCCGTGATTAAAGTTGGCGGCGCCACCGAAATCGAAGTGAAAGAGCGTAAAGACCGCGTCGACGACGCCCTGAACGCAACCCGAGCTGCTGTCGAAGAAGGCATCCTCGCAGGCGGCGGCACGGCATTGCTCGCAGCTGCTGGCAACATTGATGTCAAAGGCGAGAATGATGACGAGCAAGCTGGCATCGATATCGTCGCAAAAGCACTTGAAGCGCCAGTGCGTCAGATCTCTGAAAATGCTGGCCTTGAAGGCTCAGTCGTCGTCAACACCATTCGCAACGGCAAGGGCAAAGGCTTCGGCTTCAATGCGCAAACCGAAGAGTATGGCAACTTGATCGACATGGGTGTCATCGACCCCGCCAAAGTCGTTCGCTCAGCGCTACAAAATGCGGCCTCTGTCGCCGGTCTTCTGATCACCACTGAAGCTGGTATCGCGGAAGCACCGAAACCTGATGCCCCAGCAATGCCTGGCGGCGGCGGCATGCCAGACATGGGCGGCATGGGCTTCTAGTCTAATCGCCTATAGCGAAATATCGACAAAGGGCGGCTCACAGAGCCGCCCTTTTTTATTCGCTCAAAACCCCTAAACCATTACCCGTTATGGATAGTATTGCGCCATAAACCGCGCGACATAGGCCATCAGTGTTTTGTCCTGCTTGATGAACCGCCCTAACGGCTTTTCAACCGGCGTCACAATCGCGGCACGCAACATGGGCACAGTGCTGAAATCCGCTGCGCTGGCTTTGTCGCCGAAGAGAAACGACTTGTCGCCTAGGATTTCGCGGATTGCGATCAGGTCGCGCCTGACCCGGTCGAACCGGTCTTCGGCAGTATGCAAGCCCATGCCCTGCCCGTTCACTTGGGCCAGGGCTTGTTTGCGAATATAGCCGGTCACAAAGCCGCGTATGATTTTGGGAATATCGCTGAAAAACGCCTCGCGGACATAGTCCCAATTGTCATCCTCGCCCCAACGGTCGGCAACAATGGCGAAATAAATGTGTTCTTCGACCATGCGAATGATCGCCCGGGAGACACCACGCTGATGTTCGGTAAGCCCTTCATCAAAGTCCACATCGGCTGAGGCTTCGATAAAAGAACGGATTTGCTCGCTATCGGGTATTTGTTGGCCATCCACGTCGATAAACGGCAGTTTGCCATTCGGCGCTTTGCGCGGATCGCCTGTTTCAACGACCTCAAACGGAAGCTCTGCCGCTTTCAGCATGCAAATCGACTTCATGCAAAACGGGCTAGCGGTCGGCTCGTCAAAAGCGGCGGGATATACGGTGAGCTTAATCATGAGAGAATGTGTCCTTGCTGCTGACAGTCGGCTAGCACGTCTCTCTTGTCACTTTCTGTCAGTAGTGTTTGGTAAGGTCCATTATGGCCAAAAGTGACCGCCTTCTTCAATTGATGCAGTGTTTGAGAACCTACCCGGCACCTGTCAAAGCACACGCTTTGGCGAAGGATCTCGGGGTCTCTCTGCGTACGATATATCGCGATATTGAGTCGCTCAGACGATCCGGGGCATTGATCGACGGCGAAGCTGGCTATGGCTATACATTGCAAGAAGATCCTGCTCTGCCGCCAATGATGTTCAGCCGCGATGAGATGGAGGCCTTAGTCCTCGGCCTCCGCGAAGTGGTTCAAGTCGCTGACCCAGTCCTCGCCAATGCGGCGGAGAATGCGCTCTCCAAACTCAAAGCCTCGCTGCCGGAGCGGATGCGCGCAGAGTTCGAACACGCAGTCTTATACGCAAAGCGTTTCCATTGCCGGCCTGAAATCAGCATTGATATAGAAGCCCTGCGCCATGCGACCCGGAATGAGCAAGTGATCGAGATTGATTACGCAGACGTCGAAGACAACCGCACGCAACGCGCGATCCAGCCGCTGGCCATTGTCTTCTTTGACCGCTCACTGGTTGTCCTTGCCTGGTGCGAGTTGCGGTCGGCATACCGATCCTTCCGGATTGACCGAATCTTAGAAATGGCGGTCACGGAGCGCTTCTTCCGGCCGCGCCGCGTTGCCATGCTGCGAGAATATTTGGATCAACTAGAACAGTCCGCTCCCGCCAATTAGAGAGCGATACGACCTGAGCGAAATTGTTCAATCGATTTGCGCGCGCCAGTCTCTTGCAATTGCAAATATCCCTGCGTAACCAGGAGCCATGAGCAAAGTCTATGAAAGCGCCGCCGCTGCGCTCGAGGGCATTCTGTTTGACGGCATGACAGTTGCCGCCGGCGGATTTGGCCTATGCGGTATTCCGGAATTGTCGATCGCCGCCATCCGCGCCGCCGGAACCAAGGATCTGACCATCTTTTCCAACAATGCTGGGGTCGATGATTTTGGCCTCGGCCTGTTGCTGCAAACCAAGCAAATCAAGAAGATGTGCTCGTCTTATGTCGGTGAGAATGACCTGTTCATGCAGCAATACCTGTCTGGCGAGTTAGAGCTGGAGTTTAACCCCCAAGGCACACTCGCCGAGCGCATGCGCGCGGGCGGCGCGGGAATTCCGGGCTTCTATACCAAGACCGGCGTCGGCACGGTCATCGCTGAAGGCAAAGAGCATAAGGACTTTATGGGCGAGACTTACATTCTCGAAGAGGGGATTTTCGCCGATCTGGCAATCGTCAAAGCTTGGAAAGCTGACACCACGGGCAATGCCATTTTCCGTAAAACGGCGCGAAACTTTAATCAGCCCGCCGCCACGTGCGGGAAAATCTGCGTCATGGAAGTCGAAGAAATCGTCGCGCCCGGCGAACTAGAGCCAGATGCGATTCACATTCCAGGCATTTACGTGCATCGATTGGTACAGGGGACTTTCGAAAAACGGATCGAACAGCGTACGATCCGAACGAGGGAGACGGCATGACCGCGTCGAACAAATATCATCAAGGTCGAGAGACGCTTAAGCAGATTTTCGGGTCACATGGGGAAAACGCTGTTGCCGCGCTTGAGCCCGTCGCCCCCAATCTCGCGCGGCAGATATATGAGCATGCTTATGGCGATACCTATGCGCGAGCGGATCTCAATTTACGCGATCGCTCGCTGATCACGATTGCCGGTTTGACCGCGCTCGGCTATCCGCAGCAGCAACTCGCCTCGCATATTCGCGGCGGATTAAATGTCGGGCTTGAGCGTTCTGAAATCGTCGAGACGATTACCCATATGGCACTTTATGCTGGCTTTCCGGCGGCCGTGAACGCCGCGATGACGGCCAAAGACGTCTTCGCAGAGCTCGACACACCTGCGCAGGAGACAATTTAGAGATGCCCTGGACCCGCGATGATATGGCCGCGCGCGCTGCGCAAGAGCTTGAAGACGGCATGTATGTGAATCTCGGCATTGGCATTCCAACCTTGGTCGCCAATCATATTCCAGATGGTATGACCGTCACTTTGCAATCCGAAAACGGCATGCTCGGCATGGGGCCATTTCCCTATCAGGGCGAAGAAGATCCCGATCTGATCAATGCTGGCAAGCAGACGATTACCGAATTGCCGCACACCGCCTATTTTGACAGCGCGACAAGCTTTGGCATGATCCGCGGCGGAAAAATCGCCATGGCCATTCTTGGCGCTATGGAAGTCGCAGAGAATGGTGATCTCGCCAATTGGATGATCCCTGGCAAATTGGTCAAAGGCATGGGCGGCGCCATGGACTTGGTGGCCGGGGTCGGACGGGTGATTGTGATCACGGATCACAATAACAAAAAGGGCGCGCCGAAATTGCTGAAAGACTGCACCCTGCCCCTGACCGGGAAAGGCGTTGTTGATCGTATCATCACTGACCTCGGTGTTTTTGACGTCGTCGAAGGTGGCCTGAAAATCGTTGAGCTCGCACCGGACATGACTGAGGATGTGGTCAGAGCGCGCACCGCCGCGGCGATTGTCTAATGAAAGGCTTCGCACCAGAGACGTTCGGGAAAATGCACGCGGAGACTTATGACGCTCTGCACGATCCGGGCACCACAGACGACGCTGTGGCGCTTTTAGGCGACCTCGCCGGGCGTGGCAGAACCTTGGAATTGGCGATTGGCACCGGGCGTGTGGCGCTGCCCTTGTCCCAGCAAGGACTCGACATTGCGGGATTTGATGCCTCGCCGGACATGCTGGCAAAGCTGAAAGAAAAACCAGGCGGCGAACGCATTCCAACCTTCCTTGCGGATATGGCCTCATTTGATCTCGGCGAACGGTTTGATTTTGCTTTTCTAATCTTCAACACGATTTACAATCTAACCACGCAGGCGGATCAAGTCGCGTGTTTCCAAAGCGTCGCGAAGCACCTGAACCGACGCGGAAAGTTTCTCGTCGAAACCTTCATGCCAAACCGTGAAACGTTCGAGAAACACCAAGCCGTGCGGACCAAACATGTGAGTTTTGATGCGGTCCGACTTGAAGCGGTTCAACATGATCCGGTGACCCAAAACCTCGCCTATCAGCGCATTCACATCACCGCCGATGGGGTCACTCTTTCGCCCCTGCCCATGCGCTACATTTGGCCATCTGAAATGGACTTGATGGCGCAATTGGCGGGCATGGGTTTGGTTGAACGCTGGGGCGATTGGCACCGCGCGCCGTTCACCGCAGACAGCGATATGCACGTCTCTCTCTATCAATTGAAGTAACCAATTAAGCGCCGCGCTGCGACTCCGGGTTTTCCCAACGGAACGGTTGAACCGCCGCAGGAACGGGCTATCCCTCGCCATAAGAAATTACAGGGAACCTGTCATGCCTAAAGGTGCTATGCCCGTCTTAGTCGGTGTCGGACAAGTCACAAATCATTGGGACGGCACGGCTGGCCCTGAGGGGGCTCCTTCTCCAAAAAGCTTGTGCGTTGAAGCCAGTCAGCTCGCGCTTGACGATGCTGGCATTGCCGCCAGTGAGATCGATACGCTCGCAATTGTTCGCATTTTTGAAGACAGCGTCCCGGGCGGTCGCCATCCGCATGGACACAATTCCAATCTCCCTGGCACCATTGCCCGCGATCTTGGCGCCGCTCCAAGCCGCGCGATCTATGCCGCCGTCGGCGGACAGAGCCCGCAGCAGCTCGCCAACGAAATGGCCGCGCGTATTCATGCCGGTGAGATTGAGTGTGCCTTGGTCACCGGGTCGGAAGCCAACAAAGCGTCGAAAGCGGCGCGCAAACATGGCGTCGAAATAGACTGGACGGACAGCTCAGACTTGAGCGTCGAAGATCGCGGTATGGGCGACATGTTGTTGTCGCGACCAGAGATAAAACATGGCATTATCGCACCCGCGTATTTTTACGCCCTATTCGAAAACGCCATGGCCGCTCGCGATGGACAAACGCGCTCTGAACGCCGCGCCGAAATGTCAGGCCTGTTCGCGAAGTTCGCGGCCGTCGCCGCCGACAATCCGCTCTCGCAATTCGACACGAAAGCGTTCGATGCCGACTTTTTGGCGACCCCGAGCAAAGCCAATTACCCGTTCGCCGATCCGTTTTTAAAATGGCATATTGCGCAAGACGCGGTGAACCAAAGCGGCGCTTTCATCATCATGTCCGAAGACAAAGCCGACGCTTTGGGCATTGCCGCAGACAAACGCGTCTATTTGCACGGCAGCGGTGAAGCATCTGACGATTATATCTCAGAACGCCCCGTGCTGGATGGATCCTGGGCCATGCAAACCGCAATCTCGCGCGCCCTATCGCAAGCCGGGCTCACCGCCGCAGATATCGGCGCGTTTGACCTCTATTCCTGTTTCCCTTGCGCAGTGTTTAGCTCCATGGCTGTGCTCGACATTGATCATACGTCTGAGACGCGGCCGCTCACCCTAACCGGCGGACTGCCTTTCTTTGGCGGACCCGGGAACAATTACTCGATGCACGGCATTGTCAGCATGACCGAGTGGCTGCGCGCCCACCCTGGGCAGTCTGGCTTGGTCCTCGCCAATGGCGGCTGGATGACAAAAGAAGCCGTCGGCATTTGGTCAACCGAAGCGCCAGAGCGCTTTTCAGCCGTTGAATCGATGGCAAAACCAACGGAGAAAGTCGCGCTGTCAAACACCGCCGCGCGCGCAACCGTTGAAACCTATACCGTCACCTATGGCAAAGACGGCCCGAAGAGCGGGATCATCTTTGCTCGAACGGACGCCGGTGAGCGTGTGATCGCAGTGGCCACGCCAGAGGCCATGCCGCGCCTACTCGAAGAGGCGAGCCCGGTTGGGCTTCCGGTAACCCTCGCAAGCGAAGATGAGCGAAATACGTTTCAATTCGCTTAGACAGCGCGCAGCTATCAGCAAATCTAATTTGCATAACAAATCCACGCTGACGGGACTGGAAACGAAGCGCCGAAGCCGCTAGACGGAGCGAATGACAGCGCTAGACACATCTGCCCCGACTCTCGACTCTGCCAAAGCCGCTCTTCGTGAGCATGCCAAACGCATTCAATTCGACCCTCGCACCAACTCTGTCTTCGCCTATGCACAAGACCTATTTCGCGCGCTGGAGACGGATCAACTCAGCCTCGCTGATCTGCAAGAGACAAGTCAGGCCGTATATGGCGATCTCATTCTCGCGCGCGCCGAGCGATTTCGGAAACAACATGACGGCGCTTCTGATATCGAAACGCAGCTACGCGTGCTGGCGGAAGAGGGTTGGGATGCTTTCAAAACTCATGTTGAGACGCCGCTGGGCGGGGTGGTGTTCACCGCCCACCCAACATTTGCTTTGTCGCCGGCCATTCGGAAAAAGTTTGCGGAGCATGTGACTGAGAATTCTGCATCCAGTGCGCAAGCGCTGCGGTTAGCGGTCTCCGAAGATGGGCGCGCTTGGTCGAAGTCCATCTCATTGCTTGGTGAGCATGATGAAGCGCAGGAAACAATCTTGCATGCGCAAGCCGCGCTAACCGCTTATGCGACTTTGGTTTTAGACGTTGCTCGGAAGGCTTTCCCGGCGCAGTGGCGCTCGCTTAAGCTCAGCGTTCCGACCCTTGCCAGTTGGGTGGGATATGACCTGGATGGCCGAACAGACATTCACTGGTCGCAGTCTTTCGCCTTGAGACTGCAAGAAAAAGCCGTGCAATTGAGCCGCTATGTCACCGACATTGACGCCCTGACCGAGCGTTCCGGCGGAGAAACGAAAACACAGCTCAGTGTGCTCTCTGAACAGCTCGCCGCCGCAGCCAGCTTGACGGAAGCCGAAGCCGAGATCTTTGCTGAAGACCTGACCGTGCCCGACAATTTGGTACGCGCCGCCAATCAGCTCACAGGAGAACAGCCCGATCGCCTCGTCAGCGCCGCGCCGATTGTCGAAACCCTGAGCGCGCTCGCGGCGGCGGAGCAAGATGATAAGCTCGCCTGCGACTTGCTGGCTCTATCGGCGAAAGTCGACGCACTGAAGCTCGGTACGGCGCGCATTCACTTGCGACTTAATGCCGAGCAAATTCGCACAGTGATCAGCCGCGATTTGCAATTAGAAACTGAGAATCGAGACCTTGGCCGTAGCGCCTTGAAAAAGCTGTCGGAATTCGCCTCTGTCAAGACGCCTTTAGATGTCAATTTTGCCGACCTCTTCCTTGAGCAATCGACAGCGCGGCGCCAATTCATGATGTGCGCGCAATTGCTCAAACATATTGATGCCGACTCAACCATCCGGTTTTTGATCGCCGAGAGTGAGAACCCCGCGACAGTCATGGGGGCGCTCTATTTGGCGCGCCAATATGGCGTTGATGATCAATTAGACATCTCGCCCCTTTTCGAGACGCCGGAAGCCTTGGAAACCGCGGGGCGTTTCATCGAGCAACTCCTCGATGAGCCTGAATATATGAAATATCTGCAGGCACGCGGCTATCTTAGCGTTCAGCTCGGCTTCTCTGACGCCGGTCGTTTCATTGGCCAGGTCTCGGCCGATATGGCGATTGAACGTATCCACAACCTGATCAGCCGCGCCGTCGGCAAAGCCAATGCCGGCCTCTCACTTCTCATCTTCAATACGCATGGCGAGTCGATGGGCCGCGGCGCTTGGCCGGGAACGTTTGGGCAGAGATTCGACCACTTGCTCAGCCACTGGACCCGCGAACAATCGCGCACGCGCGGCGTCCCATTGCGCCATGAGGTCAGTTTCCAGGGCGGCGACGGGTATCTTCACTTCGCCAATGCCGATTTGGCGCGCGCCACGTATAATGCATTCGCCGACCATTTGCTGTCACAACCAGACGACACGTCGGATGACCCTTTCTATCAGCGCACAGACTTAGTCTGGGACTTTTACCGGGCGCTTCGGCGCTGGCATGAGCGCCTTTTCGCCAATCCCGACTATGGTCATTTGCTCAATGACTTTGCGACGAATTTCTTGGTTAAAGCTGGATCGCGGCAGCGACGGCGGACGACCGGCCCTGCGGGCCCGCGATCACTGCGCGCGATCTCGCACAATGCAACTTTGCAACAACTCGGTGTCCCGGTGAACACCGCTGCCGGGATCGGCTCAGCGCTTCGCCGTGAACAGGATCAAGTCAATGATTTGATCAAAGATAGTCCACGCATGCGCGGCCTGATGAAGCTTGCCTCCATGGCCCGCTCCGCCACCAGTGTGCCGGTCTTGCGCGCTTATGCCAGCGTCTATGACCCGACCTATTGGGTCGCCTTGTCCAAGTTCGCAAAAGACCCAGACAGCGCCTTGGCCTACCGCCGGATCTACTATTTGCTGCAGTCGAGCCAGACGAATAATTCGATTGAGCTGATCGCCAATTCATTCAGTATCGATTTCAGCAAGTTCGATCCGATGCTGTCAAACATGGACCAAGCACCGAGCTCAGAGCAACGCCGCGAAGCACGCCTCGAAGTGCACGTTCTGCATGCGATCCGGCAAGCTTTGATGATGAAAGCGCTCGCCCTTGCAGGCAAATTGCCGACCGTGTCGCGGCGCCATGAATCCTCCGTGGTCGACATTATGAACCTGATCCGCACGATGCAAATAGGCGACGCCGTCGCCTTGCTTTGTGAAATCTTCCCAGCCTCCCGCGAGGAAGAAGTGCGCTTGGCCGATCTCAATGAGCCAGGCCATATGACTGGCAATCCGGCAAACGGGTATGACCAGCTGCATGAAGACGTGATCAAGCCGCTCGAACAAATTGACCAGCTCATGCACCAGATCACACTCGCCGTGTGCCAAGCCTACGGCGCCTATGGTTAGCAATTAGCGCTTGCTTATCGTTGCGACAGCCCCCTGACATCAAACTAAAATGTTGGAGGAATACATGAGCGATCAGGCACCACGTACGGGCCCCCTTGCGGGCGTCAAAATCATTGACATGTCGTCTGTGGTCCTCGGGCCGTTTGCGACGCTTATCTTTGGCGACCTCGGCGCCGATGTGATCAAGATCGAAGCCGGGCAAAAAGGCAAAGCAGGCGATATGATGCGCTATGCCGGGGCCTCCCCCACAGGCGATCTCGGTCCGATTTATACCAGCCTCAACCGCAACAAGAAATCCGTTCAACTCGATGCCAAAACACCAGATGGCAAAGAGGCGATCCTCGCCATGCTGAAAGACGCAGACGTGTTCTTTCATAATGTTCGCCTTGCCGGCATGAGCCGTCTGGGTCTCGATTATGAAAGCGTCAAAGCAATCAATCCGGGCATTGTCTATGTCCATTGCGCTGGCTTCGGCGCCGGCGGACCATATGAAAAACGCCAAGCCTATGATGACTTAATCCAAGGCGCTTCGGGCTTTGCCGCCCTGAATGCGATGCGCTCTGGCGGCGACCCGGAATACGCGCCGAGCCTGGTAGCGGATAAGACGGTCGGCCTGTTTGCAACCTATGCCACGCTGGCCGCCTTGTTCCACAAAGAAAAGACCGGCCAAGGCCAGTTCGTCTCTGTGCCGATGCTAGAGAGTTTCACTTTCTTCAATATGGTCGAGAACCTCTATGGTGAGACCTTCCTTCCGGGCAATGGCAAGCTCGCCTATACCCGCTCCATCAATGCCAATCGCAAGCCCTATAAGACCAAAGACGGTTATATCGGACTCGTTCCTTATTCCGATAAACAATGGGAAATGTTTTTCGACATGGGCGGCAGACCCGGGGTCTTTCAGGACCCCCGGTTCTCGACCTATTCCGCCCGTACAGAGAATATCACGGATCTCTACGCGATTATTGGGGAAGTGGCTTTGTTAAAGACGACCGATGAATGGCTTACGCTGCTCGATGAGGCCAACATCCCGGCAATGAAATATAACCAAATGAGCGACGTGCTCACAGACGAGCATTTGAACGCGGTTGGGTTTTTTGAGACCCGTAACCATCCGGATGCTGGCGCTTATCGCAGCATGAAACACCCAGTCCACTTCAGCGCCACACCCGCCGACGTGGCGATGGATCCACCGTGCTTGGGCGCCGACACAGAGACGGTGCTGGCGAGCCTCGGCCTGTAAGCCTTGAGCCCGCCAGCGCTTTAGTCATTGCACAGTTTCTGCGCCGCGAGGGCTTTCTTCGAAAGTTGACGCTTGGCGATGATTGTCCAGGCCGCGGCATCGCTGCGATCTTGCCCGTTCAACGCCTGCACAAGGTCGCGCCCCCCAAGCTGCGCTCCATATCGACCGGTCGGAGGGTGATCCGTATCGAGTTGAAACCAACAACCTTTGAGTTTGACCAAAAAACGCGTCTCGCTCAGCCTCCGCAAATCATGCACCGGGGGCCCCGAAACGCGGCGTTTGCGATCTTTGCGCAGCGTGTCACGCCGGCTTTCCAGCCCAAGCTTGCGACAAAGCTTATCGGTTCGCTTGATCAAGCCATCGCGCGGATCAACATAGAGTTCGGCCCACCAATGCTGCGGAGCGCTGGGCCCCCACCATTGCTGCGCCGCAGCGCTATAGCTGCCATCGCCGGCAATCGTAACTTTGATGAGAATGAAGTCACGCAAGTGATCGCGCACGTGCTGTTTGACCGTGCTATTAGCATCCAAATGCGCACTAATCTCGCTATAGACTTTGTCCCATGGGCGTCCAACTTGTTTGTGGAGATAGCGCTTGAGCGGCGCCAAATTTTCATTCAAGCTCTTCGTCCACCCGGCGTTTTCGAGTGCCATCCGCCGCCCTGTCGCACGTTTGCGACCTGGCACCTTATCATAGCGCAGCTTCGATTTGACGGCATGCCGACTGCCCCAACGCGGGCGCTCAACAATAACTTTAAACATGTCCTCACGCATGAAGACCTCCTGCCAGCCGCTCCGGCTGAATTCGTTTGAGTGGAGCGCAGATATGCGCGCGCAAAGAGCCGCCTCGGCGACCCGATTTAGAATTGCCCATTGGAAAGGGTCCTGATCCTAAGTGGTAGAAACGGGGTGAATTGAATTTGCGATCATGGTCTGCATGCACCCCTCCTCTTCTTGATCAGGTTGGCAGAGGTCGCGGCTATAACCAGCAAATTTGGCAAAGCCAAGGCGGTTTGCTTGAGAACGTTCTATACGTGTTAAGTGAACGCCCTGACTTTTCCGCACCGCCCTCTTCTGGCATAAGCCCGTCCCATGTCTGAAATTCGCGTCACCGCCCTATACAAATTCGTCGCCTTTGCTGATCCCGAAGCGCTCCGTGAGCCGTTGTTTGAGAAGCTGTCTGAGCTTGGCATCAAAGGCACGATCCTGCTCGCCACAGAAGGCCTCAACGGCACGATTGCTGGCCCAAAAGAAGCCATGGACGCGGCTTTGGAAACGCTTTGCGCTTTGCCAGGCTGCGAGACGCTCGAGTGGAAAGACAGTCACGCCGAGGCGATGCCTTTCCTGCGCTTGAAGGTCCGACTGAAAAAGGAAATTGTTTCAATGGGTGTGCCGGGCACTGATCCAACCTGTTTGGTCGGGTCTTATGTCAAACCCACGGACTGGAACGCCCTAATCAGCGATCCCGATACAGTCGTGATCGATACGCGCAACGATTATGAAGTGGCGCTGGGAACATTCCAAGGCGCTATCGATCCAGAAACCGAGACGTTCCGGCAATTCCCTGAATGGTTCGAGCGCTTTCGCGCTGAGCTTGCCGAGCAAGGCCGCACCCCAAAAATTGCGATGTTCTGCACTGGCGGCATTCGCTGCGAAAAGTCCACGTCCTATGTCAAATCTCTGGGCGTTGAAGATGTGTTCCACCTGCAAGGCGGCATTCTCAAATATCTCGAAACCGTGCCGCGCGAAGACAGTCTCTGGGAAGGCGAGTGTTTCGTTTTCGATGACCGTGTCAGCGTCGGCCACGGCTTAGAAGTTGGCGACTATGAGCTCTGCCATGCCTGCCGCCACCCGGTCAGCACCGCAGACCGCCAGCACCCGCATTATGAAGACGGCGTCTCTTGCCCGCGCTGCTATGGTACGTTTACCGATGAGAAGCTGGCGGCCCTGCGTGAGCGCCAGAAGCAAGTGCGCCTGGCCAAAGCGCGTGGCGAGACCCATATTGGCGATGAAGTCATCATGACCCCGCGAAAGAAGCTGCCAGCGTGAGCGAGACCCGCCCTATTCTCTACTCTTTCCGGCGTTGCCCTTATGCCATGCGGGCGCGTATGGCGATCGCCGCCGCGGGCATTGAATGCCGCCTTCGTGAAGTCGTGCTGCGCGACAAACCCACTGAGATGCTTGAGGCCTCACCAAAAGGCACGGTGCCGGTCATTGTCGAAGCCGATGGCAGCGTGATCGAGGAAAGCCTCGATGTCATGGCCTGGGCGCTGGCACAAAATGATGCTGAGAACTGGCGCGTCCCGGATCAAGGCTCTCGCGCCGAAATGGATGTGCTTATCGCGGAAAGTGATGGCCCGTTTAAGCGGGCGCTGGATCGATACAAATATCCCAATCGTTATGAAGATGAGGGGGTTATCCGCGATGAGCAACGCGCTCTGGGACTGGCATTCCTCGAGATGCTGAACGTGCGCCTCAGCCAGCATGAGCAGCTGTTTGGTGCCCGCGTCAGCTATGCCGATATCGCCATTTTTCCCTTCGTCCGCCAATTCGCGAATACAGATCGTGACTGGTTTGATGCCCTCGATTTGCCACACCTGCAAGACTGGCTCGCCGGCCATTTAGAGAGCCAGCGTTTCAAACAAATCATGCCGAAATTTGCGCAATGGCAGACCGGGGACGAAGAACCGATTTTTCCTGACCGCGAGACACCGGCTTAAACTGTGGTTCGGTTTCGGCGTCGGGGCAGACATTAGCGCGGGGCAGAAACTTGGCCGCAAACCGTACTCGAGAGGTGGCTTGAAGAAATCAGCTTCGACGGGCATGAACGCCCTGGCGAGACCGTCAAGATCGTAGCGGATTGTGTTCCCGCAAAGCTCGCCGTTAATGGCGACCGCTCAAAATCTATTCTGTACTTGGCTGCGCGACCAATCCAGAGGCGTACCCCATGACGTGAAAGATCTCTTGCTGATCCATCACGCCGCGCACCAATTCCGAGCCCGGTCCGTTGGCGAAGATCGGTACATCTTCACCAGAATGGGTCTCTGATGGCATGAAAATCGCTGCTTGTTGGCGATAATCAGGGGCGGTCGTGTCGACGCCCGACACATCCTCGCGCGCACAATTGATCGCCTCGTCTTCGGCGACGCATGCCGTCGGGCCATTAATATAGCCGATGGTCGTATACGGTTTGCCATCAGCAGCGCGAGCAACCGCGCCGGTTTCGAACTCAACCTTTCCAAGGATCGGATTGTTGCGGCGCGGATATCCTGCCATCGTCATAGTGTGGCTGTGATCGGCGGTGACGATGATGAGCGTTTCAGCAGGGTCGGTCATATCGAGCGCTGCAGCGATGGCATCATCGAAAGCAACGCCATCGCCGAGCGCGCGCGCTGCGTTGACGCCGTGATGAGCATGGTCAATGCGTCCGCTTTCGACCATGAGCATAAAGCCGTCATCGTCTTGCGAAAGCCGTGTGATGGCAGCACTTGTCATCTCGGCAAGCGACGGTTCCTGTCCTTCGTCTAACGGCCGGTCCAGCTCGAATTGCATGTGCGAGGGCTCAAACAGACCCAATACTTTGACCTCTGACGCAAAGTCCAAGGCGGCAAAGTCTTCCCCCGTGAAGACCACTTTGTGTGTGTCCGATTTGGCGGCCCAATCCGCGACGAGGTCACGCTCATCGCCGCGCCGCCCAGTTGCGTCATCGTATTCTGGGTCAAAGGTCTCATCGGTCATGAAGTGTCGTCGCCCGCCGCCCATGGCGATTTCAAACCCATCGCCGGCCGGCCAATCAATCAACTGTTTCGCAATGTCCGGACAATTGGGGTTGCCGTTTGAGTCGAAGCTCATATCGTCCTCCCAATTACGGTTCACCGACTTGGCATATGCCGACGCCGGGGTGGCATGCGTGATCCGCGCCGTGGAGACAATGCCGGTTGCAAGGCCATTCCGTTCAGCCATCTCGAAGAGACTGTCGACGACGTTCTCCGCTTGCGTCGCGCAATTGCCGCGCGCGACATCGGAATCGACCCCAAGTGTGCCCGACTTTGTTTTGATCCCGCTGACCATTGCTGTCGCCGTCGCCGCACTATCAGGCACTTGATAGTCATGGCTGTAGGTGCGCGAGAAAGCAGCATATGGCATTTGCTCCATTCTGAGCTTGTAGCTTTCGCCATCGAGGCCCTGGACCTGGCCCGCATAGATCCGCATCGCGGTGACCGTTGAGACGCCCATTCCATCTCCGACGAACAAGATGACATTCTTCGCCTTGGGCGAAAACGCGTTAGAGAAACGTGCTCGAACGGCCTGATCCGCAGATTGGTAATACGGGTCGTTGACCTGAGCCGGCACGCTGCCTCGAGACGCGTAGGTTGGTTCCGTTGAGGTGGGCGCTCTCGCGCACCCCACGATGATAAGGCTGAGAGCTGTTGCGATAAGGGGTAAGCGCATGATGAATCCGATTCATGTTGTAGTCCGGGGTCTAACGTCGAAATGTGACAGTTTATTCGCTGCGGGTTCGGCGGCAAGCTACGAAAAAATACTCGGCATAAGACGCAAACCGCCGCCGAAACTCTAGACGAGGGTCGAGGGCGTCGAGCCCGCGCCAAAGTTCTCCTAGCGCCAGGCATGGCGGCCTACTGTCGCCATGCCATCTATGACGATCTGAATTTCACAATGTCCGCGAATGCGCCCCTCGCAGAAATGCGGAGCGCCCTAAACTCGCCCCACAAAGATCGCTCGTAGTGTCTTCTATGGGTCAGGAGGCCGCGAAAACAATTTAATTTAATAACTGCTAATAGCATCGATCTGACATTCGATTTGGGCGCACCAGCAGAGACTAGCCCAGAGGCTTAAGTCACCCTAAGAAAGACGCTAGTTTCCACCTAGTTTAAGTACGGCATCATTGTGATTTTACCGCTGATAAGTTCGGTCCCTGCCATTTGCGCACTTCTCTCGGCGCGATACCAAATTGAAAAAATGACGTCTTGGTGCGCCTCGGCCTCATCTGCTACGGCGCGGAACCTCATTCGTTTAACAGCCGCTCTTGAAGTTCTGATGAAACTGTCGGATGTGCAAAATGGTGTAACCGATTCTGGGCGCCCATCCTTCGAAATGTCGAAAACGACGTCACACCTACCCGTTTGCTTACGGCTCAGCGCGGTGTTCGGGTATTTTGCCTTCGGTAGCGACGCGAGTTCCCAGCCGGTTGATTGAGGACTTGTCGCGAGCACTAACATCTGCGTTGCGCGATCTCCTTCCAGGTCTTGATCGATCAAAAGTGGCCTCGGGCTCGTAAAAATTTCATCGGCTTTATTCTGGAATTTATGCGCCAGAACCTCATCGCCTTTCCGCTCAGCGAGCGCACTAGCGAATGTCATTAGCCACCAGTCATCAGCGCCAACCTCATTTTCCGCCAATGGACGCAACATATCCATTGCTGCCGCTTCGTTTCCTTTGGCGAATGTGGCAAGCACAAACGCATCTCGTAACGGATTATACGCCGTCTCTTTCGCGGCAGGGTTCTGCCAAAGATCGATCAACGCGTCGAATTGGTTGGTTTGCTTGTAGAGTCTTATGAGTCGACGAGCCGACTCTTCTTGGTACTCGCCAAATTGAGGCGGGATGAAGTCGTAAGGCTGCCGAAGAACGTAATGAGCAGACACTTCTGCTTCACTTTGTGTTCCCCAACGCACGCTTGCCATATGCAATGCGTGATTAAGAAGGAGTCTGTCGCGGCACTTTACATCGTCCTCGGCAATCGCATTGCTTATTTCTGCTGTTATTTCGCTCGGTAATATAGTTCCGGAATAGCTCAGCCACTTACCAATCTTGCGGATCGTGGAGTTGCTCCCCCGTTCAACGTTGCAGTCCTCCCCCGCAGCGCTCTCGCCGAAGGCAGATTGAGAAAACAAAAACATCACGCAAATGGCGATAAACAAAGACCGCAAGTAGGCCTCCCAAAAGACTATGTTCCGAGAAAAGCTGCAATCAAAAAACACTCAGCACAAGCATAATGCGAATCTGAACACTGTTATCGAATAACTGGTCTAATCTTTGGTCAGTAAGTCGGCTTTACAATGGTTTTGGCTGCACTTGGCGAGTGTCTTAAACTCGCCCCAAGTAAGACCCTCGGCTTACGTCTGCTCCATGACTCAAACCAGTCAAACGCCCTGGAACGGTCTCGCTTGGATCGCTAGCCCTTGAGCGCGGCGCGAACCGCCTCAAGCGCGGCTTCAGCATTGGCGCCGTTCGGGCCGCCCGCTTGCGCCATGTCTGGTCGCCCGCCGCCGCCTTTGCCGCCGACTTCAGCGGCTGCGACACGGACTAAATCGACCGCCGAATGCGCGCCGACCAAGTCCTCAGTGACACCGACGGCCACAGCCGCTTTGCCTTCATTTACGCCGATAAACACCGCAATGCCGGACTTCATCTGGGCTTTGGCTTCGTCGATCAGCGCGCGCAAATCCTTGCCGCTAACGCCGTCGGCGACGCGGGCAATCAAGTTCACGCCATTAATCTGTTCCGGGCCAGACGGCGCGCCGCTTTCGCCCGCCATCGCCAAAGCGCGTTTGGTATCAGCGAGTTGGCGCTCCAGCGATTTGCGCTCTTCGCTCAGACTGGAAACCTTTTTAGCGACATCCTTTAACGGCACTTTCAATTGGTCGGAGAGGTCTACCGCGACTTGCGCGCGGCCGCGCAAGAAGGAAATCGCTTCCGCACCTGTGGCGACCTCAATTCGGCGCACGCCGGCAGAGACGCCGCTCTCTGATAGAATGACGAAAGTCCCGATATCGCCGGTGCGTTCCACATGGGTGCCGCCGCAAAGCTCCACGGAATAGGCTTTGTCAGTGTCTTTCAAATTTGCGCCCATGCTGAGCACACGCACTTCATCACCGTATTTTTCCCCAAACAGCGCGAGCGCGCCGGCTTCGATGGCTTTATCCGGTGTCGTCACCGCGACGCCGACCGGATTGTTCTGCCGGATCACCCTGTTGACTTGATCTTCAATCGCTTCGATTTCCGCCGCCGTCACCGGCGCGCCGTGCGAGAAGTCAAACCGCATCCGCTCTTCTTCCACCAAAGAGCCCTTTTGCGTCACATGTTCCCCGAGAATATCGCGCAAAGCCGCGTGCATCAGATGGGTCGCCGAATGATTGGCCATGATCCGCGTGCGGCGATCGCCGTTCACAGCGGCAATGAGCGTATCGCCAGTCGACAGTTTGCCCTCAACCAGTTCGCCAACGTGGACGTGCAAATCCCCGGCGCGCTTTTGCACGTCTTGAACGATGAAGCGCGCGGTCGACGTTTCGATCACTCCATGATCGCCCGCCTGGCCACCGCTTTCGGCGTAGAAAGGGGTTCGATCGAGGACCAATTCGGCCCGGTCACCTTTGCCCATCGTATCCGTCTGCGCGCCATCAGCAATGATAGCTTTCAGCACCGCATCGGCCTTGAGGTCTGAATAGCCCAAAAACTCAGTGGCGCCGACCGCGTCGCGAACCCGAAACCAGACTTCGCCGGACGCTGCATCGCCAGAGGCGAAGCCGGCCGCTTTTGAGCCTTCCTTTTGGCGTGCCATGGCGCTGTCAAAACCGGTTTCGTCAACGCTCATGCCGCGGCCGCGCAAAATGTCTTGGGTGAGATCAAGTGGGAAACCATACGTATCGTAGAGTTTGAAAGCGGTTTCGCCGGGCAGTATGTCGCCTTTGACAAGATCGGTGCTGGCCTCGTCGAGCAAGGCGAGCCCGCGCCCAAGCGTGCGCTGGAAGCGGCTTTCTTCTTGCTCTAGCGCGCTTTCAATCGCGGCTTGTGCACGGCCAAGTTCGGGGTATGCCGCGCCCATTTCAGTGATCAAAGCCGGGACAAGCTTATGCATGCCCGGGTCTCGCGCGCCGAGAATATGCGCGTGGCGCATGGCGCGGCGCATGATCCGGCGCAACACATAGCCGCGGCCCTCATTCGACGGCGTAACTCCATCGGCAACAAGGAAAGCCGAGGTCCGCAAATGGTCCGCAATGACGCGGAAGGAGCCAAGCTCAGCGCCGGCGGCTTTTTGTTTGTACACCTCTTCTTCCGCCGCGATGAGGTTTTGGAAGAGATCGATCTCGTAATTATTGTGTACGCCCTGCAGCACTGCGGCGATGCGCTCTAGTCCCATACCAGTATCGATAGACGGCTTTGGTAGATTGACCCGGTCGCCGCCCGCCTGCTGGTCAAACTGCATGAAGACCAGGTTCCAAATTTCGATGAAACGGTCGCCATCTTCTTCTGGGCTCCCTGGAGGGCCGCCCCAAATATCAGCGCCGTGATCGAAGAAGATTTCGGAGCAGGGTCCGCACGGGCCGGTATCGCCCATAGACCAAAAATTGTCCGACGTTGCGATCCGGATGATCCGGTCATCAGACAGGCCTGCAACCTTTTTCCAAATCGCGGCGGCTTCGTCATCCTCAGCATAGACTGTGACCAGGAGTTTATCTTTCGGCAAGCCGAGCTCTTTGGTCACCAGCTCCCAGCCAAATGCAATCGCATCGTCTTTGAAATAATCGCCAAAAGAGAAATTGCCGAGCATTTCAAAGAACGTGTGGTGTCGGGCGGTATAGCCGACATTGTCGAGATCATTATGCTTGCCGCCAGCCCGCACGCATTTTTGCGAGGTCACCGCACGCGGTGCAAACGGGGTTTCAGCGCCGGTGAAAATATTCTTGAACGGCACCATGCCGGCATTGACGAAGAGCAAGGTCGGATCATTCTCCGGCACCAAAGGAGAAGACGGCTTACGCGTGTGCCCTTTTCCTTCGAAATAGGACAGAAACGCTTCACGCAGATCGTTGACACTTGTCATTGAACTTCCTTTGGCCGACTCGGCCATGATATGGACCTTGGCGGTGGATATATGTCCATAAAAGCAACGCGCCAAGCGTTTCCGATGGCGCGTTACATATGATTATCTGTGGGCAGGCGTTTAGCCGGCTTCAGCTTCGTCCGCTGGGACCCCACCTTCGGTGAGCATCACGTCTGATAAGAGCCCAGATCGTTTACGAATTTCGAGCTCAATTTCATCCCGCATATCTGGATTATCTTTAAGGAATTGGCGCGTTTTCTCACGCCCCTGCCCAATCCGTTCTGGACCATAAGAATACCATGACCCTGACTTCTCAATGACTTCACACTTCACTCCGAGGTCGATAATTTCGCCCGTTTTGGAAATGCCCTCGCCGTAAATGATATCAAACTCAACTTGGCGAAACGGCGGAGCAACTTTGTTTTTCACCACTTTCACGCGGGTCTGGTTGCCAATCACTTCGTCTTTATCTTTCAGCGCCCCGATGCGGCGAATGTCGAGCCGGACAGAAGAGTAGAATTTCAGTGCATTGCCGCCAGTTGTCGTTTCCGGGCTGCCAAACATGACGCCAATCTTCATCCGGATCTGGTTGATGAAAATAACCATACAATTGGATTTAGAGATGGACCCTGTCAGTTTGCGCAAAGCCTGGCTCATCAAGCGCGCTTGCAAGCCTGGCAAGCTGTCACCCATTTCGCCTTCAATTTCTGCGCGCGGGGTCAAAGCCGCAACTGAGTCGACAATCAGTACGTCAATCGCGCCAGAGCGTACCAAAGTGTCGGCAATCTCGAGCGCTTGCTCACCTGTATCGGGTTGCGACACCAGCAAATCATCCAAATCCACACCAAGCTTGCCTGCATAGACCGGATCAAGTGCGTGCTCGGCATCGATAAAGGCGCAAACCCCGCCATTTTTCTGAGCTTCTGCCGCAATGTGCAGAGACAGTGTCGTTTTACCGGAACTTTCAGGGCCATAAATTTCAATCACACGGCCTTTTGGCAGGCCGCCAATCCCGAGCGCGATGTCCAGGCCCAAAGAGCCAGTTGGAATCGACTCAATGTCCATTGATTTCTGTTCGCCAAGGCGCATCACTGAGCCTTTGCCAAAAGCACGGTCAATATTGGCAAGTGCCGTTTCGAGAGCTTTCTGCTTATCCACGCCGGATTCCTTATCCACAAGTTGCAGGTTGGGTTTGGACATGAGTCGTTCCTTTTCGTCTATAACATACTCGGCGAAGAATGGCCCCGAGCCCGCCAGCTGACTCTTATGTACCACATTTGTTCACGAGAACAAAGCAAAAACTTCAAACGCTTTTCTGGACTATCTTTTGTCATAATTTTCAGGCAATATAAGGCCATGCTAACGAAAACTGACCGACAGCCTGGCGAAGCCAAGATGCGTTATCTCGATGCAGATCTCGAACTGCTAAGTCCTGGGGATTACGTTATTTGCGCCGTTACGACTCGAAAAATCCCGCTCGCGGCCCTGCGCTATTGGAGCGTCGACTTGCAGGAAGCCTATGTCGATGCGGCCGCCGCCGCGAGCCGAATGGTGGAGCACGACTAAGTGGCGTTGCGGGACTGGCTATTTGCAGGCCTGATTTGGGCGGGCCTGCCGCTCACGGCAGGGGCGGAGGCGACTGAAATTTCATGTGCGGGTCAGGCTGCGCAAGGCGGGGTGTTGTTCTGCTCAGCCCCGCCCGAAAGCACGCTGATTGTCTCGGGCCCGGCGGGGGAAGCGCGGCGACAAGTGACTGTGAACGCCAATGGAATTGCCACAATTGGCCTGCGCCGAAACGAGACCCTAGACTTGAACATTGCGGCCGCTGGCTCGGCCCTCCCCGCCAGCCAAATTCGTTTGCTCAAACGCGATGACCCGTTCCGAACCATTGAAGGGCTCGATTGCGATAAGGTCGACGCCCGAACCGAAGACCAAAAAGCCCATGCCGGGCGAAGTTGGGTGAAAAAGCAGACCGCGTTTAAGACCTTTTCTGCCGGCGATGGCGCACGTCACGGCTTTGTCCGCCCCGCCGCAGGGCCAACCTCATCGCCGTTTGGCCCGGCGCGAAAATATATCGGCATTGGCAAGGACGGGGAGCCTTGCGAAAAAACCTCGGTTCACCAGGGTTATGACATTGCCATTCCCGTCGGAACAGAAATCGTCGCCCCTGCCGCAGGCACCGTCACGCTCGGAGAAGACGATTTATACTATGAAGGCGGGACTGTCTTTTTAGATCATGGCGATGGCTTGATTTCAGTCTTCTTACATATGTCAGAAATCGATGTCGCCGTCGGCGACCGGGTGATCGCGGGCGACCGTTTAGGCGCCAGCGGCAATACCGGTCGCACCTCTGGTCCGCACCTGCATTGGGCCGTCAAATGGCGTAATCCTAACTCCAGCGATCGCGGCCAAGATTTTTATATTGATCCCGCCTTACTGTTGGAGCTCGACCCGCTTGAGCAGATCGCGCCCTCACCTTCTTAGTGGCTTAGACTTGAGCGATTAGGGCAACAACACCGTTGCCCCCACGGTTTGACCACTTTCAATCGCGGTGTGCGCCTGAGCGGCCTCGCTGAGCGGGAAAGTCTGCCCAACCTGCGCTGCGATGGTCCCAGCTCGCAGCGCGCCAAATAGGGCTGCCGCACCGCGGCGCATGCCATCAGCATCAGCAATGAAGCTAAACAGGCTTGGGCGCGTCAGTACCAACGAGCCTTTGGCGCCTAAGACGCCCGGCGCGAGGGGCTCAACCGCGCCAGAGGCATTGCCATAGCTGACCCACCAGCCCCGCGGTTTGAGGCTGTTCAGGGACGCCTCGGCGGAGGCTTTGCCAACACTGTCATAAGAAACATCCACGCCCGCGCCACCGGTTAGAACGCGCACCTCGGCGGCGACGTCGCTAGACGATAGGATGACGTCTTGTGCACCAAGGGCCCGCGCTTTGTCGCCTTTCGCTGCGCTCGAGGTTACGGCGATGACGCGCACGCCAAGCGATGTCGCCCAAGGTACGAGCAGCGAGCCGACACCGCCAACCGGGGCCCAAACTAAAGCTGTTTCACCGGGCGATGCCCGGCGCACTTCAAACAGCAGCATCCAGGCAGTCAGTCCTTTGAGCAGAACCGCAGCCGCGTCGGTCTCGCTGACGTCCTCTGGAAGTTTTACCATAGACGCCGCGGCGCCGGTATAGTGGGAAGCGTAAGCGCCGCCGCCGAGATACGCGACACGGTCTCCGACGGACAGATGCTCTACACCGTCGCCGACGGCTTCGATCACACCCGCGCCTTCGGCCCCAGGGACAAACGGAAGCTTAACCGGATACAGCCCCGTCCGGTGATAGGTGTCGATGAAATTAAGCCCGGCCGCGGTTTGGCGCACTAGCGCCTGGCCTGGACCCGGCAGCCGCGGCGCCCGCGCGACTTTCTTGAGCACATCGACACCGCCTGTTTCAGCCATTTCAATAACATAGGGTTCGGTCATAGCGCTTCCTCTCAGAATCATAGTTGTCTCTTATTATGTTACACATAGACTTGATCTGCGGCGTCGACGAGGCCGGGCGTGGCCCTTGGGCTGGACCGGTGACCGCTGCCGCCGTAATCCTCAACCCGAGACAGCCTATCGAAGGCCTCACAGATTCTAAAAAAATCAGCGAAAAGAGGCGCTTCACGCTCGAGCCCGAGATTAAAGCCAAAGCTGCTTATTGGTCTGTCGCGCACGCACAGCCGAACGAAATTGATCAATTAAACATCCGCGAAGCAACTTTTTTGGCGATGCAGCGCGCGCTTGACGGGCTCGGCATCGTGCCGGAGCAGATTTTGGTCGATGGCAATGCCTTGCCGAGTGCGCTGCCAGCGCCGGCCCAGGCAATCATCAAAGGTGACCTGAAAGAACCCGCCATTTCAGCCGCCTCCATTCTCGCCAAAACAGAGCGCGACCGATTGATGCTGTCTTTTGATCGCGATTTTCCGGCCTACGGGTTTGGGGGACATAAGGGTTATGGCACTGCTGCGCACGCGGATGCATTGCAACGCCTCGGCCCTTGCCCGATCCATCGCACCAGTTTTGCACCGGTCAGACGCGCTATGCTTAGTGAAACCTTAACCAATTAGCCGCTTTTATTAACCATTATCGAGTGGAGGCAGTCCATGATCCCTTATGGTTGGCATGTTTGGCGTGGTGAAACGAACCAGCGCTATCGGTTTAAGATCACCAAAAAAATTGAATCCCTACCGGATGCAGGCGGCATCTATGTCATGGTTCGTCGCACCGCTTTCTTCTTCTTGAAGCCCATATATATCGGCAAAGCCTCAAACCTGCAGGGCCGCCTGGATGGCCATGAGCGCTGGGAAGAAGCGCGCAAAAAAGGCGCCTCTGAACGCCATTATTTGTGCATTCGCTCTGAGGGCAAGCGCCAGAAAATCGAAGAAGATTTGATCCGGCGCTATAAGCCCAAGCTCAACAATATGCTGAAGCCACGCGACGCCGAAGACGCGCCCAATCATGCCGATCTCAAGCGCGGCTGGATGAGCGCTAAAGAGTATTGGGGGCTCCCGGATAAACCTAAACCAGCGACAACTCCGCAGCCAGAGGCGGCAAAAGCGCCGTCAAAACCGAGTGTGAGCGCCCGCGAGTATTACGGCCCGCGCAACAAAGCCGCTTAAGGTCACGCCTCGGCGCACGGCTTTAGCGTCTGACAATCAAAGCAAGGCAAGAGTTTGCGCCGTCTTCGGCTTGAACCTTGCCTTACTCTTATGCCATAGCCGCGCGTATGGCAGACACCGCTTCTTTTTCGACCGTCCCTCCGATTTTCGCCGACATTCCGAAGAGTGTCAGCTTTAAGAAGCTGCGCAAACGGCTGGCGCGAAATGCGCTCCAAGTCATCGACACTTATGGCTTGGTTGACCGCGAAACGGAGAAACGACCGAAATGGCTGGTCTGCTTGTCCGGCGGCAAAGACAGTTACGGCCTATTGAGCGTGCTCTTAGACTTGCAATGGCAGGGCGCACTTCCGGTCGATTTGCTGGCCTGCAATCTCGATCAAGGCCAGCCTGGTTTTCCCAAACACGTCTTGCCCGAATGGCTCGCGACGACCGGTGTTCCATATCGGATCGAGACTGAAGATACCTATTCCATCGTCACCGAAAAAGTCCCGGAAACACAAACCTATTGCGCCATGTGCTCACGACTGCGCCGCGGCATCCTGTATCGGATTGCCCGCGAAGAAGGCTGTGACGCGATTGTCCTCGGACATCACCGTGACGACGCGCTCGAAACGTTCATGATGAATTTGGTACATGGGGGCCGGCTCGCGGCAATGCCGCCAAAACTGCTCAATGATGAAGGCGATGTGATGGTGCTGCGGCCGCTCATCACCTCCGCTGAGGCGGATTTGGAGAAGTTTTCTGCGGCTATGCAATTCCCGATCATTCCGTGCAATCTCTGCGGCTCTCAAGATGGGCTACAGCGCGTCGCAATGAAGCAAATGCTGAATGACTGGGAAACACGGAAACCCGGCGTTCGGCAAGTCATGGCGCATGCGCTAGCCACTGTACGCCCCAGTCACTTGCACGATCCACGGGTGTTTGGATTTGCCGATCTGCGCCCCGGCGATGCCGGCGAAAAGGATGATGGCGTTCCGTTCTAATTGGACATGCAAAGAAAAAGGGCTTGGCGCGATACGCAGCCAAGCCCTCGAAGTTTGGTTCCGTCTGGGGGAGGAAACGCCTAATCGGAGGAATGATCAGGTCTGTGTCCGGAACCTCAACACGGTTGCTATATGGTAGGGTTGGTTGCATTTGCAACATGCAAGTCCGCAAAATCGACATGCAAATATGCATGCGTTACAGAAAGTTTACTCTCATTGTTGCAAAGGTGAGGAGCGGAAGGCCTCAACTTCACCTGTCAAGAAGTCTCGAAAGGCCCCAATCCGCTTAGAGCGTTTCAAGTCACTCGGATAGATGAAATAAAGGTCAAAGCTCGGACCGGTATAATCTTCTAAGACCCGCACCAGGCGCGGCACGGCCCCGACCATATAGTCAGGCAAGTCGGCTATCCCGAGTCCCGCTTCAACCGCGCGCAGCATGGCCGGTACATTGTTGACCGTCAGCGCAGCTTTGCGGGGCCCAGCATCATCTCGTCCGACCCGTTCCGCGAAGCTCATTGCGGTGATCGGGCTGTCAGTCTGACCGTAAGCGATAATTCTGTGATTATCGAGGTCTTGCGGCGTTCGCGGCATGCCGTTGTCTTTGATGTACTCAGGTGACGCATACAGGTTGGTACGCACAGTTGCGAGTTTGCGTTGGATGAGGTCCGCTTTGTCCGCGGCCCAGAGCCGGATGGCGCATTCAGCCTCAAGTTTCAGCAAGTCATAATGTTCGCCATCATCCAAACGCAAATCGACTCGCATCTCAGGATTGGTTTGGACAAATTGCCCGAGACGCGGAACCAGCCAAGTTGAGCCAAAGGCAACCGGTGCGGTAACGATGAGCTCGCCTTGCGCCACGTCTTGTTGATCGCGCAGGGCAGCGCTTGCCCCTTGCGCTGCAGTGGCCATCTCAACCGTCGAACGATGCAAGGTATGGCCAGCGTCGGTGAGGACCAACCCGCGCGCATGGCGCTGGAAGAGCGAAACGCCCAATTGTTCTTCCAAAGCGGCAATTTGGCGCGAGACCGCGGATTGGGAAATGCTCAGGCGCTCGCCCGCTGCCGTCAGGCTGCCAGCCTCCGCGGCGGCATGAAACGATTTCAGCTTATCCCAATCCATAGGCTTCGTCCTGTCATGAGACTGACCGTTCAGGCAAGCCCCGGATCTTGTATTCGCAAACTTTCAGCGCGATTGCGCGGAAAGCCTACTGACTCACCCATAAGATGCGCGCCATCCACGTCAATTCGTTTTTATTTAAGATCAGGGCCGGCGCGTCCTCCGCTAATGGTCTGATTTCTATATATCTTTCAGCACTTCGCCCTAATTCACCAATGACTAAATTACGACCTGAAGACATTATAACGACGCGGTCGCCGATTTGCGTCTCAGCATGCGGGGAGACGACAAGGCGATCACCGAGGCGGTAGGTCGGCGCTAAACTGTGATCCACGACGTCCAATGCAAACGCTTCGGCGTCAAAGGCTCGACCTGGAAAATGGACACGCGGCCAGGACTGTCCGTTTGGGCGCCCCGTTTTGGAAAAGTGACTTTGCGCGTCGTCATCGGGCAGGTCGAGCACCGGCAAGCTGATCCCGGCTTGCCCGGAGACCAGATCGGCAAAATCGCCAAACCCTTCGCCGACCGCATCAAGCGCGCGCGCGATGCTCTCTGTCGAGGGCCAACGCGGTCGACCATCCTTGGATTGACGCTTAGATTTGTTGAAAGCTGTCGCGTCCAGGCCTGCGAGTTTGGCCAATCCTGATGCGCTTAAACCGTGCTTCTTTGCGAGCAGATCCACTCCTCGCCAGACATCGACATGTTGCATTACGAACCGTCCCCTAGGCCAGCGGAACAACACTTATATTCCTAACATAGGAATAATATCTTATCAACTGAAGATCGTTTATCTTGCATTCTCCCCCGAAACCAAGGCAGAACGCGCGCATGGTTATGTTGCACAGAACGTTTGTCTACAAAATTCTCAGCCCGGACGATTGGGAGACGGCGCGGCGCCTCGGCTACACGCAAACTGCGCTCGACGAAAATGACGGCTATGTCCATTTGTCGACGCGTGCTCAAGTCGCTGAAACGCTGGCGCTACATTACAATAACCAAGCCAATGTACGGTTATTGGAGTATGTGGTGGAGGAGCTGGGCGTCCCCGTCCGCTGGGAAGAAAGCCGAGGCGGGCAGCTGTTTCCGCATTTGTATTCCAAACTTCGCATAGATGACGCCAAACGCGATTGGGTGCTAGACTTGGGTGAAAATGGAAGCCCGTTGCTTCCAAAAGATATTGACGCATGAGTTTACCGGATCTGGCCCTGCCTTTGGTCAAAAAGCTGCCGCCCGAAGCGGCGCATACCGCGACCATTAGGGGCCTCAAGCTCGGGATTGGACTGCCGCACGTATCGCCTTCGACATGGCAAACCGGCATCACCCTGCCCCGCGCCGGTTTACACTTGGAAAACCCAATTGGATTGGCCGCAGGCTTTGACAAGAATGCCGAGGTTCATACCCCCATGGCCCGGTTCGGCTTTGGCTTTTTGGAATGCGGCACCGTCACGCCAAAGCCGCAGCCCGGGAACCCAAAGCCGCGCCTATTTCGCCTCGTACAAGACGCTGGCGTAATCAATCGTTTGGGCTTTAACAATCATGGCTTGGACTATTTCGTCCGGCGCCTCCGCCGCGCCCCGCCCAGCGCTGCTTGTCCCGTCGGCGCCAATGTTGGCGCCAACAAAACCAGCGCTGACTTTATCGCCGACTATGAGCAAGGCATCGCCGCCGTCTATCCAGTCTGCAGCTATATTACGATCAACATTTCGAGCCCGAACACTCCGGGCTTACGCGGGCTACAGTCGCAAACGGCTTTGCAAGAGCTGTTGGAGCGGTGTGGACAGGCTTGGCAAACCGCGAAAATCGGCGACGCGGCAAACACGGCTAAGCCCGTTTTCCTAAAAATTGCGCCCGATCTCGGGGATCGCGAACTCGCCGATATTATCGCCACAGTGAGAACCTCAGGTGCTTGGCTCAGCGGCCTGATCGTCTCAAACACAACACTGGACCGGCCTGATACGCTTTCGAGCAACGCCCGGGAGGAAAGCGGCGGATTGTCCGGGGCGCCTTTAATGGCGAAATCGACGCGGGTGTTGAAGCAGGCGGCGGAAGAATTGTTCGGTGAAATGGACTTAATCGGTTGCGGCGGTATTTCGAGCGGCGACGACGCCTATGCCAAAATTCGCGCTGGCGCGCATGCGGTGCAGCTTTACTCCGCACTGGTCTATCATGGCGCGAGCCTTGTTTCTGCGATCAATGCAGACCTCGCAGCGCGATTAAAAGCAGATGGCTTTACTTCGGTTGAAGCGGCGGTTGGGGCGGATTTGTCACGTCGCGGATGAGGCTTGGGATGAACCAAGCATGGGCGAGCACGCGGATAACAAACATGGCGAGAAACGCCGTCCAAACGCCGACATTTCCAAATGCGTCTCTGAGCAGAAAATCCAGGGGCAGATAGAGCACGGTCACAATCGCGGCGGCGATCCGCAAGGCCCGTCCGCGGGTCGCGCCGAGCAAAAAACCGTCGAGTTGATAGGCAAATACCCCAATCAACGGCACCAAAGCGCAATACGGCAAATAGGCCAAAGCCACCGCACGAGCTTCGGCATCGCTGATAAAAGTCGAGATCAAATAGCCCCCGCCAAACCAATAAGCAGCGCTGACCAAAACCGCGAAAGACACGGCCAACTCAGTGGTGATGCGCATCGCCCCAAGCAAGCGCCGTCGATCACGAGCGCCATAGGCTTCGCCAATTTCTTTCTCTGCGACAAAAGCAAAGCCATCTAAGACGAAGGCCGAGACGGTAATGAATTGCAGCAGCACTTCATTGCCCGCAACATATTGCGTGCCGAGCTGCGCCCCGGATCGAACAAACCACGCGAAACACAACAACATGGCGAGCGTGCGGATCAGAATGTCTCTATTGGCGTTGAACAGAGCGTTGAGCGCGGCGCGATCGAGCAAGCCTTTCTCTGGCTTTAGCGCGCGCGCGATCAAGGCCAATCCGAAGATCAGCGCTACCCATTCGGCGATTGCGGTGCCCGCGCCGATGCCCGCTGGCCCCCAACCGAGCCCGGCCACAAACCACACATCCAAGAGGATATTGACGCCATTCATCACGATTTGCATGGCCAGCAGAGCGCCGGTGCGGCCTGTGCCCAGCAACCATCCGGTAATCGCATATTGCGTCAGCAAAGCAGGAGCGCCCCAAACCCGAGCGGCGAAATAGCCGTTCGCTAATTCGGTCACATCCGCTTCAACGCCAAAGGGCTGGAAAATCACCCGCCCCAAGAACGGCGCAAGCAGAAGAATCGCCGCGCCGAACCCAGCGCCGATCAGCAAGCCTCGCTGCAGCGTCGCGCGCGCTTCCGACGGGTCATCGCGTCCAAGCGCCTGCGCCACTAGGCCGGTGGTCGACATCCGCAAAAAGCCGAAGCCCCAATAGATGAAGCTAAACGCGACGCTGGCAATTGCGACAGCGGCCAGATCGGACTTGTCACCATACAGCCCCATCACCGCCGTATCGACCACCCCGGTCGCAGCAATGGCCGCTTGCGCTAACATCACGGGCACGGCCAAGCGCATCACTTGAAATCGAGAGAGCGGCGGAGAGGACATAACTCGCGCCTTAACGGCTTGCCCCCGCTCTGTCAGCCTTTGGCGCGGCGAGGATTAAGCCGCCTCTTGGACAATGCGCGCTATATCCTCACCATAACGGCCGGCTTTCTTTTCGCCGACGCCAGAAATTTGCAGCAATTCGACCATGTCGGCAGGCCGCGCGGTTGCAATGGTCGCCAGGGTTTTGTCATGGAAAATCACATAAGGCGGCACGCCTTTGGCCTTGGCGATTTCAACGCGCCAATTGCGCAGCAAATCAAACAATTCGCGATCTCGCGTTGACAGGTCGGCAAAGGCCGCGCTGGACGATTTCCGGCCTTTGCTTTTTGCGCGCCGGACCGTCGGGTCAGCTCTGAGCAAGATATTGCGTGTGCCTTTAAAAACGGCTTTCGCAGCCTCGTGATCCGGCACAAAAATGAAAGGGCGCGTCACTTCACCGCCCTCTGCAAGGAGCCCTGAGAATAACAATTCGTCGAAAACCGCGTTCCAACCCGCTTTCTGCAAATCAGTACCGACACCATAAGTCGATTGACGTGAGAGATCCTCGTCAAAACCGTCTTTGGCTTGTCCAAGCAAGTGTATGATAAGACGCCCGCGTCCGATTTTTTGGCCACAGCGTAGGACTGCAGACAGGGCCATTTGGGCCCAACGGGTGGCATCATAATGGTCGCTCGCATCAGCAACGCAATTGTCGCAGACCCCGCACGGTGCGGCATCAGTTTCACCAAAATACTGCCGGACGGCCTGCCGCCGGCACGTCTCGCCGTTTAAGAGCGCGAAGAGTTGTCGGGTTTTGTTGATTTGCACCCGCTTGATCGCCTCGCCAGCATCGCTTTCATGGCTCCACATTAAGCTGCGGCGCAGGTCTGCTGGACCAAACAGCGCATAGCCCTCTGCGGGTTCGCCGTCGCGGCCTGCGCGTCCGACTTCTTGCCAATAGGCTTCGATTGTTTTTGGTGGATCGGCATGAATGACAAAACGCACATCCGGTTTGTCGACGCCCATTCCAAAGGCCACTGTCGCGCACATGACATAGCCTTCTTCTAGCAAAAAGCGGCGTTGACGAGATGCGCGCTCGCCCGCCTCGAGACCGGCATGATAGGCCAGCGCTGAAATCCCTTGCCGTTCCAACGCCTCGGCCAATTGTTCAGTGCCCTTGCGGGTTGCGGCATAAACAATCCCGCTTTCACCCTTGTGGGCGCGGATCAGGCTGACCAGACGATCGGTTTTATTGCCAGCTTTCGGTTCTGCGCCAAGGGTTAGGTTCGGGCGGTCAAAACTGGCGACATGGAGCACAGGATCAGTGAGATCGAGCTGTTCGAGAATGTCCGCGCGTGTCCGGGCATCGGCGGTCGCCGTCACCGCGAGGCGCGGCACACCTGGGAAGGCCGTCTTCAATCGGCCTAGCGCGCGATAATCAGGGCGAAAGTCATGTCCCCATTGGCTCACACAGTGCGCTTCATCAACGGCGATCAGAGAGACGTTGAGCTCGGTTAGCGCGTTAAGTAGCCCGCCGGAAAGCCCTTCGGGCGAGACATAAAGCATGTCCATCTCACCGGCGCGCGCCGCCCGCAAAGCGGCCAAGCGATCTTCATAAGCCAGCGAGGAATCAAGCCGTTCAGCCCGAACGCCTAAGGCCTTTAAGGCATCCACCTGATCGGCCATAAGCGCAATCAGTGGCGAAATGATCAGGCCGACGCCGGTCCGCAACATTGACGGGATTTGATAGCAGAGCGACTTCCCGCCCCCGGTTGGCAAGACTGCTAAGCCATCGCGCCCGGCCAAGACGTCCTCAATGACGTTTGGTTGCAGCCCGCGAAAATCCTCATAGCCATAGACGCGCTGCAAAAGCGCGCGGGCGGCCTCGAGGGTCAGATCATCGGCGGAACTCATCGCGGAGACAGTCAAAGGAATCGCGCTTCAAAACAAGCGACGACAAAGCGTATTTATGCGAATTCTTGCAGCGCATCGACGAGAAATGTGTGGCGATACGCGATTGCATGCGCGTCTTTGCTATATCCGCCGCCAAGCACGCCAACCAGAGGGTAGGTTTCAGTGGCGCAGGCCGAAGCAACTAAGGCGTCCCGCGCCCGCAGACCAGCGTCGCTCAACTGTAACAATCCAAGTCGATCAGCAGCATGCGGGTCGACCCCGGCATTGTAAAAGACAAGATCAGGCTTGGCTTGCGTCAGGGTCTCATCGACCAATGCGGCGGCGGCTTCTAGGTAGACGCCATCCCCAGCGCCCTTCGGCAAACCAAGATCTAAATCAGATGGCGGCTTATTGCGGGGCCAATTCTCCTCGCAATGCAAAGAAGCCGTGAACACCCTGGGGTCATTTGCGAAAATCAATGCCGTGCCATCGCCGTGATGCACATCGAGATCAATCACCGCGATATTTTTCACGATGCCGTCGCTCAAAAGCGACAGCGCGGCAACGGCGACGTCATTGAATACGCAAAAGCCTGCGCCGCCTTGATAGTCTGCATGATGGCTGCCGCCGGCTAGGTTGACGGCGAAGCCTGTGTCGAGCGCACGACGCGCGGCAAGTTCGGTTCCGCCGACCGACGCGCGTGTCCTTGCGGCGATCGAGGGGGTCATCTCAAAGCCAACGCGGCGTGCGGCTTTGGCGTCGAGAGAACTGGTCAAAACCGCGTGGACGTAATCTGGATCATGCGCCCGCTCAAGCGCGGTTTGAGAGGCGTGAACGGGCTGTTCGAAGGTAAATCCGCGCGCCTGCAAAAGCTCAGCGACCAAAGAATATTTGCGCATCGGGAAGCGATGGTCATCGCCAACTGTTGCAGCATCATAATCAGGATGGTGTATGATTGGGATCTGTCGCACAGGAGGCGATATAGGCAGCGTTGACAGAATGTCTAAGCCTTAGACGCCGTGTCCGAGCTGCCGAGCAGGAAATGTCCGAGCAGAGCTGCTATCGGTTTATCACGCTCGCTTTGCCACGCTTCCGCCCGCACACTGGCCATACGGCGGCCAAGCTTCACGACGGTTGCGCGTGCATATAGATCCTGAGCATGTCCCTGGCGGAGATAATCAATGGTGATGTTGATGGTGCGCGGCGGGCGTTCAATATCTGCGACCAAGAAGAGCTGCGCCATAGCCGTCATTTCCAAAAACGTCCCGATGGCGCCGCCATGCAGCGCTTTAATCGTAAAATTTCCAATCAGCTTATCCTGAAATGGCAGCACGCCAACCATGTCATCACCCTTGATGTCGCAATGCATGCCGATGGTTTTGATGATCGGCACCTGCGCCAAAAAGCCTTCGAGGAGGTCGCCGCGCGACAGAGCATCACTCATATTTGGTCTCCGTCTTTATAAGTCGTCCGCGGCTTATTGATTGCAAAGGCGCCTTGCGCGGTAGCAATGACTTTCTCTCGGCTTTCATGATAGGCCCAGGCACGGCAGAAGGCGACGGATTTCGTGACGTGGTAACACTCCGCCTCAGCGAGAATATCGCGCCCACTCTCGGCCGGACGCATATAATCAATCCGCAAGTCGAGCGTCGCGACAAAACGGAAATCTTTCAATGCGGTTCCACATGACATGCCGCATAAATTATCGAGCAAAGTTGTAATCACGCCGCCATGAATAACCCGCGTTTCCGGATCGCCAATCAAATGCTCATTGAACGGTTGGACGCCCCAGACTTGACCCTTCTCAATCCGCGTCACTTCAAACCCCATCTCATTGGCCCAGGGCGCGACCTTCATCATATTGGTCATATTCTCGCGCATGAAAGCAATGCGAGCGTCTAAGTCATGCAGCGGATTGGTCATCGGATCCTCTTAGATTGACGCGTCGTCGTAAATTGACGTTCACGTCAACGGCTATACCATCTCTTTAACTGATTAAAACCGATCACGCCACGGGAGGAACAGTCATGGCATTTGATGCACCGCAATCCGGAAAAGCCTGCATCATTGGTGCAGGATGTAGCGGCTTCACGATGGCCAAACGCCTCAAAGACTATGGCGTCCCTTACGACTGTTTCGAAATGTCGGATAATATCGGCGGCAATTGGTATTATAAAAACCCCAATGGCAAATCCTCTTGCTATCAAAGCTTGCATATAGACACATCGAAATGGCGGCTCGCCTTCGAGGACTTCCCGGTTCCGAAAGATTGGCCGGACTTTCCGCATCACAGCCAATTGCTGCAGTATTTCCAGGACTATGTCGATCATTTCGGATTGCGTGAAACGATCACGTTCAACACCAGTGTCGACAAAGCCGTCCGCCGCGATGATGGCGATTGGGATGTCACCCTATCGACCGGAGAAACCCGGACCTATCAATGGCTATTCGTCGGCAATGGTCATCATTGGGACCCGCGAACCCCGGATGATTATCCTGGCCAGGACACGTTTGCCGGCTATCAAATCCACAGCCATCATTATGAAGACCCGTTTGAGCCCTATGACTTTCGCGGCAAGCGCGTGCTCGTCGTCGGCGCCGGCAATTCAGCCATGGATATCTCATCAGAATTGTCGCAGCGCCCAATTGCTGAGAAACTGATCATCTCAATGCGCCGCGGCGTTTGGGTCTTGCCAAAATATCTCGGCGGACAACCGGCGGACAAGGCTGTGCTGCCAGGATGGATGCCCGCGAGTGTGGGTCGCGCGCTGGCGCGTTCGAAGATTAAAAAGGAGATCGGCAATCCTGAAGATTATGGGCTGCCGAAACCGGACCACGAACCCTTGGACGCCCACCCATCTGTCTCAGGTGAGTTTTTAACCCGCGTCGGCTGCGGCGATATTACGGCCAAAGGCGCGATTGAGCGCTTCGAACCGAACGCGGTTATTTTTACGGATGGCAACCGTGAAGAGATTGACGCGATTGTCTGGGCGACAGGGTATAAAGTCTCCTTCCCATTCTTTGAGGACGCTGAGCTGACCCCGAATGAGAACCGCTTTCCGCTATTCAAACGCATGGTTAAACCTGGGTATGAGAATGTTTTCTTCCTGGCGCTGGCCCAGCCTTTGCCAACCCTGGTCAATTTTGCCGAACAGCAATCAAAGCTCGCTGCCGCTGCCGTCTTAGGCGACTATGCGTTTCCAAGCGCCGCCGAAATGGACAAGATTACAGTCGCCGACGAGAAAACCCATATGGGGCATTTTTATCAGGCCGCGCGACACACAATGCAGGTCGATTTCAACACTTATGTAAGAGACCTGATGCAAGAGATTGAAAAGGGACGAAAACGCGCCCGCGTAAAGGCTTAAACGAACGGGAGCGATATCATGCGAGCACGATTGGCTGGGTGTTTTACAGCCGCTTTGGCCGCCTGCGCATCCCCGCCGCCGACGGTTCACTATCCGACCGGCCCCGTCACGCCGGCAACCGGACCGGCGATAATGACCCCGCGGGCTGAACAAGGACCGTTTCAGCCGGACTATTACCTTTATGCCTGCACGCCTTCCTTCACCAATCGCCCCAATACAGACAGCAATGGCCGCATTCTCGGCTATAACGCACTGATCGTCGCAAATGGCGTTATTCTAGCCGCGGCGCCGGTCAATGGCGCCTGTATGACATCAGGCTTTGGGCCGCGCTTTGGGCGCATGCATAAAGGCATCGATCTACAAGCAAAACCTGCCGTGCCTGTCTATTCTGCCGCGCCCGGGCGCATCATCGAAGTCAGCAATCAAACCGGGTTTGGCTACCAAGTCCTGATCAGTCACGGCAAAGGTGTGTACACGCGCTATGCCCATTTGGAATATTTTGTTGATGGCTTGGCCGTCGGCCAAGCGATTGGGTTTGGTCAGCCATTGGGGCGGATGGGCGCGACTGGCAACGCCACAGCTATTCATGTCCATTATGAAGTTTTGACCGGCAACTACAATACGCCGAAAAAGTCTTGGGGTCTTGACGCACATAACCCGCTAGACTTTCCGCGATGGAGTGGCTTGGATGATGTAAGCTGATCCAAGAGGGACGATCACGTGTTCAGTTTTCTAGATTCACGCTTATTGGCGCGCGCTTATCGCGATCCGATTGCTTGGGTGATCCTCGCCGTCGATCTGTTTCCGATTGTCGCGGTTCTGACCTTGGGATGGGGCGCCGTCGCATTGGTGTTTCTGTACTGGCTTGAGAATCTCATTCTCGGTGTGGTTGCTTTGGCCCGGATGACAGGCGCCAGTGTCAAACACGGCCCTCAAGGCTTGATTGGAATGGCCTTTCTCGGCCCTTTTTTCACGGTCCATTACGGCATGTTCTGTTTCGTCCACGGGGTCTTTGTCGCGACGTTTGCGATCATGGCTATTGACGGTCAGCCAGACTTTCCAACGCCCAACGGTTTGCTGGATTTCGCGCTCTCATCGGGCGCCCATATGCCGGTCTTTGTGCTGGCCATCATTCTGCTTCAGGTCTTTCTGTTTGTGCAAGATTTCGTCCTCCGCGGCGAATATCGCAAAGCCACTGTGGATAAAGAAATGATGGCGCCTTATGGCCGCATCGTGGTTCTGCACATCGGCCTTTTCGCCGGCGCTTTCGCGCTTGTTGCTTTAGGTGAACCCATGCTTGGCATCCTCGCCTTGATCGGACTGCGCGCTGTTTGGGGCGTCGTGCTAACGCTGCTCAGGCGACAGCGCCTCGATAACGCGCTGCAACTTAAAAGTTGACGGTCCGTCACCAATCTGAGCAGATGAAGGCCTTGAGAGAGTTACAGATTCTATGACGGCGACGCTTAATACAGAAATCCGCATGGGCAAACGTGCGCGCGCGAAAGAAGCCAATAGACGGGCGATTTTAGACGCCGCACGCGCGGTCTTCGCGCGGATTGGCTATGAAGCGACAAATATTCGCGACATCATTCGTGAGACAGACCTCGCCAGCGGGACATTCTACAATTATTTCAAATCCAAAGAAGAAGTCTTCGAGGCAATTGCCGGTGATAGCGTGCTTCGCTTTCGCCCATTGCTTCAAAAAGTGCGTGAGGAAGCCGAAGACTTGGAATCTTATTTGATCGCGGCCTATGGCGCCTATTTCAATTTCCTCGCCGAAGAGAATGACGAAGCGATTGAAACTGGCGCGCCGCATATGAGCCTGATCGGCGTTCGCGTGGACACACCAGAGATGAAAACTGTCTCTGACGAGATCTGCGCCGATTTGGAAATCGTTATGGACAAAATCGGCTTAGGCCACCTCGATTGCGACTATATCACGGCCGCGGCCATCGGCATGGCGCGAGAAATGGGCGACCATATGCTCAAACGTCGTCCCGTTGACGCTAAGGGAGCCACCGAATTCGCATCAAAACTGATGCTGGCGGGAATTGAAGCGCTTGCCAAATCTGATCGCTAGGTCAGATTAAGCCCAGATAAAAATAATCTGGGAGGGTCGCAGTCATGAGTCTGCAGGCAACCATCGCAAAACTATTGCTCAAACTGCCGGCCAGTTGGAAAATCAAAATGTCTGGCGGCGCGCCGCTGGAGATTGGCGGACGGACACTCGACCCGAACTTACAATTCATTGCCCATGGCGCTTCGAAACAGCCGCCTATGTCTTCGCTGGAGCCTGAAGTCGCCCAAGCCGCAGCGATTGAGGGCATTGGCATGTTTGCCGCATCGCCCGAACCCGGCGTCAGTTGGGAGGATAGCGCGATCCCGGCCTCGGCCGGGCATGACATTCCGGTACGGATTTATCGGCCCGCCGATCAAGACCCGACCGCGCCGATGCTCGCATATTGGCATATGGGCGGCGGCGTCGTTCTCAATGTCGAGGCCTGTCACGCGTTTTGCACCATGGTGTCGAAAATCGCGAAATGCCCGATCGTATCGGTCGATTATCGCCTGGCGCCCCAGCACAAATTTCCGGCCGGGTTAGAAGACTGTATCGCCGCTTATGAATGGGCCCTCAAAAACGCTGAAAACTGTGGCGCACCAGCGGGCCGCGCGGCGGTTGGCGGCGATAGTATGGGCGGAAACTTTAGCGCCATTATCGCCCAAGAAGCGACCCGTCGCGGGATGCCGCAACCGGACTTACAATTACTGCTTTATCCGGCGACAGACTTGGTCACTGAATTCGCATCCGCCACCACATATGGCGACACTTACCCGCTCTCGACTGACACGATGCAATGGTTCATGCGGCAATATTTGCCGGACACGTTTGACCGCGCCAATGTTCTACTCTCACCAGCGCAAGAAACCCGGCTCGAAGGCCTGCCGCCAGCCATTGTCGTGACCGCTGGATTTGATCCCTTGGTCGACGATGGCGCCGCTTATGCAGACAAGCTTCGCGCGGCTGGCGTCGATGTGACATTCAAATGCTATGATCATCTCGCACATGGCTTTACCGCTTTTACCGCCGTGGCCCCCGCCGCCCGCGAGGCCTGCCTCGAAGTCGCTGGCATGGTTCGCGACATGTACGCGAAACTCTGATGCGCGCTCTGGTTTGCCACGCGCTATCGGATGACTTTTCCGGCGTCGAAATTCGCAATGTCGAAACCCCGTCGCCTGGGCCCGGCGAAGTGCTGATCCGTGTCCAAGCGGCGAGCATTAATTTTCCCGATCTGTTGCTGTGCCAAGGCAAGTACCAACTCAAATTAGACCCGCCGTTCACGCCAGGCATGGATCTCGCTGGCACGATAGAAAGCTGCGGCGATGGCGTGAACGGGTTTGCCGTCGGCGATGAGGTCTGCGGCGGGGCGCGCTTTGGCGCCTTCGCCGACTATGCCGTAGTCAAAGCAGACGGGCTGCAACACAAACCCGCCAATTTCTCTTTTGCCGAGGCGGCTTCATACTCGGCCGCTTACCTCACAGCCTATGTCGCACTGGTGCGCCGAGGGCGGTTGCAAGCTGGCGAGACGCTGCTGGTGCACGGCGCCAGTGGCGGGGTCGGAATGGCCGCTGTGGACGTTGGCAAACTGCTTGGCGTGACCGTAATCGCAACCGGCGGCAGCGACGACAAACTCGCTGAGGTCAAAGCCTATGGCGCCGATCATGTGATCAATACTGCGGGCGGATTTCGCGAGCACGTGAAAGACCTCACGGGTGGCCGAGGTGCTGACGTGATTTACGACCCTGTCGGCGGCGATATTTTTGATGAGAGCGTCCGCTGCATCGCGTTTGATGGACGTCTCTTAGTGATCGGCTTCACGTCGGGGCGGATCGCGAAAGTCTCAACCAATATGCCTTTGATAAAAGGATTTTCTGTCGTCGGCGTGCGCGCGGGTGAATATGGCCGGCAATTTCCAGACCGCGGCCGCGAGAATATTGCGCAGATTTGGAAATGGGCAAAAGACGGCCAAACCCGACCTCATGTACACGACGTCATCAGTTTAGATGACACGCTGTCTGGGTTCGATCGGCTTGTCCGTCGAAAAGTTGTCGGCAAGCTCATCGTGTCTCCCTCCCTTTGAGCCCGCTCGCATCCTAGACAAACGAAAGAATTCGGTGCGTTGTAAGGTTAAAAATCGTTCAATACGCAATTAAAAAAACTATACTTAACAAGTCCCTTCTGACTTTTGTCGGATTCTATGCGCCACCTTACAAAGACTTAGCTATTTGTGGTCCAAGAACGTCGTCATACGAGCACTATTGTGAGTATGAGGGACACATCAAATGCGATTACCAACTTCTCGAAGCGTGGCTGCAATTGCGGCTGCTGGTCTCTTTTTAGCTGCCTGTGGTGGAGGCGGTGGCGAATCCTCCGTTCCGCCGACGACCCCGGTCGGCGGCGGCGGCGCAGGCAGCTCAGGCGGCGGAACCGCTGCCGATCCGGTCTCAAAGATTGATACGGAAATGCAGGCTACGCGCTTTCTAGCCCGCGCGACGTTCGGTGGCAGCAAATCGGACATTGCCGCTCTGACGGGCCGCGATGCTGCCGATTGGGTCGCCGGTGAGTTTAACAAATCCACCAGCGTGACGATGCCAGCATTGCTCGCCTTGCCGCGCAACAGTGACGGCAATATTCCCTCGAACCGCATCAATACGCTCTACTGGGATCACGTTGTCGGCTCTGATGATCAGCTGCGTCAGCGTATGGCCTTCGCACTCTCTCAGATCTTGGTCTATTCTGACGCGGCGGACAGCGACCAACCGATGCGGGCTTATTACCAAGATATTTTGATCCGAAACGCCTTTGGCAATTATCGCGACCTGCTCGAGGAAGTCACATATTCTAGTGCCATGGGCGAGTGGTTGACGTATCGCGGCAACCGAAAAGGCGACCCAAGTCGCGGCCGGATGCCGGACGAGAATTATGCCCGCGAAGTTCTCCAGCTCTTCACCATTGGCTTGATCGAACTGAACCGCGACGGCTCGCCCAAGCTGGACGGGCAAGGCCAACAGATCGAAACCTATAGCAATGCCGACATTGAAGGTCTTGCGCGTGTCTTTACGGGGCTGTCCTGGGCCGGCGGCGAGTTCTTCAAAGAACCGCAAGATGGCAATATTCAGCCCATGGAAATGTATCCGGAACAGCACTCGCAGCTGGAAAAAGTCTTCCTCGGAACGACTATTCCAGCAGGAACGCCAGGCGAGGAGACTATCGACACCGCATTGGATACAATCTTCAATCACCCCAATGTCGGGCCATTCCTGGCCAGGCAGCTGATCCAACGTTTCACCCAATCTAACCCCTCGCCGGCATATATTGAGAACGTTGCTATGGCGTTTGAAACTGGCCGGTTTACCGCCCAAGGCGGACGCAATTTCGGGACCGGCCAGCGCGGCGACTTACAAGCCACATTGGCGGCCGTTCTGCTTGAGCCGACGCTATTTGCCGAACCCGCAGACGGCAGCACGGTAACAGTCGGTAAAGTCCGCGAGCCAATCTTACGTTTCACTCACTGGGCGCGGGCCTTCGACGTCTCCGGCCTCGATGCCTATAATGAGCGACGGTTGTTAGACACGCGGGGCACTGACGATTCTCTCGGGCAGCAGGCCTTCCGGTCGCCATCGGTGTTCAATTTCTATCGCCCGGGATACATTGCCCCCGGCACCAATGCTGGTGAACAAGACCTGACCGTGCCTGAGTTCCAAATCGTCAATGAGAGTAGCTCTGTTGGCTATTTGAACTTCATGACCGATTTCGCCTTTGACCGAGGGTCACAGCGCGATCGGGACATAGACACCTACAAACCAGATTATAGCGAAGAACTGGCCTTGCTCGAGACGCCAGGAGCCCTGGTCGACCATCTCGATGATTTGCTCACCGGCGGCCGCATGTCGGACGCTGAAAAAGCCGACATTGTCGACATTGTGAGCACTGTCGAAATTCGCACTAACACACCGGAAAACACCGCTGCGGATCAGGAAGACGCGGTCCAAACCGCGGTCACGCTGGTGCTTAACTCACCGTCCTACACGGTCACTTGGTAAGGTCTGAAGGAGATTAAAATGGCCAATATTTCTCGACGCCACGTTCTCGCAGGCCTTGGCACTGCAGGATTTGCAAGCAGCCTCAGTTCAATGACAGGGCTCGGTTTCAACAATGCATGGGCTGCCGATACGGGCGGATACAAAGCTATGGTTTGTATCTTCCTCAAAGGCGGTATGGACGGCGCCGACAGCGTGCTGCCTTATGACCAAGCCTCATATGACCAATTGCGCAGTGTCCGCGGAGGCTTGTTCAATTCTTACAATTGGCAGCAATCCACCTCATCGCGGAACCGCGCCAACCTGCTCAAAATGAATCTTGAAAATGCAAGTGATTTTGGCGGTCGTGAGTTTGCATTACCGCCCCAAATGTCGCCTTTGCACCAAATGTTTGAAGACGGCGACTTAGCTGTCGTCGGTAATGTCGGTCCACTGATTGAACCGACCACACGAACCGCGATGGACAATAGGTCGGCGGTTCTGCCCAAGCGTTTATTCTCTCACAATGACCAGCAATCGACATGGATGTCATTCGGCGTTGAGGGGGCGAACCGCGGCTGGGGTGGCCGCTTCATGGACCGTGTTGTTGCCTCTGCCCCCAACCAAAACCGGATCTTCTCCGCCATTTCGACCACGTCGAATGACGTTTTCTTGGCCGGTGAAACGGTCTCGCAATTTAAAGTTGGGAGCGGCGGCGTCCGCGAGCCAAACCTTTATAATAACAGCAATATTCTGGGCCGGAATGATGGTGACGATGCGGCACGTGACAAAATTCGCGCCTTTTTGGCCAAACGCGACTTTCAAAGCCGCAACGTGTTCGAACAAGACATTGCTGCATCAACAGCGAAAGCAGTGCAAAACTCAGAGCAATTTGCCGACGCTCAAGCGAATGCGACGCCGTTTTCAACCCAGTTTGCCGGTGACCGCGTCTCCGGTCAGATGAAATCTGTCGCTGAAACGATCAAAATCCGCCAATTCCTCAACGTGCAACGCCAAATGTTCTACGTTTCGACCGGCGGTTATGACACGCACTCGAACCAAGCCAACACGATTGGCAATTTACATGCGCAGCTGGCTGCAGCAATTTCGTCCTTCCGTGACGCCATGATGGAGATTGGTGAGTGGGATAATGTGGTGGTCTTTACGGCCTCCGATTTTGGCCGGACAACGATTGATAATGGCAATGGCACCGATCATGGCTGGGGCGCACACCATTTTGTCGCGGGCGGTCAGGTTCAAGGCAAACGCCTCTATGGTGAAGTGCCTTATGCCGATGTCGGCAGCAATTCCTACACCAAATCGCGCGGCCGATTAATCCCGACCACATCTGTGGAGCAATATGCAGCAACCATGGGATCTTGGTTCGGATTGGATAATTCAGAATTGCGCACGGCCCTGCCCAATTTGAACAATTTCAACACACGCGATCTCGGCTTTATGGGCGGCGCAACCAGCTAGGTTTCGGCGGCCAGTATCGCATTTAAACCCTCTGGATAGGTCGGGAAAGTCGGTCGCCATCCAGTGGCCGACTTCAACCGTGCGTTAGAGACGCGCTTACACTCGCTATAGAAACTTTGCCCCATCGGCGACAGTTCGGCTTGATCGAACGGGATTTCGGGCGGAACGGCCATCTTTAACAGGTCGGCAGCATAGGCAATGACCGCTTGCGGCGGCGCTGCCTGGTCATCGCAAAGATTGAAAACGCCCTGCTCGCCGGCCAGCAAGATTGCTTTCAAGCCAGCGGCAATATCATCGACATGTGCCCTCGAAAAGACTTGTCCAGGCTTCACAATCCGCCGCGCTTTGCCCGTACGCAGCCGCTCAAATGCCGACCGTCCTGGGCCGTAAATGCCGGGCAAGCGGACAATCGCCAAACGGCCTGCCATTTCTACCCAAGCTTGCTCTGCCGCATAGCGTCGCCGAGCCCGTACAGATTGCGGCTGAGCTTTGCTCCATTCCATCGCCCAACCGCCGTCTAAATCGCCATAAACGCCCGTGGTCGAAAGATAAGTGACGCTGGCGGCAGCACGTGCTGCCTCGCCGAGCATCTGCATAGCCGGGCAGCCATCGTCAGTTGGCGGCGCGCTAATCACCAGATGCGCCCCGGCAATATTTTTGCGCAAAGCCGCGTAATCTCCGATGGAAACGGGTATGATTGGCGTTTGCTGCAGGGCGCGTACGCTTGTCTCCGACCTTACGGTTCCAAATACCGGTCCGGCCCAAATTTTCGCCAGAGCCTTGGCTGAAAAGCCAGGCCCAAAAAGAAATAGCGGTTGTGACGGATCTGTCATTTGCCCTCGCGCGCTTGGCTCGTTACGGCCATAGATATTGCTTCAGAAGGGGGCTTGTCCATGTTTGTCTCTGCCTTGATTTCCACGGTAATGCCGATCTCCCAATCGGCTCTGGCTGACATTGCCCGCGCCGAACAAACGCGATTGGAATCCTGCCTGGTCAAAATCGAAACTGCGCCGAGCGAAGCCTATGAGGATTCCCTCGCTTGGCTGAGCAGCGGTAATCGGCCGAAAGCCCGCCAATGCAACGCTGTGGCGCTATTGGCCATGGGCCGGATCGAAGAAGGCGCTGCGCGGCTCGAAGCCCTCGCCACTGCGCCGGATCCGATCACCGTTGAAGAGCGGACGAAATTTCTCGTCCAAGCTGGCAATGCGTGGCTGTCGGCCAATTATCCCGAAGCTGCGATTGTTGCGCTCACCGATGCACTCAAGCTGAAACAAGACAATGCCACCATTCTGAAAGATCGCGCCGCCGCCTATTTAGCGCTCGAACGCTGGGTCGAAGGGATGGATGACTTGGATACCGTGCTGAAAAATTCGCCGGCCGATGTCGAAGCTTTGATGTTGCGCGCCCGCGCGAACTTAGCTCAAGACAAGCTGCAGGCGGCGAAATCGGATATGGAGACCGCGCGCGTCCATGCCCCGGAAAATATCGACTTACTCGTCTTGCGCGGTGATATTCTCGAAGCCATCCGTCTCGCCAATTAGGCCTAGTCCCAAACACACGCGTCTAAACCGTCTCGCTCGACGACGGCCATGCGCGCCTGCAGCGTTCGCGTGCGTTTTCGCACATATAGGCCTGCGGGTGAGGCCTTCCATTTATTTGGGCTTGGCAACACCGCTGCCAAGCGCGCGGCTTCGAAGGATGTGAGCTCGCTCGCAGGCTTACCAAACCGGCCATATGCTGCGGCCTCTGCCCCGTAGAGGCCGTCGCCCCATTCGGCGACATTCAAATAGACTTCAATCACCCGGCGTTTGCCCCAGAAGCCATCAATGAAGGTCGCCATCCAGGCTTCAACCGCTTTACGGCCAAGCCCGCCGCCATTCCACAAGAACACATTCTTCGCGGTCTGCTGTGTCAGTGTCGAGGCGCCGCGCACGCGTCCGCTGGTCTCGCGCTCATCCAACGCCTTCTGAATGGCCTCAGGATCAACGCCCCAATGCTCGCAGAAGCGGGTGTCTTCCGCCGCAATTACTGCGCGCACCAAGTGCGGCGACATTTGCTCCAGCGGCACCCAAGTATGATAGACTTGCGTCCCTTGCAGGACGCGCCCCGCCATGTTCGCCGTGCCCGGCGCCGGCGCAAAATATAGGATCAAAGCGTAGATATGGACGGTCACAACTAGGCCGGTGAGGAATTTAATCCCCCATCCAAACCATCGCCAGATCGATGCTTTGTCTTGAGTTAGGCTTTGCCCCATTCCAGCTGAACCTCTTTGTCGGTTTCATGGTCTGCACGGGTCGCCTTTTCGGCTTCGAACCGGGCGAAATCAAGGCGTGACAGAGCCCAAATCGCTGCGCCGCGCACGACCGGATCCGGAGCGTCTAAATGCGGCAGAACACTGCGTTCAACAAGCAGTATATTTTGCGAATTGCCTATCGCGATCAGGACATTGCGGAGAAACCGATTGCGACCGATCCGTTTGATTGGCGACCCAGAAAACACCTGTCGAAAGGTCTCGTCATCGAGCGCTGCGAGTTCGTCCAATCCAGGTCCTTTCAGCTCTGCGCGGGCCCAAAACGCCGCGTCTTGCGCAGTTTCGGCAAACTTGTTCCAGGGGCACACAGCTAGGCAATCATCGCAGCCATAAATCCTATTGCCCATGGCGGCCCGAAAGGTTTCGGGGATCGGACCTTTGTGCTCAATCGTGAGATAAGAAATGCACCGCCGCGCATCGAGCTTATAAGGCGCTGGAAACGCTTTTGTTGGGCAAATATCCAGACAAGCCGAACATGATCCGCAATGATCGACTTCAGGTGGCTCGGGCGCAAGGTCAGCATCCGTCAGCATGACGCCCAAGAACAGCCAAGACCCATGCTCTCGCGAGACCAAATTTGTATGCTTGCCCTGCCATCCCAGCCCGGACTTTTGCGCCAGCGGCTTTTCCATCAAAGGCGCCGTATCGACGAACACTTTGACCTCGGCGCCGGAGCTTTGAACGAAGGCCCGCGCCAGCTGCTTCAGGCGCTTTTTGAGCACATCGTGATAGTCCTTCCCGCGCGCATAGACCGAGATATTGCCATCATCGCGGCGCTCTAAATTGCTCATCGGATTGTGATCTGGCGCATAGTTTAGGCCAACGACAACTGCTGATTTAGCGTCCGCCCACATCGCCGTCGGCGCTTTGCGTCGCTCGAGGGTTGTCTCCATCCATGCCATTGAGCCGTGATAGCCAGCCTCAACAAAGGCCTCTAGGCGCACGCCGGCCTGCCAGCCCTCATCGGCCCGGCAGATGTGACAAGCATCAAAGCCGAGCTCTAATGCGAGCGTTCTGAGATCCGTTTCGAGGGCCATGCCCCTTCATCCCGCCATCGGCTTAAAAATCAAGGTCGGTATAGTGTTTGACGGGTTTGGCATTGCCGACCCGGTCTTCAAGCAGACCTCTAAAACTCGGCCGCGATTTCATCCGCGCATACCAGGCCTTCAAATCCGGGGTCATATCCCACGGCACATCACCGAAATAGTCATAGGCCGACAGGTGGGCCGCAACACTGAGATCGGCGAGGCTCAAATTGCGTCCGGCAATGTAAGAGCGCTCCCCAGCCAAAGCGTCGAGAAAGGTCATCCGGTTCTTCAAAGCGTGCGCGCCTTGGCGCAGCGCCAAGCTGTCAGGCGAACGATCACGCTTCACCCATTGGGTCACACGCTCAGCCAGAAGGGTATTATTGATCCCAGCAAAGCTTTCTTCCGACCATTGCCAAAGGCGCCGCGCTTCGGCTTTTTCCATGGCGGTGAATGGCAGCAGACGCGGGCTGGGCTGGGCTTCTTCAATATATTCGCAGATCGCCAGAGACCCGACCGCTGAGGTTTTCACCTCGGCGTCTGTATCCAATAAAGCAGGCGCGCAAGCCCCCGGGGCGAGGGCCGCGAGTTCCAAATCCGACACCCAGGGGCGGATTTCAATCGATTCAAAGGACCACCCTTTTTCGCCCATAAGCAGACGAACGGTGCGGGCCAGCGGATCGATGGGCCAATGCCAAAGCCGTTTCATATCGAGTGCCCTACTGTTATTCGTTGACCACGCAAAGTTGAACGCAGCAGAACCTTTGCCTGCCCTTTCAACCTATGCTTCAAGCCATTCGACATGGGACGCATAGGAGCGCAAAATGCTGACGAAAACGTTTCGCTCATATCTGATTGCTTGTGCCGCGGGCATGTTTCTGCTCGGCGCCTGTTCACAAGGTGGGGACGAAGAGGTCACCTTTGTACCGGACCCCCCTGTAATGCAGGAAATTCCGCCGTCTGGGCAATTACCAGATGGGGTCACCCCCACTGCCTATCGCTTGTCGCTCTTTACAGACCCGGCGCAAGACGATTTTTCCGGCACGGTTGAGATCGACATCACGCTCACCGATCCACATGCCCGGATTTGGTTTCACAGCTTAGACCAGCGCATTTCTGAAGCCTCAGCAATGCTCCCGGATGGCACAGTTCTTCCTGCCACATTTACCCGCAGCACCGCAGACGGCGGCGTTTCGCGGCTCGATTTTGAGACGCCCGTTCCAGCTGGAACTGCGACGCTACGCATCGCCTATTCCGCGCCATATAATTTTGGCCTCGCAGGGCTTTACAAAGCAACGCAAAATGGCCGGCCATATCTCGCCACTCAAATGGAGCCGATTGATGCGCGCCGCATGGTGCCAAGCTTTGATGAGCCGCGCTTCAAGACCCCCTGGACGCTGACCGTGACCACTCCGGCGGGCAATCAAGTCATCACCAATGGCGCCCTAAAAGCGCAAACCACGCTGGATGATGGCAATATCCAATTTCAGTTCGCGACGACGCGCACCATTCAATCTTATCTCGTCGCCTTAGCGGTCGGCCCTTATGACTTGCGCGATGGCGGGGTTTTGCCGCCCAATGGCATACGGCCGCGTGCCGTGCCGTTTCGAGGCTTTGCGCCAGCTGGCAAAGGTGACCAACTCGAAGAGGCGATGGCCATCACGGATGAGATGGTGACCTGGCAAGAAGCCTATTTCGATTATCCTTATCCGTATGGAAAACTCGACCTCATCGCGGTGCCAGACTTTGCTTATGGCGCCATGGAAAATGCTGGCGCGATTATCTATCGCGAAAGCGCTTTACTGATTTCAGAGCGTACGAGCCTTGGCCGTAAGCGCGCGATTATGACCACGCACGCCCATGAACTCGGGCATCAATGGTTCGGGAATCTGGTCACGCCGCGCTGGTGGAATGACATTTGGCTCAACGAGGCCTTTGCAACCTGGATCAGCTATAAGACCATGGACGCGGTCTATCCTGACACAGGGTTCGATTTAGCGCCGCAGCGGGCCGCAATTGGGGTCATGGGCTCTGACAGCCTGGCCAATGCACGGCAGATTAGAAACCCGATCACGCGCAACGCGGACATTCTCGATGCCTTTGATGGCATCACCTATCGCAAAGGCGGCGGGGTGCTTTCAATGTTTGAGAACTTCCTCGGCGAAGACGCCTTTCGAGATGGCATGCGTCTGCATATGCGCCGATTTGAAGACGGGGTAGCCGACGTCAATGACTTCATGACCTCTCTGGCCGACGGCGCCAAAACGCCCGGCATTGTCGACAGCTTCAACTCTTTCATCCTACAGCCCGGCATTCCCTATTTAGACGTGAATTTTACCTGCCCGAGCGAAGCGACAGGCTTGGTGACGATCGCGCAATCGCGTTACGCCCCACTTGGCTCAGAGATCGACGCCGCAGCGCAGTCTTGGACCATCCCATTTGCGCTCAAGACCAATGGCAGCGATGGTGACGATACGGTCCGCAGGCTGTTCGGCGAGCCTTCGATCGAGATCCCACTCGAGGATCGCTGTCCGGCTTATGTTATGCCAAATGCGGGCGGCGCTGGATATTGGCGCTTCACGCTGAATGAGACGGCCTGGCAAGGCCTGATCGATAATTATGATGCGCTCACCGCGGGCGAGCAATTGAGCTTTGCCGATAGCGCGACCGCGGGTTTTGCCGCTGGCAATCTTTCAGCAAGCACCCTCCTCGACGCCCTCGCCGTGAACGCCAATGGTGATTGGGGCGCGGCGCGAGACCCGCTGTCAAATCTGTTAGGATATTTGGACGCGCTCGAGACAGACGCAGCCAAAGACGCGCTGCGAGACTTTGTGATGGCAGCATACGGCCCGCGCTGGTCGGCGCTTTCTGAAGCCTCCGCTGATGAGCTGTCGCAGGGCGAACAGTTGCTCAAAACCGCGCTCAATTCGAGCCTTTTAAGCATCGGACGCATGCCGGAAGAACGTGCCCAACTGGCCGCCGACGCCGCGGCTTATATTGGCGTCATCAATGATCCTGACCCAAATGCCGTATCGCCAGACCTGGTTTCAACGGCAATTTCGATTGCCGCAGAGGCCGGCGATAGCGCCTTTTTCCAAGCCGCCCTCGATTATGCTCAGACCACCTCAAACCAGCGGGAGCGCCGTTCAATCTTGAGCATTCTCGCGCGTAAGGGCTCTGAAGCGGATATGCTGTCGCTGATGGACTTGGTGCAGACCGATGCCTTCCAAGGTCAGGAAGCCTGGTCGGTCTATCTCGCATCACTGGCGAGTGAGGCGGGGGCTGAGGCGGCGTGGGAAAAATTTAAAACCGACTTCGACGCCGTGATTGATCGGACCCCGGAAATCCGCAAACCGCAAACCGCGCGGATTGTTGGGAATTTCTGCACCAATGAGTCGATTGACGATGCGATCGCTTTCATCGAAAGCAAAGCCAGTCTAATCCCAGGCTATGAACGGCGCTTGGCGCAGTCTTCAGAAAGCGCCCGACTGTGCGCCGCCTTCCGCGCAGCAAAGAGCGCGGAACTGTCTGAAGCTCTGCTCGCACGCCAAAATTGATCATTCTCAAGGTCTGACACCGCAGTCAGCAGCCAAAGCCAAAAAATGCCATTGTGGTCGATTGAGACCGCGATCGATTTCCCTTAAGGAAGACATTCCTTCTATGGGCGGATCTACATGGCCGATATTTCTATGACTGCGTTAAATAAATCGAAAAATGACCCCTTAAAATCATGTATTGCGCAAATGCTTGCCGAAATACCAAGCGACGCGCGCAATTCTGTTTCAACAGGAAAAATCGAAACGTTGGCTGAGTCTTTGTGGACTTTGTTCAAACAAAACGATGGCGCCGCAATTCGCTTGCGCGCCGCGACAGGCATCGACGCTGACATGCTTGGACACTTTGTCCTCGAAGTGGTCGGGCCAGACCGTCCTTTCCTCGTCGATTCCCTGCTCGGGGCGTGCAGTGATTTAGGCCATGACGTGCTGACCCTGTTTCACCCGATCATTGAACTCGAAGATGGCGCCCATTCGCTGATACAAATCCACTTGCCGGAACTGAGTGAGAAAGAGCAAACTGATCTGCTCGAAGAAGCCCGCGCAACGCTGCAAGATGTCAGTGTCGCCACCAGCGACTACCAATCCATGCGCGCGCTCATGGCAGCTGAAATCGACCGGCTCGAAAGCTGCGCGCATGTCTCAGCCCGATACATGGACGAAGCGGTGGCGTTCTTGCGCTGGCTCGGCAAAGAACGGTTCGTCTTTTTAGGCGCCCGCAGCTACACGTTCCAAACTGACGCCGACGGCGCCGTTTTGCCGGAAGAACCAGATATGGTCGACGGCTCAAACCTTGGCTTGCTGCGTGATGAAACCCGCAACGTGCTCAATCGCGGGGCTGAACCGCTTTTGCTGACGGAGGAAATCGGCGCCTTTTTGTCCGAACCGGAGACGCTGATCCTCGCCAAGGCCACCCTGTTCAGCCGCGTCCATCGCCGTGTCGCTTGCGACTATGTTGGGGTTAAACACTATGGCGAGAATGGCAAAGTCGTCGGCGAGACTCGCTTTCTCGGCCTTTATACCGCCGAAGCCTATAATGAATCAGTGCGCAATATCCCCCTCCTCCGACGGCGCATGGCGAACGTTCTCAACCTCCTCGACGTTCTGCCGGGCAGTCATAATGAGAAAGCCATTTCGAACATTATCGAAGGCTGGCCACGCGATGAGTTGATCCAAACGAAATCAGAGGACCTCGCCCCCATCATGCAAGGCGTCCTCGACCTTGTGGCGCGTCCACGCGTCCGTGTATTTTCTCGGCCGGACCGGTTTAACCGCTTTGTTAGCACCGTCGTTTTCGTGCCGCGCGACGCTTATGATACCGACTTACGCCGCCATATCGCGGAGATGATTGAAACGGCGTGGGGCGGCCGGATGACGACCTTCCAGCCGAGTTTTGATGGCGCCACAATGGTCCGGGTTCTGTTCCAAACCGCCCTTCCCGACGCCGGGCCTCACCCTGACAATGCTGAGCTTGAACGATCGATCACCGATCTCGCGCGGCGCTGGCAAGACCGTTTCCGCGATGGCATTCTCGGCGGCCATGCAGCGCCCGAAGCCCGCGCCACGGCCCTACTGTTCACAAACGCCTTCAATGCCGCCTATCGCGAGGCATTCTCGCCAGAAGAAGCAATGAGAGACGTCTCAATGCTGGCATTGCTCGATGACCGCCATCCGATCCGGTTGCGCGCCTACCGCCGCAACAGCGATCCAGACAGTCGCATTCGAGCGAAGATTTATTCGCGCAGCGGCGCCATCGCCCTGTCAGACTGTGTCCCGGTATTTGAACGTATGGGCTTATTCGTATCGTTCGAGACAGGATACCCCGTTGCTCCGTCTGAAAAACCGGTTGCGGACGCCCCAGATGAATATTGGGTCCACTCTTTAAAAATGCGCCGCGCCGATCAAGCGCCGATTGATTTGGACACGGTTGCTGCGGCATTTGAAGAAGCCTTTGTTGCGGTGTGGAGCGGACGCGCTGAGAATGATGGTTTCAATGCCCTGGTTTTCAATGCCGGACTGACATGGCGCGAAGCCGCTTTGTGCCGCGCCCTCTGTGCCTACCGGCACCAATCCGGCTTAGACCCGGCCCGCAGCACACAGATCGAAGCGCTGAATGCAAATGCGGCGCTGACGCGCGACTTAGTCGCATTGTTCAACACGCGCTTTGATCCTGAGTTTGACGATGATCGCGACGCGGCAGGCAAGCGCGCTTATGCAGCGATTGAAGCGGCGTTGAGAGATGTCCCGTCCCTGGATCACGATCGCATCCTGCGCCGACTGGCTGACCTCATCCAAGCGACGCTGCGCACGAACTTTTTCCAATCCGGTCCGACCGGCGAGGCGAAACCTTTCATCAGTTTCAAAATCGCCAGCCGTGACCTGACCGATTTGCCGGATCCGAAACCTTATCGCGAGATCTTCATTGACTCGCCGCAAGTTGAAGGTGTGCATTGCCGGTTCGGGCCAGTCGCGCGCGGCGGCTTGCGCTGGTCTGACCGACGCGATGATTTTCGCACTGAAATTCTCGGCCTGGTCAAAGCGCAACAAGTCAAGAATGCGGTGATTGTTCCAGTGGGCTCAAAAGGCGGCTTCTATCCCAAACAATTGCCGTCCAGCGGCAGCCGCGACGCCATTCGCGCCGCCGGGGTAGACGCCTATAAGACTTTCATCACCAGCCTCTTGGAACTTACCGATAATCTTATCGATGGCGCCGTTCAGCGCCCAGACCGAACCATTATCCATGACGGCGATGACCCCTATTTGGTCGTCGCTGCAGACAAGGGCACCGCCACTTTTTCTGACATCGCGAATGAGATCAGCGTCTCGCAGGGTTTCTGGCTCGGCGACGCCTTCGCGTCTGGCGGCTCGGCAGGCTATGACCACAAGAAAATGGGCATCACAGCCCGCGGCGCTTGGGAGGCAGTCAAACGTCATTTCAGGCATCTCGGCAAAGACATCCAAACTGAGCCGTTCACCGTCATTGGCTGCGGCGACATGAGCGGCGACGTGTTTGGCAATGGCATGCTGCTGTCAAAGCAGATCCGCTTACAAGCGGCGTTCAATCATATGCACATTTTCATCGATCCTGAGCCCCAAGACCCAGAGCGATTGTGGCAAGAACGTCAGCGCATATTCGACCTGCCTCGGTCGAGCTGGACGGATTATGATCAGGGTCTGATCAGTTCCGGCGGCGGCGTATTTGATCGCAGCGCAAAAGAGATCTCACTAAGCCCCGAAATCAAAGCCCTGACCGGTCTCAAACAAGATACGGTCACGCCAGACGCCCTAATTCATGCGCTGCTCAAAGCCGAGTGTGAACTGCTTTGGTTTGGCGGCATTGGCACATATATCAAAGCGACTCGCGAGACCGATTTGCAGGTCGGTGACCGCGCCAATGATGCGATCCGAATTGATGGCCGCGACCTCAAAGCCAAAGTTGTCGGAGAAGGCGCCAATCTTGGCCTAACCCAAGCCGGTCGGATCGAGGCTGCGCTGAATGGCACCCATGTGAACACCGACGCGATCGACAATTCCGCTGGCGTCGACAGTTCCGACCATGAAGTCAATATCAAGATCCTGTGTGCTGAGGCGATCAGCCGAAACGCCCTGCGCCAGGACGATCGAAACGCACTGCTCGCGTCAATGACGGACGATGTCGCTGAGCATGTGCTCGCGCATAATTATGCGCAAACCGGCGCCCTCAGCCTCGCTGTCGACGCAGCGGGCCGGGACCATGACGCGCTTGAACGTCTCATGCAGCGTTTGGAACAGCGCGGCGTTCTCGATCGCGTCGTTGAAGGCCTCCCCAGCACAACAGAGATGGCCGCGTTCAAAAAAGATGGACGAACTCTGACCGCTCCCGAAATCGCGGTTCTGATGGCTTGGACAAAAATCATCTTATTCGATGATGTGGTTGCGTCAGATGTTCCGGACGATCCCTATTTTACCGCCACGCTGGAAACGTATTTCCCCGAAGCCTTGCACCAATATGGCGACGTCATGCAGGCGCACCGCCTCAAGCGGGAAATCATTTCCACAGTGCTCGCGAACCGGATTATTGATATGGCCGGACCCGTGTTCTTACTTCGCTTGAGAGAACAAACCGGCGCTGCGAACGCGGACATCGTCGCAGCTTTCGAAGCCGCTTATGCTTTGCTCGGCGCGGCGGACCTTCGCTCGCAAGTGTACGCCCTGGACAACAAAGTGTCAGCCGCGCGGCAAATGTCCATGCAACAGGATTTAGCCGCATCTTTGGCGCGATTCACACAAGGCATTCTGCGGGTCAGTCGCCCTGGTAAAGTCGCCGCCCAGATTACCCATCTGGAAGCATCTCGCGACGCTCTCGCCGCCCTGCAAGACAAGGATTTCCCACACTATCAATCGGCCCGGCACCAGCGGCATGTCAAACAAATCGCACGCGACGGCGTCTCGGCAGACCTGGCAGAAGCCTTTGTCAAAACGCGTTTAGTCGCAAGCGCGCCGGTCGTGGCAAACCTCGCCCAGGCAGCAGGCTGTACGCCCGGTGAGGCCGCAGCCGCATATCTCGCCGTTGGCGACGCACTGACCTTAGATCGCTTGCGCGCCGCCGCGCACCAAGCCTTGAGCGCCATGCCTTATTGGGATCGATTGGCGACCCGAGGATTGGTTCGAGAGCTGGAACAATTGCAATCTGACGCGGCCCAACACGCCCTGGCAACCGAAAGCACCGCAGCTTGGCTTGAACACCGTCAAGCGGCTCGCCAAGCGCTTTTGAGCGAGATTAAAACCTATATTGGGTCAAAGCCGACTTTCGCACAATTTGCCCTCGCCACCGGCGCTGTTCGAACCTTCATGCAGTCTTAGCGCGGCCCCAAAACAGCACTCGTAAAACGAGCGGACCCACCGAACGGGGACTTGTCCGGTGGGCCCTACTGGCCTCATCCGCAGGCTGGGTGGGGGACGCACGCGGAGGCCAGATTATTTTTTGTGACAGTTTTGTCCCAACTCACGCACTATATGGATCTATCTAAGACTAAAGCCAAGAGCAAAAATGACGCGCCGTTGTAACAATTAGAAGTTTTTTTAGTCCACGTATTCAGAGTCCGAATTGTTTGTAATTCTTTCGCGCGACAGCGGTTCGCCATCGGCGGAAAGCAATACTGCGATCCATCTGGTTGAGTCAGACTGCGCGAACAGAATCATCATCAAAACGGTCAAAGGCGCCGACAAAAACATGCCGGGTATGCCCCATAAAGCGCCCCATATGGCGAGCGCCAATAAAACCACTAAAGCCGACAGATTGAGGGTGTCGCCCATGATCCGAGGCTGGACAAAATTGCCGATTGAAAATTGCCAAAAGCTCACGCCCGCAAACACTAAGAGCGCGAAGATATAGCTGTCATTTGGCGCATCTCCTGGAATCCAGGCCGCAACCTCTGGCTGTACTAGAGCAAAAAGCGGCGGCACCAGTGCGGCGACGATTGAGCCGATGGTTGGGATATAATTGAGCACAAAAATTAGCGTTGACAGGAACAGCGCATTGTCAACGCCAAGCGTAATCAAGGTCAGATAGGTGAGCAACGTAATCATCGCGCTGATCACAGTTTGAGTCCAAAGATAGGTTTCAATGCCGCGCCGGGCGGCGTCGCCAACTTCTTTGACTTGTTGGCGCTGATCGGTGTCGACAAAGATGCGGTCAAGCTTTCCGGGCCAAGCCGCTTGAGCCAAAAACAGAAAAGCGACATAAATCAGGATCAGCACCAAGTCTCCGGTCAACCCGCTAGTGGCGGAGGCAATTGTCCCCAAGAAGGCCTGGCCGGATTCATTGAAAACCAGCTCGGTTAGCGTCGGTGCGTCGCCGAGCTGCATCCATCCATAGACCGAGGCTAAAAGCGCATTGATGCGATCAAGGTAGGCGTCGCCTTGAATGCCAAATTCAGCAATGCCGCGTGCCATCAAAGCAAGAAAGCCGACAAAGCCGCCAATCACGACGAGAATGGCGAGGACGCGCGACCACCCCAATTTGAGCAAATGAGAATGGCCATCAATGGCGCGCGCGAAGCCTTCAATGATCAGAAACAGAAATACGGCGAGCGCGAACGGCGCGAGAATATCGCGCCCCAAATAAAGCATCGCGATAATCACGCCGGTCGCAATAATCCAAATCCCCGAAACGCCAGACTTAACGGTCATGCCCTTCTCCCTTGGCTTTCAGCCGGTATAGGCAGATTTTACGCCGGCGAACAATGAGCAGCGCAGCAAGCGCCTAAAAGCACGCCGCAAGCGCCGCTAGCCAATCGCGAACATTGTCTTTTTGATCTTCGGAGGCGCCGTGTCGCACGATGATTAAATCCTTCTCTGGCACCAGGACAATATATTGGCCCTGATAGCCATTCGCCGAAAAGCTGCCAGGTCCGGCGAGCCCTAGCCACCAATGGCCGCCATATCCCATGGGCTCGTCTTCGGGCACACACGCAAGCGGCGTGCGGGCATGGTCGACCCAGGCCGGCGACAGAAGCTGCGCACCGTCCCATTGCCCTCCGCGCAAATAAAGTAATCCAAACCGCGCAAAATCCCGCGCCGTACAATAACAGAAGCTCGACCCGATAAAGGTCCCTGCTTCATCAAATTTCGGCAGCGGCGAGCGCATTCCTACAGGCGCAAACAGACGTGCGCGCATAAACGCTTCCATGCCGTCACAATCAAGCCCCAAGGCATCTGCAAGGAGGCGGCAGATAATGTTCGTAGTACCGCTCGAATAAGACCAGAATGTCCCGGGCGGATGCTCCAAGACCTGATCAATCGCATATTGCGCAACATCGGGCTTGCCCGGCCCGAACAACATCTCAATCGTGTCCGAGACACCGGCATCGACATAGTCTTCGCGGAAGCGCAGGCCTGAAGCCATTTGCAACAAATGCTGCAAAGTGATCTCGCGGCGTCCATCGCCTTGCCATTCGGGCAGCCCAACCGGCGCCTCGAGCGTCATTTTGCCATCCGCGATGGCCATGCCGACCAGGGCGTGCGTGATCGATTTTGCCATGGACCAGGACGGATAGGTTTTCTCCGGCCCAAACCCTTCACCATAAGCCTCGCATACGATCTGGCCGCCCTGGATGACCAAAACCGCGTGGGTTTCACCGAGATCATCAGGATTGCTCAGCGCCCGCATGATGAGCTGATCGAGCGGCGCGGCATCAACGCCGGCGCCAAGTTTGCCTTCCGGCCAAGCCTCAGTCGGCCATGCGGTATCCTTAGGGTGCGAAGGAAGATCGATCAGCGGTTCCGTATACGCCATGGGGCCACCTTTTTGATTAAGGTGCTCTCATGTCCCTGACAGCCTGACAAGGCCGGAGCGTTTAGCCGATGACCAAAACGCAGCGCTCATCGAGACTCGGCCGCGCGAGCACAACCGATTTCAGTCCCGGAAGCTTTGCCTTCAGATCATTCGCCGCCCATAGCGCGATCCGTTCCAGGGTCGGCACTTCTAGACCCTCAATCTCATTCAGGAGCGTATGATCAAGCTTTTCGGCAGTTGCCGCTAAGATCGCCGCGAGGTCAGAAAAGTCCTGCACCCATTCAGCGCCCGGCTGAACGGTGCCCGCCACAGTCGCCTCGAGCCGGAAAGAATGCCCGTGGACGTTCCGATATGGATGCCCTTCAGGCTTGCCCCCCATATAATGGGCAGCCTCGAACGAGACAGCTTTGGTGATCTCAAAGACCTGACCTTCAACGCTCAGGGCAGTCCGATCAGTTTGTGGGTTTGTAAGCTCAATCGCCATTTCGGGTGCTTCATACAATAGGCGGCCGCGGCCGCAATGTTCTGGGCGTGGGCCCTATCATCTTTGGGTTGGAGAAAAAAGTGTTGAAACTGCAAGCTCTCAAATTCGCTCGGCTGCGCTTCCGGTTCGTCTTGCGGGAAAACGAGCTTCAACTCATCGCCGCGGCGCTGTTCTAAAGCCGCATTGGCTTTTGGACTGACGCAAATCCAATCCAGCCCGTCGGGCGCGGCTAGCGTGCCATTGGTTTCGACGCCGATTTCAAACCCTTGATCTCGAAGCGCTGCGATCGCGTTTATGCCGAGCTGCAAAAGAGGCTCGCCGCCCGTACAAATCACATACGGCACACCGCCGTCGGGCGCCGCTGCGTCCCAGACCGAGCGCACATGCGCCGCGAGCGCCTCAGCGCCCTGAAACTTGCCGCCATTGTCGCCATCTGTGCCGACAAAATCTGTGTCGCAAAAGGTGCAGACCGCGGCGCTGCGATCTCGTTCCAGCCCGGACCACAGATTACAGCCGGCAAAACGGAGGAAGACCGCCGCACGCCCGGTTTGTGCGCCCTCGCCTTGCAAGGTCACATAAGCCTCTTTGACCGAATAGACCTTCATGCAGGGACCTTTGACTTCCACTTCTCGAACCCGTTCGCGCGCAAAGTGCAGGCCGGGCATTCGCCGCAGCCATAGCCCCATGCGTGGCGATGCTCACGGTCGCCGAGATAACATGTGTGGGTCTTATTGATAACAATGTCGATCAGCGCCGGCCCGCCAAGCTGCTCGGCCAATTCCCATGTCTCAGCTTTATCGAGCCACATTAACGGCGTTTCGATTTTGAGCGATCGATCCATGCCGCGGGTCAGCGTCAATTCTTGAGCATCCAGTGTCCCGCGTCGGCAGTCTGGATAGCCGGAATAGTCGGTTTCGCACATGCCGCCCACGAGGGTCGTAATATTGCGCCGCCATGCCAACGCCCCGGCCAGCGTCAGGAAGAGCAAATTGCGGCCGGGGACAAACGTGTTGGGCAGTCCGTTTTCGGCGACTTCGATTTCAACATCACTGGTCATCGCAGTTTCTGAAATCTCGTGAAGCACCGAGACGTCACAGACGCGGTCTGCCCCAAGTTTAGGCGCCCAGGCCGGAAATTTTGCTTTGATCGCCTCCAGAATAACCGGACGACAAGCGAGCTCTACGGCGTGTCGCTGACCATAATCGAAGCCGATCGTCTCAACGCGGTCATAATTCGCGAGCGAATGTGCGAGGCAAATGGTTGAATCTTGCCCCCCTGAAAATAAAACTAAAGCAGATCGCTCACTCATAAATATTCACATCCCAATTTCGGGTAATTGTCACTGTATCTCAAACGACGCTTGTCAATTATCCCTGCATCTCAACTTTATACATTCAGCGTCTCCATTGAAACACACAAAGTGTTCAATCTCGAATTACGCTTGAATACTTGTTGACAACACACCTAACCTCACTCTGTCATGCCCCCTGAGGCATTCCCGGACAACATGGGAAGCCACAGAGGAAACGCAATGCAAACTCGTGCCAAAAAAACAGGCACTGAGGAAGGAGTCCGCTCATGAAACCCACATTAAGTCTAAAAATTTGCCTCTCTGCGGGCGCTTCGGCGCTCGCTTTATCCACTGCAGCCCCGCTGGCGCTCGCCCAAAGCGGCGATGAGGATAATCCACGCCGGCTAGGCGAGGTCGTCGTGACCACGCAAAAGACCGAAGAATCCATTCAGGATGTTCCCATCGCCGTGTCGGCGTTTGACGAAGCATCCTTAGACAAATTGCAACTGGCCGGTGGCCCCGACTTGGTCAAATCCATCCCCAATGTGAACTTCACCAATGGCAATTTTGGCGGGTATAATTTCCGGATCCGCGGGATTGGCGTTGATGCTGTATCGACGTCGAGTGATGCCGGTGTCGGGGTTCATTTGAATGACGTCCCGCTGACCAGCAATAGCTTCTTCGAGGCGGAGTTTTATGATGTCGAACGGGTTGAGACGCTGCGCGGCCCGCAAGGCACGCTGTATGGCCGAAACGCGACCGGCGGTGTGGTCAATGTGATCACAGCCAAGCCAGTCTTGGAAGAGTTCCAAGCCGATGCGCGCTTCACCTATGGCAATCATAATACAATCAAGTCCAAGGGCATGATCAATCTGCCCATCGGAGAACGCGCGGCGCTGCGCGTGGCGGGCTCTTATCTGACCCGTGATGGCTATGTCGAAAACCTGACAACCGGCAATGATGTTGATGACCGCGATCTGTTCTCAGTGCGCGCGTCCCTAGCCTTCGAACCGACGGATCGGCTGCGAGGCCTGTTCATTGTAGAGCACTTTGAGGAAGACGATTCGCGTCTTCGCTCAGGCAAACAATTGTGTGCGACAGATCCCTTAAAGACCAGTTTTGCCGGCATTGATATTCACCCGTTTGATCAAATTGTGACCAGCCTTGGCTGCGTTGATGCGCCGCTCAGTTCGCCAGAATCTTTGACTGGCCTGAACAATGCCGCGACCCTCGGCGCGCAATATGGCTTCTTATCTGGACTGATCGGTAACATTGATCCCGAGACGGGGAACCTGATCGATTTCAGCGCTAATACAGATGGCATCGAACCGGACTTAAGACGGATTGAGAGCGTCTTGGATCCGACCTTTGAGAGTGAGCAAACCTTGTTCACTTGGAAAGCCGAATTTGACCTCACGGATGAGCTGACGGCAACCGATCTCGGCAGTTACAATGAGCGCACCTATATCTCGCAAGAAGACTATAATGAGCAATCTTCGGATGTTTTGTTTAACTCGACCCCGGGCCCGCTAATTGCTTTGAATGGTGACACAGCACCCGCCCTGGCGGCGCTCTATCCGAGCCTGTTCCCTGGCGGTGTGGTCAGCGATCCACAGCTCGGCGCGGCGAACGCTTATGCCGCCAGCGACATTGCTGGTTCGTATTCCGAGCAGACCACGCATGAATTCCGCTTGCAATCGGATTTCTCGGGGCGCTTCAATTTCAATCTTGGGGCTATTTCTGTAAATTATGACATTAATGAAGGGCCAGCGCTGCAAGAGAGCTATTACGTCTTCTTCAACACCTCGTCAGCGTTCAACCAGCTAAACAATGCCGCCTCGCAAGCTGCTGGCGGGCCGGTTGTTTTTCCGATCGAAGACTTCGCCAATCTTGGTTCGACACCAATTGAAAACTTGGACGGCGTCAGCCGCCAATATTTCCGCTCGATCACGCCGTATAAATTGGAGAGCTTCGCCCTTTTTGGGGAAGGTTATTTCGATGTCACGGACGACCTGACCTTAACCATTGGTCTTCGCTACACAGATGACCAGAAAGAAGTGCTTCGAATCCCAACTTTCTTATCCGAGACAATTTTCTCCATTCCCGACCCATTGGCCGGGGACGGCATCACAAAAGCTGCGTTTGAAGAGACCACCGGCCGGATCGGATTTGATTGGACACCGGATTGGTCTTGGTCAGAGGACTCTCTCATCTACGCCTTCTATTCTCGCGGCTATAAAGGCGGCGGCATCAACCCGCCGCAGCCAGCTGACAATGTCAGCGCTTTCCCTGCGACGTTCGAGCCGGAATTTGTCGACTCCTACGAAATCGGCACCAAGAACACGCTGGCCGATGGATCGCTTCAGCTCAACGCAACAGGCTTTTTCTATACATATGAAGGCTACCAAATCTCGCAAATCGTCAATCGAACCTCGGCGAACTTTAATGTCGATGCTGAGATTATGGGATTGGAGATTGAGACCGTTTGGAACCCGGCCTCGACCCTCGTCCTCAATGCCAATCTTGGCCTTTTGGACGCGCAAGTGGTCGACACTTACGGCATTGATGTGCTCGATCGCACCAATGGACGTGATGACTTGGTGGCGCTCAAACTGTTTGCGGGCGCTTCAAACTGTGTTGTCTCCGCAGCGGGTTATGCGGCGGTGCTCGGCGCTGTTCAGGCCGAAGCGCTCGACCCGAGCGCAACGCTGGGATTGTGCACAGGTGCGTTCGCCGGACAGGAAGCCGCGTTTGGCGTGGGCGATGTCACCTATGTCGACAGCGACGGCCAAACCCAAACGGTTGGCGGTCTGACGCCATTTGATGGCGAAGCCAAAAACCTGGATGGCAATGCCCTGCCAGGCACACCCGAACTGACATTTAATTTCGGCGCCGAATATACCTGGGAAGGCTTGATCAATGCAGACTTAGACGTCCGCGTGCGCACCGACTTCTATTATCAAGCCGACGCCTATAGCCGGATCTGGAACACGCCGCGCGATGAGCTAGAAAACTGGAGCAATGTGAACGTGTCCTTGCAGCTGATGAACACGGCAGACGATTGGTCCATCGAAGTTTTCGGAAAGAACATTACTGATGAAGAGGTTATCACCGGCGCCTATCTGACCGATGACAGTTCCGGTCTGTTTACCAATGTCTTCCTAACGGAGCCGGCCACCTATGGCGTGACGCTCTCCAAACGCTGGTAGCGCTAGACCTTCAATACAGTAAGACGAGGGCAATCGCGATTCGGTTGCCCTCGTCCTCTAATTCACTCGCCGAAAGGGCGCCGCGTCCCAAAATTACCGGATGTGTTTCCTGAGCGCTACAATTGGCGCGCTGAACGCCAAAGATCACACATCCTCCCGCAACGTAAAGCATTGACAATTTGTCGCGGGTCGCGGTGTCATGCACTCGAGGCATTCCCGGACACACGGGGAGCCCATGAGGAAACGCTAAAAATCTCGCGCCAGCCATAAATAATATTGGCGCTGAGGGAGGAGTTATTTAAATGAAAGTCACACGACGGTCGAATTACGTCTTGCTGGCGGGGGCTTCGGCACTCGCAATGACCGCCGGCGCACAAAGCGCCATCGCGCAAGAAGATGATGAAAACGCTCGCACGCTGAGCACAGTGGTCGTGACCACGCAAAAGACAGAAGAATCCATCCAAGATGTTCCGATCGCCGTCTCGGCGTTTGATCCAGACGCGCTTGAGCGCTTGAACATCGACACTGGGTCGGATCTGCAATTCAACATTCCAAACTTCGGATCGACGCAAGGCAACTTCTCTGCTGGTGGCATCAGTATTCGCGGCATCATCAACGCTGCGGTGGGCACATCATCAGACGCGGCTGTGGGTACGCACGTCAATGGCGTTTCGTCATCGGGATCGACTTTGCTCGAAACGGAATTCTACGATGTTGAGCGGATCGAAATCCTGCGCGGACCGCAAGGCACGCTGTACGGACGGAACGCAACCGGCGGTGTGGTCAATGCGATTACCGCAAAGCCTGTGCTTGAAGAATTTAATGCGAGCGCTGAACTGACCGTTGGCGAGTTTAACAATGTCAAAGCCACCGGCCATATCAATGTGCCACTGGGGGAGCGCTTTGCGGCCCGTCTCGCAGGTTTCCGCCTGACACGCGATGGCTATTCTGACGCGCTTCTTCCAGATGGTTCAACCGAAGACGTCGACGGCCGTGACCTCTGGTCTATTCGCGGCACATTGGGCGGCGACATTACCGACAAGCTTTCTGTTTGGGTGATGGCGGAGCATTATGAAGAAGACTCGACACGAACCCGCTCGACGAAGCAGCTGTGTACGAAAGATACGCGTCCGTTCCCGTTCAACCAAGGCTGTGTGCCATACCAGACTGAAGGGCTCGGATACGCCCGCGACGCCAATGGCAACCCGATCCAAGTGAGTGCTGGCTTAGGCACTGTGAACACCGGCGGCACACTTGGCGGCGTTTTGGGAGCAAGCCTTGGTCTGCTGAATGGCTTTGGTGCAGACACCAATGCCGGCGCCACCACGTCGAGCAATCTGCGTGAGTTTGAAACCAATTTGATCCCAACCTTCGAGGGTGAATCAAACACCGTTCAAGCCGAAATCCAGTATGAGTTCGACAATGATCTGACCTTCACCTTCCTCGCCAGTCACAATGACAATTTCCGCGCGTTTACCGATGACTATAATAAAGGCATTGGCACAGTCGGCTTTAACATTACGCCGCTCACCCCGGACATTGACGGCGATGGTGATGGTGACTTTGTCGGCGGACCGGCGCTTGGGTTGAACATTCCTGTTGATTCTCGCCTGCGGGCGCCTGCTGACACATTGCTGGCGACCGACCGGTCTGATTCAGATTTCGAGACCACCTCTCTCGAAGCGCGTTTGCAGTCCGACTTTGATGGCGACTTCAACTTCACTGTCGGCGCCCTAAAACTCGACTCAATTGGCGAGACCAATTATTTCGTCTTTTTCAACACCGCTGAAGCACTGGCAGTGGCCACGGGCCTGCCGGGCGACCGGACTTACTTCTTGAGCCGCAGCCCCTATAAACTGGACGCCCTCGGCGCATTCGGGGAAGCCTATTGGAACGCGACAGATAATCTGAAGTGGACCCTCGGGCTTCGTTACACCAACGATAAGAAGCGCCAAGAAAACACACCAAGCTTGCTTCTAGCCCCGGCGACGGTCTTCCCTGGCGAGCAAAACGGCTTCGCGCAAGCAGGCCCAGCTCAAGAAGCTGAGTTCGAAGAAGTCACAGGCCGTTTTGGCTTTGACTATCAGGCTGGTGCCTTCGGCCCGACCGAAGACACTCTGCTCTACGGTAGCATTGCCCGCGGCTATAAAGGCGGCGGGATCAACCCACCGCAATCGGACGGCTTGGCCGCGGTCAGCAACACATTTGATCCGGAATTCATCAACGCCATCGAAGTTGGGTCTAAGAGCACGCTATTTGGCGGCGCCGGGATCTTGAACTTGGCAGCCTTCTATTACGATTATGAAGGCTATCAGATTTCCTCCATCGTCAACCGGACTTCGGTCAACGAGAATGTTGATGCCACCGTGTTCGGTTTCGAGGGTGAGTTCTATTACCAAGTCACTGAAAACCTCCGGATCGACGCGACCATTGGTCTTCTCAATTCAGAGCTCGCCGATCAGGCGCCGCTTCTGGATACATATGACCAAACCGGTGGTGACCCGAGCCTGGTCGTCGTCAAAGATGCCGGCACCACGCAGAACTGTGTGGCCCCAATCGCGGACGTGAACACGCTTCTCACTGCAGGTGGCGGCGCATTTGCGGGACTAGCTGCCTTCTTATGTACGCCAGATGCAGCACAGGACACATTGGGCGGCGCTTCGCTGAACCAGACGCTGGCCGCCAGTGGACTTCCAACCTTTGATGGCAGCGTTGGCGTTCCCGTGGACGTGTCCGGCAACAAACTGCCATTGGCACCGGAAATCACATTCTCGGTAGGTGCGGAATACGTGTTCGACCTGAGCCCAAGCTGGGATCTGTCCGTGCGCGGTGACTTCTATCACCGGGGTGAAGTGTTCACGCGGATCTTCAACCTTGAAGCCGATCGTGTGGATAGCTTCCAGAACGCCAACGCGGCGATCCAGTTGACCAATGTCGACGCTGATTGGGAACTTGAACTCTTCGTCAAAAACTTGCTCGAAGAAGATCAAATCACCAACCAGTATCTGACAGATGCCTCTTCTGGCCTGTTCACCAACGTGTTCTTGCTGGAGCCGCGTCAGTTCGGCCTGCGCATTGCTAAACGCTGGTAGGTTAAACAAGACCTTCGCTATGAGCGACGGAAACGGAAAAGGGCAGCCCAGCGGGCTGCCCTTCTTTCTTTTGCGGCACAAACCCCTATGTTCGCTCTGTTCATGAGTTGGAGAATCAACGTGCTGCGTTCTAGCCTTTCTATCCTCGCCATCGCCGCTTTGACCGCCTGCAGCGGACAAGCCGCACCGCCCGTCGATGCAGAAGCTGACGGGTCAATCATTTCGGCCTCTGGCCTGAAACTGGTGCCGGTCGCTGAAAACCTAGAATTTCCATGGGGAATAGCCGCTTTGCCGAGCGGTGACCTCTTGGTCACGGAACGCGAAGGACGATTGCGCTTGATCCAGGAAGGAAGCTTGGTAGAGGCGCCGCTGACCGGCTTGCCTGACGACATTTTGGTGGATGGCCAAGGTGGCTTGCTTGGCATTCTCCTCGATCCGGATTTTCCCGCCAATCGCAAACTCTATCTCAGCTATTCCAAAAATATGGGCGACACCAATACGACGGCGGTGATCTCCGCCACGCTGACTGAGGATGCGAGTGGCCTGACTGATGTCGCAGAAATCTTCCTCGGCGAACCGCGTGAGACCACGTACCACTATGGCTCGCGCATGGTTTTCTTGCCCGATGGATCCTTGATCATCACACTCGGCGACGGCTATCGCTATATGCAAGACGCGCAAGATCCGAGCCTATTGCACGGCAAGATCGCCCGCATCATGCCGGACGGATCAACACCGTCAGGCAACCCCTTCAGCGATGGCGGCGGTAACCCAACCGTCTGGTCTTATGGCCATCGCAATGTTCAGGGCGTCGTCTTTCACGCAGCAAGCGGCCAATTGATCGCGCATGAGCATGGCCCGAAAGGCGGCGATGAGCTCAACATTATCGAGCCAGGTAAGAATTACGGCTGGCCGACCATCACCTATGGCATCAATTATGACGGCACGATCATTACCGAAGAAACCGAAGCGCCTGGCCTAGAACAGCCGGCCGTAAAGTGGGTGCCATCAATTGCCCCGTCAGGTATGGCCGTGGTCGAAACAGCGGGCTTTGACGATTGGTCAGGAGACCTTCTGATCGGCGCAATGAATGGCCCCAGCGGTCAGAAGCTCGTGCGCGTCGACATTGGCGAAGATGGCACGATCGGAGCAACTGAGGACCTGATGGAGGATTTGCGGATCGCTTTCAGAGACGTCATCTCAACGCCAGACGCGATCTATGTCGCAACGACCGAACTGGACGGCATTGTCTATCGCGTCGAAAAGGCGAGCTAAACGCCGCGACGCGACCGTAATGCTGTGGCGAGCGTGCCATCATCAAGGTGATCCAGCTCGCCGCCCACAGGCACGCCGTGGGCGAGACGGGTCACCTCGACGCCGAGGCCTTCTAGGCGCTCAGCCACATAATGGGCGGTCGTTTGCCCATCGACAGTTGCGTTAAGAGCCAAAATGACTTCGCGGACCCCGCCGGCTTTCACCCGGTCGACGAGCAGGCCGATGGTCAAATCCTCTGGGCCAATTCCATCCAACGCGCTCATCACGCCGCCCAGCACGTGATACCGCCCGCGGAATGCTGCGGCTCGTTCTAGCGCCCACAGATCTGGGACATCTTCAACCACGCAAATCAAACCATCATCCCGGCCCGGCGCTTGGCAAACGGCGCAGGGCTGAAGCGTGTCATAATTTCCGCAGACTTGGCATTGCTCAATTTTATCCGCTGCCTCCGCCATAGCCTCCGCCATCGGGCGCAGCAAAGCGTCTTGGCGCTTGAGCAAGTATAGCGCCGCCCGCCGCGCCGATCGCGGCCCAAGCCCCGGCAAGCGCGCAATCATATCGATCATGCGTTGAATCTCAGGTCCGGCGGAAGTCTTGCTCATGCCCGCTAATGTGAGGGACTCGGCGCCAGACGCAAGAGATCGGTTTCATCTTGGCAAAATCGAAAATTAGGGTTATTACCCTAAAAAACGAAATGGGAGGAAATCATGGCCGACACAGCTCACACATTGGGGGGGGCGGGCGTGCCAGACCCCTATAGTTTGCCACTTGAGACATTTGACGTTTCCAAGGCCGAGATTTTTGAAGCCAACGCCCACGGCGCCTATTTCAAACGCTTGCGCGATGAAGCACCGATTCATTTCTGCCCAGACAGTCAGTTTGGTCCTTATTGGTCGATCACCAAGTATCAGGACATTGTCGCCGTTGACTCCAACCATAAAGTCTTCTCATCGCACCGCGATATCGTCATTGGTGACGCCCCAGAAGATTTTAACACGCCAATGTTCATAGCCATGGATGGGCAAAAGCATGTTGAGCAGCGCAAAGCAGCCTCGCCCGCTGTGGCGCCGTCGCAACTGTCGGAAATCGAAGCGCTGATCCGGCAACGCGTGTGCAATATTCTCGATGACCTTCCCGTCGGCGAGCGCATCAATTGGGTTGAGCATGTCTCTAAAGAACTGACCACGCAAATGCTGGCGACGCTATTTGATTTCCCGTTCGAGGATCGCCACCTCCTGCCCTATTGGTCTGATGTGACCACGACGTCCGAAACCGTTGGCGTCGAGGTCGACATGAAAGAACGTGAGCGCGTGCTGCACGAATGCCTCGCCTATTTTGCGCGGCTTTGGCAAGAGCGCGCCGCGCAGCCGCCAAAATTCGACTTCATCTCTTTGATGGCGCACAATCCAAAAACCAAGGATATGATCAAAGACCCAATGGAGCTGCTCGGTAATTTGATGCTGCTAATTGTCGGCGGCAATGACACCACGCGCAATTCGATCAGTGCCGGCGTGGTTGAGCTCAACCGCAATCCGGATGAGTTCGAAAAGCTCAAAACCAATCCGTCTTTAATCCCAAACATGGTTTCAGAGATCATTCGCTATCAAACCCCACTCGGGCATATGCGGCGCACCGCGCTCGAAGACATTGAGCTTGGCGATAAGCTTATCCGCAAAGGTGAGAAAGTCGTGATGTGGTATGTCTCCGGCAATCGCGATGAGACGATGATTGAAGACCCGGATCGGTTCTGGATAGATCGCCCGAATGCCAGGCGCCACTTATCCTTCGGCTTTGGCGTTCATCGCTGTATGGGCAATCGGGTCGGTGAGATGCAGCTTCGAATTCTATGGGAAGAGATCCTCAACCGGTTCGATCGGATTGAATTGGTCGGCGAGCCAGAGCGTGTGCTGTCTAACTTCGTCATGGGCTATACCGACGTCCCTGTGGTGGTCCACGCGAAAGCCTGATGAAGACTCGCGATCGGATCTTGAGCACCGCCAGAACACTGTTCAATGCGGACCGCTTCGGCAATGTCACCACCGCTGACTTAGCCGAAGCGTGCGGCATCGCTGAAGGCAATTTGTGGTATCATTTCAAGAACAAACGGGCTTTGCTTGAGGCGCTTTCCGATGCCTTTCTAGAAGATGTAGAAGGCCGTTTGGCAATGATGCCGAGCGCGCCTGAAACCATTCTCGAAGACTATGCTGCGATGCTCATGGCGCTGATGTCAGAGATCCGTCACTATCGCTTCCTATATCGAGACCAGGCTGATTATGGCGAACACACAGATCGGCTGCTCGAACGCTTGCCGGGGATTTACCGCGATACGCAAGCGCAGTTTCAAGCCTTTTTGCTCGGCATGATTAAAGCCGGGCACTTAGACATCACGCCCTCGCAAATGCCGGCACTGGCGACCAATATTGTTGTCATCCTGCGCTATCATTTGGAATATTTGCGCGAGAGCGGCCAGGATAGCGACGCCGGCTCCGGGGCCGTCCAGAGCGCCATCGAACAGCATCTCACCCTGTTCGAGACACAGCTCACACGGCCGGCTCAAAAGGCGCTCCACCTGGCGCTTTCAGACGTGGTTGAGGCGGGCTAATCTCAAAAATCGAACCATTGGGTCGAAACGCCCCTTCCGCTTGGGGGCGAACAAGCTAAGCTTCGGCACACCGACAACCAACCGCATTGAGGCCCGTATGGCACATGAAGGACAAGAGCTTCTGATCAAAGATGCTTTGGTCTTTCTATTGGCCGCTGGCCTCGTCGTTCCGATTTTGCGGGCGTTTAAACTTCCCGCTGTGGTCGGCTTCATTCTCGCCGGCATCGCGCTCGGGCCGAGCGGTTTTAGCGCCTTTAGCGAACAAGTTCCGATCCTCGAATTCGTCACCATTTCAGACCCTGCCGCCGCTGCCCCTTTCGCGGAATTGGGGGTGTTATTCTTGCTCTTCTTACTTGGTCTCGAGCTGTCCTTTGAAAAGCTTTGGGCGTTAAAGCGGACTGTGTTTGGGGCCGGCACGGTGCAAACCGTACTGAGCGCTTTGGTGATTACGTACGCGCTCATTCTGTTTGGCTTAGAGCCTGTCGAGGCCGTGATTGTCGGCCTGGCCCTGGCCCTCTCGTCGACCGCGATCGTGATGCAAATCTTGGTTGAGAAGAAGCGCGTCGCAACCCCCGTCGGGCGCGGCGCCCTCGGCGTTCTATTATTCCAAGATATCCTTGTTGCCCCGATTTTGATTTTTGTCGGCTTTACCGCCAGCAGCGGCGAAGCCGATCTCGCCGCGGTCTTATTGCAAGCTTTGATCAATGGTTTGCTGGCGCTGATCGTGATTTTCGTGATCGGACGTTATCTGCTGCGCCACCTGTTCCGCCTGGCGATCAATGCGGGGGGACGGGATTTCTTGATGGCGATGACCCTGCTGACCGTGGTCGGCGCGTCAGTCATCACTTATAATGCCGGACTGTCACTGGCGCTGGGCGCATTCTTAGCCGGCCTGCTACTCGGGGAAACGGAGTTTAAGCACCAGACAGAAGTCGACCTGGAGCCATTTAAGGGCCTGCTCCTCGGCCTGTTCTTCTTGACCGTCGGGCTCGCCATCGACTTGTCCGTTGTCATCACCAATTGGCCGATCGTGTTTGGCGGTCTGCTCGCTTTGCTGAGCGCCAAAGCGGTGATTGCTTTCCTGGCCTTACGGATCTTTGCGGGCGCCCGCGGAGCAGCGGTTGAGACCGCCTCTCTGCTCGCCCCAGCCGGCGAGTTCGCATTCGTGATTGTCGGCGCCGGCGTCGCCGCTGGAACGGTTGCGGCTGGCACCTCGACCCTCGTCACGGCGATTGTCGCGCTCTCGATGCTGGTCATCACCATCAGCTGGCGCCTAGGACGCTGGCTTACCGCTGCGTTGCATAAAGAAGACACCGCCAACGCCTTGCCGAATGATTTTAGCGCCAGCGAAGGGCATGTCATTGTCGCAGGGTTTGGCCGCGTTGGCCGTGCCGTCGCGCATATCCTCGAGCGCGAACAGGCCGAAATTGTTGGCCTGGATACCAATCCTGCGACCGTCTCGAAGCAGCGCCAATCCGGACGTCAGGTTTATTTCGGTGATGGTGGCCGGGCCGAAGTCCTGCAAAAGGCAGGGCTCTCTCATGCCAGCATGGTGGTTGTCACATTGGACAATCAATTTAGCGCCGAAAGCATGGTCAAAACGGCGCGGAGCAGCCGTCCCGATGTGCCGATCCTGGCACGGGCGCGCGATGCAGATCATGCTCAGCTGCTCTACAAAGCGGGCGCCACTTATGTCATTCCGGACGCCATTGAGGCGGGCTTGCAAATGTCCGCTCGGGCGCTGGAAGAACTCGGTTATGAAAACGAAACCGTACAAGCCCTGATCTCGTCAGAGCGCGAGACCGAGTACCGGATGGCGAACGAGAATACGAAAGACGACGGCGATTAGAATGGCATTTTGAAGCCCGGCATCATGCCGCCAAAGCCAGCCGTCGCATCCTTCATGGCTTTTTCCATGGCTTGGTCGAGATTCTTGCGCGCCTCGCGATGCGCCGCTTTGACCAAGTCTTCGATGATTTCTGCCTCGTCCTGCATCAGGGACGGATCGATTTTGATCGAGACCAGCTCGCCTTTGCCCTTCAAGGTCACAGCGACCAATCCGGCGCCCGCAATGCCTTCTGCTTCGGTCTGCTCGATTTGAGCTTGAACCTCTTGCATCTTCTCCTGCATTTGCTGGGCTTGCTGCATGATTTTCGTGAGATCCGTCATCTCGGGTCCGTCCTAACCTTAAGAAGTGCGTTTCAGAGGCACGACATTGTCTGTCAGCGTCTCTGGATCAAGGGGGGCGCTGTGTTCAACATCGACCACTTCGGCGCCAGGGATCGCCGCCAAAGCCGCGGCAATATCTGGATGCTGGGCCGCATCCTCGAGCAGTTCGCGGCGCTGCCGGGTGTCCGCTTCTTTCTCGGTTTCGACGGCTGATTCGGCGAGCAGCACGTCCCAGTCCATGTCAGTTTCATATTCCAAAAAGTCCGTCAGCCGGCGCAAGAGATCGCGCGGCGCGCCCGGGTCGACGGCGCAGACGAGGCGTCCAGGCTTAAAGTTCTCAGCCCGAATATATTTGCGCGCTTCGCCCCAGAGCCGGGCTTCTTTGCGTTGGTCGAGTTGATCCAAAACGTCCCGGAAGCTGGCAATTTTTTGCGCGCTGGGTTGCACCAATTGCACCACAGATTGCGCGCCGCCGGGCGCAGAGGCGCCTGCAGATTCAGGCTTTCCCGCCGTGCCCGAGGCCCCTCCTGCACTGATCAGGCGGGCGGCCTCTTCGGGGCTTGGCAAGCGCGCGGCCGTGACCAAGCGGAGCACCACCATGCGCAGCGCCGTATCGGCCTCTGGTGCGGTTTGCGTATCGCGATAGCCAGACAATAAGATTTGCCAATTGCGCTGCGCCTGGGCCGGGGTGAGTTGGCCCGCCAGCTCATGCGTCCGGCGGGTCCAATCCGCTGGTCCTGGCAATTGGTAATTGTTGCCCGCCGCTTGGACGGTCGCGATATCCGCGGCGATTTCCAGCATGTCTTTCAAAATCACCAGCGGATCGGCGCCGGCATGAATTTGCTGCGCGACCTCTTCGACGGCTCTTTGCGCTTCGCCTTGAATGGCGAATTCAAAAGCGTCGAGCAGGCGCAGGCGGTCGCCTAGGCCGAGCATATCACGCACACGTTCGCCAGTGACTTGATCGCCATCTAAGGCTTGAACAATCGCTTGATCGAGAATGGACAATCCATCGCGAACCGATCCTTCCGCGGCGCGGGCAATCAGCGCTAGTCCCTCTTCGGAGACATCTGCGCCCTCTTTGCTGGCAATCTTAGCCAAATGCTGCGCCAGTGCGTCGCTTTCCAAACGCTTCAAGTCAAAGCGCTGACAGCGCGACAGGACGGTGATCGGGACTTTGCGAATTTCCGTTGTGGCGAAGATAAATTTCACATGCGGCGGCGGTTCTTCCAACGTCTTGAGCAAGGCGTTGAAGGAGGCCGTCGACAGCATATGAACTTCGTCAATGATATAGACTTTGTGCCGCGCGGAGACCGGCGCATAGCGCACCCCATCGAGCAGATCGCGCATATCCGCGACGCCGGTGCGCGATGCCGCATCGAGCTCTAAAACATCCGGGTGATTGCCCGCCATAATCGCCGCGCAAAAATCGCCAGGCGGATCGAGCGACATGCTCGGCGCATCATCGCCGTCGCGGCTATAGTTGAGGGCCCGGGCCAGCAAACGCGCGGTCGTCGTTTTGCCGACGCCGCGAACGCCGGTCAGCATAAAGGCATGCGCGACGCGTCCGGTCTCAAACGCGTTGGTCAGCGTGCGCACCATCGCTTCTTGGCCAATCAGATCCGAGAATAGTCGCGGACGATATTTGCGCGCCAGGACCTGGTAGCCCTCGTCTTTAGGCGCACCCATTTCGGCGTCCCCAAACATCGAAAAGGTCGCGTCATCGCGCTCTTGCTCTTCCGGAATATCGGTCGTCTCAGTCATTGCTATCGCTTATGGCAGGGACTCGGGGGTGGCGGCAAGCGAGGGACGCAATGATATCCTCTCTTACCGTCGCTCCGATCAGAAACAGAGGCAATTTTTCAAGGCATGCGCCGCGAGCGGCGACATTAAACGGATCAACCGGGATATTCCGTCGAAACTAATTTCATAAAATATAATTATAATTCAGAGCTGTAGACAGAGTTCACATTTTCGTGAACCGTCACCGCATCGAATCCACAAGGGAAATTGGAAATATGCGACTGACTTTAGCGACCGTTCTGGCGCTTGGCATTTCGGCCTGTGATAATGGTAGCGACTTCATAAATGCGGCCCCAATCGCGAGCATTGCGACGGTAGACGCCGTGACAGAAGGCGAAACTGTTTCCTTAGAAGCGACTGCGAGCGACCCGAATGGCGATACAATCGCTGTGTCTTGGTCGCAAATTTCAGGCACACGCGTAGACTTAAATGGCGCGAACGGCCTAACCGCAACCTTCTCAGCCCCAAACGTAAACGAGACAGAAGACTTGGTGTTTAAAGTCACCGTCACGGATTCGCGGGGCTTGAGTGTCAGTGAGGAAGTCACCGTAACGATCGACGATACGGATCGCCGTGGGCGGTCGCCGCAAGGCATTCCTGACGATTCAGACGACCGCCGCGACCGCGCGCGCAACAATCGCGACAATGACCGGCGGGTTGTCGATACCCGCGAAGTGCGCACCTATGACGGCACGAATAACAATATCGATAACCCAAATTGGGGCGCCACATTTGAGCATTTGCAACGTCTCGGCGCGGTGGATTATGCCGATGGCGTTTCCACTCTCTCTGGCGAAAACCGCCCGAGCGCGCGCGCCGTTTCAAATGGTGTCGCAGATCAAGTCGAAGGCGTTTCGATCCCCAACGGCGTCAATGGCACCGACTTCATTTGGCAATGGGGACAGTTCATGGATCATGATCTCGACCTCACTGACGGCGCCGAAGAATCTGCCGACATCTTAGTCCCGGCGGGCGACGCGTTCTTTGACCCAAGCGATACTGGCACACAGGTTATTACCTTTAACCGGGCGCTCTTCGATAGCTCGACCGGAACCGATGCGAGCAATCCTCGCGAACAAGAAAACGAGATTACCAGCTGGATCGACGGCTCGATGATCTATGGCTCCGATGATGCACGAAATGCCGCCCTTAGAGAAACTGGAACACCGTTTTTGAAGACGAGTGCGGGCAATATGCTACCTTTCAACACGGACAGTCTGACCAATGCGAACGGTCCGGTCGCCGACCCAACGGCCTTGTTCTTAGCGGGCGATGTGCGCGCCAATGAGCAACTGGGGCTGACGGTCATGCACACGCTCTTCGTGCGCGAACATAACCGCATCGCGCAGGATCTTATCGACAATGATCCGGGCGCAGATGTCGACGCGATCTATGAACAGGCCCGCCGTATGGTGATCGCGAAAATTCAAGTTATCACTTATGAAGAATGGCTCCCGGCCCTGATCGGCGCCAACGCCATCCCGGCCTATTCGGGCTATGACGCTTCGGTCAATCCGACCATCTTCAATGAGTTCAGCGTGGCCGCGTTCCGCCTCGGGCATTCTATGCTGAACGAACAGCTGCTGCGCCTGGACGCTGCTGGAAGTGAGATTGCGGCCGGTCATCTTGATCTTAAGGACGCCTTTTTCACCGGCACCTCAGTGCTCATCAACGAAACCGATCTCGATCCTATCTTGCGCGGGTTTGCCAGTCAGTTGCACCAAGAACTCGATGCGTTGGTCATCGACGATATTCGCAACTTCTTGTTCGGACAGCCCGGCAGTGGCGGCTTTGACCTCGCTTCGTTGAACATTCAACGCGGACGGGATCACGGCGTGCCCGGCTATAATGACATGCGCGCAGCTATGGGCCTAATCCGGGTGACACAGTTTGGTGAAATCAGCGCTGACAATGACGTGGCGCAGGCTTTGTTTGATACTTATGGCGACGTCAACGAGATCGACCTCTGGGTCGGCGGGCTGGCGGAAGACGCTGTCTCAGGCTCACAACTCGGCGAATTGTTCCAAGCGATCATCGTGCGCCAGTTCACAGATGTTCGCGACGGGGATCGCTTCTGGTGGGAAAACCACCTCACATCGAGCGAACAAAATGGTGTTCGTGATACCACTCTGGCGGAGATCATTCGCGACAACACGTCGATCGGGAGTGAGATCCAATACAATGTCTTCATCGCGCCATAGAGCGCGCGTGAGGCATTCCTAGAACAAGGATTGGGCCTGGCAATGATTTGAGAAAGTGGAGACTGGACGATGACCCGCGCCGAAACTCGTTAGGGCTGCTTCGTTCCCGACCTGACCCGGTTGGCGAGGAGCTCGTCCACCGCCAGCCTCCACCCGCTATATCGCGACTCAAGAGCCGTTTGACAAGGCATCAGCGCATAATAGGGTGGCGCGGTTTCACCCTGCTGAAAAATAATCTTTAGGAACCGCGTTTTGACGACTTCGAATGACATCCCTCTGGCCAGCCAACCCGTCGACCGCGCGGCCCATCACCGGACCGATGCCGCCTGGCTGGACGCCGCGATGACCGACGAAAATGTGCTGGTCTTTTTAATGCAGAAAGGACAGCCCTTGGTTGCGGCCAATGGCCAAAACTTGGTCTGGCTGGGCCCCGAAGTGGCGCGTTTAAGCCCACAAGAGGAACGCTTATTTCTTGGCAAAGATAAAAACGGGGCACCCATTTTTGCGATCAATCTGGACCCATCGTTCAAATTAGAAGGCTCGCTGTTGCAAGGCACCGGTGATTTCACCGATATGCGCGCGGCGGCGGGGGGTCTGTCACCAATGGAGGCCAATCTCGCCTCAACTGCGCGGAGCATTTTAGAATGGCATCGCAGCCATCGGTTTTGCTCGCGCTGCGGGGCTGAAAGCGAGGTCGCAGAAGCTGGTTGGAAACGGGTCTGCCCGTCTTGCGGGGCGGAACATTTTCCGCGCACCGATCCAGTTGCGATCATGCTGGCTGTGAAAGACGATAAGTGTTTGCTCGGACGCCAATCGACTTGGCCCGCTGGGTTTTGGTCCGCCCTGGCCGGCTTTGTTGAGCCCGGCGAAACAGTTGAACAAGCCGCCGCACGGGAGCTGTTTGAAGAGGCGGGCATCCAGGCCAATCCTGCGAAAGCGGAGTATTTGTTTTGCCAGCCCTGGCCCTTCCCTTCATCGCTCATGGTGGGGATCATCCTAGAAGCCGAAACGACTGAGGTTTCAGTCGAGCAAGATGAGCTCGAGGCCGCGATTTGGATCACCAGAGCGGAAGCCCGCCAGGTCTTAGCCGGCACTCATCCGGACATTTATGCGCCGCCGCCTATGGCCGTTGCGCACCATATTTTAAAGACCTGGGCGGAACGCGACGAAGACTAGCGCACGGTTCCGAACTTATAAACGCCAGACAGCGTGAAGACGTTGACGCCGTCATCCACTTGGTCATCGTCTAAGGACATGCGGGTATAATCGCCGCGCAAACCAAATTGCGACGTGATCATATATTCGCCGCCAAAACCGAAGGCGAAATTGTCCGCGTCAATGTCGCTGGAGACGCCATTATTCGAGGTTTGAAACTCGCCGGTGACGTAGCCAACACGGCCAAACGCATCCAAGTTTGGCAGAACTGGGTAGCGTCCGACAAGATAGCCGCCAAACTGCGTTTCAAGCTCAATTTGGCTGCTTGCATCGGCGTCGAGCTCTTCCGCCCCAAGGCCAAACGAAGCCTCGAGCTCGGCCCCCAACAGATCATGGAATGATATTCCGCCGCGGGCCGTAAACGCGGTCAAACCAGCATCGTCGACGCTATAAGTCGATATCCCGCCATTCGCATACAATTCTGGCTCCGCGACCGCCGACGGGGTCAAGGCAAGACCCGACGCAAGCATCAGTCCCAAACATTTGCGCATACCAATCTCCTCAAAACGCACTTGCAGCATTCAAGCAGATTTCGCGTTTCATGCAGGTGAAGTCTTGGTCATTAATTTTTCGCGCCGCTTAACCAGTCCTCCACCACCGCAAAAGCATCACCCCGCGTGAGAGGGGAACCACGCGGGGTGACTTGGCGACGCGCTTCTGGCTTGGGCGTCTTGCAAGGGGGAGAAAGCCCTTAATCCTGCAGCACAGTCGGCCAATTTTCGTTGGCGCTGTCGATGAAACCGACACGGTCTTTATCCCAACGTTTTTGAATGCCTTTATTATAGTTCAGATAAAGCTTGCCATCGACCACGGCCCAGCGACGCGCGTCGCCTTTCGCGGTCTTGCCTTGTGCCACCGCCCAGGCGCAGTAGCCGCCATATTGCGGGGCATATTTGGCCGGATCGGCAAGGAATAGATTGAGGTTCTCTTCACTCGAGAATCGAAACTCGGCGCCCTCATAGGTGGTTGAGAAGTTCGCGCTACCTTTGGTCGGCTCACCGGCGGTGAAATAAGCAACAGTGTCATAGCCCTGCAGCGCGAGATTTGAGCGCTTGGCCGTGTAGATTGGGTCCTTGTCGGCAAAGGCAGCCGGGGCAGAGATTGCGATCGGTCCGGCCGCGACGATAGCGGCGGCGAGTACGGTTCGGAGTTTCATTTTATGCGTCCTTTTCAGGCCTGATTGGAGACTATGTGGGTGTTTATGAACGGGCTGGGAACAGCGCAGCTTTGACGCCGGAAAAAATCGCCAACAGCTCTTTGCGGCGCAGCGCGATTAATCCAGCGGAGGTGATCCAGACCACAACCGCCATGAAGAAGAGGCCGCCGCCATCATTGTTTGGATCAATGCCGAGCGGCGTCCATAAGTGGAAATTTACCGCACCGCTCATCACTGCGAAGGCGATTAAGGCGCCAACCGCTTGCAACCGGCGCAAGGCTGGGTGAATGCCGATCAAGAGCAGCGAGGCGGCAAACAATTCCGCGGTGCCGATGACATATTGGCTGAACAGACCGGTTTGCGCGAACAGACCGTCGGCGCCAAAGCTTGCCGCCCAATCATTCAGCTTGCCGAAAATCGTTTGCGTCTCAGGCGCATTGGTAAATTTGAAGCGTAGGCTATCGAGAAAAACCAGCGATGCGATACCGGCAATCGCGTGCGGTGCATAGGTTTTGAGTTTGGACACGAGCCCGTTGGTTTCGGTCTCTGATGTCAGGGTTTCATTCAGTGTGGTCATAGCGCCCTCCTTGGTGTGTGGCCTCTATCTATCGGCGCCTTTGATCACTTGCGAACCACGTCTGTGTGAGCCTCAGTCACGTCAGTGTGAGCGAAATGTGAGCGCTCTCAAAACGGATTAAAAAAAGGGCCACAGATCGCTCTGCAGCCCTTTACTCACCGGGTTGGACAAGGTTAAGCAGCGACGCTTTCGCGCTTCGCTTTTGGCGTCCAAGCATGTTTTTGGAAGGCCTCATTCACCGGCGTCTCTGCGACATGGTTTGTATAGTTGGAGATCACTTTCAAAGAGACCCCGACAATCACCGCCAAAACGGCGGCGCGGTCATAACCAGCAGCGATAAATGTATCGACGTCCGTATCTGAAACGAAGCCGCGATCAATCACGGTTTTTTTCGTGAATACGCGCAGCGCTTCGAGTTTGGGATCCACGATTGGGCGATCTTCGCGCACCGCCGCAATGACGCTCAGATCCAGACCTGCGCCTTCAGAAATGGTCGTATGGGCGGCGACGCAGAAGTGACATTCGTTTTCAACGCTCGCCGTGATGGTGACGATTTGCTGCTCAAGCGGCGACAGGCCGGTTTTTGCAAATTGATCAGAGAGCTGCGTGTACGCATTCAGCACAGCGGGGTTTTCGGCAAAGACGGCGTAGAGCGATGGGACAAAGCCCATTTTCTTCTCGACGCCGGCGATGAAATCACGCGCGCCTTCAGGCGCTGTGCTCGGAGTATGTAGAGTGAAGTTTGCCATCAGGGGGCTCCATTGATTTTAACAGGTCGGCGGTCGGGGGAGGCCGTCGATGATCGGAAAATGGTGCAGCCTCCCCTTTTGCAGAACTGAGAGAGGCTCCATATAGCCCATGCATTTTTCGCATAGGAGCGCCGAGTATGGATCGCATTGACGCTATGAGACTGTTTATCCGCGTGGCCGATGCCGGGAGTTTCTCGCGCGCCGCAGCGGATCTCTCAATCGGGCAGCCGACCGTATCGCGGCGGATTCAAGACCTTGAACATCAGATTGGCGCCGAGCTGTTTCATCGCACCACGCGGGCTCTGTCGCTGACCGAGGCCGGTCAAAAGTTTTACGGTCGATCGCAAGATATACTTGCCGAGTTTGATGACGCAGAAGCCGAAGCCCGCGGGCTGGATCAAGAGCCGGTTGGCATGCTCCGCGTCAGCGCCCCGCACTCCTTCTCGAAATTGGTGATCACGCCGACCATCGCGTCTTTCCTAGACAAATACCCACACATCCGCATGGATTTGATGACGGACGACACTTACACTGATTTGGTCACAGAAGGCGTCGATGTCGCCTTTCGATTGGGCGAACTGACCGATAGCGCGCTGATGGCGAAACGTCTGTTGGTGGCGTATCGCGGCATCTGGGCGGCGCCGAGCTATATTGAAAAGCATGGCGCACCGGTCTGCCCCGACAGCCTTAAAGAGCATCAAGGCCTGGTCTTTCGTCAATCGCTGCAAGGCCAGCAATGGACGCTCAAACATGTCGAGACCGGGCAAGAGCATCGGATCATGATGGATGGCCGCTTTCGGGGCTCGTCCGGCGATACGCTTCTACAAGGCGCGGTAGATGGATTAGGCGTTTTCATCGGCCCTGATTGGCTCGTCTGCCCGCATGTGAAGTCGGGCGAATTGGTCCGCATCATGCCAGACTGGCGCGGCGCCGATTTACCGCTTTCAGTGGTCTGGACCGGCGGAAAACTGCGCGGCAAAGCCCGCCTCTTCGTCGAACATGTTCAAGTCGCGCTCGGCGATTTGGAAAATGTCGGGAGTTAAACTCGAGATTTAACTTGACGGTGGGAAGACATGCTGGCGACGTAACACTTGCTTGTTCCAGTGGAGTCCTATGTGGTCCGTTTTCTTGCGCTATTTTTACTTTGCTCATGCTTGCTTGACGTCGGCACTCAAGCCCAGTCGGCAGACCGTCCTCCACCGCGGGCTGAAACAATTGCGGAGATTGCAAGCAAGCTCTCGACAAAAAAGCCCATTCCCGAAGCCTCGAACGAGCGCCTCGCGGCGTCTGATCTTCTAACCACAACCGCGCTTGAGGGCTCAATGCACTATCGTGCGTTCATGAACCGGACACCGGTTTATGATCGACACGATGTTATGCCGCCTTTCGAAGTGGTGTCTTTCAGCTACGAGGCCGATGGCCCGGATCAGAACCGCGCGCGACCCGTCTTTTTTCTGTTCAATGGTGGCCCTGGCAGCTCCACCATCTGGCTACACATGACGGCGTTTGGACCGGAAAAGGTCAGCGTCGACTTAGAGGCTTCGACAGAGTCGCAATATCACCTCAGCCAAAAGGCTAATCCCGGATTCCTGATTGATATCGGAGACTTGGTTTTTGTTGACCCCGTCCAAACCGGACTAACCCGGCCCATGGATGACGCGCCGTCGAAAAAGTTCCAAGATATTCGCGTCGATGCGCGGTCCATGTGTCGATTTGCGGAAACCTGGCTCGCCGCGAATGACCGAAACGATGCCCCCGTCTACCTAGTTGGCTCCAGCTACGGCTCGCTCCGCATTGCGGGGATGGCATCGCACAATTCGTGTTGGGATTTGAGAAAACAGCTTCAAGGCCTGGTCTTTTTGTCCGGGTTTCTCGACCTTCGCGCGCGCGCCCCGCGATCACCCTTCCGAGTGATGGGAAGCTTTCCCAGCTGGGCCAGCTTGGCATGGACAAAAGATGATCAACTACGGTCCGAATGGAACGCAGATTGGGTCGCATTTTTAGAGGCGGCAAGATCAATCGCCCTTGAGGAGATCGGCCCGGCTTTAATGGAGGACTTGGCCAATCTCGCGGAAAAGCCCCATACGCGGGAAGCGAACGTTATGGCGTTTCTAGGGCTATCAGACATCGTCAATATCGGCCCCTCAATGCAAGTTACGGAATTGGAAATCGTCAAACATCTGCGAGATGGGACCCGGTTGTGTCCGTATGATACCCGATTTAGCTGCGAGCGCGGCGCCTATCTCCCATCTCAGGGATTAAACGCCCTGGGGGCGACGCTGGAAGCCAAATTAGCGGCCTATCTTGCCCGCCAGATGGACTACACTCTCGACGTCGATTCCTACATTGTGGCTGCAGATCGCATGTTCAGGGTCAATTGGAATTTCAGCTTCATGAAGAGCATGGATGGTGGGACCGGAACCAATATGGCTGAAGTGTTGAAGACGTCGTTTCGCGGGATCGCCCGCATGCGAACGCGAAACGGTCAAACGCCCACCGCGCCGCGCATCATGGTTGCGTCCGGTGCTTACGATATCATCACGCCTTTTTTTGCTATGGAACTCGCCCTAGTCCGCGCGGGATTTAGGAAAGACGATCTGACGATACACACCTATGATGGCGGTCATATGATGTATTTAGACGAAGAGACCGGACGCCAGCTCGCAGCGGACATCCGGTCTTTTGTTTTAGGTGAGGAGGCAAGCGACCTCTAACCCGCTTTCACGCTTGCAATCCAGTTATCGACGCGGCGCTCAAGAATGGCGAGGGGCATAGCGCCGCCGCCGAGGATGGTGTCGTGGAAGGCGCGGATGTCAAAGGCCTCACCCAATTCTGCTTCCGCATCGCGGCGCAGCTCTTGGATTTTCAGCATGCCAACTTTGTAGCTGGTGGCTTGACCTGGCAGGACCAAATAGCGGCGGATTTCTGACCGCGCCTGCGCTTCTGTGACCGCAGAATTGGCCATGAAATATTGCACTGCCTCTTCTTCGCTCCAGCCTTTCGCGTGCAAGCCTGTGTCGACAACCAAGCGAATGGCGCGCCAAATCTCAGAGCCGGCCCGTCCAAAGCGCGACAGGGGATCGACATAGGTGTTTGGCATCTCAATCGCCAGCCACTCTGAATAGAGCCCCCAGCCTTCGCTATAGGCGGTGAAGCCGGCCTGCGTACGGAAAGTCGGAACACCTTCGAGCTCTTGCTGAATGGCAATTTGCATATGGTGGCCCGGAAGGCCCTCATGATAAGCAATCACTTCCAATTCGCGCTTCGGCATCGCCGTCATATCCGACAAATGCGCATAATAAACACCAGGCCGAGATCCATCTGGGGTGGACGGGAAATAGTGCTGCGCCGCGCCGTCTTGCTCGCGGAACGCTTCGACCCGTTTCACCACCATGTCGGCTTTCGGCAGAATGCCGAAATAGTCTGGCAAAACCGCTTTAATGCCATCGATTGCCGCTGTGGCATCATCAATATAGCCTTGGCGTCCTTCGTCCGTGTTCGGGTAATAGAGCCGGTCATCATCTTTGGTGTCACGCAAGAAGGCAAAAAAGTCCTGCAAGCTACCTTCAAACCCGAAATCGGCTTGGATTTCTTCCATTTCGGTGCGCAGACGGGCGACTTCAGACACCCCAATTTCGTGGATCTCGTCAGCGGTCAGCGCCGTCGTTGTCTGATTGGCCAAGCGCTCATTATAGTAAGCGATGCCATTGGGCAGCGTCGTCACCCCCGCCGCTTCGGGCGATGCGTTGACTTTGTCTTCCTCTTGCCAAGCGATAAGGCGCTCATAGGCCGGCTTTAACTCGTCGACCATCGCAGTGCGAATGTCAGCCGTTAGCTGATCAGCTTTGGCTTGATCAATCTCGCCTTGCTCAAGCAGATTGGCAATTTTAGCCTTGGCGTCGGCCCATACGTCGCTGTCGGTTTCGCTATCGTCAAACGGCGCTCCAGAAATGATTTTCCGGGATTCTTCGATCACAGACTCAAACGCAAAGTATGGCGGACGTACGCCTTTCTCTGCCACCGTTTTAGAACTCGCAATAAGCTGATCTATGGCCCGGGCGCTGCCCGACACGCGCAGCAGATAATTGTCCATGCCTTCCGCATCGGTCACCCGGTGGAATGCAATCAGGAGCTGCGGGAAGAATGTGTGAATGGCCTGCATTTGGTCAAACACATAAGTATTGTAGCGAAATTCGTCGGCGGCCTCAGCGCGTTCAGCCTGATAGACCCAAATATCATATGAGATTTTCGCATCGGGGCTGAGCTTGTCATAATCAAATTCGGCTTTCAGCTCCGCCACATTGGCGCGCGATCGCGCAAGTTGGGCGTCCAAAGCGGCCTCTGAGAAATCATCAATTTCACCTTGGCGCTCATCGCGGCCGAGAAAGGTCAAATTGATCGGGCTTTCCAGAACTTCGGCTTCATATTTAGCCTCAAACCACTCATTGAGACGGGCGGTTTCGGCCGCAACCTCTTCCGCCGTTGCGGGCGTTTTAGCCGCTTCGGTCTCGGTGATTTCTGTTTCAGCCTGTCCAGGTGTGCGAATCTGATCGCAGGCCGCGAGAGCGAAAATGGTGGCAAGTGCCGTTAAAGTAGTGCGCATGATAAAGGGTCTCCCAAAACCAGTCTTATCGTTAAACGGCAAAAAGCAGCTTTTGCCCCTGAGAGCAAGGGAGGTCAGCATACAGCGCCCCTGACCGCAGTTTCACTTGACCCGATGCACGAACGACGGCCTTTTACCTTGGGACAAAAAAGGGCCGCACATGCATCGACTTATTTTGGCGCCGCTTTGCGCGCTCGCGCTCTCGGGGTGTATCGTGACCAGCGCGGCGGGCCTCCTGGTCAGCGGCGCAACCCTGGCAGGGAAGACGGTCTATTATACCGGCAAAGGCGTCTACCAGGTTGGCAAACTGACAGTGCGCGCCGCAGATGGCGTGCTTGACGGCACCGAGCGCATGCTCCGCCTAACCATCTTATCCGCTGACGCGACCGGAGCGGTTGTGCGCACCACGAGAGAGATCCAAGCGACCGCTCTTGAAGCAGAACTGGCCGCGCTTGAACGAACAGAGGGCGTCATTGAGGTAATTGTGGAACCTGTGGACTAAGGCACTTTTATCTTAACCAAACCCGGCTTATGTTATCCGTGTTCGCAAGAACTATGGTGATAAATGCGCGTGTAATAAGCGGTTCGGACCCGGGGGCGGTACCCGGCGCCTCCACCAATACCCTCTTCTTCAGCGGAGGGACTTTGGGGGCGAAATAGGATCGACGGACGTGTAAAGACGAGGCTTTCACCCGCTTGAGCTGCGTTAGAAGCTCACTCAACAATAGTTGCTAATGACAACTTTGCTGAAGGTGAACTGCTCGCTGCGTAACGCAGTGCGTGGAATACCGCTTTAACTCCTAAGGCATCAGCGCCTTAGGCGGGGCCCGGAGGCGCCTGGCAACAGAAGCCTCCACTTTAAGCTTGTAGAGTAGCCCATTGTGTAATGTTTGTTGCGCAATGCGCTTAACCAAAATTCGAACTTCTCATCTGGGGAAGATACAGTTTGAGGCTCGCCTGACGCATGAACAGCGTTGCGGGTCTTGTTTGGAAAAGCTAATTAGCTTTTCTCAACGGGGAGCGGGTAATGACCGACTACATTGGCTACGAAGCGCTAACACAAGCCGCGATGCGCGGCGTCGCACGCGAAGCTCTTCGGCAAGCGGCGAAGGGGTCTGCCCCTCCAGGAGATCATCATTTTTACGTGACCTTCCGCACCAAAGCGCCTGGCGTCAAAATCCCCGATCATTTGATTGAGCAATTCCCGGAAGAGATGACAATTGTCATCCAGCACCAATATTGGGACCTTGAAGTGCATGATGGCCATTTTGAAATTGTCCTCAAATTCAATCGCGTGCCACAGCACCTCTCCATTCCTTTTGTGGCCATGACGCGCTTTGTTGATCCGGCCGTGAATTTCGGTGTCAGTTTCGAAAAAGCAGCCGCCGGCGATAATGCAAGCGTGGTTGCACCCGCGCTCGAAACGGATGCCAGCGCGGAAGCAGATATTGCCTCTGAGACGGCTGACGATGGCACGACCGTTGTCAATCTCGACGCGTTTCGTCGCAAATAGACATGAGCGAAGCCCCGACGGACGAAAAGCCACGCATTTCCGACGCAGAGATGCTGGCGCGCTTTCAAAACAGCAAAAAGCGCCCACCCTGCTCGGACACACTTGGCATGCGCCTCGCCGCTGTTGAACAAGACGCCAAACGCATTCAAATGGACTTTGATGTACCGGCGATGTTCGCCAATCCAACAGGGGCGGTGCAAGGCGGTTTCATTGCCGCAATGATGGACGAAGCAATGAGTACGTGTTGCATAATTGCCTCAAACGTCACCATGACAGCGCCCACACTGGAAATGAAGACCTCATATTTGCGGCGATTGATGCCAGGGCCCGCGCAGGTTGAAGCCCGCATTCTCAAATGGGGACGCTCAGCAGCATTCATGGAAGCAGAGTGCTTTGATAACAATGGTATTTTAGTTGCTAAAGCGACAGCAACAGCGATCCCAATGCCGTTTAAGCGCTTGATATAAGGATGCCCCATATCCTGTCAATTCGCCTGTGAACCAAGCAATATTCGGCCCTGAACTTCCTCGACTTAGTGTTTTCCTTGTTGCCAACCGGGCGCTGTAGTACATTTCGACTTCGCAACATTCATTTAGTTAAGTTAGCGTACGCTTATGAAACTCTGGTTGGGACCTGCGTTTACTCTTTTGTCGATGGCATTGCCGTTTGCGGCAAACGCCGATTGTCCGACTGAGTCCTCAATTGCCCGATATGTTCAGTCGACCGGTGATGCCGTTGACGTCCTCGAAGGGGCCGTCCTGGATGAGCAATATTCTGAGCTGACCGACCGCTATTCAGCGATGATTATTATGAAATGGGACCGGCTGGGCCTAAACGCCTTGTCCGACCAACCAAAAGAGTTGGATCGTGTTGCAACCTGTTTCCGGACCCCAGCCTGCGGTGCAGAGCAAGAAGACCCCATCGACACGCAGATCACCTCGATCTTGCAACAAACAGAGGTTAATCCGTTTGGCCTCACAGCGATGCTGACCGAGACGCCGAGTGCGACCATGCTTGAATGGGCCGAAATTACGCTTGGCTGCCGCGAGCCCGAACCGGTCTCTGCGCCCATCCGCGTCTCACTAGCTGAGCCAACCGAAGCCGCCCCTGTCAAAACACCTACAACCCCCGAGCCGGTGACCCCCGAGGTTCTAACCGTTTCCGCGCAAACGCCCGAGCCTCCACGCCGTCAACCGAGCACACCGGCAAAAACGGTGATCGCGGCGGCAGGAACCGTATCCACCAATGAACCGGATATCGCCAGCGCACCGCTGCAGCAGGCCTGTGACGCCGACCTTGCAGCGGGAACGCTATCCGTCGCCTGCGAAAACCTGCTCGAGGCCTTTAAGTTCAACGTACGGAGCGCCGCAGACAGCGACGAATATCTCAGCGTAGCCGATGCGCTGTGTCGCAAAGACTATGTGAATGCCTGTGTGGCGCTGGCCAACCTCTATCGTTATACTGGAGAACGCGGGGCCGCCGAAAAGTTCGCAGGGTACACAGCTCGCTCTTGCGAGCTCGGAGATGCTGATGCCTGTGCGACCGAGTCCAATACATATATGGCCAATGCGGCGGCGTCAGAAGCTGACATGAAGCAAGCCCGTGTGCTGCTTCAAAAGTCGTGCGATCTGGGGCGCAAGGCCTCGTGCTTAGAGGTCGCCGAAATGTATGTACGCGGCGTTGGCGGACCGTCAAATACCGCTGAAGCGATCAAGGTCGCCTCAGCCGCATGCCCGCAAGCCTATCGCGGCAATGCCGAGGATTGTGTCTCTGCCGCGGGGTTTGTGCTGATCCATATGGCGCCAAGCTCTGAGCGTGACGACAAGATTCGTTCATTTACGGAACGGGCCTGCAACAATGATAATGCCTTTGGCTGCTCGCTCTATGCCACCGACTTGGAGCACGGCTTGCGCGGGGCAACAGACCCTGAACGGGCCAATTTGGTACGCCGCAAAGCCTGCCGACTTGGCGATATAGAAAGCTGCAGGACCCGCTCCTAAGCGCGGCTAAGCCATTTCCTCGACCCGCATAAAGATGCCTTCGCGGTCACCGACCCGGCGTTCAACCAAGAGCCGCGCGACTTGGTGATCGTCTTCAAACGCGTTTCCGGTGAGACTGTCGAGCAAGGCTTTGGCGAGATTGTCGAGATCCATCCAAGGCGCATCGCCCGTATATTCCATAATGATGTGAACATCATAATCGCCATAGCCTGGGCGAAGCTTGGGGAAGTCTTTGCGGAAAAATTCGCGGAAAAGCTGTTTATAATAGCGTGTTTGCGTGGTCAGGCCGTAGCAGCGAACTTCCAAAGCACCGTGTTCGGTGATCCGGCCGCGGACTTTGCCATTCTTGACCCAGCCATCCACGCTTATTCAGCCCAACCGGCAATTTCCCGTCGCACCACGTCTTCGATGACATCAATGGCCGCCGCGCTATCATTCAAACAAGGCACGACTGAATAGGCTTCACCGCCCGCCTCAAGAAACTCGTCCCGGCCTTCCAGCGCCAATTCTTCTAAAGTCTCGAGGCAATCAGAAATGAAGGCTGGCGAGACCACAACAAGGTTCTTAACCCCTTGCTCTGGCAGGGCTTCAAGCGTCTTGTCGGTATACGGTTTCAGCCATTCGGTTGGCCCGAACCGGCTTTGAAACGTCGTCATCGCAAAGTCGGGCGCCCAGCTAAGTTGTTCGGCGACCAAACGCGTCGTCTTGTTGCAATGACAATGGTAGGGATCGCCTTTGTCCAAATAGGCTTTGGGAATGCCGTGATAAGACATCAGCACTTTGTCCGGCGTGAAATTGAGACCAGAAATATGGTCTGAAATACTCTTCGCCAGAGCGCCGATATAAGCCGGTTGATCGTGAAAGCTCGCGGCGGTCCGCACTGCCGGCTGCCACCGCATTTTGGCCAAAGCTTTAAAAGTGCGATCGCAGACGCTAGCCGTCGTCGTCGCTGAATATTGCGGATAAAGCGGCACGACACAGATTCGATCACAGCCTTGGTCTTTGAGCGCCGCCACCTTTGAAGCGATGCTGGGATTGCCGTAATTCATAGCGAAATCGATGATCAGCTTGTCACTGCCCATGCGCGCATTCAGCCCTTCGGCTTGGCGCTTGGTGTAAAGCAGCAGAGGTGATCCCTCTTCGGTCCAAATCTTTTTGTACGCGCGCCCGGACTTGCTCGGTCGGAAGGTCAAGATTGGACCTTGTAGAATGAGCTGCCAAATCGGCTGCGGCACTTCGATGACGCGCGGGTCTGAGAGAAACTCCGACAAATAGCGGCGCATGGACCAATAATCGGTGCCATCTGGGGTGCCCAGGTTGACCAGAAGAACGCCAATTTTGCCTTGAACCACAACAGGGTGGTCTGCAGGCAATGGACCTACGCGTCCGGGAATGGGTGCTTGTATCGACATTGTATCGGGCATTAGAACATCCTTTGATCGCTAATTTAAGGCTTCGAGCGGATAAGCAAGGGCAATGATGTCGCTGGCATACAAAGAAGCAGGAGGAACGGGCATGGCCATTCGAAATTTCATGGTCGCTTCATTGCTGTTTTGCGCCGCATGCACGGGAGCCGAAACAGAGATCGAAACCGCCCCTACGCCGGTTGATCCGGGTCCCAAGCAAATCGCCCTAACCTATGATGATGCTCCGCTGGGCGATGGGCCGATTTATACCGGCACTGAGCGTACGCAGGCCTTTATCGAACAGCTAGATGCGGCCGGGTCGGGCCCGGTTGCCATTTTCGTGACCACGCGCGGTCTCGACCAAGCCGATGGCCAGACCCGGATTCAAGCCTATGCCAACGCAGGTCACCGCATCGCCAATCATAGCGACCAGCACATATGGGCCAGCCGCACTGACATTGAGGCCTATATTGCCGATATAGATGCCGCCGAAAGCAAGCTCGAAGCGTTTGATCATCGCCGCCCCTGGTTCCGATTTCCGTTTTTAGATGAAGGCGGCATGGGTGAAGACAATAAGGACGCTGTCAGGCGCGATGCCTACCGCGCCGCGCTCGATGCCCGAGGACTGATCAGCGGCTATGTCACCGTCGATACGTTTGATTGGCATCTCGACCGGCTCTGGTCCCGCGCCGTGCAGAATGGCGACCGTGTTGACCAGGCCGCATTGTCTCGGGTCTATGTCGACATGGTGCTTGATGCCGCCGCCCATTATGACGCGCTCGGGCAGCAGGTCTTGGGGCGCCGCCCGGTGCAGGTTTTACTGCTGCATGAGAATGATCTGGCAGCCCGTTTTACCGCGGATATGATCCGCGCGCTGCGCGCTGACGGTTGGGAAATTGTCGATCCAGACCTCGCTTTTGCCGACCCGATCGCAGCGCAAATCCCGGAAACGCGTTTCTCAGGCATGGGCCGAATTTCGGCTCTGGCCGCAGATGCGGGTCTTTGGGAGCGCGGCGTCATCGATCACTGGTCGGCCAGCGAGCAAGGCATTGACGACAAAGTCGCCGCTTATGGCGTTTTTGTCTCGGCGGCCTCAGAGAATATGACGGAATGAGAGCGCGCGCTTATCGACAGGCTTTTGTCTCTCTGGGAGTGCCATTAAAATCGACCGCCCAGCACTGATCGTAGACAGAGCAGTAGCAGCCTTCTGCACGAACTTTTGGGCTCACATTCTCTATGAAGGTGCGCGTATCCGGCGTCCAAGGGACGCCAAATAAGACCACTTCCTCGCCGGGTGAGAGGACATCCTCAGAGACGATGCGCATCATATAAGTGTCGTAAGAAAAAGCGCGCTCTGGCCCATTCACCTCACGAATGATCGCATCAAGGTCATCGGATGACGAGATGTTCTGATCACCATAGAATAAGCTGACATCGCCGAGTAAAGCCGGCCCAATGCCCTTATTCGTGACGGTCACCTTAAACCCTTCGCTGGAATAGTTTTGCGTGATGTCCAAATAGGGCCAAACGCTGGCGCGTTGTTGATCCTTTAACGAGGTCACTTCAAACACGGAAACGCCGAGAGCCGAGAGCGAGATAAAGATCGCAATAATCGATAAAAGAGCGCCATTGCTCGGAAGCTTTAAGTCACTCATTTTGATCTCCACTGCCCAATGGGCCCTTCAACGCGGCTCGACAACACAACCTATAATTTTATACTTATCGAAATAAATCAAGCATAGCGAGTGCGCCCGCGAATATGAGCGGCGCCGAAGGACAGCGCCATTTGCAGTGCTAATAAGTCAAACCGGGCTCAAGATAGTGCTCATAAAGCAAGCCGCGAATGCGCGAGACTTCGTCCACTCCGCCGGTTGGCGGGGAATGGACTTGCGACATGATCAGGCCAACATAGCCCGCGTCTAAGTCAATCCAAAACGCTGTCCCCTCATAGCCGCCGCCGACGAGCAAGCCTGGTTTTTGATCCGGCAAATTGTCGACCAGGCCACTGGTCACCCAGATATTGAAGCCATTCTTTCCGTAAGCGCTGTCGAGTTGGGTCTTCGGCGCATACCAATCTCTTACGGTTGCAGGCGTGAGCACTTGGACCCCATTCAATGTGCCATGGCGCCCCATCAAGCGCAGGAATGTGGCATAGGCCTTAGTTGTGCCAACCATGCCCTCGCCGCCTAAATAGATGTTGAGGTCGGAACCATTATGAGGCACCGGGCCGCCAAAGATTTCGAGATCGCCGGCCTCCGCCAATTCGAGCGTGCCGCTAGACCCTGTGGTGCGCGGATATGTCGGTTCACCGTCCGGCAGCACGTATGACAATGTATCCGTGATGCCGAGCGGGCCGGTAATGTGCGCTTCAACCAGCGCGTCAAACGGCGCCCCAGCGGCACGCTCTGCGACCAAGGCCAGCACCGTCGTTCCAATGCCATAATGATGCGCGCCGAGGCCATCGGGATGCAAAGGCAGATCAGAGATCCGCCCAATCAAATCGTCAGATGAGACCGCTTCAGGCAAACGCGCTGCGTTCAAGGCCGCATTCAAACAGTCATAGGCGGTATAAGGATAGTAGAACCCGTCATTGTGATTGAGCAGATCCTCAATCGTCAGATCCCGGCGGGGGGCCCGGAGGTTTTCCGAACATGCGCCAGGTTCAGAGCTGTCGCTGAGCACTTTCAAATTGGCAAACTCCGGAAGGTAATCGGTAACCGGGTCAGTGCGGCTAAGCACGCCGTCTTCCTCGAGGCTGAGAAGAGTTGCAATCGTGACGCTTTTGCTCATCGACCAAAGGCGCAGCCAAGTCTCACCGGTTGGTGCTTCTGGCGCGAAGTCCGGATTGGCGGCGCTGTGTTCATAGACCAGGTCGCCATCCAGATTTTCAACCCGCACATAGAGAAAAGGAAAGGCGCCGCGGGCGACCGTCTCTTCAATCGCCGCATCGACGACCAAGCGATCCGGTTGCGGGGCGTCGGACGCCGGCATTTGTACGCACGCGGCGAGCGCGAGCGCGGCACCGGCGAGGAGCGTTGATTTGATCTGCATTTCTAGTCCTTTCAGACGCGATAGAATTATCCGCGTTCGACTTTGACAAAACTCATGGCGAAGGCGGCAACACAAAAGCTCGCTGCACCGAACAATATAGCCAGCAGTGGGACGCCGCCAAACATTGGCGCGACGCTGGTTTCGAGCGTCCGCATAATCGGCCCCATTGTACCGCCAACGAGGATTTGCGGCAGGACGATGAAGAAGTTGAAGATGCCCATATAGATGCCCATTTTCCGCACCGGCAGCGCGTCAGCGAGGATCGCATAAGGCAATGCCAAAATAGACCCCCAGGCCATGCCGAGGCCAATCATCGGGATCAATAAGCCATATTGCGACGCGAAGAAGTGATAGCCAACAAAGCCGGCCGCACCGGCCAGCAAGTTGAACGCATGCAGGCTCCGCGTCCCGACTTTGCGAGCAATGCCGGCAATCCCAAACGCATATAGCGCCGCAACACCATTCTGGACCGCAAACATGATTCCGACCCAGTCGCCGGCGTCTTGGTACGCGCCGGAGGTCGCATCAGCTGTGCCCCAGGCCTGCAAGGCGACGGCGGGGGTCGTGTAAATCCACATGATGAACAAGCCGACCCAAGAAAAGAATTGGACCACAGCCAAGCGCTTCATGACGCTCGGCATTGTGGTTAAATCTCCAAGCACATCTGAGAGGAAATTACGGGCATTTCGATCTGATTTCACCAGACCGGAATTGAAGAGGTATAACAAGCCAAGAAAAATCAACCCGCCGCCCAGGACGTAAAATTGCTGATCGCCATTGCTGTAATAAACCGCCGCTGAGAAAGCCGCGCCGAAAGCTGTGATGATCAGGCCCCATTTGGAGAAGAAGCTCGATTCTGGTCGCTCGGCCGCATCGATCCCGCCTTCTTGCTCAAAGATATTGTCTTCGTCTTTGCCAAATTGCTCGAGCTCTTCCGGGGCGTATTCCTTGGTCGTAAACACCGTCCACATCACCGCCATGAACAAGGCTGCACCGCCAATGTAGAAAGACCATTTCACATTGTCCGGGATGATCCCATCGGCCGCTTCATTCGAGACCCCGAGCGCGTTGAATACAAAGGGCGCAATGCTGGCGAGCACGGCGCCGGCGCCGATGAATATCGTCTGCATGGAATAACCGAGCGGGCGCTGCTTGCTCGGCAACATATCGCCGACGAAAGCTCGAAACGGTTCCATCGTGATGTTGAGGCTGGCGTCCAAGATCCAAAGCGTGCCCGCTGCGACCCAGAGATAAGGCGAGTTGGGCATGATAAAGAGCGCCAGCGTCGTTAGGATCGCCCCGATTAAGAAATACGGTCGACGGCGCCCTAAAGGCCCCCAGGTTTTATCACTGAAATAGCCGACAATGGGCTGCATAATCAGGCCCGTAATTGGTCCGGCGAGCCAGAGCAGCGGCAATGTGCTCATATCCGCCCCGAGCGTCTGAAAGATCCGGCTCACATTACCGTTTTGCAGCGCAAAGCCGATCTGGATGCCGAAGAATCCGAACGACATATTGATGATTTGGAACAGGTTGAGTTCCGGCTTACGGATTGTGTCGCCTGTCTGTGTTGGCCCGCCTGAACCCGCCATGCTGTTCTCCCTCAATTCTTATTGTTTTTCACTAGAACCCGGCCCTGCCAAGGCGCGAGACGGCGTCCGGCGCCGAGCCGAAGTGTCTCCGCCTCGCCCGTCAAAGCATCAATCCAGGCGCCCGCCGCCGGGCCGTCGGTCAGCTTAAACTGCGCCTCGCGGTCTGAGAGATTGAACAAGACCAAGACCTGATTGCCGTCTTTCTCGCGCGCGAAACTCAAAATCTGACTTGGCACATCGGTGGAAACCGGGACAATTCGCCCGCCTGCGGCGCCATTATGTAAGGCTTTATTGTGTTTTTTGATGCGAATGAGTTGGTGGATCAAATCGCCATCTGGATGCTGATAATCACCCCACTCAATCGGATCGCGCTCAAAGAAAGCCAACTGGTCCTGATTGCCAACCTCTTGCCCATTATGGATGAGCGGAATGCCCTCCGTCACAAAAGACAGGGTCAGCATGGCATGATAGGCCGCGCCATATATGTCGCCAGTGGCGCCATCCCAAGCATTCTGGTCATGGTTTTCAGTATATAGCATGCGGTAGGCATCGAGTGGCCAAGTTGAAATCTGATCCCCTAAGAAGCCGCGCAAATCACCGGCGTCCGATTGTCCGGCAGCGATGCGCTGCGCAGCTTCTTTCCAAGCCCAGCCATAAGTCGCGTCAAAGGCATGGCGGTGCAAATCGCGTTGTTGCCATTCGGCCAGCATGAAAACCGGCTTGATCAGATCCAGCTCAGCCCGGGCCGTTTCCCAAAAGTCGAGCGGCACGAAACCCGCGACATCGGCGCGATAGCCGTCCACGCCAAACTCTTCGACCCAATATTTAAGCGCCGCCGTTTTATAAGCGCGCAAGTCAGGCTGGTCATAATCCAAGTCGATAATGTCGGCCCAATCGGTCCATGGCGTCGGGTGAAAATCGCCTTTCCAATCCGTTTCATACCATTCGGGGTGCTCGCTCACCAAAGCATTGTCCCAGGCGGTGTGATTGGCGACCCAATCCAAAATCACTTTAAAACCATGCCCATGCGCCGCCTCAACAAAGGCGCGAAACTCCTCTTCCGTGCCGAATTCCGGATTGACCGCAAAATAGTCTTTCACCGCATAAGGGCTGCCCAGGGTGCCTTTGCGATTGACCTCGCCAATGGGATGGATTGGCATCAACCAAAGGATATCCACACCAAGCGTCTTAAGCCGCGGCAGCTGCGCCTCTGCCGCACGAAACGTGCCTTCTGGCGTAAATTGCCGCGTGTTGATCTGATAGATCACGGCATCCCGGGCCCAGTCCGGATGCTGAACTTGGACATAGGGTTTCGGCGTGTAGTTCGCGCCCTCGTCAAGCGTTGGCGCGTGCTCAGGCGCGGTCAACACACACCCTGCCAATCCGGTCAGCAGCCCCATTGCAAGGGCACTTTGGGCCAGCTGTTTCCACATCGCGTTATTCCTTACTCGACTGGCACAAAGGCAATGGCGGCGCCGCCGCCAGGTGCCAGGCGCAGCGCCAAAGTATCATCTGCTGTGACCGTCATCGTCACCCGTTCAAACGCGTAGGGATTGATCAACCAGTCTCCCCCGTCGCCATCGCGATAGATGTGCGCGGTATAGGACCCAGCCTCAAGGAATTCGAGCGATAGTGAGACATCGCGGGCGGCTTCGTCCGTGATCGCGCCGACATACCAGGCCTGCGAGTCCCGATCTTTGCGGGCCATCATAGCGAAGTCGCCAGGATAGCCGTCGAGCATAACCGACTGGCTCCAATCGACAGGCACTTGTTTGATAAATTCAAAGGCTTGTGGGCGCGCCGTGTAATTGCGCGGCAAGTCGGCAGCCATTTGAATCGGACTGTGGATCATCACATAAAGCGCCAGCTGTTTGGCCAGAGTCGTCTGGACCCGCGGATCTTCTTCCACCGGTTTGCCGAAACTGAGATCGAAAATACCCGGCGTGAAATCCATCGGTCCGGACAACATCCGAGTGAAGGGCAAAATCGTTGTGTGCGCTGGATCATTCGGCGGCACGCCCCAGGCATTGTATTCTTGCCCGCGCGCCCCTTCTCTTGAGAAGGCATTCGGATAGGTTCGGCGCAGGCCGGTATCTTTGACCGGTTCATGCGCATTGATCGAAATCTTATGTTCGGCCGCGCGTTTCAAGACGCGCAAATGATGGTCGACGGCAAATTGGCCATCATGCCATTCGCGATAGGCTTTGCCGTCGGCGTCCCGGCGGGCAATCTCGCCGCCATCGGCAACGTAACCTGTCTTGATCGCTGGAATACCCAGTTTCTCATAAAGCGCATATGCGTCTGCCATTTGCGCCTCGTAATTGGTGATGTCGCCCGAGGTTTCGTGGTGCCCAATCAGATACACATCGCGCGCAGCGGCATAGGCCGAGAGCGCCTCAATGTCGAAATCAGCATAGGCTTCAGTGAAGCTGAAAATCTCACCATTCGAGAACCAATCGCCGTCCCAGCCAAAGTTCCAGCCTTCGACCAGCACGCCATCAAAGCCATGCTCGGCGGCGAAATCGATATAGGCTTTGGTACGCTCTGTGGTGGCGCCATGGATCTCTCCCGAGCCCCAAGTGCATTCATTGATGTGCATGCACCACCAGATGCCAATATATTTGCTCGGCTCAGCCCAAGACACATCGCCAAGGGCGTTGGGTTCGTTCAAGTTCAGGATCAGGTCTGAATTGGCCAGACCCGCCGCGGTTTCCGAAATCTGAACAGTCCGCCAGGGGGTTTTAAACGCCCCTTCCGTTTTGACCTTGGTGCCGTCTGACCACGGGGCCAGGGTCGCTTCTAACTGGCCGGGGCGCCTCTGATCGAGCCACATGCCAGCATAGTCGACCAGAGCGGCTTCATGAATCGATAGGAAAGGACCGCCCTCTGGCAGCTCCAGTGTGATCGGCGTATGGGCGCGGTCGACTTGGCTTAGCCGGGTCTCGTGATAAAGCTCCTCATAGCGGTTCCAACCCGCTGCTGGGATCCACCACGTTTTGGCGTTTTCATCAGCCCGGAACTCTGTCAGCTCATCGGTGATGTTGCGCTTGCCGGTATCCGGCACTTCATAGCGAAAGCCCAATCCATCGTCGAAGACGCGGACGCGCAGGTCAAAAGCCGGGGTGCCGTCGCTAAAGCCTATCTCGGCCAGCATTTCACGATGATGATCGCGCACGAATTGCCGTTCGCCCCAAGGCTGCTCCCAAGTCTCGTCTTGACGGGTTTCGGAGACGCCGCGGATCACCAAGTCGCGATTGAGGTCACGTCCGTTTTGAAACACTAAGCCGAGCGCCGACGGAGATATGGCGGTCTGGCCACGCCAATCGGCCTGCCACTGTAGAGCGCCGCCTTCGGTCATGAGTTTGAACGCAATCTCACCCGAAGGGGAGTTGACTGACGCCTCAGCGATTGCGGCATCCGGTGCAGATGACACAGCCGGGTCGGCAGGCAGAACTTGCGCAGATGTGCAGCCTGTCGCGAATATAGATAGACTGGCAATCGCCGCGGCGACTCGATAGCGCATTTAATCCTCCCATTGGTCTTTTTTGTGATTATGCGGATCTTGAAAATTTTTGCAATCAACAATCCCAAAAAATGATAAATCGGCTTGATCCGTATCATTTTCAGTAATTATAGACTTGTAGAGTTTGCAAAAAAATGAAAACGTGCGCCATAAATAGCAAACCAAATGTGCGGGAGGATATGTTGCGAAATCTAAGGTTTGGACCGATTTGCACCAGTGCTGGACTGATTTTGACGCTCGCATTGGGCGCCTGCGCCGGCGCGGCTTTGACGCCAGCTGAATCGCAAACGCCGATCACCAACACCCCGGCTGCGGCGACCTATAGCGACCGCGCGATCGAAGATGAGATCATTTATTTCGTCCTGCCTGACCGGTTTGAGAATGGTGATCCGAGCAATGATCGCGGCGGCATTGAAGGCGGGCGCCTGAACGATGGCTATGATCCAACCGATTATGGCTTCTATCATGGCGGCGACTTGCAAGGCCTGACCAATCGCTTGGACTATATCCAAGGCCTCGGCATGACCGCGATATGGTTGACCCCGATTTTTGAGAACAATCCCGTACAAGGCCCTGAGGGAGAAGAATCGTCCGGCTATCACGGCTACTGGATTACGGACTTCACCAATGTCGATCCACACATTGGCACCCGCGACGACTTTAAAACTTTTGTCGACGCCGCCCATGCGCGCGGGATGAAAGTCTATATGGACATCATCACCAATCACACTGCGGACATTATCAATTACCGCGAGTGCCATGACCCCGCTGTCACGGGCGGGCCGACCTTTCGCTGCGAATATCGCTATATTGGCGACTATCCGTGGACCCGGCGCGCCAGCGATGGCGCCGCGATCAATGAGGGCTTTCTCGGCGATGATGGCATCCATCAAACCGAAGAAAACTTCGCCCGCCTCGAAGAGGCCACTTGGGCCTATACGCCGTTCGTGCCCGAGCAATTTGAAGGCATCAAAACCCCAGCTTGGCTGAATGACACACTCTATTACCACAATCGCGGAGACACAGACTTTGTCGATGAGGACTCGCTCTATGGTGATTTTGCCGGACTAGATGACCTCAACACCGCCCACCCGCGCGTGGTCGAGGGCATGATCGACATCTACAAAGACTGGATCACCAATTACAAAGTCGACGGCTTCCGCATCGACACCGCCAAACATGTCCGCGACGAGTTTTGGCAGAGCTTCGCACCGGCCATTCTCGACCATGCCGAAGCCGCTGGCATCGATCATTTCCACATGTTTGGGGAAGTCTATGTCGACGGTCAAAAGCCACAACACTTAGCCCGCTTCACCACCCATTCCGGTTTGCCAACAGTCCTCGACTTCGCCTTCACCAGCAGCGCCCGCGCCCTGATTGTTGACGGCGAACCTGGCCTGCATATGGATGAGCTTTACCGCGCCGATGTGATTTATGACAAAGGCGCCGATACGGCGCGCCAGCTGCCAACCTTTCTCGGCAATCACGATATGGGCCGGTTCGCCGGATTCTTGCGCGAAAAAGATCCGGAGATGAGCGATGACGAGCTGTTCGCGCGCGTCCGCCTGGCCAATGCATTGATGTTTTTCGGGCGCGGCGTGCCAACCATCTATTATGGCGACGAGCAAGGCTTCGTCTCGGATGGCGGCGATCGCCTCGCGCGCGAGAACATGTTCCCGAGCCAAACCGACCTTTACAATGACAATGATCTGATCGCCACAGACGCCACGACAGCAGAGAGCAATTTCGACACCGAGCACCCGCTCTATCTGGCGATCCAGAAATTTGCCAGCATCCGCACCGCCGAGACCGCGCTGCGCCGGGGCGAACAGATCACAAGACTGGCGCACCGCGAGGACAGTGTTTTTGCCTTCTCGCGCATCGACTATGATACCGGGACGGAGATAGTCGTTGCGATCAATGCCGAAACAGAGCCGCGCCGGATCAATGTTGCGGTCGATGGTCGGGCGCAAGACTTCACGGCCCTGCTCGGCCAATGCGTCATCGCGGCAAATGCACCGACCAGTTACACCTTAAACGTACCGGCGCTCGACGTCGTGGTTTGCAAATCTGAGTTTGGAGCCGAATAATGGCAGACGTGGCCGACTCTCCGAAACCCGTCTTAAGTCCCGACGCCAGCACGCTCCCGTGGTGGCAAGGGGCCGTCATCTACCAAATCTACCCGCGCAGCTTTCGCGACACGAATGGTGACGGAATTGGCGACCTGAAAGGCGTGATCGAAGGCTTAGATCATATCGCCTCATTAGGCGTGGACGGCATTTGGATCTCGCCATTCTTCACCTCACCAATGGCCGATTATGGCTATGATGTCGCCGACTTTTGCGGCGTCGATCCGATATTTGGCACGCTCGAGGATTTCGACGCCGTGGTCGCACGCGCCCATGCGCTGGGCCTCAAAGTGATTATCGATCAAGTCTATTCACACACGTCCGATCACCATGATTGGTTCATCGAAAGCCGCTCGAGCCGCGACAATCCTCGCGCCGATTGGTATGTCTGGGCTGACCCAAAATCAGACGGCTCACCGCCCAATAATTGGCAATCGGTTTTTGGCGGACCAAGCTGGGAATGGGACGCCCGCCGCGGCCAATACTACTTCCATAATTTCCTCAAAGAGCAACCGGACCTCAACGTCCATAATGAGGAAGTTCAAAAAGCCCTGATCGCGGCGGGGCGTTTTTGGCTGGATCGCGGCGTCGATGGTTTCCGCTTAGACGCCTTGAATTTCGCCATGCATGATCAAAGCCTTCGGGACAATCCGCCGTCCGGCGTCTCGGCGCACGAAGCAACCCGGCCCTTTGACATGCAATTGAAAACGCACAGCATGTCACAGCCTGAAACTGTGGGCTTTATCGAAAAGTTCCGGGCCATGCTGAACGAATTTCCCGGCACGTTCACCGTTGCCGAAGTCGGCGGCCCAAACCCGATCAAAGAAATGAAGTCCTTCACCGAAGGCAAAGAACGGTTGAATTCGGCGTATAATTTCGACTTTCTCTATGCCCCCGAATTGACCGCCTCACGGGTCATCGAGTCCGCCAATTTATGGGACCAGTCGGAACAAGAAGGTTGGCCGAGTTGGGCCTTTTCAAATCATGATGCGCCGCGCGCGGTAACGCGCTGGGCCTCCGGCGCCCACCGCGATGAGATGGCGCGGCTCTACATGATGCTATTGATGAGCCTGCGCGGCAATCCGATCATCTATCAAGGCGAGGAGCTCGGCCTGCCGCAAGCGCATGTCCCCTACTCCCACCTGAAGGATCCAGAAGCGATAACCAATTGGCCCAAAACGCTGGGCCGCGATGGCGCCCGGACGCCAATCCCCTGGGAGAGCGAAAAGCCAAATGCAGGCTTCTCCACCGGCGAGCCATGGCTGCCCGTTGATCCAGAACATATGCGCCTGTCTGTTGATGCTCAGCAGGGCAATGACAGCATGCTGCGCTTCACCAAGGATGCGCTCGCAACCCGTCGACGCCACGCTGCCCTGATGTCCGGCAAAATGCACTTTGCCGAAACAGGCCGCGAAGACTTGCTGGCGATCGCCCGCACGTCGGATGACGACCGGATTGTGGCCTTGTTTAATTTTGGCGCTGACGGTGCCGACATTCCGGCCGCAATCCCTATAGACGGCGACGTGATTTTGGCTTCAAAACCTCTTAAGGAAGACGCTTTAGGTGATCGGCACTTACCGGCGCGAACAGGTGTTTGGCTAAGCCTAAGATAAGGGGTCTTTGAATATGGAATCGAAACCGACCACGCGCCTGGAGGACTTAGCCAAGCAGGCTGGCGTTTCGATTTCTACGGCTTCACGCGCTCTGAATGACAGCCCCGCCGTTAATGCGCGCACCAAGCAGAAAATCTGGAAACTGGCGCGCGAGATGGATTACCCATTTCGCGCCTATATGCCGGCTGGGCCCATTGGCGCCAATGCCACAATCTCAATTGTCGTGCCGCGCCCGCAAAGCCGCGAAGGCCGGATGGCCGACCCATTTTTCTTTGAGCTGCTCGCCGGCATTGGCGATGCCGCCCGGGAACGCGGCTGTGACATCCTGCTCAGCTATATTGCGCCCTCGTCTTATGATGAACTGGCCACAGCGATGTCGACCAGCCGCTCTGATGGCGTCATCTTTCTGGGCCAATCAACCCTGCATGAAGCGTTTAATCGCCTCGCCGAAACAGAAGACCGGTTCGTCGTGTGGGGCGCCGCCCTGCCCGATCAAGCCTATTGCTCCGTCGGCAGCGACAACATCGCTGGCGGCCGCCGTGCGACGTCGCACTTGGCAAGACTTGGCCGCAAAAAGATTATCTTTCTCGGCGACTCGGATGCCCCTGAAGCCGCGCAACGGATGCGCGGATATCGTGAAGGCTTGGAGCTCGCAGGCCTACCCTATGAAGACCGCTTGATCGTCCCGGCGCATTTTCAAGTCGCCTCCGCTCGGGCCGTGGTCGAATCCCTGATCGCGGAAAAAGCGGACTTCGACGCCATCTTTGCGGCCAGTGATCTCATCGCGCTTGGCGCCATCCAAGCGATCCGGCGCGCGGGCCTCTCGGTCCCACAAGACATTTCCGTGGTTGGCTATGACAATGTCCCTTTCGGCGTTTACGCTGAAGTCCCGCTCAGCACGATTGATCAAGATACGAGCAAAGCAGGCCGGGTCCTGGTGTCAAAATTGCTCGATTCTTCTGGGCAACGCGGCCCGGATGATGATCGCATTCCCGCAGAATTGATCATTCGCGCCTCGTGCGGCGCCCCTTAGCACCACGGTAACCAGCGCATTTTCATCACTTTGCAGTTCTTTGCAAAAATTTGCAGAAACCTGAAAACGTCTATTTCGCCCTAAATCATGGGTTTTGACCGAGACCCAGGCAAGTCAGCCCCCCATTCATATAGTTATATGTCTATACTTGATGCATTTTCGCCACACGCCTCCTGCGAAAAAGCATATCTTTCATGCGCGAGGGGTTGGCGTTTTCATAAATTTGCAATACACAGAGACAAACGCAAAGTGGTGGAGTGCCACAAATACAGCGTGTGTTTTCAGGGAGGAAAAATTGAAATCACGATTCACCAACACGAAAAGTTGGCTGCTTGGAACTGCGGCTCTCGCCTTCGCCGCCAGCGTTCCGGTCTATGCGCAAGAGGCGGCTGAAACCGAAGACGAGGAAGCGACACTCGACGTGATCACCGTCACCGGCATTCGCGGCTCAATCCAAAACTCTTTGAACGCCAAGAAAAACGCGACGTCGATTGTCGAAGCGATTTCGGCTGAGGACATCGGCAAACTCCCCGACTTATCGATCGCCGATTCGCTCGCTCGCCTGCCCGGCGTGACCGCGCAGCGCGTGCGCGGACGGTCGCAGCAAATCTCAATCCGCGGCCTCGGCCCAGATTTCTCGCTGGCGCTTTGGAATGGCCGCGAAGTGGTTTCGGCGGGCAACAATCGCGGCGTTGAGTTCGATCAATTCCCCTCTGAGCTCGTCGCCCAAGGCGTCGTCTACAAAACCCCAGACGCAACGCTCGCCGCCACCGGTATCGCCGGCGCGGTGGATCTGCGCACCGTACGCCCGCTCGATTACACAGAGCGCAAACTAAATTTCTCCGGCAAATATGTTGTCAATGATACGGATCAGACCAATCCGGACTTTGATGAGGACGGCTATCGTCTGTTCGGATCCTATATCGACCAAAATGCCGACGGCACGATTGGCTGGTCGCTTGCAGCGACGATCCAGTCGAACCCAACCCAGTTCACGTCTCGGGAATTGAAAACCAATAATTTCCAAACTTCCGTCGATCCAGCGACCGGATTGGTCTATCCATCGGATAACCCACGTACGGGTGCCGTCTCTCGTGAGTTTGAGCGCACATCTGTCGCCGGTGCACTCCAATTTGAACCTAACGATCGCTGGCAAACAACGATCGACGCGTTCTACACTGATACCGAAGATGCAGGGATTTTCCGCGGCGTGGAAACACCTATCGCGTCGTGGTCCTCAGCGCAATTCCAAGGCACGTCTGGCACAAGCGGATTCGCGGATGCGGCAACCTATAATAATGTCACGACATTCTTGCGGACCGATACGGAAGGCAATTCCGCAGAGATTTTCGCGATGGGTCTGAATACCTCTTATCAGGTAACAGATCGCCTGGGGCTGACAGCCGACTTCGCAAACTCTACTCTGGATCGAAACGATATCGATTATGAGTCTTATGCCGGAACCGGATTTGCTGGCGCAGGCCCGACGGATACGCTTGGCTTTGGCTTCGATGATGATGGCGCATATGGTGTCACGGCGGGGCTTGATTACACCGACCCAAGCATCGTTTTGCTGACCGACCCGGGTGGCTGGGGCCAAGTGGGTTTCATCAAACGGCCGATCATTGAGGACGAGCTAAACCAGATCCGCCTTGAGGCCGAATACGATCTTGAAAACCGCTTCGTCAGTAGCGTTAAAGCCGGTATCCTTTTGACGGATCGCGAAAAGAACTTCGACTCGAATGAGGACTTCATTCGTGCAGGAGATTCCTGGGTCAACGGATCGCTCGCGATTCCAACCAATCGAATCGTCGGCGCCACAAATAGCGGATCCATCGGATTGGACATCATCGCGTATGACCCTTCCAGCTTTTTGACGGACGGAACGTATAATCTCGAAAAAGCAACATTCGACACAGAGTGGACCGTTGAGGAAGAAATCCAAACATTCTATGCGATGGCCAACATCGACACGACGTTTAACAGCGTGCCCGTGCTCGGTAATGTCGGTTTTCAATATGCTGAAACCGAGCAGTCTTCGACGGACTCACTCACAGGTGGAGCATCGCTGAGCTACGAGAACTTCCTGCCAAGTGCAAACTTCAGTTTCGAGGTCGCACCGGATACATTCCTGCGCCTAGCGGCGGCACGCACCGTAACACGGGCGCGTATGGACCAACTCGCTTCGAACCGGACGATTAGCAATAATAATCAGGTGTGTACGGATGTGGATGGCGACCGTGTTTTCACCGAGCAGCTTGGCCCGAACGGCGAAACAATTTTCGATGGCGATCAGAATGTCTGCTTCTCGCAAAGCGGTGGAAGCACCACTTTGGAGCCATACCTGGCGACAGCTTTCGATGCGTCTTTTGAGAAGTATTTCGGCCCAACGACCGCCGTTTCAGTTGCCGTCTTCCACAAGGATCTGGAAGATTGGATCGTTGATGTTACCACACGCGGTGTCAATCTAACGGAGTCGCTGGTGCTGGCCGGAGTAGACGGCACGCTAGCGACGAATCCGGAATTTGCGACAGGTAGTGTGAGTGGCCCACAAAATTTTGCCGAAGGGACCATCACCGGTATTGAGGCGACTTTGAGAATGGGTCTTGATCAGTTCTTGCCAGAACGGTTTGCAGGCTTCGGCTTTAATGCGAGCTACACCTATTCGGACAATGAACTGACCAATGAGCTCGGCTCAACCGATATTCCAGGATATTCTGACACTGTTTGGTCCGGCGATATCTATTATGAAAATCATGGTTGGCGTGGCCGGGTCAGTGCCCGTCACCGTTCGGAATTCTTGTCTGAAATTCAGAATTTCGATGGCAGCTTGAGCGGCGCACAGGCCCAAGACGAAACCATCGTCGATCTGCAAATCGGATATGAATGGGAAGAAGGTGCGCTTGAAGGCCTCGGCGTGAACTTTGAGGTCTTTAACCTGACCAATGAGCCCTTCGTGACCGAGAATGTGACGACGGATCCGACCGTCGTCTTCCCGAGCCGCTATGAAGAATACGGCACCACTTACAATATTACGGTGTCCAAGAAATTCTAACTTTGTTTGTCACAGTTAGATACCTCCCGGAGGGGCCTGCTTTCGAGCAGGCCTCTTCTTTTCTTTTGGTTGTAGGCTCTGGGCGGCGAGCGGCGCGCAGGGTAGGATCAGCGTATGCAAAGCCAACATATTGAAAACCTTATCATTGTCGGCGGCGGCACGGCGGGCTGGATCGCCGCTGCAGCCATGGCGCGGCTGCTCGGACCGACGGTCAAAATCACCCTGATTGAGTCCGACGCGATTGGCACGGTCGGGGTCGGCGAAGCGACCATTCCGCAAATCCGCCGGCTAAATGGCATGCTGGGATTGAATGAAGATGAGTTTGTGCGCGAGACGCGCGGCACATTCAAACTCGGCATTGAATTCAACAATTGGGGCCATATCGGCGACAGCTATTTGCACACGTTTGGCGACGCCGGCATCAACCTTGCCAGCCTTCACTTCCACCAATATTGGCTGCGCAGCCGCGCCGAAGGCAGCGCCGCCAGTTTGTGGGATTATTCGCTGCATCATAAAGCCGCCTACAGCCACAAATTTGGCCGTCTCGACCGCGTCGGAAACACGTCGATGACTGGCCTTGCTTATGCCTTCCACTTCGATGCCGGCCTGTATGCTGCTTATTTGCGCAAGCATGCTGAAGCGAGCGGCGTAACCCGGCTTGAAGGCAAAGTCGTAGACGTCACGTTGGCCGCCGAAACCGGGTTTATCGAATCTGTTTCGCTGGAGCGCGGCGAAGTCGTCACTGGTGACCTTTTCATTGATTGCTCGGGCTTTCGCGGGCTACTGATTGGTGACGCGCTTGGCGTTTCTTATCAAGATTGGTCGCATTGGTTGCCGTGCAATCGCGCCGTCGCGGTCGGCTGTGAGGCGAGCACACCGCTGCTGCCTTATACCAAAGCCACGGCGCATCAGGCGGGCTGGCAATGGCGCATTCCGTTGCAGCATCGGACTGGCAATGGACATGTCTATTGCGACACCTTTATCGACGATGACCAGGCGCTTGAGATTTTGCTGGCAAACTTGGACGGCGCACCGATCAATACGCCAAAGCCGATCCGCTTTCAGACCGGTCGCCGGGAAAAATTCTGGCATAAGAATTGTGTCTCGCTTGGTCTCGCGAGCGGCTTTTTGGAGCCGCTTGAATCGACATCGATCCATCTCATTCAATCGAATGTCTCAAAGCTGATTGAGTTGTTTCCAACTCGCGCCTTCGATGCCGCGCATGAGACTGAATATAATCGCCAAGTGATCCGTGAATATGAGTTGATCCGCGACTTTTTGATCTTGCACTATCACCGAACAGATCGCGAAGATTCAGAGTTCTGGCGCTATTGCAAAAACATGTCCGTGCCAGACTCTTTGACCGAGAAAATGGCATTATTCGCAGCCAATGGCACGCTTTACAAAGACCCCGAAGACTTGTTCCGCGAGTCGAGTTGGGTCCAAGTCATGGTCGGCCAAGGGCTTTTGCCGACCGGCTATCACGCCATGGCCAATCGACTGTCACCCGAACAGTTGCAACGGTTCATGAGTGATATTCAAGTGCTAATCTCGCGCGCTACGCATGACCTTCCGGGGCATGCAGATTTCATTGAGGCTCACTGCAAAGCTGATTTGCAATAGCGATCGATAAAGGCCTCATGCATGGGCATGGCCGCGACCGCCTCCGACATCGCAGAGCGGATAGAATTGAGGCGGTCCTGCACCGGGACATCGCGGCGATGCCCGGCCATGGCTGGAGCCCGGTCCGGGACAATGTCTTGGCCAAGATAGACAGCGATCCAACTGGGATTATGGAACAGCTCTCGCTCGTCGGAGACGACCATGCCGTGCGATTTGAAATGAGCGATTTTATAGGCCAAACGATCTGGGATTGGCATGTTTTTACAATAGCGCCAAAACTCAGAATCGTCGCGCTGAGTGGCGGTATAGTGCAAGATCAGAAAGTCGCGAATGCGCTCATATTCAGCGCTGGTTAGAGCATTATACTCGTCTGCCAGAAGCGGTGACATGGCCTTGTCTGGGAACAGGGCCAGAAGCCGCATAATGCCATATTGAATAAGATGTAGACTGGTCGATTCTAGCGGTTCCATAAAGCCCGCGGAGAGGCCAATCGCGACACAATTCTTGGACCAGAATCTCTTCCGCCGCCCGGTGACAAAGCGCAGATGTTTTGGCTCCGCGGTTGGGGCGCCATCTAGCGAGTTCAACAGCTCAGTCTCGGCCGCATCGGCGCTGAGATGGGCGTCGCAATAGACATAGCCATTGCCGGTGCGGTGCTGCAATGGGATGCGCCATTGCCAGCCGGCCGCTTTCGCTGTCGACTTTGTATACGGTAACACATCGCCGGTCTTCTCGCACGGGGCGGCGACGGCGCGATTGCACGGCAACCAATGTGACCAATCCTCATAACCGGTCTCGAGGGTCTGCTCGATCAGCAGCCCAAAAAAGCCAGAACAATCAATGAAGAGGTCGGCCTCAAAGGCCCGTCCATCCTCTAAGGTCACTGACGCAATCTTGCCGGACTGCGCCTCTAAATCAGCCTTCACAACTCGGCCCTCTGTTCGCGTTACACCGCGCGCTTCGGCATATGTGCGCAAGTAAGCGGCGTAGAGCGTCGCATCGAAATGATAGGCATAATCATAACGTGACATGACATTGCGGCGGTCGCTCGACGGCGGCGCAAACTTGCCGGCTTTGGAGGCGGCCCAAGCCATGGAATAGTCGTCAATCGGCGTCGGATCGCCGTTCAAATGCGCGCGCATCCAATGCTGATAGAAGGGCACTTGATCGAACTCGGCGCCATAATGGCCGAACGGGTGGAAATAGGCGTGTCCGATTCGGGACCAGTTTATGAACTCAATACCGAGTTTGAATGAGCCATTTGTCTCGCGCACAAAGGTCGCCTCATCAATGCCAAGCTTTTGATTAAAATACCGAATTGGTGGGATCGTTGCCTCACCGACGCCGACGGTTCCGATGGCTTCGGACTCGATTAGAGTGATGGTGCAGGTGCGGCCGAGATCGTTGGCCAGCGCCGCGGCCGTCATCCATCCTGCAGAACCGCCGCCAACAATGACCACGTTTTCAATCGGTTGGTTTAGGTCGGACATGCGCACTCCTTGATCCGCAATTTCTCAGTTTTTGCGGTGATCTTTCTAAACCAAGACTAGCGGTTTTGGGGCGATCCGTTAAGCTGCATTTCTTATTATCTACACAATTGTTTATATTAGACTTTCACCGTGCTCCTTTCGTCACCCGATCCGCTAAATATAACCCGAGTCAGACTTGGCGAAGAGCCGGTTGAGATCCTCAAACTTTCAAACATTTTCAAAGCCCCCGAAGCTCAAATCAACGCCGCTGTCGGCGCGCGTTTTGAGCAGATTAATCCGCATTATCCAGGTCTGCGTGCACCCGTCTCAGACGCGCTACTGCACGAGCTTTGCCGTCTCGTGGGCACGCTTATGAGCGGACAGGAAGGCGACACAAAGACGACTTGGGAGGGACAGGCTTGGTACTCTATCGTGACTCGCAAGCCGCAAGATCTGACACCGATTCAACGTTTGCCGCATTTTGACGGCTTCGACCCAGATCAAGTCGCGATCATGATTTATCTCGGCCATAGCGGGCATGGGGGCACTGCCTTTTTCCGACAAGCTGCAACCGGCTATGAACGGATCACCGAAGCCCGATACCCGGCCTATAAAAACGCCCTGGAATCCAGTATAGCCCGGACCGGACTTCCGGCGGCGAATTATATTTCTGATGGCGCCCCACACTTTCATTTGCTCGGCGCATCAAAGCCGGATTTTAACAGCCTCATCCTCTATCCCGGCAATGCATTGCATAGCGGCGTCATTGCCAATGATCAGCCTTTGCCAGCCGACCCGAAAACCGGGCGGCTGACATTGAATGGCTTCTTTAGGCCCGGCTAATTAGAACCTAATCGTGATGCCGGCCCAGCCTTCATGCTCGATGAGGTTTTCAGAATGGGTCGTGTCATAGCGGATTTGGGCATAGACATCCTCGCCGAGATGGAATTTGACATCCGTGCCGACGGCCAAGCGATTGGCGTCGATCGCCGCGGAGGTCGGCTTGAACACAGCATTGGCGACATCGAGCCTGGCGCGGGTGTCAATGGCGCGATTGCCGGACACTGATTCCCACAACACGTTGAGCGACGCCTCGACATGCATCTGATCGAAATAGGTGTCGATTTTACCGGCGCCGCCAAGCCCGACGACGGTCTGATAGGCGTGCTCATCCATATAGGTCAGGTTCAAAATGCCTGCTCCGTTTTCTTTAAAGCTCTGATAATTGCCGGTGGTTGAGCCGAGCGCCAGAACCGGCCCAAAAGCCAGCGGCCGGCGACCATCCTCGGTCTCATCCATCCATAACAAATCGTAGAAGGCTTCGGTCTTAATTAA
>JBCBMU010000010.1:0-191207 GCA_039822145.1 Pseudomonadota bacterium | reverse complement strand
GAAGAGGGTGGCCGTCACACGCCATTCTTCACCAATTATCGTCCACAATTCTACTTCCGGACGACGGACGTGACCGGAGTTGTCACCCTGCCAGCGGATAAAGAAATGGTTCTGCCAGGCGATAATGTCAAAATGAGCGTTGAGCTGATCCAGCCGATCGCTATGGACCAAGGCCTGCGCTTTGCGATCCGCGAAGGCGGCCGCACCGTCGGCGCCGGTGTTGTGGCCTCTGTCTCTAAGTAAGAGACTGGCCCCACGCCAAAGCAAAATTGAGAAACCCCGTTGCCTGAGGCAGCGGGGTTTTTTTGTTGCCTTTCAATCGTCTCATTGTCACGTAAAGGTCGTCCCTGGGATTAATGGAGAGAAACTATGACCAAGCGTTTATTCACAAGCATGACAGCTCTGATGCTAATTGCGGGCGGCGCCGCCCATGCCGATGAGGTTTGGAGCACAAATATCGGGGATGTCATTTATGAGACCGATCTCGATAATGGCATGGCCGTTCTATCTTACCCAACCGAGGGTGACGTCCGCGGTCTCGCTTATCTGGCCGGGCTCGCTGGAGAATATACGGGTCGCACAGCCTATGACGGGATTTGGATGGAGCCGGCGACTGAGGATGGCACTTGTGATGTTGAAATCGCTGCCCCTGAGACAGGCGAAATCTCTAATAATTGGGGTCGTGTCGAAGTGATCTTCGTTGATCCTGATTTCCCAGGCAGCTTCGTGGCCTTGCGCGGCGAGTGTTTCGATGAGCCGGATGCGATGTTGGTGGCGCGCCCCGTCACTGCCGGAAGCGAGTAAACGCATTTTTCCTGTGACGGCCCCATTGCATCTCGGGGCCGCTTGGGGCATTTAGGCGCCTCACTGGACGGGTGTAGCTCAGTTGGTAGAGCATCGGTCTCCAAAACCGAGGGTCCCGGGTTCGAGTCCTGGCGCCCGTGCCAGTATTTTAAATCCTAAACTTCACCGAAATAGGTCGCGATTGCGATCTCTTGAAGAGCAATGGTCTCGATCCGTCGCGGCGCGGCATATGGTTTTATACTCTTTGCCATGCTCGCGTACGTGGATGCCGTGCACCCGCCGGGTCTTAATGTGGGCGAGCTCGTGCATGACGGTGCTATCTAGGTCGCTCGTTTTTTCCAGATAAGAGCGATTAAGGTAAATATATTCACGGCCTGAGGCGCTACGCATGGCGACAGCGAGGCCGTAGTCTGGAAATGCCTCGTGATTTTTGTCGACAATCCGGATCTGAGGGTAGGGCGGGGCAAGTTCGAATTGCCGATAGCCCTTATCAAGCGCGTCAACGAGCCGAAACAAATCCCGTGTTCGTGTTTTTGCCTCGGCTTTAGAGGGGAGATTAAAAGTGCTGCGGGCGCTTTCATACGTGCGGGCGGCTGATGCGGGCTCGGCGGCTCTCTCTCGTGCGGAGGCTGTGGCCAATAATCCGCTGCCGATCAGCGCCGCGAGCAACGGTTTGGTATAAGTCGGGTGAGGCATTCTGCGCTCCATTTATGAAATGAGGAGCGCCGAATGCGGGGTGGATGATGCCGCAGATCTTAAGTGGCTGGCACCAATTTAACCTGTGTCCCAAGATTGAGATTTGGTGATAAACAGAGTGAGATGAGCAGATTATCCATGCCGCCCATCGCATGATTTGTGGCGGTAGCGATATACCGGTTTTAAAGCGCGTCATCGCCGCGCCGCGCACCATCACAGAATCTACACATAATGCTGTTGACGACCGCGCCTGATTCCCGTACACGCCACCCTTCGCAAGCTAGGCAGTGCCTCATCGGCAAACGCTGGCAACCGAAACGAACAACTGGATTTCCTCGTGTCTGGGCGCTCAAAGAGCTGTGCTGCCTGGATGTGTGGTTTTTACGTGAACGGACATCGCAGGATGGAAAAACAGAATATTAGGATCCGGCTGAAAGCCTTCGATCACCGCGCGCTCGATTTGTCGGCTCGCGAAATCGTTTCGACTGCCAAGCGCACTGGCGCAGAAGTACGTGGGCCGATCCCACTGCCGACCCGCAAAGAGCGTTTCACAGTCAACCGGTCTCCACACGTCAATAAAAAGTCTCGTGAGCAATTCGAGATTCGTACGCACAAGCGTATTCTCGACATTGTTGACCCGACCCCGCAAACCGTCGACGCGCTGATGAAGCTCGATCTGTCGGCTGGTGTTGGCATTGAGATCAAGCTTGAGGGAGCACGCTAATGGCGCTTCCAGCTCAACGTTCTGGCGTGCTTGCCCGTAAACTCGGTATGACACGCGTGTTTAGCGACGAAGGACGTCACATCCCGGTGACCGTTCTGGCGCTTGATGGCTGTCAGGTTGTTGGTCTGCGCACGGAAGACGAGCGCGACGTGACGACCAAAAAAGGCGGTCAGGTGAAGCGCACCGATGGCTATACGGCCGTCGTCATGGGTCTCGGCGAAAAGAAAGCGAAGCGCACAGCGAAAGCTCAGCGTGAGCAATACGCCAAAGCCGGTGTTGCGCCGAAAGCAAAAGTTTCAGAGTTCCGTGTCAAAGCTGACATTGCTCTACCAGAGGTCGGCGCTGAAGTTCAGGCCGATCATTTTGTTCCTGGTCAAAAGGTTGACGTTGCTGGCGTTTCCATCGGTAAAGGTTTTGCCGGTGCGATGAAGCGTTGGAACTTTGGCGGTCTGCGCGCCACGCACGGTGTGTCGATCTCTCACCGTTCGCATGGTTCGACCGGTCAGTGCCAGGATCCTGGCAAGGTTTTCAAAGGTAAGAAAATGGCCGGGCACTATGGTGTCGAGCGCCGTACGGTTCAGAACCTTGAAATCGTTCGCACCGATGTCGAGCGCGGTCTGCTCCTCGTTAAAGGCGCAATCCCAGGTGCTGAAGGCTCTTATGTTGAAGTTCGCGACGCTGTGAAGAAAGCTCTTCATGCTGACGCGCCAACGGATGGGTCTTTCAAGGCGCCGGCGAAAGGTGACGCCCCTGCGGCCGACGTAAAGATTGAAGGCACAGCAGCCGACAATATCGTTCTTGTCGACGGCATTGGTCCCAAGACTGAAGAGGCTTTGAAAGAAAAAGGCCTCGGCACACTCTCTGGTTTCGTTGCGATGGCAGATGATGAGCGCACAGCGCTGCTCGAAGAGCTGGGCGTTGTTGAAGATGCCGTAAACGAAGATTGGGTTGGTCAGGCCAAAGACATTCTCGCCGGCGGTCAGCCGCGCGCGAAAGTTGATCAGGACCTCCTGAAGAAACTACTGAAAGAGGGGGCTGAGTAATGGAACTCTCCGTCAAGACTCTTGAAGGCAAAGCGGCTGGTAAGGCGACTGTTGATGACGCGGTGTTCGGGATCGAAGAGATCCGCGGCGACGTCATTCAGCGCATGGTTCGTTATCAGCTGGCTAAGCGCCAAGCTGGGACGCACAAGACCCAAGAGCGCGCCGACGTCTCTGTCACAACCAAGAAATATATTCGCCAAAAGGGCTCAGGCGGTGCACGTCACGGCTCTAAGAATGCGAACATCTTTGTTGGTGGTGCGGTAGCCCACGGCCCACGTGTTCGCAGCCACGCGCATGCCTTGCCGAAAAAGGTTCGCAAAATGGCTCTCGCGCACGCTTTATCAGCGAAGATCAAGGACGATGCCGTTCTGGTTCTCGACAAAGCCGAGCTGAAAGAAGCCAAGACGAAAGATCTGTCCGCGAAGTTGGCCAAGCTTGGTCTGTCTAACGCGCTGATCATCAGCGGTGCTGAAGTCGATGCGAATTTCGCCCGAGCGGCTCAGAACATTCCAAATGTGGATGTTCTCCCAGCTGCTGGTCTCAATGTTTATGATGTTATCCGCCGCAAGACTTTGGTTCTGACCAAAGACGCTCTGGAAAGCATCGACGCGCGCTTCAATGGCGCAAAAGCGGAGGCTTAATCCATGGCTGATATCAAGCCTCACAATTATGACATGCTTCTGTCTCCGATCATCACGGAGAAGTCGACTTTGGTTGCTGAAGAGAACAAGATCATCTTTCGTGTTCCTCTGACCGCGACGAAGCCAGACATCAAAGAAGCTGTTGAGAATCTGTTCAAAGTCGACGTGACGAAGGTCAATACGATCCTGGTCAAAGGTAAGACGAAGCGCTTCCGCGGAACGCTTGGCCGTCGCTCTGATTTCAAAAAGGCGATCGTGACTCTCAAAGACGGCCAGTCTGTTGATATCACGACGGGCCTGTAGGAGATTTAGATGGCTTTAAAGACATACAAACCTACCTCCCCCGGTCGTCGTCAGCTGGTCCTCGTTGACCGCTCTGAGCTGCACAAAGGCCGCCCGGTAAAAATGCTCACCGAAGGTCTGACCAAGACGGGTGGTCGTAACAATAAAGGTCGCATGACGGCTCGCCACAAAGGCGGCGCAGCCAAGCGTCTTTATCGTAAGATCGACTTCAAGCGGACCAAGTGGGACGTGCCAGCCGTGGTTGAGCGTCTTGAATATGATCCGAACCGCACCGCGTTTATCGCGCTGATCAAGTATGAAGATGGCGAACTGTCTTACATTCTTGCGCCGCAGCGTTTGGCCGTTGGTGACACAGTGATCTCTTCAGCGACCGCTGACATTAAGCCCGGCAACGTGCTTCCGCTGAGAAGTATCCCCGTCGGTACGATTATCCACAATATTGAGATGAAGCCTCTTAAAGGCGCACAAATGGTGCGCTCTGCAGGTTGCTACGCTCAGCTGGTGGGTCGCGACGCAGGTTACGCTCAGATCAAGCTCACCTCAGGCGAGCTGCGCATGGTTCCAGATCAGTGCATCGCCACAATCGGCGCCGTCTCTAACCCTGACAATATGAACCAAGTCATGGGTAAAGCTGGCCGTAACCGCCACAAAGGCAAACGCCCGCACGTTCGCGGCGTGGTTATGAACCCGGTCGATCACCCGCACGGTGGTGGTGAAGGTAAGTCCTCTGGTGGACGTCATCCAGTGACGCCATGGGGTAAGAAAACACGTGGTCCTAAGACCCGTAAGAAGCAGGCTTCGGATCGTTTGATCATCCGCCGCCGTAACGCGAAACGCTAGGGAGACGTAGAGAATGTCACGTTCCGTCTGGAAAGGCCCGTTTGTCGACGGCTACCTCCTGAAAAAGGCCGAAAAGGCGCATGCGTCTGAACGTCGTGAGGTCATCAAGACCTGGTCACGCCGCTCGACCATTCTGCCACAATTCGTTGGCCTGAACTTTCAGGTTCACAATGGCAACAAGTTTGTCCCGGTCCTCATCAATGAGGAAATGGTCGGTCACAAGCTTGGCGAGTTTGCTCCAACCCGGACCTATTACGGTCACGGCGCGGACAAAAAAGCGAAGCGGAGATAGTCATGGGTCAAGCCAAGAATCCTCCAAAGCAGGCGTCCAACGAGGCGCGCGCCGTTCTGCGCATGTACAAGCATAGCCCGCAAAAGCTGAACCTTTTGGCTCAGCAGATCCGCGGCTTGCCAGTCCAAAAAGCCATGGACCAGATGCAGTTCTCGCGGAAACGCGCTGCCGCTGATGTTCGCAAGCTTTTGAAGAGTGCGATCGCGAATGCAGAAAACAATCACGACCTGGACATTGATAGCCTGGTCGTTGCTGAAGCCCATGTTGGCAAAAACCTCGTCATGAAGCGTATTCGCGCCCGTGCACGTGGCCGCGCCGCTCGGATCATGAAGCCATTCTCGCAGCTGACAGTTGTCCTGCGTGACTCGTCGCAAGAAGCGGAGGCCGTATAATGGGTCAGAAAGTAAATCCAATCGGTCTGCGTCTCGGGATTAACCGGACCTCTGACAGCCGCTGGTATGCTGATAGCGCCGATTTCGGGCGTCTTCTTCACGAAGACCTCGCGATCCAGAAGCATATCAAGAAGCGTCTCGGGCAGGCCGGTATTTCTCGGATCATCATTGAGCGTCCGCATAAGAAATGCCTCGTCACAGTTCATACCGCACGTCCAGGTCTGGTCATCGGTAAGAAAGGTGCAGACATTGAAAACCTGCGTCGTCAGCTGTCTAAAATGACCACTGACGAAGTCCGTGTGAACCTGGTTGAAATTCGTAAGCCTGAGCTTGATGCAACCTTGGTTGCAGAAGACATTGCGCGCCAGCTTGAGCGTCGCGGTTCTTTCCGCCGCGCCATGAAGCGTTCGATCCAGAACACGATGCGTCTCGGCGCTGAAGGTGTGAAAATCATGGTCGCTGGCCGTCTTGGCGGCGCTGAGATTGCCCGGACCGAGCAGTATTCTGAAGGATCTGTGCCGCTGCATACGTTGCGGGCTGATATCGATTACGGCACAGCCGAAGCGCTGACCACTTACGGTATTATCGGCATCAAGATCTGGATCTATAAGGGCGAGATCATGGAGCATGATCCCATGGCTCGTGATCGTCGTGCAGAGACTTCAGGTGAATCTCGTGCGCGCTCTGGTAACCAGCGTGGTCCGGCTTCCGGCCCACAGGCAGGAGCGTAAGAGATGCGTCAGCCGAAGCGTACAAAATACCGTAAGGCGTTCAAAGGCCGGATCAAAGGCACCGCAAAAGGTGGCTTCTCGATCGCTTTTGGCTCGTTTGGTCTCAAAGCTCTTGAGCCTGAGCGCGTCACTGCACGCCAAATCGAAGCAACTCGTCGGGCCGTTACCCGCGAGATGAAGCGTCAAGGTAAGGTGTGGATCCGGGTTTTCCCAGATACACCGGTCACAGCCAAACCGATCGAAGTTCGGATGGGTAAAGGTAAAGGCTCTGTCGACCGTTGGGTCGCCCGTGTTCAGCCTGGTCGCATCTTGTTTGAAATTGATGGTGTTCCGGATGAGGTGGCGCTCGAAGCGCTCCGCCTCGGCGCAGCAAAGCTGCCTATCCGCACGAAGATCGTCCGTCGGATTGAAGGAATTTAAGCATGGCTAAAGCTGCTGATTTCCGTTCGAAGAGCCCGGATCAGTTGAAGGAAGATCTCCTCCAACTGAAGAAGGAACAGTTCAACCTCCGCTTCCAACAAGCCACTGGCCAGTTGGAAAAGACCGCCCGCATCAAGGTCGTTCGTCGTGATATTGCACGCGTCCAGACCCTGCTTCGCGAGCAGGCCCGCGCGGACGCTGAGGCGTAGGAGTAAGATATGCCTAGACGTGTTATGGAAGGCGTAGTGGTCTCGACCAAGCAGGACAAGACCGCCATCGTGCGCGTGGAGCGTCGTTTCCTCCACCCGCTTCTCAAGAAAACCGTGCGTCGCTCAAAGCGCTACCACGCACATGACGAAGACAATGCTGCCATCGAAGGGCAGACAATCACCATCCGTGAGTGTCCGCCGCGTTCGAAACTGAAGCGTTGGGAAGTCATTCCAGCTGATGGAGGCGACGCATGATCCAGATGCAGTCCAACCTACGGGTCGCGGACAATTCTGGCGCCCGCCGTGTTCAGTGCATTAAAGTGCTGGGCGGTGCCGGACGTCGTTACGCGTCTGTAGGTGATGTCATCGTGGTTTCGATCAAGGAAGCTATTCCGACCGGCCGCGTAAAGAAGGGTGATGTGCGTCGCGCCGTCGTCGTTCGTGTCGCCAAGGACATTAACCGCCCAGACGGGTCAACCATTCGGTTCGACACCAATGCGGCTGTCCTGATCAACAATAACAATGAGCCGATCGGCACACGGATCTTCGGACCTGTTCCTCGTGAACTGCGCGCCAAGAACCATATGAAGATCGTCTCACTGGCGCCGGAGGTGCTGTAGTCATGGCTGCGAAAGTGAAAAAGGGTGACCGCGTGATCGTTCTCACTGGCCGTAACAAAGGCGCAGAGGGCGAAGTGTTGAAAGTTATCCCAGCTGAGAGCCGTGTGGTTGTGCGTGGCGTGAACACTGTGAAGCGTCACGTTAAGCCAAGCCAAGACAACCCTCAGGGCGGTATCAATACATTTGAAGCACCAATTCATGTTTCAAATGTTGCGATGATCGATCCTCGTGATGGCAAGCCAACACGGGTTGGATTCAAAACCGATGAGCATGGCCGTAAAACGCGCTTTGCCAAACGTTCAGGAGAGGCTTTAGATGTCTAAAGATTACACCCCTCGCCTCAAGCAGAAGTATGACGAGCAGATTCGTTCCAGCCTCAAAGAAGAGTTTGGCTACACGAATGACATGCAAATCCCTAAGCTCGACAAAGTCGTGATCAATATGGGCGTCGGCGAAGCTGTTGCTGACTCTAAGAAGATCAAAACGGCTTTGGCTGAGATGGAAAAGATTGCAGGTCAGAAGCCTGTCGCGACCAAAGCGCGTAAGTCAATTGCTGGCTTTAAGCTTCGCGAAGAGATGCTGATCGGCTGTAAAGTCACGCTGCGCCGGGAACAAATGTATGAATTCCTGGACCGTCTGACCAATATTGCTTTGCCCCGCGTGAAAGACTTCCGTGGTCTGAACGGCAAGAGCTTTGATGGACGCGGCAACTTCGCCATGGGCCTCAAGGAACAACTCGTGTTCCCAGAGATCAACTATGACGATGTCGACGATATTCGCGGTATGGACATTATTGTTTGTACCACCGCCAACTCGAACGAAGAAGCCAAGAGCCTGCTCGCGCAGTGCGGCTTCCCGTTCCGAAACTAGCGCTGAAGGAAGACTGTAATGGCTAAAAAGAGTGCTGTTGAGCGGAATGATAAGCGCAAGCGTCTGGTCGAGAAATATGCGGCCAAGCGCGAAGAGCTCAAAGCGATCGCACTGAACGAAGATCTGCCTTTGGAAGAGCGTTTTAAAGCGCGTCTAAAACTGGCTGAACTTCCACGCAACTCTGCGCCCAACCGGGTCCGCAACCGTTGCGAAGTGTCTGGTCGTCCGCGCGGTTATTACCGCAAACTCAAAATGTCTCGGATTGCACTGCGTGAGCTTGGCTCACTCGGCAAGATCCCAGGCCTCGTCAAGTCTAGCTGGTAAGGAGGGAAATTATGGCGATTTCTGATCCCCTAGGTGATATGCTGACCCGTATCCGTAACGCGCAAATGCGTGGCATGGACAAGGTCGTGACACCTGCCTCCAAGCTTCGGGCCCGTGTGCTCGAAGTTCTGCAAGGCGAGGGTTACATTCGTGGATATGCTGAGATCGAAAAAGACGGTCACAAGCATATCGAGATTGAACTTAAATATTTCGATGGAACGCCGGTGATCGCTGAGATCCGTCGTGTGTCGAAGCCAGGCCGGCGCGTCTACTCTTCTAAGAGTGACATTCCACTGGTTCGTAATGGGCTTGGGATTTCGATCCTGTCGACCTCTAAGGGCGTGATGTCAGATAACACTGCGCGCAATGAGAATGTCGGCGGCGAAATTCTGTGCCGCGTATTCTAGGGGAAGGGTGAACTAATATGTCTCGTATTGGCAAACTTCCGATTTCTGTCCCGTCAGGCACGACGGTCACGATTGAAGGCCAATTGCTGAAAGCAAAAGGGCCTAAGGGCGAGCTCTCTTTAGAGCTTCCTGAGGTGATCTCGGCTGAGCTTGAAGGTGCAGAGCTGCGCATCAACCCGCGTAACGATCTGGTCAGTGCTGCGAATGAAAAAATTCGCCTCAATGACGAGAAAGGTCGCAAGAAGATGACTTTTGCTCAAGCCTTGGATCCATCTGCACGGACCTTGTGGGGAACATCCCGCTCGAACGCTGCAAACCTGGTTCAAGGCGCGACTGAAGGCTTCTCGAAAACGCTTGAACTTGTCGGCGTTGGGTACCGGGCGCAAATGCAGGGCAAAGACCTGAAACTCGCCCTCGGCTTCTCGCATGACGTGATCTACGCGGCGCCTGATGGCATCGAGATCAAGTGCGCAAAGCCGACTGAGATCGAAATCATTGGCGCGGATAAGCAAGTGGTCGGTCAAGTCGCTGCGGAAATCCGCAATTATCGCCGCCCAGAGCCGTATAAAGGCAAGGGTGTACGTTATCAGGGCGAATACGTCCGCCGTAAGGAAGGCAAGAAGAAATAGTCATGTTGTCCTCACGCGAAAAATTCCTTCGTCGTCAGCAGCGCAGCCGCGCCAAACTCCGCAAAACTGCGGAAGGCAAAGTTCGTTTGTCTGTCGCCCGGTCTGGCAAGAATATCTCTGCTCAGATCATTGATGACGAAAAAGGCATCACGCTCGCCTCCGCCTCCACTTTGGAAGCTGATGTGCGCAAGGGCCTGAAGTCGACCAGCACAATGGAAGCAGCGGCGAAAGTCGGTGCGGCAGTTGCTGAGCGTGCTAAAAAAGCCGGTGTTGAAGACGTTGTCTTCGACCGCGGCGGATATGTGTTCCATGGCCGGGTGAAAGCCTTGGCAGACGCCGCCCGTGAGGGCGGTCTGAAGTTCTAGGAGAGAAACCATGGCTGAAGAAAGAGGTCGAGGCCGCGGACGCCGCAGAGATCGTGACGAAGAGCAAAGCGAATTCGTCGACAAACTCGTCGGTATCAACCGCGTCGCTAAGACCGTAAAAGGTGGTAAGAATTTTGGTTTCGCAGCGCTCGTCGTTGTCGGGGATCAAAAGGGCCGCGCAGGCTTCGGTAAGGGCAAAGCCCGCGAAGTTCCTGAAGCGATCCGTAAAGCCACAGAAGAAGCAAAGCGCAACATGGTTCGTGTGCCGCTTCGCGAAGGACGCACTCTGCATCATGATGGCCGTGGCCGTTGGGGCGCAGGTAAAGTGGTTCTGCGTGCAGCGCCTCCCGGGACCGGCGTGATTGCGGGTGGTCCGATGCGCGCCGTTATGGAAGTGCTCGGCATCCAAGACGTTGTTGGTAAGTCGATCGGCTCGTCTAACCCGTATAACATGGTTCGCGCGACCTTTAACGCGCTCGTCAATCAGGCGAGCCCGCGTTCAGTTGCGTCGAAGCGCGGTCTGAAAGTTCAGGACATTGTCGGTCGTCGTACCGATGGCGCCTCTGAAGCTGGCATGGCCGAAGCGGCTGACGCGTAAGAAAGAGGATCTGACCAATGGCAAAAGCAAAAGCCTCTGTCACAGTTCGCCAGACCGGTAGCCCGATCCGTCGGGCGCCAGATCAGCGTCAAACACTGGTCGGCCTTGGTCTGAATAAGATCGGTCGCACTCGGACGCTGGAAGATACACCAGCCGTTCGCGGCATGATCAACAAGGTGGCTCACCTTGTCGAAGTCGTCGAGGGATAGACAATGAAACTCAACGAACTCTCTCCTGCTGAAGGCTCAACCAAAAACCGCCACCGTGTTGGTCGCGGCGTTGGGTCAGGCAAAGGCAAGACCGGTGGCCGTGGTGTCAAAGGTCAAAAGTCTCGCTCAGGTGTAGCCATTAATGGCTTCGAGGGCGGCCAGATGCCAATCTATATGCGTCTGCCAAAGCGCGGCTTCACGGCCCGTAACTCGAAAAACCATGCTTGGTTGAACCTTAGCATCCTGTCTAAAGCGATTGAAGCCGGCAAGCTGGACGTCAAAAACGAAATCACCGAAGCTGACCTTGTCGCGACCGGCGTTATCCGCCGTGTCAAAGACGGTGTTCGTCTTCTGGCGAAAGGCAATGCGCCTAAAAAGGTCAAGATCACGGTCACTGGTGCGTCTAAAGCGGCCATTGAAGCGATCGAGAAGGCGGGCGGAAAGGTCACACTGACCGGACCTGTCCGGACAGAAAAAGCAGACTAATCCCCTAGCTTTTTCCACAAAACGTCTTCACAAATGAACTTTCGCCGCCATCTTGGCGGCGAAAGTGTTTCCGGGAGAAGGAGTCCCCCTTGGCCACTGCTGCTGAACAACTCGCGCGGAATATGAATTTTGGGACCTTTGCGAAGGCGAAGGATCTACAGAGCCGCATCCTGTTCACTCTGTTCGTGCTGTTCTTGTACCGGCTGGGAACTTACATCCCGCTGCCAGGTATTGATCCGGTGCAGTTCGCGAGCCTGTTTGCCAGCCAATCGGGTGGCATGCTGGGCAATATGAACATGTTTGCCGGCGGCGCGATTGAGCGGATGAGCATCTTCGCGCTCAACGTCATGCCTTATATCACGGCCTCGATCATCATTCAGATGATGACCTCCTCGGTGCCGTCGCTTGAGAAGCTCAAGAAAGAAGGTGAATCGGGCCGCAAGCAGATCAACCAATATACGCGCTATCTGACACTCGCTTTTGCCGTCGTGCAAAGCTTTGGGATCGCGATGAGCCTGTCCGGCGCGGCTTATGACTCCATGCCGCAATGGTTCTTTGTTCTGACCGCTGTCACCACCTTTACAGGCGGCACCATGTTCCTGATGTGGATGGGGGAGCAAATCACCGCGCGCGGCGTCGGCAACGGGATCTCGTTGATCATTTTCGCGGGTATCATCGCCGAGATGCCGCGGGCAATCTTCAACTTGTTCAGCGGCTCACGCGAGCAGGGCATCAATGTTGTCTTCATTATCGGCATCGCGGCGCTGGTCATCGCTCTGACCGTATTCATCGTGTTTATCGAACGCTCACAGCGCCGAGTGCTGATCCAATATCCGAAGCGCCAGCAAGCGGCCAATCAAGCGGCGCAGGGGCAAAGCTCTTTCATGCCGCTGAAGCTCAACACCTCTGGCGTTATTCCACCTATTTTCGCGATCGCGATTCTGATGCTACCGCTAACCGCGGTCGGGTTCATGAGCGGGACCACCGAAGCTGCGGTTGCCGGCTCTGCTGACGGCGGCGTTGTCGCTTGGATCGCAACAGCCTTCTCGCCGGGCAGCTGGACCTATATCATTACCTATGGTGTCTTGGTCGCCTTCTTCACCTTCTTCTACACGTCGATCATGTTCAATCCGGAAGAGACGGCGGACAATCTTCGCAAATATGGCGGCTTCGTGCCTGGCATTCGTCCCGGTAAGAACACGGCGGCTTATTTCGATTATGTCCTGACGCGCCTTACGACGATCGGGGCCATCTATCTCGTCTTTGTCTGTTTGATGCCGGAAATCCTGCGCCGCTATGTGCCAGGAATCCCATTCTATATCGGTGGGACAAGCTTGCTTATTGTGGTTTCAGTGACGATGGATACGGTGACACAAATTCAGTCACACTTGATCGCGCACCAATATGAGGGTTTGATCAAGAAATCGCGGTTGGGAGGCAAGCGTAAAAAATGAATCTGATCCTGTTTGGACCGCCCGCGGCCGGTAAAGGCACGCAGGCAAAAAAGCTCGTCGCAGAACGTGGCTATATCCAACTCTCTACTGGGGACATGTTACGCGCCGCCGTCGCATCCGGTTCAGAGCTCGGAAACAAAGTGAAGTCGATCTTGGAATCAGGGGCGCTTGTGTCCGACGAGATCGTGATCGCTTTGATCGATGATCAGCTTGATCAAAACAAGGGTGCCGCCGGTTTTATCTATGACGGTTTTCCGCGCACAGTTGGACAAGCAAAAGCGTTGGACGCGTTGCTCGAAAGTCGCGGCGAAAAAGTTGATAGCGTGATCCGTCTTGTCGTCGATGAGGAAGCTTTGCTGACGCGCGTAACCAAGCGGTTCGAAGAGCAGGGCCGTAAGGATGACAATCCTGAAACCTTCTCTGTACGTTTGGAAAAGTACAATGCCGACACCGCGCCATTGGTGCCAATTTATGCCGAGCGCGGGATCCTGCGCGAGGTTGACGGCATGGCCTCAATCGACGAGGTTAGCGGTGGAATTGATGCAGCCTTGAAAGAGGCTGTTTGAAGCTGCGTGAACCGCTGATTCAGTGGTTGACGTACCAATTGTTGCGTCTATAACGACGCACTTCGTTAAGAGATGAGTCTGCAAGCGTGCAGCGGTGTTTTTGCTGTGCGAACTGCGACTTTCTTTTTGAATTATTAGGAGACTGGCTTTGGCCCGTATTGCAGGCGTCAATATACCGACGAATAAGCGCGTTCCGATCGCGCTGCGTTACATCCACGGCATTGGCCCCGCCAAAGCCGATGAGATTTGTGAAAAAATTGGCATCACTCCAGAGCGCCGCGTGGCTGATCTGTCTGATGCTGAAGTGATCAAAATTCGTGAGACAATCGACAGCGATTACATGGTTGAAGGTGATCTTCGCCGTGAAGTGTCGATGAACATTAAACGTCTTATGGACCTGGGTTGCTATCGCGGTCTTCGTCACCGTAAGCGCTTGCCGGTTCGCGGCCAGCGCACGCACACCAACGCTCGGACCCGTAAGGGCCCAGCCAAGCCGATTGCCGGCAAGAAGAAATAGGATCTTCGTAGATGGCCCGTCAGACAACCCGCGTTGCACGCCGCGCTCGCAAGAATATTACTTCCGGCGTCGTGCATGTTAATTCTAGCTTCAACAATACGATGATCACGATCACCGACGCGCAAGGGAATGCCATTTCTTGGTCTTCTTCTGGCACGATGGGATTCAAAGGGTCTCGTAAGTCGACGCCATATGCGGCGCAGGTTGCCGCCGAAGATGCGGCGAAGAAAGCCATGGAGCATGGTCTTCAAACAGTTGAAGTCAACGTTCGGGGCCCGGGCTCTGGTCGTGAGAGTGCGCTGCGCGCGCTGCAAGCTGCAGGTCTGACCGTTACGGCGATCCGTGACACCACGCCAATCCCGCACAATGGCTGCCGCCCTCCGAAGCGCCGCCGCGTATAGTCCGTTTTAGATCTGAATTACAGAAAGGCTGAGCATGACCGAAGCCGAAGACATCATTGTCAACGACCGCAATTGGAAAGCGCTGATCCGCCCGAACCGTCCAACGGTTGAGGGTGGTCGTGACGCATCCCGCATCGCCAAGCTCGTCGTCGAACCGCTTGAGCGCGGCTTTGGCACAACGCTGGGCAATTCTCTGCGCCGTATCCTGTTGTCCTCTCTGCAAGGCGCCGCAATTACGGGCGTGCAGATTGACGGGGTCGTTCACGAGTTCTCTTCTATTCAAGGTGTGCGTGAAGATGTCACAACGATCATCCTCAATCTGAAGCAAGTCGCGGTCGACATGGTTTCAGACGCGCCAAAGCGTATGATCCTTAAAGCGTCTGGCAAAGGCGAAGTCAAAGCCGGCCAGATTGAAGTTCCAGGTGATGTCAAAATCCTGAACCCAGATCACGTGATTTGTACCCTGGATGATGGCGCAAACCTGCACATGGAATTCACGGTTGCGACCGGTAAAGGCTATGTCCCCGCGACTGAAAACCGTCCAGAAGACGCGCCAATCGGCTTCATCCCAGTTGATGCAATCTTCTCACCGGTTCGCCGCGTTGGTTATTCCGTTGAAGACACCCGTGAGGGTACGGTCCTCGACTATGATAAATTGGCCCTAACAGTTGAAACTGATGGCTCGATCAGCCCTGAAGATGCTGTTGCTTATGCTGCGCGCATCATGCAGGACCAACTCCAGCTCTTCATCACCTTTGATGAGCCAGAGTCTGAAACCTCGAGCCAGACCGAAGAGAGCGATCTCGGCTTTAACCCGGTTCTGCTCAAGAAAGTCGACGAGCTCGAGCTTTCTGTGCGCTCTGCGAACTGCTTGAAGAACGACAATATCGTTTATATTGGCGACCTTATTCAGAAGTCCGAGGCGGAAATGCTCCGTACCCCGAACTTTGGCCGCAAGTCGCTGAACGAAATCAAAGAAGTCTTGGCTGGAATGGGCCTACACCTCGGTATGGATGTGCCTGATTGGCCACCAGAAGATATCGAGGCGCTCGCCAAGAGATACGACGACCACCTATAGGAGTGTATGCCTTCCTTTCTTGAAAATATGGGAGGGCACGCAAGGAGACCAAAATGCGCCACGGCATCGCACATCGTAAGCTGAACCGCACAGCCTCGCACCGCAAGGCGATGTTCGCCAATATGGCGGCTTCTCTGATCGAGCATGAGCAGATCATTACGACTCTGCCAAAAGCGAAAGAGATGAAGCCTTTCATGGACAAGCTGATCACGCTGGCCAAGCGCGGCGATCTGCACGCCCGTCGTCAAGCGATCTCTAAAGTTCGCGACGAAGTCGCTGTGAAGAAACTGTTTGAAGTCTTCGGAGAGCGCTACAAAGACCGCCAAGGTGGTTATACCCGCGTTCTGAAAGCAGGCTTTCGCTTTGGGGATAACGCTCCACGTGCTGTCATCGAATTGGTTGATCGCGACGAAGACGCTCGCGGCGCCGCAGATCGCGCACGCCACGAAGCAGAACTCGAGGCGATGGAAGACTAAGGTCTTCTTTCCGAATGAAAATCAAAAAACCCGCGCTCTCATGAGCGCGGGTTTTTTCGTCTTGAGGAGCGTGCCAGCGCCAAGGCTTGCCGTGGGGACGTTGTTGGCAAAACCGGATCCTGCCCATAGGCTGCCGCCAACACTAAGAAGAATATATGGGAGGTCAGACGATGAAGGATTTTAGTGGCAAGATAGCGGTCATTACGGGCGGTGGTACCGGAATAGGCCGCGCATTGGCGAAACAGCTCGCATCAGAAGGGTGCAGCGTTGCCATGTGCGACATCTCCCAAGCCGATATGGATGAAAGCTGCGCACATGCATTGGACGACGCCCCGCAAGGCGTCCGGGTTACGGGCTTCTTGGCCGATGTCGCGATGGAAGAACAGCTCAACGCGTTTCGTGATGACACTTTGCAGCGCCATGAGACCGATCATATCCATCTCCTGTTCAACAATGCTGGCATTGCTGGCGGCGGCAGTTTTGTCGACGTTCCGCGCGAGATTTGGGAACGCACGTTCGGCGTCTGTTGGTACGGCGTCTATTATTCAGCCCGAGCGTTTCTGCCCGCGCTGAAACGCGCCGATGAAGGCCACATGATCAATGTCAGCTCGGTCAACGGCTTCTGGGCGAGCCTTGGGCCAGAGACCTCGCACACGGCTTATTCTGCGGCAAAGTTCGCCGTCAAAGGCTTTACCGAAGCCTTGGTCAATGATTTCCGCAACAATGCGCCGCATCTCAAAGCGAGCGTCGTTATGCCGGGCCATATCGGCACCAATATCGCGCTCAATACGATGCGCGAATTTGGCGACCTACCCGGGAATGAAATTCCAAATATGGGAGAGGATGAGGCGGTCGACGCTCACGCGGTCGGCGAGGCGTTTCGCGACAATGGTATGGATCCGGCGCAAGCGGCGGGTATCATTCTGCAAGGTGTCCGCGATGAACGGTGGCGGATCCTGGTCGGCCCAGATGCGCAGGCCTTGGACCAGGCTGTGAGAGAGGCGCCAGAAGAGGCTTATGAGCAAGCCTTTATGGAGACCCGCGTCGCGCCGATCTTGCCGCAATTGATCCCGGACACGTGAGCGCACGAAACATGGATTGAAGCTTAGGGAAGAAAACTCCGGCGCTCAGTTGTGAGGTTTTGTTTCACCCCTCACCGCTGAAAGTAGCGCAAGAGTTTGGCCCGCAGCGCCTGTGCTTTGGATTTTGTCATGTCATCGAGCGGTCCACGCTTTCCTTTAGGAATATGGGCGTTCGTATCGTCTTCGGCGTTAAAGACGAAATGATCGAACATGTTTTTCCAATACGCGCGCTCTGCTGGCGGCAAGTCACGGAACGCTAAGAGCGCATGGTCAAGCGCCGGCTCAGGGAGGCCATAGACCGCTGGCGACGCCTGCCACCAATAATTGATGAGAATGTTAAACGGATCCAAACCGTCGACTTGATGCCACCAAAGCGGCGGCATGTAGATCGCGTCACCTGGGGCTAAGTCCGCCACGCTTGCCTGCTCTAGCGCTTGGCGAAATCGCGGATGCTTGTCGAAATCTGGATCATGCACATCGACCATCGAGATCACGCGGCCGGCGGGTGTATTGTCAAACGGACCGAGGTAAAGATCCCGAAACACCTCTGGCGGGAAGACGAGGAAACGGCGATGCCCGGCAACGGAGCAGGCTAAATTATACTGAGAATCATTGTGCGGCGCGACTGTGGTGCGCGTGCCCAGCCAAATCCTGCCATAGGCGCTATGCGCGCCCAAATCGATCGGGTTTTCGGCCTGCATTCCTGGAAAGTAAGCATCGATTGCGGTTGCCGCGAGATAGAGGCAGTCCTGCTCGTCCAGATCTAACATCTCTGAAATCTGCACGAGCACCGTATTTAAATCCGATTTGCCAATGGTCACGTTGAGAGACATGTCGTCCTTATAGAAAATCCGGCCGCGAATCTCCGCCGGACCGCGTGAAATCATGACCGGTTTCTGGTTGTAGAATTTCTGCAAATAGTCCCGCAGCGCCGGGAATGATGTCTTCGCGGCCTGCACCAATGGCCAATCGGCGACGAGGCCGCGGACAATAAATGGGCTGGGACCGCTCAGATCTTCTGTTGAGAGTGTCTGCCCCGGCGCGAGATGGCGTTCCGGGATAGGCGGCAATTGATCAATATAAGATTTTGGTCGATCCAGCACTTCGGTTGAACTCCATTCCTGGGAATTACCCCGTTGAGTGAGATTATGAGCCGAGCTGGTGGCAATCAACTTAAGACCCGTTGGCGTACAGAAATTGAAGGGGGCTTTTCATCAAGTGCTCGGTTTCAGACCACTTCTGCATACGAGACTTGTGGTTTGAGCGATCGCGCGGCTCAGTCGGAGGTCCAAAACGTCTGCAATGTGTTCGCTAAAACATCTGCGCGTTCGATGATTGACCAATGTCCTGTCTTTTCTTGCTTGAGCAGATCTGCCCCGGTCGCGGCGCAAAACTTATCTGCAATCTCAACCGGCACATAAGGATCATCAACGCCCCAAAAGACGAGACCGCGTTTGGGCAGGTTTTCCGTTTCTGGCCACCAGTCGCTGCCCGCGGTTTTAGCGGAGCGGTACAGGCGCAAGATTGCTTTCTTCATATGCGGTGACCAATGGCTCGCCTCTTTCGAGGCCAGGTCCGCCGGCAGGCCTTGGGCGTGGAGGGCTTTGCACAGCTGTTCCTTGCGCGTGATGGCGGTGACCAACTCGCCGACAATCGGCGTTTGCCACATCCGCGCCATCGAATGCCATTTGTAATCAGGATGCGGTAAGGCGTTGGCGACACACCAAGTGCGGACCAGCTCGGGTTTGAGGCTCGCCGCCCGAATGGTAATGATTGCGCCCCAATCATGGCCGACCAAGTCGACGGGCCCGGACTGCGCATAGGCGGTTTCTATCTCGGCCATGTACCAGTCGACATAGTCTTCTTTGGTCGAGCCGAAATCGCGCGCGGCGGGGGTGACAAAGCCAGGCATAGCTGGGGCGCGATACGCGTCTTTTTCAAGACCGAGCTCAGACAAGAGTGGATCCCACATGCTTGGCGTATCCGGGACCCCGTGCAGAAACAGCTTCATTGGCATCTCGCTTCCCCTAAGTCAGACTTGTTTAGAGCCAGTTTGAAAGACATTGTGGTCCAGAACAAGGAGGATACACGCATGAAAACCGCGATTACGGAAATGTTTGGTATTGAGCACCCGATTATTCAGGGGGGCATGCATTATGTCGGCTTCGCAGAAATGGCGGCGGCTGTTTCGAATGCAGGTGGCCTTGGTATCATTACCGGTCTAACGCAGAAAACGCCGGAAGATCTCGCAAATGAAATCGCGAAATGCCGCGATATGACGGATAAGCCATTCGGCGTGAACATCACGTTCCTGCCAACGCTCAATCCGCCAGACTATCCGGCGATTGTCAAAGCGATCATCGATGGCGGCGTCAAAGCGGTCGAAACCGCCGGACGCAACCCGGCCCAAGTGCTTCCGCATTTGAAAGACGCCGGCATTAAAGTGATCCATAAATGCACCTCCGTCCGGCACTCTTTAAAAGCCCAAGATATTGGCTGTGACGCTGTTTCTGTCGATGGATTTGAGTGCGGTGGTCACCCGGGCGAAGATGATATTCCGAACATGATCTTGCTGCCGCGCGCCGCCGATGAGCTCGACATTCCCTTCGTCTCGTCGGGGGGGCAGGCAGATGGCCGGTCACTGGTCGCCTCGCTCGCCATGGGCGCTGAGGGTATGAATATGGGAACGCGTTTCATCGCGACCAAAGAAGCGCCGGTGCATGAGAATGTGAAGCAAGCCATCGTCAACGCCACAGAGCTCGACACTCGTCTGGTCATGCGGTCTCTCCGCAATACAGAACGCGTGCTCACCAATGACGCGGTTGAGCGCTTGATCGAAAAAGAGAAACTGCTCGGCGACAAGCTCAAATTCGAAGACATTATTGATGAAGTTGCGGGCGTGTATCCGCGCATCATGATGGACGGTGAAATGGATGCTGGCGCTTGGTCATGCGGCATGGTCGCAGGTTTGATTAATGATATCCCAACGTGCCAAGAGCTGATTGACCGGATTATGGCCGAAGCGGACCAGCTCATCAATGAGCGCCTTGCTGGCTTTGTTAAAGGCACCGTCAACGCCTAATCGGCGCTGATAGAACCAGATAAACGGCCTGCCGGGCAATCGTCGCAGGCCGTTTGTTTTTAGGAGAGACTGGAATGAGCGATATTCAAGGGCGTGTGGCTTTTGTCACCGGCGGGGCAAGTGGGTTAGGCCTGGCCATGGCGCGGTCATTTCTCGCCCGCGGCGCGCGCGTCATGCTCGCCGACCGGGATGAAGAAGGCTTGAACCGAGCGGTAGCAGAGCTGTCAAAAGAGAGCAATGAAGTCGCCTCTGTCATCTGCGATGTGGCCGACGTCGAGCAAGTCAAAGCCGCGGCGCAAGCGACTATTGATCATTTCGGAAAAGTCCACATCGTCGCCAATAATGCCGGCGTCGGCAAAGGTGGTCAGCCTGGCGAGATTCCAATCGAGGATTGGAAATGGATCGTCGATATCAACCTGCTCGGCGTGGTTTATGGCGTTGAAGTTTTCACGCCGCTGATCCAGTCGCATGGCGAGGGCGGGCACTTCATCAACACCGCTTCTATGGCTGGTCATGTCGCACCAGGTGGCATGGGCCCTTATAACGCGACCAAATATGCGGTGGTTGGATATTCAGAAGGCTTGAAGGCGGAATTGATGCCGCACAAAATCGGCGTCAGCGTTCTCTGCCCAGGCTGGGTGAATACCAATATCCACACGACTGGGTTCGGGGCGCCGTCCAGTGAGGTCACAGCCGAAGACGCCAAGGACGACCCACAATTCCAAATGATGAATGAGGTGATCCGCGGCGGACTAGATCCAAACAAAGTCGCTGATTGGGTGGCTGAATGTGTGGAAGCGGACCGGCTCTATATCTTCACGCACAAGACGATGAAGATCGGCATTGATATGAAATATGCGCAGATCCAAGCCGATTATGAAGCGATCATCGAAGATGGCCGCTTCGGCGAGGTTTAGCCGGTAGCGCTGCTGCCGCTATTATCCTGAGCGAAGTCGAAGGACGAGGGCGGGCTCTTAGTCACGCTCTTCGACTTCGCTCAGGATTAGATCACCCCGGTGAGGCTGAGCTCTTGATCGATATAATTCGCGACCGGCGCTGACACTTGGCAAGTCTTGGCCGTTTCGCGTGCTTTTTGAGCGGCGGCTTTATCACCCGCCAGGTCGGCGAGTTTCGCGGTCGCTAAATGGAACGCCGGCAATTGGTCTGTTCCGGCCATCACTTCCGCCTCTTGAAGCTTGCTTTGCGCGGTCTCGAGCTGCCCGACGAGCATCAAGCTCACCGCCCAATTGACCAAGACGGCAGACGACGGCGCAGCGGCGGAGAGCAACTCGTAAAGCCGGGCAATCGCCGCCCATTGGGTTTGGCTCCAATCCGGCGCTTGCGCGTGGAGGGAAGCGATGCCGGCTTCGAAATGATAGCGGGTTAGAGTTTGGCTCGATTTGGCGGCTTCAAGCTGCTGGAACCCATCGAAGATCATTTCTGGGTCCCAAAGTGACCGGTCTTGATCTTCGAGTGTAGCGAGTTTTCCGTTAGCTGACACGCGCGCCGGCAGGCGGGACATTTGAAACAAGAGAAGCGCATGTAGGGCATGATGGCCCGCAGCTTCGCCATCGGTTTGAGCCAGTAACCCATCTGAAAGCCGTAGCGCTTCACGGCAAATATCTTCGCGGAACAGAACGTCGCCGCGCCTCGGCAAATAGCCCCAAGCGAACATCAAATAGATTACTTTCAGAAGTTGAGGCAGGCGAGCCGTCAAAGCGAACCTGGTCGGATAGCGCGCTAAGTCGCCGGATTGTGCTTTGAGCTTGCGTTTGGCGCGGGCAAGGCGTTGCGACAGGGCATCTTCACGCATGAAAAAGAGCGCCGCCGTTTCCGCCGCAGTGAACCCGCAGACCGTTTTGAGGGCGAGGAAAAGTTGGTCTTTGGGCTCAATCGCTGGATCACAGCAAAGCACCATGAGATCGAGTTCAGGATCACTCAATGATGGTGTGATCACATCGGGCTCATGGCTGGCGAAATCCCAATCGTCATCAACGCCAAATTCGCGCGCCGAGCGCCGCACGCGATCTATGGCGGCATTGCCCGCGACACGGCGAAGCCAGGCGCGGGGATTATCCGGCACGCCCTTATACGGCCACGTCGCCAAGGCCTTGACGATGGCATCTTGGGCGACATCCTCGGCCAGATCGACTTTTGCGGGGCCGAATTTTGAGACGAGGCTGGAGATTAACCAGCCTCGCTCACGCCGGACGGTTTCGTCGAGCAATTGATGGATGGGATCCGCGTTCGGCATCAGTCTGCAGACGCATCCGTTTGACGCACAATAATCGTCTCATTGTGCTTCATATGCGGATGCGAGCGAGCAATCTCGACGGCCTCGTCATAGTCGGCAGCATTGATCACCATATAGCCGCCGAGGATTTCAGCGGCTTCAGCGAACGGGCCGTCATGGACTTCGATTGAACCGGATGTGTTGGTGACGATTTTACCGCCTTCATCCATCAGCTTTTCGCCGCCTTCAAATTTGCCTGCGGCGGTCATGTCTTCGACCCAGCCGATATAGTCTTTCATCAAGTCCATGAATTCGGCCTCGCCCAGTTTGGAGTAGCGGTCCGGGGCGTGCGGCAGCATCAAAACAAATTTAGCCATCATAAATCCTCCCTTCAGAGGTCTTGGGGTTAGGATCCTGCGTCAGTGCGGGATCTGTCAACAAGACGTTTGAAGAGAGGAAATCCTGACAAAGGGTCAGAAAAAAAGTCTAAGCCGTGGCAGCAGCCTCGGTAATGGCCGTCGCAATCGTCGCTTCATCCATAGATTTGTCGACGGTTCCGATGACGTCGCCATTGTCCAGATTGACCAGGTACAGCTTGCCGGTTTTAATTTTGTCGCCAAAGGTAGCGCGCATCGTGTCGCCAATGCCGAGGGTGTCAGCGTCGGCAAAAAAGGCCTCGTCGCTACGGCTGGTAAAATCTATGGTGGCAAACTCGACGCCAGCAAAAGTATTTGAGGCTTGAACGGCTTTGACTTTCGGATCGAGCGCTTTGCAGCTGCCGCACCAGTCGGCATAGCTCAGGACCGCCAAGACTTTGGTGTCCGCCACGGGGGCCGTGACGGCGGCGCGTTCAGAGGCGGGGACGGCGGCTTGACCACAAGCGGTAAGAAGAGCGGTGGTTGTGGCGGCAAGTATGAAACGCATGCGAGGCTCCTTTGAGATAGGCTTCTGCATCTATCACGCTCGCTTGACCTGCGGCCTCACAATCACGTTATGAGCCGCGCGCCTGTTCAGCGCCGAGGCGGGCAAGTTCGTCGGCTTTCTCATTGCCTTCGTCACCGGCATGGCCTTTGACCCAAACCCATTTAATCTCGTGGCGCGCGCAGGCTGTTTCCAAATCCTGCCAAAGGTCTTTATTTTTAACCGGTTTCTTGGCGGCAGTTTTCCAACCATTGCGTTTCCAGCCATGGATCCATTTGGTCAGCCCATCTTTGACATAGGTGCTGTCAGTATGCAGCGTCACAGCGCTCGGCTTCTTCAGCGCATTCAGCGCCTCAATCGCAGCCATTAGTTCCATGCGATTATTGGTCGTGTCCGGCGCGCCGCCATATAATTCTTTGCGCTTGTCACCGGCGACCAAAAGCACGCCCCAGCCGCCAGGGCCGGGATTGCCGCTGCACGCGCCGTCAGTCCAAATTTGAATATCAGGTTTCACCATGTCGGCCGAGGTGGGTCGATTTCTCGGCACCGTCAAGGATCAGAAGACGTCGACCTGTATTTTCCGAACTTGCTCAGCGGGTCGGACGATGGCGCGAAATATGGCGCCGCAAATAAACCCTGCTAGCGCGCCAATCATCAATCCGGCGAGCAAGCCGCCTAGGGCGGCGGACAAAACCCTGTCGGACAGGAAGAAAGAGAAGAGGCCTGTGGTGCCGCCCACGAGGACAGCGCCCCAAATCGCGCCCCAACGATAGTAAGGCGCAGCATGAACAATGCCGCGACGCGGAAACCGGCCGAGTGACAATCCAAGGGCGACCCAGGCTGCGGGTACGGTCAAATAGGCGACATACCAATTCATTGCGGCCATGATAGTGGCGAAGGCCAGGCCTTGTGCGACCCCGGCCTCGGTCATCCAAAGGTCTGTGTTGAGGCCCAGAAGCGGCAAGAATTGCGATCCGATAAACAGCAGCAGAATACCAATCAGAGTGACCGAAATACAGGCCGCCATGCCGCATAAGAAGCTGGCCAAGCCGATGCGCTTATATTTGACGCGTGTCGGCACCGTATAACCAGCTTGGCTCCGCGAACTCGCGATGTGATCCTGCGCGCCATAATCGGTCATTGTGCGGTCCTTTTGCAAATCCTTGCACAGGCCTATCTGCGGCAAAAGTCTATTTTCTGTCGCGGGTGGGGCCGGATTATGGTTGGCGCGGGCTGCTTGTCGGTCTAAGTCCGTGGCATGACACGCCAGCCGACTGCCGCGATTTGCTTGATCGGAGATGAACTTCTCTCAGGCCGCACACGCGATATCAACACCCAAGCCATTGCCCAATTTCTCGCGCCTTATGGCGTGCCCGTTCGCGAAGTCCGCATCGTGCCGGATGAGCAAGACCGCATCGTCGAGGCGGTGAATGCGCTGCGCGCGACCTATACTTATGTGTTCACGACAGGCGGCATCGGGCCAACGCATGATGACATCACCGCAGACGCGATCGCAGCGGCGTTTGAAGTTGGGATTGACGAGCATCCAGAAGCTGCGGCGCTTTTAGAAGCGCGCTATGCCGAAATGGAGACGGAGTTTACCCCCGCCCGGCGACGCATGGCGCGCGTGCCCAATGGTGCCAGTCTGATCGACAATCCCGTGTCGGGCGCGCCAGGGTTTCAAACCGGCAATGTGTTTACGCTCGCCGGTGTCCCCAAAATTGTCGAAGGCATGCTTGGTGATATCGGCCATCGCTTAGAAACGGGCGCGGTTGTGAACAGCATCACGGTGCGCGGCAGCGACTTGCGGGAAGGGGATCTCGCAGAAGCTTTGGCGACTTTGTCAGAACGATTTGACGGCGTTAGCATTGGCTCATACCCGTGGTTCAGAACCGTCAATGATCACGGCGTGGCGCTGATCGCCCGCGGCACTGATGAAGCAGCGCTGGCGCAAATCAGTGAGGCCCTCGCTGACCTCGTTCGCTCACAAGGCGTCGAGCCCGACATTTCACAAGGCGAGCAGTAGGCCCGGACGCGCGAACGCTCACCAATTCAGCCTTGGTTTCCGCAAGGGCGTCTTCGACAAAGATGTTGGAAATAACAGGTCAGGAGGACAGCATGTCAGAGAATATTGTTTTGGTGGAGCGCGATGGGCCAGTGGCAATTGTCACAATGAACCGTCCGGATGCTTTGAACGCCCTAAGCCGCGCCCTGCGCGCAGAGCTGGTGAAAACGTTTAAAGATCTGGCTCAGGATGAAAGCATTCGCGTCGCCATTCTAACTGGCGCCGGCCGTGCCTTTACCGCCGGCGTTGACCTTAAAGAAGCTGGGCAAACGGGATTCGCGCTGGGCGCGGATGGCGGCGAGATTGATTTGGCCAAGGGCTTAGCCGCTTATCCGTGGCCGATTATTGGCGCAATCAATGGTTTTGCGATTACCGGCGGGTTTGAGCTGGCCCTAATGTGTGATGTGCTTTTGGCCTCTGAAGACGCTAAATTTGCTGACACACATGCGCGCGTCGGGATCATGCCTGGTTGGGGACTCAGTCAAAAGCTATCTCGTCTGATCGGGATAAGCCGTGCCAAGGAACTCTCTTTTTCGGGGAATTTCCTTGAAGCCCAAACCGCCGAGCGTTGGGGCCTCGTCAATCACGTCTATAAAGCCGATGAACTGTTGCCTGCGGCGACCAAATTGGCGCACGAAATGGCATCTTGTGATCCGAGCCTGCTGCGCAATTATAAGCGCATCATTGATGACGGTTTTGCCATGACGTTTGGCGAGGGACAGACTTTAGAAGTCGCGCGGTCGGCAGAACATGCCGCTGGTGTGAGCGCAAAAAGCGTCGAGGCGGCACGTCAAGCCGTCACCGCGAGAGGCCGAAGTCTGAACGAATAAAGGCGGCGAAGCGGCGCAATTGCGGCCAATTTGGGTCCCATAAAAAGTTGAGACGGTAGGCTAAGCAATAAACTGGTTCTGCCTGTTGCAAATACGCCGCGCCGGACTAAAAAAACAGCCGGGACTGCTATTCTTAGCAGGGCTTGGTCTCGCGCTTGCATTGAAATGCGCGTAAGAACAAAGTGCTACGGAATGGTCCGTATGTTCCTGCGGTCGTGGTGCAATGGTGTAACCACGGCAGACACAAGGGGAAGAGTATGAAGAAAACTCTTATGTGCGCAACCGCCGCGGCCGCATTTGCGGGCACAGGCGCCTTCGCTCATGCCGACGACGGTTGGTACGGTCGTGCCGATATTGGTTCGGTTTTTGACGGCAATTTAGATCACGACGCTGAAGCTGGCGTTCCATTCACACTCGCCGGCGATTCAGAGCCGGATGAAGCGTTGTTGGGAAGCCTCGGTCTCGGTTACGGATTCGGCAACGGCTTTCGTCTCGAATCAACACTGACCTACAAAGACGGGTCATTGGACGTCAATAACAACTCTAACGGTTTTGGTCTGCCAGCAGATATCATCGCGCCGACAGAGCGTGTTGTTTACAGCCGCCACCCGGATGGTGACATTCAGACTTGGGAACTGATGGTCAACGCGCTTTACGATTTCAATCGTGAAGGCAGCTTCCAGCCATATGTCGGTGCCGGTATCGGTGCCGCTAACGTCAAAGCCAGCGCACGCAACATTGCTGCGGTGACCACAGACGGTTTGGGCAATCCAAGCAATGTCTACGGTGCCAATGGCTTTAATGACAGCGAAACAGCTCTTGCCGTTCAGTTCCTGGCGGGCATTGGCTATGAACTGACGGAGCAATTGACGCTTGATGCAGGTTACCGTCTGCTGAGCGTTCAGGACATGTCTTACACCGGCGTCAACGAGTTTGGCAGCAATGTAAGCTATGATGCGGATTATCAGGATCACGCGTTCACGTTGGGTCTGCGGTATGCGTTCGGTACAACTCCACCGCCGCCGCCTCCACCGCCTCCGCCACCACCACCGCCACCTCCGCCACCACCACCTCCGCCACCTCCGCCACCACCACCACCTCCTCCGCCGCCAACGCAGGCCGAGCAGGTTGAAGTGGCGCCATGCTCAACTGTGAACCAAGCATTTGTGGTTTACTTCGAGTGGGATAGCTCAGACCTGACAAGCCAGGCTTCTGCGGTTATCGATCAAGCGATTGCGAACATTCGCGACCGTGCAGATTGCTCAACTGGCGGCGTTACAATCGTTGGTCACACTGACACCTCTGGTGCTTCAGCTTACAACCAGCGTCTGTCTGCGAGCCGTGCGTCAATCGTGTCTAATGCCCTGCAAAGCCGCGGCATTGACGCAACAGCGATCGACACAGCTGCACGTGGTGAAGATGATCTGGCAAAAGCGACTCGCGACGGTGTTCGTGAGCCACTGAACCGTCGTTCGGAAGTTACGATTATCGTTCAGTAAGACCGATTGATCACGACAAATTAGAAGGCCCGGCCAGTTTGGCCGGGCCTTTTTTATTTCAATTTTGGTGGCAAGCCTAAGCGAGGTCACCCCATGCGGTCAGTGCCGCACGCGCAATGTCATCACCCCATTCTTGTACAAAGTGTCCGCCTTCTTCGACAATCATTGGCGGCGGACAGTTCTTGATCGTCGCGCGCAAATTCTCCATTTGGCCTGGTCCTAAGACCGGGTCTTGCGCCCCAACCGCCATGAAGGTTGGCCCGGACCATTCAGACTGCCACCAAGCAGCGGCTTTCTTTGCCGTCTCGACGCCTTCCATTTCTGGATCGGTCATGACCAATTCGGGAAAGCGTCGCACTCCCGCTTTGTAGCTTTGATCCGGGAAGGGCGCCGCATAGGCTGCCGCTTCAGCGTCCGTTAGAATGGATGTGGAACGCTGCATCAGTCCAGCAATATCGAGATCAGGTTGCGTTCGGTTGAAAGCACGCCAGGCATTGAAACCTTCGCCAGGCGACTCGCCCGCCGGGATTGCAGTATTCATCACCAGCAGGCGCTCGAATCGATCGGGCATCTCCATCGGCAATGTCAGGCCGAGAATGCCTCCCCAGTCCTGGCAAACCAGGGTCACGTTACGGAGGCTGAGGGCATTGACTAAGGCCTTCATCATATTGCGATGGAAGTGGAAGGTGTATACGCCGTCGTCTGTCGGCTTGTCGGAGCGGCCAAATCCAAGCCAATCTGGGCAAATCACGCGCGCGCCACTGGCGACGAAGACCGGGATCATTTTTCGGTACAGGAAAGACCAGGTCGGCTGTCCGTGCAGGCACAAAAATGTCCGGTCGGCGTCCTTTGGGCCTTCATCGAGATAATGGACGCGTAAGCCTTCATAGCCCGAAAGGGTGTCAACGTAATTCGGAACGAACGGAAAATCAGGCAATCCGTCGAAACGGTCATCCGGTGTACGTACGAAATCAAGGGTCATAACTAATCCTCCTCATATCTATTGTTGCGGCGAACTTAGTCAGGACAGGCGGCAATTGCGAATAATTTTCGTGACGCCTCCGTCAAATTTTTAAGTGCTGCGCACAAAAAAAGAGAGCCGCTTCCGAAGATGCGGCTCTTTGAGGAGGAGTGAGGTGAATAATTCAGTTATGATTTTGCGACAGCGTTGCAGCGCTCAAGGTCGGCATCAGAGAGCGACTCATCGCTATTTGAGAATTCAGCCAGTTTACCAACTTCCTTGACGACTTTTTTGCACGTGCTGACGCGGACCGTTTTACGGTCGAGGGTGGCTTTGCACGTGTCATCAGCGCAGTTCCAAAGCGCTTTAGCTGCAACGACTTTCTCTGCTTTTGCGACGGGCGTTTCGAGCTTGGCAGTGAAGGCCGTGCCGGCGAACGCTGTTCCAGCGAAAGCGACAGCAGCGGCGGTAGCAGTGAGGGTACGGATCATAGGAGGAAACCTTTTCATTTGTGAGCGGTATAAAACCTGTGTCGATGTTTTCATCTGACAGGACCAACATATAATTACTGAACAATAAGTCAATCGTTCAGCGCGCACAAAATGTGCTGCATCTGCGAAATATGCTGACAAGGCCCGTCAGCAAGGGCGATTCTCCGATCAACTGGATTGACGCTACGAAGGCGATTGTCGGCGGCGCCACCTTATTTATCCTCAATTGGGATTGAGGATATTTGCCTGAGGGCAGGAGGAGAGGCGCTTATGGATTTTAACATCCCCCAAGACATCGCGGATTATTTGACCGTGTTGGACGATTTCATCGAAGCTGAAATCAAACCCTTAGAACAAGCCGACGACAATATTCGCTTCTTTGACCATCGCCGCGAATGGGCACGTACGGATTTTGAAGGCGGCGGCTTGCCACGTCCGGAATGGGAAGCGCTGCTTCGCGAGGCCAAACGCAAGGCCGACAAAGCCGGTCACTTTCGCTTTGCGCTGCCCTCTGAATATGGCGGGCAGGATGGCTCAAACTTGGCCATGGCGATTATTCGCGAACATTTGGCTCGCAAAGGCCTCGGCCTGCACAATGATCTTCAGAATGAGCACTCGATCGTCGCCAATTATCCACAAATTCTCATGTTGCGGGATTTTGCCCGGCCTGAGCAGAAACATCTGATCCAAGATGCGCTCGATGGGAAATTCATCGCCACGTTCGGCCTGACCGAACCTGAGCATGGCTCGGACGCGACTCATATGGATACGGTTGCTGTGCGTGAGACGCGCGATGGCGTCGATGGCTGGCTAATCAATGGCGAAAAAATGTGGACGACAGGCATGCATGTCGCCACCCATATGATGTGTTTCGCCCGCACCAGTGGTGATGATGGCGATGCCCGCGGAATTAGCTGTCTTCTGGTGCCTGCCGATGATCCTGGGGTGAAAATCGAAGAATATCTCTGGACCTTCAATATGCCGACGGATCACCCAAGGGTCTCATTGACGGATATTTGGGTGCCAGAAAGCGCCTTATTCGGGCCGGCTGAGGGCGGCCTCGCACTGGCTCAGCACTTCGTCCATGAGAATCGTATTCGGCAAGCCGCGAGCTCTGTCGGCGCGGCGCTTTACTGCATTGATGAAAGCGTGAAATACGCCCAGGAAAGAAAACCTTTCGGCAAAGCTTTGGCGGTTAACCAAGCCATCCAATTTCCATTGGTCGAGCTCGCCAGCGAGGCTGAGATGCTGCGACTATTGATCTTCAAGACCGCCTGGGAAATGGACCAAATGACCAAGCCAGAAGTGGCGCAGCGTCTGTCTGACAAAGTCTCAATGTGTAATTATCGCGCAAATCGCTTATGCTGCAACGCAGCCGACCGCGCGATGCAGGTCCATGGCGGCCTCGGATATTCGCGTCATAAGCCGTTTGAACACATCTATCGCCACCATAGACGGTACCGAATTACCGAGGGCAGCGAGGAAATTCAGATGCGCAAAGTGGCGGGGCACTTATTTGGCTTTATGGGAAGGGGCAATCGTAAATAGCGGAGCTTCAATTTCCCGCTCGGTGCGACCAAACCCTTAAAATCACTCGGCTACCTTTGGCTCCAACGTACTAGGGGCACATTGCGACTTCAGCAGAAGCGCATGAGGGAGCCGGTACGTGATTACCAATAAACTTCGCCCTTGGGCGCCCGATTTGAGCGGTCAAACCGCTATTGTGTTTGCGCTGATGCTCGTGCCAATCTTGGCGGTGTCAGGCTTCGCGATCGATTTTTCGCGGCAAGTGAATTTAAAAAACCATTTGCAAAATGCCGCTGATGCGGCTTCGCTGGCGGGGGCGAAGGCTTTTATTGCCAATTTCTCCGACGGAGAGGCGACAGCGGCCGCGACTGAAACCTTTAAGTCTAATCTCGACACGATGCAGGAGAATGCGACCTGCACGCTCAATCCAGTCGCTGTGAGCTCAGCGGAATTGACCGTGAACGTGACGGCGACGTGCAAAATCCCAACCATGCTTGGGGTCGGGGTTTTGGGGTTGAGTGAGGTAAGTGTCGCAATCGCATCGACGTCTGCCGCTATACATAGTGCAGCCGATGTCGTCATGATGTTTGACTTGTCTCAATCGATGAGTGCGAGTGATCTTGCAGATTTGAAAGCGGCGGGCAAACGCGCGGCTGAAATCGTCATCGGAAGTCAGCCTGGCCCCCGTGGCCGGATCGCCATCGCGCCGTTCGCAACCGGCGTGAATGCCGGTGATTTCGGCAACAAGGCGTCAAACCGCGCTACCGGCTACGATCCTGAAGCTGACAATCGCGCCAATCCATTTCGAACTCTAGAGCGGGTTTGCGTCACGGAGCGCGTCGGGCCTGCGGCGTTTACCGATGCCGCACCGCATCTCGGCGACCCCGTTGGGAGACCTTTGTCTGTGACTGAAGCGGGAGATTTGTATCGCGCGACGGGCGATCCTTATTATGCTTCAATCAGCTCTTGTCCGGATTCTCCGGTACATCCGCTCGACGATGATCTCAGCGCCGTCAAGACGGCGATTGACGGGCTCTCAAGTTCGAGCATCGCCAATCGCTTTGGCGGGGAAACCTCGGGACATATGGGTATTGCTTGGTCTTGGTACCTGATCTCTCCGCAATGGAGCGGCATTTGGACGGATCCGATTTTTGGCGGCGAGAGTGGCTCAGATCCACACCCATATAATGACCCGCAACACCCAAAGATCGCCATCCTGATGACAGACGGCGTTTTTCAGCAAGGCTTCCGCCACCCGTTTTTTAGCTACAATTACACGACGCAGACGGATAGTGTGGCCGCTGCCTCGCGCCAGCTTTGCGCCAATATGAGGGCAGAAGGTATACAGATCTATGCGGTCGGACTGGATGTTCTTTCAGAAGCTGAGAGCTTGCTAGAAGACTGTACAGGTGATCCCGATCGGGTCTTCACGACCAGTGCGTCGGGCCAGCTTACAACCATCTATGAAGAGATCGCGCGCGACTTTTTAGGCATTGGAATTGTCGAATAGTCATCCGGCTTGAGCGGCTGAAAGGGAAGTCCTTCGGCCGAGCTGGAGGGGAACAACCTCAACTCAAAGCAGTTTTGAATAAACTTCCCCAAAACGCAGATGAAATTTCTTAGAAAATTTTGAAAGGGCTGATCCCCCTGTAAACACTGGGGGATCAGCCCCTCTCAGTGCGATTGCAGCAAATTTCGATCAAATTTTCTCCAAACTGGCAGAAGTCTCTTAGCGCCGCCTGCTTAGCCCCAAGTCTCAGGTACTAGGGGCCAAGCGCCGTTTCGCAAGGAATGGCAGATGGAGAAAGTACGTGAGAACCCGTCTTGAAAATGACGTTCAGAATGAACGCGCTAATGTCACGATTGCCTTCGCAATCATGTCCCTCCCGATTATGGCTGTCGCTGGCTTTTCGATTGATAACCAGCGCCACGTGAACCTCAAACAGCATGCGCAATATGCCGCCGATGTCTCGGTTTTAGCCGGTGCCCGCTCGATCTTCGATCTCAGCTTAAACGATGACGATTTACGCACCTTGGTGACAGACAGCTATAATGCTAATCTCGTCTCGGCGCCGGACGACGCGAGCTGCGGCGGGCCAAAGGTCTTTATTGATCGCTCTGCTCATACTGTCACGGTCGAAGGCGAATGCACAACACCGACGACTTTCGGCGTTGGTATTTCCGGACACAGCCAATTGGTCGTCAGACCGCGCGCCAATGCCAAAGGCAGCATGACACAAGCCGATATTGCACTGGCCATAGACATCTCAGGATCCATGGCCAATGGCGGGCGCCTGAACAGTGTCAAAACGGCGGTTGAGAACATGACCGACGTTTTGATCAATCCGCTCACAGGCGGCGCAACGCGGTTGTCTTTTGCGGCCTTTTCCAACTCGGTGAATGCCGGCGTCTACGGCAATCTCGCACAAGGCAAACCGCGCCATGATGATAGCGACGCAGATGGATTGGACCGCGTTTGTGTGACCGAACGTATAGGCCCTATGGCGTATGAGTTGGCGCCGCCAAGAGCGGGCCAATGGGTTGGCGATGTTCCAGGCGCGACGTGCGCAGACGAAATCGGAATTTACCCACTGACGTCCGATGCTGACGCGTTCAAAGACGCCGTTGACGACTTAGTTGCGGGCGGCGGTACGGCGGGGCATATCGGGGTCGCTTGGGCCGGCTATTTGATTTCGCCGGAATGGGCGTCAATATGGACACGCCCGCCGAGTCCGACGTCGCTCAGCATTCATCCTGACCGGTCCTCGGTGCCGCACGATCATGATGGGTTCACCGAAAAGGCCGTGATTATCCTATCGGATGGTATGTTCAGCGATTGGTTTGCGGGCGCCTCCTCAATGGAACAGGCAGGCCTTGTCTGCGACACGATGAATGCCGCTGGCATGTCTGTCTATGCGATTGCGTTTAAAGTTGCGCATCGGATTCCGAAAGAGATGCTTAAATACTGCGCCTCCAGCCCGGATCATTATTTCGAGGCGGATACGGGCGCCGAATTGGATGCGGTGTATCAAGACATCGCCAATAGGTTTATTGGCGCGCGGTTGACCGAATAGAGGCTGCGCATGTCGATGTCTGAGCCCTTCCTTTGGCCTCAATCTTGCAGCCCTTACGCGCGGAAACGGCAGGTGTGCCGGATTAAAGCGCAGGGGACAGACGCGTGGTTGATCAAACTCGAAATTCGTGGACGAGCGATACCAGTGGCAATGCCATCATGCTGTTCAGCCTGGTGCTCATTCCAATCCTTTTGGTGGCGGCATTCGCCGTTGATAATTCCCGGCAAATCTCCGCCGACCGACACTTGCAAGCGGCAATTGATGCCGCCTCTCTCGCTGGCGCGCGCGGATTGGAAGATGCTTCCAAGACGGATGCGGAGATCGAACCGATTGCTCAAAACGCCTTCCAGGGCAATCTCGGAACGATGCATAATGATGTCGCTTGCGGAAATGCGACGATCACTATTGATCGCACCAACAGTACAGTGAATGTCGCCTCGACCTGCGCGGTTAATACAATGTTCGGCGAGTCTTTATCGCCAGAGACGATGAGCGTTTCGACCGCCGCCACCGCGCGCGCCAATGTCACCAAGCTCGACCTCGCTTTAATGCTGGACGTATCGGGCTCAATGGGCGGCCAGAAACTGATCGACTTAAAATCCGCTGCAATTAATGCCGCGAACACGCTGATCACTCCGGGAGCCGGCGACCGCGTCCGCGTCTCTTTTGTCAGCTATGCAACCTCTGTGAATGCTGGCCAATATGGCAATCTCGCGCTTGGCCGCGATTGGGATGATGACGCCGATGGCGATGGACTGGAAAAAGTCTGCGTATCGGAACGGGTCGGCATCGCCGCTTGGAAAGATGATGAGCCAGGCCTGGCAAAGTGGGTCGGCGACGATGCCTCATCTTGCCCAACCTCCAGCCTTTTGCCGCTGACCAATAACCTCACCCTGTTCGAAACTGAGATTAACAAACTCAACGCGGGTGGCTGGACGGCCGGGCATTTGGGGATTGCTTGGTCTTGGTACTTGATCGCTCCAGAATGGGATTCAATTTGGCCAAGCGCGTCTGAGCCCCGTGGATATACGGATCCGGATACGGTCAAAGCCGTCATTCTGATGACAGACGGCCAGTTCAACACCGCCTATGAATGGGCGCATGGCAATAGCAACCAGCAAGCCCGTAAGATGTGTGATGAGATGCGCGATGAAGACGTTCTGGTCTATTCGGTCGCTTTTCAAGCGCCGAGCTCTGCGAAAGCGACGCTGGAAGACTGTGCCGGCACCTCAGAGCGCTTCTTTGATGCTAGCAATGGGCAGGAACTGCTCGATGCTTATGCAGCGATTGCCAGTCAATTGTCCGCCCTGACCCTCGTCGACTAGGTCGCAGCACTGGCGCTGACATTTATCTTGTCGCAGTGTTTGATTCAGACTAGCTAGAGCTCAACAAATCCGTTCCGGGAGAGAATCGAACTTCCGATCGCCGAAGGCGCAACCGCCCCGGAAACGCTCAGGCAAAAGGACCGGAACGGGTTCAACACGCTGGAAAGAGGCGCGCACATTGCGGCAGCCTCGCCGAAGGAGCAAGTCCCCGACTTGCGCTCATCCTGAGCGAAGTCGAAGGGCGGAATCTCTCAGGCGCCAAGACAGCGGGGGCAGCACAGATCCGCTTCGTGCGTGACCTGTCCTGCTTTGGAAGGCGCCGCCATTGGCCGACCCAATAAATGAAACGCTGAGGCGAACGCCGCTTTACGACCTGCATGTCGAGCAGGGCGGTAAAATGGTGCCGTTTGCAGGCTATGACATGCCGGTCCAGTTCGAAGGCGTGAAGCCTGAGCATTTATGGACGCGCGAACACGCCGGCTTGTTCGATGTCTCGCATATGGGCCCCTGCTTTTTGTTCTTAAAAGAGGGCATGGGCGAGGACGGCGCGCATGACAAAATCGCCGCCGCGATTGAGCGCTTGGTGCCGAGCAATATTGCCATCCTCAAACCCGGCCAGGGACGTCTCTCAGTCTTGTTGAATGATGAAGGCGGCATTCTCGATGACCTGATCATCACCCGCATGCCTGGGATTGATGGCATGCTCTATATTGTCGTCAATGGCGCCGTGAAAGCGCAGGACTGGGCGCTGATGGAAGACCAGCTCAGCGACGTCGCCATGCTGCAAAAAGCCGACGACCGGATGCTCATCGCGCTGCAAGGGCCGAAAGCCGAGGCTGTGTTGGCCGAGCATTATCCCGAAGCGGCGGAACTCACGTTCATGCGCTGCGCCTATTTGCAAAAGGGCGACGAGAAAATCATGGTGTCGCGGTCCGGCTATACCGGCGAAGATGGCTATGAGTTGCTGCTGCCAAACAATGCTTATGGGCTCGGCATCGTCAAAGACCTGCTCGCCGACCCGCGGGTCAAACCAATTGGCCTTGGCGCACGGGACAGTTTGCGCCTTGAAGCCGGGCTCTGCTTGTACGGCCATGATATGGATGCGAGCCGCGACCCGATTGAAGCCGATCTAGGCTGGGTGATCCAGAAATCCCGCCGCGAGCGCGCGGATTTCCCCGGCGCCGCGCGGATTCTCAAAGCGTTCAAAGATGGCCCGGCGGAAAAGCGCGTCGGCATTCAACCTTTAGAACGCGCGCCCGCGCGTGAGGGCACAGAAATCCATGTCGATGGCGCGCGCGTCGGCGTCGTCACGTCTGGCGGGTTTGGACCGAGCGTCGATCGCCCGGTCGCCATGGGCTATGTCCGCGGCGACTTAACCGCGCCGGGCACCCGGATTGACCTGATGGTCCGCGGCAAAGCCCGCGCAGCAGAAGTCTGCGCGCTGCCATTCGTTCAACCAAATTACAAACGCTAACGGGGTGAGAGATGAGCACTTATTTTACAGAAGACCATGAATGGATCGCCGTCGACGGTGATACCGGCACGGTCGGGATTACCAAATATGCCGCGGAACAGCTTGGCGACGTTGTCTTTGTCGAAGTCCCCGAGGCAGGCGTCAGCTTTGGCAAAGGCGATGACATGGCCGTGGTCGAAAGCGTCAAGGCCGCCTCAGACGTCTATGCGCCCGTGGCGGGCGAAGTCACAGAAGGCAATGGCGAGCTCGCCGATGCCCCAGAGACTGTGAACGAAGATCCAGAAGGCAATGGCTGGTTCTGTAAAATCAAACTGTCTGACAAAGGCGAGCTAGACGGCCTGATGGACGCTGCCGCGTACCAGACTTATTGCGAGGGACTCTAAGCCTATGCATCCGTCTTCGATCTTCCACACAGACGCCGATGCGGCGCGCGAGATCATCGTGCAAAGCCCGCTAGCGACGCTTGCCGCGAACGGACCGGACGGTCCCATTGTGGCCGTCGTGCCGCTTGTGTGGAGCGCGGACGGGCGCAAGCTAATCGGCCATGTCGCACGGACCAATGCGTTTTGGGCGGCGCTGCAGAACGAGACGCCGCCGGTCACAGCGGTTTTTCGCGCTGGCGATGCCTATGTGTCTGCGTCGGCCTATCCGTCGAAAGCCGCGCATGGCAAAGTCGTCCCGACTTGGAACTATATTGCCGCCGAAGCGCGCGGGCGCCTAAGCTTCAAAACTGAGCTGACAGATATTCGCGGCAGCGTTGCTGCGCTTTCCGATCAAATGGAAGCCGAGCGGGACACGCCTTGGGCGCTTACCGATGCGCCAGAGGCGTACATCAACAAACTCGCCCAAGCGATTGTCGCCTTTGAGATTGAGGTCGCGGCGCTGCAAGGCGTGCGCAAGCTCAGCCAGAATAAAACAGAAACCGACCGGGCAGGCGTGGTGTCTGACCTGATGAAACACGATGCCAAGGCCGAACGCCTGGCCAATCAAATGACCCTGGAGACCCGAACATGAGATATTTGCCCCTGACCCCAGACGATCGTGCGGCGATGCTGAACACGATCGGCGCCGCGTCGGTCGATGAGTTTTATCATGACGTGCCGCAAAGTGCCCGCCTTGATGGACAGATCCAAGGCTTGCCGCATCATCAAGGCGAACTCGCCGTCGAGCGGCATATGGCGGGCCTCGCGGCTAAGAACCGCACCGCCAGCGAAGGGCCGTTCTTTGTCGGGGCAGGGGCGTATAAGCACCATGTCCCGGCCAGCGTCGATATGATCATCCAGCGCTCTGAATTCCTCACCACGTATACGCCGTACCAGCCTGAGATCGCGCAGGGTACGCTGCAGACATTGTTTGAGTTCCAAACCCAAGTCGCGGCGATGACGGCGATGGATGTCGCCAATGCCAGCATGTATGACGGCTCCACGGCCTGCGCCGAGGCGGCGGTCATGGCGTGCCGCGTCACGCGCCGGAAAAAAGTCGTGCTGTCGGGCGGCCTGCATCCGCATTATGCCGCCGCGACGCGCCTCTTATGTGAGGCCCAGGGCATTGAAGTGATTGAACTTGCGCCGGCGATTGATGGCGAACTTGAGCTGGTAGAGCATATCGACGAGGCCACCGCTTGTGTCATTGGCCAGTCGCCCAACGTGTTCGGCACAGTCACCGATCTGTCGCCGGTCGCCGACGCCGCGCACGAGAAAAAAGCCCTGCTCGTCAGCGTATTCACTGAAGCCGTCTCCCTCGGCTTGGTGACGCCGCCTGGAGAGATGGGAGCCGACATCGCGGTTGGCGAAGGCCAGTCGATTGGCAACTCACTCAACTTTGGCGGGCCTTATGTTGGCCTTTTCGCCTGCACGCAAAAGCTGGTCCGGCAAATGCCTGGGCGCCTGTGCGGTGAGACGGTCGATACCGATGGTGAGCGCGGCTTCGTGCTTACCCTTTCGACCCGCGAACAGCACATTCGACGGGACAAAGCGACGTCAAATATTTGTACAAATTCCGGCCTTTGCGCCTTAGCCTTCACCGCGCACATGACCTTGCTCGGCGGCACCGGCTTTAAGCAATTGGCCGAGCTCAATCATGAAGCCGCGTGCGATCTTGCCGATGCATTGGAAGCGGTCCCGGGCGTCACCATTCTGACCCCGCGCTTTTTCAACGAGTTCGCGTTTGAAACGCCGGTTGATGCCGAAGCGGTCCTGGCCATGCTGGATGAGCGCGGCGTCCTTGGCGGCGTTCGCGTCAGCCGGATGTTGCCAGAGGCGGGTATGGGCAATGTCATCCTCGCCGCGGCGACGGAGTGCACAACACAAGACGATATCGCGGCCTATGCGGCAGCGCTGAAGGAGGTGATCTAATGGGTATGCAATCAACAGGGCGCCCCACAGCGCCGGTCTCCGTCATCGCGCCAGCCGGATCGACGATCTCGGGTTCGAAAGGCCTTCAGCAACATGAAGACTTGATTTTCGAAGTCGGGTCTTGGGACAAAACTGGTGTGGATTTGCCACAGCCAAAAGGCAGCAAGAACCGCCTCGGCGGTGTCACGCGGAAAGACGATACCAGCCTGCCAGGCCTGTCAGAGCCGGAAGCGGTGCGCCATTATATGCGCCTCAGCCAGAAAAATTATGCCATTGATCTCGGTCTCTTCCCGCTCGGATCGTGCACGATGAAGCACAATCCGCGGCTGAACGAGAAAGCCGCGCGCATGGCCGGCTTTGCCGATGTGCACCCAATGCAGCCGCAAGGCACCGTCCAAGGCGCGCTGGAGCTCATCGATGAGCTGGCGACCTGGCTGAAGACCCTCACCGGCATGCCAGCCGTGGCGATGAGCCCAAAAGCTGGGGCGCATGGCGAGCTTTGCGGCATGCTAGCTATTCGCCAGGCGCTAATCGCTCGCGGTGATGGCGAGACCCGTAAACGCGTCCTGGTGCCAGCCTCAGCGCACGGTACCAACCCTGCGACCGCGATCCAGTGCGGCTTCATCGTGGATGAGATCGCTGCCGATGCGCGCGGCCGCGTCGACATGGCGGATCTGCGCGGAAAGCTCGAGACCACCGACGATATTGCTGGGATCATGCTGACCAATCCCAATACGTGCGGCCTGTTCGAAACCGATATCAAAGAGATTGCCGATCTGATCCACGCGGCGGGCGGCTATTTCTATTGCGATGGCGCCAATTTCAACGCGATTGTCGGACGTGTACGCCCTGGTGATCTCGGCGTTGATGCGATGCATATCAATCTGCACAAGACCTTCTCGACCCCGCATGGCGGCGGCGGCCCAGGCTCTGGGCCGACTGTATTGTCCGACGCGCTCGCGCCGTTCGCGCCGGTGCCCTATGTCGTCAAAGACGAAGATGGCTTCCACTTGGTCGAAGCCGCCGAAGGCGAAGCGTCAGAAGCCTTTGGCCGTATGGTCGCCTTCCATGGCCAAATGGGCATGTTCGTCCGCGCGCTCACCTATATGCTGAGCCATGGCGCCGACGGTCTGAAACAAGTTGCCGAGGATGCGGTGCTCAACGCCAATTATGTGCAAGCGCGCCTCAAAAACGTGATGACGCCCGCTTTCGAGGGCTATTGCATGCACGAAGCCTTGTTCTCGGACGCGTTCACCGCCGATGGGATTGAGACAATCGACATTGCCAAAGCGTTGATCGATGAAGGCTATCACCCGATGACCATGTATTTCCCGCTCGTGGTGCATGGTGCAATGCTGATTGAGCCGACTGAGACCGAGAGCAAGCAAGAGCTGGATCGCTTCTGTGACGCGCTGGCGGGCGTTGCCGCCCGCGCCGCAGAAGGCGATGAAGCGATGAAAGGCGCGCCTTATCTGGCGCCGAAGAAGCGGCTTGATGAAACCCGCGCGGCGCGTAAGCCGATCTTGAAATGGACGCCGCCCGCGCCGGAAGCGCTCGCGGCGGAATAAGTCTTTCCCAATTGCCGTCGAGCCTTCTCTATGAGGCTCGGCGGCGTTTGAATTCGGTTATGAGCGGGCGCTCAAACGCATGATAAGTCGCCGCCGCGACGCCGAGGCTCAGGGCGATCGCAGTGAGCGAAAACATCCCGACGCTCACGGACCGGGCAGGATCGAGCCAGCTATAAACAAGCCGCCCGCTCAGTGAGATGGTCAGCACATGGCAGAGATAGAGCGCATAGCTCCAATTGCCGATCGCGATCAAGGTGGACGGCACCAGCAGTCGGGGCAGTCTATCCTGGAGCTCAAGCGCCACCGCGCCATAGACGATCAGCGCTGAGCTGGCGCCAAAGACCAATGTGCGTTGCCATTCCAGCGCGAGATTTGGGACCCCAATCGTCAGGGCGTCGGCGCTGAGAAAGCCGACCAAATAGCCGCTACTGCCAAGCGTGAAACTGAGCCAAGCGGCGCGTCGTATCCCCAACTTGATCGCGAACGCAACACAGCCACCGGCCGTAAACTCCAATGTCATGGGATAGAATGCGAGCTCAATCAGATTGCCCGCGAAGCCGCTGCTCAAACCAAATGCAGCGCCGATAAGAACGGCGCCGCTCCAAGCGAGGAAGGCTTTAAACCGATGCCGCACGGGCACCGCAAACACCAAGACGGCGAAGCCGATATAGAAATACATTTCATGGCTGAGCGTCCACCCGACGCTCAGCACAGGCGGCGTCGGCTGGGGCCATAATAAGAAGGAGTGGAGCAAGTGCTCCCAGCCTAAATCATTAATCCGCTCAACATTCCAGGGCGCTCCATTGGTTAGCCAATACGCAATCGCTGCGGTGGCTGCGAACAGCCACCAGACTGGGTAGATCCGAACGAACCGCGCCAGAGAGAAGGCGCAAGCAGCGCGCCAAGTCTGCGGCAGCTCGGCGCCGACCCAGACAATGACAAAGCCTGAAATGACAAAGAAAAGATCGACGCCAAATATACCAGCCGCCCAAAACTCAGTGAGTGGTTCGGCGCGCCCCGCATGGATTTTTTCGATCGCTATGAGATGGCCCATAAAGACCAGAAGCGCGGCAATCCCGCGTAGCGCCTGTACTGATTTGAGGTTTTGCATCGCCTAGTCCCGTAGAGACTAGGATCCTTTGACTGCGTCCCCGCTTATGGCAATTACCCACGCGAATGTTGAGACAACACGACTATGAATAGGCCTATTTTACGGGTGATGCGGGCTTATCGAACCAGGCCGTTCTAAGCTTTCGCGCGGCGGTGAGGAGCGGTTTTTCGAACCCTTCATAGGTCAGGCTAGCGACGATCAAGGCGGCGGCAATGCCGAGGATCAGGAAGGCGACATTGTCCCACGGGCCGGGTGTATCGGCATATTGGAAGAAGACTCGGGCGACGGCGCTGAGCACTAAGAGATGCCCGAGATAGAGCGAGTAGCTCCAATCGCCAATCCGGACGAGCAAGGAGGGCAGGCGCGATGCCAATTGCGTGGTCTGTTCGAGCGCGGCAACAGCATAGACGATGAGCGCGAAGGCCGGACCAAAGGCTAAGCTGCGTTGGAGCGGTAAGCCGGATGTGGTCCTTTCAAAATCGACAATGACAATAGCGGCGATCAACCAAACCAGGCCGAGCGCCAAGGCTGGCCATTTCAACTGAGTCCATCCGTGCTTGAGAGCATAGCCTGCGGCGACCCCGAAAAGGAATTCGAGTGTCATCGGGAATAGCGCCAGGCTGATCAAACTATTGGCATAAAAGCCGGTCATCTGCAGGACACTCGCCGCGACGATGACCCCGGCCCAGAGCAAGAAGGCGAGGCTGCGAAACCGCACTGGCAATAACAAGATCAACGTAAAAATGAGATAGAAATACATCTCATGCATCAAGGTCCAGCCGAGGACGAGGACTGGATAGGCGTCATGTGGGATCAGTAAAAATGATTTCCACAAATGTTCTGGTCCGCTGACTCCGAGCGGTGCGAGGCTTTCGGCATCCCACGGCACGTCATAAGTGACATAGAAATAGAGGCTCATCGCGCCCGCAAAGAGCCACCATAAGGGATAGATCCGGGTCACGCGTGCAAACAAGAAACGGGCGGCGTTGATCCGGCTTGCCGCCGTGTCGCGGGTCACCCAAACCATCACAAAGCCAGAAATCACAAAAAATAGATCGACGCCGCTGACGCCGCTCACCCAGGGAGATGCGATGAGGGGCGCGCTTTCAGAATGGCGCAATTCTATCCCGTGCAAATGCGCAAACATCACCGCGATTGCAGCCAGCGCCCGCAGGACTTGAATTGATTTGAGCTGTCCCACGTGTCCACCAGTGTGTTCTGCGCGAAACTTCATAATGAAATTCACGTCATTTCAACGTAATGTGTGTATGCAAATCTCAAGATCCTTGCCAGAGTCATTATTCAGTCAAATTTTGTTGGAACGGTGCACAGAAGACCCATATTAGAGAAGCATGCCCGACGGATCCTCCCCATTCGATAAAGAGCGCCTCAAGCAAGGCGCGGCGACCGCCCCGCTCGGTGTGGTTGGTGAAAGCGTGCGAACGCTCGTCCGCCAGGCTTTTGCGCTGCTTGGATTGGCGCTCATCGCGATCTCGATTCCGATTGCTTTTGTCACGCCGCTTTTGCCCATTGGTCTACCGATTGGTATTCTAGGCGTCGTCTTATTGGGGCGGAATTCACTGTGGGGACGGCGTTGGATGGAAGGCATCCTAGAGCGCCACCCGCGGGTCGAACGCTTCGCCCCTAATTGGATGATGAAAGCCGTCTTTGGCCGTGAGAAGCGGCCCCACGGCAAATAAAAAACCCGCTCAAGATGAGAGCGGGCTTTCTGAAATTTTTGGTTTGCGCGGCGGCTTAATTCAAGCTGCGATCAATTTCGCCTAGGGCTTTATTGAATAAATCGTCCGCTTCATTGGCGCCGGCCAGGATTGAGCGAGCGGCCTCGGTCGCGGCATCGGCGGCGACGCGGCGAACTTCGGCTTCTGCATCCGCTTCAGCACGGGAAATCCGGGCTTCTGCCTGTGCTTCACGGCGGGCGACTTTCGCTTTGAGGTCAGCCTGAGCTTGTTTCATCATCGCGTCCGCATCGGCTTTCGCACGGGCAATGATGTCATCTGCGGCTGCGTCGGCCTCTTTGGCTTTCTTCTTCGCGTCAGCCATCAATTTGGCGGCTTCTTCGCGCAGTGCGCGAGCTTCGTCGATTTGATTTTGGATATTTTCAGCGCGCTGGTCGAGCAGGCCAAAAATCGTTTTAAAACCGCCAACAAGTCCGACAATGATCAGGAAGACCACCAGAGCGGCAAAAGCGGTTGCCGTGGTTGGGTCAGCATACCAGGCGACTTTTTCGTCGCCAGCGGCGTGCGCCAGAGGGGTCAAAGCAAATGGGGCGAGTAGGAGAAGACTACGCATTTGAAACTATCCTTCCCCAAGCGCTGATTTAACCGCTGCTGAGACATCGGTTTTGCCAGCTTTGCTGCCAAATTTGCCAATGACATTGGCGGCGGCATCGCTGGCAATTTCTTCAACGCTCTTCATCGCTTCTGTGCGCAGAGCGGTGATCCGGGTTTCAGCTTCGGCCAGCTTCTTGTCGATCTCAGCGTCAACCTTGGCGGTCTCTTTAGAGATGTCTTTGTCAATCTTAGCACGGGCTTTGTCGGCAGTTTCACGCGCTTTGCCGTGCGCTTTCGCGATTGAAACCTCAACGGCTTTTTGGGCGTCCACCGCTTCTTCATTCAAGCGAGCGGCTTCATCTAAGTCGCTGGCAATTGTGCTTTCGCGGCGCTCGAGCGTGTTGCCAATGCTTGGCAACACGAAACGAGAAAGGACAAAATATAGGGTCCCGAACAGCACCACCAACCAGAAAATCTGGGAGGGGAAGTGCCAAGGGTCAAAGGGTGGGAAAGCCGCTTTTTCAGCAGCTTCCGCAGCAATGAGAATTGGAAACATAGCGTCTCAGGTCCCTAACAGGTCTCGATAATGGGTGTTTGTGGTTAGACCACGAACAGGATCAGGATCGAAACCAGGAAGGCCAGAATGCCGAGCGCTTCTGACAGCGCCATACCGATGAACAGGTTACCGGTCTGCTGTGGAGCAGCAGATGGGTTACGCATTGCGGCGTCGAGGAATGAGCCGAAGATGTTACCCACACCAATGGCCGCACCGATCATGCCGAGAGTCGCAAGGCCTGCGCCGACATATTTAAGACCGAGAGTGATATCGCCTTCCATGAGAATCTCCTTTGGGAAGTCTTTCGTTCGATTTGCGCCCCCGTGAAGCCTGTTCGCAAGGGCACGTCAAGTTTAATCAGCACGGCTATATAGCCGCAGTGAAGAGGCTCCTTAGTGCGACGGGTGTAAGGCGTCGTTCAAATAGACGCAGGTCAGGATCGCAAACACATAGGCTTGCAGACCTGCGACAAGGAATTCGAGAGCGTTCAGCGCCACGCCCATTGTGAAGGCGAGCGGCGCCACCACGAGGCCTATGCCGCCAGCGGTAATGCCGGTCACAGCAAAGCCAGCAAACAGCTTCAGCAGGATGTGTCCCGCGAGCATATTGGCGAACAGACGCAGCGCCAGGGTCAGCGGACGCGCAATGAAGGAAATGATCTCAATCGGAATGAGGATGGCATAGATGACCATTTTACCGAGGATTGGCATATCCCCAAGCGATGGCGCGAAGAGGCCAAAGAATTTCAGGCCATTCTTCCACAGACCGAAGACAATCACGATGCTGATGACAAGCAGTGCCAGAACGCCGGTGACAACCAAATGGCTGGTCGTTGTGAACGCATATGGCGACATGCCGATCAGATTGGCGAACAGGATGAAGAAGAAAAGCGTAAACACGAATGGGAAGAAGCGCAGACCCTCTTCGCCCGCCGTGCCGCGAATCATGTCCGCAACGAAGCCATAGCCGATCTCACCGATTGATTGCAGGCGGTTTGGAACCGTCTTGCCGCGCGAGGCCGCATAGCCGAACAGCGCCAGACACAAGACCACACCCAGCAGCATGAAGCCGGCGGCATTGGTGAAAGAGATGTCGTAGCCAAAGAAGCGCGGAAGTTCGAACCATTTCTGGACCTCGAACTGCTTCATGGGATCAGCAATGTTGTAGAAAAAGTGATTCATCGACGTGTCTATTCTTCAGGTTTGGTGCCCGTTTTGTCGGCGCTCATGGCCGGATTAGCGGCATCCGTCAACTCTTTGTAGGCGCGAATAACACCCAAGACACCCGCCGCAAATCCAAAGCACAGCATGATTAGAAGGCCCCAAGGCTTGGTCCCGAGGAAATGATCAATGCCAATACCGATCATAATCCCAACAAATACGGACATTCCGAACTCTGCCCCATAGCGCAGCGCCATGGCGCCGGCCGAGACGCCGGCCGCAGCTTCGACTTGGCGGTTCTTTTTGTCGACATCGTCCTGCGCGCTTTTGGCGCGGGCAATTCGGGCCGCTAAGTCTTGGTTCTCAGGAGTGGTCATGTCGTGAGTCGCTTTTCGCTTTACTCAGCCGCAACCAGTTCTTCGGCTGTGTCGAGATCGACTGAAACCAGCTTAGACACACCTTTTTCACGCATTGTCACGCCAAATAGGCGGTCCATTCGGCTCATTGTCACTGGATTGTGGGTGATCACAATAAACCGCGTATTGGTCCGCTGACGCATTTCATCGAGCATCCGGCAATAGCGATCAACATTGGCGTCATCCAATGGGGCATCGACCTCGTCGAGCACACAAATCGGCGATGGGCGCGATAAGAACACAGCGAAAATCAACGCGGTGGCGGTCAACGCTTGCTCGCCGCCTGACATCAGCGACAGCGTGCCAAGACGTTTTCCCGGCGGCTGTGCAAAGATTTCGAGACCGGCCGCCAGCGGGTCATCCGCGTCAACAAGACGCAGCTCTGCTTCGCCGCCGCGGAACAGGGTCGTGAACAGTGTTTTGAAATGCTCATTGACTTGGTCAAAGGCTCCCAAAAGCCGGGTCCGGCCTTCTTCGTTGAGCGCTGCCACGCCTTCGCGAAGTTTCGCAATCGCGGCTGTCAGATCCGCTTTCTCTTCGGCTTGTGAACCGAGACGCGATGAAATCTCTTCAACTTCCGCTTCGGCTTCCATATTGACGCCGCCAAGATTTTCGCGGTCGCGGCGCAGGAAATCGAGCTGACGTTCGGCTTCTTTGGTGTCGAGCGCCGCCATATCATCCTCATCAAGGCCCGCTTTGGCGACGGTGAGCAAGCCTTCCGGCGCACGCTGGAATTGCGATTGCGCAATCTCAGACGCCTCTGAGAGGCGCTCCGACGCATTCTCGAGCTTGGCATTGGCAATCGCCATTGTTTCACGCGCGCTCATCGCCAGATTATTGCTGGAGCGGGCGGCTTCCTCAACGTCGCGGATTTCGGCCTCGCGAGTGGCCAAAGCGTCGGCGGCAGTTTTACGTTCGGTTTCAAGCGCCTCAACGCGCGCCACCAGGGCGTCTAATTGACCCTGTAACTGCTCCGGGCGTTGTTTGGCCTGTCCGGCTTCGCTGGCCGCTTCAGCACGGCGTTTGATCAGGCTTTCGACCCGCGCCGCTGAGCTGGTCAAACGTCCATCCCAACGCTCGACGTCTTTTTGAAGCGCGTCCCGCCGGGCCATGGCCTGCTGACGGTTGCGGGTCAGGTCGGTCAGGCGTCCGCGGCATTCGGTTTCGCGCTCGCGCGCGATGGTGAGGCGCGCTCGGGAGTCTTCGACAGCCTGCTCAAGCTCGATCAAGACATCCGTGTTTTCGGGCTTGGCTGCGGTTTGATAGGCCTCGCGCGCGATATGGAAGTCCGATTCGACGCGCGCCAGATTTTCTTTTGCGGCGTCGGCCTTCAAGCCCGCGCGATCGGTTTGTTGCGTCGCGCTGGCCAAGTTGCGCCGCGCCATATCCAGGCGCTGTGCCGCGTCTTGGACGTTGCGGCGGAATTGTTTGAGATCTTCTTCAGCGCCAATGCGTCCACCGCGGACTTGGGCATAAGCCGCTTGCAGCTCGGAGACGGTTTGACGCTGCGGGCCGAGCGACGCTTGAGCGGCTTCGAGACGGGCTTGTTGGGCCAAACGTTCCGCCGCCGCGACAGGCGCCGCTGGGGTCCGCGTAAAGCCATCCCACCGCCACAAATGACCATCCAACGTGACCAGGCGCTGACCCGGTTTCAGCGCACTCGCGAGCTCTTCACCTTCACTGCGCGAAACCACGCCGCATTGCGACAAGCGCGCCGCCAATTCACCCGGCGCTTCAACAAAGTCGGTCAGCGGCTTGGCATAGCCTGGCAATGCTTGCGTCTTCACATTGCTGCCGGCCCAATAGATCGAGGCGGAGCGGTCGGTCGGGGCTTGTAAATCATCGCCAAGCGCCGCGGCGACAGCTTTTTCATAGCCGTCCCGGGTCCGCATTTGCTCGACCACTGGCGGACTTTGCGGGCCATCCGCTTTGCGCAGAAGGCGGGTGAGGCCTGCAATTTCAGTTTCGAGCGTTCGCAGGGCGTCCTGAGCTTCATCGGCGGGCGCCTTGGCGGCGAGTTCAGCTTCTTGCTTGTCGAGCACAGCTTGTTCGGCCGCTTCAAGCGCCTCTTGTGCGGCCTTATGTTCGGCCTCTGCCTGCGCTTCAGCATCATGGGCGACATCAAGCTCATTGGTCAGCGCCGACGTGTCCGGCAGGGCTTCTACTGTGCGGCGCAAATGCTGAACTTCTTGCTCGAGGCTTTCCATTCGGCTGCGATGCGCATTCGCATTCGCTTCGAGCGCTTGGATTTCAGCCCGTTTTTGCGAGAACGCCTCGCGCGTCTTGTCAGCGTCTGCTTGCGCCGTTTCGAGCGCGGCTTTCGCCTCAGCTAAGACCCGTTCAGCGTCCGCTTCTTTTTCTTTATTCGTCGTATCATTCTCGACCGGCAGCGCGGCAAGCGCTTCCTTGGCCTCCGCCAGTGTGCGCTCAGCTTCTTCTTTCTGAGCCTGCTCGCGTTGAATGTCTTCGGCCAGGCGCGTGGCTTCACGCTCCAGCCCCGCTAGCACATCGGCCGCGGATTTGCGCTCAGCTTCCACCCGCGCGAGATCGATCCGGGATTGTCCAAGCTTGCCAGACGCAGTCGCCTCTGCGGTCCGCAAAGGTCCGATCCCCTCGCTGGCTTGCAGACGCTTGGTCTCGCTGACAGCGGCTTCGCGGGTCAGGCGTTCAACCTCGGTTTTCGCCCGCGCCAGCGATACCGCCGCGGTCTCCTGGTCTTCTTTAGCTGTGTGCCATTTGAGATGCGCCAGGAAGGCGTCGAGTGCCGTGATTTTGGCGCTTAGCTCTTTGTATTTGCGGGCTTTGCGCGCTTGTCGTTTCAAGCTTTCGAGCTGGCGCTCAACTTCAGCGGAGACTTCGGTCAAGCGCTCGAGATTGGTCTCGGCACCACGCAGTTTCAGCTCAGCCTCATGCCGCCTTGTGTTGAGGCCCGCAATGCCGGCGGCCTCTTCCAGAATCCGGCGCCGGTTTTGCGGTTTGGACCCGATCAACTCACTAATCTGACCCTGGCGGACCAATGAGGGCGAATTGGCCCCCGTCGACGCATCAGCAAACAGCAATTTGATGTCTTTGCCGCGCACGGTGCGACCATTGAGCTTATAGCTCGACCCGGCGCCGCGCTTCAGCCGCCGCATCACTTCGAGCGTATCGGAGCTGTTAAATTCTGGCGGCGCAGTCCGGGCACTGTTGTCGAGCACCAGCGTCACCTCGGCGAGCTCGCGCGCCGGTCGCCCTGCAGCGCCAGAGAAGATGAGGTCATCCATCTCGCCGCCGCGCATGGCTTTGGCGGAATTGGCGCCCATGGCCCAACGCATCGCTTCAAGCAGATTGGATTTGCCGCAGCCATTGGGGCCAACAATCCCAGTCAGGCCAGGACGGATCGGAACAGATTCAGGGTCAACGAAGGACTTAAAGCCTGCAATGCGGAGTTCTTTTAATTGCATGCAGCCCTCATCCCCTTATTCGCTCGCAGTTTCGCCAAGGGCGTCGTCGAGCGCGGCTGCGAAGGTTTCAGGTGACACACGCGCGCCGCCATCCATAATCTCGCCATTCAGAAAGAACGTTGGCGTCGCTGACACGTTTTTGTTCCGTGCCGCAGCGATGGAAGCTTTGATTGCGTCCAAATTGGCGCTGTCGGCAAGGCAAGCGTCATAGGCCTCATCGGTTTCAATGCCGTGATTGGCGCCGACTTGTTTGAGCGCTTCGACAACCGGGCCACCTTGGCGCGCCAAGGTCAGGATCGCGTCCTGGCGCATGAACAGCTCATTGAGCATGTCGTAATAGTCTTCCTCGGCGGTGCATCGGGCCAGCGCAAATCCGGCCACGGCAACATTTGCGGGCGGCGTCGGAAATTCGCGGAACACCATGCGGACTTTACCCGTATCGATATAGTCAGCTTTGATCGTCGGCAGAATACGGCTGTGAAAGTCGAGACAAGCCGGGCAAGTCCAGCTGGCATATTCGATCAACGTCACAGGTGCGTCTGGATCGCCAAAAATGATGTCCTGAAGCACGATGGCATCGCTGCTGCCAGTATTGCCATCGCTCGCGCTGCCATCATCGCTGGCGGAGCCACAGGCGGCCAGGGCCAGGGCTGAAAAGGCGCCTAATAGGGCGCGACGGGTGGAACGGAGCATGCTCATAACCTTTCCTTAACAATCTGAGTCGGATTGGTTGCCAAGAAGTTAACGCTGTTGCGAAGTCGAAACGAAACCTATTCGGCGGGCGTTTCGGCGCTTTCGGGCAATCCCAATTTGGCGTCGAGAATGGCTTTCATGCCATCCGCTGTGCGCCAGTCATAACCTTGTAATTTCTCGCCATCGACGAAGACCGTCGGGGTTGAATTGACGCCTTGGCTGTCGCCTTTCATCACTGATTCTGTGATCGCATAAGTGACGTCGTCATTTTCCAGGCAGGCCGTGAAGCCGTCTTCGTCCATGCCATATTCAGCCGCCAAGCCTTGCAGTGCGCCAACAATATCGCCGCCGGAGCGGGCGAGGTTTAGGATATTGGTCTGGGCTGCGAACAAGTCGTCTATGGCGCTATAATAATTGGCTTCGCCGGCGCAGCGGGCAATCGCAAAACCAGCCACAGAAATATTCGCCGGCGGGGTCGGGAATTCCCGGAAAATGAAGCGAACGTGGCCAGCCTCGACATAGTCGGCTTTCAACATCGGAATGACGTCATTGTGGAATTGCAAGCAAGCCGGACAGGTCCAGCTGGCATATTCGACGACCGTAATCGGCGCATCCTCACTGCCCAGGACCATATCGGTCAGCGCGAGTTTCCCGGACTCATCTGCCGCGGTTTGCGCTGTGCTCGTATCGCCAGCGCCGCAAGCGGCGAGAGCGAGCGCAGAAAATGCGGCAAATGCGGTGCGGCGGGAAAATCGGATCATGGGAGGACCTTTCAGGCGACTAGAACGGGAGAGGTGGGGACGGGTCTGGCGACTCTGCTTCAGTTTCAGGCTCTGCCGTTAACACGGCTTCGCCAAGCGCAACAATTGCCGCACGGAGTTTTTTATCTTCAATTGTTTGCGCGCTGGCCAAAAGGGCGTCGCGTTGCTCGGCGGTCAGCGCCATCGGGGCCGGTTTGCGGATCTTCGCTGCGGCGCCGAAATGACCTTGCAGGATTTTGATTGCGGTGATGTCGCCGCCGGCCGCGACCGAAACGCGTTGGCGGATAATCTCGCTCTGATGTTGCACCAGACCTGCTGCAGCGGGGATGGCCATCAGCGTCAGGCGACGGCCGCCTTTGGCGGGGGTCAGCTTTTCAGGCCGGCAAAGCCGCGCCAATTGTTCCCCGACAATTTCCGTCCATTGGACTTTTAATCGGCTCAGCGTCGCGGCTTTTTGCGGCAATTTCTTGCGCGTCAAGCGCATTGCTGCGACGCCAATCGTTCCCGGTCCAGGATGGACGGGCTTGGTCTTCGCATAACGAAGTTTGACGCGGGCGCGCGCTTCTTCCAAAGGGTCGAGACTTGATCGTTTCACCATTCGAAGCAGTTTGCCCGTCATGAACATGGATGAAAAGTTACACTTTGCAGACCTTTCAGACCAATTGCTCGATTGGTATGCGAGCGCGGCGCGCGACTTACCCTGGCGGATTGGTCCACAGGCGCGAGCACGCGGCGTGCAACCGGACCCATATCGGGTCTGGCTGGCGGAAATTATGCTGCAGCAAACCACTGTGCCGCATGCCACTCGCTATTATCTCGCCTTCACGCAGCGCTGGCCGACGGTCGTCGAATTGGCGGCGGCCGCAGACGAAGATGTGATGGCGGCGTGGGCTGGGCTCGGCTATTACGCTCGGGCCCGTAATCTCTTGAAATGCGCCCGCGCCGTGACCGATTTGGGCGCCTGGCCAGACACAGTCGAGGGACTGCGCAAACTACCCGGCATTGGGCCTTATACAGCTGGCGCCGTCGCCGCTTTAGCGTTTGGTCGCCGCGCCGCCGCAGTGGATGGCAATGTCGACCGCGTCTTTGCCCGCTTGATGGCGCTAAAAGGGGGGTGGAAGTTAGAAAAAGAGCGGCTCAAAACCATGGTTGAGGCTTTGGTGCCCGAGGATCGGCCGGCCGAGTTTGCGGAAGCTTTGATGGATCTTGGCGCCACGATTTGCACGCCGAAATCGCCAAGTTGTTTGCTCTGCCCGTTGGCGAGCTTTTGCGAAGGGCGGCGAGAAGGGGCACCTGAGCGCTATCCCATCAAGCCGAAAAAGGCGGCGAAACCTCACCGGCAAGGGCATGTCTTTGTCGAGATCGGCGCCGACGGCAGCGTCCGAACGGAACGCCGCCCCGACCGCGGTCTGTTGGGCGGCATGATGGGCTTGCCAACTTCGGACTGGACGGAAGCTGCGGCGGCGCCAAAATTCCCCTCACAGGGGAATTGGCAGGAGATTGGTGAAGTGCGCCACGTGTTCACGCATTTCTCTCTGTCGCTCATCGTCTGGCGAAAGGAGACGCCCGGCGAGATGTTTCCTACGCCGATCGAATCCGCTGCGGACGGTTTGCCAAGCGTATTTGCGAAGGCTTTAAAGCTGGTGCTTTGAGGGGCGCTCTTGGGTGTCAAAGCGGAGGTTAGCGAGCGGCGTAAAACGCCCTAAATAGGACTCTCGTTTTTTTATGAGGGTTCACTGCCAACCTCGGCGCACACCCATGTCGGGCCAGCGTTGGCTTTTCGGAGGGGGGCGGCGCAGTTTGGATTGCGCATTATTACGGGAGCCTCAACAAAGTGACGCCCTCCGATGTTTGCTGCGGTCTCGCAGAGCGCATTCTAAAGTTCTGCGAAACGACCGAAGATACACCCATTTAGTGTTGAGGCTTGCAATGCTTCAGAACACTTGGAAGGCTGGCCGGGATAATCCGAAAAATCCTGTTGATTACGGCGAATGACCTGTGCCGCTCATACCATAAAGGACACTCATGGCATTCAAACCTCCGAAACTTGCCTCCGCTTTTATCGTCAGCCTCGCATTATGCCTTTCGGCTTGCGCTCCCAACCCGCAAGAGGTCGCCCCTTCTATAGAGGTTGTTCAAGCCCAAGCGTATGAGCGATATCAATCGGGGGTCTATGACGAGGCTGGGGCCCTTTACGAGGATATTGCAAACCGTGAAGACGCCCCGAAATGGGAGCGCCGCACAGCCGCCTACAACGCCGCTTGCGCTTACGGACTTGCCGACGGTTACACTGATAAGGCGCTGGACTTATTGGAACAGGCCGCCGCGCTTGGATACATCAATACCTATTCGCTGGAGCAGGAAACAGACCTCGAAAGTTTGAGAGGAACCGCGCGTTGGGCCGCCATTGAAGAGACCGTTGCGCAGGCGAACGCGATCGAGGAAAGACGTTGGGGCACGGTTTCTACTCGACCTACGTATGAAGAGAACTTGCCCGTTGAGGACAAGCTAGCGGGTCTGTCTCTTCTCTGGTCAGAGGCCAAATACAATTTTGCAAACTTTGATCTCGTTCCCGAACTCGATTGGGACGCTGAGTATCGCGCCATGATCCCACGCGTGATGGCCAGCGAAAGCACATATGAATATTATCGGCTACTCCAAGCGATCGTTGCGAAGCTAGAGGACGGTCACGCGAATGTCTATTTTCCAAATGTCTCAGAGTTCAATCGCGGGCGCTCCAATGTCCCTGCCTTTAATTATAAATGGATCGAAGAGCGGCTTATCCTCGATTATGTTGCGGGCGAGGAGTTTGAAGCCGCGGGCATCACACGCGGCGATGAAATTATTGCGGTCGACGGGCAACCGATCCAAGCGTTCGCCGATAGGGAACATCGCCCCTATGTCAGCGGTTCAAACAAGGCCTATATCGATAGCGTCGTCTATTCATGGCGCCTCCTCAAAGGGCCAGAGGGTCCACTCGAAGTCACCATCAAAACGAAGTCGGGGGATATCGTCACCGTTCAATCGCGTCGCCCCGATTGGGATACATGGGAAACCTTGACGGCAGACAGAGAGCCATACGCCCCTAATTTCCGGTGGAAAATGCTGCCGGAGAACATTGCCTATGTAGAGCTTAACTCTTTCGGCAACCCAGAGGCCTCGCAAGGCTTTGCCGACAATTTCGAAGAGATATCGAAAGCCGATGGCATTATCTTCGATGTGCGCAACAATGGCGGTGGCAGCAGCAATTATGGTTATGATGTCCTGTCCAGACTGACCCAAGAGCGCTTTGCGGTGAGCTCATGGAAAACGATGACCTATCGCCCCGCCTTTCGGGCGTGGGGTTATCCAACGGATAGCTATGAATCCACAGGCAATACGCGCGCTCCAAATGCTGAGCAGTATTATGCGGGGCCTGTGGCGGTCCTATCCGGCACGGGTACATTCTCGGCCGCCGAAGACTTCTTGGTCGCTTTTGATGTCATGGATCGCGGTCCCATCATCGGAGAGGCGAGCGGCGGTAGCACGGGCCAGCCGCTTGGATTCTACCTACCTGGCGGGGGCACAGCCCGCATCACGACAAAACGCGATACCTATCCTGATGGATCGGATTTCGTAGGTGATGGGGTGCAACCCGATATTTCAGCACCGCCAACTGTCGAGGCTTTCATCGCGAGACGTGATTTAGCGTTAGAAATGGCAAGCCAGTATATTTTAGATGAGAATTGAAAAGGAATGGGGGGGCGCACATTCGAACAAACAGCCGATACCTCTGCAACGTCGTGTAAAGGGCACGCCCACACCTTCAACCCGTCGAAGCATTGCCAGCCACAACATCTGACAACACCCGTCAGTCGTGTAAAATCGAGCGTCCTATATTCGCCCCAAGTAAGACGCTTGCTATTCTTTCAAAGAAAGGCCTGTGCCAAGTTATTTGCATGATAAGATTTTTGACCAAGGCGACGACACTTTGGGTGTTTTTTGGACTTTTCATTGTTGAAACGATTTGTTTTGGCGTGGTTATGGCGGTATGGGATTTCACTATCATTGACGAGATGAGTGACCCGCAGAAGGTCCAGCAGCACATCGGTGAAATGAGTGAAGCACAACGCGCAGCGCATGCGTGGATGACAGCGACTTTGGATGTTGCCTATCCGCTGACCTATGGGCCACTTTTTGCTGGGATTGTTTTACGGACACTTCACACTGTATTTGTCATGCCCGCGATGGCCGTCATTCCGTCAGATCTCATCGAGGGGGTCATACAGGTATCAGTATTGAGCGGTGACGACACGCTTCTTTGGCTGAAAACTTACATCACACCCCTAAAGCTAGTCCTCTTTGTTACGGCGATCATTATCGCGGTTTTCGCGCTTGCGATCGAAGCTAGAAACAGGCGAAACTGAGCGTCCTAAAATCGCCCCAAGGAAGACACTGAGAGAACGTCTCCTGCTCCTGACGCAAAGCCGGCCAAGCCGCAGTGCTGTTTTGGAGATGGGTCTAACCCCTAGCGCGCCGCTATTTTCGGCGTTCCCGGCAGCAATGACATTGGCAAGCCAGGCCCGCGATAGTTCGCGACGGGGATCTTGTCCGCGATCCGCGCATGAAAGGCAGGCAGTTTTGACCAATGCAGCCCGGGCCGCAAATGGTGCGCCGTGTGATAGCCGAGATTGCCGGTCAGGATATTGTACCAGCGATGCACGATATTGTTCGAGGCGGCATATTCATCGGTCTCAGAACACCCCGCATGGTGATCATAAGTGTGTCGGCAGGTCATCACGAAACTGATCAACATTGGGATGATAAAGATCGCCGTCGCATTGAACGGATTGATCCAAACAAGCGCCGCCAAAAGCGCGACGTGTAGGGTGAGCATGAGCAGAAAGGTCTGGCGAATGCCTGGGTGCTCAGCGCTATTCTTGATCGCGCAGACATAGCCGGTGAGGGCGAGCCTCCAGGTATATTCATTGGCCGACATCACTCGCCCGTCGGGCGCGCGCCAGGCCGACTCGTCTTTGCTCTGATCCATGTAATGATCATGATGGCCGAGATTGTGATGCAAGACCCAAACATTGGCGACCGCGCCGGTCTGCAGTCCGAACACGATCTCGATCAATCGATTGCAAAGGGTCGAGCGGAAAAACGGGACATGCTGGTGATGATGGTTCCATGCCGCGATACAGACTTTAGCCGGCACCGACAGCGCCGCCCAAGCGAGCACAAGCGGCCAAGACGAGACCGCCGCGAAGACCAAAAGATCCACCGCAAACAGCGTCAGGAAAATCGCAACGGGTAGGCGATCTTCAGTAAATCGAAACAGAGACGCACGCGGCGCTATATCTGTGGTCGCCGGTTTTGCGGCGGTGCTTTTGTCTGAACTATAAGGCGACAAAGCGGGTCTCTTGCGCGCGGCGCGGCGTTAAACTCATGCTGCCAGGGTCCTGTTTGTTATCTGAGGGGTAGGATCAAGTGTTGGAATAGAGCGATTTGCGACCCGCCATCAATGTAAATCTCTAAGAAAGGCGAATTAACTCCGGCTGACCGCTCCCGCACTCACGGACCAAATGAGGCTTCCAAGGCTGACAAATCCTCGGCGGGCGGTTGGCATTGGTCCTTATGGGTGTGCATAAAATCATAAGATGCGAATGCCAGCGGTTGCGGTTTGAGAAGCCCGAGCGGCCAATCGCTCGCGCCGTCTAAGGGCAGTTCACTATGCTCCAAACCAAAACATGCGCCGCTGGTGGGTATGGCATAATAGGCCGGCTCCAGGCGCGGCAGGTTCAGCCCCGCAAGATGCTGCAACGCAGCGCTCGAATAGGTATAGCCCCACATCTCGAGATAGTCGGTTAAGTCACGCTGCGCCGCCCAGGACATAGCAATCAAAAGCCAATCGTTTTGCGACAAAGCGTGCGCTGCTTCATAACTCATGTCGCCAAAGCCGAGACCAGTGCGCTTGGCGCTCCAGGTGTTAGAATTGGTCGATCTATATTCCCGCGTTATCAGGTTAAATCGTGGCCAAAAGAGCCAGCCATCCGTGAAGACGCCTTGCGTTTGGAGGGCCGCTATCACCTGGACAAATATGGCACTTTGCTGGGTCCAACCGGTTAGGTCCTGGTCGCGCATATAGGCGCCGGGATCAGGCTGCACGAGGCTCTTCTGGATTGTCTCAAACAGGCTCTTATGGGGCAGGCCAGTACAATCGGTCGGCAATCGACCATGCTCCGAATAATAGCGATACTGAGCGTGAAAGGCATACATATTGGTGGTCGAATGGGTCGCGTCACCGCCTTCGAAATGGTGCCAGCTGCGAAACTCTAAGCCGTGACCAAGCTCATGTAGGTCGCCTAAGAAAATGGGATCGAACTTCCAGAACGCATCATAAGGATTGCCCGAACAGCCCCAACCGCAGGTCGATTGTTCAGCATTCATATGTTTGACTCTATTGGCCTCGGAAATGGTCAGGCCGTGAGTGTTGGCAAAGGTCTGCAAATCAGGATTGTCATCAATGCCATCGCCCTCCATACCTGCCAGCCAATGGCTCCAATGGCGCATATATACCTGCGTGGCATCGGCTAAATCTGCGGGTGTGTCATAATAGCTGAGCGCCATGGTTTGGCGCATTTTATCGGCCGTAGAATGGACTTCGAAATCCGGCGTGACGAGCTCTGCCCAATCATATTCATCGGCGGCGAGCGCGAACATGAAGGCGTCATTGTCTTCGGGGCCGCGCCACACCGGATGAAGGCCGACATTGCTAAATTGCAGCTCAATTGTCTCATCCGCGGTATCGAAATAAGCATGGATGGGCCCGCCATAAGGCGAGGTGAACTGCAAGGTTTCTCCGGCCCTGATTTCCATTTGCGCAGACGATAAGAAAACCGGGCGATTGTATCCGGTGCCGTGGGCGTTGCGAAACGGTGCGCCTGACTGATCGCGCAGAGAATTGACCCGCAAGCGCGCGCGTTGCGTGGACGCATCAAGGCGGGTCACAGTCACTGTCTCTCCTGGGAAGGCATAAACCCCAGTGGTCCTAAACGGTGGGCGGCTTAGCAATGTCACCTGTGCTGCGCGGTTTAAGCCCGGTCTAAAATCACTTCGACTGTACGTCCCAAGATCCGGTTGGGCCGGGGTAGTTTTGCGAAAAGTGACAACCGTCATCTCGGCCAAGAGGGCGCGAATGAGGTCGCGGGTCGAGGTCGTTTCGACCGGCATCGGATAGTCCGTCATGCTGCGATAATAATCGCTAGTCAGCGATAGAAGCGCGAACAACCGGGTCTCGTTCGGCGCATCAAAGGGGTCAATTTTAGCGGCCTCCTTGGCCTTCACCCAGTTTCTCAGAAGCTGCAGCCGGTCATGGATTTCGGTCGAGAAGGCTGGGTTTTCCTCACAAATTAGGCGGCTCGCGCAGAGGCTCAAATCATAGGTGAGCGTGTTGCCCTCGATGCCGCTGACAATGAAATCAAGCGCCGCCATGATTTCAGCCATATCTGCGTCGGCGATGCCGGAGTTTTGGTGCATATAGTCGAGCAGCACAGCTGGGGGCGTCGTCTCGCTCTCCTCGATGATCAATGTGTGGTCGCCGCGGCGCAGGGCTTCCTCAATCGGGTCATAAGCAATTTCAAGGCTAATTTGCGCTTGCGCGCTGGCGGTTCCATGGGTCGCCTGGACGGTAATCTGACGCGTGCCGACGGCGCTGCCATCTGGGGTGCCTGAAACGGCGCCGCTTTCAGCGACCCGTAACCAGCTCGGTCCATCCATCAGGGCGAATTTAATAGTAGTTTGATCTGCGCCGGAGGTGGCGAGCTGAGCGTGTAAAGGGACACGCTCGCGACCGTCGATAGAAGTGGTTTCGATGATCGGCGCGGCAGTGCTCGAAGACGGCGTCGTCGGCGGCACGGACATGTCTGTCGGTTCGGGCAGGGCGGCTGGATCCCCGCCGCCGCCAGAACAGGCCGTCATAAATAGGCAAAGCGGGAGCAGAAGAAGAGCGTGGCGCATAGGTCATCATCCAAGTCCCCTTGAGATGTGTATTTGTCGCCGCCCGATCGCCGGGCCGCGTCTGTAACGCTGGTGCCAATTTTGAGGGCGCGGGATTTTGAGACTGCTAAGCGAACGCTCCAAATTTAATCAGTTTCTCAAGTTTGAGACACAGGGATAATTGCAAGCTGGGATTGAGCGTTTATCTTCGGATTTGGGATTCGGCTTTCTGTGGAAATCTCGCTTTAGTTCTTGATTTGTTCTCGTTCTCGTGATTTCTCCCCCTTATGAGAACGGGACAAAAGCTCAAGAAAAACGGCCGGGTGGGCCGGGCCGCGGTGGTAAAAGTGCAAGAGCGCTTTGAGCACCGCGGCCGTGGCGCAATTTCAAACCAAGTTGGGCGCTATGAGCGTGAAACCCGGGAAAGCCTGGATGATGGCTGGGGCACGATTGAAGAAGAGGCCGGGCGGCTCGAAACCACGCTGACCAAAGAAACGCCGCGCACAATCATCACGTTTAACAAATCGCCGGACATCCATTTCGACCGCTCGATCAATCCTTATCGCGGGTGCGAGCATGGCTGCGTCTATTGTTTTGCCCGGCCGTCACATGCCTATCACGGCCTGTCGGCGGGCTTGGACTTTGAAAGCAAGCTCTTCTTCAAGCCAGATGGGCCGGAGCTTTTGCTCAAGGAATTGTCACGCCCGGGTTATGTGCCGCGGCCGATTGCCTTGGGCGTAAACACAGACGCCTATCAACCGGTCGAGCGCGAGCAAAAATTGACCCGTCGGTTTTTGGAGATTCTGAGCGCCCACAATCATCCCGTGTCGCTGCTGACCAAATCGGCTCTGATCCAGCGCGATCTCGACCTGATTGCGCCTATGGCAGAGAAACAGCTATGCCGTGTCGGCGTTTCAATCACCACGCAGGATCGCAAGCTGGCGCGCTTAATGGAACCGCGCGCCGCGACGCCGCACAAACGCTATGAGACCGTCAAAGCTTTGAGCGAGGCCGGTATTCCGGTCACTGTGATGGCAGCGCCAATCATCCCGAGCTTGAACGAGGCGGAGCTTGAAAGCCTGCTTGAGACAGCAAAAGAGCATGGCGCAGATGGCGCCGGTTATGTCCTGCTACGCTTGCCGCATGAGCTTAAAGACCTGTTCCATGAATGGCTGGCGCAGCATTATCCTGACCGCGCCGCGCGGGTGATTAATTTGCTTCGGGATATGCGCGGCGGCAAAGACTATGACGCTGAATGGTTTGCCCGCGGCGCTGGCGGCGGGCCGCACGCGAAGCTGATTGCGCAGCGGTTTTCCCGCACGGTGAAACGGCTCGACCTCCGCCCACATCGCCCGCCTTTGCGCACTGACCTGTTTCAGCCGCCGGTGTTAAAAGGCGATCAATATCGAATGGAATTATAGACTAAGACGCCGCCTGCTCAGCCAGTTTGGCGGCATTGGCTTGTTGCTCAGCCCGGGTCAGGCGATAACCGCGCAAGACCCAAGCGGCGAGGGCATATGAGACCACGGGCACGCCGACAAAAACCAACATCAAGCCGCGCACAACTTCCGGGCTGTTCTCGCCGGACGGGTCAAACCCAACCCATGCGCCCAGCAAGATATAGGGAATGCCAATCGCAAAACTCGCCCCGGTTTTATACGAACCTGACATCAGGGAATAATACATGCCTGAGCGGTTCTCACCGGTTTTGACCTGTTCTGACTCGATCACATCAGCGACCATGGAGCGGGCGAGAATGAAGGGCGTGCCATAGCCAACGCCCGAGACAATCGCGGCGATCAGCAAATAGACCGGTCCGCCGCCCATTGCGCTGAGCGGCAAATAGACGAGATAGGTCACAATCGACCAGATACAGGTGACCATGAATATGGTGTGTTTCTCGGTCCTCTCGGACAGTCGCACCCAAAGCGGCATGGCGGCAAAGCCGGCAATGAAAAAGACCATGAGGATGACAGGCGCTAGGCCCGTGACGCCAAAGCCCCATTGTGCCGCAAATAAGAATGTGCCGCCAGTGCCAGCGATGGCAATGCCAACCAGGATCTCGACCATCAAGATGCGGACCATATTGGGATCTTGGAAAGCGACTTTTATAGCGGACCAACTGAACGCCATTTTGCTGGCTTCTTCGGCCGGTGGCGGGTCAGGGACAAAGGCGACGGCCAGCGCGACTGTGGCGGGTAGGGCAATCATCAATATGATCCCCATCACCATCACTTGGGCGCGGCGATCAAAGCCGTAATTCAGCGCCAATAGAGTCGGGATGATGAGCAGTGCCAACAGCGTCATGGTCGAAACAATCTCGCGCCACATGAACATGCGCGAGCGCTCATCATAGACCGTGGTAATCATTGGCACCCAGGACTGGTGCGGGGTCTGCAGCATGGTGAAGCCGAGCCACAAGACGATCAACCACATCACCAAATAGGGCGGCGACACGGTCTCGCCGGCGGGCATGAACATGAAAAAGGCGCCGAGCATCAAGACGGGTACACTGGCCACTAGCCAATGTTTGATCCGGCCGCGTTTGGTCGGTCGTGTGTCAACAAGCCAACCCATTACCGGGTCAGTGCCGAGGTCCCAGAAGCGCAGAATCATAAAGACCAAGCCGACGGTCGTCGTGCCAAGGCCCAATTGATCAGCGTACATAGGCGCAACAAATACAGCCATAGGCAGGCCAATTGCGGCGAGCGGCATACCAACGCTGGCAAAAGCCAGGACCCGCGGCAGCGGTAATCGATCGGGTGAAGAGCTCATATTCGAAACATGACGTACGCGTCACGAAACGCAAGCGAATTCGGCGCACCCGAAATATTCACAGACTTGTCCACAGGATTGAATCCTGTCAGTTTCGACTTCGAAACGAATTTTTCGAGGGGCAGTTTTAGCGCTTAACGAATCAGCAACCCGAACCAGGTGATTTGGGGTGCTTCTGATTCGCAACTGATTCGAGATGGGAAGCACGGGCATGGAGCTCAATAAGAACACAATCATTGAAGGTGAATGCGTCGACGTCTTGTCGCGTCTGCCGGACAATTCTGTCGATCTCATCTTTGCAGATCCACCGTATAACTTGCAGCTTGGCGCGGGCCTGACCCGCCCGGATCAGTCTATCGTCGACGGCGTCACTGATGCTTGGGACCAGTTTGACAGTTTCGACGCCTATGACTTGTTCACGCATCAATGGCTTTCTGAGTGTCGCCGTGTCTTGAAGGATAATGGCGCGATATGGGTGATTGGCTCCTATCACAATATTTTCCGCGTCGGCACCGTGCTCCAAGATGCTGGGTTCTGGATTCAGAACGATATTATCTGGCGCAAATCCAACCCCATGCCGAACTTTAAAGGCACGCGCTTCCAGAACGCGCATGAGACTATGATTTGGGCCGGCAAGTCCGACAAATCGAAAGTCACGTTTAATTATGACGCGCTCAAGACGTTCAATGAAGACAAACAAATGCGTTCAGATTGGCTGATCCCGATCTGCGCTGGTGGCGAACGCCTAAAAGGCGATGACGGCAAGAAGGCGCATCCGACGCAAAAGCCTGAAGCCTTGTTGCAACGTATCTTGTTGGCGAGTTCAAAACCTGGCGATGTCGTCCTCGATCCGTTCTCTGGCACCGGCACCACAGCGGCGGTGGCGAAAAAGCTTGGCCGCGCCTTTGTCGGCATCGAGCAAGATCCCGCTTATGTCCGTCTCTCGCGGGCGCGCCTAAAAGCGATCACGCCGATTGAAGGCGACATGCTGGAAATCGAAAAAGGCAAAAAGTCGCTTCCGCGCGTCCCATTTGGCGCGCTGATCGAGAATGGCTGGCTCAAGCCCGGCGATCGTTTGTGGTCCCCGAAGAAGCGTTTCAATGCGCGGATCCGCATCGATGGCAGCCTGACCACGGGTGATGCCTCCGGCTCAATCCACCGCGTTGGCGCTTTCGTCCAACAGGCACCTGCGTGTAATGGCTGGACCTATTGGCATTATGAAGAAGCCAAGAGCGGAGAGCTCGCACCGATTGATCTCCTGCGCCGCCGCTACCGGCACGAAATGGGTTTGATGAACTAAGCGGCTGCGCGGTGACTAATCCCGCGGGCGCCACCCTGCGGGCATGCGGTAGCTTGGCTTTTTCTTTTTCGCCATTGGCACGCCTGGGGTCGGTTCAGAGCCATCTGAATATGGCCCGGCCGGTTTGGCGCCGGCGGCGATGTCTTTCAGCTTGAGCGACGCATACTGTCCCGGCGCATTGCCAAGGCTGTGCTCGCGCGGCGCGATGGCATCGGTTTTGTCGCCGGATAACGGTTTCAGCCAGGTCCACCAGCTTGGCCACCAGGACCCTGGAAGTTCTTCGGCATCGGCCATCCAACGTCCGGGATTATCCGGCAGCTCGTCATTGACCCAATGCTGATATTTCATCGCGTCGGGGTGATTGATGACGCCGGCAATGTGGCCTGAACCGGCCAGCGTGAAGCGCACCGGCCCGCCAAAATTCTGGCCGCCTTTATAAATTGAATGCCAGGGGCAAATATGGTCTGACCGGCTGGCCTGGATAAATATCGGAATTTTGATGTCAGCCATTGAGACCGGCTCGCCAAAGACTTTGAACTTACCGCGGCTGAGGGCGTTCTGATTGTAGAATTTGGTCAAATAGGTCTTGTGAGTCGGGCCTGGAATATTGGTCTGGTCAGCATTCCAATAGAGGAGATCAAATGGCCGCGGCTGTTTGCCCATCATGTAATTGTCGACAACATAGCGCCACACCAAGTCGGCCGGGCGGAGCCAATTAAAGGTCTCGCCCATCATTTCACCCGGCATGATGCCATTATGATCTTCAATGACTTTTTCAGTTTGCTGAAGGCCGTCTTCGCCGGTGAAGATTTTTAGCTCACCCGCGAGATCGAAATCGGACTGCGAGGCAAAGTAAGTCGCTGACGCGATGCGCGTGTCGCCGGTTTTGCCCATATGCGCGAGGGCTGAGCTTAAGAGCGTGCCGCCAATGCAATAGCCGACAGTGTTGATCTCGTCTGCGCCGGTCTCTTTGGTGACCGCATCGACCGCGGCGAAAATGCCTTGTTCGATATAATCGTCCCAAGTGAAATCCTTGGTCTCATCATCTGCAGAGCGCCAAGAGACAACGAATGTATTGACCCGTTTCGATAACAGCCAGCGGATCATCGAATTCTCCGGCTGTAAGTCGAGAATGTAGAATTTATTGATCCAAGGCGGGAAGATCAGCATTGGCCGCTCGCGCACCTTTTTGCGCGTCGGATTGTAATGGATGATCTCAATCAATTTGTTGCGGAAGACGACTTTGCCTTTCGCCGTGGCGACGTTTTTGCCAATCTCAAATGCCGTCTCGTCGGTTTGTGAGATCGCCAGACGGCCATCGCCGCGCTGCAAATCTTGGCGCGCATTGCGCAGGCCGTTCAGGACGCTTTCGCCATTGCTCTCAATCATTGCCCGCAGCGCCGCCGGATTGGTCGCCAACATATTGGTCGGCGCCATCGCATCGACGAATTGGCTGAGGTAAAAGCGCGCTTTTTGCTTGGCCTCATCATCGAGATCATCGCCGACTGTGTCGACTAGGCCTTGCAGCCATTCCGCGTTCAGCATCCAGGCTCGGCGCATGAAATTAAAGGCTGGATTGGCCTCCCATTCCGGGTCGGCAAAGCGGCGATCTTTCGGCAAGTCAGTGCCGCTGGCCATGGCTTGGAACAAGTTCATCCAGCCTTGGAACAGGGTCATCATCGCATGCCCGGATTTTTCCGGATTGCGGGCGAGGGCAGCGCCAAGTTTGAATTGCGCTTCGAGGCCGCCAAACGGGTCGTGTTGGTCTGGCGATGGCGGCTCAAGACTGAGGCTGCCGACAGAGTCGACGAGCATGCCTTGGGCTTCTTGCACGGCTTGCATTAAATTGCCGGCCATCGCTTGCAAGGCTTCAGGATTTACATCTGAAAATGCATTTGGAAGCGTGCTCGCCCCAAAATTATCAAAGTTTCTACTTTTGGTCATCAGACCGACACTCGCTATTCTATGCGAACCTATATAGGCTTAAACAGCTTTGGGATTTATGAGTCCAGCGAAGGAAATTGTTTATGCGCGCTGCTATTTTGCTAACCTTTGTTCTTTTATCGGGCTGTACGAGTTCGATTGAGAAGGTTCAGGCCATGCGCGCGCAGGCCCCGGACTGGTATGAAGCGCGTAAAGTTGAGTTCCGCGGCGAAGGCTATCCGGACTTAAGTTCAGTTCCAGAATTGCAGGCCGGTTATGATCCGCTGCTTAAGCTGACTTTGTCTGAAGAAGAGACATTGGCCGCCCTGGCAATGTTCAATTCGGACCCACGGGCGCAGGCCAGTACGGAAAGCGCCGAGGCGATTTTAGCCTGGGCGGCGGACGTCCGGCGAGCGGTTGAGGGGCGGTTGCCCGCCCCCGATTTCATGACCGACGCCGAGGTCGATGCCCTGAAAGCCCGTTTCGACGTGCCCCGCGGCCGCCTCTAAATTTGACCTAATATTTTCTAGATGGAGATCCGCAGCATGAGCGGAGAATTTCACAAAATCCGGCGCTTGCCGCCTTACGTGTTCGAACAAGTTAATCGCCGCAAAGCCGAGCTGCGCGCCAATGGCGCTGACATAATTGACCTTGGCATGGGCAATCCCGATATGCCGGCGCCGCCGCACGTGATTGCCAAGCTCGCCGAAACCGCCGCCAAGCCGAACGTTCATGGCTACTCAGCCTCGCGCGGCATTCCTGGTCTGCGCCGCGCTTTGGTCGACTATTATCAGCGTCGCTTCGACGTCAAACTCGACAAGAATCGCGAAGTCATTGTGACGCTGGGCTCGAAAGAAGGCTTTGCCAATCTGGCGCAAGCGATCACCGCGCCCGGCGATGTCATCCTCGCGCCCGATCCATCTTATCCATTGCACCATTTCGGCTTCATCATGGCCGGCGCCTCGATCCGCGCCATTCCAGCGCCGACACCGGAAGAATACCTGTCCGGGATCAGCAAAGCGATCCGCTATTCGGTGCCGCCGCCAACGGCGATGGTGCTGTGCTATCCCTCCAATCCGACGGCCGATGTCTGCGATCTCGAGTTTTACAAGGATGCGGTTGCGCTGGCCAAAAAGCACGACCTCTATATCCTCTCAGATCTCGCTTACAATGAGATCTATTTCGAGGAGCCGACCCCCTCCATCCTGCAAGTGAATGGCGCCAAGGACATTGCGGTCGAAACCACCACGATGTCGAAAACTTATTCCATGGCCGGCTGGCGGATCGGCTTTGCTGCCGGCAATGAGCGCTTGATTGGCGCCCTCGGCCGGGTCAAATCCTATCTTGATTATGGCGCGTTCACGCCCATCCAAGTCGCCGCCTGCGCCGCGCTCGACGGCCCGCAAGACTGCGTCGATGAGTTCCGCGCGACGTATAAGTCTCGCCGCGATGTTTTGATCGAGAGCTTTGGCCGTGCCGGTTGGGACATTCCAAGCCCAGAGGCCTCAATGTTCGCTTGGGCGAAAATCCCGCCGCAATGCGGAGATATGCGCAGCCTCGAATTCGCGCTCAAACTGATGAATGAAGCCGAGGTCGCCGTCGCGCCAGGCGCCGGTTTTGGTGAGCATGGTGACCGGCATGTGCGCATCGCGCTGGTAGAAAACGAGCAGCGTATCCGTCAGGCGGCCCGCAATGTGAAGCGCTTTCTTGCCAAAATGGAAGAGGGCGGGCAGAGCGAAGCCCTGCAAAGGACAGGATCTTGAAAACAGTCAAATTAGGAATCGCTGGGCTCGGCCATGTCGGCTGCGGCCTGATTGAGCTGGTTGAACGCCAAGCCGATTTACGGCTGCCTGGCAAAGTCGAAATTGTCGGCGTCTCGGCCCGCAGTCGCAACCGCAATCGCCCCGTCGATATTTCCGGCTATCGCTGGTTTGATGATGCCGCGACGCTGGCCGAAGACCCAGACGTGGACGTCTTTGTTGAATTAATGGGCGGTTCAGATGGTCCGGCCAAATTCGCCGTCGAAGAGGCGATGAAAGCCGGCAAACATGTCGTCACCGCCAACAAAGCCCTGATCGCCATGCATGGCCAAGCGCTCGAAGCCCTGGCGCAGGAACGTGATGTCGACTTGATGTTTGAAGCCGCTGTGGCCGGCGGTGTGCCAGTGGTCCGCGTGCTGCGCGACTCGCTCTCTGGCGTCGCCATTCAGCGTGTCTCTGGCATCCTCAATGGCACTTGTAATTACTTGACCACGCAAATGCTCGACACCGGGCGGTCTTATGACGAAGTGCTCGAAGAGGCGCAGCGTTTGGGCTATGCAGAGGCCGATCCGTATCTTGATGTGTCTGGCATGGATGCTGCGCACAAAGCCGCCATTCTTGCCTCGATTGCCTTCACCGCTGATCTCGATTTCGACAAAGTCTCGATCAAAGGCGTCGACACGGTTGAGTTGATCGATTTGATCTTGGCGGATCGTCTTGGCCTTCGGATCAAGCTGATCGCTGAAGGCCTTCTGACCAGCGACGGTGTGGTCTGCCGCGTGGCGCCGCTGGCCATGCCGGTTGATCACCCCTTGGCGCGGGTCAATGGCGCCCTCAATACGGTGCGAGTTGAGGGCGAGCCTCTCGGTGCAGTTACGCTAACCGGACCGGGCGCTGGCCCGGGGCCGACGGCGAGCGCGGTCATGGGCGATATATCGAAATTGTTCACGCCAACTGCCCGCAGCCCGTTCGGACGCGCCGCGCACCATGCGCGCAAGAGCTTCGTCGCGGCGGAACCGGCTGAGCGTTCGGCATTCTTCTTGCGTGTAAAGCTCGCCGATCGGCCAGGCGCGCTTGCGAGCCTGACGGAGGCCCTCGCGGCACATGATGTGTCAGTGGACAAACTGTTACAAGAGTCGGCTGATGACAGCGATGTCTCGCCTGTTGCTATTGTCACGCATGTGTGTTCTCGCGGGGATATTGATGCCGCAAGCGATCGCGTCCGAGCTTTGGAGGCGAGCGTGGCCGCGCCGCAAGTCATTCCGATTGACGCGGCAAGTTAAATTTTGAAGCTGGGTCAGGAGTGGCCTGGGGGAGTATAAAATGAGTGAGAGCGTTCTGATTCCACATCTGGCCGACGCTATGGTGCGGGTGACAGAAAAGGCTGCGATTGCAGCAGAAACCTTGGCTGGTCGCGGCGATGAAAAAGCCGCCGATGCGGCCGCCGTCGATGCCATGCGCACAGCCTTTAATCAGGTCGATTTCCAAGGCCGTGTGGTGATTGGCGAAGGCGAACGCGACGAAGCCCCAATGCTCTATATTGGCGAAGAAGTTGGCACCGGAAAAGGCCCGGCCATTGATATCGCGCTCGACCCGCTTGAGGGCACGACCCTGACCGCCAAAGCCATGGCCAATGCACTGGCCGTTTTGGCGATTGCGCCGCGCGGCGGTCTGCTGTTTGCGCCGGACACTTATATGGACAAGATTGCCATTGGCCCGGGCTATGAAGACGGCATTATCGATCTCGATGCGACCCCGGCAGAGAACATCACGGCGATGGCCAAAGCCAAAGGCGTTGAGGTTTCAGCGATGACAGCTTGTGTCCTCGATCGGCCGCGTCACGCTGAGATTATCGACAGCCTGCGCGGGGTTGGTGCGCGTGTGCATTTGATCTCAGACGGCGATGTCGCTGGCGTCATCAACACGACCAACCCAACCACTGGCATCGATCTTTATGTCGGCTCTGGCGGCGCGCCAGAAGGCGTTCTCGCGGCTGCCGCGCTAAAATGTGTCGGCGGGCAAATGCAGGGCCGCCTGGTCTTCCGCAATGATGATGAGCGCCGCCGGGCTGACCGCACAGGCATCACGGATTATGACAAGAAATATGACCTGCACGAGCTCGCCTCTGGCGAAACCGTGTTTTGCGCCACGGGCGTGACCAAAGGCGGCCTGGTTGATGGCGTGGTCCGCCATAACGGACATATCGAGACTGATACGCTGGTCATGAGCAGCGCCGATGGCATGGTCCGCAAGATTAAGAGCTGGCACCGGGCTTAGGCATGAAAGTCATCCAGGACGCGAAAACTTTTACAGCGGACGTTGCCTGGGGAGCCCGAGACATTGCCGAAATCGATGGCGCGACGGTCCGTCTGCATTGGACGGACGAGCCGTATGTCTGGCATGTCAATGACGGGCCAGAAGTGTTTGTTGTGCTCGATGGTCTCGTGGAAATGAAATATCGGCTCGACGGCGCCGAGCATTCCGTCCGACTGGCGCCGAGCGATATCTTTCACGCTGAGCCGGGAGATGAGCATGTCGCGCATCCGATTGAGCCTTCTCGCATCCTAGTGATTGAGCGCAAAGGGTCGGTTTGAACGCGGGCTGAGATCAGGATCACCCGATGCGCCGTAAAACGCGCGTGCAATTGTCCGTTTGATTGACGGCACAACTCAGCTCATAGCTCTAAAGATGAGCACGCCATCCTTATCCATTCGCGACTCCTATTCCGGTCGATACTGGTCGCTTCGTGCGCCAGAAGACGCCAATGTGCGCGCCCTCGCACCGCATCTTGATGGCGATGATTTGCTGGCGCGCCTCTTGGCGCCGCGTGGGATTGAGCCGGCAGGGGTCGACACGTTCCTCAATCCAACGCTGCGCGCACTGTTTCCAAACCCGGAGAGCTTTCAAGACATGATGAAAGCCGCGGCGCTGACGCTCGACGCGATTATTGCTGGCCAGAAGGTTACCGTTTTCGCAGATTATGATGTCGATGGCGGCACCAGTTCGGCCATTCTCGCCCGCTATTTCCGCGCCTGGGGACAAGAGATTGGGCTCTATGTGCCGGACCGTTTGATGGAGGGCTATGGCCCAAGCCCTGAGGCATTCCGTCATTTGAAAGAGAGCGGCGCGGACCTGGTCATCACTGTTGATTGCGGCGCCGCGGCGATCGAGGCGCTGGCGGAAGCGGTCAAGATCGAGTTGCCAGTGATTGTCATCGATCACCATTTAATGGGCGCGGAGCCGCCTGAGTGCGCCGCTTTGGTCAATCCGAACCGCGCCGATGATACGAGCGGGCAAGGCCATTTGGCGGCGGCCGGCGTGGTCTATGTCTTCGTCGCGGCGCTCAACAAATTGGCGCGAGACCGCGGGATCGCGCCGCCCGGCGGTCTGCCGGATATTTTGCAATGGCTCGATCTGTGCGCGCTTGGAACATTGTGTGACATGTCGCCTTTGCAGGGCGCCAACCGTGCCTTTGTCAAACAAGGGCTGAAAATCCTAGAGCGCGGCCAAAATGCCGGTTTGCGGGCCCTCGCCGATATTGCCGGGATTGGCAAAATTGAGAGCGTTTATCATGCCACATTCGTGCTCGGTCCGCGCTTGAATGCAGGTGGCCGCGTCGGTGACCCATGGCTCGCCGCTAAACTCCTGGCGACCGATGACCGCAATCAAGCGATCGCGCTGGCGGAGCGTCTGCACGCGCACAATGATGAGCGCAAAGCGGTCGAAAGCGCGATCCTCGAACAGGCCACGGTTGAAGCGCAAAAGCAGCTCGACGCCGATCCGGACACGGGCATTCTCATCGCTGGCGGCGAGGGCTGGCATCCTGGTGTGATCGGGATTGTTGCGGGCCGCCTCAAAGACCGGTTTCACTTGCCGGCGATTGTCATCGGTTGGGGGCAAGGCCTCGGGCCCGTCGCCAAGGGCTCGGCTCGCTCTGTGCGTGGGGTCAATATTGGCGACGCGATCGCTGCGGCGGCGAAAGCCGGCATTGTGATCTCAGGTGGCGGACATGCTATGGCCGGCGGGCTTAGCCTGAACCCGGACCAATTGCCCGCTCTGAAAGACTGGATGCAGACGCATATGGCTGAGTTTCGCGAAGAACGCGCCGCGGCCAAAGAGCTGGTCATCGATGCGCTCCTGGCGCCGTCGCAGGTGACCACCGAGACTTATGACGCGATCCAGACCCTCGGACCATTTGGTCAAGCCGCGCCTGAGCCAGTATTCGGGATCCGCGATGTCGAGATCACACATACAAGGGCGATTGGCGAAAACCATCTCAAAGTCACGGTGGAGAGCGCTGGTGCACGGATTGATGCTCTGGTCTGGCGCTGTGTCGGAACGCCGCTCGGCGACGCGCTTCTGCAGCGCGGGCGTGTGCATTTGGCCGGCCGACTAAAAGACAATGTCTGGAATGGCCGCCGCTCGGCGCAGTTTGAGCTGATCGATGCGGCGGCGGCCGTTTAAACCAGGCTGACCTTAGGGTGGCGCGCTAAGAAGGCGTCGCGCCAGGCCGCGCGTTCAGCTTGCGCGTGCAGCACGACAATGCAGCCGCCAAAACCGCCGCCCGTGAGCCGTGCGCCTTTGGCGCCTGTGGCGAGCGCGTCGGCGACGAGGTCGTCAATGTCCGGTGTCGAAGCTTCGAAATCAGCCGAATAAGAGCGGTGGCTTTCATTCATCAGGGCGGCAAAGGTTTCTAGATCGCCCGACTTCATTGCAGCGCTCGCTTCGACGGTGCGTTTATGCTCTGTCATGACATGGCGCGCGCGCTTGCGCAGGGGCTCCGGCAGCGCCGCCATGGCCTGAGCCTGGGTCTGATCGAGTCGGCAGAGTTTGCTTGTGCCGAGCGCTTCCGCGGCTTGCTGGCATTCCTCAAAGCGGGCTTTATAGCGGCCGTCGGCAAGCTCGCGGCGCACGCCGGAATGCAGGACCGTGAAACCCCAATCGTCTGGGATGTCGATCACGTCATAGCTGAGATCACTCGTATCGAGCGCCAGCGCCTTGCCATAATCGGCGAGGCCAACCGCCATTTGATCCATAATTCCGCACGGCATGCCGATATAGTCATTTTCAACGGCGCGCGCATGTTTGGCGATCTCAACCGGCGTTGTTGCGACTTGGCCGACAATCGCTGCGGCGCGCAAAATCGCTGTGATTAAGGCGGCCGAAGACGAGACTCCGGCGCCGTCGGGAACATCGCTTTCAATGAGTACGTTGACGCCGCCCCTGAGCCAGCCGAGCTGCGCCGCTTTGTTGAGAGCGCCGATGGCATAATCGGTCCAGTCGCCGCGTTTCGGATCGCCAGCGGGCCGCGTAATTTGAGCCTCAAACCGGCTCGATTTGAGGGTGATGATCTGCGTGTCCGTTTTCGCCAGCGCGACTTGCACGCGGCATTGCAGGGCCGCCGGTAAAACCGCGCCGCCATTATAGTCTGTATGCTCGCCAATCAAGTTGACGCGGCCAGGGGCGGAGGCCGTGATCAGGGGCGGGGCACCGAAGGTCGCTCTAAAGCCGTCGCTCAAAGTCATATCGCGCCTCTCAAGCTGTCGGCAGCTTGGTTGGGCATGATGTCGACGGTGAATACGCCGGTCGCTTGCTCAACAGAAGCGAGATATTTGACCCGGTCAGGGGCCCGTAAAAGGGGATAGAATTGCGCCGTGAATTGAAACCGGCCATCGCGGCCATAAGGCGCCGCGTGAAGGCTTAGCATGCACGGCGTTTCGCGGCCGAAAAAGGCATCATAGCGCCGGACTGTATCGCCAAGCAGGTGGGCAAAGCCATCGGCTTGGGTTTCGTCAAATGCCCAAGGCCCCGTCACCGGTTGCCGGGCCGAGATCCAAACTTCATAGGGGAAGCGGGCAAAGCGCGGGGCGTATGAGACCATGCCGCCGGCTTTGGCGATCTGATAAGGCGCGCCCCAGGCCTCGACTTCCGCGGCGAGATCATAGCCGCGTTCAAATGCGTCTGCGGCCGTTTGCTGCGGCTGTGGCACGACAGGGAAGCCGTATATTTGGCCGTGCGGATGATGGAGGGTGACCCCGACTTCATCGCCGCGATTTTCAAACGGCAATACGAAGGCGCAACCGGCCTGAAACATTGCCTGATAGCGATCGATCCATGCCTCTAAGAGGAGGCGTCTTTTGTCTTGAGCGAGGGTCGCGAGCGAGCCTTGGGCCTCTGGCGAATAGACGATGACCTCACAGGCGCCTTCGGCTGCGTGTGTTTCAACATTCGAGGCGTCCGGTGTTGGCGCGCCGGCGAACAGGCTTGGAAAACGATTGCTAAAGACGGCCAGTTCAAAGTCTTCGAACGGGATTTCGGTCAAAGGGGCGCCGGGCTTGCTCGGGGCAAGGGGGTTGGCAGCCGCGCTCGGCTTATAGGTGCGGTTTTGGCGCCCGGCGGCATAGATCGACCAGTCACCGCGCAGCGGATGCCGGCGCAATTCTGAGCCGGTATTGGTTTGCAAATCTTCACCGGCGAGACGCGGGCTCGAATGCGGCGTGTAGCCATAGAGAAACAAGTCGCGGCCATCAGTCTTAATGTGATGGCGACGGTGAATTGTGCGCCCAGCAACGCTGCGAGCTAGGGCTTGAATCTCGTCTGTCATCGGTATTTACCCGCGCAATTTCGTCAGAAGCGCCGTGCTTTTGATTTCTTTCTGTTCGTATTCGATCACGCGCAAAATAGCTATGCTTGAAAAAGCCTTATCTGTGAAAACTCTTTTGAAACATCTGGGTTCGGTATGGCGTCAACAGTTTCAATCGTGGAATGTGGAGGCAGGTGGACAAGGAATCGAGGAAGAAAGGGCGCTTGGCGCACTGAGTCATTTTCCTTTTCGACAAAATATTACTCTATTTCCAACATTTGTGTTTTCTGCCAAATGCGCGAAGAGGAAGCGAAGATAGAATGGGCGGCGTCATCATGGCGGATCAGAACAATTATGTGAGTCTCAGCGCCGGCGATACCAGTTTGGTTCTGGACTGTAGGCTCGGCGCGCGGCCGAGTATCTTATATTGGGGCGAGCGTCTGTCGCAGTCGGATCCGGAGATGATCAAGCAGATGACGGCGCGCCAGCATGCCCCGGGCAGCGCCGACAGAGAGATTGGCAGCTCTTTGCTCAACGAGATCGGGTCAGGCGTGGCCGGGCCGTTCGGCTTTGCCGCGCACCGCGGCGGCACGGATTGGGCGAGCGTGTTTCGGGTCAATGAAGTCGTAAGAACAGCGCCGGGACGGGCCGAAATCATCTGCGTTGACGAGACCACAAATGTGCGCGCGACGCATGTCATTGAGCTTGATCCCGACAGCGCGGTCATGACCTGTGAGACTGCGATTGAAAACCTCGGCGACACGGTTTTGGCGATTGATTGGTGCGCCTCCGCAAGCCTGCCACTGGATCCGCGTGCCTCGCGTCTGTTTGGCTTTACCGGTCGATGGTCGGGCGAGTTCCATCTCGAAGAAGTGGCGGCTTTCCTCGGCAGCTATGTGCGTGAGAATAAGTCGGGCCGGACCAGTCATGATAGTTTTCCAGGGCTCGTGGCCGGGGGGGATCATACGCATGAGCAGGCGGGTCCGTGTTTCGCTTTTCATTTGGGCTGGAGCGGCAACAATCGCGTCCGCGTCGATCGCTTGAGCGATGGCCGCGCCTTTGTGCAAATGGGTGAGTATTTTTTCCCTGGGGAGATGTCCCTGGCACCGGGCGAAACGTATCGCACACCGCGCCTCTATGCTGGCTTCACCAGCGGCGGCTTCAGCGCTTTGTCGCGCAAATTCCATCACCATTTGAAGCACACTGTGATGGATGGCCGGATCGCCGGGAAGCCGCGCCCGATCCACTATAATACATGGGAAGCGGTCTATTTCGATCACGACAAAGAGACCCTGTTCAAACTTGCGGATAAGGCCGCTGAGGTTGGCGCCGAGCGCTACATCCTTGATGATGGCTGGTTCGGGTCGCGGCGCAATGACAAAGCCGGCCTCGGCGATTGGTGGCCCTCAGAGAATGTCTATCCAGACGGTCTCGGCCCGCTGGTCGAGCATGTTACCGGGCTTGGCATGGAGTTCGGCCTTTGGTTCGAGCCGGAAATGGTCAATCCGGATAGCGACTTGTTTCGCGCGCACCCGGATTGGATCCTCCAGGCTGACGGGGTCGAGCAGGTCCCATTCCGCAGCCAATTTGTCCTCGATCTGACGCGCCCAGAGGTCCGTGATTATCTTTTCAACCATATGCATAAGCTGCTCAGCGCGCATGCGATTGGCTATATCAAATGGGACATGAACCGGGATGTGCATCACCCGGGCAGCCAAGGGCGCCCGGCGATCAATCAGCAAACGCGCGCGCTATATGCTTTGATAGAACGCCTTCGCGCAGTCCATCCAAATGTTGAGATTGAAAGCTGTTCGTCAGGCGGCGGGCGGGCGGATTATGGGATCTTACGCCGGACGGACCGGATTTGGACATCTGACAGCAATGACGCGCTCGATCGGCAGCGCATTCAGCGCGGCGCTTCGCACTTCTTCCCGCTTGAGATTATGGGCGCGCATGTTGGTCCTGAAACCTGCCACATAACCGGGCGACGCCTGAGCATGGAGCTGCGCGTGGCGACGGCTTTGTTTGGGCATATGGGCATGGAGCTTAATCTGCTCGACGAGGATGAGCGCAATCTCGCCATTCTCAAAGCGGGATTGGCGTTGCACAAGAAGCATCGGGCTTTGCTGCATGCGGGCGACTTTCATCGCCTCGATACACCCGCGCATGTGAACGCCGTTGGCGTGGTCGCGCCAGATCAATCAGAAGCGCTGTTCTCCTGGTGCAATATGACCGGGCACCGCGAGACGCTGCCGGGACGGATTTATCTGCCCGGGCTCGACCCGAGCAAGACCTATCAGACGCAAATCGTCTGGCCGGCGCCGGTACGGTCGGTCTCGAAGCCGTCCGTCTTAGAGGCGCTGGATCTCGCGGGCGATGGCGCTGTCTTGCCAGGCGAGGCTTTAGCGCATGTCGGTCTGCAAGTGCCATTGCTGCATCCCGAAACCTGTTTGATCTATCACTTCAAGGCGGCGTGATCTGCAGCCCGGTGTTTGACACAGGACTTGCAGAGGGGCTTCTTACCTCTGCAGAGCGCAAGAAAGTAGACGACAATGAGTGACGCGGATATTTCCAACCTTCCGGGGCGGCAAAAGCAGATCTTGGAACTCATTCGCTCGCAGGGCTATGTCGCGACAGAGCAGCTGGTGCGTCAGTTTGGGGTCACGCCGCAAACCATCCGACGCGACATCAATACGCTGTGTGAGCTTGACCTGATTGAGCGGTTTCATGGCGGCGCCGGCCGGATTGGCAATGCTTATAACCAGCCTTATCAAGACCGGCTGCAAGCTGGCATGGACGGCAAGCGCAAGATTGCCCGCATGGTTGCGAGCCGCATTCCTGAAGGCGCTTCGCTGTTCTTAAACATTGGTACCACGACCGAAGCTTTGGCCTCTGAGCTGGTTGGGCGCAATGATTTGCGCATCGTCACCAATAATATCAACATCGCCAATATGATGCGCGAGACCGATGGCTCTGACGTGATGATTGCGGGCGGCTTTGTGCGTCAATCAGATGGTGGTATTGTCGGCGAAGCGACGACTGATTTTCTCAAACAGTTCCGGCTCGATATTGGTGTGGTTGGGATTAGTGGGATTGATGAAGACGGGTCTTTGCTCGACTTCGATTATCAAGAAATTCGCTCTGCCCAAGCCATTCTGCAAAACTCACGCAAGGTCTTTTTGGTCGCCGATCATGCCAAATTTGGGCGCCGGGCGATGATAAAGCTGGGCAATTATGATGACATTGATCATCTCTTCACCGATCAGACGCCGCCGGACGCTTTTATGGATGCGATCCGGCAGGCCGATATGGAGCTCCACGTCGCCGATGAGGATTAAGCCGCCGCAGGCTTGCCGATCGTCAGTTCAGCCGTCCGCCCGAAGATCAGCGAATTGGTGATCAACGCGGTGCCAATGCTGGCGACCAGGGTCACGAACATATAATGGATATAGTGCACGCTCGCGAGCGCCCCGCCGAGGCCTTCAGTCGCCGAAATGCCGAACAAGCCATACAGCTTGAAGCTAAACACGGCATAGACCAACACGCCGGTGACCACCCCGATAATCGCCGCCCAAGCGCTGACATTGCGAAACGCCAGCCCAACAATAAAGGCTGAGAGGATAGGCATGGAGAGCAGGCCATAAAGCTGTTGTACGGTGTTGATGATGCTCTCTTGTGAGGCAAAGACCGGCACCAGAATAATCGCCAAGACCGTCATCGCGATCGAGACATACATGCTCAGCTTCGGCACATCGCGGGCTTCTTCAATATAGGACTCGTGGAAGTCGCAGACATACAGCGCCGCCGAGGCGTTGAGGATGGAGTTAAACGTCGTCAGTACGGCAGCGGCGATCGCAGCAGCAAAAGCGCCCGACAGAATTGGCGGCAGGATGTCGCCGACAATCATGCCATAAGCGGCGTCGCCAACATCGCCATAAAGCTTATAGGCAACCACGCCTGGCACAACGGCAATGACTGGAACGATCAGCAGGCGAATGCCGGCGGCGGCGAGGATGCCTTTGCGGGCTTCTTCGACCGTTGGCGAAGCCATGGCGCGCTGCGTGATTGTCTGATTGGTGCTCCAATAGAAGATCTGAATGAAGATCATCCCGGTCAGCAATGTGTGCCATGGGATTGGCGTTTCGCTGCCATCTTCAAGCGTGCCGCCTTGGAACATGTTGAGGCGCTCAGCGGGCACATCCGAAAAGTCCCAATTGATCGCATTCAAGGCGAGGATCACGACGAGAACGGCGAGCGAGAGGATCAGCACGCCGCTATAAGTGTCAGAGACGGCCACGGCGCGCAGGCCGCCTAGGATCGCATAAAGCGCGCCGACAATGGCGAAGGTCACGGCCATCACAAAAATGGTCGAGTCGACTTCGACAGGGCTGCCCACGAATAAGCGCTCGCCGAGCAGACCGGAGAAATCTGCACCCGTGGTCGACTTCAAGAACAGCGAACCGCCATAGAGAATAGCGGGCAGGAAAATGAATAGATTGCCGAGCAAGAACAGCACGGAGATCACCGCGCGAATATGCTTATTGTCATATTTGCGCTGGAGCAATTCCGTCGTCGTCGTACAATTATTGCGGTAGTAAATCGGGATGAACACAAATGCGAGGATGAGCAGGCCAACCACCGCGGCGAGTTCCCACCAGGCCAGCAGCAACATCTGATTGCCATTCATGCCGACCAATTGGTCAGTCGACAGATTGGTCAGGGTGATCGAGCCGGCGACGAAATACCAACTCAGTCCGCCATTCGCGAGGAAATAGTCTTTCTCTGAGCCGCGATCTCCGGATGGCGCATTGCGACAGCTGAGATAGGTCAGAAACCCAATCACGGCTGTGATGAAGAAGAAAATTCCGACCTGTAATCCGTTCATACCTACGTTTCCTCGCTCTGCCGTGTCACGCGCACGTTTTGGCTTGGCTTACACTGTCGTGGATGAATCTCGTAGGCCATATATGTTTTTGCTTTTATGGGGTTTTCGCGTCTCGATAGAGGCCGGGTTAGGCGACGAGACGGTTTTGAAATTGGTCCCGCAGCGCCTCGATTTCATCCTTGCTCATATGCAGACCAAGTTTGGTCCGGCGTTTCAGAATGTCTTCTGGCGATTGAGCAAATTCTTGCTCGATCAGATAATCGACCTCCTGTTGATGCAGTCCCGCCCCGAAATGGTGGCCAAGGTCTGAAAGCTGTGTTGCTTGGCCGATCAGTGCGTGCAGGCGCGTCCCGTAAGTGCGGGCATAGCGCTGCAGCAGCGGCGGCGGCAGCCAAGGATATTGGCCGGCGCAATCGGTCATGAAAGCCTCAATATCGGCATTTGCGATATCGCCGCCGGGCAGCGGGGCGTCCGCGGTCCATTGCGTTTGGCTGTTCGGGAAATAGGCTTTTAAATGCTTGATCGCGTCTTCAGCGAGCTTGCGATAAGTGGTGATTTTGCCGCCAATTACGGACAGCATCGGTGCGCCATCTGTGTCTTGGACTTTAAGAACATAGTCGCGGGTCACCGACGACGCATCTTCGGCTTGATCTTCAAAAAGAGGTCGGACGCCGGAATAGGTCGACACAACATCTTTTGGCGTGATCGTCTGTTCGAAATATTCGTTTGTGATGTCGCAAAGATAAGCGATTTCTTCGTCTGAAGCTTCAACCGCGTTGACGTCGCCTTCGAATGGCAAATCGGTCGTACCAATCAATGTGAAGCGGCCGTCCTCATAAGGGATGGCAAAGATGATCCGGCCATCTCCGGCCTGGAAAAAGAAGCAGCGTTCGTCGTCGAACATTTTTGGGACGATGATGTGGCTGCCTTTGACGAGACGGACTTGCGGAGCATTGCTGCGCGCCCCGGCTTGCCCAGCAATGTGGTCCACCCAGGGGCCTGCCGCATTGATCACGACTTTAGCATCCACGGTCATGTTGGCGCCGCCATCGACGCGCAGTCGGGCGCGCCAAGCACCTTGATGGCTGTCCAGCGCCATACATTCGGTGCGCGTCATAATCGTCGCGCCGCGTTCTTGCGCGTCCATCGCGTTGAGGACAACGAGCCGCGCATCCTCGACCCAGCAGTCAGAATATTCAAAGCCTTTTTGGAAATGGGCTTTTAGCGGATCAAACACGGCGCTGGTTTTACGCGACAGAGTTTTTGTCGCCGGCAGCAATTTACGGCCGCCGAGATGATCATAAATGAAGAGGCCAGCCCGCAGCAGCCAGGACGGCCGCATCTCTTTGTGATAAGGCAGCACAAAGCGCAGTGGCCAAATGATATGCGGCGCTGCTTTGAGCAGCACTTCGCGTTCCATCAGTGCTTTGCGGACTAGCGCGAAATCATAATGTTCTAAATACCGAAGACCGCCATGGATAAGCTTTGTGCTCGCAGAGGATGTGTGCGAGGCGAGGTCGTCTTTCTCACACAGCAAAACTTTCAAACCACGTCCAGCGGCGTCGCGGGCAATGCCGGCGCCATTAATGCCGCCTCCAATGATGAGAAGATCGTACACGTTGCGTCTGCCCCTATTGCTTCAAGTCTCCATACCCTTATCCAGTATGTTCGTAAATGATAAACGTAAGTTCGAAAGCGAAAATGATGGTGGCGGTGAGCGCGCTCGCATGAGGCTCTGCCTGCGGTTCGCTGTAGCTTGTTCGAAATCGAACATTGTCTCTCAAGCGCGCTTGTGCTGGATTGGGGGCGAAAATACAAAAAGATTCCGCTGGAGGGCATATTGTCAGGTTCGGACCTCATTCTCGTCATTGACGAGGGCACAACATCGACACGCGCGATTGTTTTTGATCGCGATTTTAGGCCTGTCTCACAAGCGCAAGAAGAGGTCGGCCTGACCTATCCTTCGGATGGCTGGGTCGAGCAGGATGGTGAAGAGATATGGACCAAGACGCTGAAAGTTTGCCGCGCCGCGATTGAGGCGGCGGGCGGCGTTGAGCGCATTGCCGGCATCGGTATCACCAATCAGCGCGAAACCACTTTGGTCTGGGACCGAACCACCGGCGCGCCGATTGCGCCGGCGATCATCTGGCAAGATCGCCGCACCGCGGCGATGTGCGACGCCTTAAAAGCCAAGGGCGCTGAGGCGCAAGTGCAAGCTGCGACTGGGCTTTTGGTCGATCCCTATTTCTCCGGCACCAAGATCTCCTGGCTGCTCGACAATGTCGATGGCGCCCGCGTCGCAGCCGAAGCGGGTCGCTTGGCCTTTGGCACCGTCGATACGTTTTTGATCTGGCGGCTGACGCAAGGCGCGGTGCATGCGACGGACGTGACCAATGCTTCGCGAACATTGCTTTATCCTCTGGATTTAAGCGCAGACGCCAGCTGGTCGGCGAGCATGGCGGAGCTGCTCAACGTACCGCTCTCCCTGCTGCCAAAAGTCTTGCCGAGCGGCGCTTCGTTTGGCGAAACGGATGCAAGTCTGTTTGGACGTGCGATCCCAATCTTCTCGGCCATTGGTGACCAACAAGCGGCCTTAGTGGGGCAGGCTTGTCTGTCGCCCGGCACCGCAAAAATTACATATGGAACAGGGGCTTTCCTAGTCGCGAATACTGGGCAGGCGCGACCTGTCTCGGCCCATCGGCTGCTTGGAACACTTGGCTACGCCACCGCTGGCGGCAGCTCTGCTTACGCGCTGGAGGGTGCGATTTTCAATGCTGGCACGGTGGTGCAATGGCTGCGCGATGATCTCGGTCTGATCTCAGACGCGGCCGAAAGCGAGGCCCGCGCAGCGGCCTTACCCGACAATGGCGGGGTCTATTTGGTGCCAGCCTTTACCGGGCTCGGCGCGCCGCATTGGGAGGCCGGTGCACGCGGCACAATTACCGGCCTGACGCGCGGCGCCGGCGCCGATCATATTGTCCGCGCAGGCTTAGAGGCCGCAGCCTATCAGACCTATGATTTGCTCACCGCGTTCGCCGCCGATGGCGCCAATGTTGAGCGCTTACGAGTAGATGGCGGCATGGCCGCGAATGATTGGTTGATGCAGTTCATAGCTGACATTTGCGATCGCCCTGTTGAGCGCCCTGACTTTATGGAAATGACGGCGCTCGGCGCTGCAGCTTTGGCCGGCATTCAGCTTGGATGGGTCAGCGAAAAAGAGTGGGGCGCCCGCGCTGCACCGGGGCGCCGGTTTGAACCAAATATGCCAGATGCCCAGCGACAGGGCCTGCTCAAAGGCTGGTCAACGGCAATGCGACAGACCCTGGCCTAGTGGCGACAGGACGCGGACTCAAAAGCGACACCAAAGTGACTCCAGCGCGACTCTAAATCACCGCCAGAAGGGCAGCATTTCCGCCAGCTGCGGTTGTGTCGACTGTCACCACACGTTCCAAGAGAAACCGCTCGGCATCATCACGATAAGACAGAAGCGGCAAAATTGGACCTGGTCGCTCGGCCCAATGACGCGCAACTTGTTCACGAAGGCGGCCATCTACAACCACGCCTGCAATATCGCTGCGCCTCAAATCCGACAGAAGACCTGCGCCGCTGGCACGGACGGGTATGTTGCCAGTGTCACGAACCCGCTTTTCTTGTTCAGCGAGATCCTCAGGCGCGTCGCCGCCCAAGCACAGCAAAGTCCCGCGCGGCACATATCTTAGCGTATTGGTTTCCCCGGTCGGACCGGGCAGGGATTGAGGGGAGAACTCAACCGCGGATTGCCGGGTCTTCGGCGGGTGTGTCAGCCGCAGCAAATAGGCTGGGCCGCCGGCTTTTGGACCCGTTCCGGAGAGCCCTTCGCCGCCAAAGGGCTGTTGCCCGACCACGGCGCCAATCTGGTTGCGATTGACATAAAGATTGCCGACTTTAGCGCCGATCGAGACCTGCTCGACGCGATGATCAATCCGTGTGTGGAGGCCCATGGTTAGGCCGAAACCGAGCGCGTTAATCTCGTCGATCAGGGCGGGAAGCGCCGCGCCGCGAAACCGCACCACATGCAAAACGGGTCCGAACACCTCGTCGCGCAAATCGCTGACACGGTTCAGTTCAAAGGCAATCGGGGTAAGATAAGGGGCATCTGTGAGCTCAGTTTTGGGCGCCTCTCCGATCACGGTTTGAGTGCGCCGCATCTCGGCGATATGGGCCGTGATGGCGTCCCGCGCCGCGGTGTCGATCAGTGGTCCGACATCGGTTGAGAAGTGACCTGGATCGCCGACGCGCAAATCCTGCATCGCCCCGGACAGCATTTTGATAAAGGCGTCCGCCACATCGTCTTGGACGCAGACCAGGCGGCAGGCTGAACAGCGCTGACCGGCGCTTTGAAACGCCGACTGAATAACGTCGCTGACCGCTTGTTCGAGCAAAGCTGTTGAGTCGATAATCATCGCATTGATGCCGCCCGTCTCTGCGATTAATGGCGCTGTGCCGCGACCGGTTTGAGCCAGCGATGCGGCGATCTTTTTCGCCGTCGCGGTCGAGCCGGTAAAGCACACGGCAGCAACCTCTGGGGAGGCGACCAAAGCGGCGCCGACGGCGCCATCCCCGGGCAAAGCCTGCAATGCGCCCTCGGGCACGCCGGCGCGGTGGAGCAGCGCGATCGCTGCCAAAGCGATGGCCGGTGTCTGTTCAGCGGGCTTGGCGATGACGGTATTGCCGACGCTGAGCGCGGCGCTGACTTGGCCGAGGAAAATCGCCAATGGGAAGTTCCAAGGGCTGATACAGGCGACCACACCAATAGGCGCGCGGCCTGCCATATGGGGCTGTTCGGCTTGGTCGGCATAATAGCGCAAAAAGTCGACCGCCTCACGCAGCTCGGCTTCGGCATCGGGCCAAGACTTTCCCGCTTCATCAACGCAAAGCCCCATAAAGGGCTGGCGTTCAGCACTCAAAAGATCCGCGGCTTTTCGTAGGACCTGTGCCCGTTCTTGGGCGGGCGCCGAAGGCCAAGAACTGGCCCTGGAAGCGCGGATCGCTATGTCCAGATTTGGCGCCGCGTCCGGCGTCTCCGGCATGGCGCCGCGGGGGCGATCATAGGCCGCCGTGACCGAGGCTTGCGTTAGGTCCACGCCAGGCGCGACTTGCCGTGCGGGCTGGGTTAGGTCGCAAGGGGCGCCGAGCGTTGGGTGGGCCGAGAAGCCATGCGCCGCAGCGGTCTCAATCGGGTCCGCAATCAAGGCGTTGAGATCGGCATCAGGCTCCAGCAATTGGTTCACAAAGGACGCGTTGGCGCCATTCTCCAAGAGACGCCGGACCAGATAAGGCAGCAAGTCTTTGTGGCGGCCGACGGGCGCATATGTCCGGGTCGCAAAGCCATGGTTCTGGGCCAGCCTTTGGTGCAAGCAATCGCTCATCCCGTGCAGGCGTTGAAACTCTAAGTCGCGTCGGTCGCCGGCCATATGCACAATCGCCGCCGCCGTATGCGCATTGTGCGTGGCGAATTGCGGGTAGATGCGCGGGCCAGCGTCGAGCAGGCGGCGGGCGCAGGCGAGATAGGAAATATCTGTATGCTCTTTGCGCGTGAAGACCGGATAGCTGTTCAAGCCGAGTTCTTGGGCGCGTTTGATCTCGCTGTCCCAATAGGCGCCTTTGACGAGGCGGACAGTGATCCGGCGATCCGACTGACGGGCCAGGTTGTCGATCTGGTCGATGACCGGCAAAGCGCGGCGCTGATAGGCCTGTACAGCGAGGCCAAGCCCGTCCCAATCGGCCAGCGCTTGGTGTTTGATCAGCTCAGCAAAAACCAGCAATGAGACTTCCAACCGGTCGGCCTCTTCGGCATCGATGGTCAGGCCCAAATTGGCCGCTTTGGCACGTTTGCTGAGCGCCATCATGCGCGCAACCAGAGCCGGAACGCAGGTGTCGCGTTGGTGATATTCATATCGCGGATGGAGCGCAGAGAGTTTGACCGAAAGCGCTGGCGCAGTGTGCAAGTCGCCGCTAGCCGCAGGCGATTTTGCCAAGGCTTCGAGCGCGTCTTCATAGGCGACGAAATAACGGTCGGCATCGGCCTGTGTATGGGCCGCTTCGCCAAGCATGTCGTAAGAGTGCGTGGTGCCGGTGGCGGCGGCGTTTTGGCCGCGCCGCATGGCAGCTTCAATACGGGTGCCGAGAACAAAATGGCGGCCAAGCATAGCGATGGCGCTGCGCACAGCCGCGAGCATGACGCGGTCGCCAAGCTTCGCCAGCAGGTGATTTGCGGCAACGCCGCCGCTGGCCCGCACCCAGGCTTTGCACAGGCTAAGCCCGGCCGAGCCGAGTTTGACCATGGGGTGGCGCGCAGAAGTGTGGCGCCACCAATCCCCGGCCATCAATTTGTCACGCAGGAGCAGGGCGGCGGTGTCGGTGTCAGGGGTGCGGATCAGCGCTTCGGCGAGCCGCATGAGGAGCAACCCCTCCTCAGAGGAGAGGCTGTATTCCTGCAAAAAAGCATCGACCGCCGGCAAGTGTTTGGCGTCTTCGAGCAGCGCCGCCGTAAAGGTGCTGGCGCGGCGTTCAATCGCTGTCCGGTCGGCTTGGCTGAGCCGGGTCTTATCCGCGAGGCGGGCGGTCAATGCAGTCTCATCGGTGAGATAATGCCGGGACAGGTCGGAAAATGAAAAGTCATGGCCAGCTTCGCTATAGGGCATGTTCATTCTCCAGTGTGTTTCCAAGAGTTTACCACACAGTTTTAGATCAAAATTGCTTCGGATATTGATCCATAAGACTAAATGCGCTTTATTTGTGTGATTATTGGATCAAATGATCTGAAATAGACGGATGGCTGAAATGCTCGAAGACTTGGATGCGTTTGATCGCCAAATTTTGCGCGCCATGCAGGACAATGGCCGGCTCTCCATCAGCGATTTGTCAGACGCAGTCGGGCTGTCGAAGACGCCATGCTTGACCCGCCTCCGGCGGCTTGAAGCACACGGCTATATTCAGCGTTATAAGGGCGTGCTCGACGCCGCGAAGATCCGCCAGGATTATGTCACCTTCGTGCAAGTCAAACTCGCCGCAACGACCCGCCGACACTTGCGCGATTTCAGCGCTGCGGTTCAAGACATTCCGCAAATCCAATCCTGCCATATGATGTCGGGCGGGTATGATTTTCTGCTTAAAATTCGGACTCGAAATATGCGCACATATCGCGAGCTTTTGGGCGATGTTTTGTCGGAATTGCCCGGCATTGCACAGACCTCAACCTTCCCAGTGATGGAGACGGTCAAAGAGTCCGATGATTTCGTGGTTGTCGATGCTGAGGCCTAATCGGTCCGCCTCGGGCGTGATCTGAAAATGGCTTGCGCCGTATCAATTTAGGCGTCAGTAAATTTCAAATTCAAGCTGCGGCGCTTAGATTCGCACGGATTAATTCAGGGGGAGGAGACCCAAAATATGACTGCCACTGTAGATGTTTTCTGGTCGTTTCGAAGCCCGTATTCTTATCTGGTCACGCCGGACTTGTTGAAGTTGCGCGAAGATTTTGACGTGACGGTGCGGTTGCGACCGGTCTTCCCAATTGCCATTCGGACCAAATCGACGCTGTTTGCCAATGACCGCAAGCCGGCGCAATATATCATCATGGATGCCTTCCGACGGGGCGAATTCCTCGGCATGCCGATCGCCTTTCCATCGCCGGACCCCGTCGACCAAAATCTCGAGACGTTTGAAGTCGCGGCAGAACAGCCGCGCATTCATCGCTTGACCAAGCTTGGGGTCGAAGCCGAACGCGCCGGTAAAGGTATCGAACTCGCTTACCATGTCTCGCATTTAATTTGGGGCGAGGCCCCCGGATGGGATCAAGGCGACCGGCTGGCGCAGGCCATCGCCAAAGCCGGCCTCGACCTAGCAGAGCTGGAAGCCTCCGCGGCGGCGAATGATCCGCTCGCGGTGGTCGAGGAGAACCATGCTGCGCTCGAAGCGGCGGGGCATTGGGGAGTGCCGACCATGGTCTATGAGGGCGAGCCATTTTTCGGCCAAGACCGCATCGACACGCTGCGCTGGCGGCTTGAGAAAGTCGGGCATCGCAAAGCTTAAACGGAAGCGCGCGCAGTGATGGTCTATAGGCTCGAAATCCCAGTGCTCGAAACGGACCGTTTGCGGCTTCGAGAATTTCGACCCGCGTCGGATTTTGAACCTTATGCTGACTTCTATGCCTCTGACGGCACGCGCTTTTATGGCGGCCCGCTCAACCGCGAGCAGGCTTGGCGAACGATCGCGGCGATGATGGGGCATTGGGTTATGCGTGGCTATGGGCCGTGGGCGGTTGAAGAAAAGGCCAGCGGCGCGTTTTGCGGCATTGTCGGATTGTACAATCCCGAAGGCTGGCCCGAGCGCGAGATTACTTGGGCCATAACTGAACCTAAACAGCGCCGCGGCTATGCATTGGAAGCGGCGATCTGCGCCAAACGCTATGCGTGTGACATTTTGGGTTGGGACACCGCCGCCAGTTGTATTGCCGAGGGCAATCTCGGTTCGATTGCCTTAGCGGAAAAAATGGGGGCCACGCTGTATCGGCGGACCGCGCATTCGCGACACGGGCAAATGCTTATCTATCGCCACCAAATGCATGGGCTGGCAGCCAATTGAAGCGCTAACCGACAAAGCTACATGGACCCGCCGGTCTTTTTGAGGTTAATATTAACCTACTAAAGGGGGCTTTGGTGGTTGAAACAACTCAAGAAACGTATTCGGCGCAGGTCGACTCCACGCGGCGATATGTGCGTCGACGCGGCGGGCCGGGACTTGCTTTTATTCCTTATGGATTAATCCCTGCGCTCGGTTTGGCACTGGTCACGCTGTTCGCTTTAATCCCGTTTGCGTCGAATTGGATTGAAAGCAATGCCGAGCAGGCGGCGCTCAGTGCCTTGCGCGCGGATGGCGAAGGCTGGGCCGATGTTTCAGCGTCAGGGCAATGGGTGACTTTGACGGGTGAGGCGCCGAGCGCGGAGCGGGCCGCGAAAGCAGCCGACTTGGTGCGCGCGGCGCGGGCGCCGACGCTGTTCGGCCGCGCCCGTCCGGTCACCCGCGTGATTGATCGCACCACTTTGGCGGCCGCCGTCGCGCCGCAAACCGAACCGGCCAATCGCGCAGAGACTGAAGCTGAAACGTCGCCGCCAGCGGAGGAAACCGTCACGCCGGCGCCCTCAGCAACGGAAGAACGCGCCCGGATTGCCGCATGTGACCGCTCATTGCGGGCGCTTTTGCTTGAGTCCAAAATTGAGTTTGCCACGGGTAGCGCGCGGATTTCTGATGGCAGTGCTGGGCTATTGAACCAGCTGTCTCGCGCCGTCACCGGCTGCAATCTACGGGTCACCGTTGAAGGCCATACAGACTCGACCGGGTCCTCGGCCCTGAATGACCGGCTCAGCCTGGCGCGCGCTCAAGCGGTGCGGGACGCTTTGGTGATTAGAGGCGTCACACCAGCTTTGCTGTCGGCTGAGGGCTACGGTTCCGCGCGCCCCATTGCTGGCAATGACACAGCCGAGGGGCGGGACCAGAACCGTCGAATTGAATTTGTTGTGCGCTCGGGCACTGAGGCACAAGAGTAGAAGGGCAGGTTTCCTGCAAAGGTGAGTATATGTGGTATCTTTGGCTGCAAATCCTGTTTCTTTTGGCCTTGGCGGCTTTGGCCGGGGCAGGGCTCGCCTATTGGTGGCTGCGCGGACGCTATGAGGATGTCACGGAATCCTATTCCAGCCTGGTCTCAGGGTCAGACAGCAAAACGGCCCCCGATTTAATGGCGCGCGGCGATTTAGAGACGCGGCTGGACCATCTGTCGGCAAAGATTGATCAAATTGAAAACACAGATCTTTCGCCGCTGGAATCTCAGCTTCTCAGTCTCTCGAATGAGATCCCGAACGCGGCCCCTGAACTGACGCCAATCATCTCAGAATTGCAAACTGTCGGCGAAGATGTCCGGCGCTCTGAAGCCTATTCGCATAGCATCGATGAGCGCTTGGCCGCGATTGAGGCGGGTCTGCATCGTCCCGACGAAGGGGCAGCCGCTTTGGCCGCGTTGACGCAGCGGCTTGAGGCGCTCGAGACCGGTTTGTCGGATCGCTTCAATACGTCGATCGGGCATTTGCACAGCGCGATGAATGACAAAGCGGAATTTGACTTAGGTCCGGTTTTGGCGCGCCTGGCAGAGCTTAAAGGCCAAGTTGATCAACTCGGCGCATTGCCGCCACAGCTGGCGCAATTGTCGAAGCAAAATAGCGATCTCGCGGAGCAGCAAGCGCTCAGCGTTAGAACGGAAGTTTCGCGGCTCGAGCAGCGCTTCTCTGCTCTGTCTGACGGTATGCTCCAGCCGATCCAAAACGAGCTGCAATCCTTCGCTGCAAAAACGCCAAGTGCGGACAGTATGACCCAGCGCCTGGAGGCGCGCTTGCGGACGATTGAAGATCAAATCACCCATAGCCAACAAAGTCTGCGCCCGATCCATGAAAAGCTCGATGAATTGATCCCGGCCGCCGCCGCCAATACCGGCAATCAGCGGACGCTGGCGGCGATGGATCAAAAGCTCGTGGCCTTCGACGACTCAATTATCGGCATCAAGCAGCGCATGGACCAAATTGGCGCGATCTTGACGGCGCTGGACCAGCGCGTTGATACGGCATCATTGCAATCGCGGCTTGAACAAACCGCGACGGAAGTGGCGGCCTTGCGCGGCGCTCTGCCGGGGCAAATGGCGTTCGAACCTTTGGAGCAGGGGCTCTCGCGGTTGCAACAAATGGTGTTCAACTTGCGCGAACGCGATTTGGCTGGCCTGAACGGCGCCATCCGGTCAATTGAAAACCGAGTTGATTTTGTCGGCGTTGAGAACCGTCTGACCTCAATCGAGTATGGCTTGGCAGCGACCCATCATATGCTGCGCTCGCGTTTAGAGCAGGCCGCGGAGCTGCCGCCGCCGCCGCAGCGCGAGCCCTATCGCGAAGCGCCAAAAGACTTTGCTTTCGCGCCGCCGTCTTCGTTTCGGACGCCTGAAGCGGCGCTCGATCCAGTGGATATGATCCGCAACACGGAATCGGCTGGAAACCTGCTATTGGAGCCGGGCTTTGGTCAGGCGGATAACCTTGAAAAAATTCGCGGAATTGGGCCGATGCTGCGCCAACTCTTGAATGATACAGGTGTGTTCTACTATTGGCAGATCGCGGAATGGACGGACGCGGATGTTGCCAGTGTTGATGCGCTCTTGCCGGGCTATCAGGGCCGCATCACGCGCGACCGCTGGGTCGAACAGGCGCGAGAATTGGCCGTTCTCACCGGCGCGGCCAAACGCCCGCAACCCTTCGGTGAAGAGAGCTAGCGCGCCGACAGTTTAGGGCTATGCTGCCTCGCGCGTCGCCCGGCGCCGCGACACGATTTTCTGGCCTTTCATCGGCTTGCCGATCAAATAGCCTTGTCCCGTCTTACATCCGATTTTGCGGAGTAATCGAATTTGGTCTTTTGTTTCAACACCTTCAGCCACCAATTCAAGGTTCATACGCTTCGCCAATTGCGCAATGGCATGCATAACAAGCGCCGAGGGCCCTTCTTGGCTTTTCTGTAAGAAGGATCTGTCAAACTTAATTTTTTGGACCGGGAATTCGACCAAGTATGACAAGGACGAGTATCCAACTCCGAAATCATCTAAGACAATTCTGACACCGCCGGCGCGCAGCTGTTCAACAATTTGTTTCGACGTTGTCCAATTTTCGATGAGCGCGGTTTCGGTTATTTCAATTTCGATTTGTTGCGGTTGGAGTCGGGATCTATCGATTTGCGACAGCACGAATTCGGAGAAACGCGGCGAGTTCAATGTTCTCGCGGAGACATTGATGGAAATGCGTTGGTGGCGCAACAACCAGACGCTTGCTTGTCGCACGGCTTTTGCGAAAATGAGCCGGTCCAAGTGCTCAATTAATGCGGAGTTTTCGGCGATGGGAATGAATTCGGCCGGCGTTATGATGCCGAGCAGCGGGTCGGTCCATCTCGCTAGGGCTTCATATCCCAAGACCGCACCATCGGAGAGATTGACTTGCGGCTGAAACACCAAGTCGATTGATTTCTTTTGTATAGAAATCTTCAGGCATTGCTCAATCTCAAACTTACGTGTTGCCGCGCCTTCAAGCTTGGTATCGAAAAACACATATTGCGTTCCAGCTTTGGTTTTTGCCGAGAACGTGGCGGTATCGGATTGTTTGTAGAGTTGATCGACATTGTCGCCGGCTTGGTTGGTCAGTCCGATCCCGATTGAAATTGAATAGGGAAGTTCTCCAATGCTCACCAGAGCCGGTTTCTCCATCGCCTGGACGAGTTCGTCGCCCATATCGCATAGGTCAGCTTTCTGTTTGACGGTCTCTTTCAGGATGGCAAACTCATCTCCGCCCAGTCGGAAAACTTGCGCATGCTCTCCAGCCACGTTTTTCAGTCTTATGGCTAAGTCTTGAAGAACTTCGTCGCCGACATCGTGCCCGAACGTATCATTGATTTGCTTGAACCGATCCAAATCAATGATGTACAGGCCGTGGCGTTTGCCCTCGGCAGAATTGTGAATCAACCGTTCAATCGCTTGCTGGAATGCCCGCCGATTGTAGCACCCTGTCAGAGCGTCCGTCAGAGACTCTCTGCGGATTCTGCGATTGTCCTCGTCCAAGGCGCTCGTTTGACGTTCATTGGAATTGTTAAAATAGACAAATAGCAAGGTTGAAACGATTGTGCAGACGATCGCCGCGGTGATGAATGTATAGTCAATGAACGGCGTCGCGCGTTCGCTTAAAGCGAGCGTCCCGAAGACGCCGAGAACAGCGACCGTCCCCAGCAAACTCGATCTCGACCCCGCCGATATGCCCATAATCATAGGAATAATGGTGAGCGTTAAAAGCGAGGTTTGGAATGACGACCCGCCCGCCATCGCGCCAGAGCCGATGGCCGCGATGAGCAATAGGAAGAAGATGTTCGCGACCAGCTTTTCCGCTTTAAAAATGCGCAATACCAGAAGCAATATGGCCGTCGTAAATAAGAAGACCCGGTGCCAAATTGCTGAAATTACGGTGCCCTCAAGGGCGGCTGGTGGCGGCGCCAGGAGCGGAAACAAAATAGCGATCGAAACGCAGAACACGAATAGAAATCTTATGCGAAGACGCCGCGTGTCCGATTTAATATCCGTCGTCCCAACAAAAACGTCCATGGCCCGGTCGAAGAGCGGCGCGACAAATGCAAAGCGACCTTCAGTTGTTGGCGAATAAGACATTGTGATGCTGCTTTCGGAGGATGAGAGCTAAATTACTTGGCGAGGGCGATTTCGCGGAACGTGTCGCCAATATTCTCAAATGCTTGCTTTAGATCCGACGAATTTTTCGCGTCGTAATAGTAAGTCGAATCTGTCGCACAGTCTTCGAGCAAGGTTTTGGTGGTGCTGTCGCTGACCTCAAACGCGATCGTATAAATCTCGATGCCTTGTGATTTGACCTCGTCGCAAACGTCTTCGGTGATATCGTTGGCGGCCCAAACGTCACTGCTGGTGTGTTTGCCATTCGACGCGGGCGCCTTGGTATTGGCGCCATCAGACATCAATACCAGGGCTTTGCGCCCATTCTTGGATTTCAAGTCTGTATAACTCAAGCCTTCGCTGAAGGGCGCGACATCCGTCAGCGTTCGATAGCCCCAAACGAGCCCGGTTGCGATATAGGTTTCTTGGTTCGCAGAAAGCTTTGCGACTGTGGATTTGAGTTGCCCTGGAATATTGGTCAATTCCTGGATTTCGGTCGGACAGGCCCCCGACCACCCGGTCACAAACCCTTCGATGGGTTTCGTGACGTAACTGATATCTTTGATATTAAGGGGATCCGGCCGCGATTTCACACAGCCATGCCAGGTTTGTGTCGAAGACTGCGTTTTGCACTCTTTCGGCGCTGCAGCGAGCTCATCGGCATCGCAATCCCACCGGGTGCACGTCTTGTTCACGCCGTCTTCGCTACAGGCATAAGTCTCTTTCTCGCAATTCTTTTTGTACCAGGAGTGTTTTGGTGAACAATTTGTCCAAGTGGATGTCTGATCCGCTTCCACACTTAACCAAGCGCTTCCCTTTTTGTCGGTTCCGACATTCACATAAGTGGCGAATGGAACAACCGACATTTTAACCGACTCGTTGCTCGGGCTCACCAACGTATCGATCATATCGCGTGCGGCCGTTTTCAGCGTGTTCATGCGCGTGCCCGTCATGGAATAGGACGTATCCAGAACGAGGGCGATTTCTGCTGCCGATGGCTCGCCATATCGCGCCGCAGATTGAGTTCCAATGGGCAGTGTCGTGTTGCCAACGATTTGCATGACAGATGTTGGAATTTCGCCATCGACTTCCAAAGTGATCAAATCATCATTTCGGCTAAACTTGACCGCGTTTAACGTCGCCTCGGCCATTGGCTTCATTTTGCCATCAAAGAATCTTTGAGAGACCGCTTGCAGCTCTGAATTGTCGGCATTTGTTTTCAACGCATGGCGGGCGGTCGCGATCACTGCAAAATCCAATGCGTTTTGCACTTGGTTTTGCATATTGCTCTGACGTCGCAAGTCGAGGGCTGACCCAATCACCAAAAATAGCGGCACAACACAAATCGCCAATACGATTGCAACGTGTCCACGTCGATCCGAAAAAATTAGATCGCTAAAAGCTTGTAAACGCATTTTGTCCCCATCCCCGAAGAGGCTTGGTTAGCGCAAATTATCCAAAATAGCGTTTCGGCGATCTGACGAATTGTATCGATTTGGTTTGCCTTCCGCGCGAACGCTTGGTCTGGGGTCTGAGCCCAACAAAGTCTCTGCGCCGCTGCCAGCGCGTCCAAATCTGCTGCGGTGTTTGATACGGCGCGCTGGTCTCTTGCTCTGTTTTATGCTCCGTTCAGCGCACAAATTCAAACAAATAGCGGGGCCAGGGGCATGAAGAAAATACTGAAATATGGCCTCATCGGCTGGCTCGTTTTGAGCGTGCTGACCTTTCCATTCTATTGGCCTTTCATTCGGATGTTTTGGGTCTTTGTTCCGACGGTCGAAAAACCGGATTATGAGCTGCCCGCCTCGGCCTATGAAGCGCGGCTGCAGGATCTCGATTATCTATCAACCGTGTTGCGCTATGACCGATCGTTCAGCGAGACGGCGACACACTCCTTCACAGCTAAGCTCGAGCAGATGAAAACCAGCGCTGAAGCGATGAGTGACGCGCAATTCTATCTTGGCTTGGCCGAGGCCATGGCGTTCGCTGATAATGGCCATACCAGTGTCAGTTATCGCCCTCAGTATACGCAATTCAACACAATCGGGGCGCGGCTCTATGAATTTGACGACGGGGTCTATGTCGTTGCTGCAGCGCCGGACAAAGCCGAGACGGTCGGGCGCCGCGTCATCGCGGTCGACGGCACGCCCATCGCGGCGCTGCAATCTGACATGAGCGCCTATAAAGGCGGCAATGAGGATTGGCGCAAACTCTACTCAATCTTTCTAATCGAGTCGCCCGACCTGATGGCAGCAGCCGGGAAGGCGGCGTCATCGGACAGGATGACATTGACGTTCGACGCGGGCGCGGGCGCGTCTGAGCAAGTTTCCTTTGACGGCGTTCTGGCTGAAAACCCAGATGATCTGCCCTGGCGGGCGGCCTGGCACACGCTGTCGCCTGAGCTTAGCGGCTTCCTCGCAGATGGTGGGTCGCATGCGCTGGGGAGTGATGTCGCCAGACTGCCAAAATATCTAACGGCGCCGGGCGAGCCCCTGTCTTATTCACTGGATCAGAACGGTCTTTATATCCGTGCACTGGCGGGCTTTACGGCCGGCGATCAGTCGATTGGCAAAGCCTATAAGGCGATGCTGGCAGAGTATCCGAAAGGCAGCTTAGATTATTTAGTGGTCGACTTTCGCCTGCATGATGGCGGCGACTACACCAAATCGATGGGCTTTGCCAAAGCTGCGCCAAAAGCCGTCAAAGAGGATGGCGACGTCTATATCATTACCGGCCCGAACACATTCTCAGCTGCCATCGTCACCGCAGCGATGCTCAAATATAATGCCGGTGACCGGGCGGTGATTATCGGTGAGCAAATGGGTGACCGGGAGCAATTCTGGGCCGAGCGCGGGTCGAGTTTCCAGCTGCCAAACTCGGGCTATTACATCAATTACGCCACTGGTTATCATGACTGGGAAAACGGCTGTAAGGGCGAGCCTTATTGTTTCACCATGAATGAGATGTTTGAAGTGCCAGCAGGATCTCTGGCGCCCGAAGTGTCGCTGCCGCAAGACTTTGCCAGCTATGCGCGCGGCGAAGACGTGGTGATGGAGTGGATCGCGGCGCAGCGCTAAATCCGCTCCATCTGGCGCCTGTCGCGCCTAAACCGCCTTGGCGGCATCAGGCTCCGGCTTGCCAATCGTGCCTTTGACTGGGTCTGGCAGCAATTCCGTCGGCGTGACAGGGGCGCCCGTGGCTTCGGCGATCAGTTCGGCCGAGCGGGTTTCGACCGCTTCGGTCAGACGCGCCATGGTCTCTTCTTTTGACAGGCCTGCCGGGATCGGGTCGAGAAATTCAATCACTGCGGTGCCGGGCTTTTTGAGGATTTCCTCTTGCTGCCAGAACACGTTCAAATTGGTCGCCACCGGGACAATCGGCACATTCATTTCTTTCTGCATATGCCAAACGCCGGGCTTGTAGCGGAAGTGATAACCGACCGGCGCAAGATGGCCTTCCGGATAGATCAGGATGCGGCGGCCGTCTTCCCGGGCCCGGCTCATGCCTTCGGCGAGGGAAGCGGCTTTACGCTCGCCGCCGCCGCACGTGTCGATGACAATTGCGCCCAGCTTGCGCAAAATGCCGCCGACCAGCGGGAAGCGCTCCAAATGATCGCCAGTCACGAAAGACAGGTTTTTGACCTCTGGATAGACCATAAAGCCATCGCCCCAGCTGGCATGTTTGGGGGCGAGGATGAAGGCGCCATCGGGCAGCTTGTCCCGGCCACGCACCTCTTTTTTAACCCCGCCAATCCAATGCAAAGCGAGATTGATGGCGCGCGTGTAAGAGCGGATGATGGCGGTCACCGGGCCGCGTCCTGGAAGGATCAGGAAGGGCAGGGACACCAATACGTAAATAACCGACAAGGCGTAGTAAACGCCTGTAAACAACAGACCGCGGATCATTTCAAAATCTCCTATGGAAGGCTTATTTTTGAAGCAGAATGGCCATGATGGCGCGTGTGAACGTGTCGACATGCTGGCTGAACGGGCCAGGCAAACGACTGTAAATCTTATTCAGGCCGGATTGCATCACCACACCGAGGCTCATCGCGGCGAGGATGGCTGGATCGCCTTTCGGGATCTCACCCGCATCCATTAAATGCTGGATCAGCGTTTCGACAACGGAGACCGGATCATCATCGCGCCGCGTATCATGCGGCAAATAGCGGTTCAGCGAGACTAAGTGATAGCTGAACGAGAGCCAGTCTTCATCGGCAAAAGCGCAATAGGCGCTAACCGCGCGGCGTACTTTCTCTTCAATCGTCCCGGCCTCAACAAAGGCTGCCATCATCATCGTGCCCAAATGATTATGGGTCTCTAAAAAGAGCGCTAAAGCGAGCTCATCCTTGCCTTTATAATGACGGTAAAGCGCGCCCTCTGACACCCCGGCAACATCAGCGATGCCGCGCGTTGTCGATGCATCGACCCCGTCGCGCGTGAACAATTCAAGCGCCGCACGTTCGATTTTTGGCCGGGCATTCCGGGCCCGAGGACGTTTCTGATCGGTAATAGCCATTGGGTGTTTCTCCGATTTGTGAGCGCTTGATAACATAGCCGACTCGAAAGAGCAAGTGATTATTCGCTCACTATTTCCAGTTGACCCGCCTCGACGTCAACCGGCAAGCTGGGGCGATAAGAGATCAGGGAGTAGACAATGGCAGACGGACAAGGCCCCGTTCAGGCGAAGTTTCGCGAGATGCTAGAAGGTTCGAAAGAGGACTGGGATATCATCGCCGAACATTCGAAGCACTTTAACAAAGGGCTGGCCAAACGCGTGCTCGACCATTTGCGCTTGCTCGATGGCGATTATGGCGGCTTTCCCGTCGACCGGCTGAGCCACTCTTTGCAAACCGCGACGCGGGCGCACCGCGATGGCCGCGATGAGGAATATGTCGTCTGCGCGCTGCTGCATGATATTGGCGACACGTTGGGCAGCTTTAATCATCCGGATGTGGCCGCGGCGATCTTGAAGCCGTTCGTGTCAGAGCAGAACCATTGGATGGTGGCCAATCATGGCATGTTCCAAGGCTATTATTTCTTCCACCATCTTGGTCTCGACCGGAATATGCGGGATCAGTTCAAAGACCATCCATATTTCGAATACACGGCGCAATTCTGTCACCTCTATGATCAAGCAGCGTTTGATCCAGACTATGAAAGCGAGCGGCTATCCTTTTTCGAGCCCATGGTCGAACGGCTCTTCGCCAAGCCGAAAAACTCGATGTATCTGAAAGCGCTCGAGACCGAGTAATTCTGTCTGGACACGTTTTACGAGAGAGCGGCCTTGAAAAAGGGCCGCTTCCATTTGATCTGTTGGGCCAAGGAACGCACTCTGCCGATTGCTAAAGCAGGGGGGCGTCGATATACGGGCGCAATTGGTTTGACGAAGGTAATTTGTGTGATGCGGAAAATCGTTCCCCTGACCCTCGCTTTGGCACTGGCAGCCCCTGTTGCCATGGCGCAAGACGCGGCGCCTGCTGGCGGTGGTCTCATGTCGAGCATTATCATGTTCGTGCCCCTGATCCTGATCTTTTACTTCTTGCTGATTCGCCCGCAGCAACAGCGCCAGAAAAAGCATCGTGAGATGCTCGAAGGCATGAAAAAAGGCGACACCGTGGTCACGGCAGGCGGCCTCATCGGCAAAGTGACCCGGATCACAGACGCGGAAATCACCGTGGAACTGGCGGACGGCGTTCGGGTTCGGTCCCTGAAAGGCATGATCGCGGACGTAAAAGACAAAAACACGCCAGTCGCCGCGAACGACTAAAATAAGGGCAATAGCGCCATGTTGAATTTTCCGCTTTGGAAAGTCAGTTTAATCCTGGTTATTCTGCTATGGGGCGCGGTTCTCGCCATCCCCAATGCAATGACGGATGGGTTCCTTGGGATTGCGCCAAAAGAGCCGTCTGACCGGACCAATTTGGCCGCGGTCGCAGCTTATGAGCAGCAATTGCAAGAAGCGGAGGATTCCTGGTGGTTCCTGCCTGATGGCAAGCTCAATCTCGGGCTCGACTTGCAAGGCGGTGTCTATCTGTTGATGGAAATCGACCCGGCTGAAATCGCCGCCAACCGTTTGAATACGGTTCAATCTGACATTCGGACCGCGCTCAATCGCAGCCCGCTGGTCGAACGTCAGCCGCCCGTGCAAAACGAAGACCGTCTAACCATTGAGCTGATCAATCCTGACGAAGATATGGACGAAGCGCTGCGCCGCTTGAACCGGATCAATCCAACCATTGGCACGACGCAAACCAATCTCTATTCGGTCAATCAAACCGGAGATCGATTTATCCAGCTGACTGTGCCCGGCAATGCCCGCACCGCGCTAGCGGCCGACGCGCAAGCCAAAATGATGGAAATTATTCGCCGCCGGATCGACCCGGATGGCGTCGCTGAGATCTCCATTACCCCGCAAGGTGATAATCGGATTATTCTCGAGGCCCCAGGTGAGGCCGATCCAAAACGGATCAAAGACATTTTGAGCCAGGCCGGGCGCTTGACCTTTAACATGGCCAATCTCGACCCCTCGGCAATTCGCGCCGCTGCGTCGTCCGGGCGTCCGCCGCCGCGGGAAGAATTGGTCGATTCAATCGATCGTGGTCAGATCCTGATCAATCGTATTCCCGAGCTCACCGGTGCTGACATTGCGTCCGCCAATCGCTGTTTCGACGAAGCCAATTTCCCAGCGGTCTGTTTCCGTTTGAACAGTTCTGCGGCGACCAAATTCTATAATTTGACGCGCAACAATATGAATCGAAACTTTGCCATTGTGCTCGATGGCACGTCGATGTCGTCGCCGACCATTCGTTCGCCCATTCCAGGCGGCAATGTCATCATTGAGGGCCGGTTTACGATTGAAGAAGCTGACGACCTCTCGGCGATCATTGAGGCCGGGGAATTGCCCGCGAAACTGAACTTTTTAGATGAGCGGACTGTCGGCCCGACGCTCGGCGCGGAATCGATCGCTGCCGGGTCGCGCGCCAGCTTGATCGGCCTCGCATTGGTCGGCGTGTTCATGATCCTAGCGTATGGCTTGGTCGGAAGCTTTGCGGTCGGCTCTCTGCTCTCGAACATTGTTTTGATCATTGGTGCGCTGTCTGGGTTTGGCGCGACGCTGACCCTGCCAGGCATTGCCGGGATTATTCTGACCATTGGTATGGCCGTCGACGCCAATGTCATCGTGTTTGAGCGGATCCGTGAGGAGCAAGCCAATGGCCGCTCGCCGGCGACAGCCATCCAAGCCGGTTATGAACGGGCCTTGTCAGCGATTTTGGACGCCAACATTACCACCTTTATCGCGGCTTCCATTCTCTACATGGTCGGGTCGGGTCCTGTTAAAGGCTTTGCGGTGACGCTGGCCATCGGGATCCTGACCTCTGTGTTTACCGCTTTTGTCGTGACCCGTTGGTTCACGGTTCTGTATCTGCGCACGTTCCGCCCTAAGCGGCTGGCCATGTAAGCGAGGGTTTGAATTATGCTACTTCGACTATGGCCTGAAAAAACCAAAGTCTCTTTCATGAGCTTTCGCTCCATTGCGTTGATCATTTCGGTCGTCGCCTTGATCGCGTCAGCGGCGCTATTGTCGACGCGCGGGTTGAACCTTGGCATCGACTTTGCCGGTGGTGCGGTGATCGAAATCACAGAGCCTGATGATATTTCTGCGGATGATATTCGCGAAGCTGTCCAGCCCTTGATCGTTGGCGAGGTTCAAGTGAACTCGGCGCGCGGGACAGGGCCAAATGCGCCGGACATTGCGGTGATCCGCTTTAAGCCGCAGCCGCCTGTCGGTGACGAAACGCCGGATGAAGCGCAAAACCGTGCCGGGGATGAAGTGAGCGCCGCGCTGCGAGCGCTGGTTGATGCCGGCTTGCCTGAGGGCGAAAGCCGGTTTGAAATCCGCTCAGAAGCCTCGGTTGGACCGAAAGTGTCGGGCGAACTCTTCCGCTCTGGGATTATCGCGCTGACCGTCGCACTGGCCTTAATGATGGTCTATATCTCGTTCCGGTTCCAATATCAGTATGCCATCGGCGCTGTTGCAGCCTTGTTCCATGATGTTGTGCTGACCATGGGCATGTTTGCGCTGACGGGGTTTGAGTTTAACCTCGCCACCATTGCCGCGCTTTTGACGATTGTCGGCTATTCGATGAACGACACTGTGATCGTGTTCGACCGCGTCCGCGAAGAAGCGCGCAAGTATAAGAAGCTGGAATTGTTTAAAGTCGTCGATCTGGCGATCAACGCGACCATGTCGCGAACGCTTTTGACGTCTGGAACAACCTTGCTCGCGCTCTTGTCGATCTTCTTGTTCGGCGGACCTGTGCTGCGCGGGATGAGCTTTGCGCTCATTTTCGGCGTCGTGGTCGGAACCTATTCGTCGATCTTCGTGGCGTCAGCGGTTGTGCTCTTGCTCGGCATTGATCGCGGCGACAAGCCGAAGCGCGAAGTCGAGGGCTTCCAAGGGGTCGGCTAAATCTCTGTACTGAGATCAAATAGACGCATCTCAACTTGTTCCTCAAGCGCTTTGCAGACGGCATCGGCAACATCATCGGCGCCTTCGTCGCTGCCAAAGGATGTCGCCCGGCAAGCTTGAACGTGGAGATTGATCAAAGCGGCATCGTCTTGAAGCGCGTCTACTTTTGAAACGAGCTCTTGCAATGAGCCCGAAATGCGGGTCAGGGCACCGCCGCCATACGCGCCTGAAGCGCCGTACAGATTGTGCAATGCGCTGCGGAAGGCCTCAACACTATCCTCATTCTCAGGATCGTCGCAGCAGGCCTGCCAAGTCATTTGCAGAAGATCGAGATCGTTCTGTTTCCAGGTTTCAATATTCGACATGGGTGTGTCGGCTTCTTGTAAAGCCTCGGCCTGATCCTGCTCAGGCGTTTCCTCCACCACGGACTCCGACCCGACCACTCTCGAAATGTCGAGTTCAGTCAGGAGTTCATTGCCCTTTTTGGGCTTATTGAACATTTTGAATAGCGACTTAACCATACTTAGAGTTGTACACGAACAAGTTTAACAAACGCCTGAACGCAAACCAAAAACTGGTTAAAATCAGAAGGCGAATTGTTCACGCAATATGCGTTCGTCGAGGGCATGACCGGGATCAAAAAGCATGGTGAGATGTTGTGAGCGATCGGCGTGGATCGAGACGCGGGTGACGTTGCGCACTTCTTGATTGTCGGCGGAGGCGGCGACCGCGCGGCGTTCCGGGTCAACGACTTCTATATCGACATGCGCATCATGACGGAGCAGCGCCCCGCGCCAACGCCGCGGCCGAAATGCGCTGACCGGTGTCAACGCAAGCAAATTGGCGCCAATCGGTAAAATCGGCCCGTGTGCCGACAGGTTGTAAGCCGTAGAGCCCGCTGGTGTCGCCACCATCACACCATCGCAAGACAGTTCTGGCATCCGCTCCTTGCCATCGACAATGATCCGAACTTTCGCAGTCTGCGCCGTTTGTCGGAGGATCGAGACCTCATTGATCGCGAGGCGCTCATGAACCTGATCATGCATATCTGTAGCGGTCATACGCAGAGGACTAACCGTTGCACGTTCCGCGCGGTCGATCCGCGCGATCAAATCATCCTCCTCATACTCATTCATGAGGAAGCCAACCGTGCCGCGATTCATGCCATAGACGGGCTTATGATCTTCGAACCGGCGGCGCATCGCATCCAGCATCGCCCCGTCGCCGCCGAGGGCAACAATCACATCGGCTTTGTCTTCGTCATATTGCCCGTACTTTTGGGTCAAACGCTGGAGCGCGTCTTGAGCTTCTGGGCGCTTCGAGGCGCTAAAGGCAATACAGGTCGTCATCGCTGTCGTATGTCGGGGGCATCGAACGCTGGGTCAAGCACCTGCGTGAATTGCCCAAACGGAAGGTTCCAGGTACGGTGGGGCAAGATTATAGACAAGAAGATCGATCTCGGAGGCTCAAATCATGGCAGATGGAATGCAAATCACCAGCCTTAAAGGACAGGTGAGTGAAGAAGAATGGAAAGTGCGCGTCGACCTTGCCGCGATGTATCGCCTGACCGCATTGTACGGTTGGACCGACATGATTTTCACGCATATCTCGCACCGCGTACCAGGCCCAGATCATCACTTTCTGATCAATCCATACGGTCTATTCTTTGAAGAGATAACCGCCTCGTCTCTGGTCAAAGTCGATCTTGAAGGCAATGTCGTTCAAGAAACGCCATACTTTATCAATCCAGCCGGTTTTACCATTCACTCTGCCATTCATGCGGCGCGCGACGATGCGCACGTTGTGATGCATTTGCATACCAATGATGGTGTGGCGGTCTCGGCGAATAAGGAAGGCCTGTTGCCGCTGTCGCAAACCGCGATGCTGGCGCGCCACGATTTGGCTTATCATGATTATGAGGGGGTGGCGCTCGATCATGGTGAGCGCGAGCGTCTCGTCGCCGATATGGGCAGTAAGAACAATATGATACTCTACAATCACGGCACCTTGACTGTGGGCGGCACGGCAGCCGAGTGTTTCTTGCGCATGTTCTTCTTAGAGCGCGCTTGTTCGATGCAAGTCCGCGCCCTGACGGCGGGGCGTGAGAATATGGTCATCCCGAGCCAAGATGTGCAGGATGTGGTGAAGAGCCAGTCTAACCCAGAAGGCACGAAAACACTGGCCAATATGCTGGCCTGGCCGGGTCTGCTGCGCAAGCTCGACCGAGAAGCCCCGGGCTATGACGCCTAGAGATTATCTCTATACGGGTTCTCCCGTATAGGTTTTTTCACTAGTGCGTCGTTTGATACCGTTTAAGTCTTAGGGAGTTTCCCTTAGATAACGGGCGATAAGACACGGAATTGCGTTTGCTATGAAACATTTGAAAGCCTTTGAGAGCGCGCTTGAGACGATCCATGATGAGGGTCGTTATCGCGTTTTTGTCGATCTTCATCGGCATAAGGGAGAATTCCCGCGGGCCACGGCGCGGTTCGAGCATGGCGAGCGTGAGATCATTGTCTGGTGTTCGAACGATTATCTCGGCATGGGCCAAGATGATGATGTCACCAATGCCATGCATGAAGCGATTGACGGCTTTGGCGCCGGCTCTGGCGGCACGCGCAATATTTCCGGCACCACACGTTATCATGTCGATTTGGAAAAAGAGCTCGCCGATTTGCACGGCAAAACCGGGGCGCTCTTGTTCACATCAGGCTATGTCTCGAATGATGCGACTCTCTCGACGCTGGGGAAAATTCTTCCCGAATTGATCATCTATTCTGATGCGCTCAACCACGCTTCGATGATTGAAGGCATTCGTCGATCTAAAGCCGACTATCGCGTGTTCCGTCATAATGATGTTGAGCACTTGCGGGCGCTGCTCGAAAATGACGATCCAGACCGGCCGAAAGTCATCGCCTTTGAGAGCGTATATTCGATGGACGGCGATGTCGGTCCGATCGAAGCGATTTGTGATCTCGCTGACGAATTTAACGCGCTCACCTATCTCGACGAAGTGCATGCGGTTGGCATGTATGGCGATGAGGGCGCCGGTGTGGCGCAGCGCGACAATGTCATGCACCGGGTCGACATTGTCGAAGGCACGCTTGGCAAAGCTTATGGCGTTATGGGGGGATATATCGCCGCGCACGAAACCATTATTGACGCCATTCGGTCCACCGCGTCCGGCTTTATTTTTACCACCTCTACTTGTCCAGTGATGGCGGCTGGCGCGCTCGCCAGTATCCGCAAGCTGCGTTCTGACGAGGGCCGCAAGCTCCGTCATGCGCATCAAGCCCATGCCGCGATGTTGAAGCAGAAATTCCGCGATGCCGGCCTGCCGCTCATGGAAAGCGAGACACATATCGTCCCGCTGCTCGTCGGCGATCCGGAAAAGTGCAAAGCGCTGTCGGATACGCTGTTGTTTGACTTTGGCATCTATGTGCAGCCGATCAATTACCCGACGGTCCCCAAAGGCACAGAGCGACTGCGCTTCACGCCCGGCCCGGTTCATACTGAAGAGATGATGGACGATCTGGTCGCCGCCATTCTCGCGGTTTGGAAACAACTCGGGCTGGATGAAAAAGCCGCTTAATCCGCATCCTTGCCGATATGAAAAAAGCGCTCGACTTGATCGAGCGCTTTTTTGTTTTGGGGGCTCCGTATTAGCTTGAGCGCTTGCGACCGAGACCAATCTCTTTGGCAAAGGCAGAGCGCTTCTTGGCATAGTTCGGCGCCACCATTGGATAGTCCGAGGGCAAGCCCCAACGCGCCCGATACTCGTCTGGTGTGAGATCATAGCGCGAGCGCAAATAGCGTTTCAGCATTTTCAGCTTCCGGCCATCTTCGAGGCAGATAATGTGATCGGGTGTAATCGACTTAGAAATCGCCACGGCTGGATCCGGACGCGGCGGCGCCGCTGGTGTGTCCGAGGCCAAGTCTTGCACGGTTTTGTGCACAGTTTTGAGTAAATCAGATAGTCCGCCGGCTGGAACAGCGTTGTTGGCAACGAAGGACGAAACAATATCCGTCGTCATCTCAAGCAACTCTGCTTTTGAGTGTGTGGTCATGTGTGAGCTCTTATCTTTTTAGAGTAGCCGGTTCTACTGACCCGCTTAATTCTACTTAAAACATGGAATCGATGAAGAATTCAAGAACGCGATTTCATGATGATTAGAAGTATCAAGCCTTTTGAGGGCGAATACCGAACCGAAATTGACGTCTTGCAGCACGCCGCCAGGGGCCGTAGATGGAGCCACTGATACAGGAATCACAATATGCCAGATACCAGTCACCCGACCCGTTTCGACACCGCGACTTTTTTCTCGCAGTCTCTTGAAGCCCGCGACCAGGACGTGTTCGCAGCGATTGCCAAAGAGCAGACTCGCCAGCAGCATCAAATTGAGCTGATTGCGTCTGAGAATATTGCCTCGCAGGCGGTGTTGGACGCGCAAGGGACGGTGCTGACGAATAAATATGCTGAAGGGTATCCTGGGCGCCGCTATTATGGCGGCTGCGAATATGTCGATGTGGTTGAAGATATTGCCCGCGACCGCGCCAAGGCTTTGTTCGCGTGCGGATTTGCCAATGTTCAGCCAAATTCTGGCTCGCAGGCTAACCAAGCAGTGTTCCAAGCGCTCTTGCAGCCGGGCGATACGATCCTCGGCATGAGCCTCGATGCGGGCGGACATCTGACACATGGTGCACGGCCGAACCAATCTGGGAAATGGTTCAATGCGATCCAATACGGGGTCCGCGAAGACGACCACTTGATCGACTTTGATCAAGTTGAAGCGCTCGCCAGAGAACACAAGCCAAAACTGATCATTGCTGGTGGATCAGCTTATCCGCGGCAAATCGATTTCGCCAAATTCCGCGCGATTGCGGATGAAGTGGGTGCCTTCTTCCTCGTCGACATGGCGCACTTTTCTGGCCTGGTTGCCGGCAAAGCCCATCCCAATCCGTTGGACCATTGCCACGTCGCGACGACGACGACGCACAAAACCTTACGCGGTCCGCGCGGCGGCATGGTGCTGACCAATGATGCCGACATTTCTAAGAAAGTGAATTCCGCGGTCTTCCCAGGCATTCAAGGCGGCCCCTTAATGCACGTCATTGCCGGCAAAGCCGTTGCTTTTGGTGAGGCCCTCACACCTGAGTTTGAGCAATATGCGGCCGACGTCGTCGACAATGCCAAAGCCATGGCCGGCGCGGCGAAAGCCAGTGGCCTCGATTTGGTCTCAGGGGGCACGGACACCCATGTTGCGCTGATCGATCTGCGCCCGAAAGGTGTTACCGGCCGCGATGCCGAACAAGCGCTTGAGCGGGCCTATATCACGTGTAACAAGAATGGTGTGCCGTTCGATCCTGAAAAGCCGATGGTGACCAGCGGCATTCGCGTCGGCTCGCCCGCCGGCACGACGCGTGGCTTCGGAGTTGAAGAGTTCACCCAAGTTGGCGAATGGATCGGCGAAGTCGTTGATGCCGTTGCCAGTGGGGATAGCTCTGCGACAGAATCGAAAGTTCGCGCAGAAGTTGAAGAAATGACCGCTAAGTTTCCGATTTATAATGGCTTAGGAGCCTAAGCGATTGCGCTGTCCCTTCTGCGGATCTGAAAACACGGCGGTCAAAGACAGCCGGCCAGCAGAAGACAATACGGCTGTGCGCCGACGCCGAGGCTGTGACAATTGCGGGGCCCGGTTCACCACGTTTGAACGGGTCCAATTGCGTGAAATCACGGTTGTTAAACGCGACGGTAAACGGGTCCCGTTCCAGCGCGAAAAGCTGGCCCGCGTGATCGCTATCGCGCTGCGCAAGCGCCCGGTCTCGGATGAGCAGATTGAACAAATCGTCTCTGGCATCGCCCGGAAGCTCGAGAGCAGCGGCGAGACGGAAATCGCCTCACAAGACATTGGCGAACTGGCAATGGAAAGCCTCCGCGGCGTCGATCCGGTTGGCTATGTGCGCTATGCCAGTGTCTATCGCGACTTTGACGCGCCGTCAGATTTTGCGGCCTTTATCAAACAGTCTGAGCTGGACGAGGATTAAGCCGTGTCACGCCCGCACGTCACGCTGAAAATCGCCACCAGCATGGATGGCCGGATCGCGCTATCGAACGGCGTCAGCCAATGGATTACCAATAGCGAGAGCCGGGCCCGCGTGCATCAGATGCGGGCCGCGCATGACGCGGTATTGGTCGGGGTTGGAACGGTGCTCGCCGATGACCCTTTGCTGACCGCGCGGACGGTTCCGCCGCCGCCGAAACAGCCCGTTCGGATCGTCGCTGACAGTCAATTGCGAACGCCGGCTTTTGCGCGTCTGTTAAGTTCACAAGGCTTAGGCAAAGTGGTCTTAGCCAGTGCTGGCGCGGCAACCGGATATAGTGCCGACGCCATCACTGATGCGCCAGAAATTTGGGTGGTTCCAGGCACTGACGGCAAAGTCTCTCCGGGCCGACTGCTCGATCGCTGCGCAGTCGAAGGATTGCAAAAAATCTTCCTCGAGGGCGGCGGTAAGCTTGCTGCGAGTTTCATCCAAGCCGGTCTGGTCGACACGATTGAGTGGTTCCGCGCGCCAATCTTGATTGGCGGCGACGGGCTGCCTGCCGTCGCGGCTTTGGGGCTTTCGGAGATGTCAGATGCGCCGCGTTGGCGCACTGCCGCCACGGCACGGATTGGGGATGACACTTTGGAGACTTATGTTAGGGCGTAAGCTCGACAGGAGGGCTCCATGTTTACAGGTCTCGTGACTGATGTTGGCACCATTCGCAAAGCCGACGACCGCAACGGTCTGCGCCGGTTCGAAGTCGCCTGCGGTTATCCCGCGGACAGTATCGAAATGGGTGCATCGATTATGCATGCCGGCGTCTGCCTCACCGTCGTCGATTTTGGCGCGGCAGGCGAGGGCAGTTGGTTCGCCGTCGAGGCGGTGCCGGAAACGCTGTCGCTGACTGTGCTCGGTGATTGGGCTGAAGGCAGCCAAGTCAACCTGGAGCAAAGCCTGAAGCTGGGCCAAGAATTGGGTGGCCATTTTGTTTTCGGGCATGTCGACGGTGTTGGCGAGATTGTCTCCGTCGAACCAGAGGGCCAGAGCTATCGCATCACAATCCGTCCGCCGGCTGATATTGCCAAATATTTTGCCAAAAAGGGCTCAGCCGCGATCAATGGCGTGTCGCTGACCGTCGCCGACGCTTTGCCGAATGGCGACTTCCAAGTGGCGATCATTCCGCACACTTGGGAGGTCACGACGCTGCGCGAATTGCAGCCCGGATCTCGCGTCAACCTTGAGATCGATATGCTGGCGCGCTACGTGGCCCGAATGATCGGCGTCGACGCGCCAACCCCGCATGATGCCCAAGGAGCCAAAGATGGCTGAAGACTTTTCCGGCGCGATTTCGAGCATTGATGAAATCATCGAAGATGCCCGCAATGGCAAAATGTACATTCTCGTCGACGCTGAGGATCGCGAGAATGAAGGGGACCTGATTATCCCGGCCAGTTTCGCGACGCCTGAAGCGATCAATTTCATGGCCAAGTTTGGTCGCGGCTTGATCTGTTTGGCGATGACCGGGGAACGCGGCCGCGCGCTTAGTCTCGACATGATGGCGCGAGAAAACCGCGAAAGCATGGGCACCGCCTTCACCGTCGCGATTGAAGCCAAAGAAGGCGTCACCACGGGCATCTCCGCGCATGACCGCAGCCACACAGTACAAGTCGCGATCGACCCGACTTGCGATGCTGATGACATTGTCTCGCCGGGTCACGTCTTCCCGCTCATTGCCCGCGATGGCGGGACATTGGTCCGTGCTGGCCATACCGAAGCGGCCGTTGATATTTCGCGCATGGCCGGGCTCTATCCAGCCGGTGTGATCTGCGAGATTATGAATGATGATGGGACCATGGCGCGCTTGCCAGAGCTGGTCTCGTTCGCGCAGCTGCATGGCTTGAAAATCGGTACGATTGCGGACTTAATCGAATATCGCCGCAAGCATGATCGCTATCTCGAGCGCCGGGTCGATGCGCCGCTTGAAAGCCAATATGGCGCCGGATTCAACACTGTGATTTTCCGCAATGCGATCGATAATAGCGAGCATATCGCAATCGTGCATGGCGAAATCGAACCGGACAGCACGACCATTGTTCGGGTCCATCGCACAGACGTATTGTCTGACATTCTCGGCGAGAAAGGCCCGCGCGAAGGGCTGGTGGAGCGCGCGATGAAAATCATCGCTGAGGCCGAAGAGCCCGGCGTCGTGGTCTTCGTCAATACAATGCGGCCGAACGCGTTGGCAGAACGGCTAGGCATGAAATCGTCTGAGCCTGCCGACACCCACGCACCGCTACGCGAATATGGCGTTGGCGCGCAAATCTTGCGCGATCTCGGCGTCCGCAAAATGATTTATCTTTCTGACACTGAACCCACGCGCGTTGCTGGCCTCGACGGCTATGGCCTGTCCATTGAAGGTTGGCGACCGCTCTCTGATAAGGACTCTGCTTGATGGCCCATCACCGTATTCTGATTGTGAACTCTCCCTATTACGCGCACATTTCTGAAGAGCTTGAGAAAGGCGCTCGCGAAGCGCTCGAAGCTTCTGAGGATGAGTGCGATATTGAAACGATCATGGTCCCCGGCGCGTTTGAAGTCCCGGGTGCGATTGCGATGGCGGCGGACAGTGCGCGGTTTGATGGCTATATCGCGCTTGGCTGCGTCATCCGCGGTGAGACCTCGCACTATGATTATGTCTGCGGCGAGAGTGCACGCGGCTTGATGTATCTGTCGACCGATCGCCGCTTGGCCATTGGTTATGGCATCCTCACGGTTGAGAACGAAGCCCAGGCTTTGGCCCGCGCCGAACGCACGCAAAAGAATAAAGGCAAAGACGCCGCGATTGCGTGTTTGGAAATGCTCAAACTGCGCAAGAAGTTCGTTCGCTAAAACCGGTCTCACCAAGGCCTCATCCTGAGCGAAGTCGAAGGATCAGGCTGGGCCCTACGAATGCTGCACAAAACGCAGAAAAACGCATCTTTCTGAATAGCCTTTTCTCCCCTCAAGTGGCATGGACGCGCGATGAGCGAACAGAAACTTCCATTTGAGATCGTCAGAGCCCGCCGGGCCGGGGCCCGTTTGGCGGCTGTGCAGGCGCTTTACCAAATGGAGCAGACCGGACAGAGCGGCCGCGCCGCGATCCGCGATCTGATGGATGACCGCCTCGGCGTCGGCCCCGATGAGGCGCCCGTCGAAGAAGCTGATCCCGATCTGTTCAAATCCATCGTCAATGCCACGATTGAGCATCAAGCGACGGTCGACGCGTCGATTTTAGCGCGCCTCTCAAAGGGCTGGAAACTGTCGCGTCTGGATTCGACCACACGGTCGATCTTGCGTGCAGCTGTGGCCGAACTGGTCGCGCATCAAGAGCTGTCACGCCGGATTTTGCTCGATGAATATGTCTCTTTGGCGCATGATTTCTTTGACAAAACTGAAGCGAATTTCGTCAATGCGGTTCTCGACAATGTCTCAAAAGACTTGCGACCTGAGGAAGCATAAGGTCTAGCATCCTGGCGATGCAAGAAACCGATTGGATCCAACGCTATATTGCGCCGCTGGTGACCGCTGCTGGCGCCGATGGTTTGCGCGATGATGTGGCGCTCTTATCCACCGGCGCGCCGACAATCGTGACTATGGACACATTGGTGGAAGGGATTCATTTCCTCGCCACTGACCCAGACGACACCGTCGGTCAAAAGCTGATCCGCGTAAATGTCTCAGACATATTTGCCAAAGGCGCCGTGCCGCAGGACGCTTTGCTTTCAATTGCCTGGCCAAAGGGGCGATCAGAAACGCGCTTTGCTAGCGTCTTTCAGGGCCTGGCGCGCGATTTAGAAGCCTACCAAATCGCCCTGATTGGCGGTGACCTTGTCGCCACGGACGGCCCGTTGACGTTGACGCTAACTTTGACCGGGCAGTGCTTGAACGCGGCGCCGGTGCGCCGTTCAGGAGGCCGGCCAGGACAGCGTCTTTTGATCAGCGGCGAGATCGGCTGGGGCGGCCTTGGTCTGCAGGCGGCCAGATTAGGAGAGACGTCACCTGCCGCGCAGCGCTACCGGGTGCCTGAGATTGCGAGCGAATCAACGGCCCGGACCGTGGCGCGGGTCGCGGCGGCGAGTATGGATGTCTCAGATGGTTTATTGATTGACGTCAAACGTTTGGCCGAAGCGTCTGGGTGCGGCGCAGCCTTGGCGCTGGAGCACGTTCCACTGGCGCAGCCCACAGATCATGCTGAGGGCCTTCTAAACCAATGCACATCGGGAGATGATTATTGCGTTTTGATCGCCGTAGAAGGTGAACAGATCGTTCCCGGCTTCGTTGAAATTGGAACGCTAACGCAAATTCCGGGGTTGCAGCTGACCCTTCGCGGGCAGCGAGTTAACCCTCCATCAACCCTTGGGTTTGAGCATTAGGGTTAATTGTAGCGTACATTTTCGCGCTTAGCGCGATAATCCTTGCGAACGGGCTTTGGCTGTTGCAGTCATAGGTCACAAACAAACAATCAGAGCAAAAATAGCTCTGAGATTTCTAGGGAGGTAGGGCAAATATGACCCTTTGGTTTTGGATAGCCTTAATCGCGGCTGTGCTCGCGATTGGCTTTGGTTGGCTACAGAGCCAGTCAATTATGAAAGCAGATGCGGGTAATGACCGCATGCAAGAGATCGCCGCTGCGATCCAAGAAGGCGCGAATGCCTATTTGAGCCGTCAGTATCGCACGATTGCCATGGTTGGCGTGGTCGTCGCTCTGGTCTTGATCCCACTGCTCGGATGGCAAGCGTCGCTTGGCTTCGTCATCGGTGCGGTTTTGTCAGGCGCGGCCGGCTTTATCGGCATGAAAGTGTCAGTGCAGGCGAATGTGCGGACCACGCAAGCGGCCAGCGTGTCGCTGCAAGATGGTCTGTCTATGGCGTTTAAATCAGGCGCTGTGACTGGTCTGCTCGTGGTTGGCCTCGCACTGCTCGGGGTGGTCGCTTATTACGGCCTCCTGGTTGGCGTTCTTGGCTATGATGAAAGCAGCCGGAAAGTTGTTGATGGCCTTGTCGCCCTCGGCTTTGGCGCGTCATTGATCTCAATCTTTGCCCGTCTCGGCGGCGGTATCTTCACCAAAGGTGCAGATGTTGGCGGCGATATGGTCGGCAAAGTAGAGGCCGGTATTCCAGAAGATGATCCGCGCAACGCCGCGACCATTGCTGACAATGTCGGTGATAATGTCGGTGACTGTGCAGGCATGGCCGCGGACTTGTTCGAAACCTATGCGGTGACGATTGTTGCGACCATGGTGCTTTCAGCGATCTATTTCGCCGGCACCGACTATCTCAGCAGCATTTTGCTCTTCCCGTTCGCGATCTGCGCCGTGTGTATCGTCGCATCCGTAATCGGCACCTTCTTTGTTAAGCTGGGCAAAGGCTCAACCAATGTCATGGGGGCGCTCTATAAGGGCCTCATCGTCACGGGTGTGCTCACGGTCGTTGGACTTGCCATTGCGGTTCAGTATGCGCTGCCAAGTGGCTTTGGTGAACTTGCTGGCGCTGGCGCGGCTCTTGGCCTCCTCAATGCAGAGGGCACAAGCGCAGCCGTCGTGACTGGCATGGATCTATTCTTATGCGGGTGTGTCGGCCTCGTGGTCACCGCGCTGATCGTGGTGGTCACAGAATACTATACTGGCGTCGATTATCGTCCGGTGAAGTCTGTGGCGGAAGCGTCGGCCTCTGGGCACGGAACCAATGTGATCCAGGGTCTGGCTGTGTCATTGGAATCGACAGCTCTGCCGGCGATTACGATTATGGCAGGCATCATTCTCACCTTTAACCTCGCGGGTCTCTTCGGGATCGCGATTGCAACCACCACAATGTTGGCCTTGGCGGGTATGATTGTGGCGCTCGACGCGTTCGGTCCTGTGACTGACAATGCGGGCGGGATCGCTGAAATGGCGGAATTGCCAAGCTCAGTTCGTGACACAACTGACGCACTCGACGCGGTTGGCAACACGACCAAAGCGGTGACCAAAGGCTATGCCATCGGTTCTGCCGGGCTTGGCGCCTTGGTTCTGTTTGCGGCCTATAATGAGGATCTCAAATATTTCGCGGCGAATGCGGTGGAAGGCAGTTTCTTCTACGGTATTGGCACTGTGAACTTCTCAATTGCGAACCCTTATGTTGTGGTTGGTTTGCTGTTTGGCGGGCTGTTGCCATTCTTGTTCGGCGGCATGTCGATGATGGCTGTGGGCCGCGCGGCGCAAGCTGTTGTCGAAGAAGTCCGAAGCCAGTTCAAAAACGATCCTGGCATTATGGCCGGCACGTCGAAGCCGAATTATGGCAAGGCGGTGGATATTTTGACCACCGCAGCGATCAAAGAGATGATCGTGCCATCGCTTCTGCCGGTGCTGTCACCCATCGTGCTCTTCTTGCTGATGTGGTGGATTGCAGGCGCAGCTGCGGCGCTTGCGGCAGTCGGAGCGATGCTCCTCGGGGTGATCGTCACCGGCTTGTTCGTCGCGATATCGATGACATCCGGCGGCGGTGCTTGGGACAATGCCAAGAAATACATCGAAGACGGCAATCATGGCGGTAAAGGCTCCGAAGCGCACAAAGCTGCGGTGACCGGCGATACTGTCGGGGATCCTTACAAGGACACCGCAGGTCCCGCGGTGAACCCGATGATCAAGATCACCAATATTGTGGCGCTCTTGATGCTCGCAGTCTTGGCCGGCGGTCACTAGAAACCCCGCCTCATCTAAACAGATTAAACCCGCGCCCATTCGGTGCGGGTTTTTTGCTGTTCTCTTTTGATTTATCGCTTTGGCCCGGCTTGCAGGCGCGACGAAGGTGCCCAGGCGTAGCGCAAATCAAAACGATCATACGCGGCGCGATAGTCGCGCGATTGGCATTTCAGACCATTGGCTTCGTAAAATCGGATGGCGCCCGCATTGGCTTCGGCAACTGTGAGCCAAAAGCCGCCGGGCAAAGTCTCTTGAATGAAGTGAAGACACGCTTGGCCGAGGCCTTTGCCTTGAGCATTTGGCGCGAGGAATAATTGAGACAACTGCTGGGTCTCGGCAAAGAGTAAGATCAAGCCGGCCGGAGCGTCGCTGTCTTCCACAACATATAAGGCGCCGCCATCAGATACGTATTGGCTTAAGCGCGCCGCTAAATCTTCAATCGATAAAGTCTCAGGGCTTTCGACACCGGTCGAGTGCCAAGAGGCGTTCCAAATCTCGGCGAGCGTCTCTAGCTCATCTGCGCGGGCGGTTCGGAAGACCGGCCCCCTCAATCGAGTCTAGTTCCGGCGGCCGGTTGGGTTGCCAGGGGTCGCTTCATTGGTTTGCGGCAGCGCGACAGCGCCGACGGTACCGAAGATTTGTTCCAGCAGACCAAGCTCACGGCCACGGGTCGGTGTCTCACGCGAGGCGTAGCGGATGACTTCGCCATCGCCTTCATCATAGGTCAAAAGCTCTTCGACCAAATCATCTTCGCCAAAACGAATAGCAGTGATCGAGCGCTGTTTGGTGTTCGGTGTCAGGAACGCAATCCGCTCTCGGCGCGTCGTGATGTAGAACCAGGTATTCTCATCAAACACACTCTCAGTGGAGGCCGATCCAAGCTGCGCCAAAACGCTGGCGCGAGAGTCTTCGCCGACCTTGATGTTTTCAGGCAGCACTTCGTCAGCAGTATAGCCATGATAGTCTTCGATCGGGCTAATACAGGCTGTGGTCAGCGCTGCTAAGGCCACCGATGCAAGAATGACACGTCGCGCCATGAGGTTACTCCTGATAACTGCGTTTGAGATAACGGCGAAATGCCTTATTTGGCAAGCACTAGGCTACACCCAGAACAGGTTACAATAGGGCAAGAATGTTTAATTGGCTGAAGCAAAAACAGACTGACAAAGCCGTCGCGAAACGCTGGCGCGATGCGGTCACCGCAGTGGCGCGCAAACCGGAGCCTTATTTGAAGGGCTGGGTGACAGATACAATCTATGGTCGGTTCAATATGGTGACCTTGGTGGCCACGCTCGCAATGCGCCGGATGCGCGACCTTGGCGGCGACGGGCGAGCGCTGTCAAAAGCGTTCTCGGAGCTGCTATTCTCCGATTTCGATCATGCGCTGCGCGAAAATGGCGTTGGTGATTCGTCGATTGCTCGCCGGATCCGGAAAATGGGCGAGGAGTTTTTCGGCCTCGCCAAAGCCGTCGATGAAGCCCTGGATACTGGCGGCGCGAAACAGGCCTTGAGTGCGGTCCTGCAACGCAATGTTCAAAGCGACGCTGAAAAAGCCGATGAGTTGGCGGCGTATTTGATCGATTTGAATGTCGACATGGAAGACTTGTCCGACGCAAAAGTGTTGGCCGGCCCGGACAGCCTGTGAGTTGCACCTCTGCAGAGCTGGGTTGAACCACAAGAGATGCGTTGCCTTTCCGCGCGGTCGCGCATAGGTTGCGCCGTCCTTACGAGGCAGTGTGGAGTTTCGGTCCTATGGCCAGCCTAATCCTGTCAATCGACGCCATGGGAGGCGACGCAGCCCCCACAGTCGTCTTAGACGGTTTGAAACTGTTTGCGGACCGCCGCAGCAATGTTCTGTTCGAAATACACGGCCGGGCCGAAGACATCACGTCTGGGCTTGAAGCCCGCGGCTTAATGGATCGCTGCACCATCATGCACCATGATGATGCGGTAACGATGAGCGAGAAACCGTCCGTTGCGCTGCGCCGCGCTAAAACCACCAGCATGTGGGGCGCCGTTCAGGCAGTGAAAGCGGGCCGCGCCGGCGCCGCTGTCTCGGCTGGCAATACCGGCGCCTTAATGGCTTTCGCGATGATGTCACTGCGCAAAATGGAGGGCGTGCACCGCCCCGCCATGACGGCGATTTGGCCGACGATTGAAGGGCGCTCCGTTGTTCTCGATGTGGGCGCCAATCTCGATGCGGATTCTGACCAATTGGTGACGTTTGCGATTATGGGCGAGGCCTATGCCCGCGCCGTTACAGGAAAAGCGAAGCCGACCATTGGATTGCTGAACATCGGCTCGGAAGAAGACAAAGGCCGCGACACGTTGAAACTCGCGGCGGAGCGTTTGCGCGAACCCGAGCTGGGATTGAATTTTCGCGGCTATATCGAAGGCAATGATATTGCCATGGGCGCGGTTGATGTTGTCGTCACGGATGGCTTTACCGGCAATGTCGCGCTGAAAACTGCCGAAGGAACGGCGCGTCTCGTGGCCTCTTATGTCCGTGAAGCACTGACCTCCGGCCTGGTCTCAAAAATGGGCGCAGCTTTGGCCAGCCCGGGCTTGAAGAAGCTGCGGGCCAAAATGGATCCGTCCAACGTCAATGGCGGGGTCCTGCTCGGGCTCAATGGCGTGGTCGTCAAAAGCCATGGCGGGACAGATGCGGAAGGCTATGCCACCGCGGTCAGCCTGGCCGCTGATCTCGCTGCCAGCCAATATATGGAAGAAGTGGCCGCAGGCCTACGCCGCGACAGCGTCGAAGTGAGCTTGAGCGAGGCTTCAGAATGATGAGAAGCGTGATCCGCGGCACGGGCGGCTATCTGCCTGAGCGCATCATGACCAATGAAGAGATGTCGACCATTGTCGAAACCTCTGATCAATGGATTCAAGACCGGACCGGTATTCGACAACGCCATATTGCGGCCGATGGCGAACTGACATCCGACCTTGCCACGGCGGCCGCGAAATCGATTCTCAGCAATGCTGATATGACTGCGGAGCAGGTCGATTTAATCGTCCTGGCGACGACGACACCAGATAAGACTTTTCCGGCGACGGCAACCGCGGTGCAAGCAAATTTGGGCCTCGCGGAAAGCGCCGCATTCGATGTGCAAGCCGTTTGCTCTGGCTTCTTATTCGCTCTGGCGACGGCTGATTCTATGCTTAAAACTGGCTTGTTCAAGACGGCGCTGGTGATTGGCGCTGAGACGTTTACGCGGATCCTCGATTGGTCCGACCGTGGCACCTGCGTCCTGTTCGGCGACGGCGCGGGCGGCGTCGTGATGACCGCTGAAACCGAAGCCGATGCCGGCGATCGCGGGATCTTGACGCACCATATCCGCACCGATGGCACTAAGAGCGAGCTCTTACATGTCGATGGCGGCGTCTCCTCGACCGGCACGATTGGCCATGTCCGGATGCTCGGCAATCAGGTTTTCCGCCACGCGGTCACGAATATTTCGAGCGCGATCAACGCAGTATATGAAGAGACGGGCCTGACCTCTGATGATGTTGATTGGTTCGTCCCGCATCAAGCCAATCAACGGATCTTGAACGGCGTTGCCAAGAAAATGAAGCTGGATGAGAGCAAAGTTATCTCTACGGTCGGTGTCCACGGCAATACGTCTGCGGCGTCGATTCCACTTGCTTTACACACAGCGGTCAGCGATGGTCGTATTCAACCAGGCCAATTGGTGCTTAGCGAAGCGATGGGCGGCGGATTTTCCTGGGGCGCGAGCCTCTTCCGTATCTAATTTTTCGCAATTCGTTAACACTTCACGCCGTATTGTTAACCAAGAGGAGCTTCTTCTGTGACCAATGCAACGCTCACCCGTGTAGAACTGACCGACGCGATTGTTCGCGATATCGGTCTAACACGTCAGGAATCCTCGCATTTGCTTGACCGTGTGCTCGAAATGATCAGCGATAGCCTGGAAAATGAGGGATCGGTTAAACTGTCCCGCTTTGGAAATTTTAATGTTCGTCGCAAGGCTGCCCGCGAAGGGCGGAATCCTAAGACCGGCATTCAGGCTACGATTTCGGCGCGTAAGGTTGTGACCTTCAAACCTTCTCCGATGCTCAAAGACCGCGTCGGAGGCTAAAGACGAGATCTATTTCCATGCCTAATGCTGCTGCGCGCAAGATTGAAAAGTCCGCCGACGCCTATCGTTCAATCGGAGAAGCCGCAGAAGAATTAGGATTGCAGCCGCATGTGCTGCGCTATTGGGAAACCAAATTCGAGAAATTCGTAAAGCCGCTAAAGCGCCGCGACGGTCGCCGCATGTTCCGTCCGGAAGACATGGCGGCTTTGCGCGCGATTCAATCCCTTGTCCATGATCAAGGCCTGACCCTGAAAGGGGCAGGCAAGCTCTTGGCGGAGCAGGGCGTCGACTGTGTGCTCGGCGGTCAGGCGAGGATTGTCGCGCCAATAGACTCAAGCGAAAGTGTCGCCAATCAAAGCCCGGCGAGAGACATGCAAGAGACCGTCCGCAAAGCCTTCGAAGCCAGTGTCCCAGAGCTGCCCGCCAGCGGCACCACTGAGCGTCTGGAAACGATTCTATCCGACCTTACAGACATCAAAGCTCGCTTGGATACGGTACGGCTTAAGAAGGCCGCTTAAGCGGTCTTTGGCCATTGCCAAATCTGATCGATTGCCTATACCTCCGGCCCTGATCGGAGCGTAGCGCAGCCAGGTAGCGCACTTGACTGGGGGTCAAGGGGTCGCAGGTTCGAATCCTGCCGTTCCGACCAGACCGCAAATTCGGCAAAACACTGCTCTATTTACCAGACACATAGATTCTACAACTATGATGCAAACCGTGCGCGGATTTCCTTCGCCGCATATGGTCAGAGAGGCAGGCTTTTCGATGACGGATGTTGATGGAGTTGGTGTCGTGAACCCATCAGCGCGGGCGCAAGACTATATCGGCGATGAGCTCGAACTGTTCGAGATTGCGACGACCTGGAAAGCCTATTTTGCCAAACACATTGCTGGCTATATTTCGGGTGACGTCGCTGAAGTTGGCGCTGGATTGGGCGGCACAACGAAGCTGCTGTGCAGCGGCGACGAAACAAGTTGGACGGCGTTGGAGCCGGATACCGAGCTGTGCAAAGACATTGAACGCAAAGTGTCTGAAGGCGTGCTGCCGAACATGGTCAAACCGATGGCCAAAACCCTATCAGACCTGCCGTCAGATCAGCGCTTTGATAGCCTTCTCTATATTGATGTGCTCGAGCACATTGAACAGGACAAAGACGAAATCGAACGCGCCGCAGCCCATCTAAAGCCCGGCGGCTATTTGATTGTTTTGGCGCCCGCGCATCAATTTCTCTACACGCCGTTTGATCGCGCCATCGGACATTTCAGGCGCTATAATAAAGCCTCGCTTGTCGCCCTCGAGCCGAGCGGGCTTGAGCTGCGAAAGGCGTTCTATTTGGACTCCGTTGGCATGCTGGCCTCGCTGGCCAACAAACTCGTGCTCAAACAGGCGCAGCCAAAGCGATCGCAAATCCGCTTCTGGGACCAGGTTTTGGTGCCGGCCTCAAAGCTGTTCGATCCCTTGACGGGCAAGACGCTGGGCAAGACCGTTATTGCCATATGGCAAAAGCCAAAAAGCCCTTAATCGTTCAAATTTGATCCACCGCGAAAGCGCGATCTTAAGCAACAAGGTGTATGGATCGACAGGTGAATTTTGCGTTTGAACCTGCGTAGTCCTATCCCAATGAAGTAAACCGGCGCCATTGGCGCAATTGTGAATGGAGCGGCGCAATACCGGGGGCGTTTTCGTGCGGACCAGTACGATTATACTTGGAATTGGCTTAGCGCTTGCCCTCGGCATTGCCGCGCAAGGGCCCTTGGCCAAAACGATGACCGCAAAACCGGTTGATCCGTCCGCGGTCGAACGGGCAAAATGGTACGACTTGTTCGACAGTATTGAAGAGGGCATCGCGCCGCAATATTTCACGCGCCAGGTTGAGCACGCACAAATCCAAAAACTTGCTACGGACTTCCACAACGCCACCACGGGCGCGCTTCGAGCGCGCGACTATTATAGCCATATGGTCGATACAGACGAGGTCCGCGTCTCCAAAAATGGTCAGCAAGTTCAGCTCACACTGTTGATCGATGCCTCAATTCGATTGGGGCATATCAATGGACTGGAAGTTACATTCTTTGAACAGCTGTGCACCCCATGGCTCGAATCTGCTTTGGGCAAGAATGGCTATGCATTGCGCGTTCGGATGGCGCGGCCAGACAATGCCAATATTTTCACACAAGTTGTGTCGCCGCGCACCTGTGAGCAGTTTTCAGGCTTTTTAGAGCGCCGCGAGACTTAAGATCTAGCCTGGCACCTCGATGCCAAGGGCATCAAAGGCTAAGGTCCGGATCCGTTTATAGTCGGCTTTGCCATTCGGCGCGCGTTTGAGATCGTCGGCAAACAGTACACGTTTCGGTGCTTTATAGGGCGCAAGGCGCGTTCGCACGAAGGCGCGCAGTTCATCTTCGTCAACCGCCGCGCCATCGGCGAGTTCAACCACGCCGGTCACCGCTTGCCCCCATTTATCATCCGGTACCCCGACGACGAGCGCATCGCGCACACTTGCATGTTCTTTGAGGGCTTCTTCGACTTCTTCAGGGTAGATTTTTTCGCCCGCACTGTTGATGCAATTGGAGCCTCGCCCGAGCAGAGTCAGCGTGCCATCCGCGGCGACTTTGCACCAATCGCCGGGAATAGCGTAGCGCACGCCGTTAAAGGTCTTGAACGTTTTTGCGCTCTTTTCGGCGTCTTTGTAATAGCCGAGCGGAACCGATCCACCACGGGCGATCAGACCGGTCTCATCTGATCCCGGCGCGATCTCGCGGCCATCTTCGGAAAAGACTTTGCAGTGTTGGCCAATTTCAAATCGCGCGGTTTCGACGACGCCGTCCGCCGTCGTCACTGACATGCCAAAGCCAACGGCTTCAGAGGCGCCGAAACTGTCCATCAGGGCGACTTGCGGGATATGGCCGATCAGGCCGCGTTTAACTTCCATGCTCCACATCACGCCGGACGAGGTGATCGAGTTGAGGCTAGAGAGATCATATTTGCCTGGGGCTTCGTCCAAGACTTTCAGCATCGGTTTGGCGAACGCATCGCCAACAATTGCCATCGCTGTGACGCCGTGGCGCTCCACGGTTTCCCAGAGCTCTTCTGGAATGAATTTGGCCTTGGTCTCTAGCGTCACGATCGCGCCGCCATTGAGGAAGGCGCCGAGCGCTGTGAACAGGCCCGTGCCATGCATCAGAGGACAGGCCGGCACTTGACGCCCGTGTTGTCCAATCTCTTGGACAAAGGCGCGATGCTCGTCCCAGGTTTCAGGTGCGGCGCCATAGATCCGGCGTAGGCCATCCAAATTGGCGTCGCGCCAGATCTGATGCGACCACATCACGCCTTTCGGCATGCCCGTTGTGCCGCCGGTATAGAGAAACATTAAATCATCCGGAGACCGCTCAATCTCTAAAGGGGCGCCATCGCCGCTGGTCGCTAAGATCTCATAGGCAACGGCGAAATCCGGCGCCGTGTCGCCGCCAACTTCGACCCAGGCTTTGACCAGCGGTAGGCGGTCTTTGACCCGTTCAACATTGCTGCGAAACTCGACATCATAAAGCACGACCGTGCTGTCGGAATTGTCGATGATGTAGACCAGCTCATCATCGAGATAGCGATAATTGACGTTCACATGCGTCAGCCGGGCTTTAAAACTCGCCACCAGGCCTTCAACATATTCCGGCTGATTGCGCATATAGAAGCCGATTTTGTCACCGACGGCGATGCCGTGATCCAGCAGCCAGCGGGCGACATTGTTCGAGCGGGCGGTCATTTCGGGCCAAGAGACGACGCGATCCCCATGGATCAGCGCCGGGTTCTCCGGCCCCAAATGCGCGCCATTATCGTCTAAGAGATCTCCGAAATTCCAAATCGATTTGGCCATGTCGTCTTTTCCTCCGCCGCGTTCTTTGGGTCAGATCATAGCGATGGGAGGGGCCAGAGGTAAGGCCTCCGCGAGGGCAAGGCGGTTAGAACAAATCGCCCTGGTCGTTGGCTTTCGCGTTTGCGACTTTCGGTTTGGTCGGCTTCGGCGCGCTGCCATCGGGCGTCAAAGCCACATCGCCGTCGCTCAGCGTCAGCGCCACGTGATCGGCGCTCGCCACTTGCTTAACCGTGCGTAGCACTTTGCCTGACGGGTCACGGACAATCGCATAGCCGCGCTTAAGAGTCGCCTGATAGGAGAGGGTTTCTAAAAGTTTCTCCTGAGACGCGAAAGCTTGGGTCTTTTGCGTGAGAATGCGGGACACTGCTGGGCGTGCCCTCCGCGCTGTGTCGATCAGGCCTTTCCGGGCCCGTTTGACGTCTGAGACCAGAGGTTCTGGGCGGAGGCGAGAGGCGCTGCGGGCGAAAGCAATGCGTTTCTTCGCTGCGGCTTGCGAAAGCCCAGCGCCGAGCCGAGCGGTGAGATTTTCGACTTTGGCCTGTTTCTCACGGACAATCTGCTTCGGACTGATCAGGCCCGCACCAATCGCATCGAGGCGGGCGCGGCGGCGTTCGACCATGGCGCGCATCGCCAATGGCAACCGTTCCGACGCGGTATCATAGCGCTGCCGTTTTTGATCGAGCAGGCGTTCCGGTCGGGGCAGGCGGGTCGCTTCCACCCGCTCAACACCGCGCCGAATGTTGCGCACCAGCGCGCGTTTCAGGCGCTGGTCGATATCGGTCAGTTGCAATTGCAATTCAGAACGTACCGGCACCGCGATTTCCGCTGCGCCCGTCGGGGTCGGCGCACGCGCATCTGAGACATAGTCAATCAGGGTGGTATCGGTTTCATGTCCGACCGCAGAGATCAGCGGAATGTCGCTCTCAAATGCGGCGCGGACTACGCCTTCTTCGTTGAACGGCCACAGGTCTTCGATGGAGCCGCCGCCGCGCCCGACAATTAATACGTCCGGTCGATCTGGGCCTTGCATTGCATTGAAGCCGCGAATAGCGGCCTCGATTTGCGGCGCCGCGGTGTCGCCTTGGACGAGCGCTGGCCACAAGATGACGCGGACGGGAAACCGGTCCCCAATACGATGCAAAATATCTCGAATGACGGCGCCCGTGGGGGAGGTCACAACCCCGACCGTGGCAGGCAAAAAGGGCAGCGCTTGTTTGTGCTTAGGATCAAACAGGCCTTCAGCGGCGAGCTTTTTCTTCCGCTCTTCCAACAGCGCCATTAAAGCGCCGACGCCAGCCGGTCGCAAACTATCGGCGATCAATTGATAATTAGAGCGTCCAGGATAAGTCGACAAACGCCCGGTGGCGATCACTTCCAAGCCTTCCTCGGGGCGAAACGGTAAGCGCGAGACTTGGCCCTTCCACATAATCGTATTGAGCACCGCTTTGTCGTCTTTGAGGTCGGCATACATGTGCCCCGACCGGGCAATCGTAACGCGGCCAAGTTCACCGCGGACACGCACCTGATCATACGATGTCTCAATCGTGCGCTTTAACGCCATTGAGAGTTCGGTGACCGAGAGTTCGGGGAGATTGGACGCAGATGAATCAGCCATAACTGTCCTTAGCACACAGTGGAGATTGGTCACCTGTCGCCGTCATCGACGGCGCTCAAAATAGACGCGCCGAGACGGGAAATGTGGCCGCCCCCCTTGATCCGAATGCCGGCAAGGTGCATGGGCTGGCGCCATGAAAATACTTGTTGTCGGAGCAGGCGGCCGCGAACACGCCTTGGCCTGGAAAATCGCGCAGTCTGAGATTGTCGATGAAGTCTTCTGTGCGCCGGGAAATCCAGGCATGGACGAAATCGGTCCCTGCTTTGAGGTCGATCCAACCGATTTGCATAAGATGCAGGAATTGGTCCTGCAGCTGTCGCCTGACTTGATTGTCATCGGACCGGAAGCACCGCTCGCGGCCGGGCTTTCAGACGCGCTCCGCGCCCGCGGCTTCGATGTGTTCGGTCCGAGCGAGAAAGCCGCACAATTGGAAAGCTCGAAAGGCTTCTCTAAGGATGTGATGAAACGGTTCGACATCCCCACCGCAGCTTACGGTCGGTTCACAGACCTGACCGAAGCGCTCGACTTCCTCGAAACCATGTCGCCGCCTTATGTGATCAAAGCTGATGGCCTGGCGGCAGGCAAAGGCGTGGTAATTTGCGACACGTTAGAAGAGGCCGAGAACGAAGTCGAAGCGATGATGACGGGCAAGTTTGGTGAGGCGTCTGCTGAAATCGTCATCGAAGAGTTCATGGAAGGCGAAGAAGCCTCCATTTTCGTGCTCACGGATGGTGATGGCGCGATCTATTTGCCGCCGGCGCAAGACCATAAGCGCGTCGGCGATGGCGATACGGGGCTGAATACGGGCGGCATGGGGGCTTATGCGCCGGCGCCTGTGGTTGACGCACGGATGATGGAATTGGTCCAGACGCTGATCGTGGAGCCGCTCCTCTCTGGCATGGCAGAAGAGGATATGCCCTATCAAGGCGTGCTCTATGTCGGCATCATGGTCACTGAGGGTGGACCGAAAGTGGTTGAGTTCAATGCCCGGTTCGGGGATCCCGAATGCCAAGTGCTAATGGCAGGCCTACCCGGCGATATCGTGCCGGCTTTGCTGACCTGCGCCACGGGCGGCCTGGTCCACGGACACCGTGAGATCGCTGAGATGATGGGGATCAATGCGTTCCAGCCCAGCGCCTGCGTGGTGATGGCGACGGAAGGCTATCCCGAATCCTATCCTAAAGGCTCGATCATTGAAGGCGTGGACGCGGCCAATGGCGTCGATGGCATTACCGTCTTCCACGCCGGTACCGATCGCGACAGCGACAAAAAACTCATCGCTGTGGGCGGGCGCGTGCTTGGCGTCACGGCGGTTGGGGATGACCTGAAAGACGCGGTGGCCAAGGCCTATGCCGGGGTCGACAAAATTGACTGGCCACAAGGGTTTAACCGCAAGGACATTGGCTGGCGGGCGCTTAAATAGTGGCGGAATCAGATCTCTCGACGCTGCTGTCCACGCTGACCGTCATTCGGCGCGACGGCATTTGGCGGTTCGAGACGATCGATAAGAATGAAGCCTCCTGGGCCGAACTGGTCAATCTGCGCCAGGTCCGCGATATCGCCATGTTGTTCCAAGAAGCTGAAGGTCTGACGGTCATCACGTCTGCTGCCGACGAAACGCCGGAGCCAAATCGCTGGGTTTGGTTGGAGCTCAGCGTCTATTCAGATCTGCAAGCGGTCGGCTTCCTCGCCAAAATCGCGGCGGCGCTGTCGGAGGCTGGCGTGCCGTGCAATGCCGTGGCGGCGTTTCACCATGACCATATTTTCGTGCCCGCGGCGAAAGCGGAGGCCGCGATCGCCGCCATTCAAGCGCTGCGCACACAAGCCTAACCCTGCGTACGCCTTGTCGCCTGTCAAAGGTGCGATAAACAGGACCTTTGCTATGTTTTTTACGCGGGAGGCGCGCCATGGTTCACGGCGGAAATGCTCAAGAAATGTTCACGGGCACGAAGGACGTTGCCGATACGCACAAGTTTGACGAAGCCAAGCTCGAAGCTTGGATGGTGGAAAACGTGGAGGGCTTTGAAGGCCCGCTGACGGTGAAGCAGTTCAAAGGCGGTCAGTCGAACCCGACTTACAAACTCTTCGCCGGTGGCAAGACCTATGTGATGCGCCGCAAGCCGCCTGGAAAACTCCTGCCATCTGCGCATGCGGTCGACCGCGAATTTCGAGTCATAGACGCGTTGTACCCGCTCGGTTTCCCGGTCGCGCGGCCTTATGGATTGTGCATGGATGAGAGCGTCGTTGGCACGATTTTCTATGTCATGGATTGTGTCGAAGGTCGCATTCTTTGGGACGGCACGCTGCCCGAGCTCGACCCAGCCGAGCGCCGCGCCATTTATGAGGCCAAAGTCAAAACCTTTGCCGATCTCCACAATGTCGATTGGCGCGCCGCGGGCCTCGAAGGGTTTGGCAAAGAGTCTGATTATATCGCCCGCCAGACGCACCGCTGGACCAAGCAATATGTCGCGTCTGAGACCAAGAAGATTCCAGAAATGGATGCTTTGATCGATTGGCTACCGAAGAATATTCCCGCCGGCGATATGACAACAATCGTACACGGCGATTATCGCCTCGATAATATGATCCTCCATCCAACTGAGCCGAAAGTCATTGCCGTGCTCGACTGGGAATTGTGCACGCTCGGCGATCCGCTGGCGGACTTTACGTACCATTTGATGAATTGGGTCATGCCGAGCTCTGATCCGGCGCGTGGGGCGCTCGTCGATATTGAAGATTTGAAAGCCTATGGCATTCCGAGCATGGAAGAATACACCGCGCTCTATTGCCAGCACACGGGCCGCGATGGCTTGCCCGAAGTCGACTACTATTTCGCTTATAATGCGTTCCGCTTAGCCGCGATTTGCCAAGGCATTGTCGGCCGCGTCCGCGATGGCACGGCGTCGAATGCCGCCGCCGCGACGATGGAAGCGCGGGTTGCGCCGCTGGCAGAGTTTGCCGCCGATTGCGCGCGTAAAGCAGGCATGGAAGGGTGAGCTTTGAGACGCCGATCTCGGAACAAGACGGCGTCCTGTCAGGACCGCTGCGGGCGCCTGCCAATATGCTGATCGAACAGGAATATGACGGTCACAAATCGCTCCATGATGACGCCGAAGCTGAACGGCTTGGCTTTCGCGCCGGGCCGGTAGAAGGGCCGACGCATTTTAGCCAATTCGATCCTCTGCTGGTCAAGCTTTGGGGCCAAACCTGGTTCGAGCAGGGCTGTATCTCTTGTCACTATAAGAACATGGTGGTCGAGGGCGAAGAGGTGCAAGCCTTTGTTAAACCCGTTTCAGACACGCGGGCGGAGTGCTGGGCGCTAAAAGCCGATGGCACTCCGGTATTGGAGGCGTCAGCAACGCTCGGGCCGGATCATATTGAGACCTTGCTTGAAGCCCGGATGGCCAATCTGCGCCCGGCTGGCGAGCTGGTCATCTTGGCCGATTTGAGCGTCGGTCTTCGCGGCAAACAAGATGAGCCGGTGCGCATGGCGGCCGATCAGAATATGGGCGCTCTTTATCCGTTCTCACTGACGGAAAAGCTCGCAAAGATTACCGAACGCACGCCGTGGTATGATCAGGATAGCAGCTCGCCTTGGGGCCGCGCGATCATCCCGACCGAAATGGTCAGCGTGCTTGCCGAATACACGAACCGCCAGGCCGGATTTCCGGTTAAAGGCCCAGCTATTGGTCTGTTTGCCGATCTTGAGATCCGCTATCTGAACGGCCCGCTCTTCGTCGGTGAAGATTATCTTATCCGCCGTGAGATTGTGGCGCTTTCACAAGGGCGGCGAACTGAGAATTATTGGACGCGAACGCGTATTTTCGATGCGACTGGCGAAACACAGATGGCCGAAACGCTGCTCAATCACGGCGTTCTGAAACACTCCTACGAGGCCTATCCGAAACACCTTTTGGCCTGATCAGATCGCTTTCAGGCCGTTAAACGCAGGCCCGCGATGCGGTCTCGGCTGGTGGTCTTCGAGATGGCAGACTTCGGCCGTGAGCCATTGGTAATGCCGCTCAAGCCGGGTGATCATATCGAAGTCCAAGTCAGACTGTGACGCGATATCCTCGCGCCAGGCCTCTAGCACTCTCACTTGCATCTTAAGCCAACTGATCATGTCGTGATTTTGAAAGCTGTAGCACATATTCCTATCCTGCAATTGAAAATCATTCGCAACTACGAGCATGGTTTGAGGTGTCGTGCAAGTGAAAACTTAGCGACGCTTTGCGGCTCTTGGCGTCCGTCTAGCAGTCGGCCTCTTTGAGGTCGGATTTGAAAATATAAGTCTGATCGGCGATCGGCGAGGTGATTGCCTTATAGACCCGGTTATTCGGGTCGCTCCAATCTTGGGCAAACGCCTCCATCCGGCTGATCCGGTCACCGAGATAGCGTTGAATGTGGTGAGCATCCATCATGCCCCAATAATCCTTCGGATCGACCCGGCACTCATGGGCGAGGGCGGCGTCATACATTTGGTCGCTAATCTCTTGGATATAGCCCATCTCTACGGCCTGACCGGTCAAATGGCCCTCGATATGCCGAGCGCCGCCATGATGCAGCGCATAGCCGATATCATAGCCGAGCTGCGCCGCCATCAGGGCCATTGGGGGTGGCGCTGCATCATTTTTTAACCAGCCCCACCAGGTGCGGAAATCCATCATCGTAATGCCATGCACGGCGATATGCGCGCTGTTGTGAATGTGGACGTCATCAAGCCCGGGCAAGATCACCATGGCGCACGCCGACATGCATTGACCGGCAATGATGGCGGGCTCGCCGCGATTGTCCAAAATCGTGCTCATGCCGCGCGCGGTAGCGACATTGCCGCCTGGGCTGGTGATTACAATTTTGCTGGCCGGCGGCAATTCGTTGAGCTTCAAAAACTGCTCTGGGAAAATCGCAGCATTGTAGCAAATGACATCCGTGCCCTCGAGCATATTGACGCCTTTTGTTTCAAGGCATTGCTCGACCAGCCTATCGGTCTCAGGGTCTGCGGGATCAAAGGTGATCGGCGTTTGGGCCGCCGCGAATGGGACCAGAACACATCCAAAGACTAATCCAATCAACCAATGCCGCATATGATCTCCTTCGCTTAACTGATTAATGAGCGAAAATTCGGGCAAATCAAAGACCAAATGCCAGGTCAGGCTTGCCGAAATGAAGCGGCGTCGCCAAACTGGCGATAATTTGGGAGAGAAAATTGAAGAAACTTATCAAGTGGAGCGCGCTCGCCGCGACCGCCGCTCTTGTGATGGGACACGTTCAAGCGCAAGAAACGACGACCGTCATCGAAGCCGGACAATTGCTCGCGGTGCCAGGCGATGGCTATCTCAAAGATCGCTCTATCACGATTGAAAATGGCCGCATCGTTAAAGTCGAACGCGGCTTCACGGCTCACCCGGAAAATGTCCGCGTCATTAATTTGCGCGACGCCTATATATTGCCGGGCTTGATCGACAGCCATGTTCATTTGCTGAACGAGTTTTCGCCGACATCGCGGCTCAAAGCCTTGAGCGATTCTGAAGTCGATGCCGCGCTCGACGGCGCGATGAATGCCTCAAAAACACTGCTCGCAGGGTTCACCACAGTGCAGGATGTGGGCGGCACCAATGAGGCGATCTTCTCGCTTCGCGATGCTATTCGCGCGGGCAAAGTGCCAGGCCCTCGCATTCGCGCTGCTGGCCGGGCGATTACGCCGACGGGCGGGCACGGCGACGCTAACGGGTTCTCGCCCGCCCTCACGCGGGTGTTTAGCGGGTCAAATACTTGCGATGGCGCCGACGATTGTCGCCGCGCCGTGCGCGAGGCCATTCGCTCAGGTGCGGATGTGATCAAAATCACGGCGACGGGGGGCGTACTGTCCAACACCAAAGCCGGTCTCGAGCAACAATTCTTTGATGATGAGATCGCGGCGATCGTCGAGACGGCGGCGATGATGGGCCGCAAAGTCACGGCCCACGCGCACGGCAAAGGCGGCATTGAAGCGGCGCTGCGCAATGGTGTTCAGTCGATTGAGCACGGCACCTATCTCGATGATGAGACGATTTCTATCTTCAAACAGACTGGCGGCACTTTGGTGCCAACGGTGCTTGCAGGGGTGACTGTGACAGGCTGGACGGAGCAGCCTTGGTTGCCAGCGCCGTCGCGTGAGAAAGCCGCGATTGTTGGCCCGCTAATGCTCGATATGCTGAGCCGGGCGCGGCAAGGCGGGGTCAATGTTGCTTTTGGCACGGATACCGGCGTCTCGAAGCATGGCGATAATGCTGAAGAGTTCGTGCTCATGGTGGAGGCAGGCTATAGCCCCGAAGAGGCGATCCGGAGCGCGACGATTGTGGCCTCAGAACATATCGAAATGGCAGACAGTATCGGAACTGTTGAAGCGGGCAAATTTGCTGACATGCTGGTCTTGCGAAGAGACCCGCTGGAGGATATTTCCGCACTCAAATCGGTCCGTTTGGTGATCAAGAATGGCGAAGAGTTTCGACCCTAAGCTGAATTTTTTGACATTTGGCGGCGCTCGGTAGAGTATAAGTCTTTAATATTGTTGAGTTTCAGGGGACAGGTGATGCCTAAGCGCTATTACAGCGCCGGTCTGATAGCACTGTCAGCATTGCTGGCGGGGTGCGGGGCATCCGTAGACTCACAGCAAACGCGCAATGCTCAATGCGTCGACATTCCAAATGGGATGTATTTTCAAGTGGTTGAAGGCCGCTTGGTCAGCACCAAGCTGAGCGATATTCAAGGCGAAGAACGTCCTTCCGATACCGCGCGCCGGATTGGGCGCACGCTGGCGGGCATGGGCTTTCCCTGGGTCTCAATCGACTGGGATGGTGAGGTGGCGACCGTTTACGGGTTAGCGCGCGATGAGAATTCACGCTCGGACGCCTTCATTGCCGCCAAATCCGTATTTGAAGCCGACAATGTCGCCGGCAAACTCGTGCAACGCGTGGTCAATCGCATGGATGTGCGCGATGCCGCTGATGCGATTGCGATGCGGCTTACCGAAGAGCTAGAGGATGAAGGCCTGGGTTGGTTGAGCGTCAGCATGGCTGGGCGCGTGGCGACTTTGACCGGGACAGCCCGTAATCCGGAAGCTAAAGAAGATGCTTACCGGGCCGGGCGCTCGACAGTTGAGGGCGACCGCGATGCCGGTGAAATCGTCAATATTGTGGTCGATGGCATTGCGCTTCCTGGCGACGTCTCGACGCTGGGCGACGCTTTGCTCGGTTTAACACCCGATGCGAGCAGCACTGAATGCCAGGCGGCATTCAACCAAGTCATGGCCGAGCGCCGCGTCAGTTTCGTTTCTGGCGAGTCGATTGTCGACAATGAAAGCGCGCGGTTGCTCGATGCGTTGACCGGCGTGGCTTTGCTCTGTGAAGCCTATGAGATCGAAATTGCCGGCTATACGGATGTGTCTGAAACGATTGGCGACAGTCTCGATCTTTCGCAGCGCCGGGCCTCTGCAGTTCGGGATTATTTAATGGCTTACGGCGTCGACCCTGATCGATTGGCAGCGCGTGGCTATGGCCGTGCTGACTTAGTTCAAGCCAAGGAGACGTCCGAAAACGCCTCTGAAGCGTTGGCTGAAACCAGTTTCGTCGTGCGCGAACGGTTCGACTAAAACGCGCAGATTAAGCCTTTATCGGCAGGCACAACGGCTTCGACCGTATCCAGCCATGCCTGGCCAATGGCGGCGCTGCCTTTGATCTCCGCCGGCGTCACAAAGGATTTAGAGGCCGGGTAAAACTCAACCAAATCGGCGCCGGTGAGCTTGTCCAATTCGCCGGCTGGAAAATCCTTGGCGCGGTTGGCGGCATAATCCGGAACGAAGAAAAATTCAGGGGCTGGTCCGGGCATATCTTGTTCCGGGATACGCGCATCTTCCCAATCGGTGGCGCCGATGATCAGGCTGCGCACCATATGGTCACCGCAAGCTTCATGCACGGCTTTGGTAAAGGCCGGGCGGCCGACAAAGTCGACATAAGCCGTCTTGTCGCTCGCCGCATGGGTACTGATGGTTTCATAGTCGCGAACCTCATCATAAAGCCCCGTTTGGGTGACGAATTCGATATTGCGCGGCGACGTATAGCCGATCGTTTTGACACCCCGTCGTTTCAGGCAATGCGCGGCCGCCAAAGCCGTTTTCGACGACGCGCTCGACAAGATCGCCGTCTCAGGCTTTGGATCGCCTTGCATCAAACTGTCGCAAATCATCCAACCGGTCAGAAAGAGCGGGCGGAACAGCATTTGTTGTGGCTCGGTGCCTTCAACATAGGCTGGATCCGTGTCGATGAAGCTATAGAAATTATAGATGGGCGCCAGGCCTTGCCGGTGGGCGGCGCCGTCGAAAAAGCCGCGAGGCGAGGTCTTCATCGGCGCGACAATAAGCTCTTCAGAGATGGGGTAATAGCCATATAAACGCTTGCCCACTTCGATGCCTTCAACCGTCGACTCAGCGACCGTTGAGAAGCCCCAAACAGGAACGCGGCCCATTGAACCGTCCTCGGCGGGAAAGAAATTCCAATAGTGCATCGGCGCGCCGCCAAAAGCGGCATAAGTGACATTGTTCGCCGTTAGGGCGAAGGCATCGAGGCTCAGGCGTACTTCGCCCTCGGCAAGTGTCGATGCTGGGGCTTCATGCCAATTGGTTTCGCGCAAGTTGGATTTTGTGATCAGATGCTGCTGGCCCATACCGGTCTCCTGTTTGGAGCCAATCTGTCGATACGCGCAGCAGGAATCAAGCTTGACGTCGGGCCGCTTAGTGCTGTGTGCGCCCGGCAAGGGCGTCAATGCTAAACTCCTCAAGTGAGGTTAAGTAGGATTCGATGGCGACAAGCGCTTCATTGGCTTCGGCGAGAATTTCTTGCGCTTCGGCACGCAGAAATGAAAATTCTGCGCTTTTGGGATCAGCCTTCACGGCGGCGTCGAGGTCTTTCAATGATCGCGACAAGACCTCCGTGTGAAAGCCCCAATGTAATTTGTTTGCTGGCATAATATATCTGAACTCAAATTTGGACGAATGAGACTCACAAATACTACATCAACCCAGAATAACAATAATAATAATTCGTATTTAGGTTGTTTTATACTTATGGTCTAGTTTCAAACTGTGCTGCGAGGTCAACAAAGACTGCAGGCAGAATTTGTGACGACGCTTCAAAACCAATCGCGCTGAGCAAGTTGGACGTCGCGATCGGCGTGCCATCTGCCGTCACAACCCGCATCAGCGTATTGACTTCGGCATGCAATTTCTCGCGCCGTCGAAACTGATGGCGAAAGGCGAGATAGTGGTCCGTCCAGCCTTCTAAATCGCAGGCCATTTCAAACGCTTGCGGCGTTTTTAGCATGCGCGTGATGGTCCGCGTCTGGCCGCATATTTCAAGCCGCCAGCCATTCTGCTTTAACGCTTTGGCCAGCCCAGTTTGGATTAAGAGATTGAGCCTGCCGAGGTCACTGAAAGACAAATAACGGCTATTGGTCATGTGCAGGAACATGTCCTGATCGGTCAGCCATACCCGGTAAGTGCGGACATAAGTATCCAATACTGGCGCGGTTTTTGGTGCCGAGAGCGTCGAGATAAGCAGCCAAAGGCGGCGGAAAAACAGATTCATCGCCGGCCTCCACCCGTATGCGGGCCAAGCAGGCGATCGCACCTCATGCGGTCTGGCGAACGTGGTCGCCATTTTCCGTCTCTAAACCCACTCAAACTCAACGCATCTATCCAGACTTGCCGCAGACGATTGTCTGTCCTAGCGCCATAGTTTGTCTAATTCAGCGGCGATTGCAAACGCCTTTCGGGCGCCGGCGCCGCCAACGCGCAAACCAATCATCGCAGACCCTTCCAGTGCGGAAGGGTCCTCGCTGTCTCTGGCCCAGCGGCTGCCGGCGACAAAGCCTTCATCGAGCGATGACAAAAACGCGCCAAATTCCTCCTCGCGCCCGTCTGCAAACAGCGGCAGCCAGATCAAGAATTGCGCTTTCGGCCATTTGCGCATGGCCCGCGGCACCCAATTGGCCAGTGCGTCCATATCCGCTTCGGTCTCATAGCTCGGATCCAGCATGACTAGCATACGTTCGCCGCGGCGTGGCTGTTGGCGCAAGGCCCCGCGATAGCCGTCTTCTTTGCGGATCTGCACGCGCGCATCGTTTTGTAAGGCCTGCGTTAGCGCTTTATGCTCGGCGGGGTGGAGCTCGAACAAGACGATCCGCGCTTTGTCTTTTAAAAGCTGCGTCGCCAACGCCGGCGACCCTGGATAGGATGTCGGCCCCTTGCTTTGGACATGTGCGAGCCAAGGTTGAAGCGCATTCGCCGCCTTGGCCGACGGCGGCATCGCCAAGACCCCGCGCTCGGCTTCGCGCGTTTTCGTCGATTGCGCGCCGCCAAGGTCATAAAACCCCCGCGCCGCGTGCGTTTCGACATAGAGCAAGGGCGTGTTCGCTTCGCCTTCCGCGCTCAGCACGGCGTGCAGGATGGCGTGCTTGAGCACGTCCGCTTGATTGCCCGCATGAAAACCGTGCTGATAAGAGAGCATTACTCCTCGTCCCGTTCGGCCAGTGAGGCCTGACGGATCGCTTCGAACTCATTGCCAGGATACCAGGTCGGCCAGAGATCTGATTGCGCGATTTTGAGGCCGACCGCGTAAAGCGCTTGGACGTCTTCTTCCATGCCGGAAATGTCCCAATCTTCGGAATATTCGTCCATAGGCTTATGGTAGCGCTGCGTCCGATAGACGTCTGAAATCGCTTGTCCCGCGGCGGTACCGCCATCGATTTTGTCGCTGCCACCATCAGCATACAGCATCGGCACGCCTTTCTTAGCGAACGAGACATGGTCGGAGCGATAGAAATAACCGGCTTCCGGGCTCGGATCTGGCACAATCACGCGGCCGGTTTGATCCAAATGCTCTTTCAGCAGGTCTTCAAGTTCAGAAGCGCCATAGCCGACCACAATCATATCCTTGGTCCGGCCGGTTGGCAGCATCGCGTCCATATTCAGGCCGGCCACGATTTGGTTCATTGGAACTGTTGGGTTCTCGGCATAATAGGCCGAGCCCAATAGGCCCGATTCTTCCAGCGTCACCGCAAGGAATAGGGATGAGCGCTCGAGCTCTTCCGCGGCCATGCCTTCAGCGATTTCGATCAGGGCGGCGGTGCCCGTCGCATTGTCGACGGCGCCATTGAAGATATCGTCGCGATAGAAGTCTTGCGTTGGCTCACCCTCACGGGCTTCAGACTTTTTGCCGAGATGGTCCCAATGCGCGGTGTAGAGCATATACTCATCCGGCGCTGTTTTGCCGGGCAGCATGCCAACGACATTGCGAGATTCGGTTGTGCTGATGGTCTGCGCGAGGCCGCCGCTCATCGTCAGGTCACCCATGTCCACGGAGGTGAAGCCTGGCGCTTTGGCGCGCCGTTGCATTTCGGTGAAGTCGAGCCCTGCTTCTGCGAACAATGTCCGTGCCGCTTCAGTGCTGATCCAGGCCTCAAACAGCGTGCGATTGGCGCCGCCGTCCGCACGAACGAGATCTGCTTGCGCACCTGACCAGGAATTTTCAACCACGTCCCAGCCATAAGAAGCCGGCGCGGTTTCGTGGACAACAATTGCGCCGGTTGCGCCTTGACGGCCGGCTTCTTCAAACTTGTAAGTCCAACGCCCATAATAGGTCATGGACTTGCCTTTGAAGAGCTCATCACCGCGCGCATAGCCGGGATCGTTGACCAGCATGACGACAGTTTTGCCTTCGACATCGAGCCCGGCATAATCGTCCCAACCATATTCCGGGGCAACAACGCCATAGCCGACAAAGACCAGTTCTGAGTCTTGCCAGCTGGCCTCAACACGGTCTTGCTTTTTGGTCCACATGACAGCGTCTTCGCGCAGCTCAAGCGGATATGGTTCGCCAGAGGCGCCGCCTGCAACCGTCAGCTTTGATGCATTTTCATCAAGCGATTGCTCGACCATGCTGACGGTTTGGAACCATGTGCCATTGTCGCCAGCTGGCTGAAGTCCGACGCGTTCCATTTCAGCGGCGAGCCAATCGGCGGTTTTCTCACCTTGCTCTGCTGCGGGCGCGCGGCCTTCAAAGGCGTCATCAGACAGGATTGCAATCCGTTGCCGCAAATCATCCGCGCGGATCGCCGCGGCGGTATCTGTCGGCAATGGCAAGATCAGCCCGGTGTCGGCGCTGGTGTCAGTTTCCGCTTCAGCAGGAACGGTTTCCGGGGTGACGGCTTCACCAAGGTCCTCACTCGGCGCACAGGCAGCGGCGACGGCAAGGATTGAGGCGGCGAGGAAAAAGCGACGCATGGCGTTCGACTCCTTTTGGCTAATTCTGCGCCCCGGTTTGGCATAGGGGGGCAGCCGCCACAAGCAGGTGTCTGCGCCAGATTATTCGCCGGGCAGGGGAATGTAATCCTCTTCGCCCTCGGGCAGGGTAAACGGCGTGTCGACCCAGCCGCCCGCCGCCGAGGCGCGCCAGTCTTGCTTGGCTTGCTCTAGGCGGACGGTATCCGCCGCGACGAAATTCCAATCGATTTTTCGTGGGCCGTCCATGGTCTTGCCGCCGGCCAGCATGAAGCGCGTGCCGGGACTGACTGAAACCGGCACATCGCGGCCTGGCGCGAGGATTGCCATTTGTCCGGCGTCCACGGTTTGGCCATCAATGACGGCGTCTCCGACAGCGACATAGAGCGCGCGCTCTTCGGCTTCGTCGGCGCCGACGGTGAAGCTCGCGCCAGTGTCGGCATCGGCCCCGACATACCAAATCGGCCAAGGATAATCGACGGGTGCTGTATGTCCGAATGCCGTTCCGGCGAGGACGCGGGCATGCGCGCCGCCAAGGTCAAATTCCGGCAGGGTTTCGGCCGGGTGATGAACAAAGGCCGGCGCCGTTTCAGCGTGATCTTTCGGCAGAGCGACCCAAGTTTGGATGCCATGCATAGACTGACCTTCGGCGCGCTCGGCATCCGGCGTGCGCTCAGAGTGACAAATCCCGCGCCCTGCGGTCATCCAATTCACCGCGCCAGGACGGATGACCAAATCATTGCCCAGCGTATCTTTGTGCTGGATCGCGCCTTCATACAGGAAGGTCACTGTCGCCAGACCAATGTGCGGATGCGGACGAACATCAAAACCTTTTCCGGGCGCGTAATTCACTGGTCCAAAATGGTCGAAGAAGATGAACGGGCCGACCATTTTGCGATTGTGGAAGGGCAAGATCCGCCGCACGACGAATCCATCTCCGAGGTCTTTTTCTCGCGGTTTTATGATTTGCTCGATCAGCGCACTCATGTCTGAACTCCTTGCCTGAACTCTGTTAGATAGCGACATAGGCTTATGAGCACTGATCTCCACGCTTTCGTAGACGAAATCCGCGCATGTCAATTATGCAAAGCCGACATGGACCGCGCGCCGCGGCCCATTCTGCAAGTCTCTTCGAGTGCGAAAATCCTGATCGCCGGCCAAGCACCCGGTAATCTCGCGATGGAGTCAGGGCGCCCGTTCACGGACCCGTCGGGGGTGCGCTTGCGCGACTGGTTGCAAATTGACGAGGCGGTTTTCTATGACTCGGACAAAGTTGCGATTGTACCGATGGGGTTCTGCTTCCCGGGCTATGATAAAAACGGCGCTGACATCCCGCCGATGAAACGATGCGCCAAAACCTGGCATGCTGATTTGTTTGAACGGATGCCGCAAATGGAATTGAAAGTCCTGATTGGCGGCTACGCACAATCTTGGCATTTACCCGGGCAAACCGAAAAGACTTTGACAGCGACCGTGCTAAAGTGGCGTAGTTTTCTAGAGCAGGGCGTCATGGTTACGCCACATCCGAGTTGGAGAAATAATGCATGGCTGAAGCGCAATCCATGGTTCGAAACCGAGCTCTTGCCCGCGTTGCGAAAGCGAGTGCAGTCTTTGCTATCCTGATCGCCGTTCTGTTCGGCTTCCTGGCCGCTTGCGTAACGCCCGCGACGCTGAAAGCCTTAGACTTGGAGACGCCTGAAATGCCGCAATTTGATCCCGCACAAAACCGTATGATCAGTTTTGACGGCGCCGAGCTTGGGCTCACCGTGTGGGAGACCGAAACAACCCCAGACATCGTGATTGTCGGCGTACATGGCATGAATGATTATGCCAATGCGTTCCACATGGCGGCGCCGTATTGGGCGGCCCGCGGGGTTAAGACCTATGCCTATGACCAGCGCGGTTTTGGGCGCTCTGTCGGCCGTGGTGAATGGCCCGATGAAGAGGTCATGCGCGAAGATTTGCGGACGGCGGTGAAGCTCGCTCGCGACGCCCATCCGGATGTTACACTGGCGGTGGTCGGCATTTCTATGGGCGGCGCCATGACGATGACGGCGTTTGGGTCTGATCGCCCGCCAGAGGGCGTGGACCGTGTCGTTTTTAGCGGCCCCGGCCTGCGCGGATGGGGCAGCATTCCCGTGGTTCAGCGTGTTGCGCTATGGACCAGTGTGCGTGTGCGCCCGGGCTGGGTCGTGCGCCCGCCGCGCTTTGTTAAAATCGAACCAAGTGACAATGTCGAGATGCTGAAGCGCTTATGGTCAGACCCCCTTGGCATTCGCACCAATAAGATTGGACAAGTGCATGGGGTCGTGTCGCTGATGGAAAATGCCCATCGCGCAGCGCCGAATTTGCCGAGCGACGTGCCGATGTTGCTCACCTATGGCGCCAGGGACATAGTCATTCCGGAGAATGGCGTCCGCCGCACGGCCAAGAAGCTGCCAGCGCATGTGCGCACCGCATATTATCCGGATGGCTATCATATGCTGCTGCGCGATTTGCAGGCGGACGTCGTGTTTGAAGATGTACTTGCCTTTTTAAAGGACCCGGATGCGCCGCTGCCGAGCAATGCCGCAGAAGTTCCGGGGCGATTGCCAGGTTGATTGTTGACCCGGCACAAACAGGCGTTACACCGCCGGTTTGTTTCAGATGCAACAAAGGCAATGGACGAGACCATGTTCGACACTTCGTCTTTCGACACTCACGAAGAAGTCCACTTTTTCAGCGACGCGGACAGCGGTCTGCGCGCGATCATTGCCATTCACTCAACCGCGCTCGGACCGTCATCCGGCGGCACCCGGATGTGGGATTATGCTACCAGTTCTGACATGGTCACTGATGCCCTGCGGCTGAGCCAAGGGATGAGCTATAAAAACGCCATGGCGTCGATCCCGCATGGCGGCGGAAAAGCGGTGATTTGGGGCAATTCCAAAACCGATAAGTCAGACGCTCTATTCCGTGCTTTTGGCCGCGCCGTTGAGAGCCTGCAAGGCAGATATTGGACGGCTGAAGATGTCGGCATTGATACCGCGGATATTGAAATCGCGGCGCAGGAAACCCGCTACGCTGCCGGTCTGACGACTGGCGCGGCGGCGAGCGGCGATCCATCTCCGGTGACCGCCCTCGGTGTGTTTCGCGGCATTCAACAAACCGCGCTGCGTGCCTTTGGCAGCGAAGACCTCAATGACAAAACCGTCGCCGTACAAGGGGTTGGGTCTGTCGGCGGCTATGCGTGTGCTCATTTGGCGGATGCCGGGGCCAAGCTGTATATCTCCGACATCGATCAAGAGGCTTTGGAGCAAGTGGCGAAAGCGACCGGCGCAACGATCGTCGCACCTGATGATATTTATGATGTCGATGCAGATATATTCTCGCCCAATGCGCTGGGTGCGATCATCAATGATGAGACCCTGAAACGGTTGAAGGTCAAAGTCATTGCAGGCGGCGCAAACAATCAGTTGAAGACGCCAGATATGGGCGAAAAGGTCCGCGATGCCGGACTGCTTTACGCGCCCGATTATGTCATCAATGGCGGCGGCATCATCAATGTTGCGGCCGAGATTTCGGGCTCTTACTCACGCGACTGGGTTGATCAAAAACTCGATACTCTGATCGATACACTTGGCAGTGTGCTCGATGATGCGCTCGCCGCCGGTCGTCCGACCAATGCGATTGCCGACGACATGGCGCGCGCTCGGATCGCGGCAGCGAAAACCTAAGGCGCTTCAGTCACTTCGGTTTCGGCCGCAGGTTCAGCGGGCGCGGCGCCCTCCGCTGTGTCCTCGACACTTGGCGCGCCTTCACAAACAAATGGGGCGGCTTCGACGGGCTGACCTTCGATCATACGGACCGCGCGGGCATGACCGCGCGCATTGCCCGCGGTTAGGGCAAACGTGCCCTCAAGCACATTCACATTGCGCTGATAGAACGGGACATATCCCGTCCAGCTGCGCTTGGTCAGGGTTGGCGCCAGTTCAAACCGTCCAGTCGACGCACGACGTGAGCCTTCAAAACGCCCGGTCAGGCTGACGCGATTAATCTCTTTGGTGCCGACAAAGCTCACCGGAAACCGTCCCCGCGGGGCGATGATGGCGAATGCTTCCTCAATCTTTTCGCCATTCCCGACAACGGGCGCCGACAGCGGGTCATCAGAGAGAAACACGCGCCAGGCGAGGTGGAGCCCGATATAGTTATTGAAGTCGGCGGTCTCGGTGCAAGTGTCGATGTGCCACTCGCCATCGAGTCGAAACTTTTCATATTGCATCCAGCCGGTGACGACGGCCGTCGTCGCTGTAAACGCCACGGAGGCGTATTTGATAAATTCGATCATGGCCCGTCCCTCTTTCGGGCGAGCTTAGCGCAGCGCCATGACTTGGTTAAGACGTTGATTGGAGTAGCAGAATTATAGCGCTGGCTGGATCGGTCCGTCCGCGCGGCCATGCACGAACTGATCGACATGCGCATTGCCGCTATGATCAATCAAGCTTGCCGGACCCCGCCAGATAATCTGGCCTTCAAACAGCATGGCAATCTCGTCAGCGATTTTGCGCGCACTCGCCATGTCATGCGTGATCGAGATCGCTGCCGCGCCGAGCGCCTTGGTTTGCTCAACAATCAAATCATTGATGGCGTCGGCCGTGATCGGGTCGAGGCCAGTTGTTGGCTCGTCGAAGAAGATGAGTTCAGGCTTAGAGACAATCGCACGGGCCAAGCCGACCCGTTTCTGCATGCCGCCGGAAATTTCCGACGGCGTCAGGTCAGCGACATCCGAACCGAGACGAACCTGTTTGAGCGTTTCAACGGCGCGTTCCTTCGCCTCTTTTCGCTTCATGCCGTCGACATTGAGCAGGCGGAATGCGATATTTTCCCAAACCGTGAGACTATCGAACAGCGCCGCAGATTGGAACAGCATGCCGATCCGCGCCCGCATCGCTTCGCGGGTTTTGCCTTGGTCATGGGTGACGTCGTCACCATCGAAGAGGATTTGTCCTTTGTCGGGCGTCATCAGGCCGAGTGCATTTTTCAGCATCACTGACTTGCCGGACCCAGAACCGCCAAGCACGACAAGCGATTTGCCGGGAGCGACGTCGAGATTGACGCCTTTCAGGACCTGTTTGGGGCCGAAGGATTTATGAATGTCTTTGAGCTCAAGAAGCGCGCTTGTCGTCATGATCCAAAATCTACCAGCAGGGTTGAGATGAGATAATTGAAGGCGAGAATGAGAACCGCGGCGCCGACCATCGCAAACGTCGCCGCCCGTCCGACGCCGGTCGCGCCGGCGCTTGATTTATCGCCGTGATAACAGCCCATAATCGCGATCACGCCGCCAAAGACCACGGCTTTGATCACGCCGACCGTAACATCTTGCCAGGTCAGGAAGTCGACCGTGTTGCGCAAATAAGTGGTTGAATCGAAGCCCAGGCCCAACGTGCTGACCGCCCAGCCGCCCATGACACCGATAATATCGGCAATCAGCACCAGCATTGGTAGGGTCAAAATACCGGCTAAGAAGCGCGGCGCGTAGAGATAACGAAACGGGTTGGCGCTCAGTGTTTTCAAGGCATCAATCTGTTCTGTGACCCGCATCGCGCCGATCTCAGCGGCAATCCCGGCGGAGACGCGGCCCGCCAGCATCAGCCCGGTAATCGTCACGCCCAGCTCACGCGTAATGCCGAGCACAACAATGTTTGGGACAAATTGCTCGGCGCCAAATCGGCTGCCGCCGGAATAAATGTTGAGCGCGAGGGCGGCGCCAATGAACACCGCTGAAAGCCCAACGACGGGAAGGCTGTAAAAGCCGACGGCGATCATCTGCCGAATGATTTGGGCGCCATACCAGCGCGGGCTGAACGCGGCGGCGAGTGTTTTGCCGGAAAAAATCGACAGACGTCCGATTTCTCCAAGCATGCCGAGCGTGGCGCTGCCGAGCCATTGAAGCGGATTGGGAAATCCCGATTTAGCTTTGGTAGATGCGTTTGACACGAGGTGTAAGTCCTGTGGTGAGTTCGTATCCAATCGTCCCCGCGAGGGCCGCTTGTTCTTCTAAAGGTGCGTCTGCTCCGATCAATTGCGCATAAACGCCCGGACGCGCAAGTTCTGCAGCATTTGTGACATCAATTGTAATCAAATCCATAGAGACGCGCCCAAGAATTGCGCAGCGTTTTCCGCCGAGGCTGACAAAGCCCTTATTCGAGGCTGAACGTGGCACGCCGTCGCCATATCCAATCGCTAAAGTGGCAATCAAAGTCGGCTCGTGAGCCCGCCAAGTGCAATTATAGCCGACTGTGTCGCCAGCTTGGATTTGCCGGACTTGTAAAATCGGCGCTTCCAAAGTCATTCCTGGCTTTAGCGGCGTGTTTTTGGGCGGTTCGCCGCCGCCATAGAGCGCGATTCCAGGCCGGGTCAGCGCATGATGATAGTCGTCCCCGAGCCATACGCCGCCGGAATTCGCAAGACTTAGCGGGACGCCCGGAAAGGCCTCTGCGACGGTATCCAGAAGGGTGCTTTGATGGGCGTTCATCGCATCTTCGCGGGCCTCTGCGCAGGCCAGATGCGACATCACCAAGATTGGTGCTTGGGCCTCGCTAGCATTGGCAATTTCTAGGGCGTCGCCGAGGGGCAGGCCCAGCCGATTCATTCCGGTATCAAAGTGGAGCGCAAAGCCGCGCGGCATTTTCAAGCCATCGATCAACCAATCGGCCATGGTGCGATATTGAAAGCTCGAATTGATCACCGGGATCAGGGCATTCTCCCGATATAGCGCTTCTTCATCCGGCGAGGGGCCATTCAGCACATAGATATTCGGATGGCTGCCAAGGGTTGCTCTTGTCAGCTCTGCTTCATGGCCATGCGCGACAAAGAAATGGTCGCAGCCAGCATCGTGAAGCGTTTCCGCCACTTGCGCCAAGCCATGACCATAGGCGTCGGCTTTGATTACGGCGCCGGTCACGCCTTGGTCTTGCGCAGCCCTAAGGGTGCGCCAGTTCTCGGCGATATGGTTCAAATGAATCAGGGCGCGCGGACGTAGGCTCATTGGCGTTTCGATTACAGCGCTTTGCGGCGGATGTAAGGCCTATTCTTCAAATGCGCTTTGGGCCGCTCGGGCGAGATTGCCGAAACGCGTAATATTGGCGTCGAATGATAAGACGACTTTACCGATCGGGCCATGACGTTGCTTGCCGAGAATGACTTCAGCCGTGCCATAAACTTCGTCCATGCGCTGGCGCCAGGACGCCCATTTGTCGGCCGCAGCCGGGTCGCCGCCATCGGCTTGGGGTTCGGTCCGCTCCAGGTAATAGCTTTCACGGTACACGAACATAACGACGTCGGCGTCTTGCTCGATCGAGCCAGATTCCCGCAAATCAGAGAGTTGCGGACGCTTATCGTCGCGTTGCTCAACTTGCCGCGACAGCTGTGACAGCGCGATGACCGGCACGTTCAGCTCTTTCGCCAGGGCTTTCAGGGTCGTCGTGATTTGTGTGACTTCTTGCACCCGGTTGACGTCTGACTTGCCAGACGTTCCGGACAGCAGCTGCAAATAGTCAATAATGATCAGATCAATGCCTTGAGCGCGCTGCAAACGGCGGGCGCGGGCTGCGAGTTGGCTGACAGAAATGCCGCCTTGATCATCAATATAGAGCGGCAAGTTTTGCAGCTCTTCGGTGGCTTCTCTCAAGGTTTCGAAATCATGCTTGTCGAGATCGCCTTGGCGAATTTTGTGGGCGTTAATCGTCGTCCGCTCAGCCAGGATCCTCGTCGCTAGCTGCTCGGATGACATTTCCAACGAGAAGAAGGCAACCTTGCCGCCCTCGATGGTCTTGGTCGAGCCGTCTTCTTGCTTCTCGCCGCGATAATCGGCGGCGACATTGTACGCGATATTCGTGACCAAAGAGGTCTTTCCCATGGATGGACGTCCGGCCAGGATGATCAAATCGGAGCCATGCAGGCCGCCCATTTTATGATCGAGATCATCAAGACGCGTGGCGATCCCGGCAATCTTGCCTTCGCGCTTAAACGCCGCCTCGGCCATTTGTAGGGACTCAGTTAAAGCCTCGGAGAAGGTCGAAAAACCGCGACCGGTCGAGCCACGCTCAGCCAGAGCAAACAATTCGCGTTCGGCGAGTTCGACTTGTTGAGAGCCATCGACGTCGCGGTCATGGTGCTGGGCGCGCGATTGCACGCCGGCGCCGATATTGATCAGCTCTCGCCGCATCGCTAAATCGCGAATAATCCGGGCATAGTCTTGGACTTCTGGTCCGAACGCGGCGCTGTCGAGCAAGTCGGCAAGATATTGTGCGCCGCCAATTTGCGTGAGCCGCTCATCCTTCTCAAACTGCTCGCGCAAAGTGACGCCGTCAGCGACCCGGCCGTTTTGGATCAGCATTTGGCAGGCTTCGAAAATTTCCTGATGCGCTGGCGCATAGAAATCGCTCGGCCGTAAAATATCAGAGACCCGCTGAAAGGCATTATTATCATACAGAATCGAGCCGATGACGGCGGCTTCTGCCGACAGATTGTGCGGTAGATCGGGGCCGGCAGGTTCGGCCGATGGAAGCGGGGCGATAGCATTGCTCATGGCGCCGTATTAACCCTAAAAAGTACGTGAGGGCAGGGCTATGACGCAGAAGCACCGTGAAAAACTTACGGTTGTCCACAAGACTCCGCGAGCCTGTGAATACAAAATCTGCGCGCCGCTGGCCTTTCCGAAGCAATGCGTTATGTAGCGCCGTTCGCGCGCCTTCTATTATCCTGATCCACGGGGCCCATGTCGATGAGTTCGGCCAATCTTCTTTCGAATTTGAACAGTCCCGCGGCGGTTTATGGCGCACCGTTTGGCGTTGATGTCTTGCGCCTGATCGAAGCTTTGGAAGACCGTGGCAGCGCCTCGCTTTATGTCGCGCGCGATGACAAACAGGCGGCGACGGCACTCAAACTCGCGCAATTCTTCAGGCCCCGGCTCGAGACGATTCGGCTGCCGGGATGGGATGTGTTGCCGTATGACCGGGTCAGTCCATCGCCAGCAGTCGCCGCGGCGCGTTGCGCCGCACTCGCAACCTTGGCGCAGCGCGCCGCGAATGCTGAACCTTGCCTGGTCGTCACCACCGCAAGCTCTTTGGTGCAGCGTGTGCCGCCCAAAGCGACAATGCGCGCCAGCTCGCTTTCCGTGTATACGGGCGGGCGGATCCAGCAGCAGGATCTGACCACTTATCTCTCTGTGAACGGCTATGTCCGCGTCGCTTCAGTGTCCGAAAAGGGCGAGTATTCGATCCGCGGCGGTAAAGTCGACATCTATCCTCCAACTGGCGATGAGCCCGTGCGCCTCGACCTGTTTGGTGACGAAGTTGAGACGATCAAAGCCTTCGACCCCGAAACCCAATTGTCGACCCGTACGCTTAACAGGGTAGCGTTGGCGCCAGTGTCTGAGATCTTATTCAATGAGCAAACGCTCGGCCTGTTCCGCGAACGCTATTTAGCCGAGCTTGGTTCGCCCGTCGGTGACCCGATGTATGAAGCGGCCCGGGCGGAAATTCGCCGCGGCGGCATCGAAGCTTGGCTGCCACTCTTCCACGCCAATCTCGATACCTTGTTTGATTATATTGGCGGCGACGCCCTGATTGGCCTCGGCGCGCTGGCGGCGGAAGCGGCGAGCGAACGTTTGCAACAAGCCAAGGATTATCACGCGGCGCGTTTGGAAGCGGCCGGCGAAACCCGCCAAGCCCGGGTTCTCGCGCCAGATTTGCTCTATCTGACCGACCAAGAGTTGAGCGCTGCGCTGCAATCGCGCGGGGTGGCAAGATTTCATGCCGGGCAGGGCGAGGGCGGTCTCGAATTAGGCGGTGCTACCGGACGCGACTTCGCGCCGGAACGGGCGCAGCCGGACGTCAATATATTTGAAGTCGCCGCCGCGCATGCCAAAGCCCGCCACGATGGCGGAAAAGCGGTGGTTTTTGCGGCTTGGACAGATGGCTCTGCCAGTCGTTTGGAAGGGGTCTTGGAAGACCATGGCCTGCCGGACGCGACCCGCGTGTACTCGCTCGAGGCGGCGCGCCAGGCCGAGGTTGCGATTTGTGAACTGCCGCTTGAGAGCGGATTTGAAACCGCTGACTTGGTCGTCATTGGTGAGCCCGACATTCTCGGCGATCGGCTGGCGGCGCCGCGCCGGAAACGCAAAGCCGCGAACTTTATCGCCGAGGCCGGAAGCCTCAATCCGGGTGATTTGGTCGTGCATGTCGATCACGGGGTCGGCCGCTATGTCGGCCTGAAAACGCTCGATCTTGCCGGCGCCGCGCACGATTGTTTGGAACTCGGCTATGCCAAAGGCGACAAAGTCTTCCTGCCGGTTGAGAATATTGATCTGATCAGCCGCTATGGCAGCGAGGATGCCGAAAGCGCGATTGATGGCCTCGGCGGTGTTGGCTGGCAAACTCGTAAAGCGCGGGCCAAGAAGAAAATCCTCGAAATGGCGGCTGAACTCATGGCCATCGCGGCGGCCCGGGAAATGCGCAAAGCCGATAGCGTGGTCACCGGCGATGGCTTGTATGAAGAATTTGCCGCCCGCTTCCCTTATGAAGAAACCGATGATCAGCTGAACGCGATTGAAGATGTCCTAGGAGATCTCTCGTCCGGCAAGCCAATGGACCGTTTGGTTTGCGGCGATGTTGGCTTTGGCAAAACCGAAGTCGCGCTTCGCGCCGCCTTCGTCGCGGCCATGGGCGGACAGCAAGTCGCTGTGATTGCGCCGACCACTTTGCTCGCGCGTCAGCATTATAACACGTTCGCGGCCCGCTTCGCCGGGTGGCCGCTCAATGTCCGTCCGCTCTCGCGCTTCGTCTCGACCAAAGACGCGAATGAGACCAAAGCTGGCATGACCGCCGGCACGGTAGATGTCGTCATTGGGACGCACGCGCTGCTGGCCAAGAATGTCGCGTTCAAACGGCTCGGGCTATTGGTCGTTGATGAAGAGCAACGCTTTGGCGTGAAGCATAAAGAACGTCTGAAAGAGCTGAAAGCCGACGTCCACGTTCTGACCCTTTCGGCGACCCCAATCCCCCGGACGTTGCAAATGGCGCTGACCGGTATTCGAGACTTGTCGATCATTGCGACGCCGCCCGTCGACCGTCTTGCGGTGCGGACTTATGTCACCGAATTTGATGCGGTCACGGTGCGCGAAGCGCTGCTGCGGGAGAAGTATCGCGGCGGACAAAGCTATTATGTGGCGCCGCGGATTTCTGATTTGGATTATCTCGAAAACTTCCTCAAAGCGAATGTGCCGGAAGTGAAATTCTGCGTCGCGCACGGGCAAATGCCCGCCGGTGAACTCGAAGACTTAATGACCGCATTTTACGAAGGCGAATATGACGTCCTCTTATCGACAACTATTGTCGAAAGCGGCCTGGATATTCCGCGCGCGAACACATTGGTGATTCACAAAGCGGACCGGTTCGGTCTGGCGCAATTGTACCAGCTTCGTGGCCGCGTTGGGCGTTCTAAACTACGCGCCTATGCCTACCTAACAACGCCCGCCGATCGGGTAATCTCGCCCTCGGCAGAGCGCCGTTTGCGAGTCTTGCAATCGCTCGACAGCCTCGGTGCTGGATTCCAGCTCGCCAGCCATGATTTAGACATGCGCGGCGGCGGCAACTTGCTTGGCGATCAACAGTCGGGGCATGTCAAAGAAGTGGGCGTGGAGCTCTATCAGCAAATGCTCGAAGACGCGGTCAAAGCCTTGCAGTCGGGCTCCAATACCGACCAAGAAGTGGCCGACGATTGGTCGCCGCAAATCAATCTGGGCATGTCGGTGCTCATTCCGGCCGGCTATGTCGAGGATCTTGGCGTGCGGCTGGGCCTCTATCGCCGCTTAGCCGACCTCTCGACGGCGCCGGAACGTGAAGCCTTTGCAGCGGAGCTGATTGACCGGTTTGGCCCGCTGCCGAAAGAAACTCAGCAATTGCTCGACGTCACTGCGGTCAAAGTGACGTGTAAAGCGCTTGGCATTTCGAAGCTGGATGCCGGGCCGAAAGGCGTCGTTCTCTCGTTCAGAGACGATACCGCAGTCGACCCAGCGCAACTGATGATGTTGGTTCGCTCGCGTCCTGGCAAAATGAAGCTCAGGCCGGATAGCAAACTCGTGATTATGGGTGTGCCTGCGGATCCGGCGCAGCGGATGAATTCTGTAAAAGGTCTGATGCGAGAGCTTGAAGCAACCGCTTCGGCGCCAGCTTAAGCGGTTTTGCGCGGCGACAATGAGCTCTTCGCGGTGAGCCCGCCGAGCAATGTCTTCAGTGTGTGGAATTGCCGACGCTCAATCGCGCGCCAGGACACAGTTCCTTCAATTGATTCTTCAATCCGCCGCGCCAGAATGACCGCCCCGCGATACTGCGTGTTCGGCAAGGTCAGGCAAATATGTTTTTGATCCAGGCGCGCGGCCAGATCGGTATCGCGCAAATGCGATTGAACGAGATGCGCGAGCGCTTTGTGGTCGGCGACGCGGCTAATATCAATCGCCAATAATGAGAGCGGCGTCGCCAAGCGATCAGCCTGCGCCATTTGCGCCTCAACATGAGACTCTAGGTAATCACGTGAGACCAGGCCCGTTGACAAATCTTGCGCCGACGCGCTGAGGCCATAAGCGGTCGCCGCCGGAATTTCGGCGTCCACGCTGATCGATAGAAGCCGGTTTGCGATGCCGTCTAAATTGTCTTTGAGGTCAATAATTTGATCCGCGTGAGCGAAATGCTCTTGAGCAATCTTGTCGGCCAGTTCCGGACGCAGAAGCAAGACAATTTGCGGGGCGTGCGAAATTTGCAGCGTTTTCACCGATGCCAACAGTCGCGCCGCTTCATCGTCCGGGCTTGAAGGGCAAAGGACGAGGCTTTGGAAACCGCCATTGAATAGATAGTCTTCCGCAGTGAGGCGGCTGATGGCCGCGACCATATTGACATTCTGCGCCGCCAGCGTGGATTTGATGGCGTTCAAAAACGGCGCATCATGGCCCAGCCAGAGGAGCCGCGCGGCCTTTGCTGGCGCCGCTGCTTTGGCAGATGGGCCAAACTTTTCGGCCGTGCGCGCGCGCAACTGAATTTCGCGAAGTCGGTCTTTCTCGCGTTGGCGGATTGAGAGACGCGCCAGCAATGTCGCGATTTGGGCGATGTCAGTGAGGTGGATCTCGCTGCCTTTTGGCGCTTGGTTCTCTTTGCCAATGGTGACGAATAGGCGCGTATCACCTGCCGGGGCATCGAAATCGCGGGTGAGCAAATCGACAAAAGCCGGGGCTGAGTCGGGGGGCAAATACGACCCACGGACCGGCACCGGACGAATGCCTGCCTGTTTCAGGCGGGCTTGCAGCATTTCCAACCGCGGGCTTTCCGAGACCACGTGGATCACCGGGGCGTCAAAGCTTTGATCTGTAAACATACGCAGCTCCCAGTGAGTCGACGTTGGGTAAGGCCTTTTATTTGCCCGCCTGAGTCTTAAGGTCTGGTTGATCGCCGTAAAAATAAGCACGGCACTAAGGGAGTGAGATATGGCACAAGGGCCACTTTCGGGCGTTAAGATTATAGAATTTGCAGGCATCGGTCCTGGACCGTTTTGCGGCATGCTGCTCAGCGATATGGGCGCCGATGTGGTTCGGATTGACCGCGCCGGTAAATCCCGTCCGGGTAACCCTGCCGATGTGATGAGCCGGGGACGCCGATCTATCGCGCTCAACCTTAAGGACGAGGCGGATCGGGAAACGGCGCTGAAATTGCTCGAAAAAGCGGATGGTCTTATCGAAGGTTTCCGGCCTGGCGTAATGGAACGGAATGGGCTCAGCCCGGACGTGGTGCTCGCCCGCAATCCTAAACTTGTCTATGGCCGCATGACGGGATGGGGACAGCATGGCGCGCTCAGCCATTCAGCTGGGCATGACTTGAACTATATCGCGATTACCGGCGCGCTCCATGCCATGGGTGAAGGTGACGGCCGGCCCCGTCCACCGCTCAATCTGATCGGAGATTATGGCGGCGGCGCGCTCTATTTGGCGATGGGGCTGTTGGCGGCGATCATCAATGTGAAGAATGGCGGCGAAGGCCAAGTGATTGATTGCGCGATGTCAGATGGCGCCGCGTCTTTGGCGACGATGTTCTATGGCATGCGCGCCATGGGCGCCTGGACTGATGAGCGTGAGGCCAATCTTCTCGATGGCGGCGCGCATTTCTATGACACGTATGAATGCTCTGATGGCAAATGGGTGTCGATTGGATCGATTGAGCCGCAATTCTATGCGCTTTTGCTGGAAAAGGCTGAGCTGACAGATCCTGAATTCCAAGCTCAAATGGATCGCTCTAAATGGCCGAGTTTGAAAGAGAAATTGATGGCCGTGATCAAGACCAAAAGTCGCGATGAATGGTGTCAGATTATGGAAGGCACGGACATTTGCTTTGCGCCGGTTCTGTCAATGGAAGAAGCGCCGAACTATAAGCATAATACCGATCGCGGCACGTTCGAAACCATTGATGGCGTGGTCCAGCCTGGTCCAGCACCGCGCTTTTCCGTCACCCCTGGGGCGATCCAGGGCAAACCTGCGGGCATTGGCGAGCATCAAGAAGAGGTGCTCAAAGATTGGGGAATCGCTTAAACCGCCCCTCTCGAACACAATCATAAGGGGTGAGACATGGGTGCACTTCCCGGCACGACTGGGCGCCGTCGGCTTTATCTGATGCGGCACGGATTTGTCGACTATACCTCGCCTGAGGTGCGGGCGGCGCAAGATCCATCGATCGCTTATTTGACTGAGATTGGCCGCGAAGAAGCGCGCGCCGCTGGCATTGCGCTGTCAGAGGTTCACTTGGATGCGGCGTTTCATACGGGACTGAAACGGACACAAGAGACGGCAGAAATCGTACTCAGTGAGCACCAGCTCGACACACCGCCGCTTGAGTTTGATGAACGATTTAAAGAGCTCCGGTCGGGGCAATATATCGATTTCAAATCAGCCGAGCAGCTCGCCGCGACGATGACATTTCAGTTTGAACAAGCCGGCACCCCTGAGGCAACTTTCCTCGAAGGCGGCGAAAAATTTTCCGATGCGATGATCCGGATTGAGGATGGCTTGAAAGGCTTGTTGTCACGGCCAGGTTGGGCGTCGGCGCTGCTGGTGGCGCATGAAGTGGTCAATCGGATGATCCTGTCCTGGGCGATTGGCGCGCCGCTCGGCTCCAGTGCTGGGTTTGAGCAAGATACCGGCTGTATCAATATTATCGACTTCGATTTGGTGCCGGACGAGGCTGGAAATACGCGAATCGAACGGGCGATGATTAAGGCGGTTAATCTGACGCCGGCCAATTATCTCAAGAATGGGATGAATTTGCGCTCTCTAGAGGCGATTTTCACGCGCGCCGCTGAATAGGTGTTCATTTGTCATTCAAATGAAGGACAGAATTATGAGCGGAATATGAGATCGCGGTCCAATCGCGTTCATCTTCGCTGGTCTATAAAGGTCATGTCGACAGGGCGCTCGGCAGTTTGACGAAAGCCCTGACGACGTCCTTCTTGCTTGACTAAGGTCGTTCTTATGGACGGCCTTTTTTTTGCGCTAAATCTTCGGCCCGGGCCATTGCCGTATTGAGATTGTCTTCGAGACGCTGGCGTAGGGTTTCGCGATCATCATCCTTGCTCGGAATCACTGGTGCGCCAAACACCAATGCGCCGCGGCTGAACGGGTAGGGAATGCGAAAACCATCCCAGGTGCTTAAACGTTTGCGCGGCGCCGAGACAATCGCATAAGGCAAAATGGGTGCGCCGCTCCGCTGGGCCATAATGATCGGTCCGTTTTGAGCGATCTCAGCCGGGCCGCGCGGACCATCTGGCGTGATGCAAATACCGCCGCCCGTTTTCAAAATTCGCAACGCTTCCGCGAGCGCTTTCATGCCGCCTTTGTCGCGCTTTTTACGCTTATGCGTGGACGAACCGCGGACCGCTTCGAGGCCTAAATGCTTAATCGCCTTGGCCACCGGCTCGCCATCTTTGGAGAGCGAAATCAACATTGCCGAACGGGTCTTTTGCTGGGGCCATTTGCGGATGATGCGATTCCACCCCGAGGGCAGCAATAGGATTGTCGAATGCCAGGCAGCGACAATGATATTGGGATAGCCGAGCCAGACGTTCAACGCCGCCTCATCGCCTTCAACCGACCAGCGAATGGTCCGGTTACACAGCGCCATATAGGCCCAGATGATCCAGCCTAAGAGGGTCGTAACAATCGCGCTGCGCAGAAGAGCCTTCATAGGCTCTGTCTGTAGCGATCATTGCAAACTCCGCATAGGGGGAGCAGCAGGCCGCGTGCTAGAGCACATAAACGGTGTAAACAACTTCGGCTTTGATCTCGCCATAGCCATCCGCGAGGTCGGCCCGAGCATTTTCGATGTCGAGGCTTGTGAGCGAGGTAAAACGCACAGATTGCTGCGGAATAGTGCCGGGGCTGGCGGCGGTTTTGCGGGCGCCCGTATAGAGCGTCGTTGGGGAGGTCATGGCGCCCAAGTTGCCGACTTGATTGATCGTGCCTTGCGGGGACTGAGCGCGCGCGCCAAAATTTACACCGCCATTTTCACTCACTCGAATGGTCATGACCCACCGAATGTCATCGAGTTGATAGTCCCCTGTGGTTTCGACGAGTGTGGCTTGCCCATTGATCCCAAACGCGGTGTTCGATGCGATATAAAATGCGCTACTCAAGGAAGGGCGCACCCCGTCAATGCTAACATTTTCGACGTCAAAGGCTGCAAACGCGCCCGGCGTGGTTTCGCTGAATGTTTCGAATTGGGCACCATCGTCAAGTAAGCGCCAAAGCGGGCTTGGACGACTATTGCCGGGGGTCGGCAGCGTAAACGAAGAATCCGCGGTCGGTTGCAATGAGCCAGTGACCATGGTGCGTCCGTCAATCGCCGCGCCGCCAATCAAGTCAACCGTGCCGCCGGCGCCGTCATCGGCAATGAAATCAAATACAATTCGGGATTGACCCGTGGCTTCGTCAGCGGCCCAGACTATGACCATGGGTTCGACGTCAAAGGTCGGGTTGTCGACATTAAACGCCGCGGCAAAGGGGGCGCTGGCGCTGGCCACCGCGAGGCTACCCAGGGCGAATAGAGATGTTCTCAGGCTCATCATAATCTCCAAAACTGAGCCGCCGCATTTGCCCAATGGGATCCATGCTGCGGCTCAATTTTGCTCAAAGGCAAGGAAGGCGGCATCGCGCATACGTGCGCGATGCCAGCGTGGTCGCGCTTTAAGCGGCGTAGAATGTGTAGGTTACGTCGGCCTGGATTTCGCCAGCGCCCATCGATAAGTCGTAACCGTTTGGGGTGAAGGTGTAGACCGCATCGAAACGGACCGACTGATCTGCGATCGACCCGCTCCCGCCTGCCGTTCGTTGGCCGTCGCCCGAGCCGTCATAGACCGGCGTTCCGACACCGCCCAATTCTCCAAGATGTGCGACCTCAGGGAAAGCGCCGTTCGGGCTTTGGTTTTGAGCGCCCCAGCTAATGCTGCCAACCGTTCCGCTGGTCGCATCATTGCTCAGGGAAAAACTGATATCAGCGAGCGTGAAGTCGCCGTCATTAAAGGTCTCGGTCGCGGTTGCATCAATCGAAAAGGCGGTGTTGGTTGCAACATAGAAGCTAGATTCCCAAGATGGCGTTGATCCGGTGAGCGTTTCGGTTGCCGAAAACGCGTTTAGGCTGCCAGCGGACGCGCCCACCAAGTCTAAATCTGACGCGACATTATTGGTGACATCAATAAGCGAGTTGAGGGTGCCCAATGCATCATCGGTTGGGGTCAGCGTTCCTGTGTTAACGGCTTGGCCGTCTTCAGCGATTAGGTCAGTGCCAGGTTTGTCCGCACCGACGATAAATTCGGTGACGACGCCGCCCGTATCATCTGCGCCGGCGGCCCAGACAATAATGATCGGTTCGACTTTGAAATGCGGGCGATCAATGATGCCAGCTTGCGTAGGGGCGGCGAAAGTGGCAACGGCAACTGATGTGGCCGCGCCAGCAAGAAGCAATTTGCGGAAAGTCATTCGGTATCTCCATGAAATAGCAGCTGGTTTGCTGCCAAACGGGTCTCTTGACCTCGTTCGCCTAAACGGTCTCATGGCGTGCTTGATCAGCGGCTAAGCCGCGCACACGAAATTACCCCGCCCAGTTAACCACTTGGCAGGGGGACTAAGAGTGAAAAATTAAAAGCTCAATTAAAACAGGATAATACCTGGTTTCAAAAGGATTGCGGGCCTCAATTTAGAAAGCTTGATTGCGCGCAGAAGGTGAAAAACAGAGACACCCAGCCCATAAAGGCTGGGCGCCCTGCTTATCATAGAGTGGGATTAATCCCGCTTACGGGACGTAGACCGTATAGACCACGTCGGCTTTGATCTCGCCTGCGCCCTGTGACAAGTCGTAAGCGCCACCAGCGCCGAGCGTATAAGTCGCGTCAAAGCGAACCGATTGGCCAACAATCGTTCCCGAGGAATCGGCGGTCCGGTCGGTTCCAACGAAGACTGGGGTTGAGCCGTCAACGTCTGCCAAGTCGGTAAAAGTGCCAAAGCTTCCGCCTGGGTTCCGAGCATTGCCGCCGAAGCTCAGCCCGCCGTCGGTGCCTGAAACCGTAACGTCCATTGAATAGCCGATATCGGTCATTTCGAAATCGCCGCTTTGAGACGTCTCCGTGGCGACACCATCAATTGCGAACGCGGTATTAGACGCGACGTAGAAGCTCGACTCATAAGTCATTGCGTCGCCGGTTAGCGTCTCGCCGTTTCCGACCCCAAAAGCGCTGAAGCCAGCAGGGCTGTCAGTGTCAATCGTGGCAACGTTACCAGTCGTGTTGTCGATATCGAGGACCGCACCAAGTGCAGTTGTCGAAGCCGCGTCTTCGGTCGCTGTTAAAGATCCAGTGACGACGGTACGACCGTCGCGATCTGTGCCGCCGATCAAATCGGTGTCGCCGGATCCAGCCGTGTCATCGATAATAAAGTCGGTGGCGATTGGGGTTGTCCCCGTTGCATCGTCAGCCGCCCATACAATAACAACGCCGAGCACTTTAAAGTGCGGACGGTCGATGATGGATGCGTTTGCAGGTGCAGAAACGGAAAGTGTGCTTGCAGCAAGGGCGGCCCCTGCCATTAGCAGTTTGCGATAGCTCATTCATTTATCTCCATGATAGTGCAGCTTTTGGGCTGCGGTCCGGGCCTATTGACCTCGTAGTCTCACTATCTCAGAGAATGGCTTATATTCCGTTAGTCACCGCGCCGAATTCCCGTGGTCGCGTTAACCTTCTATTAGACTGACGGAACAGGCTTATCGGCGAGCTCAGCATAGCGTCCGCCATGATAGACCAGCGGCATCGCGGCCGGGTCGGAGGCGAGGCGTTGTACTTCGGCAATGAAGAGAATGTGGTCGCCGGCGGGATGTTGGGCATAGGGCACACATTCCAGGCGTGCAGCACAATCTGGTAAGAGCGGCACATCATTCAGACCTGAATCCATAGACAGGCCGGAAAACTTATCGATCCCGGATTTTGCAAACCGCTGGGACAGCTCGGCTTGGTCTTCGCGTAGAATGTGTACGGCAAACCCGCGGGCCGTCACGAACGCGTCTAAGCTGAGCGCATTCAGACCGATTGACCACAAGACCAAGGGCGGATCCAATGATACGGAATTAAATGAGTTGGCGGTTAGACCGACGGGGGTGCCATCGGCATCACGGGCGGTGATGACAGTGACGCCGGTCACGAACAGACCGAGCGTGTCTCTGAAAGTGCGTAAATCGAAACTCATGCGCTCTATTTGAGGTGTTTTGAACGCGGGTCCAGCATTAGTGTGCGTGTTTAGCAGATAATTTTTAGCTGCACTGAATGGCCGGGGTGTCCGGCGTAATTGTCTCAATGTATCGTATAAGAGCATTAGATTTTCGAATCTGAAGATCCTGATATGGCCTTGAGAGTGCATCCGAACGATGTCGATCGCTGTCAGTTTGAGTGTAAACTAGTATGCATTTGTGCATTCCAGGCATGCATCAATGAGAAATCGATTAAATATTATATCATCCACTGGTTGCTCGTTAACCATATTTTCGCGCGCTAGTTGCGATGCATGATAATGCTTCCCTAGGTTTTTAGACACTTTTATGAACGTAAAGTGTAAACTCAGAGAAATATGAACAACCATTCATTATGAACAGCTGTTCATCAAAAAACCTTATCAAACTTTCATCCAAAAAAGAGCTTGTATGTCGGTTTCGTTACAGGCATCTAGGGACCACACAAAGCGGGCAGCAAGCCCCGAAGTGCAGTGAAGGACATCTTTTAGCAGTCGTCGAAAAATAACCTGCGTAGACGGCATCCAAGATGTGGAGAGTGAGACTAATGAAAGACTGGTGTAACAATGACGGCGCCCGCCGTCTTAAGGATAAAATTGCCGAATATTGGGCTGATCGGGGATATGAAGTCGAAGTCGATCTTGTCGACGCTGGCTTTGTTCCTGCGATGCGTAGCGCCCGTACAGATGTTCGCAGCAATATGGTCAATGGCATGCCGCGCCGCAAACTCGTCAATATTAACGAGGTGCGTAGCGAGTACCGCCCTGACTAAGACTGTTGAGCAAGCGTGATTAATGCTTGCTCAAGATCACGGCAGTGATCGACAGATTGTAATCGGTCGTAGGGGTGGTTCGAGAGGGTGCCATACCCAAACGATACGAACACGAAAGGCAGTCCGGCGTTACGGGCTGCCTTTTCGTCTGGCGGGGAATCGCCAATCATTATCGCACGTTCTGCGGTTCCGCCGGCGCGCGCAATAGTCTCCAAAATATGATCGCCATTTGGTTTCTTGACCGGCAGCGCATCGCCGCCGACAGTGGCGGAGAAAAACGGCGCCAGACCCAGCCCGGATAGGACTTGTTCGGCCAGGCCTTGCGCCTTGTTGGTACAGACGGCAAGCGTCGCCCCGGCTGCACGTAAGCGCTCGAGGCAGGCGACACAGTCTTCAAACGGCGCACTCAGCCGTGTGATATTGGCTTCATAATGCTCTAAAAATTGCGGCCAAAGGACGGAATCGATTTCGTCTTCGTCAATCGGCATGTGGTGATGGCTCAGGCCTTTTCGGATCAACGCTTTGGCGCCGTCGCCAATCATCATGCGGATCGTTTCCATACTGACCGGACCGAGATTCTTGGTCGCCAGTGTATGATTGAGCGCCGCGTGCAGATCCGGCGCTGTCTCAACCAGCGTCCCATCAAGATCAAAGACCAGCGTCCAGCCGGAAAAATCAAAGCTCATTTGCCAATCCTTTGCTGAATAGGGCTCGCATCGACTCAGAACATGCTCTAGGCGAGAAGCAGAATTTTCGCGAGGGTTTTTGCCATGGGCAAGAGAGCAGCCATCATTCTAGCTGCGGGTCAGGGGACGCGGATGCGTTCAGCGCTTCCAAAAGTGCTGCACGGCGTTGGCGGCCGCCCAATGGTCGATTGGTCGATTGCGCTTGCGCACGAGGTCGGATGTGAGCGCATCATTGTCGTCTGCAGTCCAGGCGGCGCGGCGGTGCAAGAGCATATCACGAGCACACTCGGCCCTGACGCCATCGCCATTCAAGATCCGCCGCTCGGCACCGGACATGCGGTGCTGGCAGCGCAGGAGGCCTTGGCCGATTTCGACGGTGAGCTTGTCGTTCTTTATGGCGACACACCGCTCATCCCGAGCCAGGCGGTCGAAGATCTGTTTGGCGAGCTCAGTGGCGGCGCCGCGGTTGGTGTTCTCGGCTTCGATGCGGCTGAGCCCGGCGCTTATGGGCGTTTGATCACCGGCGCGAATGGCGACTTAGACGCGATTGTTGAAGCCAAAGAGGCAAGCCCTGAGCAATTGGCCGTGAGGTTTTGCAATTCAGGCGTGATGGCGGCCTCAGCGGCAGTGATGTTTGACCTGTTATCAAAGGTCACGAACGACAATGCCAAAGGCGAATATTACCTCACTGATATTGTCGCTTTAGCGCGCACCGCGGGGCAAAAATGCCGGGCCGTTTCCTGCGATGAGGCAGATGTCTTGGGCGTCAATTCACGGGTTGAGTTGGCGCAAGCTGAACACGCGTTTCAAGCCAAACGCCGCCAGCAATTATTGGTCGAAGGCGTGACCATGACGGCCCCTGAAACGATCTTCTTTTCTTATGACACTGAGATTGAGAATGATGTCATCTTGGAACCCAACGTGGTGTTCGGTCCAGGCGTGACTGTCCGTTCTGGCGCACAGATTCGGGCGTTTTGTCATTTGGAAGGGGCTGAGGTATCTGAGGGCTGTGTGATCGGTCCTTATGCCCGCCTGCGCCCCGGCGCTGTCTTGGAAGAGTCGGTCAAAATTGGGAATTTTGTCGAGGTCAAAAAGACCCGCATGGGCAAAGGCGCGAAAGCCAATCACCTCGCATATCTCGGGGATGGCGAAGTGGGCGCTGGCGCCAATATCGGGGCCGGGACGATTTTCTGCAATTATGATGGCTTCTTGAAGTATCAGACAGTGGTCGGTGAGAACGCCTTTGTCGGCTCGAATTCGTCTTTAGTGGCGCCCGTGACAATTGGCGATGGCGCATTTATCGGCTCCGGATCTGTTGTGACCAAGGATGTCGAGGCCAATGCGCTGGCGGTGGCGCGGGGGCGGCAAATCCAAAAATCGGGCTGGGGCACGTCTTTCCGCGACAAAATGATGGCGATTAAAGCTGCAAAGAAAAAAGGATGAGGACGACGCGGAATGGCGAATGAACTCGAAAAAGAAAACGCGGCGCATGCAGCCATGGATTTTGTCGAAGACGGTATGACGCTCGGCCTCGGGACGGGGTCTACGGCTAAGTATTTTGTCGAATATCTTGCCGAAGAAATCTCCGATGGCCTGGTCGTGCGCGGCGTCCCGACCAGCGAACAAACGCGGCGTCTGGCAGAATCCTTGGGCGTTCCTCTGGTCGATGTCGAACAAGCTGACCGCATCCATATGACGGTCGATGGCGCGGATGAAGTTGATGAGCAGGCACAATTGATCAAAGGCGGCGGCGCGGCTTTGCTGCGCGAAAAGATCATCGCCAATGCCAGCGACTTGATGATTGTCATTGCCGACAGTTCAAAACATGTCGACACGCTCGGCAAATTCCCATTGCCGGTTGAAGTCACGCCTTTTGGCTACACGATTACAGCCAAGAAAGTCTATGACGCGCTCAAGAAAGCCGGCGTGTTAAAGCCGATGATCAAAGTCCGCACCGGACCTGCGCATAAGCCAGTGGTGACCGATGGTGGTAATTTTATCTTAGACTGTGATTGCGGCATGATCCCGGATGCAGGAATGGCAGCGCATTTCCTCTCTCAAATCCCCGGCGTGGTGGAACACGGATTGTTTATCAACTTGGCGCGCACTGTGATCATTGGGGCCGAAGACGGCGCCACTATATTTGAATACTAAGCGCGACGCGGCCATATAGGCTGATCAGCATCACTGAGATATTTTCAAGGACCCCGCCATGGCCGAGCCTTCTTATGACTATGATTTGTTTGTGATTGGCGGCGGCTCCGGCGGCGTTCGCGCGGCGCGAATTGCCGCCGGCCATGGCGCTAAAGTGGCCCTGGCGGAAGAATACCGGATGGGCGGCACATGCGTGATCCGCGGCTGCGTCCCGAAGAAGTTCATGGTCTATGCCAGCGACTATGGTCGCAAGCTTGAAGAAGCCAAAGCTTTTGGTTGGGATGTCACGGCTGGCACGTTCGATTTTCCTGGCTTCATGGCCAATATGCATGCCGAAGTCGATCGCCTTTCAGGCCTTTATATGAGCGGGCAGGTCAATGCTGGCGTCGAGGTTTTTGAAGAGCGGGCAGAATTTGTCGACGCTCATACGATCAAATTGGTCAAGAGTGGCCGCACCATCACCGCCGATAAAATTCTGATTGCGGTTGGCGGCACGCCGTGGCGCCCGAGCGCAGACGAACTCCCCGGGGTCGAGCACACAATCACGTCAGACGGGGTGTTCCAGCTGACGCAATTGCCCAAACATGTGGTGATTGCGGGCGGCGGATATATCGCTTGCGAATTCGCTCATGTTTTTGCCGGGCTCGGGGTTGAGACCTGTTTGGTCTATCGCGGTGATACTGTGCTCAACGGTTTTGATATGGATGTCCGATCAGCCGTGCATGAGGGCCTCAAAGAGGCAGGCGTTCGGGTCATCACGAAAACGATTTTTGAGTCGATTGAGAAGACAGAGAATGCCGAACAGCCGCTTCATCTAAAGCTGACCAATGGTATGAAACTCGACGCCGATGTGATCATGATGGCAGTCGGTCGTCGTCCGCACATTGACGGGCTCGGGCTCGATGCAGCTGGCGTCAAAGTCGGCGATCGCCATGAAATCGTGGTCGATGATTATTCGCGGACCAGTACCCCGAACATTTTTGCGGTCGGGGATGCGACGCGGCGCGCGGAACTCACACCCGTGGCGATCCGCGAAGGTCACGCCTTTGCCGATACAGAGTTTGGCGGCCAGCCGCGCACCTTCGACCATAGCAATATTGCGACAGCGGTGTTCACCCAGCCTGAAGCCGGCACAGTCGGGCTTTCAGAACATGAAGCGCGCAAGCAGTTTGGCGCTTTGGACATCTATAAAACCAAGTTCCGGCCAATGAAGAATATGCTCAATGGCAGTTCCGAACGTGTGTTCATGAAAGTCATCGTGCGCCAATCTGATCAAGTCGTTATTGGTGCCCACATTGTCTCACCAGATGCGGGCGAAATGATCCAAATGCTTGGTATTGCGATCAAAATGGGCGCTACGAAACAGCAATTTGATGACACTTGCGCGGTCCACCCGACCATCGCGGAAGAAATCGTGACGCTGCGCACCAAGTCCGAGTGACGGCTGCGCGCCTGTGACAGACTTGCTCTCACGTGCCCCCGCAGGTAAGCGATCGACATGACTGATACAGCACTTACCGTCGCCGGACGGGTCTTTAACTCGCGCCTGATTGTGGGCACCGGAAAATATGCCTCTTACGCGCAGAATGCAGAGGCTGCACGGGCGGCCGGGGCCGAGATGGTGACCGTGGCGCTGCGCCGCGTGAACCTCTCCAATCCCGATGAGGATCGGTTGCAAGACCATGTCTCTCCGGACGAGTTCACCTATTTGCCCAACACCGCCGGCTGTTTCACCGCAGATGACGCGGTGCGGACGTTGAGACTGGCGCGTGAAGCAGGCGGCTGGAACCTGGTCAAGCTGGAAGTCCTGTCCGACCAAAAAACGCTCTATCCAGACATGGAAGAAACGCTGCAAGCGGCCAAAGACCTGATCGCCGATGGCTTTGAGGTGATGGTCTATTGTTCAGATGACCCGGTCTATGCGCGCAAGCTCGAAGATGTCGGCTGCGCCGCGATCATGCCGCTCGGCAGTTTGATCGGCTCAGGTCTCGGTATCCAAAACCCGCTGAATATCCGTTTGATTGTCGAACAGTCGCGTGTGCCGGTAATTGTCGATGCCGGCGTTGGTACCGCGTCCGATGCCGCGCAAGCGATGGAGCTTGGCTGTGACGGCGTCTTGATGAACACTGCGATTGCAGAAGCCAAGGACCCAATTCTTATGGCGTCGGCGATGAAGCATGCGGTGATTGCCGGACGTGAAGCTTACTTGGCCGGGCGTATGGGCCGCAAACGCTATGCGGACCCATCTTCACCCTTGGCCGGATTGATTTAGCTTTCAGACAGCGCCGCTTCGATCAGGGCTTCAACTCTTTGCACGTCGGCGCCTGGAACTTGCTCGGTGCCGACAATGAAGTTCGGTGTGCCGCTAATGCCGAGCGTTCGCGCTAAGCTTTTAGCGTCAGCCACGTTCTTTTGAACATCAATCGATTTCATGTCTGCGCGCATGGTTTCGACATCAACGCCAACGCTTTCCGCGGCCGCGTCGATTTGCTCTGGGCCGAAGCCTGAGCCATTGTCGAGCTCCATCAGCGCCATGTGCATTTCGAGATATTTGCCTTGCTTGCCTGCGGCAACGGCAGCCAGGGCCGCTTTCTCGCTCTCTGGCGATAGGATTGGCAGTTCTTTGAAGACAACACGAACCTGATTGTCGAATTTCTCGGGCAATTCAACAGCCCAGCTGGCGGAGCGTTTGCAAAAACCGCAGCGATAATCAAAGAACTCAACCACTGTCACCGGCGCATCCGCAGGGCCGACAGAATAATCTCCGGGATTATTGATCAGGGCATCTTGATTATCGGCAATGGCGGCCAGCGCCGCTTCAGCTTCTTCAGCTTCGCGTTTTTCGCTGAGCGAGATCAGCGCTTCTTCGATAATCTCTGGGTTCTCCATGATGTAATCATAGACAATTTTCTCGATCGCTTCTTTGTCAGCGGTATCGACTTGGCCTTGGGCGCATGCCGGGGTGAGCGCGATGGCAGTGGCGGCGAGCGCCATAGAGACTTTGCGGTTCATCAGTGGATCCTGGGCTGTGTGATCTGGTTCTATGTCATGCAAATGTTTGCTTTGTCATGAATAACAAGCCGAAAAAGCTGACAATTGCGTGAGGTCTCAACGTCGGCGGCTCCAGCACCATTCATTTTCGCGCAAGCCTGGGTCCATGGCATTGCGAATGTCGCTGGCTTGCCGAAACGCGGGCGTGTTCGGCTCAAGCTCCAGCAAAGCGCGCTGGGCAAATGCATAAGCGCGCTGGCAATTGCCGACATTGTAAGCCGCTTCTGCTGTTGCCACTTGCGCCATCGGGCGGTTGTCTTGCTTCTCAAAGACGATGGCGAGCTGGGTCCAGGCATAGGCATTGTTGGGCTCAGCAATCAGGGCATCCCGCAGCGCGCTTTCCGCAGCCTCGATATCGCCGGTTTCGTCGCGGACCAGCAATGAGCGGGCAAGCGAGATTTGCAACAGCGCATTATCCGGCAGCAAACGGTTGGCTTCGATCAAAGGTTCAATTGAGTCGACAGGCTGGCCGGTTTCAAACAGGATTTGGCCTTTGAGTTCGTGGAAGTAAGGATTTTCGGGTTCATCTTCGAGCAGCGAGTCAATCTCGCGGATCGCGGTGCCGAGATCGGCCACTTGCATGGCTGAAATCGACCGGGCATAGCGGGCAGGGGCTGACATATCGGTTGGCGGATAGTCACGGAAAACGCGCGCTGGGGGCTCGAGGAAGCCTACCAGTTTCGCCTTCATCATTTCAAATTGGCGAATAACTTCAGGGTCTTCGGGCTTGTCTGCTAATCCGGACTCTTCGGCCAGGGTGCGTGTCGTGCGGACGCGATTGGCCGATAGCGGGTGCGACCGGAAATAAGGATTGCGGCTCGCTTGCGAGAGCACTTCTTGGTAGCGGAAATTCTCGAAAAACTCGACAATGCCCATTGGGTTTTGCTCGAGTTCGACCAAATATTGGATCGCTTTCGTATCGGCCATGGCTTCTTCAGAGCGTGTATGGATGAAGAAATTGAGCGCCGCGAATTGCTGCGAACTGGCGATCAAAGCGGCGCCCGCATCCGGGGCACCCGCGGCAATGGCGAGCACGCCAAGTCCAATTGAAACCAGAGCCGGACGAGACGCGACACTGGCCGCTCTGGTCCTCGTTACTGTGTGGCCACAGGCGATGTGGCAAGTTTCGTGGGCAATCACGCCAATCACTTGCGCGGCGCGATCGGCCTTCATAATCAGGCCGGTGTGCAAGTGAATGCGTTGCCCGCCCGCGACGAAAGCATTAATGCTCGGGTCATTGATGATATAGAGGCCGACATCGCTCGGAACCAGGCCAGCGACTTCTAAGATTGGATCTGTCCAATCGCGCAAAATCTGCTCAATTTCGGCGTCGCGAATGAGGCTTTGGCCGTGCGCAGGCACGATGGCCGCGAGCCAAATCATAGTCATGGCGATAAAGGCCTGAAATGCTTTCATAATGTCTGCAATCCTTGCTGCTATTTCGATCTAAGCAAATGATTGTGTCTTGGCGAGGGCAAGACCTGCAACATGACGGATTTGTCAGGTCAACTTTCTGGAAAACTGAAAACGAAATCAGGATTGATTGACAGTTTAACCCTATCGCCAAGCCTGACAGGCGTCTGAAGCTGACACGAAGCGTACAGAGACACGTCAGAGCCGGTACTGAGGGTCAACTCATAGACTGGGCCCGCGAGCGTCATTTTCGTCACCACGGCATCAACTTGGTCGCCCAATCGAATGGCTTCTGCACGATAGTGAACCTGTCTGGCGGCGCCGGGGAGAATATTCTGCCATGGCGCCGGAAGAGCGCTGCGCTCAAGACTATGGACAGTGCCCAGGGCTTGCGCGGCGGCGAGGCTTTCCGGCGCGCGATAGACCCGTTCCGGCGCGCCAGTTTGCAGAATATGCCCTTTGTCGATGATCGCGATTTTGTCGGCATGGACCAAGGCCTCTGTCGCATCATGGGTCACTAAGAGCGCCGGGATCCCCGCAGCCCGCACAGCCCCTAGAGCCACCTCGCGGGCCCGATCCCGCATCGCCGGATCCAAGCCTGAGAAAGGCTCGTCCAAGAGTATGGCGACCGGCTCAGGGGCTAAAGCGCGGGCGATGGCGGTGCGTTGCTGCTCGCCGCCGGACAATTGATGCGGATAGGCGGCGCGGCGGTGCGATAGTCCGAGCGTCTCAATCCATCGATCTGCAATGCCGATCCGCTCGGCTTTCGGCACATGGAGGAGGCCGAACGTCACGTTTTCGACGACGTCCAGATGCGGGAAGAGCGCGAAATCCTGGAACACCAGTCCAATCTTGCGTGCTTCAACGGGGACGTGCTTTGTCGATGAAGCTAGCACCGTTTCTCCTGTCCGAACCTCACCTGTGTCGGGCCGCTCCATGCCTGCGAGCAAGCGCAAAAAGGTCGTTTTGCCCGATCCGGATTGGCCAATCAAAGCAGTTAATTCGCCTGGTTTTAAGGTAAGCGTTGCGTCTAAGACCGCTTGATGTCCTTTAAAGGCGCGGCTGATCGAGTTGGCGATGAGGGGCGGCATGCGTGTCATGTCTTAGGTTCGCTCTGACCGGCTGAGACGCCAAGACAGTAAAAGCACAGGTAGCAGGCCAGCAGCGACAATCAGCAAGGATGGAATGGTCGCCTGGGCCAAACGCTCGTCAGTGGCATAGGCGTGTGCCCGCACGGCGAGTGTGTCCCACCCAAACGGGCGCAGCATCAGGGTTGCTGGAAGTTCTTTCAAGATTTCGACAAATAGGATTAAGGCGGCGGCGAGGGCGCCCGGGGCAAGAAGCGGGAGGTCGACTTTGAAGAATTGCCGGAGGCCGGTGCTGCCGAGGCTTTGTGAGGCCAGGTCCAAGGTTTTAGGCAACCGGTCGAGCGTGGCCTGTAAGGGTTCTACCCCAGCGGACGTGAACCGGCTGACATAGATCCACAATAACAGGCCGATGGCGACGCTGCCAGACAAAGCCTGACCAGTTTCCCTGAGGATGAACAATGCGCCAAGGCCGAGCACCGCGCCGGGCGCAGCATAGCCGGCCGCCGCGATCAGCCGGCCCCCCAAGCGCAACGTCTCATGGCGCTTCACGGCGAGCGTGAAAACCAATGCCGCAACCAATGCCGCGGCGGCGCCCATCGCGCCCAAAAGAAGCGTCGATTGGATAAGCGGCCAGAGCTCGACCGCGCGTGCCTGCGTTTCGAAGGCGAGCCAAAGTAGGCGCACCACCGGCGCGAAAAAGCACAGCGCCAATATGATTGTGCAGAGCAGGAAGACCGCCCATCCGTTGGCGCCTACGAGCTGCGTCCGTTGCGGGGTTGTCCAGCGCGAGCTGGTTTGCTGACTGCCGCGTGCCCCCTGGAGGCGGCGCGCGAAGACGAGAAAAACGCCGGCGATAAAGACCAGCATTAGAGCGAGACGCGCGGCTGTATTCGCCTCATCAAAAGAGGTCCACGCGCGAATGATCCCGACGCCAAGAGTTGGCACGCCCAAAAAGTCCGCGGCGCCATAATCCGCGCCGGCTTCCATCAGCGCCAAGCATAGGCCCGCCAAAATCGTTGGCCGCGCAACCGGTAAGGCGACTTGCCAGAACAGCTCAAAAGGTCCGGCGCCGAGACTGCGCGCGGCATCGAGCGTCGCCGCGGATTGCAGCGCAAACGCTGCGCGCGCGGTGATATAGACATAAGGAAACAGCGTTGAAGCGAGGACGAAGGCGAGGCCCGGCGCTGTGAACAGGTCCGGAAACCAATAATCGCGCGCGCTCCATCCGGTCGCATCCCTTAGATAAGACTGTAGCGGGCCTGCCACGCCCATGAGGTCGGCCCAGGCGTAGGCCATGACATAGCCAGGCATCGCCAGTGGCAAGATCAGAGCCCAGCTGAAAACGGCCCGACCGGGGAACTCAAATTGGCTCACGAACCAGGCCGCAGGAACGGCCAGTCCGAGCATTATGGTCGCGCTCAACACCAACACCGAAAGGGTCGTGAGCGTGTAAGGCAGCAGGCGATTTTGCAACATATGATCCCAGGTTGCGCCGTCACCCGCCGCGACCCCCGTCAATAAAGCGGCCGCAATCGGAAATCCCACCAACACGATGATCAGCGCTGGTGGGATTGCTTTGAGTGAGAACGTTTCGCGCAGCATTTACAACCCGCCTAAACGATCGACGGGGTTAGTTCCATCCGGCAAGATCAAACAGACGCTGCGCTTCGGCTTGGTTCTCGCCGTAAATGTCCATCGGCGTGTCCGAGGCCGTGAAATCAGGCAGGCGATCGACGCCCTCCGGCAGCTGCCCCGTCGCCAAGAGCGGAAGCTCTTTGGTCTCGGTGGTTAAATAGGTTTGGCCATTTTCTGTCAGCAAGAAATTCAGGAAGGTTTCGGCCAGCTCAAGATCATCCGCCGTTGCGGAAATGGCCGCGCCGGTAATGTTGACGTGAGAGCCTGACCCTTGGCTAAACTCTGGGAAGACAAAGCTGGTTTGTGCGGCAACTTGCTGATCGGCTTCCTTTTCAGAGGCACCGAGGCGGATCCAGTAATAGTGATTGACGATGGCAATCGAGCAATCGCCCGCGGCAATCGCCCGAATCTGATCGGTATCGCCGCCTTGTGGATTACGCGCCATATTGCCGACGACAGCTGTCGCCCAGCTTTGCGCGCCGTCGGTGCCGAGGCGGTGTATCAGTTCACTCATCAGCGACAGATTGTAAATGTTGGAAGACGATCGAACACAAATTTCGCCGGCTTTATCTTCCATAGCGAGCGTGTCCCAGCGGTTTAAATCCTCGGCGCTCCAGCGCGATGGATCAAAGGCAATGCCGCGCATCCGCCGGGCAAAGCCATACCAGTGCCCGTCACTGGCGCGATAATTGGCCGGCACAGCGCTGCGCAAGGCTTCGCTATTGAGGGCTTGGGTCAAGCCAGCATCCTTAAACCGCCAGAGACTGCCAGCATCAGCGGCGATGATGATATCAGCCGGGCTTTGATCATTCTCTGCTTTCATTGTTTCGAGCAGCTGGCTTGCACCGGCTTCACGAACATCAACTTTCGCGCCTGTCGCCTCTTCGAACTGGGTGTAGAGCGCTTTGTCTGAATCATAATGCCGCGAGCTGTAAATGGTGAGAACTGGTTGCACCGCGTCTGCTGAATCGGCTGCGGGCGTTTCGGCCGGGTTCGAACAAGCCGCGACTGCTCCAACGAGCAGGCTAAGGCCAGCGAATAAAGATATACGAGTCGTCATAACGCCTCTGTGTCACAAATGAGAAGCATTCGCAACTAGGGATTTTTTTGAGCGAGGTGCGACATTTGGTGCGGTGTTTGCATTAAACTTATCAGGTTCAGGTAGACTCGAAGACGTTTGGTGTTAACCTCATCGTCAAGTCGCAAAAAAGCGGCGCGGGTTATTCGTTTGTGTGGGGAACGCATGACAGAAATCATACTCGATTTAGGACCGCTAAATGCGGTCGACGAAATTGCTTTTGCAGAAGCAATTGAGCGCCTGGACGAATGGCAGCAGGATTGTATTGGTCAAAATGTGAATGAGCGCGATGCGCCAGACTTGATGATAAAGACCGTCTGCGATGCCGCCGGAACGCTGCGCAAATCAGTGATCTTTCAAAAGCAAGAATGGGCATCAGCCTTTATGCGGTTTTGGGACGGCAACTGCGCTGCATCTTAACGGCCCTGATATGTCGGAATGATATAGCTCCCTGCGCAAGGGCTGCTAAACAAGCGCCATGAGTGCGCATACAGCTTCTCCGAAATCGCTTGCGATTATAGGGGCCGGGATTATCGGCCTGTCCTGCGCGCTTGAACTGGCCGATCGCGGCGTTCGCGTCTCCCTATACGATCAACACTGGCCGCCAAGAGGCGCAAGCTGGGCCGCGGCTGGAATGCTGGCGCCGGCCTATGAGGCTGCAGCGGACGCCGCCCTCCATTCTGATTTGTTCGCCTTTTGCCGCGCCGGCGCTGACGCTTGGCCGGATTGGGCACGGCGTCTTGAAGCCAGGTCCGGTCTGCCGTCTGGGTATCACGCGGGGCCGACGCTCGCCGTGGCGCATAGCGAGGCCGAAGTCTCTGCGCTGCAGCGCTTGATTGACGCGCTCGCGGGCCAGGCCGGTGCGGCGCATTGGGTTGATGGTGACCTCAGTCAGTTGGAGCCGGCTTTAGACACATCATTGACGCGGGCTGCGCTGTTGCCGAGCGATGGTCAGGCCGAGAACCGCTTGACGCTTGCGGCTTTGCTGGCGCTTATCGCGGTGCATCCAAATATTGCAATCCATCCAGAGGCGGCGACATTGACGGCGCGCGCGATGGGCCTCGACCATGCCGGTCATGATGCCACGCTGGTGACTGCTGGCTGGGCGTCCAGCGCTGTACAAGTGGAGACGGAGACGGGACCAGCGCCGCTGTCAAACTGGGCGCCGAGCTTGAAGCGGATCCGTCCATATGGGGGGCAGATGCTCTCGGTTGCGAAAACCTCTCGCAGTCCGTCTTATCCGATCCGGCACGGTGACCTTTACATTGTTCCAAAACAGGACCGGATCGTGATTGGTGCAACAACGGAACCTGACCGCGTGCTGCGCGGGATCGATCAGGACATGATTGAGGATCTGCGTTTACGTGCGATTTCGGTTTGCCCGGGATTGGCCGAGGCCGACATGCTCGACGCCTGGGCGGGCGTTCGGCCTGGTACGGCGGATCATGCCCCGCTTCTCGGCGCGTCGGAAACCGCCAAACTATTCCTGGCGACCGGGCATTTTCGCAATGGCATTCTGCTCGCCCCAGTCACCGCGCGGGTCATGGCCGACATGATTGTCGAGCAAAAGACCGATCCGCTGATTGCGACATTTGCCCCGACGCTGCCGATTCCGGAACGGGTGTGACGCCTGGTCAGAGTGGACGGCCAATTCAATGCAGCATAAATCTTCCGCGATAGGAGATTTCACATGCATACGATTGGCCCGCTCAGCGAAGATCAACTCGCCATTCAAGATGGCGTCGCGCGCACGATAGCGCAGTTTGACGATGAATATTGGGCCAAGACGGATGAGACCGGCGATTGGCCAGAGGCGTTTTGCGATGCGATGGCGGAAGGCGGCTGGCTCGGCATCGCTTTCCCGGAGGAATATGGCGGCGCCGGCCTGGGCCTGACCGAAGCAGCCCTGATGATGCAGACGGTCACGCGGTCAGGCGCTGGCTATTCCGGCGCATCGGCCGTCCACTTGAATATTTTCGGCCCTAAACCGCTCGAGAAATTCGGCAATGATGAACAAAAGCAAGAGAACTTGCCGAAGATTATCTCTGGCCAAGAAAAAATGTGTTTTGCTGTAACCGAGCCAAATTCGGGCCTCGACACCTCTTCGCTCGAGACCAAAGCTGAGCGGACCAATTCCGGTTATACGATTAATGGCCGCAAAATTTGGACGACGGGGGCGCAGCGCGCCGATAAAATCCTGATCATCGCGCGGACGACGCCGAAAGAAGAATGCTCAAAACCTTATCTCGGATTGTCGCTCTTTTATACGGATCTCGACCGCGGCAAGATCGAAGCCAATCCGATCCCTAAAATGGGCCGCAAAGCGGTGGAGTGTAACACCCTCTTCATCGATGGTTTGGAAGTCCCGAAAGAGCATCTGATCGGCGAAGAAGGGGCAGGGTTTAAGTATTTGATTCAGGGCCTTAATCCCGAGCGCGTCCTGTTCGCTGTGGAAAGCATTGGGCTTGGTTTCGCAGCCTTAGAAAAAGCCACGACTTATGCCAATGAGCGCGTCGTCTTTGGCCGTCCGATTGGACAAAATCAAGGCATCGCGCATCCTCTGGCGAAAGCCTGGGCCGAGCTCAGCGCGGCTGAACTGCTCGCCTATAAAGCCGCTGCTTTATTCGATGCGGGCCAAGAGTGCGGCGCCGAAGCGAATGCGTCCAAATATCTTGGCACAGAAGCCGGCTTCAATGCCTGTGAAACCGCGGTCCTGACGCATGGCGGTATGGGGTATGCCCGCGAATATCATGTAGAGCGCTATATGCGCGAAGCGATGCTCGCGCGGATCGCCCCGGTCAGTCGCGAAATGATACTAAACTTCATTGCAGAACGCGTTCTGGGATTGCCGAAAAGCTACTAATAAGCGCGGTTGCTTCAAACGAAATTATTCTGCGGGTCCAGACATCTCGACACGCAGTCCGTCGACCTGAGCTTTGACGCCATACACCTCTGCCAATCGATCCGCGGTCAGCGTTTCGGCGGGCGAGCCATCGGCTAAAATACGGCCGTCTTTCATCCAGATCAGCCGCGAGGCATACCGCGCCGCCATTTCAATATCGTGCAGGATCACCAGAGCGCCGCCGCCGGATGCGACGAAGTCCGCGATCAGATCCAAAATGCGGAATTGATGGCGCGGATCGAGCGCGGCCGTAGGCTCGTCGGCGATCAGCAACGGGGCTTCGGCCGCAAATGCGCGCGCGCAGTGCATTCGTGCAAGTTCGCCTCCAGACAGTGTGTCGGCTTGGCGCTGGGCAAAGTCGCTTAAATCACACGCGGCGATGGCGCGATCGACCGCTTCAGCGTCTTCGCCTTTCAAACGGCCGAGGGCTGCGCCGTGGCTAAACCGCCCGAGTGAGACAATATCGCGGACGGTGTTTGGCCAAGCGAGTGGCCGGATTTGAGGGAGATAAGCAACGCTTTTCGCGCGGGCCGCAGGGCTTAGACGCATGGTCTCTTCGCCGCCTAGGGATGCCGAGCCCCTGCTCAGGGGGACAAGGCCGAGGCTGGCGCGGATCAAGCTCGTTTTCCCGGCGCCGTTCGGGCCGAGCAATACGACGAATTCGCCTGGCTCTAGCTGAAAGCTTGCGTCCGCAACCAGCGTAGCGGTTTTGACCGAGTAGGAGAGTTGGGATGCGATCAGCTTAGTCATGAACGGCCCGCCTCTGCATTGCGATCCAGACGAAGACCGGCGCGCCAAGCAAGGCTGCAACGACTCCGAGCTTAAGTTCATTCACAGTCGGTATGATCCGCACGCCAATGTCAGCCACCACCAGGATCAACCCGGCGAGCAGCGCGGAAGGGATGAGCGAGCGGGCGGGGTCATGTCCGACAAAGGGGCGAATGAGGTGCGGCGCGACAATCCCAACAAACCCAATGGCGCCTGCAAGCGCCACTGACGCGCCGGTCGCAAGGCCGGCTCCAAGTACCGTGAAAATCCTTTGGTTGCGGAGGTTTAAGCCAATGCCGCTGGCGGCTTCTTCACCCAAAGTAAGGGCCGACAGCCCGCGCCGGGTAAGCAGCAGGATCGCGCTTCCGGCCGCCATAAAGGGCAGCGCCAAGCTGATCTCATCAAAGCTGCGATTGGCGACTGATCCAAGCATCCAATTGATCATATCCGATAGCGAGAAAGGATTGGGCGCGAGGTTCATTAACAGGCTCATTAGCGCGCCGGCAAAGCTCGACAAGCCAACGCCGATCAGAATGAGCGTGACCACAGACTTGGTCCGAATGGCGGCGAGCGCCAGTATAGCGGTCGCCGTGAGGGCGCCGAAAATCGCTGCCAGGGGCAGGATCCAAGGATTAAGCGCGACCAGTCCATAATAGAGCGAGAACGTTGCAGCGAGCGAAGCTGACGCCGAGACGCCAAGCACGCCTGGTTCGGCCAGCGGATTGCGCAAAAGACCTTGCAGCGCTGCACCGCTCAGACCAAGGGCAGCGCCGACGAGAAACGCGGCTAGGGCTCTCGGTAAACGAATTGACCAGACGACGAGCCGATCACCGGCCTCGCCAGCGCCGAAAAAGGCTGCAAGTACGCGATCGGCAGAGAGTGGTGTCGAGCCGAGCAAACAGGCCAGAAAAATCGCCAGCGCACAGGCGACTGCGAGGGCCGGTGTCAACCAACGTGATGAGGTCATTCTACCCGTCCATTGGCCAGCGCTTCTACCGCATCGAGGACATACCAGCCGCCACACGCGGTCCACGCGCCGTCGAGGAAGACCACGTCGGGTCCATTCAGTTGCGCGCGCGCGACCGGATGTCTTGCGGCGCTCCAAGCATCCCGAGACGGGGCACTTGTGTTGAAGAAAGAGGCGGCAACGACGTCTGGTTTCTGATAGGCCAACCGTTCGAGGGGCAAAGAGCGCCAGCCTGGGCTGTCTTGAAAATTGCTGAGCCCTGCCGCGCTCAGCATTTCATGCGCCATCGATCCTGGGCCAGAGGTCACGCCGGCCGCAGACATGTAGAGCGCCACCGATCCGGGGGCGCGTCGTTCAAGGGCGTCCAAGCGTGTTCTAAAGTCTGCTACCAGAGCTTTTCCGCGCGCGGATTGACCGAGGCCATCCGCCATGTTCTGGACCAAATGCGAGACAGAGCCGACCTCTTCGCCGCCAATCGTCGAGGCCCACCCCACTTGCAGCACGGGAATGCCGGCCCGTTCAAGGAACGCCGCCGCGTTCGGGCCGCCGCCATATGAGCGCACCACAAGGTCCGGTTTTAAGATCAAAACGTCTTCGGCGATAGCGCGCACAGTCGGAATCCCGGCGGCGGCGTCTCGCATATAGGTGAAGTCTTTCTCGGCATCTGGCGAGATGGCGAGAATTTGTTCGCGATCAGCAAGTTTGAGGACGTAATTGTCGGCGCAAAAGTCCAGGCTGACAATCCGCATTGGGCGCTCATCGCCCGACGCCGAAACGGGGGCATTGCCACCGCAGGCCGTGAGCGCGAGAGCCGCAAAGAAGACGGTCAGCCTAAACATGAGCCTAATACCTCAGACGCACGCCAATGGACCCGGAAAGGCCTGGCGTTCCGTAGCCGAGAATTTGTTGATAGTCCTCGTCAAACAGGTTCTCGATCCGTCCGAACACTTCAACGCTTTCGCTGACATCATAGGCACCCGTTAGGTCGACGCGGGTCCAGGCGTCGACTTCGGTGGTCGCATTATTGACCTCTTGGCCATTGTAGCGAACCAAGACTGCGCCAGAGATGGGACCTTCGGGATCATAAGACAGGGTGATATCACCGGAGTGTTCCGGCACCCGCACGCGCCTCACACCATCACCGTCTTGGGCATCAATATAGGCATAATTCCCGGCGATCCGGAGCGCCGAGGAGAGGTGATAGGCGCCGTAAAGTTCGACACCTTGGCTCTCGACGAATTCGACATTGTCATAGCCAGCAGTGAAGGAGAAATCGATCAGGTTTTCAGATTCCTGATCAAACACTGTGATGCCGGCTTCGGCTTTACCGTCTGATGACCTCCAATCGGCGCCAATCTCGAACGCTTCTGAGGTCTCGGGCATCAGGTTCGCGTTTGGTGCGGTCAATCCGCAGAACCCGCAAATATAGGTCGATTGGAAAATCGACGGCGCCTTGAAGCCTTGCCCCCAATTGGCCCGCAAGGTCAGTGCCTCATTCGGATTATAAGCGATAGCGACCCGTCCGGTGGTTTCGCTCCCAAACGTATCATGATCATCCATGCGAACGCCGCCGGTGAGGGTCAGAGTTTCGATCGGCTTGAATTCATACAGTGCAAATAGGCTGTCTATGTCCGCTTCATTGTCACCGGAGCTGGTTTCTTCGCGCTCGGCGCCAAAGGCCAATGTGCTGCGCGGATTGATCTCGAACGTGCCTTGATAGCGATAAAGGTTTCGATCGCCTTGAGCACCGAAACTTGCCGTGCCATTGGAGAAATTCTGGCGGTCAATGTCGGAATATCCGACCAAGAAGACATTCTCGAACATGCCATCGAAGAACGTCGCGTTGAGCGCGACATTGGCTGCGATTTCTTCCGTTTCATTGCTCGAATCGCCGTCTGCGACACTGCCTTGGGCACCGCCAGAAAATACGTCGAAATCGGTCTCGCTGTCGACCCAGAAGACATTTGCAGAGAGGCGCAAAGTTTCACTCAGATTGAAGCCGCCTTTGCCGGATAGGGTCAGGGATTGATAGCCGTCCTCTTCTGGATTGCCATTGTCTTCATCGGCTTTTGAAATGCCGTCTGATGAAATGCCAGACGCGGCCAATCTGAAGTCACCTTGATCATTGGCGTTTTCAATCGAGGCGCCGCCGCGAAACGTGTTGAAGCTGCCATATTCACCGAAGGCTGAGCCGCCAAAGCCCTGATCTGGACTTTTGGTGATGATTGAGACCACACCGCCAATTGCATCCGTGCCCCATAGGGTAGATTGCGGGCCTTTGAGGACTTCAATCCGCTCGATATTTTCAGTGTCGATGGCGTTGAAATTAAAGCCGCCACTGGTTGAGCTTGGATCATTTACCGGGACGCCGTCGACAAGCACCAAAGTCTGCCCACTTTGGGCGCCGCGAATGCGGACACTCGCCAAGCCGCCAAAGGCGCCGTTTTGGTTGACTGTAACGCCGGGCGCGGCAGCGACCGCATCAAGCGCGAAGTCAAAACCAAGCTCATCAATGTCTTCGGCGGTGATGACGCTGACCGACGAGCCGATCTCTGTCGCGGTTTGGTTCAAACGGGACCCTTCGATCACGATCGTGTCGAGTGTGGTGGTGTCGTCATCTGCGCTTTGGGCCAGAACCGGCAAAGCGAGTGACAGCGAAACAGCGCTAAGCAGCGCAGTCTTATACAACATGAGGATAACCCCTCAGCGCCATGCCGCCCGGAAAATGGCGCACTGAAAACGACATACTGGCCTCACAGACATGCTGCGCGAGCGGCCAGGCCTAGACTAGCTGCCGTTTCAAAGGAGAGGGTCCAGATGTGATCTGGCCTTCCCGCCCGCTGAGAACTTTTCCCGGTCTCCGGACGAACGACGCGATGGCAGGTCTCCTGGCTCACCAATCGTCACTTCCGGCCGCCTTCCCAGGACAAATGTCCCAGTGGCATAGTGGCCTTCAGCTCCTGGCTGACAGTTGCGGGTACAGCGCCGGATTTTCACCGGTTTCCCTCTTAGCCCCCAATTATGGAAGCACCATCTGCGCCCGCTAATGCGGCGCGCGGGGCGCTTTGTCAATTGGCTGTGAGGGCTCCAAACGCCAAATCGGGGGGGTGAATGCGTGCAATTTTGTAGGCTCAACGAGGGCGTGCGGGAGGCAAGAGCAGAGTGGGGGGGCACGGCCCAATCCTCCAGTTGACTCTTTTCAGAAAAAGAACAAAAACAGAACACATGGGACAGATAGACTTTCACCCTCTGCGTGCGGCAGGCACACTCTCATATGCACAGAATGTGCTGACGGTTGGAGAGGGTATGGTTCTGCGCAAAGGCCGAATCCATGAAGTGATGGGCGCTGGCGCCGATGTTTTTGCGGCGATGGCCGCAGCAAAGCAGGGCCAAAGCATCTTTTGGATCGGCCTTTATCGTGACTTAAACAGCCTCTGTCCAACCGGCCTGCAAGCCTATTTGCAAGTCGCCGATCTTGTCCTGGTCGAGGCCGTATCGCGCGGCGAATTGTTGTGGGCCGCGGATCAAGCGCTGCGCGCCGATGGCGGATTTTGCGTTGTCCTAGAAATCCCCGACACATTGTCTTTGAAAGAGAGCCGGCGTTTGCAGCTCGCGGCGGAGCAGGGCGGCGGGCTTGGCCTCATCCTCTTGCGCGGCGGGGTCAGCACATCGGCGGCGCAAACCCGCTGGGAGTGCGCCCCGGTCCATGCCGAGCAAACGACTTGGCAATGGACCTGCGTCAAAGGAAAAAACGGGGAGGTTGGGGCCTGGCGCGTCACCTCGCAGGGAGGGCAAAATGCCAAGGATACTCTCCATATGGCTCCCACAGCTCCCCCTTGATCGCTTGACCCGGCAAGGGGATGCTCGCTTGTCTGGAAGCTTCGCTACGATTGCCGAAGAGAAGAATGCCTGGCGCGTCACACATGCCAATGATCAAGCCCTAACAGGCGGCGTGGTCGCGGGCCAAGCGCTGGCCGATGCGCGTGCGATTTGCCCGGACTTGCTAACCGAGCCGGGCGACCCCGTGCGCGAAGACTTGTTGCTGCGAGCTTTGTGGCGCTGGGCCGATGCGCTGTCACCGCGCGTATCCCTGGATGCTCCGGACGGCTTGCTGCTTGATATAACCGGCTGCGCACATCTGTTTGGCGGCGAAGCCGAGATGGGGCAGGAAGCCTTGACCCGGTTGAACGATCTTCAAATCCAAGCGCAAATTGGCATTGCCGACACCAAAGGCGGGGCGCGCGCTTTGGCGCGGTTTGGACGTCAAACAGTCTCGGTTGCACCGCCAGGAGAGATGGTTGCTGCACTGTCTGATTTGCCCATCGCGGCGCTCGACCTGTCGCACAAAACGGTCAGTGAATTGGCGCGGGCCGGCCTGACCACAATTGGCCATCTCTATGCCCAAAAATCAGCAGAGCTGGCGCGCCGGTTTGGCCTGTCTTTGACCCAGGCTTTGCAAACCGCGACGGGGCTTAGCCCGGACCCAGTAACGCCAAAAGCGGCAGACCCAACTTATGCGGCGCGGATGACATTGCCTGAGCCGATTGGTTTTCTCGACGATCTTGAAAATGTGTTGCGGCGTTTGGCCGAACGGATTTGCACGCGTCTCAACACAGACCAACGCGGCGCCCGGCGGTTTCGATTGACGGTCCGCTGTGTTGATACCGGCGACCATCCAATGAGCATTGGCTTTGCCCGTCCATGCTCTGATCCCGAAGCGGTCTTGCGGCAATTCTCCCACCCTTTGTCAAAACTCGAAATTGAGTATGGCGCAGATTGGTTTCGTTTGGTGGCGGAACATATCGAACCCATCCGCTTGCGACAGAGCGCATTTGGCGAAGATGCTAAACGCGCCGATCAGCGTCTGATCTTGATCGAAACGCTCGGCAATCGCATTGGCTTTGATCATGTGCGCGTGTTCCGGCCGCGTCAGCATCATGTTCCGGAACATGAATTTGGCCTCGCTGAAGCCGCAGGCGCCGCCCCGGATTGGCGCCCGGCACCGCGGCCACGGCCGATCCGTATTTTTATGCCGCCTGAATTCGTGCAGGTCGAAACGCCTGGTCGTCCGCCGCTCAATTTCAAATGGCGGCGCATGTCTTTCGCCACAGATCGGGCGCACGGGCCAGAGCGGATCACCCCGCGTTGGTATCGCGAAGAAGATCCGCGCACCCGTGACTATTGGCGCGTGCAGACCGATCAAGGGCGCCGGCTTTGGTTGCTTAATTATCCCGGTGAAACGGGTGAGGACTGGTATGTCGCGGGAGAGTTTGCATGAGCTATGTTGAGCTTTTCGCAATCAGCAATTTCACGTTCCTGACCGGCGCGTCACATGCCGAGGAATTGGTCACCCGCGCGCGCAAGCTTGATCTTGGCGGTCTCGCGATTGCCGATACGAATACGTTTGCGGGCATTGTCCGCGGGCATAGCGCGGCAAAAGAATTGGGGCTGCGCTTCCTTGTGGCGACCCGGTTGCGGCTCAGAGATGGGACAGAATTGCTGGCTTATCCGCGGGATCGAAAAGCCTTTGGGCAGCTTTCGCGCCTACTCACATTGGGCAAGCGGCGCACCGTCAAAGGCGCCTGCGATCTCGGGCTCGAAGATGTGCTCGACTATGCCGATAATTGTATTCTGATTGGGCTCTCCGGGCCGGATTTTGAAGCCAGTTTGAGGGCGTTGAAAGCAGCTTTCGATGATCATGTTTTTGTTGGCCTATTGCCGGAATATGATGGCCAAGACCCTGTGCGTTTTGCGGCGGCGGATACACTGGCGGACCGGCTTGGACTGGACGTGGTCGCGCTCGGCAATGTCATCATGCATAAGGCCGGACGCTTGCGGCTGGCGGATGTCTTGTCCTGTATTCGCGAGAAGACCACGATTGATGAATTAGGGCGGCGCGCGCTGCCCAATGCGGAGCGGCGGATCAAGTCTGAGTTTGAAATGCGCCGCCTATTCCAAGCCTATCCAGAGGCGGTGGCCAATACGGCGCGGATTGCAGAGGCCTGTCCGTTTTCATTGGACGAGCTGCGTTATGAGTATCCCGATGAGATTAGCGATGGGCTGGAGCCGAATGAGCGCCTGCGCAAGCTCACTGAAGCGGGCTTAATCCGCCGCTATCCGGACGCTGTGCCGCTGAATGTACGCGCCATGGTCGAGAAAGAAATGCGGCTGATCTCAGAGCTCGATTATGCGCGTTACTTTTTGACCGTGCATGATGTGGTGACGTTTGCTCGCTCCCAAGGGATCTTGTGTCAGGGCCGAGGCTCGGCGGCAAATTCTGTCGTCTGTTATGCGCTCGGCATTACCGAAGCCTCGCCTGATATGATCACAATGGTGTTTGAGCGCTTCATTTCTGAGGCGCGCAATGAACCGCCGGATATTGATGTCGATTTCGAGCATGAGCGGCGCGAAGAAGTGATCCAGCACATTTATCAGAAATATGGTCGCCACCGCGCCGGGCTGTGCTCGACGGTGATCCATTATCGCTCGCGCAGTGCGATCCGCCAGGTCGGGCAGGCCATGGGGCTGTCTGTAGATGTCGTCTCAGCCTTGTCGAGCCAAGTCTGGGGCGTCTCTTCGTCAGACCTCGGTGATGAGCGGGCAAAATCAGCAGGGCTTGATCTGGAAGACCAACGCCTGCGCCAAACGCTCGACTTAGCCAAGCAGATTATTGGCTTCCCGCGGCATCTCTCGCAGCATGTGGGCGGCTTTGTCATTACCAAAGGGCGGCTGGATGAGCTGTGCCCGATTGAGAATGCCGCCATGGCCGACCGCACCGTTCTGGAATGGGACAAGGACGATATTGAAGCGCTCGGCATGCTCAAAATCGACATTCTGGCGCTCGGCATGCTGACCTGTATCCGCAAATGCTTTGACTTGCTCGAGATGTGGAAAGGCGAGGCCTACACGTTGGCGACGCTGCCTCAGGAAGATCCGGTCGTCTATGACATGTTGTGTGAAGCCGACACGATTGGCGTCTTCCAAGTCGAGTCGCGGGCTCAGATGAATTTCCTACCGCGGATGCGGCCCCGGACCTATCAGGACTTGATTGCTGAAGTTGCGATCATTCGGCCCGGGCCAATCCAGGGCAATATGGTTCACCCTTATCTGCGCCGCCGCCGCGGTGAGGAAGAGATTATCTATCCGTCTGAAGCCCTGCGCGACGTGCTTGAGCGCACCTATGGCGTGCCGCTATTTCAAGAGCAGGCCATGCAGATCGCGATTGTCGCCGCCGGCTTTAGTCCGACCGAGGCGGATGCTTTGCGCCGCGCTTTGAATGGCTTTCGCCGCCAAGGCGCGGTCGAGGATTTTAAAGAGCGCTTCATCGCTGGCTGTCTGGAACGCGGGTATGAAAAAGCGTTCGCAGAGAATTGCTTCAAACAGCTTGAAGGCTTTTCCAGCTATGGCTTCCCGGAAAGCCATGCAGCGAGCTTCGCGCTTCTGGTCTATGCCTCCTCGTGGATCAAATGCCACCATCCAGAAGTGTTTTGCTGCGGGTTGCTTAATGCGCAGCCTATGGGGTTTTATGCCCCGGCCCAAATCGTTCGGGATGCCAAGGAGCATGGCGTCATCGTCCTGCCGGTCTGCGCCGAGAACAGTTTTTGGGATAATGTGCTAGAGCCCTTGCCCAATGGCGGTCTCGCAGTGCGGCTCGGGTTTCGGCAGATCAAAGGCTTTTCTGAAGAGGATGGCCATTGGATCGCAGCGGCGCGCGGGGCGGGGTATGGCGGAATTGAAACGCTTTGGCGCCGGGCCGGGATTGGACGCGGGGCGTTGACCCGGCTTGCCGGGGCGGACGCCTTTGCCGCCTATGGGCTGCAGCGCCGAGACGCGCTTTGGGCCGTCAAAGGGCTTGGCGCAGACCGGCCTTTGCCCCTGTTTGAACAGGCTGGCGAAGGGCTGCCAGAGGTCGAAGCCAATCTACCCCGCCTCAGCCTGTCTGAAAGCGTGTTTGAGGATTATGTGGCGACCCGGCTCACATTGCGCGAGCATCCGGTCCATCTGCTGCGGGAGCATTTGCCGAGTTTCCAGCCCGCCAAAGCTCATCGCATGACTGCTGATGGGGTCTGGCTGGCCGTCTCTGGCCTGGTCATTACGCGCCAGCGCCCTGGCACGGCCAGCGGTGTTATCTTCCTCACTCTAGAAGATGACACAGCGGTCTCAAATGTCGTGGTTTGGCCAAAAATGTTTGAGAAATTCCGCAAAGAAGTCATGGCTGGGCGTCTTTTGCATGTGCGGGGAAAGCTGCAACGCGAAGGCACGGTCACGCATGTGATTGCCCACCAGATCGTCGACTATTCTTATTTGCTAGATGGCCTTGGTTATCCCGAATTTGCGGGTGATCGCATTGATCCATCGCGCGACAATGCGGATGAGGCCAAGCGCCCCGTGCCGGATCTGCGCTCGGGGCCAAAAAGCGAGAAGCGCCGCAAAACCGCCGAAGCGATCACAGCGGAGCTTCAAGAAGCTCACCGCGCCCGTATCGCCTCTGGCGCTCGGCATCCGCGCGAGCAGGCGAAGAAATTGTTTTATAGTCGGGATTTTCACTAAGCCCGGGCGTGAACGTTGCGACTTTACTCAGCAGCTGGTCGGACATCATTATCCGGCTCAGCCCATTCGAAATCTCGATAAGGCGGCCCCACGGCAACCATTTCGTCTTCACGTCCAAGAAGCCGTGCCACAGTGCGCTTGCGCCACCGCCCCATTTTCGCGGGCGCGGCGAGCCAGACCGGTGTGACAATCAAAGTCAGCATGGTTGAGAATCCGAGCCCGAAGACCACCGCCGTCGCGAGCGGGCGCCACCATTCCGCGGTTATGCCGCCAAAGCTGATCGCGCCTTCGCGAAAACTCACATTCATCATAAAGACCATTGGCAGAAGACCGCAAATCGTTGTGAGCGTCGTTAAAAGGATCGGGCGAATGCGCTGTGCTGCGGCGGCGATGGCGGCTTCTTCGCTGCTGCGTCCGTCACGCTTCAAACGTTGGAATGTGTCAATCAGAACGATATTATTGTTCACTACAATGCCGGCCAAAGCGACCACCCCCGTGCCGATCATGAGGATTGAAATGTAAGGCAAGACGAGTTGGATCCCGATCAACACGCCAGCGGTCGATAGGATCACGGCGGACAGCGTCAACAGCACGTGATAGAAATTATTGAATTCCCAAAGCAGAATGATGCCCATGAGGAAGAGCGCGGACATGGCAGCGATTAAGAAGAACGCAAAGGCCTCCGAGGCGTCTTCATCGGCGCCTTCGAATTTTATGTCGACGGCTGGATCAAGATCCGCCGCGGCGATCAGCTCTTTTAGCTCAGCGACTTTCGCGGCGCCTTCGCCTTGAGTGACCGCATTGGCGCGCACGAGAACGATCCGTTTACCATCGCGGCGTTCGATTTTAGTGACTTTTTGCGCCGGTATACGGTCGACAAATTGCGCCAGCGGCACTTGCCCATTTGGCGTTGCAATGCGTAGGCGATCGAGCGCTTGAACACTGCGCTCGCTTTCGGGAAAGCGGACACGAATATCAATTTCGTCGAGCGCATCATCCGGGCGGTAGCGCCCGACAAGGATGCCATTGGTGACCAGTTGAACTGCGGCGCCGACTTGCGTCACATCAACCCCAAACTTGCCAGCTTGGGCGCGGTCGACTTCGAGTTGGTACTCAATCCCGGGCAGGGGCCGGCTGTCTTCGACTTCGCGTAAGCCCTCCATGGAATCGACCAGAGCGCGGATCTGCGCGGCGGCCTGCATCAAAGCCGCGCCATCACTTGAGCGGACGGCGACTTGCAAGTCTTTGCCCACGGGTGGGCCTTGCTCTAGCTTTCGCACTTCCGTGCGCACCCCAGGAACGCCGACCAAGGCATCGCGGATTTGTTGCTCTGTGACACGGCCATCATAGCCAGAAGCGCGGTCTCTCAGACTTATCAGGATGCGCCCAATCGTGTCTTGCGGCGGCGAGCTGACGCCGTCAAAATTGAATGAGCCGGAGCCTTCGCTCCCCGATGTTGAGGCCAGCGACTCAATCCCATCAATCGGCAAGAGCTGGGCGAGCGCGCGTTCGACAATTGCATATTCTTCGGCCGCCGAGAGATTTCCTTGGGCTTGCACGAAGACATAGATTTGCTCCGGCTCGACATCGAGAAAGAGTTCTGATTTGTGGGTACTATTTCCGAACCAAACGAAAATCGCGGCGATGAGCGCAATGGCGCTAAACGTGACCAAGAATGGCCGAGCGATTAAAGCCGACGTGGCGCGCGCATAGCGGCCAAACCAACCAGAGGCTTCAAGCGGGTCGCCTGAGACGCCAGATACTTCGACTAGGCCATTATCACCGTCGTCTGATCCGCGTCCCCCAATCACCGACCCAAGGACCGGCAAGAAGATCAGCGCCATGATCAAAGAGGCGACTAAAACGAAGATCAGCGTGATCGGTAGGTAAGACATAAACTTCCCGACCAGGCTGTCCCAGAACAAGAACGGGAAAAAGGCGGCGAGCGTGGTCGCCGACGAAGCGACAATCGGCCAGAACATGCGCTTGGCAGCCATGCTATAGGCCTGTTTTCGATGCAGGCCTTCGGCCATTTTCCGGTCCGCATATTCGACCACAACAATGGCGCCATCAACCAGGATACCGACAGCGATCACCATGCCGAACATGACCATCATATTGATTGTGTATCCAAACATGCCGAGCATCAAAAACGCCATGACAAATGAACCTGGAATGGCGAGACCGACCATGCCGGCTGAGCGCAGCCCAAGCGCGGCCACGACAATGATCATGACCAACACAACAGCGACGGCGATCGATGCCTGCAATTGGCCCAGCTGATCATCAATCATTTCGGACTTATCCGAGGTCAGCGTGACATCGATCGTCTCGGGCCACCGGGTTTTGGACCGCGCCACAATCGCTTCGACGTCGGCCACAGTGTCGAGAATGTTGGCGCCGGTGCGCTTTACGATTTGGATCGAGACCGACGGTTGCCCGTTAAATTTGGCGTAGCTCTCGCGGTCTTTAAATGTTCGGCGGACGGTTGAAACATCGGCCAGCGTGATGGTCGCGTCGCCATCGGTTTTGATCGGCAAGTCAAACGCATCTTGCGCGGTTTTGATCAGCCCTGGAACTTTGACTGGGAAACGGCCCTCGCCCATATCAATCCTGCCAGCGGGAACCAGGCGGTTATTGTTGGCAATGGTGGCAAAAATTTCTTGATAGGAAATATTATAGGCTTCCAGCTTGGCAGGGTCGACGGTGACTTCTAGGACTTCCTCGCGGTCGCCGCTAAGGCGCGCTTCAAGCACGCCTTCCAAGCCTTCGAGCTCTTCCTGTAAATCGAGACCGATTTTGTACAGCGTGCGCTCAGGCGCATCGCCATAGAGATTGATCGCAAGAATTGGGAAGAGCGAGGCATTGATTTCTGTGACGACGGGCTCACGCGCTTCTTCCGGGAATTCGCGTTGCGCAAGATCGACTTTCTCCCGCACGTCAAGCACCGCCTGATCCTGGTCAAAGGAGACGTCAAACTCAATGATGATTTGTCCAGCGCCTTCGAGTCCGAAAGAGTCAATTTGTCTGACCCCTTCAATCCCTTGCAGCTCACTCTCAACCGGGCGTACGAGCAAGCGTTCGGCGTCCTCCGGTGAAACCCCTTCAAGCGGGATGGTAACGCCGACAAACGGGATCGGCACATCCGGGTCGGCTTCTTTGGGGAGATTTATATAGGTCATCGTCCCTGCGATCAGAGCGACCACAAGGATAGCGAGAACCATGCGCGCGCGCCCAATGGCGCCGTCAATGAGCCCATTCATGCGCTACAGACCTTCCGCCAATTGCGGGGCGACTTTGACCCCCTCTTTGAGATAGTCTTGGCCAGCACTTAAAAGGTTCACGCCGGCTGGAATGCCGGTTACCCAAATACCGTTGGCGGCGTCGTCGATGACTTGAATCTCAACAAATTGAATAATGTCTTCGCGGTCGACATACCGCACGCCGACGCGGCCATCATCGTGCAGGATGAGCGCCGCAGGCGTCATTTGCAAAGCCGGCACTTCGCCAAGCTTTAAATCGACTGAGGCGGTCAACCCGGCGGCGATTTCAGCGTCGGGATTAGGAATTTCGATTTCAACCCGGAACGTCCGGGTTTGCGGATTGGCGGTGCTGGCGACATAGCGCACCTGTCCCTGCTTGCTGAGACCGGTGGCGAACGCGACGTTGACGGTTTCGCTAGTATCGATCGCGCCTAACTGGTTTTCGGTTGCTTCAATGGCGACAATGATGGGGTCAAGATCCACCAGGCGTCCACATGGTGCGCCTACGGAGAGAAAGTCACCGCGCTCTGCCAGACGCGTTTCGAAGACGCCCGTAAATGGGGCAGTGATCCGCGTTTTGCCAAGCTCGATCTTGGCCGCCGCCAAAGCCGCTTCGGCGCCATCGAGAGAGGCCTGTGTCGCTGCCGCACGGTTCGACGTTGTCCACCCTTTCTCTTCCAATTGGCTGGCCGCATCATGTTCTAAGCGGGCGGCCGCAACGGCGGCTTCAGCTTCAGCTATTCGGGCGGCGCGACTTTCAATGTCGAGGCCGCACAGGACAGCGCCGCGCGGAACGGTTTGTCCTTCGCGAATAGCGGCATTGGTCACGGTGCCCATGGTTTCAGATCGCACGGTCACCTCGCGGTCGGGTTCGCTGCTGCCCTTCAGCGTCGCGATGATCTGATGCGGTTCGAAGCGTGCCGGTTGGATATAGACTTTCGGCAGTTCAGCCGCCTTGGCTTCGGCCTCGGCGCTGGTCTGGTTTGCAGGGGTGGCCTCTGGCGCCCGGGTCACGCCGCGAAAAACAAAATATGCGAGCAGGGCCAGAAGGATAAATCCTGCGGTGCGGACTGAGTTAGGAAAGGAGGGCATGGGAGGACAGCCTTTCTGGTATTATTTTTCTGGCGGTTGTGCCTATTTGTTATGGTTAACTGCCATATCGATGAAACGTTTCCAGACGGACAAGCTCCATCGAAATATTGCGCTACCCGGGTAACGCTTACTTCATCTATTCGATTTTGATGAGATCACCAATGGTCGCGGGCCATGGATGTTTTTGGCCCTGTCAAATTGATGCTTTATCTAGTCGTGCAAAAAAAACGCTTCGGCAATACTTAATTGCGACGCGGTCCGAGCTTTTCGCGGTGGTCCGCGACTTTGAAAATCCACTCAACATCCAGGGCGCGAAGGCTCTCTGGAAGGGCCTGCGCCCGCTCTAACGGTGTCCTCGTTTGAGGGCCAGATTTGGCCCCGCCTTTGGGAAGCTGAGGGAATTGGATCACGTTACTGGTCATGCTGTCAAAGCATGCAAATCCAATGCCGATCTCTAGTGTTAACTACAGATAGCGCGATGCCGCGGCGCGATGCGAAAAACAAACAGCGCGGCGCTCATAAAAGCGCCGCGCTGAAATTTGGTTCGTTTTGAACCAAGCGTTTTTGCTTGGCTCATATTGGGAAGCGCTTAGGCGCCCAGGACTTCAGGAAGCGCTTTACAGAAACGCTCCACATCGGCAATTTTTCCCATCGAAACGCGGGTCCATTCATTATAGTCCATATACTGCCCGCGAACGGAAATCTTCTTTTCCATCATCGCCTTCTGGACATCATTGGCTTCTTTGCCGGACTTGAAGTAAACGAAGTTGGTTTGCGACGGCAGCCGGGTCAGGCCAAGCGTGTCGATCGTCATGTTGACCATCTCGCGGCCTTCTTGGATTTTTGACCGCGACATTGCGAGGAAGGCATCATCATTGTAGCAGCCAATCGCCGCAGCAATCGACAGGCTTGGCGACCATGACATAGCGGTTGCGCGAATTTTCGCAGCCGTCTCAGCCGATGAGATCGAATAACCGACACGGACACCGGCCATGCCGTATATTTTCGAGAACGTCCGCGTCACAATCACATCATGCCCGGCATTGATCAGCGGCACACAAGAATTCGCCTCAGGGTCATCTGATAGCTCGATATAGGCTTCGTCGACCAGAACTGTGGTTTTCTTCGCCATCCGCTTCACCGCGGCTTGCAGCGTTGCAGCATCCGAGACCAATCCCGTTGGATTGTTTGGATTACAGAGCTGCACCAAGCCGGTTTGGTCGGTGACTTTGGCTTCAATCGTGGCCAGGTCGATGCTCATATCCGCTGCGAGCGGGACACGATCAATTTCCGCCATGCCGAGGTTCACCGCATATAACGCGGTTGTATCCCAGAACAGACGCGGCGCCACGATAGGGCCTTTCGGGCCATAGATGAGGGCAATTGCGCAGAGTACTTCGCCCGATCCTGTGGTGATAACCACTTGCTCAGGAGAGACGCCGTTTTTCTCGGCGATCATTTCGACCAATTGAACAGACGCCTCGCGCGAGGTGTAGTAAGCGCCTTTGCTGGCCGCGTATTCGATCATGTCGCGAGCCGACTTGGAGGGGCCATAAGGGTTTTCGTTGCGCGACAGAAGCGCCACGCCTTCCTTTGGGCCGAGTAGGTATGGGTCAATGCTGGCTTTGGGCGGGAAAGCGCCTTCAGCGGCAACGGCAGGTGCAACGGCACCGACACTGCTCGCACAGGCAGCAGCGCCTGCGATCGAGGAGCCCATTGCCCCTGTAAGCATCAAACGACGAGTGAGGTTTAGGGACATAGTGTTTATTCCTCCTTTAGGAACATCTTGGGCCTTGGGCCCTGATTGGGTCTACAATACTCACGAGAATGAATTCCACAGCACGATGGCCGATGTGGCCACTAAGTAAATGCCAAACACGCGTTTTAATGACGGTGCATCTAATGCGTGTGCGGCCTTGGCTCCGAACGGGGCGGTAATAAACGACATTGTCGTGATCGCGAGCACCGCAATGATGTTGACGTAACCGAAAGAACCCATCGGTAGCGCTTCTTGCCCCATGCCAAGGGCGGCGAAGCCAATCGCGCCCGGAACCGCGATGATAACGCCAAACCCGGCCGCGGTTGCGACAGCCTGGTGAATAGGGCGCCCGCACATTGTCATGGTCAAAACCGCGATCGTACCGCCGCCGATCCCAAGCAGGGCTGAGAAGCCACCGAGAAAAGAAGCCAGGCCTATGCGGATCAGGCCACTCGGCATTTCGTCTGAAACTTTGACATCTTTCAAAACCGGCAGGATGAAATGCAGGCCCATCAAAAACACCCCGATGGAGAAGATCCACTTGAGCGATCGGCCGTCCATATATTGCGCGAGAATAATGCCGCCGCCGACGCCAACCAGCAGCCAAGGCGCCCAGTCTTTAATGATCTGAAAGTCGACCGCGCCTTTCTTATTATGGGCGTGCACCGAACGCGACGAGGTTACAATAATCGTCGCGAGCGACGTTCCGATGGCGACATGCGTCAAGACGTCGGCATCGACGCCAAATACTGTGAAAACGAGCAATAAAGCAGGCACCACGACAAATCCGCCGCCAATACCAAAAAGGCCGGCTACAAAGCCAGCCACAAGTCCCGCCGCCATCAATACTCCAAAAAGTTGAAGAAATTGAAGAGTTTCACCCTCTAAACCCGGCATAAAAAATCCGTTCTACTTATTTATATCGATTTTTATTGTTCTGGGAGGTTGGAGGGCAGAGCAACTCTGCCCTCCAAAAAAATATCTAATAGTTTTGGTTTGCCCAAAATTTAGAACTTAGCGACCGCTCTTACGTAGTAGAAGCCACCTTGCCAGTCGACTTCACTCGCTGAGAGGTAGATCCGTCCACAGCAGCTGTCGCCAATGGCTGGATCTGCAACGTCTGGATACTCGTCAAAGAGGTTCCGAGCGCCCACAGAGAGCGTGATGGCATCGGAGACATCGTAAGATCCTTCAACGTCGATAAAGATCTCTTCACCGAACTCTTGGATGTTGCCGGTTGCACCGCCGCTATCAGAGTTCTCGTAAGGGCCATAGAAATTAGCCCGTGCAAAGAGTGTGAACTTACCGATATCATGCGTCGCCGATACATTCCCGCGCCATTTCACTGGGAAGTTCTCGAAGTCATATCGGCTCTCAGCATTGAACAAGCTGGTGACATCACCATCAAACTCAGATTCATTCCAGTTGAACGCGCCTGAGAAGTCAGTGGTGCCATTTGCGCCCCAATCCTTCGAATATGTCAAAACGACGTCGACCCCTGTGGATGTGGTGTCGAAAGCGTTTTGGAAGAAGTTCACGCCGCCAATGGTGTTGGCGTTCGGAACACCCGCAGCATCCAGAACGGACGCATATTCATTGCCTGATGGCGCCGGATTGCCATCATTCAATGCTGGGAAGTCGATATCGTTGATAATTGTGATCGTCGATACCGCGTTCACGCGGTCTTCAAGATCGATTTGGTAGAAATCGACCGTGTAAGTAAAGTCACCAAAACTGCCGAGGAAACCAAAGGCTAGATTGTCTGACTTCTCAGGTCCGAGCGGTTCTGCACCGAGCGCTACTGCTGCAGTACTGCTGGCCGGGAATAGGCCTGTCGCAACCGGGAAGCCGTTTGGCAGACGGGTCGAAACGTTGGTTGTTCCAAGCTGACCAGGTGTTGGCGCCCGGAAACCGGTACCAACGGAGCCCCGAACGGAGAACATCTCGCTGAAGTCATACTGAGCCGCCAATTTCCAAACGGTCTCTTCACCAAAGTCAGAATAGTCTTCAAAGCGCAGGGCGCCTTGTACGAACAAGTTTTCCGTGATGTCCGTACTGACGTCGACATAGATAGCATTTGAGTCACGAGAGAGTTCGCCGGCGGCATCTGGGCCATAGCCCGGGAAGCCGTTCGAGCCCACGCCAACTGTTCGGTAAACCGGGTCGCCAGCATTTGTACAATCCAGTGTGGAGCCGCTTGTGATCACGGCCATACCAGCAGCCGTAGCCGTCCGTGTCGCGATATCGTCTTCGTCCGTACAGAAGCCAAATGGATCTTGCGACGCGAATGGTCCAGCCGTAAACGATTCCGTTTGTCCACCGACAATTTCATAGGTTTCGTCAAGATAGCTAGCGCCGAATGCGACGACTACGGGCGAGGCCGTTCCAGCTTCAAATCCGTAGGAGAAGTCAGCTTGGAATTGCATCTCTTCGTTGACCAAATCACCCGGGCGGAAACTGTTCGGTGAATCAGGTCCAAGCGATGGGTTGATCGTATTGGCCAGCGTGTATTGGATTTCGTTTGACCCAAAGCGACCCGACAGGTCCCAAGCGAAACCGTTTTCCATTTCGCCTTTGATTCCGCCGACGAATGAGAGGTCTTCAATTTCACCAAAGAAGCGAGGTGTAAAACCACCTGGGTAGAAGGCCAGCGGTGACCATACTGAACCGTCTTCCAAACGCAGATCTTCGATCGTGCCATTACCAGGATAACGATAGAAGAAGCTGCCATCGCTTTCAGACGTTGTGTAGTTACCGAAGCTGTACAGCGAGATGTTTTCGGTGAGATCAAAGCCTGCATTGTAGAACAAGGCCAAGCGATTCACGTTGGGTTGCCCCCAAGGCTGGACGACGTCACCGTCACCAATATTGGCATCTGGCAAACCTGCAATGAAGCTTGCTTCATCATAGAAGGCGAGAGTCGGGTCGAAAGAACTTCCGCCCAGGAAAGTTGGGTCGTTGGGATCAACACACGCCCAGCTCTGACAATATTCTTGTGCGCGAACTGATGCTTCTGCATCGTAGTACTCGCCCGAAATACTCAAGAAGCCACTATCGCCGAGCGGCAAACCAATATTGCCCGCGATCATGTATTCGGTGCCATCGCCCTCATAATATTGACCGGTTTGAGCGGTGATCGTGATGCCTTCTGTGTTATCCTTCAGAATGAAGTTGATAACACCGGCGATCGCATCCGAACCGTATTGAGCGGCCGCGCCATCGCGCAAGACTTCCACTGAGCCAATCGCACTTGATGGGATTGTAGCAATGTCTGGGCCTTGCGTGCCTGATCCACCGATCGACACCAGAGCGGCGCGGTGACGGCGCTTCGAATTGACCAAGACCAGAGTTTTATCAGTTGGCAGGCCGCGAAGGGTCGCCGGGCGAATAAAGCTCGCGCCATCTGAAATCGGTTGCCGTGACAGGTTATAAGACGGAACCAATGTTCTTAGAATGTCGTTTGTGTCGGTGAACGAGACGGCTTCGATTTCCTCAGCGCCGAAGACATCGATCGGTACAGGCGAATCTGTCACGGAGCGCGGAGCCCCCCGTGCGCCGGTAACGATAATAGTATCTTGGACTGCGGTATCATCTTCTGCGTCTGCGTCTTGTGCAGCCACCGTCGGTGCGAATATCGCCCCTGCGGAGAACACGGCGCAGGAGAGCAACTGAGCGCGTAATGTGTGTTTCATTTTAATCTTCCTTTGAGCCCGTGCGCGAATGCACGTTGAGAGCGGCCTGGATTTGCTTTTACTTTTCTAGGAGGGCGCAATGCTCGGTTGGCAGTCCTGCCATCGCAGAAGCCGATTATGTGCCCCATAATTTTCTCGAGCGCTCTGCCATGAGCTCACGAGGGCGATGCTTAAATCGCCATAAACCGCTCATCTTTGCGCGGTGTCATGAAAAGTTCGTCGTTGAACTAAGTCCGACGTTTCCGAAAAGCATGCGATGCGCATACGGTGAGCATCAGCCCGCATAAGAATTTTCTTTGCTTTGCTCATAGAACGAGCAAAGCAAAATACGCCCGACCAGAACTTGAGCAGCGATCTTGATGCGACGTGTGATTATGTGGAGCTGTGCAACCTGAGATGCCCGTGAAACCGTGCTTCTACGGGAGAATATCAGAATATGTGATCAGGGTTTCAGCGACTTCTTTGAGGGGTTTCGCTTGGCGCATCGCGAGTTCCCGTAGCGTGCGATACGCTTCTTGCTCGTTTAATTGCTTGCGATCCATCAACAGGCCTTTGGCGCGTTCAATGATTTTGCGCGCCGCAAGTTCTTCCTGTGATTTTAACAATTCATTGCGCAGCGCTTCGCTCAGTTTGAACCGCTCCATCGTCACTTCGATCAAAGTCGGTACACGCGCGGCAACGAGCCCATCAACAACAAAAGACGTGACCCCGGCGCGAATGGCCTGCCGTGCCATTCGATGCGGATCAGACTCAACAAATACTAAAACCGGGATGGGCATCGCTTTGACCACCTCAGAAATCGCATCGAGATATCTTAGGTCCATCGAAGGCCGAGCAATAACGACAATGTCTGGACGTGATTGGTTGAGCGCGGGACTGATGCGGTCCGGTCCGAGGTCTTGCACCAAGACAGCATAGTCACTGTCCATTGCGGCTGAGAGTTCAGCTGCGACCGACTGCGCAGATGTTATGACCAGGACGTTGGGAGGGGGAGCTAAATTCTCTTGCATTCTGACCTTGCGTGCGGACGGCCTTTTTGTGTCTTCGGAAAATCCACTCAAAACCGCAGCTTACTGCAAGATGAGAATATCTTATTGCGGTTAGAAGCGTCTGTTCTGACCGATTCCCAATCAGGCCTGCTCGGGTGAGAGGCGGGTATTGGACACGGTCACGCATCGATGGCTTTACCTCTGCGGCCAAATCCGCATTGTAGGGGGGTGACTTTTTTAGCTCAGTGGAGCCCCTGTAGATGACTGATCTCAAGACTTATCCCGTCCCATCCGATTTTGCGGCAAAGGCCAACCTCACGCCTGAGAAATACCGAGAAATGTACGCCGCTTCGATTGCGCATCCCGTCGGTTTCTGGGCCGAGCAAGGCAAGCGATTGGATTGGTCGAAGCCCTATACGATGGTCAAAGACGTTTCCTGGGATAAATCCGACTTACACGTGCGCTGGTACTCAGATGGCGAGCTTAATGTCGCGTATAATTGCATCGATCGCCATCTCGCCACGCGCGGCGACAAAGTGGCGCTGATTTGGGAGGGCGATGACCCCGCCGATGATGCCAAAGTCACGTATAAACAATTGCATGTCGCCGTCTGCCGCTTTGCCAATGTTCTCAAAGACATGGGCGTCAAAAAGGGTGATCGGGTGACGATCTATATGCCCATGGTGCTTGAGGCGGCTTATGCGATGCTGGCCTGTGCCCGGATTGGGGCAGTCCATTCTATCGTGTTTGGCGGGTTCTCACCGGAAGCGCTGGCCGGCCGGATCACCGATTGCGACAGCCAGTTTATGATCACCGCGGATGAAGGCGTGCGCGGAGGCAGGATTGTGCCGCTCAAGAAGAATGCCG